>CAWDMX010000004.1:0-1165650 GCA_963803545.1 uncultured Gammaproteobacteria bacterium | reverse complement strand
AAATAAGATTTTTTAGTAAATAAGCGTGTCGCTACCTCGTTATAAATTTCAGTACATCCAAGTCGGCAAAAATCACTCGCAAACGCGACCGGGATGCGTTTGGCCGGCGTGGCCCTCCTGTCTTCGTTAATGCACTAAACGAGTAAATCATTTTCCTTCCACAATGAATGACCCTTTATCGTATGGCTTTATATTTTTCTTTCGGAAAAATCATCCATCCTTAGGGCTACAACAGACTAAAGGCTTCAGTCTGCGACCTTCCTTGGCCTGCAACGAGAGAATCAAGCCAAGGAGGTAGATACCAATTCTAGCTTTTAATTTTAAATAAGGCTATTGTTGACGGTACGAGAATACTACGTACTATAAACGCGCCTACAAAAATCGCAACCGCTAGGCCTACGCTACATTTTTGTATTATAGCCACTTGAATTTTAACTGATCTATTTGAAACGCATAATCAACAGCCTCTGACCGTGATGAAAATTGCGCAGTATAGTGAATTAAAATTTAAACGATCCCCTGAAAAGCATGATCAATGGCCTGAGCTAATGTATCAAAATTAGCAATTTCATTCTTAATTTTCTTTTTTAAATTTGCCCAGCATTTTTCAATAGGATTTAAATCTGCTGAATAAGGGGGAAGAAAGATCAAATCACAACCTGCGCCATTGATAATAGCAGCCGTTTCTGGGGATTTATGAAAAGCAGCATTATCCATTATAATGGTCTTACCACTTCCAATTTCAGGTAAGAGGAAATTACTGAGCCAGAAGTTGAATAAAACACCCTCCATAGTGCCTTGATAGCAAATTGGGGCAACCAGAGTTTTATGGATTAACCCCGCTACAAAACTTTCTCTAGCGAAGCGTTTACCAGACCTCTCACCAATAACTGTTTGCCCTCTCTCACTCCATGCGTGCTCCCTGGATACAAAGCTATCTATGCCTGACTCATCAACGTATACGATACTTTCAGGGTTCAAATGCTCTATGATTTCAATATAATGTTCGCGTTTATTAGGGCACCGCTCTTTGTAGAGCGAAGTCTTTTTTTTCGAGTTATTTTTAACCGCTTCAATGCTGCATGAATAGCAGGGGCGGTAACATTAAAGTGAGAGGCTATCTCATTTAAAAACGAATCAGGATGCTCTTTAATAAAGGCTTTTAACTTATCTGAATCTATTTTGTATGGGTTGTGTGGACGACCAGCACTTACCAGTTGTCCTGTTTGATGTCTCAATCTTTTCCATTGCTTAATTGTCGTTGTACCAACTGAAAATAATGTACTCGTAGATTCGATCGTAGCTCCTGAATCTATATGGAAAAGTACTTTTCCCCTAAAATCTAATGAATAAGTCATAGTCTAAAAGCACTAATTATAACAAACATTTAAG
This sequence comes from uncultured Gammaproteobacteria bacterium, assembly GCA_963803545.1. Lineage (GTDB taxonomy): Bacteria > Pseudomonadota > Gammaproteobacteria > Legionellales > Legionellaceae > Legionella_C. The sequence goes on along the minus strand of CAWDMX010000004.1, from coordinate 1,164,258 downwards.
ACTTTTTAAATTTTAATTAGCTATAACTTTTTTGATTTTATTCTTGAGATTCGCCCAACATTTTTCAATGGGATTAAGGTCTGGCGAGTACGGTGGCAAAAAAAGTAACGCACATCCTGCATTATTGATAAGTAGACGCGTTTCTTCTGATTGATGAAATGTTGGGTTGTCCATCACCAGAATATGACCTTGGTTTAATGTGGGTAATAAAAAATTAGCCAACCAAAAATTAAACAATATTGCGTCACAGGTACCTGTGTAACATAACGGCGCAATCAGCCGACCCCCATTCAAACCAGCCACAAAGCTTTCCCTGGCATAGCGCCTACCAGAGATTTCACCAATCACTTTTTGTCTTTTTAAGGCCCACCCCTATTCTCGAGACATGAACTTATCAATTCCAGACTCATCAATGTATACCAGTTTTTCTGATGGGTATTGTGAAATAATTTCTACAAATTCTTGTCGTCTGGATTCATCTCTTTCAGCATAGAGCGACGTTTTTTTTTGCGTGTGATTTTCAGACGACTCAATGCTTTTGATATCCCTGTAGCAGTGACATTGAAGTGCGCAGCAATTTCATTGAGGTAAGCATCAGGGTGGGCGGAAATGTAAGCCTTTAAAGCTGATGCATCCACTTTATAGGGAGATTTGATTCGTAGCTTGGGCTCTATTGTCCCTGATTTGCTTAACCTGCTTCTCCAGCGTTGGATTGATGAACGACTGACACTAAATAATTTACATGCTGCCTTAATTGAGTTTCCTGAATCAATGAAGCGTAAAACTGATCCTCTTAAATCTGTTGAATATCCCATAAATATGACCGAAGTTAAAAATGACAAGTATACACAATTAATCGGTCATTTAAAATTCAATTAACTATAAAAGATAGCAAAGCTCTTTATTTTAATATTGGCTAACAATGGAGGATTGATACGGATCAAATTAAGTCGCTAAATAAATCTAGGCAATAATTGGATTAGAATGCTCTTGTTTTATAGGAGAACCCATCAGATAACCGGAAATAAAAATTGACTATTAACGCATCAAACGTAGCTTATTCACCGTTTAGCAATCAATTTTATGAGGATTAATCGCGGTTTAGACTTATATGGTAAGTATTAGGCGGTTTAAAAAATGATTATTAATAAGCGCCACGCTTAATTTAAATAGTTTCCCGACGGTTGGGTCTTATCGTAGGGTTTTTTAAATTCAGGACGGGACGTATAGGCGCACACTTTATTTCTACCTGTAAGTTTAGCTTGATACAACGCCTCATCGGCTTGTTCAAGCACATTATTTTCTGTGGTTAATTCAACCAAACCTGCACTGACTGTGCAGCTAAACTGAGTGGAGCTACTAGTAAAGACTTGTTCGGAAAAATAGGTCCGAAATGCATTACAGATTTGTAACGCTTCCGACTCTGTGGTATTTGGCAATATCACTGCAAACTCCTCGCCACCATAGCGTCCAATGTAACTTCCCTTAGGAAGTTGAAAAGTAAGAAGCAATGCTATTTTCTTTAAAACTTCATCCCCGATGGGATGGCCATAGGTGTCGTTAATTTTTTTAAAATGATCGATATCCAGCATCACAAAACTTAAAGAGTATTTACTTTGTTGAGCTTTTTTTATCTCAATTTCTAAGTACTTCAAAATAGTAGAGTGATTTAATAAGCCTGTAAGACTGTCACTTTCCATATAATAGTTTAAAATTCCTGCCCGTTTTGATCGCGAGTTTACTGTTGATATAAGCAATTGTGGATCAACAGGTTTTGTTAGAAAATCGTCGCCCCCGGCGTCCATTGCACGTAATTGTTTACGCCGGTCTTCTTCGGTGGACATAAAAATGATAGGTATTTTAGTGTAGTTAATTTCTTGCCGTAAAATCGTAGCTAATTCAATACCCGTACACATTGGCATGTATATATCCATAAGCAGTAGATCGGGATAAAACGCACTAATTTCCTTTAATACAAATTCAGGATTGGAAACCGCGTGCGTTATCATGCCGACTTGGGTTAGAATTAAGCTGTAATACTCAGCAAGTGTCTCTGAGTCGTCCACAATAAGTATCCGGTAGGGTGCATCGTTATCTATAGCGCATTTTCGGTTAATAATTTTAGTAAGATAATAAACATCAATCGGTTTTTGAAAAAATGCATCGCATCCTGAACGAATTGCTTTTAAGCGCGGCAATAATTCAGCATCCGGTAAAATACAAAAAAGTTGGGTTCGGCCGTTTTTAATAGACTCAATTTTGGCCAGTTGCTGAATCTGTTCTTGTTGTAAGTACTCCGTATCAATAATTACTGCTATTGGTAAATTTTGATGAATCGCGTCAAAACATTCCTGAAAATTAGTTAAGATTTTCACCTGGTAACCAATATGCTGCAAATTTTCATCTATATTTTGTGCAAGACTTGAGTCACTTTCTAAAATATATATTAATTTATTTTTTTTTAATTCTTCAAAACAGCTAAAATCTAAGTTAGAAAGTGTGGGCGTGCTTTGACCCAAATTGCCGTTTAAACTCGTTAAATATTTAGCAATAGTTTTTTTATCTCTAGTATTTAATAACGTCGCATTGAGCTTGGTTTTTAGATAGATCTCTAATTCTCGAGCGGATTTACTTAAACCGGCGTACCCGTAAGTTCCAGCGGAGCCGCATAAACTATGAATGCTGCGATGAAAATCCTGCATGAGTAATGGCGTGTAGTTACTGCATAAATCCAGCCATTGATCATTGATAGCAGAAATTTTTTTGGGAAGATTTTGCGTGTAGGTTGCGGTAAGTTGTTGAAGTTTGTGTTCAATATTGTTCATTATGTTTTTCCCAAGCCGTTTTGATTAGGTCCGCTAGAGTCATTGGATCAAAGGGCTTACCAATTACCTCGATGGCGCCTAAAGCTTTGTATTTTTCAACTTCGTCTGTTTGTATTTTTGCCGTCATGAATATCGCGGGTATATTTTTGAAATTCACCAGTTTTCGAATTTCAGTAAGGGTTGTTGGTCCATCCATTTCAGGCATCATCACATCAAACAGCAGCAAGTCAGGAGTATAATTTTCAGCCGCAAGCAAAACCTCCCGTCCATTTCGGCAGTAATTAACTGAAAAGCCACCAATATCTTCTAAGGCTATTTCCGCGATAGAGCGAATATCGGCTTCGTCTTCAGCGTACAGTATTTTTGATAATGAGGTACTATTCATGGAACATCCTTATGTTTTTAGTAGATTCATTATAGAGCTTAGCAAGGTTTGATTCGATGCATCGGTTTTTACAATGGACGCATTGATGTATTTGGAATAATTTTCATCAATTTTTAGAGCTGAAAAAACCAAAACTGGAATTTTTAAACGAGTAATTAATGGAAGAATGTCGCAGCCATTCCCGTCCGGTAATAATAAGTCGAGAATGATAAGATCAAACTTTTCATTTTTTAATAAAATAATTGCCTCTTTTAAGCTTGTAGCGCAACACAACTCGGCGTTGTCAGCAATAATTTTTGTAAGTATGTAGGATACACTTGCATCGTCTTCGATATGCATAATTTTAGGCAGTCTGAGCGTATTTTCTTTTTTAATACGGTGTATTGAGGTTAGTAGTTGGCTAAAGTCAATCGGTTTTTCGAGCCAGTCGGCAACTGGAAAAGCTTCGTTGTTTAAAAGTTCTTGGCCGGTTTGCGCAATTGCGGAAATTACAATTATTTGTAAGTCGCAGGTTTTTGGACTGGAACGAATTTCCTTAATAAAGGAAATTCCATCCTGATCAGGCATTATTAAGTCCAATAGTACCGCTTTGTACAGGTTTCTCTCTAATAAAGCTCGTGCTTGAGCGATAGTTGCGGCTACATCGACATCAAAATTTGCAGCGATTAACAACGCTTGTAAATAATCCGATTGGTCAATGTCGTCTTCGCATAAAAGCAGCCGTTCTTGATTGCTTGTTGGAATGAGTTTTTCTAGCTGTGCTACGGTTTGTGCAATTGGTAGCGTGAAGTAGAACGTAGTTCCTTGATTGGCAGGGCTGTTGAAATTAAGTTGGCCACCAAAATTTTCAATAATCATTTTACTAATGCTCAAGCCTAAACCGGTGCCGCCTTTTGCACGCGTGTCGGAGGAATCCGCTTGCGCAAACTTTTGAAAAATGCGTGACTGGAACTCTTCGGGAATTCCCGCACCATTATCGCGTACGGCAACCGTTACGCTCTCCTCAGTAGTTTCAATGGACACGTCAATACTCTCGCCTGCGGGCGAAAATTTACACGCATTAGAAAGTAAGTTGTTTAAGACCTGCATAAGGCGGTCGGGGTCGGCAATAATGTTTACGGCAGTCGTTTTTTTGCATTCAATGCGAACGCCATATTTTTCCGCGTACATTTTATTAGCTTCAATAGACTCTGCAACCACCTCATCTAAGGCAATATTTTTAGGTTTGAAATCAATTTTTCCTGCCTCAATCTTTTCTAAATCTAAAATATCGTTGATTAATAACAACAGTCGTTCGCAATTACTGTGCGCAATATCAACTAATTTTTGTGCCTTATCGGGAAATTCGCCAACAGCGCCGCTGATTAATAAACCAAGAGCGCCCTTTATTGAGGTTAGAGGGGTTCTTAATTCGTGGCTTACAATTGATACAAACTCATTTTTTAATTTTTCAGTTTTTTTACGGTCGGTGACGTCATGAATTACGGCAACCGCACCCAATTTTTTACCCTGACCATTAATTATTGGCTGACCGTCAATTACCACCTCATGCATGACTCCTGTCTTGAACCGCATGGTATAGGGCTGTTGGTGAAGCGTGTCGCCTTTGAGAATTTTTTTAAAGGGGAAGTCTTGGTCTTGTAGAGAGGCGCCGTCACTGTATAAGGTAAAAAGGCTGGGTAAATCATCAATGGTGGTCTTGTTTTCAACAAAGGGCACGTGTGTGGCTAGTGTTTGATTTAGCACTGTAATATTACCGCGACTGTCGCAGGCAATTATTCCATCTTCCAAATTATTTAGCATGGCGTTTAAAAATTCTTTTTCATTTTGAACCGCAATTACCATTTTTTTATAATAGTTTGAAGCGATTAAAGCAAGGCTTATAATTAGGGCGGTGATGCCTGCAATAAACAGAGCCAGATGATTGGGGTCAATAAAATCTTTATAAATAAGCATTTGGTGGTGGGGTTTAGGGGTAAAAACAGCGGCTTCCATTCCGGTGTAATGCATGCCACATATGGCTACCCCCATAACGGCAGCACTTACAACTTTAATGTAGTATTGACGTTGACTTGAGCCTTTATTGTTGTGTAGTGCAAGCCATAAAGCCGCGAGGGCCGCGCCTATACCTACCAGTAAAGAAAGGAAAAAAAGACCGGGTTTATAGTGAATAACCATTTCATTTTTCATGCCTTCCATACCCATGTAATGCATACAAGAAATACCCAGGCCAATAAAAACACCACCCATAATCAATTGCAATAATGAGTGGCTTCTTTTTTGTAAAATACTTAGAGCGAGCAGCGAAGCTAATACGGCTACAAGTAGAGAACCTAAAGTCCAGCTGATGCTATAACTCATTTTCATTGGCATAATAAAAGCCAACATACCAATAAAATGCATGGACCAAATTCCTGAACCCATGGCAAAGCAGCCACCTGCTAACCAATATATTTTAGCGGTACGGTTTTTTTCAGCTTGCAAACGTCCGGAAAAATCCAGTGCCACAAAAGATGCGAGACAAGCCACTAAATAAGACAGCGCCACTAGAATTATTTCGTAATAGCCATGGATAGCGTCGGTTGGAGGAGGGCCGAATTGAAACCAGTTTTCAAGCAGTGGCATGCGTACGTTTCTTGTTCATTAAAATTCCGTTTATTAGTAGTATACGTCGGAGCCAGCACTTATGCACCAGCTCTAATTATTAGGATTTAGGCAAACGCCCATGACAAGGTTCCTGCTAGCGCATGGTCCTGACTGGAATTACCCATTTGACCCACATAAGAAAGCCGTAGGTTGATGTTTTTATCATAATTAACCAAGGTAAAACCCGCATCAATAATCAGACTGTCTTCGGATAGCGGAGTTCCCGCAATAGTGAATGCGCTGGGGCTTCCAATGAAGTTTTGTTCTACAATTGGGGTAACTCCGCTGTACGCATGCCGCCAGCCCAGGGTAATTTTTTGAAATAAATTACCGTACTCAAGGGCAGTTAACAGCGAGCTTTCGCGCATCCCAAGCGTTGAAAACACAGCATCGGAAGAACCTTGACCATTTAACGCTGCCGCGCCTCCGGTTTCCTGCCAAGTATCGCTTGTTGCATGCACGTACGCTACGTTGGCGAAAGGCTCAAAGCTTGAAAAAACGCTAAGCGGTATGTCGTAACCTGTTTCTGCAAAAAATTGGCTAGTATTACCGTTATAAGAGGCTTTAATCTGGTTGCTAAAATTAGGGAGGCTGAGATTACGGCGGCTTTCATTGGTTTGCCAGGCGTACGCACCACCTAAGCGCAGAACAAAAGCATCATGCTGTAGGCTTCCGTACAAACCCAGTTGGTAGGTGCTGCCGTCAATTGACGAGTTTCGGGCGGACACGCTGTAATTGCTGTTTTGATAACCGGCCACAACACCAAGTCGCGCATCGCCAATGGCATTGTCGGCTCCTAAAAATACCCCTTGCACCTGCCGTTCTAAAGTTGCGGCATTCCCGTCTGTATCTATATCGCCCCAAGCTCCAAACCCCTGAGTCCAAAACGTCATACCATTGGCCGTTGTGTCAATAGTTGTGCCTCGAGGGCTGGTGAACGACGCTGTGGAGCCTGCTTGATACAAGCGGTTTAGCACCGAATCGCGCAGATAATGCGAATCCTCAACCCAACTGGTGAGTGCGCTGGCGTACACTTCGCCAGACAAGGCGTTATACGCCGCACGCGCCCGAGTGGGTGAACCAATGCTGGCAACGGCTATGGATAAAGGATTGGTTTGTGCAAGCGCGTCTAAGGCATTAGCGGTATTTATTTCGTTAAAGGTGGTAGCAAAACTTGCAAAGGGTACGGCCGATCGTATTAAATCCAGATAAACATTATTGGGATCGTATCGCAGTGCAAAGCTTAAAAAGGGTTGACCGGTATCTTGTGAGGTGAAATCGTATACTCCAGAAACGCCTCCTAGAGCGGTAACAATGGTGTATTCGGTGTTAAGAATAAAGGTTTCGGGGGCAAAGGCGAGATTAACGGTTCCCCCGTTAATCGTTGCGCTGCCTAATACGTTGATACGGTCGGATTGTCCTAGATTGTTAATTTCTACATTATAGATAGAGCCGGGATTTTGGATAAAGTTGCCATTTATCGTCAAGGTTCCAATAGAATTTCCTGGAGAAATTGTCCCGTTGACGACAAGGTTTCCCATGCTACCATTGCCCTGCAGCAGGCCATTGGTATTCACCAACACCGTGCCAGCGACGGAGCCGTCTAATTGCAACAGCCCGCCAGCGTTAATGGTTGCGTCGCTAGCAATAGCTCCCGTAGTTCCTACTTGAAAAAGTCCGCCATTGGTTGTGGCATTGCCCGTAACAGCACCGGCCACTTGAAAAATAGCGCCGGGATTGACAACAGCATCACCGCCAACAGTAGCAGTTGTGGATACCTGAAAAAGACCGCTGTTGGCAACGGCATCGCCGACAATAGAACCGTTAAGCTGGAGGACGCCACGGGTGAGGGTGGTTGTTCCTGAGTAGGTGTTAGTACCCCCTAATATCAATCGGCCAAAATCCGTCTTATTTAGGCCCACAGAACCGGCTATTTCAGTATTGATAGTCGCGGTATACCCAGCACTTGCTGTGGTGCCATCACCAACTCGAATAGTGTTGTCGTTTACTAAAGTGAGGGTGTCGCCGTTGAGTTGGTAATTATCTGCTGCAAATTGCAATCCGAGTGCGCTAATAATTCCATCGCTATTATCGATAGTAACCGTGCCACCAAGTGTTTGAAAGATAGCCATTGAAGGATTGGTGTAGGTACTGTCCAATGAACCATCAGCAATAGTCCAGTTTTGGTTAAGAGCACTCCATGTACCGGTTCCGCCATCAACTCGGTTATTATTAAAAGGCCCTGAGCCGTCCCAAAAATTCAGAGTAAGACCATTCGTGTTCACCAAGTTTACTTGATTAGGTATTGCAGTTTGGATGCTGGTGTCAGCCGGGGACGCCATTCCATTGTTGGTAATTGCCCCAGTATAATTAATTAACCGATAGACGCCGGCACCGTAGGTTGATGAGCCATCGGGTATTACCGATAGACTACCATCCAAAGTTAGGTTCCCATTTACGGATAATAAAGGATTGCCTGAAGGAGCACCAAGTGTGACTTGGAAAACACCCGTAGAACTAAATACGAGGCTATCCATAGTAGCTAATTGCCCGGCTGCGGTATTCAAATTACCATCAATAGAGACATCGCTGCCAATTCGTGAAGGATTGTTTTGCGGACTATTAAGAACGCCTAAGACTGCACCGACGGCCACATGGGTAGGGCTGTTTATTTGGCCGTCAACAGTCAACGTGCCGAAGGCGACTTCGGTGTCGCCACTGTAGGTGCTCGTTCCGTTGAGATTCACCGTACCGTCGCCGTTTTTAGTAAGGCCACCGGGTCCGGTTAAATCGCCGATTACCGTAAAATTATCGCCACTCTGCACGGCGCTGAAAAAAAGTGTATCGGTGGGTGCTGTGCCTAGGACAACAGCCCCACTAGCAGGTGCCGTATTTAGATTAAGGATGGAAATGATATTTTGTCCGCTACCATCAGCGCCCGTACCCCCTCGGATAATGGAGTTAGTATTGAAGGTCATCGCGCCTGCTGTGTTAACTGCGTTCGTTGTACCTCCAGCAATTAAGGTCGCCGTAGTAGTTGGGGTGCCGAGGGTAAACGTTGAGTTGGCAGTTGGCAGATTTATGATTCCATCGGTAAAACTGTTGCTCCCAATTGTTGCAGCCTTATACAGGTATAAGCTGCCCTCCTTTACGGAGAAGTTGGTCAGGGAGTTCAAGGCATTGGTACCAGCAAGTCGCCATGTTCCACTGTTGTTTTTGTTAATAGACAGCGGGGCTGATCCACTTGAGGCCATTGGGTCTTGCATGTCGACTGTACTTGTACTATCCACATCCACATTCATTGTCGTGCTGGTATCGCTTTGAATAAAGACCGAGGAGGGCGCATTTGTTGCGGTGTTCCCTGCAAATAATGAGGTTGCTCCATTTTGGGCAAGTAAATTAAAGGAATTGTTATTCGAATAAATGGCACCGCCACTTCCCGAGGCGGTATTGTCGGTAAAGACGGCATTTTCTATAGTTGTCAAACCTCCGTTTCCATAAAGGGCAATAGCCCCGCCGTTTACGGCTGTGTTGGCATTAAAATTAGAAGGGGTTGAGGCGTCGGCGGTTAAGGTTAGTCCGGTATTGTTCACAAAAAGTGCGCCGCCATCACCGGTGGCCGAATTTTGAGTGTACGTTGTGTTCGTCAGGGTTGCGGATGTAATGCTATCCAGACTTACTGCCCCACCATTTCCATTGATGGCATGATTATTAGAAAAGCTGCTGTCAGCAATGTTGTGATTACTGGAGTTAAACGACTGCAAAGAGATCGCACCTCCAACAGCCGCAGAATTATTCGTAAAGGTTAAATCGGTGAGCGTGGATGCTAATATGTTACCGTATAATGCTCCACCGTTATTGGTTGCTTGGTTATCAGAAAAGCTGGAATCTGAAATAGCAATGCTACTGCTAGCAAAGTCCGTTGTGTCAATAAATATTCCTCCACCGTTACCAGATGCTTGGTTTGCTGTAAAAATAGTATCACCAATAGTCGCACTTTGGGAACTTATAAAGATACCCCCACCGTTAACCGCAGTATTGGAATTAAAAGTAGAGGGGGTACTTACGTCTGCGGAGATAGTAATGCCGCCCAAGCTGCCCTCAGCAATGAGGCCTCCACCATTTTGCTGGGCGCTATTGTTATTGAAAGACGAGTTAGTTATGGTTGCGGAGCTTGCCTGAGAAATAAGCGCGCCACCGCCATTTGTAACGGCCGTATTGTTTGTAAACGCTGCGTTCGTGATACTTAAAATTCCATTAGTCGCACCATCAAAATAAACGGCTCCACCCTGGGTTAAGGAACTGTTTTGATTAAAATTAGTATTAACAATACTGGTAGTGCTTGGGTTTGGCGAAAGTACGTATATTGCGCCACCAGTATTGGCTGAATTATTACTGAATATTGTTGGGGTTGATGCGTCGGCAGTAATGCTAAGGTTGCTGCTTATCGACGAAATGGCGCCTCCATTATTGGTGCTGCTGTTTCCATCAAAAGATGAGTTGCTAATTTGGGTTGTGGCGGCGTTTTGAATAGCGAGGGCTGCGCCATTATTTGCGCGGTTATCTTTAAAAACTGCATTAGCGAAAATACTAGTGATAGCGCTATTATTATCGGCGTCTACAAAAACGGCCCCACCTGCTTGGGCAGTATTTCCTTCAAAAGTAGTGCCACTAATATTGAGGTAGGTGCCCAGTGCATTAATAGCACCACCACTGGTGCTCGTCGAATTAGTTTCAAATGTAGAACCTTGTACGACTAAAGCCGAGGTTGTAAGATTAACAGCGCCTCCAGTTGTAGTATTCACGCCGTTGTTTGTGAAGGTAGTTCCACTGAGATATATTGAAGAGTCAAGCCTTGCTTGAATTGCACCGTTAGGGTTTTCAATAAATTGAGTGCCTATCAAACTGATTGTGGATAGAATGCCGCCACGAATTACATAAGAGTCATTGCTCGGGGGTTGATTGGTGAAAGTTACATTTCCTTCGGATGACAAATAATTGCTCTCTATCATACTAATAGTTGGGCGAATAGCCGGGCTATCTTGAATAGTAAGCTCGCCCGACGTTTGATTAAGTGCAATACCGTCACCTAAAGCCATTACAAGATTAGTATTGATAGTATCGGAAACACTACTGTTATAAACGGCATTTGGATCCAAAGCATTTCGATAATCTGCGGTAAGCGCATTAATTCCATTGCAATCAGCCGGAACATTGTTAGCAGCGCAGCGTGCGATGGTTCCTGTCAGGTTGCCTGCGATGAGTGCCAATGATATGTCTGAAAACACATCTTGTGGAGTTGGCCAGTTGGCCGCGACTACCGCTGTGCTGTAAAATCCCGAAAGAATGAAGCTTATTGCAGAAAGCGATGGCAAGGTAACTTTAGGAAAACCTGGGCTATTTTTATTTGTTTTTTTATAATGAAGGTCAGTCATGCTTGTCCTTAAACGGTGATCTAATGAGAATTTTTATGAATATTTGCACATACAAGATGAATTAACAATCCGTTATTTGTATTAAAATTTTTATAGCTCTAAATACGGGGGCTTTAGTAAAGTTTGTTTTTAATACTTTATCTTAAAAATTTAAAGGCTAAGGCTTTGCAAAGCGAACCATTCACATTTAAAATTGCTTCTTCATGTTTAAAAAATGCTAAACATGAAGAAATCAAAGCATTTTGTCTGGTAAATTTGATGCTATATACAGATGGTTTTTTTGTCTTGTTTGCAAAAAATCCGATTCGAGTGCTAATAATTAATTACAAGAGTAGAAAATAATAAAATTTATAGTATATAAGGGGTTAAATATGAGTAAAGACGAACTTATTTGTCAAATCATGCGCGCTATTTTTAAAGACAAGGTAACTCGGAAATCCTGTTGTGGCATTACGGCCTGAAACCTTAGCCCGTGTGCTGCAATACAAAAACACCGCCGTTGTGAACTCATTTTTGCAGCAAAATCCGGGTTTCACCACCGCACGTGCCGAGCTCTTGTTTCAGGACTTACGTGCGTGGATGTGGTTGGCCGCGCAGCGCAAAACGCAAGGTAAAAAAACCCTGCTCTTTGGACCGCTTTTAGCACTCGATTCAATCTGGCATGTCTTTATATTGCACACGCGTGATTATATGAAATTTTCCGAACACTATTTTGGTGAGTACTTTCATCATGATATTGAACCTGTAGGGCATGAACACTTTCTAGAGGAAGAAGAGTGTTTCATCTTTCTTGAAGAGTGCATGGACCATTTGGGAGAGGCGTGGGTTGAGCGGTGTTTTAATTGCAAATAAGATTCGACATTACGCAGTAATTTTTTTAAAATGCGTGAAACTCTCAGATAGTAGCAGCCTATGGAACTTTTAGAAAAAATTACCGCACTTGAAGAGGAAGCGTTTTGCTTTGGTCTCAAATGGCCGAGTGCTGAGCATATAATGCAGCAAATCTATAGCGAATGCGATGAAATAAAAGAGCATTTACCAAGCCACGACGCCCATCCTAACAATTCGGCTTTGCAAGATGAGATAGGTGATCTATTGCATGCGGTATTCTCACTTTGCGTTTATTGCAAGCTAAGCCCGCAGGTTACCCTGCGCCAAACTTTGACTAAATTTGAAAGACGATTGCGCGCGGTAAAATTAATTGCGGAAGAGAAAAGTTTAACTAATATTGACGCATTACCCTTTGATGAAATAATGAATATCTGGGGTAAGGCCAAAGAGTTGGTAGGCTAGCCGTTACTAAGGAGCATAAGTTGAGCGATTTACCAGAACAACCAATTCAGTCTGAGGTTGGGCATTCAGAGCTAGGAAAACGGACCGAGTACGATTGCAGCTATAATCCGCACAGGTTGTGTCCCATTCCACGGGCAGGTAAACGTAGCGAACTAGGAATTAATCCCGATAATTTACCCTTTTATGGCTTTGATTGTTGGAACCATTACGAGGTCTCGTGGTTAAATTCAAAAGGAAAGCCTGTTGTGGCTACGGCTGTTTTGCATTACGACTGTGCTTCGCAGTTTATTATTGAGTCCAAGTCGTTAAAGCTTTATTTTAACTCCTTTAATAACACAAGCTTTGCAAGTTTTAAGGACGTTGAACAGACGATTAAAAAAGATCTAGAAAAAGCTGTAAACGCTGAAGTCACTTTGGTTATAAGCCCGCTTAAACGCTCCGCACTCATCAATATTAGTAATGAGTTTGAAGGGGAGTGTATTGATGAGCAAGATATTGAGTGCACCCACTACACCGTTGAGCCTGGTTATCTTTCGACGATGGATGCGATCGTTAATGAAAATCTGTACTCGGACTTATTGAAGTCGAACTGCCTAGTTACCGGCCAGCCTGACTGGGGAAGTGTTCAAATCACGTATTATGGGAAAAAAATTAATCGCGAAGGTTTGCTGCGTTATTTGGTTTCATTTCGAAACCACAATGAGTTTCATGAACAATGTATTGAGCGGATTTTTGTTGATATTATGGCGCGTTGCCAACCACACAGTCTTATCGTATATGGCCGTTACACACGCAGAGGCGGTTTGGATATCAATCCTTATCGTTCAACGGAAAAATCAAATTATACGGAAAATAATCTCCGGTTAATTCGGCAATAACCGGCATCAGCGCGCGCATGCGCTGTCGCAATTACCCCCCTCAATGCAAACAAATACACTATTGGAACAAAGAACCGGAACATTTAGTCGTATTCGTTAAGCTCCATTTTCAAACGTCGCTGTTCTTGAATATCTTCAATTTTTCGACGTCTTTCAAGTTTGGTTTTAGTAGGGGTCTCGGATGTTATCTTTTTGTCGGGGGTTTTGTCGTCGGGTGTAGTGAAATCTCTATTCATAATTCAGTCATCCTTAACTGTGTATAAAGACAAATAGGCTATCATTTTTTTAAAATAATGTAAATATTGGGGGCCTTGGCCAGGGAAAGATCATCAAAATATATTAACAGCAGCAACGGACATTAAGACGCCCTCATTTCATAAAATGAGGGCGTCTTAATGTCCATCGGTTTAGTTGAGTATTTTAGAGACCTACCTAATCCACGAGGCCGCAGATTATCCCTTTATAGAGATTGTATTTTTCTGCATCAGCGCGATTGTTTCTGAGTTTGACGATTGGGGTGCCATAGAGGATTTTGAGCCTCTTAAATTGGATTGGCTGAGAAAATACGTACCTTACGAAAAGGGTATACTTCAGGCATTTGCAATCAATTGTTGGTAAATTAGCGCTCATTTAGTATTTTTAATATAATTATACGAAATAATATGCGTTGTTAAAACACTCGTAACCGATTGATTTATTTCTATAAATACGGGGAGCTATTGGGTATTGAGCCAAGTACAGCTTAGGCCGGTGGTATAATCCAATGATTTTGCGCAATAATGTGATGAAAAAACTAGTAAAAGTGGTAAAATAGCGTTTTTTTAAGCTCGAGCTGTTATGGACACTTTTATTGTTTTATCGTTTTATAAGTTTGTGGCGATTCCTAAGTATCAAGAATTAAAAGAGCCTTTTTTGGCGATAATGCACGCCAATGGCATTAAGGGTACGATTATACTTGCGAGTGAAGGTATAAATGGTAGTTTTTGTGCGAAACAGGAATCCTTACAACCTCTACTGGAAGCCTTAGCGGCATACCCGGGGCTTGATAACTTACCGTTCAGGCGCTCTGTGCACAGTGCTAATCCTTTTAGTAAAGCTAAAATTAAATTACGCCCTGAAATAGTTACACTTGCTCAAGGTGAAATAGACGTTGAAAACCTGACTGGCAATCATGTTATGCCAGAGCACTGGGATGCGTTGATTGCAGACTCTGAGGTATTGGTTATTGATACCCGTAATAATTATGAGGTGGAACTAGGTACTTTTAAAGGTGCAATTAATCCTAAAACTGAAAACTTTCGAGATTTTCCGGAGTATGTAGAGCAGCACCTTGGTGATAAAAAAAATCGCAAAATAGCGATGTTTTGTACCGGAGGAATTCGCTGTGAAAAATCTACCGCTTATTTAAAAAAGCAGGGTTTTGAAAACGTTTATCAATTGCACGGTGGCATTTTAAATTATCTAGAAACCATTCCCGCCACCCAATCTTCTTGGGAGGGGTCTTGTTTTGTTTTTGATGAGCGTGTTGCTATTGACAAAAATTTAATAAGTTTAGAGAAAGGCTCGATCGATCCCGAATGGAAAAACAACAGCAAAAAAAAATTCCACGACAACCCAGATGACTTTTAAGAGATGGCTTTAACCGAGGAGCATGTTTCTTTATTTATTGAAGCGATGCGGCTGTGTATTAAAAATGAAGATGTTGCACCGACCGTATCCTTACAAATGTTGTTTTCTGAGCAACAGCGCAACAGCACCTTAGATATTTTGCAAGCAGCGATAACAGATCCTGCGCTTACCGATTTAGCTGCGGAAATTTTGCGAGAATACGAATACCCGCTAAAACAACCAACAAGACCGCTGGATAAAAACACACCGTTCTTCACCATGATGCTCAGTGCATCTGCATTGGACACGCGTTTATGCACTTTTGTTGAAGAACTATCGGTTCAGTATTTTTTTTGTCAAATGAATGACTTAATCCTCGCCCATAGTCATTTTAAAAAGTTTAAAAAATGGTTGAAACTGTGTTTGTCGCACCACCAGTCGCGGGCTGAGCTTCTGAGAATACTTAATAGCTCTTTTGATAATCATCCCGATTTATATCAGCTTACTCAAGTGTTACTGCACAATCTTGGTCTGTCTGAGGCCGAATGCTCTCAATATTTACATGAAAATAATTCGATTTACGCGGTATTTGCAGCGTTACGAAAAAACGGATTTATTCAAATTGATTACGTCCTTGCTTTATTTGAAAAAGATGGAATATCTAAAAAAGTATTATTAGTTATTGGTCTCATGGTAGGGAGTTACCTCTTATCAAGCCTACTGTTTCCGCATGTATTAGCTGTACTTGCTCTTGTAATAGCTAATCCGCTTACCCTTCCGGTCGCGGGGTTACTGTTAACAGCAGGCGTAAGTATTTATGCACTTTATTGTTTTTTTAAGCCGAGCACTCGTTTAAGCTCCAGAGTTCGTGATTTACTTTTATCTTTAGCAAATGCGGTGGTCAATAGCATAGCCTATATCGCCTGGTGGATGGCCGGAACCATTATGACGCCTGTAGTTGCGTGTTTATTCTTGATGGCCTCATTGATTGATGTTGCTAAAGAATGTCTTTGTTTACTGCATGAAAGAATACGTTATCAACCCTATATCCGTAGTGAGAATAGACGAGAGCATATTCAGCGCAGCTATAATTTTAAGCAACATCGCAACGCGTTGCTTGTGGGCATACTTGCTGCGGCAACGCTTGCGCTGGTAATGCTGGGCTGGTGTTGTCTAACTGGAGCCTGGGTAACGCCTACGGCTATCGGTTTAATTGTAGCCGTGTACGTTTTTAAAACCTGGTTTATTTACAATAACGAAAAAATAGTGCGCCACAGTCTGCAAAATAAATTAAGAAAGATACCGGCTACCGCTCAAAATTATTTTTTTAGTAAGGAAAATAGCTTTATACAACCGAAGTTGCCGACAATTTGTCGTCAAGAGGCTATCATAAGTTTATAATTATTTTTTTAGATTATTTTTATGACTTCTTTTTTTGATTTTCTGATCCATTTAGATACCCATTTGTTAGCTTTGATAGCATTCTGTGGAAACTGGAGCTACTTAGCCTTGTGGGTCTTAATATTCGCAGAAACGGGTTTAGTAATTGCGCCATTTTTACCCGGAGACTCTTTGCTGTTTACTCTGGGTGGCATTGCTGCTTTACCAAAAAGCCCCTTATCCTTAGCGGTATTATTGGTGCTTTTGATGAGTGCTGCAGTTTTAGGAAACCAAGTTAATTACTGGCTGGGAAGGCATATTGGTTCTCGCATTAGCGCGGTGAAAAAGCCTTTTTTTTTCAACCCAGCTTCTATTAAAAAGACCGAAAACTACTTTAAAAAATACGGTGGGATGACGGTCGTAATTGCCCGGTTTTTACCAATTTTACGCACATTTGCACCCTTTGTTGCGGGAGTTAGCCGGATGGATTCTGTTAAATTTTTTATCTATAACAGTTGTGGTGGAATACTGTGGGTTGGTAGTCTACTGTGTTGTGGTTATTTTTTTGGAAGTTTACCCGTTGTTAAAGAGCACTTTACTATTGTTATTTATGGGATTATTGCCTTATCGTTGGTTCCTATGCTACTTGCATTTTGGCAAACGTTGACAAAAAAAAAGAATGACATGCTCTAGGTTTTAATCTTTTTTTACTGTAATTATTGAGGAGAAATATGCCTTCTTCGGTTCAAAATAGTAACCGCTCTGTTAAGACCGTTGTAATCAACCTCTATTTAGGTGAGCTTCCTAGCAAATCAGAAATGGTTGAGAAACGCTTGGGCTCGGCGTTACAGGCGCTCCAGTCCGAAAACGCTCAAAAAACCTTAAATAGTGCTGCTTTTATCGTAAGACAAAGCGGTGATTCTATTGAAATATGGAGGGGAACTTTTGGTGGCAATGCTCTTGATATTAACGTTTATACCGCCGACCGTTCCGCACAAGAGTCGCTAATTGGGCCTCGACAAGAGACTTGCAACTTGAGTCGCCCAACGACGGATTACCAAAAAATAGAGATTTCAGAAGGTGGCTTTGTAGAAATTACCTCTCAATGCCCTGAATTACCGAACCTGCAGCCCTTTACACAAGCGTTTTATCTGGACCCATGGAATTGCCGCAAAATTTTTTGCGGCGCTCGCATTAGTTCAGTAGGTCCTATCAACGAAAAATTATTTGTGAACGCTCTTGAACAAGGCGCTGCGTCGCACAACTCAGCCGTGCCGGTACGCCTGTTATCGCCGCACGATAATATGCGGTTCAAATTGCTTGCAAGTATTGGGTTGGCCGTTGCAACGGCTTTATTCATGTGTTCAATCGCCTTGCTCGTTGTATCGCTCCCTCCGCTATTAGCCGTAGGTCCGTTGCTATTAATTGCTACCGCCACCGCACTCAAAATTAATACTGTGGTGATTGGCGCACTCGTTGCTGGAACGCTTAGCGGACTTGCCAGTCAAGTTTTATTTGGCTCAATTGGGGTTTCGTTTTTTAAGTCTAACGCTGCAGGCCAAGGAAGGTCGCAGACCGAGGCCTGTAGTCCCTGGTAGCCTTAGAGCCGGATGTTTTGCCGCAGGCAAAATATAAGGCATACGAAAAGGCGTCAGTCATTGGGGAGCGCAAATTATGATCCCCGTAAAGGGGATTATAATTAAGGAGGACCAGGACGGCCAGGGCGCCGCAGGCATACTTGTCGCGTTGGCGAGTGAATTTTGGGGACTTGGATGTCCCGAAATTTATAACGAGGTAGCGACACGCTTGAGCGGAGCGTTTCAGCCTAGAGCCTGCACCGCTGAAAGCATCCTTAGAAAAATAAAATGTTTCCGCACTCACAGATATTCAGGCAAAGGTACTTGATCTGGAAAAATTTCCGCAAGTGAGGCAGAGAAGCCGTCTTCTCGCACGATGCGGGCATGATGCCGCTGCAATTGGCGTGGCTGCTTAACACCGCAAGAGTGGCATATTACGGCTACCTCATGGGCCATATTATTGGCGTAATGAAATACGCGTTCGGCCTTATCGGTTACGACTAAGCCACGCTGTAAGCTTGGATTGTGAGTAGTCACTCCTGTTGGACAGGTGTTTTGATGGCATTGCATTGATTGAATACAACCCAGAGCAAACATAAACCCACGGGCTGAGTTAACGTAGTCTGCGCCGGCGCACAATGCCCAAGTAATTTGCGCCGGTGTTACGAGCTTCCCGCTTGCAATTACATGAATGCGTTTTCGTAAATTATAAATAACTAAGATATCAATAAGTTTCGGTAAAGACTCTTGAATAGGTATGCCCATATAGTCCATTAAGCCCTGTGGCGATGCGCCTGTACCGCCATCAGCGCTGTCTAAGGTTATAAAGTCTGGAGCAGACTGGATGCCTCTTTGGTGAATAGCAAGGCATAATTCATGCAACCACTCATAGCCTCCCAAAACAAACTTACAACCGACCGGTTTTCTGGTAACCTCGCGGATATGGTGAATGGAATTAAGCAGCTCTTCTACATTGCCAATATCAACGTGTCGATTTGGGCTAATTGAATCTTTATGCGGCGGAATATTTCTAATCTTTGCTACCTCATCGGTTACTTTTAAAGCCGGTAAAATACCGCCTTTCCCAGGTTTTGCGCCTTGGCTAAGTTTTATTTCAAACATACGAATTTGTGGTAAGGCCGCAAGCTCACGTAAGCGCGCGTCCGACAGTTCGCCTTCATTATTGCGAAATCCGTATTTAGCGGTGCCAATTTGCGCAATGATGTCGCATCCATTTTCAAGATGATAGGGCGATACGCCGCCTTCACCAGTATTAACCCAACAGCCGGCCATTTTGGCGCCCTTAGTGAGCGCTTGAATGGCCGGTTTGGAAATGGAGCCATAGCTCATTGCTGAAATATTAAAAATTTGACTGCTGGAAAATGGATTTTTTGTATAAGGACCGAAAATCAAGGGCGCAACTTCGGAGTCTTCTTTAGCAAGCGGGGGGAACGGGGCGCTAACAAAATACACGGTTCCAACATTGCGTAAGGGTCTGGTTGAACCAAAGCCAATAGTGGTGTCAACGTTTTTTGCCGCGCGGTAAACCCACGAGCGATCGGCTCGATTAAAAGGAAGCTCCTCGCGGTCGTTGGTAAAAAAATACTGACGAAAAAATTCGCCTAAAAATTCAAATAAATAGCGAAAATGCCCAACTATTGGGAAATTACGCAGTACGGCGTGGGTTTTTTGACGTCTATCACGAATATAAACCACTACAAGAATGCTCAATATAGCGAGGATAATAAGAAAAATCATGAACTCATTGAATTCAAGCGCACGCAATAAAAAAACATCTCTCTTCTTTAGAGCAACATGATGCACCACAGCGTTTTCCTTAGACTTGATAGAAAAAAATAAAGTATAGCGTTATTCAATTGCAACGCACAATTATCAATTCAGTATATAATGTAATATATACATAGTAATCATAAAGAGATCTATATGAATTATAAGTACTCTCTTTCCAACCATCTACTTATTGCAATGCCTGGTTTAGATAATTTTCTGTTTAAACACGCAGTAATATATTTATGCGAACACAGCGCACAAGGTGCGGTTGGTTTAATGATTAATAGGCCAATGGACTTTGCATTGCAAGCGGTGTTTGATCAACTGCACGTCCCCTCTGTAGACTCAACACAGAGCTCTAAGCCTTTATTGTACGGTGGGCCAGTCCAGCCGGAGCGTGGCTTTGTAATTCACCGGCAAATAGGGCCATGGCGTTCCAGCTTACTATTGCAAGAAGGGGTCTACGTAACCACATCTAACGATATTATTCGAGCCATCGCTTGTAATAATGGACCTGAGGACGCCCTGATCGCTTTAGGTTTTACAGGCTGGCACGAAAATCAATTGGAGCAAGAAATCTTGAAAAATGCCTGGTTAATCTGCCCTTATCGGGCAGAAATATTATATGATGTGCCTTTTACGGACCGCTGGAAGCGAGCGGCTAATTCCATGGGTGTTAAAATAGAGCAGTTGTCTATGTTTAGTGGTAATGCTTAGGGTTGTACGCATTAACGCAGCCGCGTCTTGAGCGTTCACAAGAGTGATTTTTATATTTTAAATCCATTTTTTAGCAGTATTACGAGGTGTTTTAATTTGACTAAAGGTATTTTTTTGGGTTTCGATTTTGGTTATAAGCGTATTGGTGTAGCGGTGGGGCAGCAAATTACCGGCAACGCTCGGCCTCTGGCAACGCTACACGCTAAGGAAGGGATACCGGAGTGGGGGCAGATAAGTAAACTTATTAAACAGTGGCAACCCGAAGCCTTAGTGGTTGGTCTACCAACCTGCATCAATGGTAGTGAATTATACACCACCGAATTAGCTCGAAATTTTGCGCACCTGCTAGAACTAAATACTAAGCTTTGCGTGCATTTAGAGGACGAACGCCTTTCTACATTGGAAGCGCGTTCGCAATTGTTTGAGCGGGGGGGCTATCGTAAAATAAGCAACTCCGCTATAGATGGAATTGCTGCCTGCATCATTTTAGAGCAGTGGCTGCACTCGTTTCAGGATTAAATCATGCGTCATTTTTTAAGTATTGCCCAGCTCACCAAATATGAGATTGAAAACCTAATAGCGCGAGCACTTTTTTTCAAACAACAAAATACTTATCCTTGTTTTAAAGAACATACTTTGGCTACACTTTTTTATGAAAACAGTACTCGAACCCGGATAAGTTTTGAGTTGGCGGCTCAGAAATTATCTATTCCGACGGTTCATGTGGATACACAGCGCTCCTCTGAAGCGAAAGGCGAAATAGTTGCGGATACGTTGAATACGCTTGCCGCCATGGGAATCGATCTTTTGGTCGTTAGGCACGCCCAAAACGATTTGCCCAAGGAAATGGCGGCTGTTGTGCGCAATGCTCATATTATAAACGCCGGAGACGGTATTTATAACCACCCCAGTCAAGCACTGTTGGACTTAATGACTATTATCGAAAATAAGCCCGATATAAAAAATTTAAAAATTGCCATTATCGGCAACATCAAACACTCACGTGTAGCGTATTCCTTGCAACAAATTTTTCTAAAAATGGGTGTAAAAAAATTACAATTAATTGCCCCGGCGGTTTGGCAACCAACGCAGGCCATCGCTGAGGTTACCGCGAATCTTGAAGAGGGTTTGGCTGACGCAGATGTGGTTGTATGTTTGCGGGTGCAAAACGAGCGGCTGCAACCGAATGAGTGGGTCGACACAGAATTTTACCAATCTAATTTTGCCTTAACACCAAAGACTATCGGTTTTGCTAAACCGGATGCGATGATTATGCACCCCGGCCCTATTAATCGGGGAATGGAAATAGAGAGTGAGGTTGCTGATGGATTGCAGTCGTTTATAATAAAGCAGGTAAAAAATGGCGTGTACATGCGGATGGCGATTATTGAGTTTCTCTTAAATCACGGGAAAAACAGTGGGGGTGGTAGTCCTTTAAACTGAATCAGTAATTCCATTATTGAGGCTAGGTGCTGTAGTCATTCAATAGAGATGATTTTTGCAGAAATTTATAGAAATTTCGGGAACTAGTAAGGTAAGATAACGCCCTTAATAATGCTTTGAGTAGTATAAAATGATAAGGAATTTGTTTGTAATTTTAGTGGCATGGACGTTGGCTACTGGTTTTTGCAACGCTGAAATAGCCGTGAGTCTAATTGTAATTGATTTAAAAGATGGGGTAGAGGATGCGCCAATTGCGGTTAAAAATCTTGATAGTCAACATAAAGCCTATGTTGAAATAACCCCTTTTTTGGTAACGCATCCCAATACTCCCCAAGAGAAAAAAACGCGCGTTATTAATCCCCAGCAACAGGGTTTGCTTGTTTTCCCTGCAAAAATTGTGTTGCTGCCTGGCCAAACCCAATTTGTGCGCGTATTAAAAACCAAAAAAATCAATGATACAGAGACGGTTTACGAAGTTACTATCGTCCCTAAAGAATCAACTCTTTTTGAACAAAAAGAAAAAAATGGCGCGGTTATAGGCATTCACGTGGTCATTGGTTACGGTGCGCGCGTAACCATCCGCCCACAAAAACTCAAACCTGCGGTACTAATAAAACGCGTTGCCAATGAGTTGGTGATTAAAAATACCGGCAACACTCAGCTACGAATCGCTTCTTGTTTCTTTGAGTTGGAGGGCAAAAAGCATGCGGTTGCGCTACCAATGAACACATTATTTGCAGGTTCTACTATAAAAGCCCCCGTACCTGCGCAAAAAATTCATACAGAGCTCGTTTTGATGGATGAACTATTCGGTTCTTTTGATACTAATTAATGCAGATTTTTAGGATGAACGCCATTATATGGGTGTTCGTAGTAGGCTTGCTTTGTAATGTTGCTCATGCGAGCAATAGTTTTAAAGTTTTGGACAAAGCGCCACGGGGATTTGGTACGGTACAATCGGTTACGCATAACCGGGTTATGGTGATTTATATGAATCGCTCGCTGGGGTTCCATTATATAACGGCAACGGATACCGCGGTTTTTGATGCTCCAGAAAAAATTTTAGCCTTACTATCCAACATCAGGTTCCCGACTCAATTACGCCAGGAATTAAGCAAAGGCCATGTTTTGCATGAGGTGTGTCTACCAACGCACGATGTTGTAACAGATTTTTGTAAAAAATTGATAAATGAGCCGGTTTCATTGACTCTTGATAGTGAAAAAAACACGCTTTACTTGCGTATTAACCAGCGTTTTTTAGCCCCGCTACGGTAAAGCAACAATTGGAATTTATACCCGACTCGACGGTAGATTGGTCGTATATAAATAAGTTAGGCGCAACGGCTTCTTTAAATAAATCAAGCCTGCTCTACGATAATTTTTACAACGGCTTTTCAAACAATATTGTGGCCTATAAGAACAAAAGCTTTACGGCTAATTTCTCTGCTAATAATGGTTTTGGTGATAACAATCGATTCCAAATTCAAAATTTATTTTATCAACAAACCAATAAAGGAACTATTTTCACCTCAGGATTTCTGCAAAGTCATACAACACCATTCATGCAAACACAAACTATTGCGGGCGTTGATTTTCAATCGACGCTGAAAACGGTTAGAAATCCCGAAAGTCTGCTCGCCACACCCGTTATCTTATATCTGCCTCAAGGATCGCAGGTATCTATTTTCAAAAACAACCAATTAATTTTTTCTAATTATTTATCCGCGGGATATCAAAAAATTGATACGAATGCGTTCCCGGATGGAGGCTATGATTTATCAATTAAAATAGGCAGTGCTGAAATAACACACCAGTTTTTCTCAAAGACCTCGATTTTACCCCCTGCGAATGCGCCGCAATACTACGTTACAGGAGGATATTTGACCAACGGTATGCTCGCCTACAGCACCTACAACAATTTGCCAAAGGTGTTCAATTTAGCTTTTATACAGTCAGGAATTAACAAAAGAGTGACTAATAATCTGGCTTCATTTATTGATGTTCTAGTCAATCAGGATGAAAACTTTGTCAACGTAGGCGCTATGGTATTTTACAACAATGCGTATCTGCAATCAGCGGCTCTTTTATCCTCAAAAGGGAGCTATGGTTTTTACACCCAGTTAAATTATCAAAAAAATAAATTGAGCGTGAACGCGGTGGTAACAAAAGTTTTTGCAGACGAACTAAATTTAAGTACAATTTTTCTTAGTAATCTCGCCGAAAACGATGGCTTAAGTTTCAATTACCAGGTTACTGACAAGGATTTGTTAGGCGTACAGGGGAATTATACCCGTGCTTTTGGTGATCTTTATTATTCCTATGGAGCTGGGGGATATTACCAGCGTTACCTGGGGCATTATAAAAATATGGGGTTTTTAGTAAACGCTAATGTGAACTATGATTTTGCTCTGGGAACCACCTACTATACGGGTTTAACCATACAGTTTAATGTAGGGCGATTTGCTAGTAATGAGGCGATAGGGTGGCAGGGTCAATCTCGTGAGCCGCACTATAACTCCGTTGCCAAGCCGCTCATAGCACAAGGGAATATGAGCTACTCTAAGCAAAATGAGATGGGGTTAGGGTATGCCTTTACCACCAACCATACGATTTCAGCCGATCAACAAGCTGTAGCGGGAACCTACAATTATGTTGATCGACGTTTTTTCACCAGTATCTACGCGAATTATAACGATATTGAAAACTTCGGTAGCACGCTTGGTTACGGTGGACGCTTTCAATCGGATGTAATCGTCACTAAAAATGGCGTAACCTTCAACGGGTTACCAAGCTTTACCACCACCGGCATAGTCGCGCGCGTAACGGTTCCGAAGAACAGTGCTGAAGCCTCAGCACGGTTTAATATAATCGATGAAAACAATTATAAAATTGGCAGTATTCCCGCAAACACTACGGTTTTAATACCTTTTGAAAGTTTTATCGATAAAAATTTGATACTGGTAAATGCCTCAAAAAGTGCCTATTCCATCGTGGACGCAACCCGCCATATTACCTTGTATCCGGGGAATATTGGCAGGCATAATTGGCGTGTTTCAAAGCAAGTAATCGTTATTGGTCGGTTAGTTGATGAGCAGCATCGGCCATTAACGAACGCCTGGGTTCATCAAGGAGATAATGGCATTTTTAGTGATGAACAAGGGTATTTTCAATTGGAAATACCCTTGAAAACTAAGACGTTAAGCGCAACGCAGGGCGCACATTCCTGCAGTTTTCCCGTACAGCTAACGCTCGAGGAGTCTTATCATTATATGAGTGAGGTGGTATGTGTAGTTCAATAAAGCCCGTTAAAACGCTATTATTGTTGTTGAGCCTGCTAATGTTTGTACCGGCTGAGGCCTATGTAGTTACAGGGGTCGGCGATTTTTCTTTTGGTACTCTCACCGCGCCGTTCACAACAGCTTCTATAACAACGACCAATGGCTGTATCAGCCTTGGATTATTAGACAGCATCAATTATCGGGTTCGATTAACTAGTGCCGTAGGTGGTACAAGCGCTTTATTACTTCAAAGTGGTGCTAATACGATGCCTTATCACGCGTATTTTGCAGCGCCCACCAATTTTATTGAGTTGACAGCCGGAGGGGCGGGGGCGGTATTTAATAACCCTCATGGGTTGCTAAACCCCTGCCCCGGAGCGAGTGTAAATATATCGCTACGAATTTCATTATTAAGCGCCGACCTAGCTGCAGCGCGTGCAGGAAACTATAGCGATACACTCAGCATTTTATTTACATCAAGTTGAGCTTAGGAGGGACTAATGACGATTGAAACCGTGTCGGTATAACTTGCAGCAGCAGCGGCGCTTAAGTTGGAGGCTAGAAACTGTAAATTAAAATTGGCATTGGCCAAGCCCGCACAGTTTTGCGAGGTGAAACTACCGCCGGTTTGCCGAACGGTTTTACCGCCAGAACTAAGCAGTGTGGTAGGAATGGCGGAGGCGTTACTGTTCCAGTAAGCGGAATAACTAAGAAAGCTTGAACCATTGGTTGTTCTAAATACACCTCCCAGGGCGTTTGCACTTGTAGCGGTTACAAAATAACTACCAGGATTTGCGGCAACATTTGTATAGACGCAAGCGGTGGTGTTTCCTGCTGCATTGGACGCGGTACTGATGGGACTAAGAACGATGTCGTTTAGCCCGGTAATGAGGACTACCGATGGAATCGTGACCGTAATAGCACTGTTGATAGTAACCGGAAGCAGTGTTTTTGCAGCCGTATTATCAACAAAAATTAGCAACCAAAAAATTAGATGATGCAAGTTTTTATAATAATTAAACATGAGCTATTTAAAAGCCATTAAACAGAGGGCGCAATTAACAATGTAACCGTGTCTGTATAGGCCAAGGGTGCGGCACCAGCTATTTGCGCTACAGAAAAGCTGATATTAAAATTAGCATTATTAGTACCGCCGCAAGTTAAGGACGTGGTGCTGCCGCCTGCTATGGGCGATACCGCAGTTCCGGAGGCTAGAGCGGTCGTTTGCGTTGCGGCGGATGTGTTATTCCAGTAAGCAGAATAAGGAATATAGTTACTGCCATTATTAACTCGAAACAATCCCGAAGACCCATTCGAAGACGTAGCGGTGACGGAATAGCTGCCGCCTGCGGTATTACTGTAAATGCACGCCGATGTTGCTCCCGTGACCGGCGCTACCAGTGCCGTAGGTGCTAGGGTTATATCGCTTAGTCCCGTAATTTGCACCAGCCCTGGAATGGTTATTGAGATATTTACAGTGCCGGTAGAGCTGGTGCCTAAGGTACCTTGATTCGCTGCATGGGCCGCGCCAAAGGCAAACAGAGCCAATGCAGGCGCAGTAAATTTTAATAGGGTCATTACGGTCCTTGTAAATGGTATGCTGGGTTAGCAAACTAAGCTTTAACTATATCACTCCCACTTTAGTTTTTTCAAATAAAAAATTGCTATAAATAATAGAAACTGTGGGCGGCTTGATAAGCCTTTTAGGCAGCAGGTTGTAAAAATGCAAGGATGAAAGATAGCAGCACATTCGATATAAATATTCAACAACACATTTAGTAGAAATATTCATTGATTAAGGCCGGAAGTAGGCTTCCGTCTGTTGCGCGCTAGCAAAGGTTCGGTGATTAAGTGTATAGCGGTTTCACGGCTCTTTTTAATAGGAATGAAACAGTGAAACCCTCCGCAATTTTTAAAGCACTTCCTTGTAACGATTATTGTCTATAGAAAAAGTTTGCTGCAAATGTTCAATCACTTTTTTAACGGTGCTAAAGGAAAAGTGACGGCCACTTAGAAAGCGCATTATCGCAGTTTCAGTGTGCCCAACATTGGTGCAGCTCTCTTCATGCAACTTACGCTTTGCTTCATCCAGCGCTCGGGAGTACTCATCGCCAATATCTTGAAGTACAGAAGCTATCGTTGGCTTTTCTATACCTTGTTGTTCTAGTAAGCAGCAAATAAAGCGGTCGCCTTTGTGGCTGAAATGCTGCGCAATACGATGCGCTATGCGACGGTCATTAATTAAATTTAATTGATGCAAACGTTGTACGGTTGTTTGTAAAATTTGATCAAAATCAGTAACTCCCGAAAATTCTTTTTCTAATCGTTGCAGAAGCTCGCGCTCACTACAGCTGTTTTCTGATAAATGGTGCATGGCTGCAACCAGCATGGGGCGATAGGGCATATATTTCCTTAAAAATGAAATAATCCAATGCGCTTCATAATTAGGCTATTTATAAAAGTTACAACCAAAAAATTTATGGTTTTGTCTGTCTAAACGTACTAAATGAATTGCTTTGGATTTTAAATTATTGGTTGTAACAGCAGGAGCTAGTAATTTTTTTATAAGTGCAAACATAATATTCTCCAATTTTTGTACGGTACGTGAGTGCTAATTGCACTGGTTTCTTACTGTGCTTGATGAATAATGTGGGTTACCGTTCCCCAGATAATGAGATTGTTTTCTCGACCTATAATAATAGGGGGAAAATTTTTATTTTCAGGCAGTAACTGCGTCACACCGTCAACAACGGCTAAGCGTTTAACGGTTAGTTCCCCATCAACGGCGGCAATGACAATTTTTCCAGGCTTAGGTTTACTACTTTTATCAACTACCAACATATCTCCATCAAGGATGTGCGCATCAATCATTGAATCACCAGAGGCTTTTACTAAAAAAGTGCTACCGGTTGCTTTAGTGAAATGCGCATTTAAATCGATATGGTCCTCAATATGATCGTCGGCTGCCGTGGGAGTTCCGGCGCGGACCGTACTTGAATAAAACGGAAGAGTATAAGGGGATGCGCCCGAGGTTAAGAATGCTTTAACTTCTTCAATTCGGGATTTAGGTACACGCAGAGGATGCGTGCTTTCGCCATAAACATTACTTCCAGAACGACGACCGGCGCCTTCGCGTTTACCACCATGCGACATAGTAATTACCATTTGATTAGTGAACATTAATCATAATGATAAACAACGATTGCACGAATGTAAATAGGATTTTAAAAATTAAGACAGGCGCGTAATTTTGCGGATTATAAAAAGAGGTTTTGATTTTTGCATAAATTTTAGTTTTTGTCGCGGGTTTAAAAAATCCTTTAACACAAGCTTCATCATTCAAGGAGCACGTGCCCCGCTAACGGATCGCGAAATGACGGTGTAGTTCTTTACAGCGCCACGCTAAATTGAGGCAGCAAGCCCGCCTTGAAACTATCGACTATAAACATTTTAAGCGCTGCTCGAGGACGATTTTATTCGACAAAAGGACTACATTATTATAGGTATTATTGGGTAGGGTCAACGTTATTTCGCTTGCCTAGTGGGAAATCAGACGTGTCGAATGGGATTTAGCCTTCACTATATTTGTGTCTTAGGAGTTTTTGAGAAGCTTACTCTTGCCTTTCATTACCGGTTAAAAATTGGGATGATGATGAGAAAAAATAAAATAATTTTTGAGCGTAATCATTTTGATGCAATAACATGGCTTACAAATAAAGCAATTTGTTGATACAGTTCATCATCATAAGTACACGTGCTTAAAGGGCCATAGGTGAATTTAAGATACTAAATATTGAGTTTAATCTATAACTTTTGATGAATAATTTTTTATAAGAGGTATCCGAATGACTATTAAGGCAATAAAACCAAATGATATGTTAGCGGATGCTGACAATTTTGTAGAACTAAATGGGCTTACTGTACGCAAGGGAACCGTATCTGCTTTCCTAAAAAATATCGATCTTTTTGAAAATTCAAATGAAGCCCAGAATGCGGAGGCTCTTGAGATGATAAAAGAATTAGCCCCAGCAATCCTAGCAGCGGGCCTGCATAGACACGCAACATTTAAGAACAAAATTATTGAAGATATTTTGTGCGAACTCGAATCAGGGCACTGAACCGGACGCCTTAAATTGTGAACAATGAGTCTGCATCGTGCGGGCTGTTTTACGCCTTGATAGATAGGAGCGCGCGCAGCGCATCTAAACACGATGCTCGGAAAACAGATGCTAAGAAACAATAGCGTATTGATTGCTTACGCATTAATAAGCGCTCTTGCCTCGATTACATACACAGCGCATTTTAATTTGTTTAAAAAACTATAGCCCAAATTAAGAACTCCCAAACCCCTGATAAATTTTTACCTTTGAACACCCAGAGGCGGTCGCACTGATAATCGAAAAAGTAATTTTAATTGGTAATGAACATTTTTTTTGGTTTGACGCATCCTTTTTAAACACGTCATTTCAGAATGAAAGTATTTGTCATGATTGAGACGCTCTTATCCTGCACTAAGCGCGGCCTCAAGTAGTTAGGTGGGTAATAATCAGGTATAGTAATCGGCAAAAATTACTATTTGTAGTGAGCTTTATGAAGGTAAAAACACAATTTATTTGCAATCAGTGCGCGGCTAGTTTTTCTCAATGGTCGGGTCACTGCACTCAATGCAAAGCTTGGAATTCCGTAACCGAAGAAAATCTATCGCCATCGCCGCGCTCAGGTGGTTATGTAAACCAGCGCTCAACGGTGACCGCGGTAAATGACGTGGTTATCAGTAACGATGATCTTCGCATGGATTGTGGTTTGCAAGAATTAAACCGTGTGTTAGGCGGGGGGCTTGTCGACGGCTCCGTAGTCTTGGTGGGGGGCGATCCGGGAATTGGTAAGTCAACCTTATTGTTACAAACCTTAGCCAACTTATCGCGGCATTATAAAGTTTTGTACGTGACCGGAGAAGAATCATTGCAACAAGTTGCAATGCGCGCGCGTCGGATGCAGTTACCGGTTAACAATCTTCTTTTATTGGCTGAAACACAGGTTGAAGCTATCGTCGCGCATGCGCAAAAAGAACAACCGCGTGTTCTTGTTATCGATTCAATACAAACTATTTTCACCGAAGCGCTTAGTTCTGCACCGGGTGGCGTTGGACAGGTTCGGGAGTCAGCGGCGCAGTTAGTACGCTACGCCAAAATGACGCAAACGGCGGTTTTTTTAGTGGGACACGTAACTAAAGAAGGGGCGATTGCCGGTCCGAGAGTTTTGGAGCATATGGTTGACAGTGTTTTGTATTTCGAAGGCCAAAGCGATAGCCGATTTCGCGTTATTCGGGCTATTAAAAACAGATTTGGTGCGGTCAATGAACTGGGTGTTTTTGCCATGACCGACAAAGGTTTGAAAGAGGTTGCCAATCCATCGGCCATTTTTTTGTCTCGTCAACCCGAAGCCACGCCAGGTAGTGTTGTGATGGTAACTTGGGAAGGCACACGCTCCATGCTTGTGGAAGTACAAGCTCTTGTTGATTTAGCGCATGGTCAAGCGCCAAAACGTGTAACGGCCGGTTTGGAACATAATAGACTTGCAATTTTATTAGCGGTTTTGCATCGACACGGCGGTATTGCAACCTACGATCAGGACGTATTTATTAACGTAGTTGGCGGGGTAAAAGTATGCGAAACCGGTAGCGATTTAGCGTTGCTTGCGGCCGTGGTTTCAAGCTTGCGCAACCGTGTTTTTGATAGAGAAACCATCATTTTTGGTGAGGTAGGCCTTGCCGGTGAAATTAGACCCGTTCAAAGTGGGCAGGAGCGGTTGAAAGAGGCAGCAAAACATGGCTTTAAACGCGCGATAGTTCCTGCAGCCAATGCCAGCAAGAAATCCTCGGCAATTGAAATTATCCCGGTTACTCATCTTCAAGAAGTTTTAGAAAAATTTTAGCATTTTAATTGCGGTTGCAATTAATTCTCTAAGCGTAATGAAAAGTAACCTTGTCTGCGCTATAATTACGACCTTTTATCATTTTGAGGGTTCGCGATGCATGCAAACAGTCCTGCAATTTTAGTGCTTGCTGACGGTACTGTTTTTAAAGGAATTTCTGTTGGAGCTGAGGGTAGTTGTGTTGGTGAGCTGGTTTTTAATACCGCGATGACGGGATACCAAGAAATTCTCACCGACCCCTCCTATACCAAACAAATAGTAGTGCTCACCGCGTCGCATATAGGTAATACCGGTTGTAATGATGAAGATTATGAATCGTCGCGGGCGTGGGCTTCCGGTTTAGTCCTGCGTAATTGCACGAAATATCCCAGTAATTATCGCGCACAGCAAAGTTTACCAGAATGGCTTGTTAAAGAAGGGGTTGTTGCAATCGCTGAAATAAACACGCGTTTGCTAACCCACATTTTGCGTGAGAAAGGAGCACTGCACTGCTGTATAACTACTGATACAGCGGATGAAGCATTGGCTTTAAAAAAAGCAAAAGCCTTTAAGGGGTTGGAAGGCATGGATTTAGCCGCTGAAGTTTCACGGCAAACAATTGAGCGTTGGCATACCGGGCAGGGACACTGGGGGGCAACGAGTAAAAGCACTAATTTTCATGTGGTTGCTTACGACTTTGGTGTCAAAAATACGATTTTACGTATTTTATACGATAAAGGCTGTCACATAACCTTAGTGCCGGCAAAAACTTCGGCAAAGGATGTTATGGCCTTAAATCCGGATGGTGTTTTCTTATCCAATGGCCCCGGAGATCCCGCCGTATGCGATTACGCAATTGCTGCAACAAAGCATTTTTTGGATAAATCCATTCCAATCTTTGGTATTTGTCTCGGCTTTCAAATATTAGCTTTAGCGCTCAAGGCGCAATCAATTAAAATGAAATTTGGCCATCATGGTGCCAATCATCCCGTTGTAGAAGTGAACGACGCAAAGCGTGTTTTTATTACCAGTCAAAATCATGGTTTTGCAATCGATGAGCGGAGCCTTCCCAGTTGCTTGGATGTTACGCATCGGTCTTTATTTGATGGAAGTCTACAAGGGATTAAACACCGTACTAAGCCTGCTTTCGGGTTTCAAGGGCATCCGGAAGCAAGCCCTGGTCCACACGACATTGAAATTATTTTTGATACATTTATAAAAATGATGGCAGAATCTGCTGCCTAAATTGAGGATTATTGTATGAGTAATAGCTACGTTTTTACGTCCGAATCCGTTTCAGAAGGTCATCCTGATAAAATGGCCGACCAAATTTCGGATGCTATTTTAGACGCTATTTTAGACGCCGACCCTTCCGCCCGTGTTGCCTGCGAAACTTTTATCAAGGGAATGGTCTTAATTGGCGGTGAAATTACTACGAGCGCCTGGGTTGATGTTGAAGAAATTACCCGTGGAGTTATTAAAGATATTGGTTATAACAGTTCTGAAATGGGCTTTGATTGGGCAAGTTGCGCCGTATTGTCGGCAATTGGCAAACAATCACCGGATATTGCTCAAGGGGTTGATAATAAAACTACTAAAATATTAGGCGCAGGGGACCAAGGCTTAATGTTTGGTTATGCTAGCCGTGAAACGGAAGTATATATGCCGGCACCTATCGCTTACGCGCACCGGTTGATGGAGCAACAAGCGTTGCTGCGTAAGCAAAAAAAACTTCCCTGGTTACGACCGGATGCCAAGTGCCAGTTAACCTTTCGTTATGAAAATGGAATTCCAGTACAAATTGATACCGTTGTCTTTTCCACCCAGCATGCCCCCGATATTACACACGCGGATTTAGTTGAGTCTGTACGCGAAGAAATTATTAAACCAATTTTACCCAAGCAATGGATTCATGATGCAACGCGATATTTTATAAATCCCACAGGCCGCTTTGTAATTGGTGGACCGCTTGGGGATTGCGGTCTAACCGGTAGAAAAATTATTGTAGATACCTATGGTGGCATGGCTCGGCATGGGGGCGGCTGTTTTTCGGGTAAAGATCCCTCAAAAGTAGACAGGTCCGCCGCTTATGCGGCGCGTCATGTAGCAAAAAACATCGTCGCTGCGGGCATAGCCGACCGATGTGAAATTCAAGTCTCCTACGCCATTGGCATTGCTGAACCAACGTCCATAACCGTTGAAACTTTTGGAAGTGGAAAACTACCGGATGCAGAAATAATCACTCTTATTCAGCAAAATTTTGACCTCACTCCACAAGGGATTATTGACCACCATAACCTTCTGCGTCCGTTGTACCGAGAGACAGCCGTTTACGGCCATTACGGTCGCGATCAATTTCCTTGGGAACGCTTGGATAAGGTTGCTGTTTTAAGTAAGGCACTATAAGGAAAGAATCAATGGATAGTTTTAATGATTATAAAATTGCTGATTTGTCACTGGCAGACTGGGGCAGAAAGGAAATAGCAATAGCTGAAACGGAAATGCCCGGTTTGATGGCTTTACGCCAAGAGCTTGCAGATACGCAGCCGTTAAAGGGCGCTAAAATAATTGGTTGTTTGCATATGACTATACAAACCGCGGTGTTGATTGAAACTTTAATTGCTTTGGGCGCCACAGTACGTTGGTCTTCCTGTAATATCTTTTCTACTCAAGATCAAGCTGCAGCCGCCATGGTTGCTAAAGGCATACCGGTGTTTGCTTGGAAAGGAGAAACAGAAGAAGAATACCAGTGGTGTATTGAGCAAACATTACGCAGTCCCAATAACGACTGGCAGCCAAATCTACTGCTCGATGATGGTGGGGACCTGACGCAATTAATTCATGAGAAATATCCCAACATGCTGGATTCAATAATCGGTGTGTCTGAAGAAACGACAACCGGGGTTGCACGCCTTTATGAAATGGCTAAAACGGATACGCTTAAAATTCCGGCTATAAATGTTAACGACTCAGTGACTAAATCTAAGTTTGATAATTTATACGGCTGTCGCGAGTCGTTACTTGATGGACTAAAGCGCGCAACGGATGTGATGATTGCCGGTAAAGTTGCTTTGATTCTTGGATATGGCGATGTTGGAAAGGGCTGCGCGCAGGCATTGCGTGGTCAAGGAGCTACGGTTTTAATCAGTGAAATTGACCCAATTTGTGCATTGCAAGCAGGAATGGAGGGGTACCGCGTTGTGCGTTTGGACGACGTTGCCGAACAAGTTGATATTGTAGTTACCGCTACAGGAAACTACCATGTTGTAACGGTCGAGCATATGCAGCGTTTTAAAAATCAAGCAATATTGTGTAATATTGGCCACTTCGACTCTGAAATAGATATCGCGGGTCTGCGTAAATACTCCTGGGAAAACATCAAGCCACAGGTGGATCATGTGGTGTTTCCAAATGGAAAACGAATTATTATTTTGGCAGAAGGACGCTTAGTGAACTTAGGATGCGCCACCGGCCATCCTAGTTTTGTTATGTCTGCATCGTTTACTAATCAAGTGCTGGCACAGATTGAATTGTTTAAAAACAAGAATAAATATCAAAACCAAGTTTATGTTTTACCTAAGTATTTGGATGAAAAAGTGGCTCGTTTGCACTTAGAAAGAATAGGGGCAAAGCTAACGGTACTTAGCGATGAGCAGGCTACCTACCTAAACATTGATAAAAAAGGTCCCTACAAACCCAACCATTACCGCTATTAACAGCAAAGATCGGTCGCCGTTAATTAGCATAGGTTGTAGTTAAAACTATTAAGCAATCCATGCCCGGGCTCGGCTAACACCGACTCGGGATGATACTACAGACCCACAAATTTTCAATGCTTATGAGTTAACGTCATCACGTCCCCGTTATTGAATAGTGGGATTAGGAGTGTTCTGGGGTCTTAATTGGGCGATTCAACTGTCAGTGAACGATAACGGCGAAGGTGAAAGGGATGTGGAATCCTCGTAAAAAATTCCGACGCTGCAGGCCAAGGAAGGTCGCAGACCGAGGCCTGTAGTCCCTGGTAGCCTTAGGGTCGGATGTTTTGCCGCAGGCAAAATATAAGACATACGAAAAGGCGTCAGTCATTGGGGAGCGCAAATTATGAGCCCCGTAAAGGGGATCATAATTAAGGAGGACCAGGACGGCCAGGGCGCCGCAGGCATACTTGTCGCGTTGGCGAGTGAATTTTGGGGACTTGGATGTCCCGAAATTTATAACGAGGTAGCGACACGCTTGCTCATTATAGTCAATGAAAGACAATTTTCCATGCGAGGGTTTTTTTTATTTGACAATATTTGCGCCTAAAACATGGCCAATAACGCGATGTCCTAAGTAGACGCCAAGAATAGATGCCGCTCCCATAAATTCACTCGCGACTGCAGTTGTTTTTTAAGCGAAGCAAATAATCCACCGCGTTGACGGCTTCTTCTACTCGTCTACCATCGTGAACGCGTTGCTCAAGGGTCTTCATATCGGGTGCGCTAATAATACCATTGCCTATGAATAGGCCATCCAAAGTAAATTTAATAAAACATTCTTTAACATGCTGCCAAATAAAATCGTAATGGTCGGTGGCGCCTTTTACGAGCAAACCTAAAGGTAAGTAAGCGTCAAAAGGACGTTGTTGTTGGTAGTAGCGAATAACAGCAGGGAGCTCATAAGTGCCAGCCTCCACCGTTTCAAGCTGGTAGTGGTACGGATGATTTTTTAATTGTTGCAAACAGCTCTCGAGCTGTTGACGGGCTAAATCGTGGTAGTAATTAGACCAAACAATGAGTAGAGAGGATGTCATTAGATTGACCTTGAGCCTGTAAATTTAAGGCACTATGCTATAGCATTCGTTGACTAATTTCCAGATGCTTTTAGAGCGCAATGAACAGAGCTACGATCGTGAGGCATTAAGCGTGATAAGACCTCGGATAATCGCCAGTTTGATTAAAATATTGCGTGTTTTAAAATGTTAATCGTTAAATAGCTTTTTATTTTAAGGTTTTTTTGGTAA
The DNA here is from genome assembly GCA_963803545.1 of uncultured Gammaproteobacteria bacterium. Taxonomy (GTDB): domain Bacteria; phylum Pseudomonadota; class Gammaproteobacteria; order Legionellales; family Legionellaceae; genus Legionella_C. The sequence continues at coordinate 1,128,087 of CAWDMX010000004.1, read as the reverse complement.
TTTGCGTAGTCAATTATTGTTAAGGACTATTATGCAATATATAAAATCCCTTGCTTGCTTGGTGTTATTAGGCTCATCGCTTGCCCAGGCCGAATCTTATACGCAAAAAATTGTTTTGTATACGAACGATATCAACGAAATATCATTCAGTACTCGCGATTTTTTTGATAAAAAACACACCGACAGCCATTTGTACAACCATGGGCCTAAAAATTGGAAACTGCATCGTATTTCAGATTGGTGGAGAGGTACGGTTGCTGTTGACAGCAGTTGCGCGCCCTATTTTTCACAATTCACCCCTACACCGAGCCAAAGTGGCACTTTGGAAGTGTATGTGACTAAAAATGAACTTGATTTAGGTAAACATGAAATCGTAAATTGTTCTACCAAGTGGACTCCAAGCGCGTAAAAATTGCGGCAATGGTTTTACTGTTAAGAGCGCGTTTAGAGGGTTTACTCAATGATGTTTGATTTAATAGTCTTAGGTGGCGGTAGCGGTGGGCTTGCGAGCGCTGTGCGTGCTGCAAAACTGGGTGCGAACGTTGCTGTTGTAGAACAGTCTTTTTTGGGAGGCACCTGTGTAAACGTTGGTTGTGTTCCAAAAAAAGTAATGTTTAATGCGGCCTCGCTTGCTCATAATATTGCCAAAGCGGTTGATTACGGATTTTCAAAAACAGATATAACCTTCGATTGGTCGCGTTTAGTGGCCAATCGAGAGCGCTATATTAAACGGTTACGAGACATCTACACACAACGGCTGGACCAGTACGCGATAACATTTTTAAGCGGGGCCGCGCGCTTTGTGAGTGAGACCGCCATTGCAGTTGGGCAGGAAGAATTTAAAGCGCGGCATTTTATTATTGCAACGGGTGGTGCACCGAGCGTGCCTAAAAATATAACCGGGGTAGATTGCGCGATAACTTCGGATGGTTTTTTTTCTTTGCGACAGCAGCCCAAAAAAGTAGCTATTATTGGTAGCGGTTATATTGGCGTTGAGATAGCCGGTGTGTTGCAGGGTTTGGGTAGTTCTACTCATTTATTTATGCGAAAAAGTGGGCCCTTATCTAACTTTGATTCGTCAATAAGTGAAACACTCTTGGAAATAATGCAGCAGCAAGGTTTGCATTGTCATATTAATAGCGATGTGGCGGCGCTTGATGTTTCCGCAAAGGGGTATAAAACCGTTCATTTACAAGACGGATCTTCTTTTTCTGAGTTTGATGAAGTAATCATTGCGACGGGGCGTCACCCGCGATCGTCCTTTTTAGATTTACACCTTGCCAACGTAGCTGTAGATGAAAAGAACTTTATCAAAGTCGATAAGTATCAAAACACCAGCACGAAAAATATTTACGCCATTGGTGATGTTACCGACGGCCCAGCGCTAACCCCTGTTGCTATTGCTGCCGGAAGGCGTTTGTGCGAGCGATTATTCGGTAGGCGCGCGGAGTCTTATTTAGATTACGCTTTGGTCCCCTCGGTTGTTTTTAGCCATCCACCAATAGGCAGCCTTGGGCTTACCGAAGAGCAGGCTTTGTCACAATACGGTAAAGACCGTGTAAAGGTTTATAAGACTCGATTTAATCCTATGGTTGACGCCCTATCGGAGGTGAAAACGCCTACCGTTATGAAATTAATCGTAGTGGATGAGACGGAAAAAATTGTGGGTTTGCACCTTATTGGTACTGGTGCGGATGAAATCTTACAAGGATTTGCTGTTGCTGTAAAAATGGGCGCCTGTAAAAAAGACTTTGATGACACCCTAGCTATTCATCCAACCAGCGCGGAAGAGCTTGTAACCTTAATTTAAACATCAAGTCGTGATGCTTCTAGTAACGTATCCATATGCTCAATAGCAACCGATTTGCTTTTATGGGTGGAAAAATCGTTTGATGTTGTGGGAGTATCAGGCGAATTGGTCGCGGCAGAACAGGGGTAGTTTTGCAGGACTGCAAGCCAGGCCACCTGTGAAACAGTCATCTTTTCTTTGTCACTTTTTTGACTGGAGATAGCGTTGTAAGTTTGCAGAATTAAAGTCCCTAAAACCGAACCGGTAAGCTCTATTTTGGAGCTTCTACAGTATAAGGGCTTTCCTTCTGCTTTTGCGAGTTCATTAGCCTGGATAATGGTTTCAACAATGGATTCATGCGTTAAATCTAAGACTGTTCGAGCAGAGCGCGCCCAAGCTTGTGCTTTGGCATTGGCTCTCATTTCCATCTGAGGAATTTGGTCTGCAATATTCATATAGTGATTCATCGTGTCTGCGTAATGAGCCAAAGATAGACTCATTCCAATAATAAATAATAAAACGCGCATTGTGCCCCCTTGTTGATACGTGATAGTTACCCTGCATCTGTTAATGGCAGGGTATAATTGCGTCCTGTTGAATAGAAAAAATTGTATTATCGCCAACAACTAAATGATCCAGTAAACGGACCTCTATTACATCAAGCGCTTGCCGTAAATGATTGGTTATTGCTATATCCTCAGCGCTTGCTGAACAGTTTCCAGACGGGTGATTATGAGCAACTATAACGGCTGCCGCATTGAGCGTCATCACTCGGGCAATTAATGGTCTGGTATGGATACTGGTGGCGTTTATAGTACCATGAAAAAGTTCCTCATAACTAATAACTTGGTGTTGTGAGTCTAGAAATAAGGCGACAAAAACCTCATTTTTATTATCGCGTAATTGCCTTTTTAAAAAGATATACGCTTGCTCACAGCTGTGCAGTTGGGTTTTTTTTGCCAGGTTGATAAAATCACTGCGCCGGCATATTTCTTTAAGCGCTTGCAACTGCGAATATCGGGTAAGGCCAAGTCCTTTGATTTGGTTGAAAATATTCCACTCAGTGTTGAGGATGGTGCGTAAATCTCCCAGTTGAAAAAGTAAGTCATTGGCTAATTGCAGGCAGGATTTTTGACGAGTACCACTGCTAATAAACACGGCTAATAACTCGGTATCGGACAGGCTTTTTGCTCCATAAATAACTAATTTTTCACGCAACTGTAGACCGCGCTCGTTTTGAGTGTGTTGCATACTATTCCTTTATTGCGAAGTTTATGTTTTGATCGGCCGTATTCTCATTAAAAATGGAAAAGCATGCAAGATTTTTCTGAAAAAAAAATAGTTCTAGGAATTTGTGGCGGTATTGCGGCCTATAAAGCCGCGTTATTGGTTCGCGAGCTCACAAGTCTTGGTGCAGACGTTCGGGTAATAATGACGGATTCTGCCCAAAAATTTATAACGCCATTAAGTTTGCAGGCTTTATCGGCTAATGAGGTGCACACCCAATTATTTGATGAGCAAGCGGAACTAGGAATGGGGCATATTGAGTTGGCTCGATGGGCCGATTACTTAGTAATAGCGCCCGCATCGGCTAATTTTATTGCAAAGATGACGCATGGATTAGCCGATGACTTATTGTCTACCGTCTATTTAGCAACGAACGCTGAGGTTGTTGTATGTCCGAGCATGAACAAGTATATGTGGGCGCATGCGTCCACCAAAAGTAATTGTCTCATTTTAAAAGAGAGAGGCGTGCAATTTGTTGGACCTAGCGACGGTTCACAAGCGTGTGGCGACATCGGTCTTGGTCGATTAAGCGATGTTGCAACCATTATAAATGCGCTTCGATTGCATAGTGTGCACAACTTGCTGCCGAATATCCGCCTAGTAATTACGGCAGGAGGCACTCAAGAGTCCATTGACCCGGTTCGCTATTTAGCCAATCACAGCTCGGGTAAAATGGGTTTTGCTCTAGCGGCGGCGGCGCAGGTTGCAGGAGCAACCGTGACGCTCATAAGCGGTCCAAATAATTTAACGCCACCCGAAGGAGTAACGTATATTCCTGTGGTGAGCGCTCAAGAAATGCGTGTAGAAGTCTTAAAGCATACGCACCACCAAGCTGTATTTATTGGGTGCGCCGCTGTAGCGGATTACAAGCCAACAAACACACAAGAATTTAAAATAAAAAAAACCAGCGATCTTTTAGAATTAAAATTACAGCCCAACGCGGATATTATTAGTGAAGTAGTTGCTTTGCAAAAAGCGTCCTTTGTGGTGGGGTTTGCGGCTGAAACCGATAATGTTATTGCGAATGGTCGGGAAAAAATGCAGCGAAAAAAGCTTGATATGATAGTTATAAACAAAGTGGGTGCCGGGCTAGGCTTTGCATCGGATAATAATCAGGTAACGGTCGTTACTAAAAGCGGTCAACACGACTTTCCTTTAAACAATAAAACACGTACAGCTGCTGAAATTATTGCAATTATTGCGGCTAATCTGCAAAATGTGGCAATTTAAAAACGAGAGTGCATTATGGCAAACGCAATACAATTAAAAATTCTAGACCCACGTATCGGCAAAGAAATAGCGTTACCTCAGTACGCCACCTCAGGTTCAGCGGGAATAGATCTGCGTGTTTGCACGGATAAACCCATTCAAATTGCCCCGCTCCAAACCTTATTGCTACCAACAGGATTATCTATATATATAGCGGATCCAGGGCTTGCCGCCGTTCTGTTACCCCGTTCGGGCTTGGGCCATAACCACGGGATAGTTTTAGGTAATTTAGTAGGTTTAATTGATTCCGATTATCAGGGAGAGCTTAAAATTTCCTGCTGGAACCGTAATTCCGATCATTTTACGATTCAGCCCGGTGATAGAATTGCGCAGTTAGTATTTGTACCTGTTGTGCAAGTGCAATTTGTTCAAGTAGACTCTTTCGACTTAAGTGTAAGAGGTGAAGATGGTTTTGGTAGCTCGGGGAGAAGCTAATGAAATATCAAGAGGTTGCAATTGATGCGTCTTTTTTTAGAGCCTATGATATTCGCGGAATAATCAATAACGATTTTAGTGAAAATGCCTTTTATACCATTGGCCGTGCCGTTGCGGTTCGCCTAACTGAATTAAATAAAACCACAATCGTAGTTGCCAGAGATGGCCGGTTAACGAGTTTAGTCTTAGTTAATGCCCTAAAACAAGGTCTGCTCGATAGTGGGATAGACGTTACGGACATAGGTCTTGTATCCTCGCCCATGATGTATTTTTCGACTCATGAATGCGCAATTGAGAGTGGATTGATGGTTACCGGCAGCCATAATCCCGGCCAGTACAACGGAATTAAATTGGTTCTTTGTGGAAAAACCTTGGTGCAAGCCGACATAACAGCATTGTACGCGCTTACTAAAAAAGCCCAATTTATTAACGGCTGTGGTCTTGAGAATTCCATTACTATTGACAATAAATACAGCGACAGAATTGTTTCTACTATCACCTTAGACAAACCGCTAAAAGTAGTAGTGGATTGCGGTAATGGTGTTGCGGGTCCAATTGTTACACAGGTTATTAGAGCGTTAGGATGCGAGGTTATTCCGCTTTTTTGTACAATCGATGGCAGGTTTCCAAATCATCACCCTGATCCCTCCGATGAAAAAAATTTGCTCGATTTGAAAGCCGAGGTGGTGAAGCAACAAGCGGACATCGGTCTTGCCTTTGATGGGGATGCCGACCGCTTAGGCGTGGTCACCAACACGGCTACAACCATTTGGCCCGATAGATTAATGATGTATTACGCGCGAGCAATTTTACAAAAAAAACCCAAATCGACGATTGTATACGACGTGAAATGTTCCGCCCATCTAGCCCAAGTTATTAAAGAAAATGGTGGGGTCGCAAAAATGTGTGCTACGGGACACTCTATTGTCAAAGCCGTGATGAAAGATACGGCTGCGGCTCTAGCGGGGGAAATGAGCGGTCATATTTTTTTTAAAGACAGATGGTATGGGTTTGATGATGCGTTGTACAGCGCCGCCCGACTGCTGGAGTTAATTAGTCAAAGTGACCTAAGCAGTGAGCAACAATTTTTAACAATTCCGAATAGCATCAACACTCCAGAAATTAAAATTTATTGCACAGATGAAAGTAAATTTCTTTTTATGCAACGCTTTAGTGAAGAAAGTATTTTTGATAACGCTACGATAATACGTATTGATGGGCTGCGGGTTGAATATCCGTATGGCTGGGGTATTGTTCGAGCGTCGAACACAACGCCTTGTTTGGTTGCACGTTTTGAAGCAGAAACCAAAGAGCATTTAGAACGTATCCAAGGAGTTTTCAAAGCAAAAATGTTGCGCATTGATAAAGACCTTGTGATTCCATTCTAAATCGTTAAAACTTGGGTGTGTTCCTCATCACTTGAGAAAAAATATGCGTACTTTTATTGTACTAAGACCCGTTAAACGATTGAACAGGATGGAAACTGATATCTATCTGCAGGCAGCACAGGCGCTGGAATTTTTAAAAACACCGACGATATTGCATTATAATGCGGCTCAGCCCGTACGTGCGTACGACGATATTGAGAAGGCAAAGCACTATGTAAAATCGGTTGTGAACGCTCGTGATCCTGCTTTTGCAATTCTTGAAATGGATGCAAAACACCTTAGGTTTTTATTTGTAGCCACACTAAAAAACAGTACAATAAATTGGAATCAAATTGCGCTTAACCCATCCCACAAGGCATCGAAAAAAATTCAGGAGTTAATTGTAGAAAAATTAGTAGGGGATAAGCCGGCGTATGAATTATCAGCACGGCTGTAATTTGAGCGCAGAAGGAGTGTTGTTAAAGCCGGAATACACAAGCTTGAGGCGTTTATTGGGTAAAAAACTCAGAACAGAGGAAAAATAAAAAATAGCAGAAGCAATACCTTTTTCCGTTGAATTTTGATATAATGCGCCGCAAGTTAGCAGTCATAGCAAAGGAAAACACCGTTGTCTGATTCTTTGGCAGTAGATTCGAGAGTACACGCTCCTCGAGGCGATATTTGGGCTTGGTTAGTATGTTTGTCGGCAGGCCTGTTCTTTTTTTATGAATTTTTTCAACTTAATATTTTTGATGTTATCAATCAATCTTTGCGACTTGATTTTAATTTAAATGCTGCGCAATTAAGCTGGATGTCGAGCACCTATTTATGGGCAGATATTCTCTTTTTACTGCCTGCTGGAATTATCCTGGACCGTTTCTCAGTACGCAAGGTCATAATGATTGCAATGTCTGTGTGCATCATAGGCACCCTAGGATTTGCTGTAACCCATTCTTTTTTTCTGGCTTGTTTTTTTCATTTTTTATCAGGGATTGGTAACGCCTTTTGTTTTTTATCGTGCATTGTACTCGTTTCGCGCTGGTTTGAACCGCGCCGACAAGCATTGGTTATAGGATTGCTTGTGACCATGGCTTTTCTAGGAGGCATTACCGCTCATACCCCCTTTGCTTATCTAAATGCACATTACGGCTGGAGGCAGTCGCTGCTAATTGATGGCGTCTTCGGAATGGTTATTTTATTGTGGATTGCTTTTTTTGTGAAAGATAGACCAAAAAATACGGATGATAATTCGTTAAAAACCCGAGAGGCGGTACTACCACAATTTTTACAAGCCTTAAAAAATAAGCAAACTATTCTAGCAGGATTTTATACCTCATTTTTAAACCTTCCCATAATGGTGCTTTGCGCTTTATGGGGTGATAGCTACTTGCAAGTTGTGCATCATGTAAATCAAATATCCGCCAGTAATATTGTAAGTCTAATTTTTATTGGCAGTGTTATTGGTTGCCCGCTTGCTGGCTGGCTTTCAGACAGTCAAGGGAAGCGAAAACCATTAATGATTATAGGTGCGGTTGCAACGCTCATTACAGTACTGCCACTTTTTATGGACATCCATTTATCAACCTGGCACCTAAGCTTCTTATTTTTCTCTTTAGGTTTATTCACCAGTACTCAAGTTATAAGCTATCCGTTGATTGCTGAAAGCAACCACGCGTCAATTATAGGTGCGGCGACTGGAATAGCGTCTTTTATAATCATGGCTGGAGCGGGTGTTGGCCAGGTTTTATTTGGTTTCATCATGCAGTATCATTCCGGTATTGGAGCCGAAAACCACAGCGTTGCGGATTTTCAATTTGCAATGTGGATGTTTCCCGTCACAGCGGTGTTATCTCTCATCGCTGTAGTATTAATCCGTGAAACCAATTGCAAGCGCGCGCAATGAGGAGAATTTATGCAGCTGGCTGAAGAAACGCCGCAATCGGATGTTATGCGTGTATTATTACCATGGATTGTTTGTTTTAGTGCCTCTTTATTTTTATTCTATGAGTTTATCCAAGGCAATATGTTTGCCTCGATTGCCGATAGCATTATGCGTGACTTCAGTATTGAAGCCGACAAAATGGCGTATCTGTCGAGCATTTATTATTTCTCTAATGTGTTATTTTTGTTTGTCGCCGGTTTTGTTTTAGATAAATACTCTGCTAAAAAAACAATTTTGACTGCCATGCTTTTGTGCGTAATTAGTACTTTTGTTTTAGCGAATACTCATTCCTTTGCTTTAGCATTAGTCTGCCGATTTATAACAGGCATAGGATCTGCGTTCTGTTTTTTAGGGCCGATTCGCTTAGTCTCCCGTTGGTTTCCACCGCGCAAAATGGCCATGATCACCGGTCTTATTGTAACCTTAGCAATGACAGGGGGCATGCTTGCCCAATATCCATTAACGCGATTAGTTGCGCAAGTTGGGTGGCGGGATGCGCTTATTCAAATTGGTTGGCTTGGGGTAATAATGCTTACCTTGATGTTTTTTGGTGTTATTGAAAAAAAAGAAGTTGATTTTAAACGTATTGAAAAAAAGATGACCCTTCTTGAGAAGGCTAAAAATGCTTATTTAAATCCGCAAACCTTACAAGCCGCCGCTTATACAAGCCTTATGAATATGGCTATAGCCGTGTTTGGAGCAATGATGGGTTCCCTGTATTTGGAGCAGCGTTTAGGTATTAGTAAAGAAAGTGCTTCGATCATTAATTCCATGTTGTTTCTAGGGGCAATTATGGGGGGGCCTTTAATAGGCGCTTTATCGGATAAAATTGCCCTGCGTGTGCTACCGATGAAAATAGCAGCACTGGCGTCGCTCGCCATTGTACTAACAATTTTATATGCGCCGCTCGATATTGGCGCGATGAAAATAATGTTTTTTTTACTAGGGTTTTGCACATCAGCTCAGGTAATTAGCTACGCTTTAGTGGCTGAAAGCACCTCCTTAAATACGATTGCTATATGCGTCAGTGTAGTTTCAATATTGACACAAGCAGGGTATGTCGTTTATCAAAATTTATTCAGTTTCTTGTTAATTCATCATGGAAATATGCAATTGATAAATGGAATTCCTATTTACTCATTAAGCGATTACCAGTACGCAGCTGTGATTTTACCGATAGGATTGTTGATTGCTTTTTTCGCTATCGTGAACTTAAAAGAAACCCATGGAAAAAGAGCCGCGGAGCAAGAATGACTAAAAGACGGGTATGCATATTATTAATGGACTCTTTAGGAATTGGTGCAAGTCACGATGCCTATAAATACGGAGACGAAAAGGCCAATACCTTTGCCCATATTTTTCAAGCGTGCGCTCAAGGACTAGCCGATATAGATAGCGTTCGGCAAGGCCCATTGCAACTCCCAAATTTAGCGGCCTGTGGCATGTATCAAGCGGTTTTAGCAAGTTCGGGTGTTGCTCTAGTGCCAGGCGAGTCCTTAGTTACTCCGCAGGGTTTTTTTGGCTACGCGGTTGAGCAAAGTCTTGGTAAAGACACACCAAGCGGTCATTGGGAATTGGCTGGTGTGCCTGTTACCTATGAGTGGGGTTATTTTCCAGAAACCACGCCTTGCTTTCCAGAAAAATTAATTCGTGATTTTATCAAAGCTACCGGAATTAACGGTGTTTTAGGATTAAAACATGCTTCTGGAACCGACATTTTAGCGGAGCTTGGTGAAGAGCATATTCGCACGGGGAAACCTATTGTTTATACGTCTGCTGACAGCGTTTTTCAAATTGCGGCTCACGAGCACCACTTTGGGTTAGCGCGACTTTATGAGATTTGTGAAATTGCGCGCGCATTAGTCGACGAGTATCAGATAGGCCGGGTTATAGCACGGCCTTTTGTTGGTGAATCGCTGCCTTTTAAACGCAGTGGAAATCGACGCGATTACGCAACATTACCTCCAGCACCTACGCTTTTGGATATTATGCAGCAGCACGGACGCCGTGTTATTGGCATCGGTAAAATTGCGGATATTTTTGCGCATCAGGGCGTCACCGATTCTATCAAAGCAGACGGTAATATGGCTTTATTTGATGCAACTCTAAGCGCCTTTGCAGAGGCTCCAGACGGAAGCTTGGTGTTTACTAACTTTGTGGATTTTGACTCATCCTATGGCCATCGTCGCGATGTAGCCGGTTACGCACAGGCATTAGAAGAATTTGATCAGCGTCTGCCTGAATTAACAAAAATTTTACGCCCGGATGATTTGGTCGTAATTGCCGCAGATCACGGCTGCGATCCAACGTTGCCAGGCAGCGATCACACCCGAGAACATATACCTGTTCTTGGTTTTGGCCCATCCATCGCCTCACAATTTATAGGAAGACGAGATAGCTTCGCTGATATTGGCCAAACGATAGCTGATTTTCTGATTCTTCCATCGTTGCAAGCCGGCGTAGCTTTTAAAATTTAACTATTTTAGCCGGTGTGCTCTTGTTTTTTTTACAACAAACCCCACCTAAACCGTTAACCTTCACTAGAGAGATAATTTTGGAACAGTATCGAGGCACAACTATTGTATCAGTTCGTCGAGGAAAACAAGTGGTTATTGGCGGTGATGGTCAGGTAACCATGGGAAACAGTATTGTTATGAAGTCTAATGCAAAAAAAGTTAGGCGAATTTATAAGGATCAAGTTATTGCAGGTTTTGCGGGTGGAACTGCGGATGCGTTTACTTTGTTTGAGCGATTTGAACGAAAACTAGAGATGCATCAAGGTAACTTAGTCCGGGCGGCTGTGGAGCTTGCTAAGGATTGGCGTTCTGATAAGTACTTGCGTCATTTGGAAGCCTTGCTCGCTGTGGCCGATAGTAAAGCCTCGTTAGTAATTACCGGGAATGGCGATGTGATTGAGCCAGAAGAAGGTTTAATTGCAATCGGTTCCGGTGGGCCCTACGCGCAATCGGCTGCACGTGCTTTGTTAAAAAACACTAAATTATCCGCACTGCAAATTGTAAAAGAAAGTTTAGCCATTGCGGGCGAAATTTGTATATTTACAAATAATAATTTAACTATTGAAAAATTGGAAAACAATTGTGACTAATTTAACTGCGACAATGACCCCTGCTAAAATTGTAGAAGAGCTTGATAAATATATTATTGGACAAGTAGAAGCGAAACGTGCCGTGGCTATTGCTTTGCGCAATCGATGGCGCCGTATGCAAATTGATGATCCACTTCGTAAAGAAATAATGCCTAAAAATATTTTAATGATTGGGCCAACAGGCGTGGGCAAGACCGAAATTGCACGCCGATTAGCAAAACTTGCAGAAGCCCCATTTTTAAAAGTTGAAGCAACTAAATTTACAGAGGTTGGGTATGTGGGGCGCGATATCGACTCGATTGGGCGTGACCTTGTCGAAATTGGTATTCAGCAAGAGCGTGAAAAGGCAATGCTGCACGTGGAGAATAAAGCTTTTGAGGCAGCAGAAGAGCGCGTTCTGGACGCCTTACTGCCACCGGAACGGCTAAACATGAGTGCAGCAGAAAAAGATTCTGCGGCGCGACAGGTGTTCAGGAAGCAATTGCGCGAAAATAAACTTGACGATACTGAAATTGAGATTGAAATTACAGAGCAACCCGTTGGTATAGAAATCATGTCTCCACCTGGGATGGAAGAAATGACCAACCAGTTGCAAAAAATGTTTGAGCAAGTAGGAAATCAACGGACTAAAACACGTAAAATGACTGTACCGAAGGCTATGGAGCTACTTTGTGAGCAAGAGTCTACAAAGCTGCTAGACCAAGAGGAAATCAGAGCGCGCGCTATTATCAATGTAGAGCAAAATGGAATCGTTTTTATTGATGAGCTGGATAAGGTTGCAAAACGCAGTGAAAATGCCGGTGGTGGAGACGTCTCCCGTGAGGGCGTGCAACGCGATCTATTGCCTTTAGTGGAAGGCACAACGATTACGACTAAATACGGCAATATAAAAACCGATCACATCTTGTTTATAGCCTCGGGTGCTTTTCATGTGGCTAAGCCATCGGATTTAATAGCGGAATTGCAAGGTCGCCTTCCAATTAGAGTAGAATTAAAAGCTTTAATCGTCGATGATTTTATTAAAATTCTGACTGAGCCGACTGCCTCGTTAACGCAGCAGTACAAAGCCTTGTTGCAAACAGAAGGGGTGGGTCTTGAGTTTGAAACCACAGGTATTCACCGTATTGCAGAGGTAGCGTGGTTGGTGAATGAACGTACAGAAAACATTGGCGCGCGTCGTCTGTACACCGTTATGGAACGGCTGCTGGAAACGATTTCTTTTGAAGCAAACGATAAGGATGGGGAGCAAATACTTATTGACGCTACCTACGTTAATAAGTATTTAGGCAATCTTGTAGAGGATGAAGATTTAAGTCGTTACATCCTTTGATTTATCGGATACAACACGAGCTTTGTTTGCTTTCATTGAATTGAAAATAGAGCAAGCATAGCTCACTTCCGCACCTAATAAAGTAATCATCCAGACCCAATACACCCAAACAAAAAATATGGGAATAGTCGCAAAGGCGCCATAAAGCAACTCATAAGAATTATAGTGCGAAAGATAATAGGCAAAAGCGTGTTTTGCTGATTCGAATAACAGCGTTGCCACTAAAGCCCCAGCCACACCGTATCGGAATTTTACGGTTTTATTTGGGACGACAATGTATAAAAATGTAAAGCCTAGGCAGGAAAGAACGGCCGGAAGCAACGCAAAAAACTGAAAAGAGATTAGTTTTTTTTGGAAAAAAACTAAGGTGGACAAATACGAGCTAAAGGCAAGGCTTAGCCCGAGTAAGACAGGTCCTAAGGATAATATTGCCCAATACAATAAAAACGCTGCGACTCCATGTCGTGAGTTTTTTACCCGCCAGATAGTATTCATGGAGTGTTCGATTGTAACCATTAGTAAAATAGCGGTTACGAAAAGAAATAACGTGCCGGGCATTGATAATCGTGAAACTTGTGAAACAAACTGCTGCAAATAATTTTGCACTATTTTTCCTGTATTGGGAACAAAATTTTCAAAGATGAAATTCTGAATAGGGGCGCTGTAGTCGTTAAACACCGGAAAAATAGTAATAATGAACAAACCAACGGTCATTAGGGGCACAATGGCTAAAAGACTGGTAAAAGCCAGGGCTGAAGCCCGATAAGGGCAATCGTCTTTCAAAAAATTAGTGGCGACTAGACGAATAAAGCGCCATGCCGGCCGTGTTTTTGAAAATAGAGAGAATGAAAACAATCGCAAAGCTTATAACAATAAACGGATTAAAATAATACCCATATTAATGCTTAATGTAAATATTAAAGGAGTTTGTGCGTGTCCTTAGAGGTGCAGTTCCATCAATCTTTATCAGCTTGTGAAAAACAATTTTTTATTCGTTTTCTCTCGGGTATCATGCCGATTGAAGTGCTTAAGAAAAGCCAGTTAGTGGAGCCATATGATTATCTTTTAACCCAAACTTTAATGACCCTAGGCTTAGAGCGCCACTATCAGCAAGCAACGGCAATAGAAACGGTAAGTGAATCGTATAACCACGATACACAACGATACGCGCGCACTATTAAGATGCTTGTCGATGATCAAAAAGTGGTTGAATACGCGCGAATTTTAGTTAACACAACAAACGTACCCACGACGTTGATACAGAATATGCTATCCACCTCTATACCCTTTGGAAAATTACTTGCGCGCGAAAGGATAGAAGTGACGCATGCGAATACCCAATTTTTTTCAGGACAAGCGGGTTTTGACTTTGTTCATTCGTTTGGATGCGAAGCGAAGATTGAACTATTTGGTCGAGTTAATACGCTTGTAAATAAAAAAAATGGGGAGTGGATTGCGCAGATTGTTGAGGTACTAAATTCTATTTAAATAAAATACTCTTAAAGTACGCGTAAGCTAACATTAGAGTTGCGCGTGCTGTGAGAGTATTTTATTAACTCAGCACATGTTTTTTTAAAAAGAAGCAGCGCACTAGCAACGACTGTATGTTAATAGCAGGCTGTAATTAAACTACATTTGCACCTTCAACTTTATATCTAGAACATCCGCATTCAAATGGATGCGTCCCGCGGTAAAAGGAAGGGCTCGATCACCCAACTGAACAAAGTTGTTAACCAGCGTTTTGGAAAATCCATGCCCGTATAATACTTCAATACTGCTGCTTTTGGTGAGGTGGTAATCGCCAATGATGCCTAAAAAATATTGCGTATCCGATGGGAAATTTATCGTACGCAAATTATCCCGTTCGGGTCCATTGTCAATCATACCGACAAGCGTCATCCCTAGTTTTTCTGAAACTTGATGGCGCACACCCGCGTTGTAGGCCCAAGATTCTTTGTAATGGGTTGGAAATGTAAAATCAGGCGAGAGCGGTGCCGGCGCTGCGGTATTTCGAAGACGAGCATTTTGATTAATATTCCACTCACTGCGGAAAACTTGAACGCTTGCGGCCCATTCTGGTGAAAACAGGTGTGCGTAACTTAATACGGTTGTAGCCGGATAATTGAAATTAAAGCTAATATTATTATTAACGGCCCCATTAAAATAGCTTTGTCCGTGTGTGGCTTGGCGAATGCTGGAATAATACACCGCACCAATAAAGTTTGTCTGATTGATAATATAATAAAGGCCTCCATTGTAACCCACACCAAAACTTGCCGTGCGATTGATAAGGGTTGCGTAGGAGGAAGGCCCTGAAGGTAACGCCCAATTGGTTTCATTATTTTCTAAAAAATTGAAATTTATACCCGCTCCCGCATAAAGCTTAGGCGTTACACTAAAAGAAAAACGAGGACTTACATCGATGTCGGTCATTAAAGTTTCCGTTGCAGCGTACCGCGAAACCGCGTTTCGTCCCCATCGCAAATTGGAATGAAAAGGCTGGGTTACATTAACCGCAAAAACCATTTTCTTATCAAACCGGCCGGCAATTCGTCCATAAGGTAGAACGCTTACACAACTCGTATCACTGGTGCCATAATCGTGTGTAAACGTATTGAAATTTAGAGCGTACCCACTAAACTCTCCGCGTAAATAAGAGGTAGTGCCACCCAAAATGAGCTCCGTGCTTTTGATTTTGAATAACTCAGCCGGGTTGCTGTAAGATATTCCTGTTATATACTGAAAATTATTGGCGCTAACCGCCAAGGTGGTTAGGCTAAGTAAAGCTCCTATTATAAAACGCATACAATTCCCTTTATTAATAGTTTACGGCTTAGGTAGTAGGTTCGTCAGCCGGTGTTGCATCCGATAACACGGATTTAGGGGCGGCAATGATTTGCATAATTCCTAGGTCGCCACTAATTTTGCGGCCTACAATTAAGTCAACCACTAAAGGCTGTACTAATTTTTCTTTATCGTTTTGATAAACCACACGCAGAGTTGCGTTGATTTTCCATTGATTTTCTTTTATCGGTGTAATTGTTTTAGCGCCTTCGATGAGGCTGCTGACCATTAACTTCTGACTTTTAATAGCCTCAATATTGCCGGATTTGTGTAAGGCGTCGTTAAAGCTCTTCCATCCTAAATCCGTAAAACAGGTTTTTAAGGCCTCTAATTTTTTATCGATATTTTCATAGTCGTAATCAAAAGATTGCGCAATTGCGTAATCAGCCCACTTGGAAACAACGGCTTGGTCGGTAAAAGGCGCTCCAGGTGCTATGTGATAGTTGCAATCAATAGTTGTGGTTTGTGCAGATTCCACCACTTGAACGTTAGGGGTTGGTTGAGCCGACACAGCGGTTGTTGTTGCCGGCGTTACTTGGGTTGATTCTGCTGGGATCGGTTCCTGTGCATACATAGCACTGTTTACTAAAAATAATAGGCTGCTGAAGACGACTTTGGATTTCATGAATATTCCTTGCTATAGATTTAATATCTAGCAACTTAGCTGTATTTTTAGCTAATGCTCCGTTTAAGTTGCCATTCTGTTCGTCAAAAATGGATATGCAGTATCGCTAATTCGTTTGAAGCCTGCAACCATTGTCTGCACTATTTAATTGAATATCTTCCTATATCCTTGCTATTATCGGCACACTAATATTTGGGCTAGAGACTAATGTGTTTGTTGTAACAGGTGGCGGTAGTGGTATAGGACGTTATTTAGCACGTGCTTTAGCCGAGCACGGTAAAGAGGTACTTATCATTGGACGGCAGCCGGCAACACTGCAGGCGACTGCAAAAAGTTTTCCGCTTATTCGATGCTGTTGCGCCGATGTTTCCACGGCAGAAGGGCGTGCGACTATTACTCAGTGTTTATCCGAGGTAGTCGCAATAGAGGCACTCGTGCACAATGCTGGCGTTATTGAGCCTATTAAATCTTTAGCCACCCTTGAAGAAAGGGAATGGCAGGAAATTTTATCAACGAATGTAAATGCCCCTTTATTTCTAACGCAAGCATTGCTGACTAAACTGGTTAACAAACGAGTGTTGCACGTAGGCTCAGGGGCCGCCTACTTTCCGGTACACGGATGGGCTGGTTATTGTACTTCAAAAGCGGCTCTTGCCATGTTAACTCGATGTTGGCAGTTGGAGCAGCGCGATATTTTTTTTACCAGCGTAATGCCTGGAATTATCAATACCAGCATGCAGGAAAAAATACGCTTAAGTACGGATATGGATCCTACAAAACTTGAATACTTCCATCATTTGCATCAAAAAAATCACTTGATAAGCCCCACAACCGTTGCACTTTTTTTGCGATGGCTGCTTACCAAGGTTTCTAATGAAGAATACGTGTCACGCAAATGGGACATTTACGACACCCAGTTTCATGAACGATGGCTTGACACGGGTCATCACGTTCCGCACTGGGAGATTGAATGAATTCTTTATGTTGTGCATTGATAAGGAATCGGTTTCATGACTGAGCGCCCAATAATAACGCCTGGGAAAAACTGCCGCGAACTCACGCTGCGTTCTATTGTTATAGCGGTTTTTTTAACGGTCATTTTGGCCATGTCAAATTCATACTTAGCGCTAAAACTAGGTATTCTCACTTCCGCCTCAATTCCTGCAGCCATTATTTCCATAGGTATACTGCGCTTTTTTAAAAACGGAACCATTCTTGAGAATAATGCCGTGCAAACCGCAGCATCAGCGGGTGAAGCCGTTGCTGGAGGAATTGTCTACACTATTCCCGCTTTGATAATAATTGGCTACTGGAATCATTTTGATTATTGGACGAATTTTTTTATTGCGGCGATGGGCGGTGTTTTGGGGGTGCTATTTTCAATACCTTTACGCCGTATACTAGTCAACGACAGCGCATTGAAATTTCCCGAAGGTCGAGCCATTGCGGAGGTATTAAAGTCGTCCTCAGAGCATGTGAGCCTGCGCGAAATATTTATCGGGGGTGCTATCGGTGCGAGCTTAGAACTGGTGCAGATGGGTTTTAAAATAATTGCTAATAGCGTTAATTACTGGTTTGTCATCAAGCGTTCTTTGTTCGGAGTTGGCTTGGGATTCTCTGCTACGATGATTGGTGCAGGCTATTTGATTGGCGGCGAAATGGCTTTTAGTATTTTTTTAGGAGCGGTTATAGCGTGGCTAATTGCCTTACCAATTACGAGCAACTTTTATCCGGAGTTTTTATTAAATTATCCGACGGTTCACGAAGCCGCAAACGCACTTTGGGATAAGGAAATGCGCTATTTGGGTATTGGCGCAATGCTTTTTGCGGGCAGCTGGACCTTTATTACCTTACTACCCCCGCTCCTAAAAAGCATAAAAACCTCGGTGGTATTTTTCAGGATTAATCGAAAAAATAACGCGGTTATCCCACGCGTTGATAGGGACATACCGTTGCTGGCTATCGGCGTAGCGATTATGCTCTCGGCGGTCCTTTTATTTTTTGGGTTTCAACAATTATTTCCGTTGTCATCCATCGGAGTGGAACACGGCATCCAACCACTTATTATTGGCAGCATGGTGTTGTATGTGTTGGGGATAGGGTTTTTATTTTCGGTAATCACCGGATATTTGTCCGGAATGGTTGGGGTTACTGCAAGCCCTGGGAGTTCGGTCGTTATCGCCGGGATGCTTTTTGCGGCGTGGATTTTATTAACCGTGTTGCACTCCATCGTACCCCTGCCCTTAAGCTCTGCTCAAATTAAAGCCGCGGAGGCAATCACCATAATTATTGGCTCGGTAGTGACCGGTATAGCCGCAATTGCTAACGACAATTCTCAGGATTTAAAAGTAGGGCAGCTGGTTGGTGCCACTCCATGGCGTCAGCAGCTGATGCTTTTATTAGGGGTGATGGTTTCAGCATTAGTTATTCCCCCCGTCATGCAGCTTTTATTCGAGGTGTATGGAATAGCAAACGTCATGCCGCATGCGGGCATGGATGTTAGCCAAGCCTTACCCGCACCCACGGCCGCATTAATGGCGGCAATTACCGATGCCGTGTTCCAGCATACCTTGCCGTGGGCGATGATGGCGATGGGGGCGGGTGTCATTGTTGTAGTCTTAGCCACCACTAAGCTGTTAAAGCTGAATAGATTGTTCAAGGTTTCAATTTTGGGCGTGGCAATTGGGATGTATTTACCGCTTGCCTCATCCTTCCCCTTATTTTTAGGGGGGCTGTTAGCTGTTATCGTTCAATACCGGTTACAGCGTAAGAATTACAGCGTTGAAAAAAGCGACCGACGACGTCAGGTTGGCGTTCTAATTTCCTGTGGTTTGGTTGCGGGGGCGGCACTTATGGAAGTGGTTTTGGCTATTCCTTTTTCAATAATGCATTCACCAAACGCCTTAAGTTTGGTGGGAGAGAGCTGGTCAAACTACGCGGTAGCTTTAGCGATAATAACCACCGTTGCCCTTATGGTATGGATTGATAAAAAAGTTGTGCGTGGATTATAATGCCACCAACTTTTCAGACACTTTCTCTGTAAATTAAAATCCTCATTTTGTAGAATTGGGGCAAACAGAGAGAAGGAGTTAATCGATGTCAAAGCGTGGCAAAAAATACACAGCTGACTTTAAAACAAAAGTTGTGCTTGAGTTGTTGGAAGGCGAGCAAACACTGAATCAGATATGTTCCAAATATGAGGTAGCCCCTAAGTCGTTGAAAGATTGGAAAGCGACGTTTCTAGCCAATGCAAGTCTGGCATTTAATGTTGAAAGTGCTGTCTCTGGGTATAAGGATGCACTGGCACAGAAAGAAAAAGAAGTGAATGAACTTCACCGCCAATTAGGCAAACGAATGGCGGAGTTGGAGTGGGCATCAAAAAAGTTGAAGAGCTTGGGCTATAGCGACCGGAAGTCGATGATAGATACCAAGCTTAAAGCGCCAGCAGTTGTGAGGCAGTGTGAACTGCTATCCATTAACCGCAGCAATGTGTACTATAAAAGCCAGGTTGATAACAGGGAAAAAATGGTACTGCTTCAGGCTATTGATGACATTTATACAGAAATACCCTTTTATGGGTATCGTAAAGTACATCAGCAGCTGATAGAGTTTGGTTTTTCTGTTGGCGTTAATCGAGTCCGCTCCTGTATGCGTGAACTTGGCCTAAAAAACCATTTATCCAACGAAAGAAGTTAAAACAACGCTTGCTAACCCAGAGCATCGCAAGTACCCCTATTTGCTCAAAGATATCGTTATTAATAGGGCGAATCAGGTTTGGAGTACAGATATCACCTATGTTCGCGTTAATGGTGGGTTTATGTATTTGGCAGCCGTGATTGATTGGCACTCCAAAGCAATCTTATCGCATAAATTGTCGAATACAATTGATAGCACACTGGTCATGGAGGTGCTCAAGGATGCTATTGCAAACTATGGTAAACCTGAAATTTTTAATACAGATCAGGGTAGCCAGTATACTTCACATGTTCACACGAGCTTTTTAAGTGAGAACGGCATCAAAATTTCAATGGATGGCAAAGGCCGTGCGACTGATAACATTGCAATTGAGCGCTTCTGGCGTACTGCCAAATACGAACATATTTATTTAAGTGATCATAAGTCGATAAAAGAGCTCAGAGCTGGAATAGATAATTATATTACTTTTTATAATCGTAGACGTTTTCATCAATCTCTCAGTTATGAGAAACCAATGGAAGTATACAGAAACAGTATGTCACATCAGGAGTTAATGGCTGCTTAGATTATGGGTAATTAAAGGCTGGAGAAACTGTCTTGACAAATGGTGGCACTATATTAGCTGGGAAAAAAATCAATTTGACGTTAGTGATCCTAGTTGTGATGTTTATCCCTTGTCTAAGGATAAATATATTCCTGAGGGTCATTGGTATGGTCATATCGATAAAGATGCGCTTTCAGAATTAAACGACATTGAATTACAAACCATTACTGAGGTAATGAAAAATGGTTTTAGAAATAGAAAGCAAGGCATTGCTCGATTGCATTCTGAGGAGCGTAAGGGTACTGATTATGAATACAAAATCCGGTTGTTAGGGAGTAACGGCAAAGGAGATATGCGCATTTATGGCTACGTAGAAAAAGTTAAAATGAATGATAAAATCTATCAGTTAATTCATTTTAATCATATTGAATATAAATCCCATAAAGCACACCATTTGCCTAAATTTGGTAGTTCAATCGGTTTTGTCGCATAAAAAATCCCAGGTTCAGGACGTTAAAAATATGGGCGAGTTCAGGCCGCGAGTGCATAGAAATGAGGAGCGTTCATTAAACTGTACCGTCCATGATTTATCGCAATCCCAAATTGAATCGACCATCGAAAAATATTTGGGGTTGTGAAACAATCAGCGCCCAACTACGCATGGGCTGATTCCATTTGTATAGTATTTTTTGGCAAGCGCAGTATCTCAATTTTACCAAGGCGTTTTCACTGGTAAATGCGCTCTTGCTTTTGGTGTATTTTCGAACCCGTCGGTGATTACCTTCAACAAGCGTGCAGCTAGCTCCACATTTGGAGCATTTTCATTGCGGGCTTTAAAATTTTATCCGCCAGCGATTTTTTACTGTGAACATTAAATTTATAAATTTGAAACCGAGCCATTTTGTCAATTATGTAGTCATCACTGGTTTTAAGCTCGTCCACAAGCTTCAAGGAAAAAGCATCACTAGCAAGCCAGTGTTCCCCAGTGGATACGGCTTCGATGTCTATTTCAGGGCGATGAATTAACACATAGTTTCTAAATGTTTGATGAATTTTTTCAAGATCCTCTTGGAATTTTCGCTTTCCTTTCTCCGTATTTTCTCCAAGCAAAGTAACGGTACGTTTGTATTCGCCTGCGGTAAACAGCTCGACGTCAACATTGTTTTTTTTCAACCAGCGATGAAAATTTGGCAGTTGGGCGACAACACCAATCGAGCCAATTATGGCAAAAGGTGCGGCAACAATGGTATCGGCCACGCACGACATAAGATATCCGCCACTGGCAGCTACTTTGTCAATACACACGGTTAGCGGGATATTTTTATCACGTATCCGTTGCAGTTGCGATGCCGCTAGACCGTAGCCGTTGACGGCACCACCGGGGCTTTCCAAGCGAATCATAATTTCATCGCGGTCTTTGATGATTGAAAGAACAGCGGTAATTTCTTGACGCAGCTGTTCGGTTTGCGAAGCTTTAATATCGCCGTTAAAATCTAAGACATACAGCGAAGGCCGTTGCTTAAAAGTCTTGAGCTCTTTCTTTGTTCGTTTCCCTTTTTTAGTTCCGTGTATCTCATGCGCAATATAATTGGTAAGTTCTCGATAGTCGTTGCTAAGCGAGGTAATTTCTAATTTAGATTTTGTTTTTTTTGTGATAGCAAAAACGCTCATTATAAAAAATAATCCAGCGGATAAAAGAGTGAGTGTTTTTAATAAAAAAAGACCGTATTGGGCAATAAAATCCATTGTTGCTACCTCAGTAAAAAAAAGGATGAATTATCGCTGGCAACAGCATTAGGTGCAAGCTTATTTGCTTGCTATGGCGATAAATAAACGATAATCTTGCTTGTTTACCTATACTTTTATCTATGCTGCGCCTTGAAAATCTTAGTTACGACTACGGCTACGTTCCTGTTTTTTCGCCAATCAATGTGGAAGTATTAGCGGGCAATCTCCTGCATATCAAAGGCAAAAACGGCTGTGGTAAAACAACCCTATTAAAGCTTTGTGCTTTATTGATTGAACCAACGACGGGTTCCATTTTGTTTAAGAATGCACCCGCTGCCAGCACCGATTGTTATCGTCAAAATATAGGCTATGTTGGCCATAAATTAGGCTTGAGCAGTGGTTTGACGCTTTTTGAAAATTACAAATTAAGTTTTAAGTCCGCCTTTGATGCCGATTATTTTGATTGGCTAATGAATCAATTTAATCTGCGTGCACAAAAAGACTCTCCGGTATCGCAGCTGTCCGCCGGTCAAAAAAGACGGGCGGCTTTAGTGCGCTTAGTTTTGCGACAATCCAAAATTTGGTTGCTCGATGAGCCTTTTACGGCCCTAGATTCGTCCTCGGTTACTAATTTAATCCATATATTTAATGCGCATTTACAAGAGGGCGGCATAATTGTGCTTGCCTCGCATCAGCCCTTATCAGGCCTTGTTACAGACCACCGCGAGTACTTATTATGAATAGTTGGCGGGTATTTACGATGCAGTTTAGACGAGACTGGCTTTTAAATTGCCGAAATAAGCAGCAACTGCTTAACAGCGCTTTGTTTTTCATGATGATTATGGTGTTTTTTCCGCTAACAATCCCCGCCCACAGTACCTATCTTAAACAGTTGGCGCCCGGTTTGATTTGGGTAACGGTTTTACTTGCGCAATTGCTGTGTCTTGAGCGGTTGTACAAACAGGATCTCGACGACGGAGTTATTGAGCAATGGCTGCTTGAACCTGGCGCTTTGGTTGTGATTGTTAGCGCTAAAATTGCCGTTCATTGGCTGTTAACGATTGTACCGCTACTGTTGTACTGCCCTTTTATAGCATTTTTATTTGATTTTAACCTGTTTGAAACGGCGGTCTTAGCACTGAGTCTTTGTTTGGGAAGCCCCGCTATTTTATATTTGTCGGCACTTGTTGCGGCAACGGGCAACAATGCAGCGCAGCAAGGTGCGTACATGGCTTTATTACTGTTGCCTTTGGCCGTGCCTGTGATGATTTTTGGGAGCAATAGCATGCTTGTTGCGCAAACCCATTTGCTACCCATCAGCGATTTTGCGATGCTATTTGCCTGCTCGCTTTTAGCGCTTTGTTTTTTACCTTTTGCGATTGCAACAATTATCAGAGTTAGCCTTGTTGATTAATGCGTGATAAAATCGCGCGGTCTTGTTCGGAATGTTTTAATTCTATGTGGAAATTATTGTACCAGCTTGCGTCACCGCGCTCTTTCTATAATTTTAGCCAACGCTATGCGAGTCTCATTGGCGCAATTGCCGTTTTGTTCGTAGTGGTAGCCAGTGTTTGGGGCCTGGCATTTGCACCAGCGGACTACCAACAAGGAGATGCGTTTCGTATTATTTACGTGCACGTCCCCGCGGCTTTTCTCTCCATGTTGCTGTACGCAATATTGTCGTTTTGTGCCCTCCTTTATCTGGTTTGGCGTATAAAACTCGCGGGATACATGCTTGGTGCGTTAGCTAAAGTAGGCGCGTCAATGGCTTTTTTAGCGCTGGTTACCGGAAGCATTTGGGGTAAACCTATGTGGGGGGCGTGGTGGGTTTGGGACGCCAGACTTACCTCAGAATTAATTTTGCTGCTCTTGTATATTGCAATTCTTGCGATGTTAACAAGCCTTGGGGGTCGCGTTCGCGGTGATAAAACGGCGGCGGTAGTTATTTTGGTAGGCTTCATTGATCTCCCCGTTATCCATTACTCCGTAATTTGGTGGAATACCTTGCATCAAGGGTCGACCTTAACTGTTTTTGCAAAGCCTAAAATTGCAACGGTTATGCTCTATCCTTTGCTTGTCATGATCGCAGGGTTTGTCTTTTTTTCGACTTGGCTTATTTTACAACAAGTAAGTAATGAAGTTTTATTGCGCGAGCGCAAGCAACGGTGGGTTGGTCGAGTGGTGAGCAATTTATGCAGCAAATAATGAATTGGTTGGCAATGAATGGCTACGGCGTTTATATTTGGTCGGCCTATGGTGTAGTTGGGTGCGTGTTTGTAGGATTAACAATTGCGGTTAAGAGGCAAAATCGACGCACGCGCGCTGTTTTAAAACGCTGGTACGCAAGCTTATGAACGCCTCGCGCAAAAAAAAACTATCGCTCATCGTATTTGTTGGTGTTGTACTCGCGCTGGTAGTGTCCCTGGTTTTATTTGCTTTGCGTCAAAACATTAGTTTATTTTATAGTCCCAGCCAGATAACTAATCGCGTCGAATTGATCAATCAACCCGTGCGTCTTGGTGGCATGGTGGTTAAAAACAGTATTCACCGTGGTAAAAATCTTACTATTGAATTTAAGCTAACGGATTATAAAAAATCAGTTACGGTGCATTATACAGGAATATTGCCGGATTTATTTCGTGAAGAGCAGGGGATTGTGGCTTTTGGTCGCATGAGCGCAAGCACCGACTTCCAAGCGGATCAAATCCTTGCCAAACACGATGCGAACTATATGCCACCAGAGGTGAGAGAAACGCTGGTGCACTCAAATGTTGCCAAAAATGAGGCGGTACCATGATCGCAGAACTAGGTGTTTTTTCGCTAATATTAGCCTTGTTGTTTTCACTACTGCTTTCTATTATTCCCCTGATTGGCATTAGAAAAAATGGGCCAACGTGGATTAACTCCGCGCGTTATTATGTTGTTGGCCAATTTGCCTTCATAGCCTTAGCGTACAGCTGTCTTACTTTCTGCTTTTTAACCGATGATTTTTCGGTAATTTATGTGCTTTCTAATTCCAGCAAATCACTGCCTTGGTTTTATAAACTATGCGCGGTCTGGGGCGGTCACGAAGGCTCTATGTTGCTCTGGGTCGCCATTTTAAGCACATGGGCTATGGCTGTTAATTTTTTTAGTCGCGATTTAGAAAGTGTTTTTCGTGCCCGTGTTTTAGTAATTATGGGCGCGCTAACCGCTGGGTTATTACTTTTTTTATTGACAACCTCCAATCCTTTTTTACGCCAGTTTCAGTTTCTAACGACCGAAGGTCGTGATCTCAATCCATTATTACAAGACCCTGGATTTTTATTTCACCCACCGCTACTTTACATGGGATATGTTGGGTTTTCTGTTGCTTTTTCGTTTGCAGTTGCCGCGTTGTGGGCCGGCAGGCTTGACCCCGTTTGGGCAAAATGGACAAGACCTTGGACACTGTTGGCCTGGACGTGTTTAACACTAGGCATTACTTTAGGGAGTTGGTGGGCTTACCGCGAGCTGGGGTGGGGCGGATGGTGGTTCTGGGATCCGGTTGAAAACGCTTCTTTTATGCCGTGGCTGGTGGGCACCGCACTAATCCACAGTTTAGCGGTAAGTGAGCAGCGACAGCAATTTATGGCTTGGACAATTCTACTGGCTATTACTGCTTTTTCGCTAAGCTTGGTCGGCACCTTCCTTGTCCGTTCAGGAGTGTTAACCTCGGTGCATGCTTTTGCTGTAGACCCCCAGCGAGGCCTGTTTATTCTTGGGTTTTTAATAGTAGTAGTTGGCGGCTCTCTAAGTTTATTTGCAAGCAAGGCTCATGCGCTGTCGCAAACCCCGCGCCCATCGCCGGTATCTCGCGAAAATGCATTATTACTCAACAATGTTTTGCTAGTAGTTATAATGCTAACGGTATTAACCGGTACCATGTATCCCTTAATTATTGACAGCTTAGGATTGGGCAAAATTTCCGTTGGAGCGCCTTATTTTAATACCGTTTTTGTTCCATTGATGATTCCATTACTACTGCTGATGGGAATAGGCCCTCATATTGCGTGGCAGAAAAGCAACATTACGCGCGTTGGTATACGGTTGCTTCCTATGTTACTGTGCAGCATTATCGTACCTATTGTCAGTTTACAGGTAATGTACGCAAGCCTTAATTGGTATACAGTTTTGGGTTTAATATTAGCGTTTTGGATAGTTTTAAGTACCCTGAAGCTCGTAATTTTACGACTTAAAAAGCGCTCCTTTTTTAAAATGGGCCAATCTTTTATCGCCATGATAGTTGCTCATTTAGGCATTGCGGTATGTGTAATAGGTGTCTGTATTTCAACAGGTTATGGCATTCAAGACGATGTAAAAATGCAGCCGGGTCAACATTATGAGCTTGCTGGATTTAGCATCCATTTTATCAAGCAGTACTCACTAGATGGGCCCAATTATAAGGCGACAGAAGCGCAATTTTCTATTACCAAGGGTGCGTTTAAAACAATTATATACCCTCAAAAAAGAGAGTATACGGTGGCTAAAATGCTTCTTACGGATTCTGCAATTTCCGCCAACGCGTTCAGAGATATTTATGTGGCCTTAGGAGAACCGCTCACCGCATCCGCATGGTCTGTACGCCTATACTATAAACCTTTTGTACGTTGGATATGGGCCGGCGGATTGTTAATTTTTCTGGGTGGTCTTATCGCATTAACGGATAGGCGCTATTACTATAAGCCAACTAAAATGGCAAAAAATGCTTTATAGCTGGCGCATTGTACCGTTAGTTGTTTTTGTTGGCGCCTGCTTTTTTTTAGCGCGTGGGTTGCAATTGGAGCCGCAAAAAATTCCATTGGCTCAAATCAATCGCCCTCTGCCTGCTTTTCGAATTCCTGTTTTGGGGGAAAAAAGTGAATGGCTTAGTGCAAAAGATTTTGCCGGCACAGTTATCCTCCTAAATGTTTGGGCAAGTTGGTGTAGCGCCTGCGCAGAAGAGCAACTATTTTTACGTCAATTGCAACAAGAAGGCATTCCCATATATGGCCTGAATTACAAGGACCATCCCGAAGCCGCGTTGGAATGGCTTATAGAATGGGGAAATCCTTATCAACGGATTGGTCGTGATTTGCTAGGCCAAACGGCTATCAATTTAGGGGTATACGGTGCTCCTGAGACCTTCTTAGTCGATAAGCTTGGCATCATTCGTTACCGGCATGTTGGGGTAATTGATAAACAAGCCTGGGAACAAACCTTACGCCCTTTGTACAACTATTTTAAAGAGAATTGAATGCGGTTGGTAATACTATTTTTAATAACGTTTTTTGCGGTGGAGAGTCTCGCGGCAACCCGTTATCCTTTTGCGCGAGTTGAGCAACGCAATCAATTTGAACAACTGCTTAAAGAATTGCGTTGTTTGGTCTGCCAAAACCAGGATTTAGCGGACTCTAACGCAAGTCTTGCTAAGGATTTGCGTTTTGAAGTGTATACGCGAGTAAAAAATGGCCAATCAAACGCGCAAATTACCCACTATTTAACCGAGCGCTACGGCGACTTTATTTTATTCAAGCCACCGTTTAAATGGGTAACACTAGTACTCTGGCTTGGCCCGTTACTTTTTTTAGCGGCAGGACTTGGGATATTTTGGCACTTCTGTCTAAGGCAAAAATGATGAGTTTAATTGGTTTAATTGCAATCCTCACTTTTTTGGCAATACTTGCCGGCATGCTTATTACCGCACCATTTAAGTTGAGCAGGGTGAAAAAGTCTGTTTTTTTTCTTGGGGTTTTACTGGTAAGTGGCGTGTTCTATTATTTTTGGGGCGGTGGGGCTTTATGGCACGAATATAGTCAACAACAATACAAAAATAAGCAAGCCAGAGCATTATTAGCCACCATTAAAAATCCAGATGAGCTTATTACGACGCTCAAAAAAACACTGGGCAACACGGCTAAAAGCGCGGAAGGCTGGTTTTTATTAGGAAGACTGTACTCAGCGCAGGGAAACTGGTCGTCTGCGTGCGAGGCTTTTGCCTTAGCCAATCAATTCGCTCCCAATAACCAAAAAACAATGAGTAACTACGCGTATGCTTTGTGGCAAAATAATGGACATAAATTCACGACTACAAGCCGCAAGCTGTACCACCAGTTATTACAGCTTAATTCAGAACAGCCGGACGCATTAGCGATGCTTGCTATGGACAGCTACCAACAGCATCAATTTAATCAGGCGCAACAGTATTGGCGAAGACTCCTGCCCTTGGTCAACAACAATTCGGAAGAAGAGCATAAGCTACGAAACGCTATACTTGAGGCGGAAAAGCGTAAATAATACGCAATTTACCAATTTTGAAGACCTTTGCCTGCTAGTGGCGCGGATTTGTGTAAATATTAAATTTTTATTGTAAGAATTATTAGAAGTTTTTTACAATGGTCGGTTGTATTTTATTAAAAGCCGAGTTGCAATGACAACAAGACGGCTTACCGTTGAGCGTTGCGAAACCTATTATGAGTGAGAACTATGTCTTTAATGAGAGTCCTATTGGTACTTATTGCTGTGACCGTTTCAACGAATGCTTATTGCAGCAAGGATTACCCGCAAAAAATAGTATTACATGTGACAAAGACAACTAGTGATGTTGTCAGTCATCCCCCCAGGATATGTTTTTCAACTACGGACTTGTTTGATCTAAGTCACTGCAATTCCCTGGCTTCAAAATCCTATTTGCACGGCCCAAAACGCTGGCACCTAAACGTATTTTCTTCGGCGAGGGTTAATTACGGAATTAATTGTAAAAAATTGTCCGGAACTACCCCACCACAAGAAGGCCGCCTTGATATTTATATTACTACAGCTAGTCGTACCCAAACGGATGCATTAGCGCCGGTTCACCACATCCTAGAGCTGGTTAATTGCTCCACAACATGGACACCGTTAAACGTGTAGCTAAAAAACCTATTGAACAGTCGGTTGTAAAAAAGAGTTAAAGCGCTGGGCTGTGTTGATAATACCGAGGTGTGGCGACCTCCAGAGAATTGCAATCCGGCGCCTAATTATTCAAAAACCGATCATTTTTAGAACGGTTTGAATTCACGAAAAAAAGGCTACACCGCCAGAAAGCTAGACAACCCTCTGCCCCTCGTACCTTGCAAAATTACGCACTTTATGGGACTCTTGTCCGCCCTTGGTTTGGGATATAGAAGTCATAGATTAGCAAGGTTTTTTTAGGTTATCAATGGATTTATTTCTTTCTAAGATTGGAATTGGATAATTTATAGTAACATTACAGTCATTTAAATAACTATGCAGCAATAAGAGCTAACGTAAGACTTAAAGGAGTTGCGCTACACTATGTACCCACATTCTACAATAAAATATCGGCCGGATATAGATGGCCTTCGAGCTATCGCCGTTTTATTGGTAATTTGTTTTCATGCTTTCCCGCATCTAGCGACGGGTGGTTTTGTTGGCGTGGATATATTTTTTGTAATTTCTGGGTTTTTAATTTCCGGTATATTAATTCAGGGTTTAGAGGAGGGCACGTTCAGTTTTACCAACTTCTACCTAAAAAGGATTAGAAGAATATTCCCTGCATTAATTATTGTATTGCTTGCTTGTCTTATATTTGGTTGGTTTGCTTTATACCCTTCAGAATACAAACAATTAGGCAGTCATATTTGTGCTGGGGCCGGCTTCATTTCCAATTTTTTGCTTTGGCATAACACTGGATATTTCGATAGTGCAGCCGCAACCAAGCCTTTGTTGCATCTGTGGAGTTTAGGTGTAGAGGAACAATTTTATATTATTTGGCCCCTATTACTGTGGATTTCTTGGAAAAAGAAATTGAATTTAATCACAGTCGTTATATTTATCGCACTAACGTCATTTGTTTTTAATTTACAAGAAATTGATACAGACAAGGTGGGTGCATTTTTCTCACCGCAGACCCGTTTCTGGGAGCTGTTGCTCGGAGGTATACTAGCTTTTTTGATTTTTTATAAAAAAGACAAACTTGATAAAATAATCATACGATTAGAAGCGTGGTTGATAACGATTATTTATAGTAACCATCGTGAATATAACGGGTATGAGTTAAGGAATATGCTGTCTTTCCTTGGGTTATTAATGATTGTATACAGTGCAACGGTATTCACGAAAACCCTTTCTTTTCCCGGAGCATGGGCATTAATTCCAACGGTAGGCGCTTTACTAATTATTATGTCTGGACCAGATGCATGGGTAAATAGACGTATTCTTTCTAAAAAAATCATGGTGGGAGTGGGCTTAATTAGTTACCCACTTTATTTATGGCACTGGCCTTTATTGTCATTTGTACAAATTATGGAAGAGGATAATCCAAGTCGCAGCGTCCGTATCACAATCGTTGTCCTTTCTTTTATTTTAGCATGGCTAACTTATAGATTAATTGAAAAACCGCTGCGCTCGGCTCAGTTTCGAAAAATGGACTCCTACATACTTATGGGGTGTATGTTTATTATAGGGTGTTTAGGCTTATCGGTTTGGTATTTTAATGGGTTTGATTACAGGTATGCTAAAGGAATAAACTCCGCAATCGCTCTCGCAACTTCCTTGGCCTCAAGAAAAAAAATATTATGAATGCGCGGATTCAATACCTCTTTTTAAAAAATTTACCTTCGATGGTGGATGCTTGCTCACAAAAAAAAAAGCTCCAGAAATTATATTTATTGGTGATTCCCATATGCTGCATTATAAAAATGCTATCTGGAAATCTTTTCCTACGAAATCAGTTTTAATGATTGTTCAAACATCCTGTCTACCTTTTGCAACGGATTCTTTTTTACAAGGCGATTGTAAAAATAAATACAACGCTATCATTTCCTTTTTAGAAAATAATAAATCGATTAAACAAGTATATTTATCTGGCTACTGGGCTTATTTAATGACAGGGGGGTTTGGTGAAACCGGGACAAATTGGCGTCATGCAAAACCATTAGATGTCGTGAAAAGTAAAAGCTTTATTGACAATGGTCGGCATTTTATTGCAAAAATCACCCAAGCAAATAAAGAGATTATTTTCTTAAAAGATATACCGGATTTAGATTTCAATATCAGCTTGTGTTTTGATACCAGACCCCTGCGATTGCATAATCCTATTTTAAATCTTGATTGTGGAATTGATTTTGCGCGTTATAAACAGCGAATGACTCCTTATAATAAAGTTACTGAACAAGTAATTGAAGGATTTCCTGAACTAAAAGTGTATAACCCGATCCCTTTATTTTGTAAAAAATCTAAATGCACGGCTCGAGATAAGAATCTGACTTATTATTTTAATGGAGACCATGTGAATAGATACGGCGCTAGTATAATCATGAAGGATCTGCTTTCCAAGACAGGCTGACAACCCGTTGGCCTAATCGATTAACCCACCCAATAGTGAAACAAACGTTAGTATCCAACTAATGTTGCTTTCACAACGCAACTCTGTCCAGATGATAATGTTGTTGAATGGAAGCTAGATAGATTTCCACGTTCAATGCAACCTTTATTGGAGCTGTGCGAGTGACTTAAAAATGCTGACCCTTTTTGTATCCACTTTCAGAGCCATGGGCGGATACAACTGCTTCATAATCGTCTTTACGGATAGAGCGGTCGTCCTAGACTGCCATCAGACTCAGCTTTGAAGTCGCCGTTTTTGCTTTATTACTTTGCTCAGCTTCGTGTTTTTGCAACAGTGAATACACGTCACTATAAGCCGGGATTTGCTTGACAATAAGGTGGTGCGCAGTTCTTCCGGAAACAGATCCTAATATTGTCAACCGATTTTTCATCTGGTATTTAATAGCTATTTTTTCGAGCTTTGCACATCTGTAGAATCATCAATGGTTGTGATACCCGTTGCTAGTCTTCCAAAGGTTATATTTTCATTATAAAAAGCACGCTTTTTATAATGGTGGTTGCCTGTGGTTCTGTTATTTTAATTCTGTGGTTAAGCGGACATTCGTATGGTAGCGGTTAAATTTTCATTTTAGAGCGTACAGTACTTAATCCACCATCGACCGCTAATACCTGCCCAGTGATCCAATTATTTTTAGGGTTTAAAAGAAAAACAATAGCGCGAGCACTATCTTCTGGCATACCTATTCGGCCTAAGGGGTGCATTGTTTTGGATGCCTTAAAAGCTAATGGATTGGAAGTAAGTTCGCGGGTTAATGGTGTATCGGTCATTCCGGGGGCTACTACATTAACGCGTAAATTTGAGGTGGCATACGTAGATGCCGCCGACTGTGCGAGTCCGATAATTCCAGCCTTTGCGGCGGCAATAGCTTCGTGATTAGCAAGCCCCACAAGAGCGGCAGCGGATGAAACAAGGATTACTGAGCCTCCATTTTTCAAGTGCATTCCAGCCGCGCGTACTGTAGCAAATGATGTTGTTAAGGACGCATCAATCACCGCGCGGTACAGGTCTTGGGAGGTAGTATGCGCGCTTCTCAAAAGTAAAGAGCCTGCGCAATTAACCACGCCATCTATAGGGCCCGCTCGTTTAAATACGTCATCAACCGCATTAAAATCAGTTGCGTCCAGTATTGCATCCGGTTGAATCTTGCTGTTATCTCGAGCGGTAGTAAATACGGTATCCCCCTGGGATGTTAAGCAACCAACTACTGCCTGCCCAATAGAGCTGCTTGCCGCAATGACTAAATAATTTGCCATAAAAAATTTTCCCCGGGTAATAAAACTCAAATTAGACAATCAATTTATCATTTATTTATTAACTAGGTAATAGATTTGACGTAACAGAGTGCATTAAACAGCCGTTCCTGAGAATCAGTGACTCATAAAACAAGAGATTTCTTAGCGTTGGTTCATCCTGCGGCTTAATGACCTTGAGGCAGCGTTAGGTCTATACTCTCAATTAATGGGAGTTGCAGATGGTGGTTGAATAAGGACACGCGCAATGGATTGTGCTTGGCGCAGGAGGCGAAATCTGCAACTTACCGACCAACGAACTGCTCGGCCGTACTTTTTATGACATCTTTTGTTTCCCTCGCTTTACGCACGCTTTTAAAATATTGCACAACGAATCATGAACTCATGCTTAAAAGTCTTTTAAAAATCATATTACGGGTCGTGCGGAAAAACGCTCACCAAGTAAGATTTCACGTTTAGAACAACAATGCGTGTAATATCGTCAGTATCAGCGTAATTTACAAATGTTTAAACAATCACCAATATCAAATAATACTCTCCTTTAAACAAGGATGGTTCTTTACGGCAATGCTGAAAATATCTGCCGAATAACAACAGCGCAGGGGTTTCATTTCGAGCCTTTTAGGCATCAATAAATGGGTGGCGTGAGCCTCAAAATACGGGGGATGACACCCGCGAATGTCGTTAGTTTCTGGATAGATCATATCATTGCAAAAATTTACTTTAAGGCATTTTTGAATAATATCGTGGTAAATTCTCGCCAAAACCTGAGAATCGGGTATATAATTGATAGTTACTTCCTGCCAAAAGACTGATATGGCCAATAATCTGGTAGAAATCAATCAATTAAGCTTTAATCGTAACGAACGGCCTATATTTTCGGGTGTTGATATGCACGTTCGGAAAGGTAAAATTACCGCTATCATGGGGCCAAGCGGTAGTGGTAAAACGACGCTTTTACAGCTCATTGGCGGCCAATTGCTTCCCGAGCAGGGAACGGTGTTTGTTGATGGGATAAATGTTCATCAATTAGCTCGCAAAGCGTTGTACAATGCGCGTAGAAAAATGGGTCTGTTATTTCAAAGCAGTGCTTTGTTTACGCATTTGTCCGTATTTGATAACGTAGCGTTCCCTTTGTATGAACATACGTCTTTGAACGCTAGAATGATTAAAGATATTGTACTCATGAAATTAGAAGCAGTTGGGTTACGGGGAACAGCGAATTTTATGCCGGCTGAACTTTCAGGCGGGATGGCTCGTCGAGTTGCTTTGGCGCGAACTATTGCGTTGGATCCAGAATTGATGATGTACGATGAACCCTTCACCGGGCAAGACCCTATATCTATGGGCGTGCTCGTTAGACTTATTAAAAGATTGAACCAATTGCTTGGAACTACAACTATTATTGTTTCTCATGATGTGCACGAAACCTGTAGTATCGCTGACTACGTTTATTTAACCGCCGGTGGCAAAATAATTGGTGAAGGAACTCCTTTAGAACTAAAAAACTCCAATGATCCGCATATTCATCAGTTTATGCACGGTGAAGCCGATGGTGCGGTTCCTTTTCATTACCCAGCTAAACCTTATGTTGAGGAATTATTGCATGCTCAATAATATCGCTAATTTTGGCCGTCGGTGTATACAAAAAGCACACGATATCGGAGGCTCGGGTGTTTTTCTATTGCAGGTTTTAGCGCGTAGACCCAGTTTTTTTCGGTTATGGCCTTCGTTACGATTCCAGCTGCATTTTGTAGGGGTGCTTTCTTTTTTAATTATTGTTGTTTCAGCACTATTTATAGGCATGGTTGTGGGTTTGCAAGGATATAATACCTTACAAAAATTCGGCGCATCCACACAGTTAGGGCAGTTGCTGGCACTAAGTATCACCCGTGAATTAGGCCCGGTAATTTCAGCACTTCTTTTTGCCGGCCGTGCAGGCTCGGCTTTAACCGCAGAAATTGGCCTAATGAAGGCGACCGAACAACTGGCGAGTATGGATATGATGGGAGTGGATCCGCTGGGACGTATTATTTACCCACGCTTTTTAGCCGGTTTAATTTCACTGCCAATTTTAGCTTTAATTTTCTCCGCAGTGGCTATTTACGGTGGTTATTTTATCGGGGTTGAATGGCTTGGAATTGATAATGGCAGTTTTTGGTCCAATATGCAGGCGGCTGTTAATTTCAAAGTAGATATACTAAGTGGCATTATTAAAAGTATTGTTTTCGCTTTTGTTATTGTCTGGATTGCTGTATACCAGGGCTTTTCGTGCGTACCAACCGCTCAAGGAATTAGTGCAGCTACAACGCGTACCGTGGTAAATGCCTCTCTTGCGGTACTAGGCTTGGACTTTCTATTGACAGCAATGATGATTGGAGGATGGTAATGAATAAAAAACAACGTCATTTAGACATAAGTGTTGGTTTACTTATGGTGCTGGGTGTTTTTGCCATGGTTATTTTGGTAATGAAGGTCAGCGGAATTTCAACACTTGTTTCGCCAAATACCTTTAAAGTAACGGCGGATTTTTCGGATATTGGCGGTTTAAAAGTTCGCGCGCCAGTAACCGTCGCGGGGGTTAAAGTTGGCGAAGTCACGAGCATTGCATTACAACCGGAGGTGTTGA
Organism: uncultured Gammaproteobacteria bacterium; assembly: GCA_963803545.1. Classification (GTDB taxonomy): domain Bacteria; phylum Pseudomonadota; class Gammaproteobacteria; order Legionellales; family Legionellaceae; genus Legionella_C. The sequence continues at coordinate 1,092,840 of CAWDMX010000004.1, read as the reverse complement.
ATGCGAGAGTTACTATGCAGCTTTATAAGAATCAAAAAATACCGTTCACCGATTCTTCTGCACGAATTTTGACCCAAGGTTTGTTAGGATCGAACTATATCTCCATCGTTCCCGGTTTTGATGAAGACAGCGACCCGTCTCATCCCTACCTGCGTCAGGGCGATAGCATTATGAAAACACAAGAAGCAATTATTCTTGAAAATCTCATTGGTCAACTGTTGTTTAACATTAAAAAATAAGGATACTGAATGAAAATTTTGAAAGGATTATTAGTTTTACTCACGCTTAGCGTTTCTGTTTGTGTTTGGGCGCAACCATCACCGGTGCCCATGTTGCAAAATACAGCCGATCAAATTTTAGCGACCCTTAAAAATAACAAAGCCAGCTTGACACATAATAAAAAAATTATTTATCAAACGGTCGAGCGTCATTTACTCCCTATCGTGGATGTTGAGGGCATGTCACGCTCGGTGTTGGGTAGACAAACGTGGATGAAGGCCACAGCCACTGAGCGCCGTGACTTTACTAAAGCGTTTACTCAGTTGGTAATTCGTACCTATTCTAATCCGTTGGCAAATTACAGCGATGAAACCATCAAGTTTTTACCTATTAAAGGATCGCTCGATAGTCGTTTTGTGCGCGTAAGTAGTTTAATTGTGCGTTCTAAAGGAAACAATATTCCATTAACGTACAATCTGGTTGCGAAAAATGGTCAATGGAAAATTTACGATTTAAGCGTAGAGGGTGTAAGTTTACTGCAAAGTTTTCGCTCCCAATTTGCTCAAGCCTTACAAAATTCTTCAATGAACGAATTAATCCAACAAATGCATAAACGCAGTAAGGCTGCGGCGTAATGAGCAATAAGGATTTTATCCCTTCTAAGTGTATGGTTTTTGATACTGTAGTGGCTGATCATAAGCGTCTATTGCAGTATTGCAATACAATCAGCGACGCAATTGTGGTGAATATGAGTGACGTGCAGCAATGCGATAGTGCCGGTCTTGCTTTTTTAATTGAAGCAAAACGGTTATCTGTTACAAAAAATAAAGCGTTTTCCGTAGTAGGAATAACGCCACAAATTGAGTCCTTGGCTGATTTTTGTGGCGTTACCGAAATTTTACTTAGTACCGATGCAACCGATTTGAGGCCGCAATGATTAGTAATGAAGAATTAGAACAGCGATTAAAAGAAACTATCTCGGCAGCCTACGTTAAAGTTGAAGGGGACGGTTATCACTATAATTTAATTATTGTTTCGGATGAATTTATTGGTAAATCCTTAGTTGCTCGTCAGCAATGGGTTTATAAACAAGTAAATCAAGAAATAATAAGCGGTAGTTTGCATGCTTTAACGATGAAAACATGGACAGTGCAGGAGTGGGAGACTAAACGTGGATAAATTTATCTTAAAAGGAAGTCAACCGCTGCAAGGAGAGGTCGTCATTTCTGGCGCAAAAAATGCGGCTTTACCTATTTTAGCCGCTACTATTTTAGCGTCCGATAATGTGACCATCAGCAATGTTCCTCGATTGCATGATGTGGATACTATGATGCGTTTACTTAAGCAACTCGGTGCAGCGGTTCATTGCGACGACAACAATCACGTTCAAGTGGATTCAAGTCTCATAACAAAGCACATCGCTCCATATGAACTAGTTAAAACCATGCGCGCCTCGATACTGGTATTAGGGCCATTGCTGGCACGGTTTGGTAAAGCCGACGTTTCATTACCTGGCGGCTGCGCAATTGGTTCTCGCCCGGTAGACTTGCATCTAACGGCACTAAAACAGATGGGTGCTGAAATTTCCGTTAAAAATGGCTACATAAAAGCGCGTTGCCCATCCGGTCGCCTCAATGCTGCGGTCGTAAATTTCGATATTATTACGGTAACAGGTACTGAAAATATAATGATGGCCGCGGTGCTCGCTCAAGGGACTACCGTGTTGACGAATTCCGCTCGTGAGCCTGAAATTGTTGATCTTGCCAATTTTTTAAATTTGCTGGGTGCTAAAATTTCCGGTGCGGGTACGGATACTATTCAAATTGAAGGTGTTGATAGCTTAGGCTCAGGCAATTACACGGTTATGCCAGACCGTATTGAAGCCGGTACCTATCTAGCTGCTGCAGCAGCAACGCGCGGAGCTGTTACGGTGCAAAAAGTAATGCCTGAAAGCTTGTCCTCGGTTCTTGATAAATTTGAGGAGGCGGGAGCGATAATAACAAAGGGTCGTGACTGGATTAGTTTAGACATGAAAAATAAGCGTGCAAAAGCGGTAAATATTACAACGGCACCTTATCCTGATTTTCCAACCGATATGCAGGCGCAGTTTATGGTTTTAAATGTTTTAGCCACAGGGGAGTCGTGCGTTATAGAAAACATTTTTGAAAATAGATTTATGCATGTACAAGAATTGCAACGTATGGGTGCTAAAGTACAGCTAAGTGGAAATACAGCAACCATTGATGGGGTTGAGAAGTTAATGGGTGCGCCGGTCATGGCTACTGATTTGCGCGCGTCAGCAAGCCTTATTATTGCAGCCTTAGCTGCGGAAGGTGAAACCTGCATTGAACGAATTTATCACGTTGATAGAGGCTATGAAATTATCGAGCAAAAGCTAAGCCAATTAGGTGCTACTATCAGACGTGTTGCTGAATAATGATTGCAACATCCGATTTAGTTCATTATTGCAACGCGCTTCTTGATATCGCCCAGTTTAAAGATTATGCCCCCAATGGTTTACAAGTTGAGGGTAGAAATGAGGTTTCCGTTATTTGTTCCGCTGTAACTGCCTCGCTTGACGCTATCAAGCAAGCATCAATCCTTAAGGCGGATGTTTTGCTCGTACACCACGGGTATTTTTGGCACGGAGAGGCGCGCAGTGTTTCGGGTATGCGAATGCAGCGCATCAAGTCGTTACTGGAAAACAATATTAACCTAGTTGCCTATCATCTGCCCTTGGATTGTCATGTTGAGCTTGGGAATAATGCTCAATTAGGTGCCTTACTCAATATGATGGACGTCCGTTCGCACCCGATAGGAACCATCAATAATTTATTGTGGAGCGGTAGCCTAGCAACAACCAAAACCTGCGCCGAGTTTGTTTCTTGGCTTCATAAAAAACTGCAAAGACCACCTGTCTGTGTAGAAGCCGGCGATCGTCCTATAAAAAAGGTGGCATGGTGCAGTGGCGCTGCGCAAGATTATCTGTACCAGGCGTATGAATTAGGCGCCGATGCTTATATAAGCGGCGAAATTTCAGAGCGAACTTTTTATGAAGCCAAAGAGTTGGGTATTCATTATTTTAGTTGTGGACATCACGCTACGGAGCGTTTCGGGTTGCAGGCATTGGGTACAAAGCTTGCGCGTGAATTTCACTTGGAACACCATTTTATTGATAGCGACAATCCTATTTAGTTTTTTTCAAAATTCGATATTTTAAATCCCGCTAACCAGGGCGTCTAAGCATCATCTAGAAAAGGAATTTCTGTGCCAGCAATTGATGTTAAGGATTTAACCGTTGGTTTTCAAACCTATAAAAAAACGAAGCTTGTAGTTGAAGCTGTTAATTTTAAGTTAGAAAGCGGTGAAACCTTAGCTTTAGTAGGAGAGTCGGGAAGCGGCAAATCGATGACCGCATTGGCTTTGATGCGTTTACTGCCAAATTTCGCAGCTTTTGCCCCAAACAGTCGCATTGCTCTTGATGATACCGCTCTTCTTGAATTACCCGAATTTCTTATGCGTCGCGTACGGGGAAAAAAAATTGCGATGATTTTTCAAGACCCTATGAGTGCTTTGAATCCGGTTATCCGTATAGATAATCAATTAAAAGAAGCGCTCCAAGACAAAGTAAACAGCAAAAAGCGTGCTCACCAATTAGTTGCGTTATTAAAGCTTGTAGAAATAGAGCAACCGGAACTGTGTTTGCAAAAATACCCGCATCAATTATCAGGCGGCCAAAAACAACGAGTTATGATAGCTATAGCTTTAGCACAGCAACCGCAAATACTGATAGCCGACGAACCAACCACAGCCTTAGACAGCGTAACGCAAGTAGCGATTCTAAAGCTATTGAAAAAACTGCAAATCCAATTAAACATGAGCTTGTTACTGATAACACATGATTTACAAGTAGTAATGGAGCATGCGGATAGAGTTTGTATGATGTACGCGGGCCAAATTGTAGAAGAAAGCAGTGTTACGCATTTCTTTAAAGAGCCAAAGCATCCTTACACCCAGCAGCTGATGCATTCCTTGCCTAGTAAAGCTAAAAGAAAATACCAGCTCCCGGTAGTGGCCGGCAGTCTCCCTCAATTAACAACGTCGTTCATTGGGTGCCGATTTCACAATCGTTGCCCTTATGTTTTTAGCGCGTGTACAACAAAAACGCCCAGTTTACAACAACTTGAAAATAGTTTGGTACGCTGTCATTTATACCCTAAGATTAAAAATATCCCAAGTAGTAAGGTGTTAACGAAGCCGTGGCCGGAGCGACAAAATCCGACTTATACGACGGGTAACTTGTTAGACGTTACTAATCTTCATATCTCCTATCAGACTGGTCAAAAACTTTTTCAGCGTGGCACGCGGGTCCAGGCAGTAGAGGGTGTCTCTTTTAGCATTAAACCCGGGAAAACTTTAGCGCTCATAGGTCAATCAGGCTGTGGTAAAACAACTATTAGTCGTGCCCTGTTAGGATTGGTGCCTGTTTCATCAGGTAGTATTGTTTTTAAAAACCGTGAGTTGAATCAGTTTTCAAGAAGAGATTGGCGAGAATACCGTAAAAATGTACAGCTGATTATGCAAGATCCTTTCGCCTCCATGAATCCACGTTTAACAATTAAACAAATTATTGCCGAAGGCCTCGTGTCACAATCTATCCCAACATCTATTATTACCAAAAAAGTCGCTGCAATCATCGACCAAGTACACTTGCCGCAAAGCAGTTTAGAGCGCTATCCGCATCAATTTTCAGGCGGCCAGCGTCAGCGTATTTGTATCGCGCGTGCGTTGATCTTAGAGCCGGAATTGATTATCTGTGACGAACCAACCAGCGCTTTGGATATTTCCGTTCAGGCGCAAATTTTAAATTTATTAAAAGAGCTCCAAATTGATCTTGGAGTAAGCTATTTGTTTATAAGTCACAACATTGATGTGGTTGATTACTTGGCTGATACGATAATACGTATGCAGAAAGGCCGAATTATAGACGCGTATTAATAAACCGTAGGATTTGTAGCATTAATGCAAAAATAACGAGCTCGTGCGTTCAAAAATTAAAAATCGATAAGTCCTGTTTTTGCCCTAAAAGATGTTGATAGACCACATAAAAAGAAAGAACATTTTTGAGATAATTACGTGTTTCATGCCAAGGAAGCGTTTCTATCCATAAGTCACTTTCCTTAAAAAGATGGTTTTTTTGCCAATAAGAAACTTGGGTAGGGCCCGCATTATAAGCTGCGACAACCCATAACCAATTATGTTGATAACGTTTTGCAAGATGGAAAAGATAAGAGGTTCCTAGAGTAATATTCGTCTTGGCTTGAAACAGTTGTGTTGGACTGCTGTAGGGAGTTTTATTTTCTTTAGCAATGCTCGCTGCGGTTTTTGGTAAAACTTGCATCAATCCATGCGCTTTTGCTCTGGATATTACCTCTTCTCTAAAGCCACTTTCTTGCTTAATAACCGCGTATATTAACGCTGCGGCTACGGGTTGGTTGGTTTGTACTTGTTGAATAATATCGGGGTACGCTATTGGGAAGCGTAAAACGAGTTGATTAACCACCGTTTTTTTTTCACTGAGCGCTACGGCTTTACTATACCAGTGCAGATTGTGCGATACCCAGTAAATTAAAGCGCTGTATTCTTGAGTGGAAAGTTCGCGTGAGAAGTCTGTTAGCAGTTGTGAGGCTTTTTTTTGCTGTTTATGCTCATACAGTTGCCGAATAGTGTCCAGTATACTCTGATAAGGCTTTAAAACGGAGCTGTCTGTGGTCCTTCTTTGCTGGTTAAAAGAAAAGGGTTTTTTCAGCTGGATGCTTGCTAAAAAGCCATAATAGTTTCTAGTTTTAGCCAGTTTTTCTAAAACTTTTTTGCCTTTTTCAGGGTGTTTATTTTTCAAATAAGCACGTGCTAACCAATATTGCCAACAAGCTGTGTTTTTATTGGCCGCCTGTTCTATCAATGTTTCTACGGTTTGCCAATCCTGTTGTTTCAACGCGAGGCGTATTTGCCAGTCGTTTAATAACGCACTTCTAAAGCTCGGGTGTACTTTTGCAAACCAATTTTGCGCATCAGGGCTGTTGCGTATTGCCTTATACAAGGCAACTTGCGCTAAGAATGCTTGACTGTCCGCTTTTGAAATAATTTTTTTCTGGAGCGCGTCCTGCCAGAATTTTAAGGCAGTTTCTAAATCAATACTGACTAAACGCTTCAAGCTGTATAAATAAAAACTGCTGTATGCAGGCAACGCAGGCAGTCGAATTACATTTTTGGGGTCGCGGTAAAGGCTGTCCAATAGTCGCTCATCGTGTGTGCGTGCAGGGCGGTATTTTTTTAGTAAGTACTTGGCTAATGTTAAGTTACGCTTATCCAGCGCTAGGTTGAAACGTTTGTCTAACAGTGCTTCTGGTATTTTATTTTCTGCCAAAAGGAGTTCGAATAGATTATTGCAAGCACCCGGTAGGGTATTGCCATCCAACCAGATTGTACGCGCCTTAAGCACCGCCTCTTTTTGATTTGCAACACGATAGATAGCCTTAATTGCTAAGCACTGTAAATTAACGTCTTTCGACGGCTGATAATATTGGTTAAGCGTGAGCCATTTTTGGTGTTGAGCAAGTTGATACAGCCACTTTTCACGTAGTTTTGTACCCAGCGGGGTGGGGGACTGCACAAACGCCAAAAAATCGGGAGTTGGCTCATCGGGTAGCTGTTCATTCCAGGTACTGTATTGTGAAAAACGCTCAAAATAAGGATTGCTGTTCGCAGCACAAATAGGTGCAACGGACGATAAAAGCAGCGTTATAAACAACGACACAATAATTTTAGACCTGAGCATTGATTACTCTACCTCAAAATTAGAAACGGCTAAATGCTGACGGAAGAACAATATTCCTATAAGAGTATCGCGCATTCCGTCGCGCCTAAAAATATAAAATACAGAGAAACAACTATCTAAGATAGGATTGAGAATAAAGGCATTGGTTAACCAGCTCTATAATGCTCAACGCATATCTGAACCACGCTTATTGAGTACAAAAGATAGGTAACAACGCCATTTTTTTTACGGGTTGGATTCGCAAAATTTTGTAAACATACTAAAAAGGCTAACCAAGCGCCTCTCTCATCGCATTTATAGTAGTTTGGTAATTACTGCTTGAGAAAATAGCCGAACCGGCAACAAACTGAGTAGCACCAGCGGTTGCTAATTTTTTTATATTACTCAAATCAACCCCACCATCCACACTTATTGCTAAACCGGGATATGTTGTGTGTATGAGACTAATTTTACCTACGACAGACTCTATTAATGACTGCCCCCCAAAGCCTGGGTTAACGGTCATTACAACCACAAAATCGAGCAATTCTTTACACCAGTCGAGGCAATCTGGCGATGTCGCTGGATTAAGAACCAGACCGACCTCACAATCGTGCGAGCGTATTAGCCGTAAACTTCGGTCCAAATGGTGCGTACTTTCTGGATGGATACTTATTCGTGTTGCACCAGCTTTTGCAAATTGCTCAATTAATGCGTCTACCGGAGAGGCCATTAGATGCACATCGATAGCTAACGCTGGAAACCTAGAATGAATCTGTTGGCAGACAAACGACCCCAGGGTTAGGTTTGGAACATAATGATTATCCATAATATCCAGATGAATCAAATCCGCTCCCGCGTCAATAACCGCTGCAATTTCTGCGCCTAAATTCATTATATCCGCTGCTAGAAGACTGGGGGCAATACGATAAGTCATAGTTGTCTCAAAATTTGTACAATTTTTTATGCGCAAAAGCAATTGTAAGTTTATAAATATATAGGCAGTTGAAAGCTACGATAAATAATACAAACCTTACTTAAGGCCACGGTGCGCATTCACCGTATGCGCTAGCGCTATGATGGCATTAAACAGGTGAAATGCTCGCGATACGCATAGGGCTTTTTTATTTTTTAAGCGTTATCAAAGGTATACGTTAGGTTTAAATTAACATTTAAAAAGGCAATGTTTTCACCTAAAATATCAACTTTAGCAGTGCGAATATAGCGTAAATCAGTGCCCAAAGCCCAGTCTTCGTTCATTAAATAATTTAAACCAACAATTGCTTGGCCCGCAATAACCGTATCATTAATTGAATCGTGTAAACTGTTTAATTCAAATTGATTAAAATAATAGCTAAGACTGTTTTCAACATACGCATAACCAATACCCAATCCAATATAGGGGGAAAAATTACTTTCACTTTCATCATCGAAAAAATCGTAATAGGCATTAGCAAAGCCACCATAAAAACTGGTTTTTCCTTTCATACTCAAACCTGTATTGCGGTTTGAATTATTCTGAATTCGTCCGTTGCCAAAAGTGACGCGATCGTAATCGTTTTGATTGAAAAGAAACTCTCCGGCAAAACGAAAATTAGAACAACGAAATCCCAACTCAGCACCAGCATCCATAAAGATATCGTAACTTATGCGCCCAGGGGTAGGGACGCCTCTAAACGGACTGTTTACATAAAAATCGACGCTTGGGGCAAAACTTGCGCCAACTAGTGCGCTAGCATACCATCCATTGGTTGGCGAAATTGCGTAACTGCTGCCACTGGCAATTACTAAGGCAACTAAACCTAATTTAGAGCGGTAACTCATCTAAAAACTCCCTATTTATAATTGTTTTCGTTAAAACGATACGTAATGCTCAATGTGGCTAAATTAGCTTGAAACATTTTACCAAGTTGATGGACTCTATCGGTTCCAAGATAGCGATAGCCAATAGCCAGCGCGTAATTTTCAGAAAAATTATAGGTTAAACCGGCGCTTGCCTGGTAGGCAAATACACTGTCTTCACCGTGGTAACGAACCAATCCAAATGGCCCTTGACTGCTTAGAGTGCTATCAACCCATGCGTAGCCAATACCCACTCCGACAAAGGGTTCAATCGCCGTAACCACTTCAGGAAAATCATAATAGACGTTGGCCATTGCTGTTGTGGCCCAGGTATCACCTCGGCTTCCTGTAGCTTTAAGATTGTTAAGGTAAAACTCCTCAATATCACTATCAATATAGGTTACTTCCGCTTCATAGCGCAGTGGCGTGCTTTTAAAACCCAAGCGTCCACCGAGGTGATACCCCGATTTGTAACTAGGACTGTTGAGAGCGAGTCCTTGCGTGCTTACGCTCACATTTTCAGGTAAGTAGGCGTAGCCACCAAAAAGGCTGCTGTACCACCCATTAATGGGGGTTGCGGCTATGGATGCGCTACTTACTAGCAATGCAGCGGAAATAAATACAATTTTCATGCTAATCCTTGATATTATTATTGTTTTTAAGGCCACTATGTTAATGGTTTACTTGCATATTGCAAGCAGCTTATTTCTTAATTTCCAGAGAATAGTAGCGTCGTTTGTAATCAGGACTTTTTAAGTTATGATAAATGTCCATATCGCTAAAACTTTATCAATATCTGCTACCATTAAATAACAATTTGGATTCATAAATGTCTTGGCAAGATAAAAAAAGGAGTTTTTTTCATGCATATATTAGACACATTAGGACGTCAATGTGCTCAAAAAGTTATATTTTTTATAAAAAATAGCGCCAACAAAGAATTATTAAAGGTTTATGAAAAAGCTTTAGGACATTATGTTAGTAATAGTTATTTAAGGAAGCGGCGGGACGCATTCCAATCCTTGATTGACAGCACAAGCGAGCAACAAAGCTCACTGCTCAACTTGAGTGAGTTTGCAATATTCATGACCGGTGGCGACATTACCTACAGTTCATCAGCGCAGTCCGTTTTAAATCATGTGTTGTACGAGATTGGTATCGACACTTCGGATTTACCAGCCAGTATTTTGGTGGAATTTTTAACAAATGTTTACCAGAAGTTACGCGAAATAATAATGAGCGATATTGCGGAAACGCTTGAAAATGTTGTTGTTGAAGAAGAAGAGGAGTTGAGTTTAGCGATGAGTGTTGTCGCCGCACTGCCCACAATTGCATTGTTTAGTGAATTACATCTAGCTCAGAAATTTTTACAAGACAATAAAGAATTCGACCGAGAAAATGTCTATGTTATCAAAAGCTATCCGGCAAAGAAAAGCTGGAGCGTTTATTGGTTTGATTTGCTCAATCGGCCTAATCTTGTAGAGCCTTCGGAATATTTGAGCAAGCTATTGGGTACTCTTCCGGACTTCAAACTGCCGGAAGCTGTATTAGATAAGTACGATTATATAAAGTACGCTTGTTCAATTCTTCCAAAAAACGATCATATTTATATTTTTAATTCCCAAGCCAAAGCAACTGTTTTTGCGAACGAACATCCAAACAAATTAGTGTTTTTCCTGGTTCGAAAATTAACGAACGAATGGGTGTTAACCGAAAGTAACACCGATATAAAGGTTAATTTACTATCCGCAAGCCCGGAGCTTGCTCATTTTCTCAAAAATCATATTACAGACGATTTTCCGACTACAGAAGAACAATCTTACGCGGTGATTAAGTTATTTTGTGGCAAAATTGCTCAGTCGACAATTAACAAAATATCGGTGCATGTAAGTGAATTGGAGGCGAAAGATTTATTGGCGGAGTGCGATGGCGCAAAATTTTGTTCAAGTTATGTGTTGACTAAAGACGTAAAGCTTTACTGGTTTAATACCTTGGGGAAATCAGAGTGTGTGAAATTTTCCACAACGGCGCAACTAGCACAATGGCATGCAAGCTATACCGATACTCGCATTATAAATAATAAAACTATTGAAGATTTGAAGTTTGCACTGAGAAATGTAGTTATAAAAAACTCTATTTCTTCAGAAAAAAAATTAAACTTGTTAAGTTTTTTCCAAAGAACAGTAGGTATTAACTTAGTGATATTATACGAGTCAAATTTTGTAGGGCCTCAGCCTTGCGGGACGTTTATCTTGCAAAAAACAACCATTCAGCCAATTTCCTGGCGTTTATATCAGTATAAAGACGCATTGGAGGAGCAAGAGATTAGTCCAGAATTGCGTGCTCTTTTGCAAAGCAAAAAAAACAACGATGCAAAGGTATTCACGGACTCGACGATTGGCAAAATAAAAAAACTTTTAAATAGAGCGGATACAGAAGCCTTTAAAAAAGAACGATTACAAGAACCCAAAGCACTTGAAATGGAAAAATTTAAACATTTAGAAAAACTATTTAGAGCCCCTATGCTCCCTACAGAGGCTGGAGAACGAGCTCTAAATAGAACCGCTAAAAGTCCTGAATTTTTAAAATCGCAGGCAGTGCTTCAAGCATTTTTCGGCGAAAAAAGGGGCGTGGCGCAAGACGTAACAGGTGAGCGGTCGACGCCAAAATTGTAGTTTTTAAAAAAAGTAAGCCGAATTACGCAACCAGCTTCTTGGGATGAAATTCAGTATCAAATGGGCGCATTACCCATAGGGGGCTAATTTTAGTCAGGAGGTTCTGGTGAGATATTCTAGGGCATTTAAAATAAAAACATAATTAAGCTATAAAATTTGCTATAGTATTCAGTTGTATTTTTAACGTGAGTACTTATTTGTATGTTGAAAGATGTGTTAGACAAAATGCCTACGGTTTTTGCACCGATAATACTCATTCAAGGGCAAGAATACCAACACAGTGGAAAAGTTTTAAACGTGCGCTTAAGTGACGGCTTGCTGAAGTCGCGTGTGAAAGGTCAAGGCGGGCAAATTTACAACATTCACATTGATTTGAAAAATTGGCCGCAAGAGTCTGCACGCTGCAGTTGCTCGGTAGAAATTAATTGTAAACACGCTGTTGCCTGTCTTCTTGCTCTTCAGCAACAAGAAAGCGCGACGCACGACAGCGATAAACAATTGCCTAATAAGCTATTGTCCACCTGGATTAACTCTTTACGCGAAAACGAACAGGTTTTTGCAAACGCATCGCCCACCCATGAAGTGTTGTATCTTTTGCAACCCGAATACAACGTCTATGAACCGCGTATGATGGTTCGCCTTGCTTTAGCAAAGCGCCTAAAAAAGGGAGGGCTCGGAAAGAAAGTAGTCTTCAACACGATTACACCGCTTCGTAAACAATCGTTTAGTGCCGCGGATGAAGCCATAATTAGTGCTTTATTGTTTAAATGCGATGCCAGCAACTGGTTTGAACGACTCCCTTTACGAAACAGCGATTTAATTGAAAAAATGTTATTAACCAATCGTGCGTATTTGTACGACGCAGAGAATGATACGCCGTTGGCATTAGGTAAGCCGAATGCCGCGCATTTTTCCTGGAGTTTAGCGCTGGATGGTACGCAACAACTCGTGCTTCAAGGAACAAACAAACAGTTGAAACCGCTGCTACTGGATAGGCCTTGGTATTACGACGACGTACGTAATGCGTTTGGGTATTTGGAAACGAGCTACCCAATCTTGCAGATTAAAAAAATATTAGCGGTCCCGCCCGTTTCTCTGGACGATGCCCCGCTTATAGCGCAATCGATTGCACAAAGCCTCCCAGATATTCCCGCGCCCCACTTTTATGAGAAAAGAGAGATTTACCGTCGCCAACCTACACCCACAGTAATTTTTGATGCTATTGAGACGGACGACGCGCGCATGCTATTGACGCGTGAGTTAGCCTTTGATTACCAGCGGATTACTATTTCCGCCGCAACCGAGCCTTCGCGGATAGTGGTGTATCAGAATGAAACATTATTTGTTGTAGAGCGCGATATTAAGTTTGAAAAATTAATAATCAAAGAATGCGATCAAATACTGCCAATCCGTAAATTCTTTTATACGGAGCAGTTTTTAGTAGATAAAAGCTCCACCGCTGCCATTTTGGAAAATTGCGAGAACGAAAAGGGGTTTGCGTATTTGCGTGATGTTATAAAGCCTCAGTTGGAAAAAAAAGGCTGGCGTGTAGAGCTCAAGCACCCTTTGTTTATCCCAATTATCTATGCGGATAGTCAGGAATGGTTTTCTGATTTAGAAGAAAAGGGAAATGATTTTTTTAATTATCAACTAGGAATTTTGGTTGACGGCAAGCAGGTTAGTATAGTTCCTATTGTTGCCGAATTAATTAGTAAAATGCGCTCCAGTAATATTGAGGAAATTGAAGACGATGCCGAACTGTTGTTGGATTTGCCTGAGGGTAAACGGTTGCAAATTACTATGGCGCGAATCAAACCATTAATTCGATTTTTGGTGCACTACGGTAGTGAGGGACTTGATCAAAATAAACAATTAGTTATCTCTCGATACCAATTTATCTTGATGCAAGAAACAGAGCAAGCTATTGCCGCAACCGCTTTGCGATGGCAAGGTGGTGAAAAATTACGCCAGCATATGCAGCAATTAGTAGGCTTGCAAAAGTTGGAAGAAGTAACGCTTCCTAAAAACATTAACGCCGAACTTCGTGACTACCAATATCAGGGCTTAAATTGGTTGCAGTTTTTACGCAGCGTGCAATTCGGTGGTGTGTTAGCCGATGACATGGGCCTCGGAAAAACTATACAAACACTGGTCAATTTACAGCTGGAAAAAGAGCAAGGTCGACTCGAGCGAGCAAGCTTGATAATAGCGCCAACCAGTTTGGTTGGGAATTGGTTTGAAGAAGCAAAAAAATTCACCCCAGAACTAAAGGTTCTCATTTTTCATGGCACAGATAGGCATACCGTCTCGTTTGATGATTACGATGTTATAGTCTCAACGTACGGCCTCATACAACGGGATAAAACGCGATTTATGGGGTATTCTTTTTATTATTTAATTCTTGATGAGGCTCAGTCTATTAAGAATGCACGCGCTAAAACTACCTTAGTTATCCAGCAGGTAAACGCCACCCATCGCTTGTGTTTGACCGGTACTCCCTTAGAGAATCATTTGGGGGAATTATGGTCTTTATTTCATTTCATCATGCCTGGATTACTTGGCAGCATGAAGGACTTCCGTAAGTTTTTCAAATTACCTATTGAGCGTGATGCGAATAAAGACAGGCAAGAGTTATTAGCAAAAAGGGTAAAGCCCTTTATGCTACGCCGAACCAAAAATCAAGTGGCAGCGGAGCTGCCTCCTAAAACGGAGATGACGCAAATAATTGAGCTTGCAGGCCCGCAGCGTGATTTGTATGAGGCTATTCGTTTAAGTATGGAGAAAAAAGTACGCGATGCGATTACGCGCTTAGGGATTGGTAAAAGTCAGATAATTTTACTGGATGCGTTGTTAAAGTTACGGCAGGTGTGTTGCGACCCACGGTTGCTATCAATACCAGAAGCGCAAATTGCCCACAACTGCTCTGCCAAACTTGAGGCGTTGGTTGAACTTTTAGACAACTTAATGGCCGAAAACAGGCGGGTTCTTATTTTTTCCCAATTTACCTCCATGCTGAAGCTTATTGAGCAGAAACTTAAGCTTCGCGACTATTCTTATATTAAATTAACCGGACAAACACAAAATAGACAGCAATTGGTCAATTTATTCCAAGAAGGGAATACTCCAATATTTCTAATCAGTCTTAAGGCGGGGGGGACGGGGTTGAATTTAACCAAGGCGGATACCGTTATTCACTACGATCCTTGGTGGAACCCCGCGGTTGAAGATCAGGCAACGGATAGAAGTCACCGAATTGGTCAAGAAAATCCCGTATTCGTGTATAAATTTATCACCGCAGGAACCGTTGAAGAAGCTATTTTAGCGATGCAATCGAAAAAAAGGCAATTATTTGATGGTATTTTATCGGAAAATATTAATGCCACGGTCGGACTGACAACTCAAGATATTGAGCAGTTGTTTATGCCCTTATCGGATTAAGCACCCCTTAAGTCGTTGAACGTTCTACGCCTTAAGGGGTGGTATTACGTAACTTAGTTAATAAGGCTTATGAAAAGTTTGCTCGCTATTTCCGGATCGGCTTTGCCTTTGCTCTCTTTCATGATTTGGCCTACAAAAAAGGCCAGTAACTTGGTTTTTCCTGCTTGATAGTCCAAGGCTTGCTGCGGAAATTTTTTGATAATATCGTGTATTAAAATTTCCAGATTTTCCGAGGGAATATCATTACAGGCTAAGCCTTGGATTAAAGCGTCCAAGTCGGTTTCACCTTGCCAAAGTTTATCGAAAATAAGTTTAGCTTGGGTATTAGAAAGGGAGTGCTCCGTAATTTTTGCTAAAAATTCGGCCAATAAAGTTGCGGGAATAGGGATGCTGGAAAACCGTTGATTCGTGGCGTTTAATTTAGCCGCAACCGCTCCGCTGAGCCAATTCACAATCGGCTTGACGTCGGGGTATGCCTCCTTAATGCGGGAAAAATAATAATAAATATCAGGGTGCGACAGTAAAAACTGGACGTCACTCGTACTGAGCTGGTCGAGTTTTTCAAGCTCGGTTTGAATGTCTTGCGGCAGCGCAGGCAAACTGTTTTTTAATTGCGTAATAGTCGCGCTGTCGATGAGAATAGGCAAGAGGTCGGGGTCTGGGAAATAGCGATAATCCTCAGCGCGTTCTTTACTGCGTAAACTGCGCGTGGTTTCAGTGTGGGGGCAGAACGAACGGGTTTCTTGTTTGACGGTTAGTCCTTGTTCCAATAAATCGTGTTGCCGCGCTTGCTCAACGGCAATAGCTTTTTCGATATATCGAAACGAGTTTATATTTTTAAGCTCCGTTCGCGTTCCGAGTGTGCTACTGCCTTCCGGTTTAAGTGAAATATTAACATCGCATCGAAAGGATCCTTCCTGCATATTTCCATCGCAGATCCCTAAAAAACGCACCAACTGATGCAGACTTTTCAAATAGGAAACTACTTCTTCAGCCGAGCTAAAACAAGGAGTAGTGACAATTTCTAACAGAGGAGTGCCGGCACGATTTAAGTCAATACCTGTACGACCTGAGAAATGGTTGTGCAATGATTTTCCGGCATCTTCCTCTAAATGAGCACGCTCAATTATAATTTTTTTGTACCCCGCCTCAAGTTTAATATCCAAGAAACCATTGGAGACTATAGGCCGCTGCATTTGAGAAATTTGATATCCTTTGGGTAGGTCTGGATAAAAGTAATTCTTACGTTCGAAGTAACAGCGGTTATTTATTTCAGCATTGATGGCTAAACCAAATCGAATGGCCATTTTAATCGCTTCGTGATTGACAACTGGTAAGGTGCCCGGCAAGCCCGCGTCAAGAAAAGAGGTTTGTGTGTTTGCATGGGCGCCAAAAGTGGCAGCGGCCCCAGAAAACAGCTTAGAGGACGTTTTAAGCTGTGCGTGAACCTCAAGGCCCATTACCATTTCCCATTTCATAGTGAAAATCCAGTAGGTTTTGTCAAATGCCAGGTGGTGCGTTGTTGAAAATGGTGAGCGGTGTTTAATAATAAAGACTCTTGAAAATGATTGGCCATTAACTGCATTCCAATAGGACGTGTGTCTTTGAAACCTGCGGGAATTGATACGGCCGGCAGTCCTGCTAAATTAGCGCCCACTGTAAATAAGTCCGCTAAATAACTTTCAGAGGCGTTATCCAGCGGGCGATTTAGGGAAAAAGCGGGAGTAGGAGCGGTGGGGCCCAACAGTATATCCACGCTTTTAAAAGCACGCTGCAATTCTTCACTGATTAAGCGTCGAATTTTTAATGCTTGCAGGTAATACGCGTCGTAATAGCCGGATGACAAAACGTAGGTTCCCGTGAGAATTCGACGCTTTACTTCTGCACCAAAGCCCGTTTCACGGCTTCTAATAATCGTATCTTTTAACGTACGGGCCTCGTTGTCGCGATAGCCAAAGCGTAAGCCATCGTATCGGGATAGGTTGGAGGAGGCTTCCGCGCAAGCAATCACGTAATAGCAGGCCACCCAGTACGAGTGTAGATTTAAATCCAAGGGAATAATTTCAGCGCCACTATCGGTAAACTCTTGTAAGGCGGCCGTGATGGCGTTGCGAACGGACGCATCAACCGTATGGTCCATAAAACAACGCGGCAAACCGATGCGCAAATTTTTTATAGGCGTTGTTAGCGCGCAGGTGTAATCAGGAATTTTTTTCTGCACCGATGTGGAGTCTTTGCAATCAAACCCTGCCATTGCCGATAAAATAAGCGCTAAATCTTCAGCAGAGCGTGCAAGAGGGCCTGCCTGGTCTAGGCTTGAGGCGAAAGCCACCATACCCAGGCGTGAAACTAAACCGTATGTTGGTTTGATTCCCGAAACACCACAAAAAGAGGCGGGTTGGCGAATGGAGCCCCCGGTATCCGAACCGGTTGTAAAGGCTGCGAGTCCTGCCGCAACAGCGGCAGCAGAACCTCCGGACGAGCCGCCCGGCACACAGTCAACCTGGTGCGGGTTTTTTACGCACCCAAAGTAGCTGCTCTCATTACTTGCGCCCATTGCAAACTCGTCCATATTCGTTTTGCCAAGCATTATTGCGCCTTGTTGTTCAAGCTTTTGGACGATAGTGGCGTCAAAGGGCGATTTGAAGTTGGCCAGCATGCGCGAACCACAGGTGGTTGTGAGACGACGGGTACAAAAATTGTCTTTATGCGCTAGAGGAATGCCGGTAAGCAACGCGTGCGTGCCGTTTTTAATAGACCGGTCGGCTTTTTTCGCTTGCACTAGGGCGTTTTCTTCATCCACCGTGATAAAAGCATTTATGGACGCGTGTTTTTTTATGCGCTCTAAATAATAGGAAGTAAGCTCAACACTTGAAATTTGTTTGTGTTGCAGTGCTTTAATTAATTGAGCGAGAGAGTCCATCATAGTGGCGCATCCTCTTCATCAAAGACGCCAGGAACGCAGTACAAACCTTCATCAAACTCGGGTGAAATTTCGGCGAGCTCTTTCAGGCAATCGCTTTCAGTAACCGTATCCTGACGCATACGCTGGTGTAAATCCATGGGGTGTAATAAAGGAATAACTCCTGTTGTTGTAATTGTTTTTAAATGATTGACGAAATCTAAAATGGCGTTAATTTCTTGGGTAAGCGGCGCATTATCCTGTCCATCTAAATACGCTAAATTGGCAAGTGCACGAACTTCGCTGGCAGTAATCGGCATAGTATTCAAATTGTTGTAAAGCGAGTAAGAATAAACTAATTTGCGTGCTTTAGAAATAATTAAAAGAATAAAATGTTGACGGCGGCGAGTCCTCCTGCCTTCAAGGATGCATCTAGTGCGCGTGCGGAAAAACCGGTTGTTGAGAAACTAAGTATTGACATCTAAAACGCTTGCCACAAAATAGACGAGTTTTTAATACAACGCGTGTTTATCTGGGGCACGATTAATTGATTCAGATGACAAGAGGTATTGATGAGTACGTTTAAAAATAAAAAAATCATGGGGTATTTGCTTATTCTTCCCCAAATAATTATAACACTCGTATTTTTTATTATTCCGGCCTGCAACGCTGTGCGTCAGGCTTTTTATTACACGGACTCCTTTGGCTTAAACCACCAGTTTGCGCAATTACACAATTTTACGGACGTGGTCTTTCAAAAGGGATTTTTACAGTCCTTGATCGTGAGTTTAGGCCTTGCCTTAACGATATCGTTTATTACCATGAGTGTTGGCCTAGGCGTTGCGATGCTGCTAAAAAATAGGCGTCGAGGAAAGACCGTTTATAAAGCTTTATTGCTTTGGCCATACGCAGTTTCACCAGCAATAGCGGCCTTACTGTGGCGATTTATATTTGAGCCATCGGGTTGGTTTGGGCAAATTTTGCATTTTTTCCACGCTGAATTTAATTATCTAGTTCATCCTTTTCAAGCATTTGTGGTGATTGTTCTAGCCGCAAGCTGGCAGCAGTTTAGTTATAATTTTTTATTTTTCTTCGCCGCGCTAATCGTTATTCCCGGGGAGTTATTAGATGCGGCAATTTTGGATGGTGCCAACTCTTGGCAGCGGTTTATCCACGTTATTTTCCCCTTATTATCACCGACTACTTTCTTTTTAATAATTATGAATGTAATTTATGGTCTATTTGAAACGTTTGGAATTATTGATATTTTAACCCACGGCGGTCCAGGGCAATCCACGACAACTTTAGTTTATAAGATATACAAAGATGGATTTGTCAATATGGATTTAGGCGGAGCAGCAGCGCAATCACTGGTTTTAATGGCGCTAGTCATGAGCCTTACTTTGCTCCAATTTCGCTATTTGGAAAAAAAGGTACATTACGCTTCATGAATATAAAAAAAGGTACATTACGCTTCATGAATATAAAAGAGAGCAGTGCTCATTTTATTTTAATAATTTTTATTGCGCTGTTGTTGGTACCTATTTATTGTGCTTTTGTCGCCGCAAGCCATGATGGGGCGGCCATGCTTGGGCGCTCGATGCCTTATATTCCGGGTGGACTTTTTTTAAAAAACTGCAAGATGGTGTTTATGCAAGGCGTGGTTTCTGCCGGCGGACAGCCTATCTGGTTGCTGTTAGTAAATAGCCTCATTATGGCGGGCTGCATTGCCGTTGGTAAAATTATATTGGCCTTATTTTCAGCATTTGCGCTTATTTATTTTGAGTTGCCGGGTAAAAAAATTCTCTTCGCGCTCATTTTCTCAACGATGATGTTGCCTATCGAGGTGCGGGTTTTACCTACTTTTCAAATTGTTGCGTCACTTAATTGGCTTAACAGTTACCAAGGCCTTACGTTGCCTTTAATGGCTTCAGCGACCGCAACGTTTCTCTTTATTCAATTTTTTAAAACGCTTAGCTCGGAAATGATTGATGCAGCAACGCTCGACGGCGCCAGTCCTTGGCATATCTTTTGTGATATCGTATTGCCACTCTCCAAAGCTCCGATAATTGCCTTGTTTATTATTTTATTCATTTTCGGTTGGAACCAATATTTATGGCCGCTTATTGTTACCAGCGACAACCAGCATACAACAATTGTGATGGGCATCCGCTATCTTGCCGGTGTGGCGGATCAAATTCCCCAATGGCACTACATAATGTGTGTGGCGCTCATTGCATTATTACCGCCGTGCGCTTTAGTGCTTTCGCTACAGCGTTGGTTTGAAAAGGGGTTGGTGTACTAATGGCTGCTGTAACGCTTACGAATGTTTACAAAAAACAACCCTCACAAACAATTCTCGACAATATCAGTTTAACCATCGACCCAGGTGAATTTGTCGCCATTGTCGGACCTTCAGGCTGCGGTAAGTCGACGTTATTACGTCTTGTTGCGGGGTTGGATAAAGTTAGTTCGGGCCAGATATTGATTAATAATATCTGTGTAAACAGCATTCCAGCTCATTTGCGCGATATGGCTATGGTATTTCAAAGTTACGCGCTTTATCCGCATATGACGGTTTTTAACAACATGGCTTACGGTCTAAAAATGCGCAAAGTTAGCGCTTCGGAAATTCAAAGCCGAGTTTTGAAAACCGCTGCAATGCTGCAATTAACCGATTTTTTACAGCGTTTTCCTCAGCAGTTATCCGGCGGGCAGAGGCAGCGCGTAGCAATGGGGCGTGCTATTGTACGCTCACCCACGGTTTTTTTGTTTGACGAACCCCTTTCAAACCTAGATGCGAAGTTGCGAACGGAGATGCGTTATGAAATACGCAAACTGCATCAACAACTACAAACAACCTCCTTGTACGTAACGCACGATCACACGGAAGCCATGACAATGGCGACAAAAATTGTTGTGCTCAACCAGGGAAGAGTGGAGCAAGTTGCAACCCCAACGGAGCTGTATCGACAGCCGGCTTCCTTATTTGTTGCACGTTTTACAGGTAATTATCCGATAAATCTTTTGGACGGATTCATAGATCGAGCCAATCAGCAAATTGTATTGGACATTGGTCTAATTTTACCTTTAACTAAATTAACGGAAAATATGGCCTGTGGGGACGCGGTTATTGTGGGTGTAAGACCGGAGGACTTTTTTTTAGAGGCGAAGTCAAATGGTGTGGGTGTTGAGCTGGAATATATTGAGGAAATGGGGGCGGACACCCTTATTCATGTTGTGGACGCCGTAAAAAAAATACAAGTTTTAGTGCGCAGCCAGTCGGGGTTTGCAGTACCAAGCCGGTTAACACTGGACTGCAAATCTGCA
The DNA here is from genome assembly GCA_963803545.1 of uncultured Gammaproteobacteria bacterium. Classification (GTDB taxonomy): domain Bacteria; phylum Pseudomonadota; class Gammaproteobacteria; order Legionellales; family Legionellaceae; genus Legionella_C. The sequence goes on along the minus strand of CAWDMX010000004.1, from coordinate 1,071,617 downwards.
AGAGCTATAATTTTTTCAAAACATACGGGTCGAAGAATCGGAGGATTGCGTGAATAAAAAAACAGCAGCAGAAGCGTTACGGAGCACGGATGAGCCGTATTTTAATTATTGGCAAACTCTTACTCGTTCGTTTTACAGTAAAAATTTATACCTTGATGTTGCAAAAAGATGGAAAAAACTACCACTGGGCTATCTACTGTTGCTAATATTGATTGTTTGCGTACCCTTATCCATTCGTATTTGCCTTGATTTCAATAATTATATCAATCAAATAATTCAGCCGCTGGATGAGACGCCTGATTTTCTAGTGCAAAGGGGTAACTTATCGTTTGATAAACCAATGCCTTTTTTCATTCGCAATGCTAAAAATGAGGTTGTATTGATTGTTGATGCAAACAACGATACGGCCAACTATCCAAAAGATTATCCGAATCTAATTTACTTATTTGGGAAACACTCAATTTATTTTCGTTCACCGCCTTTCAAGTTTTTTTTCGCAGAAAATCCCGTCTCTGCAACAGAAACAAAGGTTGTTACTTTTGATAAAGACACCAATCAGGTTTTTAGTGGCAAGCAGTTGTTAGAAACCAATAAATTTGTGTATTTGAAACCAACAGGAATGATGATTATTGTCTGTTCCTTGATATTAACCCTTTACTTAATGATATTGATGTTGTTGTTGTTGCTGTCTTTTCTGGCGCAGCTCATTGCCCAAATAATTCTTAAATATCCGGCGCGTTATGTTGAGACGGTACGCTTATTAATTGTGGCAACAACACCGATGTTTTTTATCTGGTTTGTGGTGTTTAGTTTGAATTTAGGTGTATCGAAGCTCAGTTTCACAATTGTAATCGTGCTTTCGTACTTTTGTTACGCGGTTTTAGCCATTGAGCGCATAAGTAAGCGATTAACGGCTCATTGATTAGGAGAACCTGTAATGACGGTGTTGTTTGGATTGGTTAGTGTAGTGGTGTTATTTGCTCTGATGAGCGTTCAGGCTGCTGGTTCTGTTTGGGCCATAAGTTACATGCTTATTGCATCATTATGGGTTTTATACGCCCCCATCGCTTTAGGCTCGAAAATTTTTCTGGCGCTTTGGGGGCTGGCTATTATAAGTATCAATAGTAGGCCTTTTAGACGCGCAGTCTTTTCTCGGTTTTTATTCAATAAACTGCGCCATACCATGCCAACTATGTCGGTAACCGAAAAAGAAGCTTTGGCAGCCGGAACGGTAACATGGGAAAGCGAATTGTTTAGCGGTTCGCCCAATTTTGATAGCCTACTTTTGCATCCTACGGTCTCTTTAACTTCGGAAGAGCACGCTTTTATAGACGGTCCGCTCAAGCAACTATGCCGTATGTTAAACGATTGGGATATTACCCATAAAAACTACGATTTATCTGAAGAGGTGTGGCAGTTTATAAAAGATTCTGGTTTTTTTGGAATGATCATTCCAAAACAATACGGAGGCTTAGCTTTTTCAGCTACCGCGCAAGCGGCGATATTAGCCCAAGTTTACAGCTGCTCGATTACTGCCGCAACGACTATCTCTGTTCCCAACTCTTTGGGTCCTGCAGAGTTGTTATTAAAATATGGCACGACAAAACAAAAAGACTATTACCTACCACGTTTGGCAAAAGGACTGGAAATTCCCTGTTTTGCCTTAACCAGCCCAGATGCAGGTTCCGATGCGGCGTCTATACAAGACCGTGGTGTGGTGACTAAGCGCACGGTTAACTCTCAGGATGTAATTGGAATTTTGTTAAACTGGAATAAGCGCTATATCACTTTATGCCCCAAAGCCACGGTAATTGGATTAGCCTTTCAACTATACGATCCCAACAGTTTGTTAGGTGGTGAGGCGTATTTAGGAATAACGTGCGCGCTTATCCCTGCAACAACACCCGGGGTTGTGCACGGAAGGCGGCACTTTCCTTTAAACACCGCCTTCTTAAATGGGCCAACGCAGGGCGTGGATGTATTTATTCCCCTTGATTATCTGATTGGCGGTGCGAAATTAGCAGGTTGTGGTTGGGGTATGCTAATGGAATGCTTAAGTGCCGGTCGCGCTATATCATTGCCCTCAAGTGCTTTAGGTGGAGGACAGGCGGCGGTTTTAGCCTGCGGTGCTTATTCGCGGGTACGCCGGCAATTTAATCAACCTATTGCAAACTTCGAAGGTATTGAGGAGCCGCTTGCCCGTATTGCCGGTAACAGCTATATCATTGATTCAGCACTTGCAATGACGGTGGCGGCTATCGATAATGGAGAAAAGCCCGCCGTCGCTGGTGCTATTTTAAAATATCACGCTACCGAGAAAGCGCGTCAAATTGCTAACGATGCAATGGATATTCATGGCGGCAAAGGTGTTTGTTTAGGGCCCAATAACTATCTTGGGCGCGCCTATCAAAGCGCACCAATTAGCATTACCGTTGAAGGAGCTAATATTTTAACGCGCAGTCTTATCATCTTTGGACAAGGTGCTATTCGCTGTCACCCCTATGTTTTTACCGAGTTGGAAAGCATTCGCAGCAATGATCTTGAAAAATTTGATAAGGCAATTTGGTCTCATATTGGATTAATTTGTGCAAACTTTAGCAAAACTATTTTATTTGCGTGCACCTTAGGCTACGGCACTAAAACCCCTAAAAGCTCGGTATCCCGCTACTATCAACTAATACATACTTACAGTACAAAGTTCGCATTTTTAACAGAAGTTTCAATGATTTTCTTAGGTGGTCAATTAAAACGAAAAGAGAAAATTTCGGCACGTCTTGGCGATATGCTTAGCTATCTTTACTTAGCTGCGGCGGTATTGAAACGCTATCATGATGACGGAGAGCCTAAAGATGAGAAAATTTTAGTAGATTGGTGTTGTCAGCAATTATTGTTTGATTGCGAAAACGCAATGCTGGGTATTTTGGCTAATTTTCCTCTTAGAGCTATCCGCATAATATTGGTAATTATGTTGCATCCTTTAGTGCCTACGGTGAGCAAACCTCGTGATAAACTAGGGCAGCGCTTAGCTCAGCTTATTTCAACAGTAAACACAGTTCGCTCGAAGCTAACACGGTTTGTCTTTATTGAATCAATTGAAAACTGTCCTCTTGGTCGATTAGAAGAGGCTTTTAAAACACTGCAATCTGTTGAGGAAGTTGAACAGTCGGTATTGCTTTACGCCAAAAAATCCGGCATACAATCCCTTTCGTTTAATGAAAAAATTGCCCACGCTCTTCAAGCGAATCATCTAACTTTGGCGGAAAGTGCGGCACTTGTAAATGCAGAAAAGCTGCGTCAATCAGTAATAATGGTGGACAGCTTTACCGATGCTGAGTTAAAAAATAATACAAGAGCGGAAGCGGGTACGCCGTTGTGAAAGTAGAGGTAAATAGCAACGCAGGTATCAAGTTGTTAATTTAAGGATTCTGCAAAAGAAAAAAGACAGGGAGTTAAACGACCTGTCTTTTTTAATCTTGGTGCCAGCACGAGCACGATTAACACCAAAAAAAACTACCTGCTACGCGAACAAACTAACATGTAACCTCTTCTAAAGCTTCTTCAGGCATGGTTACATTCAGCTCGAGAACAGCACTGTCACCGTTTCTCTCTAAATTAACACTAACCTTATCTTTAGTAATGGGGATGTATTTAGCAATCACTGCTAAAATTTCTTCCTGAAGCTTTGGAAGATAATCCGGTGCGTTTCGCTGCGTGCGCTCATGCGAAATAATAATTTGTAAGCGTTCCTTAGCTACTGATGCGGTATTATTCCTTTTGCGTAAATAGTTTAAAATACTCATACTGGCACGCCCTCCTTATTTTTTCTAAATAAACGACGAAGCAATCCTTTGCGTTCGGAAGAAATGTAACGCATAGGGCAAATCTCACCTAAAAACCGAGAGACAGCATCGGTATAAGCCATACAGGCATCACTGGTTTGATCAAAAACCACTGGAGTTCCTGTATTGGATGCTTTTAAAACAGCATTCGATTCTGGAATGACGCCGATTAAAGGAATTGCTAAAATATCTTTCACATCGGTAACAGACAGCATCTCACCTTTTGCAACACGCTCCAGATCGTACCGAGTAATTAACAAATGCTCTTGAATAGGGGTGCTGTTTTCAATAGCCCGTTTGGTCTTACTGGCTAGAATCCCTAAAATTCTATCGGAATCACGTACCGAGGAAATTTCAGGATTAGTAACAACGATAGCGTGGTCGGCAAAATACATCGCCATTAATGCGCCAGTCTCGATACCCGCGGGTGAATCGCATACGATATACTCAAAATCTTTAGACAGTTCCTTAAGGATAATTTCAACACCCTCAAGATTTAGAGCATCTTTATCACGCGTTTGAGATGCCGGCAGGATAAATAAGTTGGATACGCGTTTATCTTTGATAAGCGCTTGGTTTAAACTCGCTTCACCGTTGATTATATTAATAAAATCATAAACAACACGGCGTTCACAACCCATGATGATATCAAGATTTCGTAATCCAATATCAAAGTCAACTACAACAGTTTTATGCCCGCGTAAAGCTAAACCCGCTGAGATAGCTGCTGAGGTTGTAGTTTTACCAACACCACCCTTCCCGGAGGTAATAACAATAATTTTAGCCAACTTGGTGCCCCTGTTATGCCTTTCGACTAGATAATTCTCAGTTTACATGGGAATCATTGCTCATTTCAAGCCCAATTTATAATATAATCATAGAGCGCTTAATTATGAGTACTAAATAACCATAAATTTACAATTGTAGTATCATTGACTCAGGTACTGTTTAACGGATTCGTATTATTAATGTTGTATAGGGTTTGTCGTGAATTTTTGCACGATAAAGGAATTTTTTTTATTGTTTTGAGTTGATTGTAAGTAAAAAGCAAGACTTTTGTGCTTTATAATAGATTTAAGATTTCAGCTAAATCATTATGAGATCTTGATGCGTAATAAGTCGACCGGGTATTGATAACAAGGAGCGTTTTTGAAAAGCTGTTAGCGCTTAAGCATGCTTTTAAGCGGTGCATCGCTTGCTCATCAATGATTAAACGCTGAACTTAGCACCGCCCTAAATTATCACGCAAGCCCGCCATTTTTCTGTACGCTGTGGGCTTTTTTCTTGAGCGAAAGGGTAAAAAGGGTAGGGTGCCCCTGGCCGATTGTTTTTTGTTTAGATGGTGCTTGATTAATGATCGGATTAAAGACTGTATAAACGGTTTTTCTCAGTGCAGGATAATCGCATCCTGCTGTTTAAAAATCGTAGATGGCGGAATTCTTTGTGAAAGTCTTTAAGAAATAAAGAGGGGTTTTACCGCCGTACTGATACTGAAATTTTAATACCAATTCGCATTGCCACAGCAATTATTTGTTGAAAGCTGGGCGGTTCCATTAGCGTTTGCGCAACCGTACACACCGTCACCGCAGCACCCTACTAAACTTGCGGTAGATGAAATAATTCCAACTAACAAAATTAATTTTTTCATGGTTGCATCCTTGCTAAGTGGTTATTAAAAAGTATAAATCAGGATTGTCTATAAAACAAATTTTATACAGAAGACGGCTTATCAGACAACTTTGCAATTATGTTGCGATACCGCGTTCGCGGGGCTTTGTCGCAAAAATATTTTTGCGACAAAGCCCCTCTCTAACTCATAAATTATGATGACCAGGTTTAACAAAAATCATTGGTTGTGTGCGCATTTGTTAAATAAAAAAAATTAAATATAATTACTTTAATGCGTAATAACATTACACAGGTTTTAATTAAAAGACAATAACATTACACTTTTTTGTGATCTAGGTCTAGTGTATAAGCGTTGTTGAATAAATCAAATAAAGGTAAATATCACCCCAATCTGATTTATTCTATTTCACTTTTACTGAGACTGGCATACCAAAAAATGTCATTCGGTTTAATACGTGCGTAGCTATCCCACCCTCTGTTTTTCGTTGCGGGATCTCTCGTGCTTTCATGGTTGGAGCGATAATTTTCTTATATCGTAACACGCACAATTCAACGTGACTTCGTAGGGCTTTAATGTGATGAACCATCCCACCTACTGAGTTAGTACATTTTTCTATCTCACTTATAACTGGATGGGGAATTTAGAATCTTTATTGTTTAAAAAAAGCTGACTATCCCTCAGGGCACTACCCAAATTAAAGCCACTATTCCATAGTGATTTTGAACCAAACTCATTAAGCCGAAAAAAACGTGTCACTTTGTCATAAGTAATATCACCTTCCAACATGTCTGATAGCCCCGTTGCTGTTGCGTGTTTATTTTGGAAAATCAAATAATCTGTATAAATGTCAAGCATATCTATTTCGTTTTCTCCATAAAACGAAGGAGACGATTTTAAGGGTTTTTAGCCCTTAAGCAAATTTAAGGGCTTTGTCGCAAAAAAATAAGGATTGTTTTACAATCGGTGCCCTCAATACCAAGGGCGAGACTCATATGATTAGTTTCAAATGGCGTCATTTTAAGAAAGACATTATTTTAATGCTGGTCAGATGGTATCTGGCCTATTCCTTGAGTTACCGTGATGTTGAAGAGCTGGCTCTGGAGCGTGGTCTTAAAGTGGATCATTCTACGATTAACCGCTGGGTTGTTGAGTATGCTCCGCAATTGGAAGAGACATTTCGTAAGCGCTACAAGCGTCCTGTTGGGATTTCATGGAGAATGGATGAGACCTATATCAAGGTGAAAGGCCAATGGGTTTATTTGTATCGAGCCGTCGATAAGGCAGGTAAGACGGTTGATTTCATGCTTTCAGAAAAAAGGGATGAGCCTGCGGCATGCGCATTTTTTGAGAAAGCCATCGGATGTAATGGCTTACCCGACAAGGTAACAATGGATAAAAGTGGTGCTAACAAAGCTGGAATTAATACCATTAATTTACAATTAGCGCTGCTATTTATGTTAGGTGGACTTTTCGTTCAGCTCACGGTGAGACAAATCAAATACCTCAATAACATCGTGGAACAAGACCATCGATTCATTAAGAAAATCACCAAGCCAATGAAGGGCTTCAAAGCATTTAGCTCAGCGCATGCAACGTTAGCCGGCATTGAATTGCATCACATGCTCAGAAAAAAACAGCATACGCAATCAGCCAATCAAACTATTTTTGAACAGTTCTATGGACTGGCGGCATAAAATCGCCCAAAATAAATCCATCTGTTGACCAAAAATATTTTTGCGACAAAGCCAATATGAATGAAAAAAGTAAACTGCTTAGCTACTGGTGTAAAGAAAATGACATTCTCCCTGAAAAAATTCATAAAGTATTTTCTATGTTGGAACTTGGTAAAAGAGAGAATTGGAAGTTAGGTGCTCCAAGCCAATATCCCAATTATTATATTACTGATAGAAATGCAAAACCATGGCATAACCCAACGCATTATCCTTGGACAAAAATTTTAGAAGAAAATTTTGAAAAAATTAAAATTGAAGCATTATTTGCTTTTGAAAAAAATAATATTGAAATACATCCCGACAATGACCATCTTGCTCAAAACGGTACATGGAATACTTTCTTTTTTTATAAAAACGGGATTAAATATTTTGAAAACCATCAGAAGTGTCCAATAACTTGTCAACTGTTAAAAAATGTACCTGGTGTTGACATTGCAGGCAGAGTATATTTTTCTGCAATGACTCCTGGAACACATATCAGTACACACTGTGGACCTCATAACTTTAAATTACGAACTCACTTAGGTTTGGTTATACCTGAGGGAGCTAGTATTCGAGTCGGAGCAAATCAAAAGACATGGATTGAAGGAAAATGTATAGTTTTTGATGATTCGTTTGAGCATGAAGTTTGGAATAAAGGCAATACAACTAGAATTGTTTTAATTCTTGACACATGGAACCCATCATTAACAAAAGAAGAAATCTTTGCTTTAGAATATATTAATCCAGAATTTTATAACCGAATTAATGTAGAGGATAATAGTTAGTGAACAACGTTAGATATAAACAACTTGTTGCTTTGATATACACAATTGTATTGTTTTTAGATCGATCAGACTTAACAATTGTTAATGTAGCCTTACCCACAATAGCAAAAAAGTTTAGTGTGCCTATTGTGACTACTGATTGGATAAGTCTAGCGTTTCTGCTCTCATTGGCTGTTTCTATTCCAGTAAGTGGCTGGCTTGGTGAATACTTTGGCTTTAAAAAAATTATGCGATAGCAATTATTTTATTTGGTTTGGGTTCTACACTTTGTACAATAGCTCCGGATGTGAATACGCTAATTGCTTTAAGATTTTTACAAGGCATAGGTGGCGGGTTGTTAATACCTGTTGGTATGACGATGATTTATAGAATCTATGATAAGTTAGAATACGCTAGCATTACTAGCTTTACCTTTATTCCATCGCTAATAGCTCCAGCTATTGCTCCGTTTCTTGGTGGTGTTTTATTAGTTAGTTTTGGATGGCAATCCGTTTTTTTGTTTTCTGGGCCAATTTGTCTGGTTTTATCTGTCATAGTGATAACCTTATTAAAAGAAGACAAACACAGTTCTAAAACACCTTTAGACTGGTTTGGTTTTATACTTTCATCATTGATTTTAATTGACCTTTTTTACACATTATCAGTGTTAAGTAGAGATGGATTTTCTATTAGAGCTCTTGCATAACCTCAGCATTTAATTAAACTTCTTATTTTTTGGCAAGGAAGTTGATGAAGTTCGAACAAATAAAAGAGGAACCCGCGGAAGGATTTCGTAGGCTCACAGGAGTTAAACGTACAACTTTTGATGTTATGACAAGCATTTTGAGAGAAGCGGAAGCCCTATTAAAATCTCACGGAGGTAAGCCTAATAAATTAGGCATCGAAGATAGGTTGCTCATGGCGTTGGAGTATTTGCGCGAATATAGAACATACTTTCATATTTCGCGTAGTTATGGGATTAGTGAAAGTGCTTGTTATCGTAATATACGCTGGGTTGAAGATACGCTGATTAAAGATGGAAAATTCTCATTGCCTGGACGTAAAACCTTGTTAAAAAGTGATGTTGAATATGACGTTGTACTGATTGATGCGACTGAAACGCCCATTGAACGACCTAAAAAAAACAAAAACATTTTTATTCAGGGAAAAAGAAGAGACACACGCTAAAGACACAAATTATTGTAGATAAAAAGAAAAAAACCGTTATTTGTACAAATTTCACTAACGGTAAGCGGCATGATTTTAGGTTGTTTAAGGAATCAGGTGTTCATATTCACCCAGAGATTCGAAGTCTTACAGACACCGGCTACCAAGGAATACATAAGTTACATCAAAATTCAGCATTACCCAAGAAAAAAACGAAAAAGACCCCACTGACCAAAGAGGATAAAAAGAACAATCGTGAATTATCGAGTGAGCGTGTTTTGAATGAAAATGTAATTGGTATGATTAAACGATTTAAAATCGTCGCTGATCGTTATCGAAATAGACGAAAACGATTTGGTTTAAGATTTAATTTGATTGCAGGAATTTATAATTTTGAGCTTTAAAAATGGTTATGCAAGAAATCTATTATCTCGCTAATTAGTTTGATTATAATTATCCCACTTATTCGTATCTTCATCTATGTTGAGCAAAACAACAAATATCCATTAATTAATTTGACTTACTTTAGAAATATAACATTTATTAAGGCTAATTTGATCCAGCTTTGTTTTCAAATATGCCATTTTGGGGCAATATTTTTAATCGGTATGTATTTACAAATTGGTATTGGATATTCTGCAATGTTAGCTGGATTAATGATGGGTATGCAAGCTATTGGAGCAATGACAACAAGTCGATTGTCTGTGAAATTATTTAATCGTTATGGGCCTTATTTGCCAATAATTATAGGTCTTTCAGGAATCGCTATTATTAGTCCTTTAGTATTATTAATTAATACTACTAATATGCTAGCTTTCGGCTTAGTAATCTTTTTTATTAGAGGGTTATTCAGTGGATTGTGCGGTACGCCAATACAAACCCTTAGTATTATTGATTTTCATAAGGAAAGCATAAGTACTGTTAATAGTATTTTTAACGCATGTCGACAAGTTTCAATTAGCCTTGGTGTTGCTATAACATCCATGTTAATTTCAGCTGGTTTGAAACTTTCTAACTTAACTGATACTTATGAAATGAGTAGTGAGCAAGCATATCAAGTATTTAAATATGGATTTTTTGCAATTAGTGTTGTCGCTATCGTAGGAGTATTAATTTGCAAGTATCAAGCCGTTAACAAGGGCTTTGTCGCAAAAAAATAAGGATTGTTTTACAATCGGTGCCCTCAATACCAAGGGCGAGACTCATATGATTAGTTTCAAATGGCGTCATTTTAAGAAAGACATTATTTTAATGCTGGTCAGATGGTAATCGTCCCTAAAAATAATTGATGCCAAAAGTAGAATTTTCTCGGACCCTTTACGCAGGAGATTCTGCATGAAAAAATCAAAATTTAGTGACAGTCAAATTATGTCGATCATCAAGCAAAGTGAAGCAGGCGTACCTGTTCCAGAACTTTGTCGTGAACATGGCATGAGTTCAGCAACGTTTTATAAATGGCGTGCAAAATATGGTGGCCTGGACTTGCCGATGATGACCCGACTAAAAGAGCTCGAGTCTGAAAATGCTCGTTTGAAGAAGATGTACGCTGAAGAGCGCCTAAAATCTGAGATTCTTCGCGAGGTGCTTGAAAAAAAGTAGTTAAGCCATCCAGTCGAAAGCAGCTTGCACAGAAAGCCGTGCAGGAAAAATTTATCTCCGTACGGATGGCCTGTTGTTTATTTAGCATCAGTGAAACTTGCTATCGTTACCAATTGAAGCTGAATGATGAAAATGCTCATATTGCAAACTGGTTGTTGCATTTGACTGAAAATAATCGCAATTGGGGTTTTGGCCTTTGTTTTTTATATTTGCGTAACGTTAAAGGTTACAAATGGAACCATAAGCGTGTTTATCGTATTTATAGAGAGCTCGAGCTGAATTTAAGAATCAAACCCAAAAAGCGGTTAATTAGGGAAAAGCCAGAGGCGCTAACGGTTCCTCAAGCAATAAACGAATGCTGGTCAATGGATTTTATGCATGATCAGTTACAAAACGGGCGTAGTTATCGTTTATTTAACGTGATTGATGACTTCAATCGAGAAGGCCTTACCATTGAAGCTGACTTCTCTTTGCCTGCTGAGCGTGTGATTAGGGCGCTTGATCAGGTTATTGAGTGGCGTGGTAAGCCTTTTCAGATACGTTGTGATAATGGACCTGAATATATCAGTCACTTGCTTACACAATGGGCTGAAAAACACAAAATAACGCTATTGTTTATTCAGCCAGGCAACCCACAACAAAATGCCTATGTTGAGCGTTATAACAGAACCGTACGATATGATTGGTTAAACCAGTATTTATTTAGTACGATCGAGGAAGTTCAGAATATGGCCACAAAATGGTTGTGGTCTTATAACAACGAACGGCCTAACATGGCGATTGGAGGTATACCGCCCAGACAAAAACTGAAATTAGTAGCTTAGTTTCTACTTTTAGCGTCAGTTAAAAATGGGGGGATTACCGTACCGAGCCGTTGATAAGGCAGGTAAGACGGTTGATTTCATGCTTTCAGAAAAAAGGGATGAGCCTGCGGCATGCGCATTTTTTGAGAAAGCCATCGGATGTAATGGCTTACCCGACAAGGTAACAATGGATAAAAGTGGTGCTAACAAAGCTGGAATTAATACCATTAATTTACAATTAGCGCTGCTATTTATGTTAGGTGGACTTTTCGTTCAGCTCACGGTGAGACAAATCAAATACCTCAATAACATCGTGGAACAAGACCATCGATTCATTAAGAAAATCACCAAGCCAATGAAGGGCTTCAAAGCATTTAGCTCAGCGCATGCAACGTTAGCCGGCATTGAATTGCATCACATGCTCAGAAAAAAACAGCATACGCAATCAGCCAATCAAACTATTTTTGAACAGTTCTATGGACTGGCGGCATAAAATCGCCCAAAATAAATCCATCTGTTGACCAAAAATATTTTTGCGACAAAGCCTTCTCGAAAACCCTATACTGGGGGGGCGCTTTGAGCAATTTTAGTTGGGCCGTTGCGCAGTTCGTTGGATGGCGGGGGTGTTACTAGGGACGCTCTAAGGAATGCAGCGATGCAATTTCCAAGCTTGGTCTGACGCGCTTCAGAAAGATCGACGGACTGATCAGAGTTTACAAGGTTTTGAGCTTTTTTGAAAAAATTAAAAACTGGATTTGGGCAATAAAGCGCATCAATTTTAGGCAGCCAATTCATGAGTTGCCTTTGAATAACGCTCGGACCAGGAGGCGTTGAAAAGTCTTCAAAAGTGATACTCGCAATGAGATGGTTGCTTGTGGTTTGTTGATGCCCAGGTGTGCGCATTGTTTCAGACTGTTCAGAAATAAGCTTATTACGTAAGCTTAGTCCCCCAATAGCATTTGCTAGAGGATTAATATTATTTCTCATCTGCGATAAATATTCTTGAGTAATTGTCGATATGTAAAGTGTCAAAATTTTCTTTTGCGGTAATTCAAGCTTGGAGTCTTTAGCAATAGCATTGATAGAAGCAATAGCAACAGCTAGGCACTCTGAACTGTAAACGTGATTGTAATTCTGAATCTCAGGCATTGTTCTAGTAATTGCAGAAATATGTTCGTGCATCGTAGGTAATGCGGTGCATACTTTCTCTAACTGCGCCAAAAGACTCGGAGTATCAAGGGTATCACCTAATTTTGGCAGGCATTGGACGGTTTCTAAAAACAATGCGTCAATGGATTCGCATTCTCTATAAGCCTTGTGTATGTACAAGGCATCTTTTGAGGCTGTATCGGTAGTGCGACTAGTGGGCATTAGGGCTATCACTCTATCAAATTAAAGTATGTTAATTGTATAATATAAACATTAACTGAATATTAACAATTCATTAAAGTTTGCACTAAAGAGAAGAGCGTTCAGCGCAGGTGTTGCTGGCTGTCATCCTAACAAAAAAATTAGAAAACGCTATATTCTTACTGTCTACCAAAAAATGCTCTGTAATTTATTGCTCACTTGTTGTATGCTGCGTGGTTATTTAAACCGCAGGAATTTCTATGCCTTTTACAATTCTGCAACAAGCTTTGACCTTTGACGATGTGTTGCTGGTGCCGGCGCACTCTTCAATTTTACCTCGAGATGTTTTACTTAAAACCAAACTTACCAACGATATAGAACTCAACATTCCTTTAATTTCTGCAGCAATGGACACCGTAACCGAATCCCGTTTGGCTATAGCAATGGCGCAAGAGGGTGGAATTGGTATTATTCATAAAAATATGTCTATCCAAGCGCAGGCTGAAGAAGTGCGCAAGGTAAAAAAGTTTGAAAGTGGAATGGTAAAAGATCCCATTTGCGTGTCGCCGCATGCTACAGTTTATCAGCTTTTAGAAATTATGAAAAAACACAACTTTTCAGGTGTGCCCGTAGTTGACGGTGAATTGTTACTGGGAATTGTGACCAGTCGAGATATTCGCTTTGAAACAAATCATTCTTTAACGGTGTCTGAGGTTATGACCCCCAAATCTCGTCTGGTTACCGTACAAGAGGGCGCCGGTCGCGAAGAGATTCGAAGCCTACTGCATAAACATAGAATTGAAAAATTATTAGTTGTTAATGATGAGTACAAATTACGGGGTCTTATAACGGTTAAAGATATACAAAAAGCCAAAGAAAATCCTTTTGCCTGCAAAGACAGTTCAGAGCAGTTGCGGGTAGGAGCTGCGGTGGGTGTTGGTGAGGATACCAAGCCACGGATAGCCACCTTAGTCGATGCTGGAGTGGATGTTATTATTGTTGATACCGCGCACGGTCATTCTGCAGGTGTTTTACAATTAGTTAAGTGGTTTAAGGAAAATTACCCAACCGTGCAACTAATTGCAGGCAATGTTGCAACGGCGGCCGGCGCAAAAGACTTGGTTGATGCAGGAGCGGATGCTATTAAAGTTGGTATTGGTCCGGGTTCTATTTGCACGACGCGTATTATAAGCGGTGTAGGGGTCCCTCAAATTACGGCTATTGCTAACGTAGCAATAGGTGTTGCTGGAAAAGTTCCGATTATTGCCGACGGAGGAATACGTTTTTCTGGAGATATTGGAAAAGCTTTAGCGGCCGGTGCTCAAACGGTAATGATTGGAAGTATGTTTGCAGGTACTGAGGAAGCACCGGGTGAAATTGAGTTGTATCAAGGTAGAACCTACAAAAATTATCGTGGAATGGGATCTCTAGGGGCGATGGCGCAAGGGTCCAGTGATCGCTACTTTCAAGACGCAACTAAAGGTGTTGATAAATTAGTTCCTGAAGGTATAGAGGGACGCGTTCCTTACAAAGGTCCGGTGCAAACTATCATTCACCAGTTGATTGGCGGGCTACGCTCTTGCATGGGTTATACGGGGTGTTTGAATATCGATCAACTTAATGAAAAAGCTCAATTTGTGCAAATTACCCATGCAGGAATTCGGGAATCCCATGTACACGATGTGAGCATTACTAAACAAGCTCCTAATTATCAGGTGGACAGTTAATGAGTGAATTAAAAAAACCAATAATCATCATTGATTTTGGTTCTCAATATACGCAATTGATAGCACGACGTATCCGAGAGATAGGTGTTTATTGTGAAATTTATCCTTATACCTTAAGTTATGAACAATTTAAGGAGCGTAACGGTTGCGGAATTATATTATCTGGAGGCCCTGCGAGTGTCACCAAAAAAACGGATCCCAAGGCTCCTGCTTGGGTATTCACCTGTGGCCTACCTGTACTAGGCATTTGTTACGGCATGCAAACGATGGCAATCGAGCTTGGTGGTAGGGTTGAGTCCTCAGCCGTTCGCGAGTTTGGCTACGCTCAAGTGACGCCGGTTGCTAATTCGCGGCTTCTGCATGATATATCAGACCGGTCAACGGATAATACGCAGGTCTTAGAAGTGTGGATGAGCCACGGTGACAAGGTTACTAAATTGCCGCCTAATTTTACGACCATCAGTTCAACGACTAACGCGCCAATCGCCGCTATGGCGAATGAGGCAAAAAATTGGTACGGACTGCAATTTCACCCCGAGGTTACGCATACTACACAAGGTCAGAAAATTTTAGAGCGCTTTGTTATTGATATTTGTAGATCGGATAAAAATTGGACACCCGCTCAAATTATTGATCAAACAATTACTCATGTTAAAGAGCTTGTAGGAAACGAGCACGTGCTTTTAGGATTATCAGGTGGTGTGGATTCGTCCGTAGTAGCGGCGCTGTTGCATAAAGCAATCGGCTCGCAATTAACCTGTGTGTTTGTTGATACAGGATTACTGCGTCTCAATGAGTCCGAGCAAGTATTAAAAATGTTCGAGGCTTACGGTGAAATTCGTATTATTGCGGTGAATGCTGAAGAAAAGTTCTTGAATGCGCTCAGTGGCGTCGAATGCCCGGAGCAAAAACGAAAAATTATTGGACGCGTTTTTATTGAGGTTTTTGACGAGCAGGCGCAGCAGCTTTCTGGAATTAAATGGCTTGCTCAGGGCACTATTTATCCCGATGTTATTGAATCGGCCGCAACCCATATTAATGGGGGGGCTGAGGTTATCAAATCGCATCATAATGTTGGCGGGCTTCCTGAAACAATGAACCTGAAACTATTGGAACCCTTACGCTTATTGTTCAAAGATGAGGTTCGTAAAGTTGGCACGCAGCTGGGTCTTCCTCATGCGATGGTGTACCGGCACCCTTTTCCAGGGCCGGGTTTAGCCGTACGAATTTTAGGCGCAGTAAAAAAAGAATACGCTGCAATTTTGCGTCAAGCGGATGCCATTTTCATCGAAGAATTACATCGTGCGGATTTATACCTAAAAACAAGTCAAGCCTTTGCGGTTTTTTTACCCGTTAAGAGCGTCGGCGTTATGGGCGACTCGCGTCGTTACGATTATGTGATTTGTTTACGCGCTGTTGAGACTGTTGATTTTATGACGGCTGTTTGGTCCAAGCTGCCTTGGGATTTCTTAGCTACAGTCTCTAATCGTATTATTAACGAGGTTTCATTTGTTTCCAGGGTAACCTACGATATTTCTGGAAAACCGCCGGCAACTATTGAGTGGGAATGAATGATACTTATTGGATGAACGAAGCTTACAAGCTTGCTGTTGTTGCTCAAGAAAAAGGTGAGGTGCCTGTAGGTGCTGTGGTTGTTTGTCAGAATAAAATTATTGGCAGTGGTTTTAATCAATCACGTATGAACCACGACCCTACGGCGCATGCTGAAATGAACGCGCTAAGAAACGCCGGCCAGGCGCTAGGGAATTACCGACTGGCCAACAGTACGTTGTATGTAACATTGGAACCCTGCGTTATGTGTGCGGGCGCATTAGTGCACGCGCGGGTTGCGCGTCTTGTTTTTTCCTGTCGTGACTTTAAAACAGGAGCGGCAGGTTCCGTATTTAACTACTTATGTGGTTTTCCATTAAATCATCAGGTGTGTATTGATGAAGGAATTATGCAGCATTCTTGTTCCGAACTTATTACTAATTTTTTTCGAAAAAAAACCGCGGAAAACCGCGGTAAGTAACGTTAAGACCGGTTAGTCGCGACCAGAAAAAGCGCCGAGCAACTGTAACAGGCTTAAAAACAAATTGTAAATCGAAACAAATAACCCAACAGTTGCCGAAATATAATTGGTTTCGCCAGCATGAATGATTTCACTGGTTTGGTATAAAATTAAACCCGAAGAAATTAACACGAAGGCTGCGGATACCGCTAATTGTAAAACCGGCGTCTGAAAGAATATACCCGCAACCATGGCAAGAACAGCAACCATCATGGCTACAAAAAGAAATCCCCCTAAGAAACTAAAGTCTTTTCGAGTGGTTAAAGCATAAGCGGATAAAGAAAAGAAAATAATACCGGTACCGCCTAAGGCTGTTCCAATTAATTGCGCGCCGTTTGAGTAATTAGCGATATAAAGATTTAAAATAGGCCCTAGGGTATAGCCTAGAAAACCTGTGAAAGCAAAGACGCTGACCAACCCCCAAACCGAATTTCGTAATGCTTGAGTTGCAAACATTAACCCATATACGCCTACTATCATTAACAAGGGGTTCATAGGTCTTACCTGCAGTGCAGCGGATGCGTATGCCGTTAGAGCGCTAAAAAGGAAGGTGAGCCCTAAAAGCATGTAAGTATTACGCAGCACTTTATTCGTGGCTAAGACGGATTCATTGCTTTGATTTAAAATTGTGACATTATCTCTGTTCATCGGTAACTCCTAAGGATTATACTTCTTAGTTTAGCATATATAATGGGGGTAACGGGTTTGTTTTTCAAGTACTCTACACCGTTTGAGTGTATTTTATGACGACGGTCGCCGTTATTCAAATGACTTCGGGAGCGGAAGTTTTGCAAAACTTGCGACGCGCGGAGAAATTGGTGCGTGCAGCTTGTGAGAAAGAGGCTAAGTTGGTGCTGTTACCTGAGAATTTTTGTTTCATGGGGTTCAATGATTGCGATAAGTTAGCAATTGCCGAAGCAGTTAATCAAGGTTTTATCCAAAAAACTGTCAGCGCTTGGGCGGTAAAATACAATATTTGGATTGTTGCCGGCTCGATAGTTTTAAAAAGTGAAAACAAACGTGTGAGGTCTGCATGCCTTGTGTACGACAACGGCGGAAAACTTGCGGGGCGCTACGATAAAATCCATCTTTTTGATGTTAATCTAGGAACTACGGAGCGCTATCTTGAATCAAAAACAATCGAGCCTGGAAAAAACACCGTCGTCGTGGATACACCTATTGGCCGCCTAGGATTGAGTATTTGCTATGATTTGCGTTTTCCAGAACTGTATCGTCAATTAACCGTAAAAGGTGCGGAAGTGTTTGCAATACCCTCGGCATTCACGGCTAAAACAGGTGCGGCGCATTGGTATTTTTTGTTGCACGCTCGCGCTATTGAGAATTTAGCTTACGTTTTAGCGTCAAATCAGGTTGGAGAGCACCAGAATGGGCGCCAAACTTTCGGTAACTCTATTATAATAGATCCCTGGGGTAGGAAATTAGGTAGACTTTTAGATGAGGTAGGTGTAGCGTCTGCGGTCATTGACTTAGAGTATGTACAGAAAATAAGAAAGCAATTCCCAACGAACGAACATCATGTTTTAGAAAATTGAAAGGAACGGATATGACCTCTTTAGCAATAGCCAAAGAATTAATTTTAAAATCCAGCGCACTGGATGAGTTAGCCATTGAAAAACTAGTCCACTCAATTGTGGGTGGGCCAATTGATGATGCGGATTTGTATTTTCAAACAACCAGTCATGAAGCCTGGTACCTGGAAGACTCTGAGGTTAAAAGTGGGGCCTTTTCAATTGATAAAGGCGTGGGTATTCGAGCCGTATGCGGCGATAAAACAGGCTATGCCCATTGTGATAATTTGCACATACCAACGCTGGAGCGGGCGGTAGACGCAGCAAAATCAATTGCGTTATCCGCGTCAAAACCCTTCCAAACAATCCCCATTAAGTCAAACGGTACGCCGCAATACGCCTCTCTAAATCCAATTGACAGTATGAGTAAATACGAAAAAATTAATTTATTGGAATCAATTGATAAACTAGCGCGCGCTGTTGACCCACGGGTCATACAAGTGAACGCCTCGTTAAGTGGCAGCTATGAAGTGGTGATGATTGCAAGTGTGGGCGGGCGTTTAGTAGCGGACGTTCGGCCTCTTGTGAGTGTGAACGTGAGTGTTTTAGTTGAAGACAAAAATGGAAGGCGCGAAAGCGCTCGTTCAGGCGGTGGGGGACGTGTTGCTTATTCGTATTTTGTGACCAAGGATAAGGCGCTGGAATACGCCCGTGAAGCTGTTCGAGAGGCTCTTATTAGTTTGGATGCCGAACCGGCTCCCGCAGGTACAATGCCGGTAGTTCTTGGCCCAGGTTGGCCGGGCGTATTACTGCATGAGGCCGTGGGCCACGGTTTAGAGGGAGACTTTAATCGCAAAGGTTTGTCCGCTTTTTCTGGAAAAATGGGCGAGCAAGTTGCCGCTAAAGGAGTGACGGTTGTTGACAACGGGACAATGGTCGATAGACGCGGTTCTATTACGATTGATGATGAAGGCACTCCAGGTCAATGCACAACTTTGATTGAAGACGGCCGCTTAGTTAATTACATGCAAGATAAATTAAACGCTAAACTTATGGGAATGCAAACAACCGGCAATTGTCGTCGGGAATCGTACGCGCATCTACCCATGCCACGGATGACAAACACCTATATGCTCGCTGGAAATTACCATCCTGAAGAGATCATTAAAACGGTAAAAAAAGGGTTGTACGCGGTTAATTTTGGCGGAGGTCAAGTTGATATTACCTCCGGCCAATTTGTTTTTTCAGCAAGCGAGGCGTATTTAATTGAAAACGGTAAAATTACACGTCCCGTTAAAGGCGCAACCTTAATAGGAAATGGGCCTGAAGTGATGAAAAAAATTAGTATGATAGGCAACGACTTAGCACTGGATAGTGGAATTGGTGTGTGCGGGAAAGATGGGCAATCGGTGCCTGTGGGCGTTGGCCAGCCAACGCTTAAAATAGACGCCTTGACTGTTGGTGGAACCGCTTAGTGCATCAGTTTTAATACCAATGCTTTCACCTCTAAAATTCGTTGTTCGGGGTCCATCTTCTGCAGCGTGAATCGTAAGCGAGCTGGGCCGTCAAGTCGATAGGTTTTAGGTTGTACTTGAATTAAATTAATTAAAACAGCGGGGTTGATTTTAGGGCTTGCCTCAAATTCAAGTCGACCCTCAAGATTTGCTGCATGAATTTTTGCTATGCCGGCCTTTTCTGCCAGCAACTTTATCTCCGTAATAAGCACTAAATTTTTAGCAGCTGGCGGTAATAAACCGAAGCGGTCAATCATTTCAACCTGCAGTTCACGTAAGCTGTCGTTATCCTTAGCATTGGCAATTCTTTTATACACAATTAATCGTGAGTGAATATCACTTATATAATTATCGGGTAATAAAGCGCTAAGTCGGAGATTAATTTCCGGACCTTGTTTGATAGGGCTTGCCAAATCCGGTGTTCTACCTGATTTTAGGTCGTGTACGGCTTTATCCAACATTTCCATATACAAACTAAATCCTACTGCGTGCATGTTTCCACTTTGCCCCTCCCCTAATAACTCACCAGCCCCTCGAATCTCCATGTCGTGGGTGGCAAGCGTAAAGCCCGCGCCTAAGTCTTCTAAGGATAGTAAGGCCTCTAAGCGTTTAATTGAATCCCGAGTCATTATTTTTTTATCGGGCGTTAGTAAATAAGCGTAGGCTTGATGATGGGAGCGACCGACTCTACCGCGTAATTGATGCAGCTGCGCTAAACCAAATTTATCGGCGCGATCGATTATAATAGTGTTGGCTGTAGGGATATCGATTCCTGTCTCAATAATAGTTGTGCACACCAAAACATTGAAGCGGTGATGGTAAAAATCCGACATAATTTTTTCGAGTTGGCGCTCACGCATTTGGCCATGCGCACTGCAAACTTTGGCCTCAGGAACTAAGGCTTGTATTTCTTGAGCGATTCTATCAATAGTTTGCACATTATTGTGAAGAAAAAACACCTGCCCACCGCGCAGAATTTCACGCAAAATTGCTTCACGTAAAATAGTGCTATTGCTTTCTTGCCAAAAAGTTTTAATGGCTAAACGTTTTGCGGGAGGCGTTGCAATGAGTGAAATATCACGAATTCCAGCCATTGCCATATTCAAGGTACGCGGAATAGGCGTGGCGGTCATTGATAAAATATCAACATTTAAACGCAGAGCTTTAAGGTGCTCTTTTTGCTTCACACCAAAACGATGCTCTTCATCAATAATTAGTAAGCCCAAATTACTAAATTCAATCTCTTTAGAAAACAACTTATGCGTACCAATAATAATATCTACTCGACCGCTGTGGAGGGCGTTAATAACCGCTTTAGAGTCTTTGGTACTTCTGAAACGAGAAAGCAACTCAATATTTATCGCAAAATCAGCAAATCGGTCACGAAAATTTTCAAAATGCTGTCCTGCTAGTAGCGTTGTTGGAGCCAGCACGCAAACCTGCTTGCCATTTTGTACCGCTAAGAAGGCCGCGCGCATGGCGACTTCTGTCTTGCCAAAACCCACATCACCACAAATTAATCGGTCCATAGGACGGGCAGAGCGCATATCGGTAATTATTTGATTAACCGCGTGCAACTGATCGGAGGTTTCAGTGAAAGGAAAACTGCTTACGAAACGCTGAAACTCAAGCTCATTGTATTCGTAAACGAAGCCAGGTTTGGCTTCTCTTTTAGCGTAAATTTCTAGTAGTTCAATCGCCGCATCGTGAATTTTTTCAGCTGCTTTTTTACGCGCTTTTTGCCATTGATCACTGCCCAAGCGATGCAATGGGGCGCTGTCGCTATCCACCCCGGTATAGCGGCTTATCAATTGCAAAGAGGTGACCGGTACATAAATTTTATCACTATCCGCGTAAGTTAAAATCAGAAACTCATTACTTATTCCTTCATTTTCAAGAGTAATAAGCCCTTGGTAACGACCCACACCGAACTGTATATGGACAACAGGTGCGTGCAATTGCAGCTCTGCCAAATCACGAATGATAAGATCCGGGTCAATCGATTTTTGCGATCGCAAATGTTGTGGGGTGGCCGCACTTCCAAAAATCTGAGCCTCAACAATAATACACAGACCAGCTGAAGACAATTCGCTGCCCTCGATTAACGGACCAACAGTGATATTAATGCATTCGTTAGATTGCACAAAGTCGTTCCAGCTGCTGCGTTGCGCGGCGTGAATCCCACTCAATTTCAGCAAATCAAGGACAACCTCGCGCCGTCCCGCACTTTCAACGACAATAAGGTAGCGCCGTCGAGGTATTTTTAAATAGTCTCGCAACAAAGCCAGCGGCTCTTCTTTTTGCCGACTAATGGGAAGGTCAGGCGGGGTTGCTGTGGGAAAATTGGTAACCAATCCCTTTTTGTCTATTTTTTTATGGAAATATCGCGTTTGTTGAAACGTATTTATTAGCGTAAAAATTTCAGTTGGGGATAAAAAACACTGCGAAGGGGGTAAGATAGGACGGCAAACGTCGTAATTTCGTTGCTCGTACCGCAAAACAATTTCGTGCCAAAACTGCTCCGCTCGGTGCTGACAATCCTCAATTAAATGAAGACTGGAAGCGGTGCTTAAGTAATCAAAAAAAACAGCCGTTTCATCGTAAAATAGCGGCAGATAATATTCTATTCCGCTGGGAAATTGCTGCGCACTTATCGATTCATAGATAGGGCATTTACTAGGATTTCCAGAAAATTGTTCACGAAATTGACGTCTAAATAGGGAAATTCCTGGGTCGTCTAAAGGAAACTCGCGTGCTGGCAGCAGGGTAAGGCTTTCTATTTTACTAATAGTTCGTTGGGTGTCGGTATCAAAATGGCGTAAACTTTCAATAACGTCATCAAAAAGTTCAATGCGCAGCGGCAGCACACTACCCATAGGGTATATATCCATTATTGAGCCACGAATAGCAAACTCCCCGTGCTCTAAAACTTTGTTAACAGCGTAATACCCAGCTTGCTGTAATAGCGCCCGAAAGGATTGCAAATTAAGCGTCTGGTTAATCGCTAAATTGAACGCATTGGCCGATAAGAATTGAGCCGGACACAAGCGGTGCATTAGTGTGGATATAGAACTAATGACAATGGAGTTGCTCACCGTTTGCAGACGATTAAGCGTTGTTAGTCTTTCAGAAATGATATCTTGATGCGGTGAAAACTGATCGTAGGGAAGTGTTTCCCAATCTGGAAAAAGCACTATCTCTTGATGATTAGCGCCCAAAAAAAATTGCAACTCCACTTTAATTTGTTGAGCAACAAGATTGTCGGGAGCAATAATTACTTTAACACCACGTTGGTTTTGACAGGCTTCACTTAACGCTAAAATGAGGCTACTACCAGAGAGTTGGCCCCAGGTCTGTTTTTTTTCTAAGCTAGGAAGGGGTAGAACCGAGGATTGCATACGTGCTATATCCGTATCGAAAAGGGTGATTATAACCTAAATCATCCAGTAACTTGTAGCAATTCCTGCCAGTAACCCAAATAAATGTCCATCCCACGATACGCCTTTTTTGCTTGGAAAAATACCCAGAAAAATTCCAGCAAAGTAATACACGCTTATTACACCAAGGATAATAGCGGTAACGCTTGCTTGTTGAACAATATCCGAAACCAGTAGACTCCAGTAACCCGTTATCAAGGCACTAGCGCCTACGTGAACGCCCGGTTGACCAAACACCCACAGTAGGCCACCGCTTATTACCGTGATTAGTACACTAACTTTAAGAAAGTATGCAAAACCCGAAATTAAAATAAAATTGCTTAGAACTACAAGCGGGATTGAATTAAAAAATAAATGATTATAGTGTGCGTGCAACAGAGGTGCACAGGCAATACCCATAACTCCATACCAACGGCGTGGTATTATCCCAAGCCATAAAAGTCGCCTTCCTAACAAAAGGTTGATGCCGTAAACGCCCCATACTAGGGCAAGAATTTCGGCAAGAATGCGACCGTTTGCTTTGGTCTGGTTTATTATCAAATCCAAACTTTGATTGAGGGTATCGAGCATACACGTCCTAAATAAAACACTAATAATTCATTGTCCGGTGGTTAAAACAGTCTAAGTTATTTTGTGCCCACCGTGTATAGGAACTAAGCTCGATAATTTGGATGCTCAGTTTCAGGATTTGCATCAATGAGCTCGGCAAAATTATTTAAGCGCTTATGCTTGCTATGAGCAGCATTAGCAAAAAATAAGTAATTTCCGTTCACCGCTCGGTTAGCAACAGACATAAGCGCAAACGGTGCGCCTACAATGGACAGTAATAAAAGAAAATTTAAAGCAATGGGTTTGTAGCTGCTTTGTGCAGAAAGTTTTCCATCCCACTCATTCAAATGTTTTAAGCATTTTTTACGTAATAAATAGGTGGCTTTAGGTTGAATCTTTACGTAATTAGGTAGGTTATTATACTCATTCATTTCATTGGTAATTTTAGTTTTAAACTCTTCTGTTATCTTCGCATCAGGATGGGCAGAGGAGGTGTTTAAAGTTTTAAAATAATCCTCAATGGCTTGAAGGTTTATTAACTGCAAACCTAAAAAAGTTTCAGTGGTTGGCGCTTCAGATTCCAAATCTTGGTCAGAAATGTCCAAATTGCGCACCATCTTTAAAATAGTTCTATTAAATTCCCTATCGCAAATCCCTGCTCCAGTGATAGTTGAGAAAGGGGTAATGCCGTTTTCATCGAATTTATTTAGCTGAAACTTTAGATTGTTTGGAATCAAAAAGTTAAACTTTGAAAAAAAACTAAAATAGTGGCTCAGATTCTCTCGACTGTAAAAATTAAAAAAAATCTCGTCGTCAGGATTATCTTTGGCTATTTTATGAATTTGTAAGTATAGAATTAAGAAAGTTTGATCATCCTGGCATAATTCAAGCAGGTGGGAGGGTTCGGGTTCGGAGGGATAGCGGCTGTCTTCTCCTAATAGTCCAATAGCCTTTTTAAAATTACTGCCATAATCTACGACCTCTGCATACTTTTCGCCTTGTAATACATCTGACAACAGGGTCGTATCAAGATTTGCCTCTAGTAGATTGGCAAAAGTCTCCTCAATTATTAATAAGCGCGCTGGTTCTTCGTCCTCAATTTTATACGTAAAATCTTCGCAAGCGGATTGACAACGCGCGCCAACAAAACCAACAATTTTATCATAACAAGTAGAAACTTTCGCACAATCGGTTGCCAAACGCGCAACATCTTCAGTATTTCCAACCTCTCCAATTGACAAACCTAATACAGTAGCCATTTTAAACCTCTCTTAATGCACTTTAAATAAATGTATGAATTAAGGTTTCCGTACCGTTTGATTCGTTTCGTCCCTTTGCAAATAGCCTTATAGAAGCTGTTTTAATAATAAACAGTAGCTTGGTAAGCCCAGTAGCTTGGTAAGCCGTCGAATATTTCACCTTGCGCATGCCAAAAAGTGGGCGCGCTTGCACCCACTTAGTTCACGAACTACTCGCTGTCTTTATGAGTAGATATCTCACGGGTTTTTGAATCGACGAGTTTGGTCACCGATGCGCGATTTTGGTGATTGGGATTTCGTCTTTTTTGAGGTTGTGGTTGGGCACCTGCTGCAGCCGCGGTCCTATTCTGCGGGGGCTGGTAGGCTGCGTTATTGGGGTTGGAGATATTGGGATTATTTTGATTTGGTCTTCGGCGTCGATTATGATTAGTTCGCTTCTCATTAGGCTTAACGACGGGCTTGACAGCGGTATTTTCTTTAACCGGAGCAGTTGTGGCGTTTGCCTCGGTATTTTTTCCAACAATTTTGCTCCAAAGACGCGAAACATATATTTTAAATGTTGGTAGCCGTAAAGCAGGTAAGGTCGCTGAGGACTTAACAGCCGGCTCATCAATTTTTGTTTGCAAATTACTGCGGGTTAATTCAACTTGGGGTTGTTCAATCAACAAATAACTGGGTTTTTTGTTTTTGCCAACATTATCCTGCTTCAATCGAGTGATAGTATAATTGGGCGTTTGTAAATATGGGTTTGCTATGACAACAATATTAACCCCGTGCCTTTTTTCAATTGCAGCGATAAAGGTTCTTTTTTCATTCATTGTAAACGTAGCCATTTCAACCGAAAGTTGAACTTGAATTTCAGCAGTTTTTTCTTTTAAAGCTTCTTCTTCAATTAAACGAATAAGCGATAAGCCATGCGATTGGATATTGCGGACCGTGCCTCGCCCCTCACATCGTGAGCAGATTTCTTGCGCTGTTTCACCAAGCGATAAACGCAGACGTTGTCGAGACATTTCAAGCAAACCAAATCGCGAAATACGCCCTACTTGAATTCGAGCCCGATCCGCTTTTAGGGCTTCTTTTAATTGGTTTTCAACTTCTCGTTGATTTTTTCCAGCACTCATATCGATAAAATCAATTACAACCAATCCGCCCAAATCACGCAGACGCAGTTGGCGCGCAATTTCGTTCGCGGCCTCAAGATTGGTGTTAAAAGCGGTTGCTTCAATATCCGCTCCACTAGTGGCTTTTGCAGAATTGACATCAATAGAAACGAGCGCCTCGGTTCGGTCGATGACTAAACCACCACCGGAAGGCAAGATAACTTCACGCTGATAAGCGGCTTCAATTTGGCTTTCAATTTGATAAAATTGGAAAAGGGGAATGGCGCTTTTATAAAGCTGTAAGAACGGTAGAAAAGCCGGGAAAACGAGTTCAATAAATCTGCGCGCTTTAATAAAGGCCGCGTCGTCGTCAATAATTATTGCGCTGATTGATTTTCGTAAGTTATCACGAATAGAACTGATAATCACATCACCTTCTTGGTGTATCAGGCATGGTGAAAGTTGGTTGGTGTAGGCTTGGCGAATAGCTTGCCATTGGTTGCAAAGCATATCCAAATCCGCTTGCAGCTCTTCTTTGCATTTACCAACGCCTGCGGTACGAATTATTAAGCCCATTTCTTCTGGATACGTTAAAGAACCCAGCGTCCCCTTTAATTCGTCACGATCCTCGCCTTCAATTCTACGAGAAATCCCACCGGAGTGGGGATTGTTTGGCATTAAAACCAAATAACATCCGGCAAGAGTAATAAAGGTAGTCAACGCCGCACCTTTATTGCCGCGCTCTTCTTTATCCACTTGAATTAGTAACTCTTGACCTGGGCGAATGAGCGTGTTCAAGGGCTGTTTATCGTCGCTTGGATCTTTGAGATTTTTTAGATATTCATCGGCTATTTCTTTGCGAGGTAAAAACCCTTGTTTGTCAGGACCATAGTCCACAAAAACAGCCTCAAGACTTGGTTCAACACGGGTTACCGTAGCTTTATAAATATTTCCTTGACGACGTTTATCGTTCAATGGGCAATCAATATTTAAATCGTATAATCGATTGTCTTTAACTAACGCAACCCGTACTTCTTCTGCTTGGGATGCGTTTATGAGCATTATTTCCTTGGTCATTATTTGCCTCGTTGTAGGCGCTAACACTTGGATAAAATAGTATTTTATGTTTAACCACAAAGAAAACCAGTATTGTACTTCAGACCGTACGCATGCTCCTCGCAAAATATTGCAGTGCACACCTTTGATTTGTAAAATAATAAAGCAAACTTGCTTTTGGTTATTTTTGTGAAAAATAACGTATTATGAAAGGTATGTCTGGCATGTGTAGGTATCTGATAAACATCGTTTATAGACTTCTACAGGTTTGCTTTCTTTTTTATCAGTTAGTGAAAGCGCGTTTATTAATACCGATAATCGGCTGTTAAAAAAATCTGTTAGTGGACTATTACCCACGACTGTGCATAGTATCAAAAAAAACACCTAAGGCAAAGTTTTATTCTTGGTCACAGCCCACAACTGTCGTAATATACTTCTTTTTTATAATTATTAATTCTAGTTTGTGGTTTTAATAAAGGTTGTAAGGCTATTTTCATGGGTGGGGTTTGCTATTACCAAATTAATGAAGACGAGGCGGGGCAGCGTCTGGATAATTATTTAATTCGCATATTGAAAGGGGTGCCACGAAGCCACATTTATCGAATAATTCGTGCTGGCGAAGTGCGGGTGAATAAAAAAAGAGCGCAGGTTAAGCAAAAGCTTGTTGCTGGTGATTCTGTGAGGGTGCCACCGGTGCGCTGCAGTGAATCTAAAGAAATATTTGTGGGGGAAAAGCTGCAGCAACTTTTGCATAAAAGTATTGTGTTTGAAGACAAGTCGTTGCTCGTTATTAATAAGCCGTCCGGTTTCGCGGTTCATGGTGGTAGCAATTTAAGTTTGGGTGTTATTGAGGCTCTACGAAAAAGCCGGCCGGACCTCATTTATCTTGAGCTTGTGCATCGATTGGATCGCGATACCTCAGGCATATTACTTATTGCCAAAAAAAGGAGCGTTTTACGGGCTTTGCAAGCGCTATTTACCAACCGTGAAGTACAAAAAACATACTGGTTAATCGCTCACAATCATTGGGGTGAACCTGAAAACATTCAAGTGAATTTAAGCTTGCAGAAAAATATCGTCAAATCTGGTGAGCGCGTTGTGGTTGTGAGTGAAACCGGTAAGCCCTCGTCAACGGATTTTAGTTTAATTGAGAATTTTCAAGCGTCTTGTTGGGTGCAAGCACGTCCATCAACAGGACGTACCCATCAAATAAGAGTCCACAGCGCCGCTTTGAATCATAGTATTGTAGGCGATGATAAATATGGGAATGCTGCATTGGATTTAGGCCTTGTCTTGGATAAGATGCGACTGTATTTGCATGCACACTCAATTCAATTTAACCTAAACGGCATTACACATTGTTATGAAGCGGAATTAGATAAAGTTTTTGCTAATACGTTATCTCAATTGCGAGTCCGGAGAGAAGTACGTGATAAATAAATCGTATGATTTGATAATATTTGACTGGGAAGGAACCTTAAGCGATACCTTAGGTGAAATTCTCTATTGTGTGCAACAAGAAGCGGCACGGTTAAATTTTGGTGAGCTGGACGAGCAGCTTGCTCGGCAATCTGTTGATTTGGGCTTGGTTAATGCCGTTAAAAAAGTGTACCCCCATTTGCGTACGTCGCAGCATGAACAGCTTTTAGATGCCGTGCAATACGCATTAATGTCACGCCATAATGATATTTATTTGATTCCAGGCGCCAAAGAATTTGTAAAACGTATCGCTGAACAAAATATTAGCTTAGCCATCGCTACCAATAAAGGAAATCAAGGCTTACAACGGGCGCTATCCTTATCTGGGTTGAGTGCGTTTTTTAAAGTCACACGATGCGCCGGGCAAACGGCGCCCAAACCCAACCCGGAAATGTTGCAGCAAATTTTAGACAGTCTAAACGTTTCAGCGGATAAAGCATTAATGATTGGTGATTCAGTGACCGATATAGAAATGGCAAAAAGCATTGATATGGATGCAATTGGAGTGGATTTTTATCAGCGTGACACTTCGGGTTTACTAGCAGCTGGTGCAATTGTGGTATTTGACAATTATACTGCTCTGGCGAATCATTTTCACCTACTTGATTAAGAGGAACTTGTTTTGAGTAACGTCACGAGCTTACCTAATTTACTAACCTTGATGAGAATCCTATTAATCCCAGTATTTATCATTATTTTCTATTTGCCTTTTCATTGGGCGCATGCGGCTGCGGCTGTTGTCTTTGCGCTGGCAAGTTTCACCGATTGGTTGGATGGTTTTCTTGCGCGAAAACTTCAACAAATGTCCCCGTTCGGGGCATTCTTAGATCCTGTTGCCGATAAGTTGTTAATAGCAAGCACCTTGTTATTATTAGTGGGTGCGAAAGATATTGATTTTATTACTTTGCCGGCAATCGTAATAGTCGGGCGCGAGATAGTCATTTCAGCATTGCGCGAGTGGATGGCGGAAATTGGGAGCAGGGCAAGTGTTACGGTAAGTCGGGTAGGTAAAATTAAAACGTCAGTGCAGATGCTCGCTTTGGTGCTTTTAGTGGCCTTTGAACCTCAGGCTTCATGGTGCGGAGTTTTTGGATTTATTTTATTATATATTGCTGCTATTTTAACTATTTGGTCAATGGTTGTTTATTTAATTATCGCGTGGCCGGAATTGTCAAAAAAATAATCTTCAAAGCGATTAAAATTATTAAAATAAAAACAATTTTAACCTTGACTCTGCTTGATAAATAGGTAAAATTGCATCCCGAAGACATGCGGGAATAGCTCAGTTGGTAGAGCACAACCTTGCCAAGGTTGGGGTCGCGAGTTCGAGTCTCGTTTCCCGCTCCAAATTAAGCGACCAAATATAACGTCGCTTTTTTTATTAGAGCGCCATGATTTGGCTGTGTGGCAGAGTGGTTATGCAGCGGCCTGCAAAGCCGTGTACGCCGGTTCGATTCCGGCCTCAGCCTCCAAAGTATGCCCAGGTGGCGAAACAGGTAGACGCAAGGGACTTAAAATCCCTCGGTGGTAACACCATGCCGGTTCGATTCCGGCCCTGGGCACCAATTAAATCAATAAGTTACAAAAAAAATAGATTTTCTAAATTATTTCAAGGGGCACTAGCGGGGCACTTGAAAATAAATAACCTCAATAAACCACAACAAATACCGATATACTTTATAAGAGATACTTCTTATGGGGTTTCATGGTGGCACTTTCAGATTTTTTAACAAATAATTGCTATTCAGGATGGATTGCAGCGCTAATTGCTACAATAGGTTTGATTTTCACCATAATAATTCATATAAAAGGTGATAAAAAAGCACGGATTGAGAGAAGCCAAAAAAGGAATGAATTTAGGAATCTCTCCTTCAATTTTCTTGTGTGTGTTTTCAGTGATTACCTCATGTCCAAAGATAATTTTCC
This sequence comes from uncultured Gammaproteobacteria bacterium, assembly GCA_963803545.1. Classification (GTDB taxonomy): domain Bacteria; phylum Pseudomonadota; class Gammaproteobacteria; order Legionellales; family Legionellaceae; genus Legionella_C. The sequence goes on along the minus strand of CAWDMX010000004.1, from coordinate 1,041,100 downwards.
TATTAGCAAAGGCCGTGGGATTGATAGTCTAATAGACAGCTATAAGCAAGAATTTATTAAGCACGAATCATTTATGACTTTTTTGGAAAAAAGAAAATACAGAAAGTTTATGAGTATGGCGCATAATTATAATCTACACTGGCAGGCTCTATCATCAGTTAAAAAAAGCAGTGAGGTTATCGATCTTATGATTCGTGATCAACGAGATCTTATCAACCAAATTGGTTGGTTGGGTAAAAAAGTTAGAAGAGAAGAGGAAGTAGAAAAATTAGAGAAATTTATAAATAACTGTATAATCCCTTGATAAGAGCATTAAAATTAAAATTAACCAAAGTGATCAAATAAAAATCATTGTTTTTTTCTGAAAAGTCGTCCATAAGGGAGTGTTTAAATAACTGTGTCAGTTTTCAATAATTGTTATAATTAGCACAATTAGGAGAACTGAACATGTTTAATAAAAATAATAATTTAGCTGACTTTGATTTTAGTCAGTTCCGAGCTGCAGCGATAGAGCAACTTAAATCTGGTCAATCACTTACTGAAAAAGACGGTATTCTTACCCCGCTTATCAAAGAAATTCTTGAGGCATCCTTAGAAGGCGAGATGGATAACCATCTCGCCGAGTGCAAGGCTGAAAAGGAAGCTAACAGGCGCAATGGCAGGCAAAGCAAAACAATAAAAACAGGCACGGGCTGCTTCGAACTTGCAACACCAAGAGATCGTAATGGTAGCTTTGAACCGGAGATAGTAAAAAAACGGCAAACTGTTTTGAATGAATCATTAGATAATAAAATCCTCTCGTTATATGCCTTAGGGATGAGTTATGAGGCTATTGCAGATCATTTAACGGAGCTTTATGGGCTTGATGTGTCGCCTGCCAAGATAAGCTTTATCACCGATAAATTAATCCCTGTTATTACCGAGTGGCGCAATAGACCGCTGGATTCGGTCTACCCAATCGTATTTCTGGATGCCATGCACTTTAAAGTTCGCACGGAAGGTAAAGTGACCAGCAAGGCTTTTTACTCGGTTCTTGCTGTAAATACAGAGGGTCGGAAAGATATTTTAGGCATGTACCTTTCCAATATATAAAAACATTTTAAATCGTGAGTTTTCATCAACTGCGACTAATCAAAAGTGGGCCTGTGATATCACTTATATACGCACTACAGAAAGATGGTTATATCTTACGGTTATAATTGATTTGTATTCTCGAGCTGTCATTGGCTAGTCTATGAGCAAACGCATGAAAAAGTCTTTAGTTTGTGATGCGTTAATGATGGCGCTGTTTAAACGTAAGTTTCCTAAAAACGTTATTGTGCATTCTGACAGAGGTAGTCCGTACTGCTCTAAAAAATATATAAATATTCGCAAAGACTATCGTTTGATTGGCCGTATGAGTCGAAAAGGTAATTGCTGGGACAATGCTATTGCAGAGAGCTTTTCTCACGCATTGAAGGTTGAATTAATTCATGAATGCGTTTATAAAACACGGGAGCAAGCTAAGCTTAGTATATTCCTATATATTGAAGGCTATTACAATAATGCTAGAATGCACTCTGCTTTGGCTGTTGCACCGCGTGTTAAACGACTTGCGTGCTCGTATTCGTCGATAATTCAATTGTCTCTTGCGTTGGCTTTTATAGCTTAAATTTAGCCAAAACAAAGCATCGTGGTGTAATTTGGGGAATGTATACGAAAGCGGAATATAGGGGGCAAGGCATAGCAAGCTCTTTAATTCAAACCATTATCAATCATGCAAAATTACGTGTTATCCAACTACACTTAACCTGTGTGACAAGTAATCTTGGCGCTGTGGCATTTTATCAAAAACAGGGATTTAAAATATATGGCACAGAACCCCACGCACTCAAAATGGGAGACACTTTTTTTGATGAGTACTTGATGATATTAGAGTTAACCCAGCCTATGCATAAAGCTTCAGTGGGCGGCGTGGGGGGGGCACAATGAAACAGCTTGACACCTATCTCAGCTTTTGTACTGACGTTTCCGATTTAAGCAAGCCTAATCCACCAGAAGATGCTTATGCTTTTTATTGTGATTATGTAATGAGGGCAAACGGTCCTATTTTAGAACCGATGTGTGGTACAGGCCGTTTTTTACTGCCATGACTCGAGGAAGGATTCAATATAGATGGCTTTGATGCAAGCGACTATATGCTTAAAGCTTTGCATGCCAAAGCCAATGCTAAAAATTTAGAGCCTACGGTATGGAAAGGCTTCGTTGCGGATTTAAAACGGCCAGAAAAATACAACTTAATTTTTATTCCCAGCGGATCTTTTTGTCTAATGATCGATCCCGTAGCAGTGACAGCAGCGCTTAAAAAATTTTATGATCACCTAAGCGATGATGGTGTTTTATTATTTGAAGGTGAAACACTTAAAGCCGTGCCACCACTTGATGTATGGCGTGTCTCTGTGTGGCACAAACCGAATAATCAAATGATCATGCTAAGCCAATTAGCAACTATGAAAGGGAATGTTTGCAACTCAATTGGCAAATACGAACTCATCCACAACAACAGCATTATTCAGACAGAGATTGAAGAATTGAAAGTTAGAATTTACGAGCAGCATGAGTTAACTGAAATTCTCAAAAATTGTGGATTTAAAGTGCGCAGAATAAAGGCTTTTGATAGCTTAGCTACGCCAGATGAAAATGACGAGAGTATTGTCTATGAATGCAGGAAATAGTGTTTCTTATCTCTGAAATACTTTATCAGATGAGGTTAACCAGCTCTATAGTTATATCAAAATACCCGGCGATAATTTTGGTGAGCCTGCAATTAATTCTGGTCCATTTGCTAACGCCTTTTTAAAGCTATAGAACCAGAAATTTAGTGAAAAAGCACATATTGTTTTTATCATGGTTTAAATGTATTAGCTCAGACTAGACAAAAGCGTTCAATGCAATTAGACCAGAACAGTTTTTAATGGAAACCCCCAGGTTATTTTAGGAAATAATAAATTTGGGCGTTTTAAACGTGTTTCCGATGGTCTAATCAAAGATTTAGGGTAGGCTTACTTGTTTAAAATATTTCTTAAGAGTCATAGAGTGGCTAGGCATTGCGTCACTCTACGCACTATTCATTAAGCAACACAACAAAGCTACAGAACGCAGGAAAGGCTAATCCATCATCAAAGAGCTTGCCCTAACATGGTTGCACTCTGAAAAGTGGCGTAACCAGATAGGGCTGGCTTTTTTGGGTGTCTTTTAAGGGTTGGGCGTCACTCCGGTCGGGGCTCCCGATTTACCACCAGGGCAATAGGTAACTTTATAATCGGTTGAGTTAATTCCAGTGGGGTTATTGGTGCAGCTGAAGGTGCTGCTTTTATCGTCAAATGGATAGACGTAAAAGGGTGGGCATGCGGCTTTATACCAACCCAGTGTCGGAAGGGCATTAGCACTCCAGACGGTATTGTTTGAATTGTTTCCTGTGGTGTTACACTGCGGAATAATTGCTGGATTTGACGGGAGCAGTATATTCGTTGGCGCTTCTTGCCAATTTTGGCACCCACAGCATGTTGTGGAGTTGGCTGAATTGTAGCAGGACTGATTGTAACCCGTTCCGCTGCATTGATACATATTAGTGAATGTTCCATTGGTTGCGGGGTTGGTGCAATTATAGGGAGCATTTGAGTAGTTTGTATTGATGCCGCATACCTGATTCGCAGTCCAATAACCTTCAAAATTTCCGCAGGTTTTTTGCGCCGAATTAGAGTTGATACTCGCTTGAGATAATCCACAAGCCTCTCCTCCCGCTTCATTGCATTCGCTGTTAAGAGTGCAATTTATTCCACCGTTAGCAACCCAAATATAGTTGTTGCTAGGTGGGGTAAACTCCCATGAGCAAGCACCAATTGTGCCACCCGTACTCGCCTGGTCTGTGGTAATCCCTGGCGCGCCGCAGGTATAAGGATTGGTAGCGTCGCGTGAAACTCCCTGGGGTTCGATTGACATTGGTATGTTGATGCCGTTAATTCCGGTGATGTCGTAAAAATCAGACTCTTGCTGGAACGTAGGTTCAGCTTGCTGCGCAGGTTGTTTTAATCCTTGCCCAACAGGGCAACCGCCTTGGCCACCACCGCAGTCTCCGGTAGAGCAACCCAAACTGGTACAGCTGGTTCTGCCGCCAATCACGCCGCTCCACACCAGGTGTTGCGAGGCTGAAAGAGGGTATACATTTTCAGTTAAAGTGACATTTTTAGTGCCGCCATTAGCGGATATTTTATAATCACCCCCGGGAGGAGTTGGATTTTTCCAATTACAGATGCCCGCACCAGCATCTGCTGCGGAATCGCAGACAAAAGTTCCAGGGGTAACGTTTGGTTTATTGTCGCAATCAGCATCCGTCACGCATCCATTAATTTGTCCACCACCAACGAATGCCAACCAAACATCATAGGGGCATTGATTTTCAAACACAAATGTGCGCGTACGCGCCGATGAAAGGATTGAAAAATTGGTTGGCTGATCAGCAACGAGTGTTTTGCCAGAATCGTAAGCAATAGCAAGTTGCTGTTGCACTTGTCCGGCGGTACTAAGCGCTTGAATAGTGGTTGAAATAGTACAAGTGCCACCACCTGATGGGACTGTATTACCGCAATCATTTGTAAACGTTGGTGGCGCTATTAAGGAGGATGGAATAGTAAAATTAGTGGTTGAATTATTGAGTACAATCGTATTTGCTGTCGTGTTTTTCACCCCCCAACTGAGATGTTGGGATGTATTCACCATCATGTTATTACCAGCCGGTTCGGTCGTATAAAAGAATCCACTTGCGCTATTGCTAATATCAAAATTTAGTAAGGGAAAAGGCGCGATTGTTTGGAAGGTAGGTCCGTAATTAATAATAAGACTTTGTTGTATGTGAGCGGGCGTACCTCCGGCGTTAATAGTAACATTCACGTGACAACTTCCGTTGGGTGGTACGTAATGAGGCATTCCTTTGTAGGAACAGTCGTCTATAATTCGCCAGGTGGTAAATGGGGACGCGGGGTGTAACATTGTTTTAGATGCGTCTGTATTTAGCATAACTGGTGCAATGGGGACGTTGTTTTTAAGTGTATAACTAACTGTTTGTGCTGTATTTGGGGCCATATTTTGCACTGTTTCATGCGCAATAATAGATAATGGCGGTGTGCTTCCTGCTAAGAGCAAAGTTGTGTTAAATACACCCATCACCAACAAGAATAGTTGTTTTTTTTGTAGAGTTTTTTTCATAATATAATTATCCAAATAAGTAACTTAAGCCAAATAATACAGATTGCGATTGCACATCGGTACGGACGGGACTTGCGAGTATTACTCCGGTGTTGGCATCGGAGATCCCACTTTTAGCAGCGCCGGTATTCGCAAAGAGGTAGCGCGCAGAGAGCATAATCCGATCGTTTACAGGCATCTTGAGTCCTGCACCAAGCTGATAAGCAAAATGGGTGGTTGTATGATTGGACAGTTTATAATATCCGCCGTCAGCACCAATATTGGGTCGGGGTGTGTTTTTGAAGCTTAGGGTATTTTGAGCGCCACCGATTCCGCCTTCAAGAAATGGCATCATGCCGAAAAATATCGGACTTAAACCCCATTCCGTATCCAACATTATCCGGTAACTTTTAATTTTCATGGCGTAGCTGGCGTTATTAAAGTCGAACAAGCCGTATTCGTATACTGAACCGTTTCGCGGGCTTTCATGATAATAAGCATTAACACCTAAGGAGATAGTCTGAAGTATGCCCCAAGGATTATGTCCACGAGAATCAAGGATTTTTTCATAGGAGACACCGATTGCAGATGCAAAGTTAATTTTATTAGCATCCATTTTGAACGAGTCGGCTCTAAAGGTTTCCGCTGGGAAAAAGATTCGTTCATGCTTATCAAAGGTCGATGAATTACCCCCGGCTAATACCGTGACTCTTATACCACTCTTCAAAGGCTTTACTGAAGGAGGGCTGTGGTTTTTAGCTGCTTCGGAAACTCTAGGTGACGATGCGATATACGCTTTCTTAGAGTCTTGATGAAATGTTTTGGTAGCGTTCATAGCCGTATTTTTTTTCAAAATACGCGGGCTTTCCGGTGCGCTTCCTCGTACTGTTTTAGAAGACGGTAGTGCTTGCGCTATAACAATGGGGGTAGCTGTCATCAAAAACAAAAATACGTTTAAAATAGTGGTGCGGTTTAACCTTCGATCCTTCATTTATCATCCTTAATAACTTTAATACAATATTTGCGTGTGACCTGAAAAAGCGTTTCGGGCGTACTGCAAAATTAATGATACCTTAATTATATTGATTTAGGCTACGCTTAAGAGTTGGCTGGATTAAAATAAGACGATAGGGATGGGCCGGCCTCTTCAAAAAATTTAGCGGTTGCTCAGGATATATTACCACGATACCTTCAAAGCTAAGTGCTCAACGACGGTTTCCTACACGATTAAAATTAAAAAAATTCCCAATGAAAAATTTGAATTTGTTTAATTTACTGGAGGCTATTTCCCCCCCCCGTAGGTCTCAACGTGCAAAATTAAGTATTAACGTGGTCTTTCACTTTCAAGAAAAAATGTGCATACTGCTACAATGATTTAAAAAGTAAAAAATTTAATTCAAGGATGATTTAATGCTGATATCACGAGCTAGGTTTACCCCCGTTGCGCAATGGCTGTCTGAGTTTATGTATTTTCCATTGCGGCGCTTAACCACAAACAGAGGCTTCACCGCGTCATGCCTAAGCTTGTTTTTTTTGAGTAGCCAACAAGCTCAAGCCGCCTTGTTTCCTAACCCCGGTCAAGCGGTAACGTATACCAGTGCGGACAACTCCATAAATGGTGGGACGGCACCGCCGTTGTTTATTTCAAACCAACCGTCACCAACTACGATGAATATAAACGGTACCGAATTATTTGTAGAAAATTTTATGATAACTGGCTCGTCGGTTATCAACATAATCAATTCAACATTAAACATCAATATGTTAGATACTGCAGCTAAAATTAATTTCAGAAACAATCAAATTACAAATGGGAGCATTATTTTTTTAACAAATTCAAGTATGGTTAATATAGGCACTAACGCTGTTTTTGAAAACAATAGTACTTCAAGGCCAAGTAGTATTAGTAGTGTTCTTTATAACGTTAGCTCAACGGCAACAATAGGTAATAATGCGCGGTTTAGTGGCAATCAAACGAATAATAGTGGCAGTGCCATTTACAGTCGTGCTCCGATAGGTCCGGCATTGGTGAATATTGGTAGTGGCGCCCAGTTCCGTGATAATAGAGCGGGCGTGTACGGTGGCGCTATTTATAATAGTGAAAGCACTATCGCTTTAAATATTGATAATGGCAGCACTACTGTGTTTGCGGGCAACGAAGACAGCTGGGGAGCCAACTCCATTTCTTTTGGTTTTGACGCGGATGCCATTTTAAACGTTCAAACCGGCACCAGTGGCAACTCGGTTGGTGGTTTGCTTGACATGCGTGACCCGATGCGAAATATCGCCAATAGCGATAGAATACTTATCAATAAAAACGATAGCGGTGTTTGGGCGTTGGGCGGCATGAGTAACCTTAGAGCCGCCACACAGTTTTCTGTTAACTCCGGTACGTTGTATCTGTACGCCCAAGACGAGGCGCTTCGCACTCCCGTTTCTGCTGTGCAAGCTGGAATTTTAAATTTAGATAACGCCAGTGGACGCGCCAATTTTACACTGGCCTCCGGGGCCTCTTTAGTTGCAGGCGGTGCAAACCGCATTAATTTAGGAACGGGCAATATTATCATTGGTGCTAATGCCACCCTTCGTGGTGGCAGCAGCTCGCAATCTTTAGGCGGTATTTCGCCTAGAGCCGAGCAGGGTGGGAGCACGTCCTTAACCCTAGATTCCACCAACTCCACGCAATTACAAGGTTTGGTAAATATTCAAGCGCTTGGTAGCAATGACGTATTTACGCTTAATGCCAATTTAGTTGATGCAGCCAATGCGGTGGGTGAAGTGGTCAGCTCGGGTTTAGGCCAGGTGGTGCTAACGGGCGTGAATACGTACACAGGTTCCACCACGCTTAACGCAAGCCGCTTGTCTTTGGGCGCCAATGGCAGCATCAGCAGCAGCGAAGAGGTGCGCTTGGATGCCGGTAGCGTATTGGATAGCGCGCTTAATCCTAATACCAGCATCAACAATTTAAATGGCAGCAGTGGGGCGCAACTTAATGTAGGCAACAGTCGCTTGCAGGTGAATACCAACCAAGACCTTACGTACGCGGGTCGGATAACGGGTGGTGGCGTCCTGGCTAAAGCCGGCAATTCAACGCTCACCTTTACGGATGAAGGCATGGAGTTTACTGGCGAGCTTGCCATTGATGCCGGTCGCTTAAACTTGGATATTCAGCAAGACGTAGAGTACAACGGCGCCATTAGTGGCGTGGGTACGCTTGGCAAAGAAGGCGCGTCCGGCTTAAGTTTAATGGGCGATGGTTCTGCTTTTACGGGCGATATATTAGTCAATCAAGGGGCACTTGCGATAAATGGGCTTTTTAGTCAAGCGACAGCCGTGGTTGCCGCAGGAACAACCCTCAAAGGCGTAGGTAGTTTAAGCAACACCACGGTTAACGGCACTATTGCCCCGGGTAACTCTATAGGCACGCTGACCATTAGCGGGAATTACGTGCAAAATCCAGGTTCGACCTATGAGGTAGAAATTAATGCTGCGGGTGCGTCTGATTTAATTGATGTGACGGGTACGGCGACAATCAATGGCGGCACGGTATCGGTTATTAGAGAGCAAGGGAGTTATACCAGCCAGCGCTATACCATTTTGAGCGCCGCGGGTGGGCGCACAGGTACCTATGATGCCTTGATACAGATGATGCCTTTTTTCGATATAGGACTCACGTACGATGCCAATAACGTGTATTTGGACATGACCCGCTCGGTGAATAATTTTGCCACCGCGGCAAGTACGGCCAATCAAACCGCTACGGCAAATGCGGTGGAAAGTTTAGGTGTGGGCAATGTGGTGTACGACTCGGTGATGAATGCGGCGAGCATTGCTCAGGCGCAGCAGGCTTTTAATACGCTTTCTGGTGAGCTATACAGCTCTCTGTTAAGTACTTTCACCGAAGACAGCCGCTACGCCAGACAGGCGGTGTTGCAACGTTTAGAAAGCACGACCAGTGAGGAGCGCGTTAAGCGTTTTGGCCATCGCTATTTGTGGGCGCAAGGGTACGGCAGTTGGGGCGATTTTGAGAGCAGCGGCGATACAGCCGCTGTTTCAAAAAAGGTTCAAGGATTGTTTATTGGCGCGGATGCGTCCATTCACGGCAATGTTTTAGGGGTGCTGGCGGGGTATGGCAATAGTCGCTTGAACAGTCAAGCGCGCTTAAGTTCGGCTAAAAGTGATGATTACACCTTAGGTCTTTACAGCCGCCATGATTGGGCGTGGGTGCGGGCCAAAATGGGTGCAGCCTACACCTGGCATCAATTTGAGGTGAACCGCCAAGCACAGCTGCCCACTTTTAACGAGCGTTTACAGGGTGGCTCGACTGGTGGCACGACCCAGCTCTTTGGTCAAATAGATTACGCAGAAAGTTTGACGGCGTTTAATCTGGTTCCTTTTGTTGGAGCCACCTACGTCACCAGTGGTACGGGTCGTTGGCAAGAAAATGGCGTTTCGGGTTTAACCGGGCGCAATCATTTTGATACTTTCTACACCCATTTAGGCGTGCAACAAACCAAGCCTTTAACGCAAACAAAAGATAAGCTTATTAGTGAGCGGGTGATGCTCGCTTGGCGCCATGCGTACACCGGAGTCAATCCGCTTTCAAGCTTTGCCTTCACCGCCGGCGGTAATCCGTTCGCAATTCAAGGCGCGGCGATTGCCAAAGATGCTTTGGTGATTGACGCCGGATTGGACGCAGACCTGCCTCAAAAAGGGTTGAATCTACGATTGGCGTATATAGGGCAGGTTGCGCAGCAGGTTCGCGATCATGGATTAACCGGTAAAGTGGGTTGGAAGTTCGATTGATGCAATGCCAAAAAACGCATCTTGACCTTTAAAAAGGCAAGGTGCGTATTGATCGTGTGACTACTCCCATCCACAGTACACACGAGCAATTTATCGGGTTTTTGGTATGTAGTTGCAACCATAAGCGCTGTAATATGCGCATTTTAATTCAGACAAGAGAGTGGCACTTGCCCTAAGGTGCAGGCGTCCATGTTGTTCGACAATCCGTCAATTTATAGACAAAATGCGGTTTATTAAAAAAATCAAGATAGTTAATATCCGCTGTTGCAACGTATATATCAAGTCGGCCACTTTCATGAGGCGTTCTACCAGTAAAATTTGTGCAAGAACCGTCTGTTTCAACTTTATATTTATTACCATAGTTTGTTTCGACAACCCAATTTTTTGGACCATTATTGTATATATTTGACCTTCCAAAGTTGCCTGAATCACTGGAGGTACAATATTCAGAATCGAATAAATCGGTAGTTGTAAAGCAAGCTTTAGTGGGGTTGCTTGAATCAGGAGCCCTGGTTGTGTGAATTCTGATTTCTTGTTTATACGAAGCGGACGCGTTGCTTATTGCGGAAAAAGAGAGCAATGCGACAGAGATAGATTTATAAGCTAAGTTCATTTTTACTCCAAAAAATAAAAATTATAACAGAAACTGCACCATTTATAAACATCCCACACGATTTGTTAGTTGGGTCCGCGTACTGGAACGCGGGTTTTGTTGTGTAAACCAAATAGGATGTAACCATGGTCGTATTTTTTTAGCCTGTTGCAATCTCCCAAGTGCGGCACCACTTCACTCAAAACCCTTCGTGATTTTTACGCAACGCAATCTTTTAATCCGCAAAACGCGCAGTGAGGCTTGGTCGGGTTCTCATGCTTCAGCCGTACCTTGCGGAAATCACTTTAAGCATATGATAATATATAAACACTATGATTAATAAAATTAAGAAGTCACCATGGTTGTTACGTTGTTAAATAAAAAAGCAAGTTATAATCTTGCTGAAAATACGGATAGAAAAAAGTTTGAAAGAGCGATAAATTATAGAATTAAAAATAATCTGACTGAGGAATTAAAGGACCTTTATCAAATAATGATGACTAAATTTGATGAATTAAGTGTCGAGGAAATCAAATTATACAATAAAATCAAGAAGGCACTATTCGACGAGCAGAACAATGAAGCAACTAAACCTGTTAAGTCAGCTAAAGCAAATCAACAACCCGTAAAAATATCGCAGTGGCAGCGTAGTGGCGAAGATTTATTTCAAAAATTATATATCCGATTATTACATGATTTAAACAATTACACTGGAACGGTAGATTTAATGGTTACCTACAGCGCAATGATCATGAATCTTTTCATGCATATGGCAACATGCACGCCAGAGGCAAATCAGGGAGCCAGTCAGAACAGAGAATTTAACTCGGATTCTTGTTTACAATACGGTCGGTCGCAAGGCAATCATCCGTTGGGTAAATTTTTTCGCACTATAACGGGTAGTAATCGTTCAAATCGTTTGCCAATGAATCACGCCCAATATCGTTTAATGGCCGATGAAGATCGTAAGGGTTTTGAAACTATTAAAATTTTTGATTCAAAAACAGGCAACCCTAAAGAAGGTAAAAAGCCAAATAGCTACAGTAATCTAGAAATAGCTCATGCAGGATTAAGGCGCAATAATTTTGCTATATTGACTCAAGCGATTGCGCATGCGACCAAAGATGGGGGTGCTAGTCCATCGGCAGCATTGCAAACGAAGTTAAACCGCGCTGTAAAAAAATGAAAAAAAAAATTTAAACAATTATCTGCTGATAAATTACAGACATTATTTAATAACATTAAACAGCAGATGCAACAGCTATCTGATCAAGAAAAACAGTTGCACTTGAGTAGTCGATTACTTAATTGGCGCAAGAAGCGAGTTTGTGCATTACGTCAAAAAATTGAAGAAAAAAAATTTACTAACTCATGTTACGCACCACTACTTGCAGTTTGAATAAAAAGCATTAAAATTCTGCCCATAATTTAGGGAGGGAATAAAATGGATATGCTTGATATTTATAGTGATTATTTGATTTTCCAAAACAAATATGCGACAGCTACAGGGTTATCTGATTTGGTTGATGGAGCATTTGCTCATGACAAGGTCACACGATTTCTTCGCTTGAAAGATTATGATTCAAAATCACTGTGGGGTTATGTAAAAAAGCCGGTGAGAACTCAAGAGACATCGTGCGGTGTATTGATACTTGATGATTCCATTGAAGAGAAGCCATACACGGATGAGAATGAAATTAATTGCTGGCATTACTCCCACGCTAAAGGAACGGTTCTCAAAGGGATAAACATCCTGTCGTGCATGATTCGCTATGATGATTTCAGTGTACCAATAGGGTATGAGGTTATCAAAAAAGATATTACTTATTGTGATATAAAAACCCGGAAAACCAGAAGAAAGTCATCAATGACCAAAAACCAATTATTCCAACAGCTGATTACTCAGGCCATTACCAACAAAGTGATGTTTGATTATGTATTAGCGGATAATTGGTTTGGCTCGAAGGCCAATATGGTTCACATCCATAAAGACCTTCACAAATCGTTTATCATTGGGGTTAAGTCTAATCGTACATTAGCTTTATCTGAAAACGATGCCAAAAACGGACGGTATCTACAAGTAAAAACAATAGAGCTTGAAGAGAATGTAGCCCACACAGTCTGGCTTAAAGGCCTAGACTTCCCAGTGAGGCTCCTGAAAAAAGTATTCAAAAACGAAAACGGTTCAACAGGAATTCTCTATCTTGTTTCTAATGACATACACAGTAGTGCCGAACGTCTTTATGAAGTGTACCAGAAACGGTGGCGGATTGAAGAGTATCACAAATCAATAAAACAAAATGCAAGCCTTACAAAATCACCTACGCGCACCGTCAAAACTCAGTGCAATCATATTTATGCCTCTATAATTGCTTATTGCAAGCTGGAAATGTTGAAGATAAAAACTCAATTAAATCACTTTGCCATTAAGTATAAATTAATCGTAAGAGCGAACCAGATTGCATGGCAGGAGCTTAAAAATATGACCAGCTAATTTTCAGTGTGCGTAACATGAGTTACTAACATTTCACTGAAGGAAACCCTTGAAAATACCTCTTGTTTATTCCTGCGATTTTATCCAGATCTTGAAAAAAAGAAAACCAAGCTTGGTGATTATAGCGAGGGAGTAACAAATTTATTGATCGCGATTTTTTCTGGTATTTTGCATTATAAATTACGCGATAAGAAAATGGTGTTGCGTGCAGCAAGACGTCAGAGTTTTGGTTTTTTACGACCGACATTAACCGATGCAGGACTTTTGACATTGCGGTTATCTTTAGGTATTGAGCTAAGTGAATTTGATCAGGTTGTTATTGAAACTCTAGTTGAATTGGATACTTTATTAACACAATTTAATTTTTCCAAACCAGATAACGACGTCGTTAAAAAACTATTTAATACAAAAGAGGGCAAAAAGAAAGATAGTTATATTAAATCGTGTATGCGCGGTGATAGAAAGCAATTAACGACATTTCAGCAAGCTCAAGCTTACTGCTATCGCTGCAGGCCAAGGAAGGTCGCAGACCGAGGCCTGTAGTCCCTGGTAGCCTTAGAGCCGGATGTTTTGCCGCAGGCAAAATATAAGGCATACGAAAAGGCGTCAGTCATTGGGGAGCGCAAATTATGATCCCCGTAAAGGGGATTATAATTAAGGAGGACCAGGACGGCCAGGGCGCCGCAGGCATACTTGTCGCGTTGGCGAGTGAATTTTGGGGACTTGGATGTCCCGAAATTTATAACGAGGTAGCGACACGCTTGAAAGAAAAAGGAGATTTCTCAAAGGCAATGACTGCCTATTTATCAGAATTTGTCATTGAAGAAAAAATATTACCTCTGCCACCAGAGTATCAAAGCGATTCAGGATTGACTGCATTACCCAAAGAAGCATTGGATACGCTGACTCAAGTGATAAATTACGCTAAAAAATTCAGCGCTGCATTGGTTTTTCCGACGCATTTTCAGCAAAGCTACCTATGGGCATTTAAAAAATTGATGCAAAATTGTTGCGAAGGCATGGCAATGATAAACAAAGAAGAGGTTGTAACGAGCGATGAATTTTATCTTCGTGCTATCCGTTGCATAGAAAATGTAATTGAGCACCTGCTGGTATTGCAGTGTTTTATAACACAGAACAACGGCCTAAATAATAGTTGTAACTCAATAGACAAATTAGCAGAACGTGAAAAACTGTTTTGCCAACAGAAATTAAAGGTGGCAGATAAACCTGTTCAAATTTATTTTACCGACAGTGGGCAGCAGGCATTAATTGTTCCCTTGATGATCTTTGGCCATAGCTTAACCACCGTAGAAGATAATTTTTCCTGTGTGCACCTTCATGGCAAAACCTATTTTGAATTAAATTCATTCCTTGCTGATATTAAAAAGGAAAAAACGAAATCCATAGCCTTAGCCCCAAATAATTCGGCTAACATTGTTGTGGTTGATGTGAGTGAAATTGATAAGTTTGATGCAAATAAATTTCCAGAAATGAAATATTGTTTAATCGATATTACGCATGCGCCAGACATGTCACCAATTGCTGTAAAAGAAAATGTCAAAGCATTGCTAGAACGAGAGTGCCAGGTAATTATCTCATGCAGTAATTTAAAGCACGAACAATTAGGCCAGGATAAATTTCAGTCAGGTAAAATCATGGTTATTTCATCTTCGAATAATAATACGCCTGGTGCAGATTTATTAGAGGAATTATCCGCGGTATCTAAAGAAGCCATGTCGCCAGTGTTGGCTGATTGTTTTAATCTATTCCATGATATTGGTAGAGAGAGTGATGCTGAGGTAACTAAACCCCGTGAACGTTCAACGGCTAATAAGCGCGTAAGTAATACTGGTATGTTTAAGGTAAAAAAAGTACCCAAAAATATTCAGTCGTTAATAAATACCAGCGTCTATAAATAACGGGTAAAATTACCAAAAATACTCAAATACGAACCGGTAACATGATTTTATTTACATTAAAAATAAATTGGTTCCGTTACTATTAGGTAATTAAAGTGTTGAACGGTTTATATCAAAAATTCTGCGTATAGTTGCTTTGGTAGAACCTGATTTTTAAAGCATCGGTGATGGCTTCCTTTAATTCCCTAGCCCCAACAACGCTTTGCGTTTCCACCCGTCGATTTCCGGGATTCAGATGTCCCGGAATTGTAACGAAGGGGCACAACTTAAATTATTTTTGATAAATGGTTTTAACTAGTTGCTAGAGTAAACAGGGAGCTAATATCTTGTTGGTGTTTCGCAATAAACTTAGATCCTAACCCTGGAACCTGTGCCAGTTCTTCTAAAGATTTAAATCCTTTATGTTCTTCGCGGTATTTAACAATAGCTTCAGCACGCTTAGGCCCAATTCCTGAGATAGAGTTAGCAAGGGTTTTACTATCCGCTTTGTTTAAATTAATTTTTGGTAGGCTTGCCTTTGCGGGCTCAATAGGGGGACTTATTGTTGCCGTTAAGGCGTACGAATTAAACGGTAAAAAAAGTATAAAAAACAAGTTAATTAAAAATTTAGTTCTCATGATGTTGCTCCATTTATAGATTGGACTAAAAGAGTTACCCGCGTAACTCGTTCAATATTCAGCTAAATTTGCCAAACGCACTAATTATTACATCCTTAAATTTTTTTGTCGAGAAAAAAGCATTATTTCTCTTCAGCGCGCGCGGTTAAAATTTCAACACCCGATGGGGTTACTAATAGGGTGTGTTCCCATTGGGCTGATAAGCTGTGATCTTTGGTTACAACCGTCCACTGATCCGGGAGCAGGCGTGTATGGTATTTGCCTAGGTTGACCATGGGTTCAATCGTAAACGTCATCCCTTCGCGCAAGACAGCACCGGTTCCAGCTTCACCATAATGAAGAATCTGAGGTTCTTCGTGAAAAACGCGACCAATACCGTGACCGCAATAATCACGGACTACAGAACAACGATTTTGCTCCGCGTGTTTTTGAATGGCGTGGCCTATGTCTCCTAAGCGTGCACCCGGTTTAACGAGATCAATGCCAATAAATAAGCATTCGTAAGCAATTTTAACGACGTGCTTAGCTTTTACTGTTGGTTCGCCGACAAAAAACATCTTGCTGGTATCCCCGTGAAATCCATCTTTGATAACGGTAACATCGATATTAATAATATCGCCATTTTTTAGGATTTTTTTACTGGGTATTCCATGACAAACAACATGATTAATAGATGTGCAAATAGATTTCGGAAAGCCATTGTAGTTTAAAGGCGCGGGAATTGCTTGTTGCTTGATAGTAATGTAGTCGTGACAAATGGTGTTTAACTCATCGGTGGAAACACCTTCTTTTACGTAAGGCTCAATCATAGTTAAAACATCGCCGGCTAGTTGACCTGCCACACGCATTTTTACGATTTCTTCAGAGTTTTTAGTGGTTACAGCCATTTGCATACACCCATATCAAATTCACTTAACGTGCCAAAGATGACAGTTTTAATCAAAAATTTTTAGTCACGAAAGCTAGAGAGTTCAGTTAGCATAAGTACAGATTAAACATCGTGCGTTCAAAAATCCGAACGCACGAAGCCGTTATTAATCTTTTTTATGATTCCATTTGTTCATTTTTTCTTGCATCATTTTTTGCATGGTTTGCTGTTGAGCCGGTGTTAACAAGTTATAAACTTGATTTCTGGCCATTACCTTTTCTTTCATTCTTGAGTTGATAATAGCTGTTTTTTGGCTAATTAAATCGTCAAGTTTAGACTCATCAATTTTAGGACTAATAACTAAGGCGTGTATTTCTTTATGGATAACCATCAATTTTTCATGATTGGTTTTCATGGACTCATGACAGTGCGCATAAATAGCTTTAATTTTTGATTGTTGATCATCCGTAAGATGCAACTGTTTGTTCATTTTTTCTAATTTATGATGCACTGTTGCGTGGCCATCAACGTGGTCTGCGAAAACAGGTTGAGCAGACCATAGGGAAAGCGCTAAAACGGGTAATAACAGTTTGGATTTAATCATTTTAATATCCTTACTTGGTTGTGGAATGTAAAAGTATATATCTATCAATCCTCTTTTGCGAGTTAAGCTTGTGTAAATTCGTTTACTAAAGGCATAATTAGTGCTGTTAATGCGGGTAAAAACATAAAAAATTTTCATTAAGTATTATAAAGTTGCAACTATAAAGGAAACCTTTTACAAAAATTTACAGGAAGAAAGATACGCGCTATCTTCTAGCACTTGTTTTTTACATAGGAAACGGGATTGATGAATATGCAAACAAATTTACCAGGGCGTGCTGTTTATATTGTCGACGGCAATCGTACGCCTTTCCTTAAAGCAAAAAATGTAGGTCCTTTTTCAAGCTCCGATCTGGCCGTTGCTGCAGGCATTCCATTATTGGCACGTCTACCTTTTGAGGCTAGTGATTTGAGCGAGGTAATTATTGGCTCAGCTATGGCTGGGCCTGATGAGGCAAATATTGCTAATGTGGTTGCGCGCCGTTTGGGATGCAAAAATCATGTTCCGGCCTATACCGTAATGCGAAACTGCGCTTCGGGAATGCAGGCTATAGACAGTGCTGCCCTGCAAATTGCCTCTGGCCGCAGTGAGCTAATTCTAGCAGGCGGGACGGACGCTATGAGCCATTCTCCTTTATTATTTGATAAGAAAATGGCTTCGTGGCTGGGTTATTGGTACGGAGCAAAAACTTTTGGCCAGCGTGTTCGCCTATTAACCACTTTTAAGTTAAGCTATTTAAAGCCTATAGTTGCTTTACTTCGTGGTTTAACGGATCCCATTGTTGGCTTGAATATGGGGCAGACAGCTGAAGAAATTGCTTATAATTTTGATATAACGCGTTTGCAAATGGACGGCTTTGCAAATGAAAGTCATCATCGACTGGCGCACGCCTTTGCGGAAAAGCAGATGGATGAAATTACCCCAATTATAGACAGTAAAGGACGTGTTTATGCTCAAGACGATGGCGTGCGTGCCGATTCAACCATTGAAAAACTGAGTCGTCTTAAGCCTTTTTTTGATAAAAAATTTGGGATGGTTACAGCCGGTAATAGTTCACAGATTAGCGATGGAGCCTGTCTTCTTGTTCTCGCGAGTGCTCAGGCCGTTCGCAAATATAATTTACCGGTTCTAGGAAAGATTGTTGACAGTCAATGGGCCGCTTTGGCGGGACAGCAAATGGGTTTGGGCCCAGTGCACGCTGCAACACCAATAATGATACGCCATAAGTTAAAGCCTGATGATTTTGATTGCTGGGAGATAAACGAGGCTTTTGCCGCCCAAGTTTTAGGGTGTATTGCTGCTTTTAATGACGACAATTATTGCAAGACACATTTTGATTTAGATAAAGCGATAGGCGCCCCATCTTTATCGGAATTGAACAAACAGGGGGGTGCTATTGCCTTGGGTCATCCTATTGGAGCAAGTGGTGCCCGCATTGTTCTTCACGCGTTGAATTCGTTGAAACAAAGCGGTGGTAAGCGTGCAATGGCCGCGATTTGTATTGGTGGTGGACAGGGTGGTGCCATGTACCTGGAGCGAGTAACGGAGGTATCGAGTGATGAATAAGTACAATAACTGGCAGTTAACGGTTGATTGCGAAAACAGAGCGTGGTTGGCAATTAATCGTAATGATACAGCCTTAAACTCTATTAATGATGAAGTTTTGGATGAATTAAACAGCGTCCTTGAAGATGTTTCTATTAATAAAAAAATTACGGGGTTGGTGATTTACTCTGGGAAAAATAAAGGATTTATTGCGGGCGCGGATGTTAAGACATTCAGTACTTTTAAGTCCAAAGAAGAAGTGCGGAATTTTTTACAAAAAGGACAAAATGTTTTTGCTCTTTTGCACAAACTGCCTTTTCCAAGTGTTGCGATGATCAATGGCTTTTGCTTAGGAGGCGGGCTTGAATTAGCGCTCGCTTGTACTTATCGCATTGCCAGTGATGAGACGGACAGCCGAATTGGTTTGCCAGAAATAATGTTAGGGATACATCCGGGCTGGGGTGGAACCGTGCGCTTACCTCGGTTAATAGGTGGATTCAATGCGCTAACTCAAGTCATTCTTCCAGGAATACCATTGTCTGCAAAAAAAGCTAAGGCTTTAGGCCTCTTAGATGCTGTGGTGCCATTACGCCAACTCAAGCGGGCTGCTATTAATTACTTAAAAGAAAAGCCAAAAAAACACAAACCCACTTTTGCTCAAAAGTTAAGTAATTACGCTTGGATGAGAACAATATTAGCACCAGTAATTCGTTACAATGTTGCAAAACGTGTTAAAAAAACACATTATCCTGCGCCTTTTGCGGCTATTGATTTGTGGGAAAAAGAAGGCGCTTTAGGTGCACGTTCGTTTAGCAAGGAAGTGGAGTCGGTTGAGCATTTAATTAGCACTGGTGACACGGCAGAAAATTTAATCCGCGCGTTTTTGTTACGCGAGCGGATGAAAGCTTTTGCTAAAAACAGTACCTTTAAGGCGAGGCATGTTCACGTAATTGGTGCAGGTGTCATGGGTGGCGATATTGCGGCTTGGTGTGCTCTACGTGGACTTAACGTAACGTTGCAAGATAAATCCTATCAACAGATAGCGCCCGCAATACAGCGAGCCCATGTCTTGTTTAAGAAAAAACTAAAAGTAAACCATTTAATTCAATCCGCTGCGGATAGGCTTGTTGCCGACCCTGAGGGTTTTGGTGTTGAGTCGGCTGATGTAATAATTGAAGCAGTCTTTGAGAACTTAGCCGTTAAACAAGAAATAATGGTAGCTGTGGAGAAAAAAGCTGCCAGCCACGCGATTATTGCCACGAATACCTCTAGTATTCCTTTGGATGAGATAAGCCGTTCCATGAGTAATCCCCAGCGATTAGTTGGAATACACTATTTTAATCCAGTTGCTAAAATGGAGCTGGTAGAAGTGGTATCAAGCGCGATTACGGACAAAGATGTGTCCCATAAAGCCTGCGCATTTGTAAATCAAATTGGCAAGCTTCCTTTACCGGTTGCATCAAGCCCAGGATTTTTAGTTAATCGGGTACTCATGCCTTATCTAATGGAGTGTGTGCAGCTTTTAGAAGAAGGGTATGCTCCTGAGGTTATCGATCAAGCTGCTAAGAACTTTGGAATGTTTATGGGGCCTGTGGAATTAGCCGATACAGTTGGCATGGATGTATGTTTGGCGGTGGCAGAAAATTTAACAGAGCATTTTGGTGGAGCGGTGCCACAAAAATTACTCGATATGTTTCGCGACGGCAAACTTGGGCGTAAAACAGGGGAAGGATTTTATCGTTATCGCAATAATAAACCTATAAAAAAGAAACTGCAGTCGGATTTGTTATCTAAAGATATTGCCCATCGTCTGGTGCTACGCATAATCAAAGAGTCGAAAGCCTGCCTGCACGGATCCATTGTCGCTGATGCCGATTTATTGGACGGCGCAATGATTTTTGCAACGGGCTTTGCCCCGTTTAGAGGGGGGCCGATGCATTACGCGCAGCAACTGGGTTCGAATAAATTAAATGCTTTGTTTAGTGATTTACACGCTAAATACGGTGAACGTTTCGAGCCCTTGGATACGGCTACCAATATTTAAATTGCGTGAGGCTCTAATGCGTTTAAAAAATAAAATACCTTTAGGCGTATTATTGCTGCTTACTTTTTTTTATAATGCTCCGGTCGTTGCGCGCAGTTTTGTGGTGTCAGAGCAAAGCAAAACGATAGGGGCATTACAAAAAGCGAGGGTAGAGCCTGGGGATACACTCGGCTCCGTAGCCTTACGTTATGATATTGGCTTGCACGAAATGGTAGCAGCTAATCCCGGTGTTCCATCGCAACAAATTTTGCCCGAGGATATGACGTTGGTTATACCCAGTTTTTATAGGCTGCCTAATACCAAGCGTAGTGGGATAGTGATTAACCTTGCTCAATTTCGTCTTTATTTTTATAAACCACAAGAAAATATAGTAGTAACGATGCCAATAAGTATTGGAAAAAAGGGTTGGGAAACTCCTTTGGGACAAACAAAAATTATTGCTAAAGTTCGAGATCCCATATGGAGGCCCAGTACTAATATGCAACAAGATGCCCGAGGAAAAGGACGATTGTTGCCGGAAAGTTTTCCGGGAGGGGAGGTAAATCCTCTAGGCCGACATGCTTTACGCTTAGGGTGGCCGAGCTACTTGATACATGGAAGCAATCGTGTTGGGGAAATTGGTATAGCTGCTAGTGCGGGTTGTATCAGGATGCTGCCAGCTGATATTGCTTATTTATACGATTTAGTGCGTGTTGGTACGATTGTAACCGTAGTTAATCAACCCTCAATCGGCGGATAATCTAGAAGTCTTATAAATACGGTTTAAACGCGTATCGTGCCGGTATATTGTGTTACTGCAGATAATTACCACCACACTTGCGATCACATCAAGTGGGTAATGCCAACCAAGCAACACGCAAGATAAAATAATAATACTATTTACCGGCAAAAATAAATAAAACCAGACGGGCCATGGTTTTAGCAAACGCAGGGTAAACCAGGCCCAGATAACGTGAAATGAAGGTAGAGCAATCATGCCTCCGGCCATAGTGGTAGGGTTTATGTAACTGTGCAGCTGATAAAATTTTAGTCCAGTTGCGTGTTGTTCACTGGAAAACATAAGACCTGAGGATACACTCGCCGGAGCCGTTGTTGGAAAAAAATAATAAAAAACAAATCCTATAATGCAGCTAATAAGCAATAAACAAACGTAGTCCATTAAATTTTGATAGTACCCAAAAAGTAATGTTGCCAATGGAATTAGCGCCATCTCTAAAGTCAAAAATTTATAGAACCATTCCAAGGTTGCATATAGGTTAGGGTGGCTGGCTGTCCACGTAACAATGGCATCCATATTAATACCTATACAATTTTCAACACGAACAATTGCCGGGTCAATTGGGGGGAATGGGGTAAATTGAATTGAATTTGTTGCGAAGGCAATTAGGGCGAAACAACTGTATAAGATGGTGAAATAGGTGGCAATATTTAGCCAGTAGGATTGTGGCCTGCAGTAATACTGTAAGGCACAGCAAACAATAATTAGATTTAAACCCGCAAACCACGCATTTTTTGGGAAATAGGTATTTCCTGGAAATTGCGTATACAACAAATTAACGGTATATCCGAGGATTGACAGTAAAGAAAGCAAACAAGCGTACTGAGTAAAACAGTTTTTGAAAAAGGACAAATTATTTGCCCTCATTCTCCAGCTCCTTTAATTTAATCGCGTGATATATTTCCTCACGATGAACTTGAACTGAGCGTGGTGCGTTAATACCAAACTTTACATTACCGTGTTCTTGGGTTTTAAAAGCAACTATTTCAATTTTTTTATCATGAATGATAAGGCTGAGCGCCTCTTCAAAAGGTAGGTTGATAATTTTCATAGAAATCTCTTTTTTTTTAAGACGTTATAACGCAACACAGGTTTAAAATCAACAAACACGCCCGCAGGTTAACCAAAATAAACGTAGGAATATTTGTATAATAAAACTGGATCAGTTAAAATCACCCGTTTTTCAAAAACCTTGCCTTACTTAAGCTTTTTTAAGAAGGCTACTATCCACAAGGAAAATTAATGAGACATTACGAAATTGTATTTATCGTTCACCCTGATCAAAGTGAGCAGGTGCCTGCTATGGTAGAGCGTTATAAAAGTGTTATTACTAAACACGAAGGCGTTATTCACCGACAAGAGGACTGGGGCCGTCAGCAATTAGCCTATCCTATTCAAGATATTCACAAAGGTCATTACATCTTAACCAATATTGAATGCAATCAAGCGGCGCTTGATGAATTGAAAAATGCTTTCAAATTTAATGATGCAATTTTACGCTACCTAATAATTAAGCAAAAAGTTGCTATTACTACTCCTTCGGTTTTCATGAACAAAGAAAAAACGACTCGTGTAGCGTAACATTCACTTTAATTAAGGAATAAAAAATGTCAGGTACTGGTTATTTTAGAAGAAAAAAAACATCGCATTTCGATATAGCTGAAATTGATTATAAAGATGTAAAAAATTTACTTGGTTACATTACTGAGTCGGGTAAGATTGTTCCTTGTCGTATTACAGGCGCTAAAGCTCGCTATCAACGTAAAGTTGCAGAGGCTATTAAGCGCGCACGATTCTTAGCGTTACTACCCTTTTGCGATAGTCATAAATAGCTAATGAAACAGATAAGTAGCTTTTGGCAAAGACAAGGCCAGTATGTTTTAGAAAATAGATATAATGCGATAATTATTGCTGCAGTTTTGGCAATAGTTCCCTTTGTAGCGTGGCTGTCCTTAGCCGTTGTTGCATTGGTAAGCTTACGTAAAGGCAGTCATGAAGGTGCTAAAGTGTTGCTTGCAAGTCTTGTCGCAAGCATCCTTTTATATAAATTTTCCGGACTGCCTATCGATTTCTTATACGAAACTATTTTACTATTTCTTACGGGTTTTATGGCGGCCCAGTTACTTAAAATTACAGCAAATTGGTCTATTGTAATAGCAGTTTTAGTCGTGGTTGGTTTGGTTGGCTTAGCGATAATTTTTACCGTGTACCCGGATTATGTAAATCGTCAATTTGACACGATGCTTGTGTTGCTTAAATCTTATGATTTAGGGAACCTTGTTGATCAAGTGGTCGAAGGGGACACTAATTTTTCGCGTTTTACCCTAGCAAGCTACCTTCTTGGCTTTCGAGTTTTTAGCGTTATAGTATCTATTATAATTTCGCTGTCATTCGCGCGCTTTGTACAAGCGAAACTGTTTTACCCGCGGGGATTTACTAAAGAAATTCTCGCGTTTCGAGCAAGTTATTTGCTGCTGATTGTTTCATTTCTTGTGAGCCTAGCTTTATATCAAGGTAAAACCAGTTTTATAAGCGCAGTTCCAATGCTTGTAGTGTATTTTATGCTAGGTGGACTCAGTGTATCCATTTGGTATTGTTTATCTAAAAAAAATACAAGTAAGACGGTTTTAATAATTGTTATTCCTTTAATGGTTTTACCATACATTATGGTTCCGGTGTACGCATTATTAGGTGCGTTTGACAGCGTACTTAATATACGGTTGTATTTACAAACTAAATTAGAAAAATCAGAGTATTAGGGGTTTATTATGCAAGTTATTTTATTAGAAAAAGTTAAAAATTTAGGAAACCTTGGTGAGATAGTTCATGTGAAGCCAGGATACGCGCGTAATTTTTTATTACGTCTTAAAAAAGCGGCTTCTGCAACTGCAAGCAATGTAAAACAATTTGAAGAAAAACGGGCGGAACTTGAGAAAAAAGCTCAGCAATTGCTTTCTCAGGCAGAGCAACGTGCTGCAAAATTCAATGATACTTCTATTGTAATCACAGCTCAGGCAAGCGATGAAGGTAAATTATTTGGTTCAATTGGTGTCAATGAAATCAAAACTGCGCTTAATGAAAAATCTCTTGAAGTTAATAAACGTGAAATTATTTTAACAGACGGTCCGTTTCATTCTGTTGGTGATTATGAAGTTGAGATACACGTTCACGCGGATGTTATCGCAACGCTTCAGATACAGATTGTTTCTACAAAATAGGCTTTTAGAGAATACGCTGCTTTTTCACTCCTGAATGAGTAGCGTATCCAAAACTATAATTTTAAGTTAATCATTTACTAATATTAAGAACAGTATCAGCAAAACAATACACAGCAGCATCGTTTATATAACAGACGTTATTAAACAGTCTTGTAGGCAATCCGATCGCAGTACGTCTATATTTACCAAAGTTCTCTTTTTAAAAAATTAAATAATCGTTAGTTTTATCTTCTGAAAAGGTTTTTTATCCAAGATAATGGTGTACTCTGAATCGTTGTTTTTTTATCTGAAAAAATAATCTTCGGCCTGGTAGCAATTAATAATCGCATGAACGCGGTGTGGCTACAAAAACATGGAGTGGAGGTCTGTATGAATGATTTTTGGGGGATAGCGGAGCTTTATGATTATGGATTTTACGCTAAAGGAATATTAGTAACGATTTATGCTATTTTTATATTCCGAGTTAATTCGTCGCGAATATTTGGAAATCACTCCGCACTGGATTTAATAATTAACATCATATTAGGTGCAATTCTGGGCGAGGTTGTAGTGAATAATACACCATTTGTCCCAGCATTAATTGTTTGTTCGTTAATTGTATTCTTACATCGCCTAATGACCCTTGCTTGTTTTAAAAGCCATAAAATTGGTAAATTTATAAAAGGCCAAAAGGTTTGCGTGATTAGTAACGGGCATTACAATAAAAAAAACTTAGCGCGTTGTCATCTCACCCCACACGACATTTTACAAGCACTGCGTATTCAGCACGGCGAAAGTACGGTAAGCACTATAAAAAAAGCGCTGTTGGAGCGATCTGGAGAAATATCATTCATCTTTAAAGAGGGTTACACCAGATAGAGTATGGTGTGTAATACAAGGGAACGCCTTTTCCTAAAAATAATACTTTAAGCTTTTCACGCTTAAACCGGCAGGGTAATTGACAATAACGTATTAAACTGCATTTTAGTGTACGCTGAATTTAGCGAAATAACTCTCTGTCATTATGCACGCCTTAGCTGGGGCTGTTGCATTAAAAAAGCGTCTGTTGGTGGTTAATACTTTTCAATACGTGATGTAGCCAGCTCCGCAAGCGCTTTAACCCAGTTTTCATCATCGTTAAGACAGGGAACAAGGGTTAAGGTTTCCCCACCTAGCTTTTCCCACTGTTCACGCGCTCTAATCCCAATTTCCTCCAACGTTTCTAAGCAGTCTACTGTAAATGAAGGACACACAACGGCCAAACGGCGTATATTTTTATTAATTAATTCAGGCAGCTGGTTATCCGTGTAAGGTTTTATCCAAGGGGTCTTTCCGAGGCGTGATTGAAACGCGTACCCGTAATCTTTCTTAGCCAACCCTAATTCTCTAGCAATTAACTCGGTTGTCTGTTGGCATTGCGCCCGGTAACAGGCGTTGTTATTAAGTGTAATAGGGGGGCAGATAATCCTGCATACCGGTAAACAACCGTTTTTTTCTAGTTGCCGCTCGGGCAAGCCGTGGTAGCTAAAAAGCAGGTAGTCGTACCCATCTCTATAGGGTGCAATGAGTTTAGCCATAGCGGTTATAAAGCCTGGAAAATCGTAAAAATCGCGTAGTATTTTTAGTGAAGGAATAACATTATTTTTAGCAATATTCACTAAGGTTTTTTCTAATGAGGAGCCTGTTGCGGCTGATGAGTATTGTGGGTAAAGCGGTAGAATAGTGAGATGTGTACAGTCGGCAAGCTCTTGCAAAGCGTCTTCAATAGAGGGCTTTCCGTAGCGCATGGCGAGAGAAACCTGCTGCTCTGCTCCAAGATGCGCTTGTAGTTTATTTTTTAACTTAATACTATTAATGAGCAGGGGTGAGCCGTCGTTGGTCCAAATACTTTTATAAGCCTGCGCGGAGCGCTGAGGACGAAAGGGCAGTATGAATACATAGAGAAGTAAAACCCGCATTATGAACGGCAAATCAATCACTCTAGGATCAATTAAAAACTCTCTCAGATAACTGCGCACTGACGATGTGGTAGCAAAGTCAGGTGTTCCAAGGTTGATTAAGATTAACCCCTTTTTTTTAGGCATGATTTTCCAGGTTGATTACCGATTGGTGTTACTAATAACAATCAAGCGGCTACTGTATCATTAGTAGTGCCTATAGCGGAATATTAGTTTAGGTCCTAATGGATAGTTTTTATTGAAATCGCATCATTAATAAGGGCTTAAAAATTACATGCAGTCATATAATTGCTCAAAAAATAGAAGCTAGAAATGTTTTTTTTACAACATTTCCAGCTTAGATATCAGCATTTAGGCTGGAGACAACTCTTCCAAAGCCGTTACATTAGAAGCGTGCAAACCGCGGTCACCTTTTTCAAGCGAATAGGAAACGTGTTGACCCGGAACTAAAGATTTATAACCCTCACTTTGTATCGCGGAAAAATGAACAAAAATATCTTCACCACCATTTTGAGGAATAATAAACCCCCAACCTTTAGCGTTATTAAACCATTTGACCTCTCCTGTAGCCATAACTCCTCCTTTTGCTTAGGCATCAATCGACGGCTGAAAAATCAGCAGGCAATTGTATTTATCCATAAATAACAATTGTTTCCCAAATGGGTAATTTACCTTAGCGTAAACTTTGTCAGGTAACAATAGCTTTGAATTTTTTTTTTAATCTCTTTTCATCGCGGGTTATATTGATGTTTGGTATATACACAAACATAAAAAAGTGACTTATTAGAAATTGGTGTTTTTTCAAATGAGAGGCAATACGAAGCGGTTTATTTACGACAAAATAGACTGTAAACTATTAATTTTGAGAGCACAACGCATACGGTATTGAGCTTGAAAGCATCATTTAAAACCTAACAAACAATTGGTGTGTAGTCGCGATGATTGATTCACGTTTAACGTTTAATGCAGCATTAGTTAAAACGCTGTCTTTATCGAATGTATACTTAAAAAACAACGCACAGTTTTTATGGTTTGTTCTAGTTCCTCGTCTTGAAAATTGCAGCGAATTATTTCATCTAACACCCCAGCAACGCGCATTGCTAATTGAAGAAATTAATGCTACATCTCAGTTGGTATCGCACTACAGCCATGCGGATAAAATAAATACCTCAACCATTGGCAATATAGTCTCGCAATTGCATATTCATGTCGTAGCACGATTTAAAAAAGACAGCGTCTGGCCTTTTAGTGTTTGGCAAGCATTGCCTGAAACCCTCTATTCAGAAATACATTTTGCAGGGCTGGTAAAAAAATGGGAGCTTCATTTTAAGTCACTAACCTGAATTACAAATTCACGCTTTTTCAGGCTTCAATTTCTTAGTGTAGGGAACGTACTCAGGTTTCCAAATACATTTCTGAAGTAGGGTTTCAATTTCCTCGTCGGAATAAGCTGGAGCAAGCTTTGCAGCGACAGCCTCCTTAGCAATAGCAAAAGCGACCTTATAAGACACCTCACGAACTGCGGTGAGCGGTGGTAATAGATTCGCGTTACTATCTTTTATAGCGGGCGAACAGGCAGCCAATGCTTTTGCGGCCATCATAAACATTTTATCGCTTACAGAGTGCGCTTGAACGGCCAGCAAGCCTAAACCAATTCCTGGAAATATATACACGTTATTCGTTTGGTCGATACGGAACAACTGACCATTTTTTATGATGTTTCCGAAGGGACTGCCTGTACCGATAACCGCTCTGTTTTCAGTCCAGACCATTAAGTCTGCGGGAATAGCTTCGCTGTGGGTTATCGGATTTGATAAAGGCATAATTATCGGTTGGGAAACATGCGCTGCCATATTACGGATAATAGTTTCGGTAAATAGTCCGGCTTGACCGGATACACCAAGTAAAGCGTGAGGATGTAAATTAGAGATTACTTCATTAAGCTCGATATGTTGGGCGTCCTCGAAAATCCAATCCTTTAAAGCCGAACGTGATTTTAAAAGCTTTTGCTGAAAAGGCAAAAGGTTGGCCATGCCCTCAACTAATAACCCGTTTCTATCAACCATATAAATTTGGCTGCGAGCGTCGGCCTCAGGGAGGCCATCATCCATCATTGCTTGGACAATAAGCTCAGCAATACCACAGCCAGCAGAGCCTGCACCAAGTATCACAATACGCTGTTGTGCAAGAGCAATTCCCGTTACTTTGACGGCCGATAATAAGGTTCCCGTTGCAATGGCCGCAGTTCCTTGTACATCATCGTTAAAGGTGCATAAGTCATGACGGTATTTTTCTAGCAATCGAGTAGCATTTTGTAAAGCAAAATCCTCCCATTGCAACACTATATGAGGAAAACGTTTCTTTAAGGCGTTAATAAAGGTTTCAATAAAATCATCGTAGTCGTGCCCACGAACACGCTCATGGCGCCAACCCATATACAAAGGATCGTTAATAAGCTCGAGGTTATTGGTACCCGTGTCTAATAAAACGGGTAATGTGGAAGCGGGATTTATACCCGAACAAGCGCAATACAACGCTAATTTTCCAATTGGAATGCCCATTCCACCGGCTCCCTGGTCCCCAAGGCCTAGAATTCGTTCACCGTCGGATACTACGATAACTTTAACCTCATCAAAGCGAGGGTTTGCCAAAATAGTATCAATCTGATCTTTATAAGGATAGGCGATAAAAACGCCACGAGGACGCCGGTAAATATGACTGAATGTTTCGCAAGCGGCCCCTACAACGGGGGTATAAACAATAGGCATTATTTCGGTGATATACTCGCACAGCAGGCTGTAATATAAAGTTTCATTAGAGTCTTGCAAATCGCGTAAATAAAGATACTTTTCTAAATCGGATGTTTTGCTTTTAAATGCTTGATAGGAGCGGTTTCGTTGCTGGGCAATAGTGCTTTCTTCAGGAGGTAATAAACCCAATAAATTAAATTCTGCACGTTCTTGATTACTAAAAGCGGTGCCTTTGTTCAAAATGGGATTCAGTAATAGCGCATAATCGGTAACACTAATTTCTAAGGAATTAGTCATCACAGACTCCTACTTTAAATAAATTTTTCAAAAAACGACTATACCATAGGATTGGTACATCCGACGACTGGTCAATAATTATGTTCGGCTGCATCTAAAGTATTCTGTATTAAGGCGGCGATGGTCATCGGTCCCACCCCTCCGGGGACGGGTGTAATGGCTGCAACCAAGTCTTTAACCTCATTAAAATTAATGTCGCCACGTATTGTACCATCGGGTAAACGATGAATGCCGACGTCAATGAGCACTTGTTTTTTATTTAACCATTTGGAGTTTATGATATCAACAACTCCTGCCGCTGAAACAATAATATCCGCATTTCTAATATGCGTGTCTATATTCTTAGTACGACTGTGGCATAGAGTAACCGTTGCCTTGGCCAACAGAAACTCTAATCCCAACGGTTTTCCGACTATATTGGATGTACCAATAATAACTACATTTTTACCAGGAAGGTCAATATTATAGGCTTGCAATAATAAAATTATTCCATACGGGGTGCAGGGGCGAAGCAAAGGGTTTCCCTGTGCTAGGCGTCCAAAATTATAAGGATGGAAGCCATCGACGTCTTTATGCGGTGCGATGGATTCGATAATTGTTTTACTATTGATTGAAGCCGGTAAAGGAAGTTGGACTAAAATGCCGTGAATTTTTTTTTGGCGATTCAGTTTGGTAATTAAATTTAGCAAAAACTCTTCTGTTATACGCTCGGAAAAGGCATGAATTTCTGTGGTGATTCCGACCTCTAAACAGGCTTTTTTTTTATTAGTAACATAAATATGCGAGGCCGAATCCTCTCCAACAATAATAACCGCTAGACCCGGCGTTAAAGTAACGTGGTCTTGAACACGACGTTTAATTTTGTTACGCAATTCAGCAGCGATTTTTTTACCATCTAATACTATGGAAGACATGGATATTACTCAAAATGGAATAAAAAATTGTACTTCATTTAGGACTATAAAAATAGTCCATTAATGTTGTTGCAATACAAGGCTCGCGTTATTTTTTAGAAAATTAATTTCTGTTTGGTGATTACTAGGTTTTATGGTATTTTCAAAAACGAATCTATTTTTAGTTTGTATCCTCGCAAATTTGCAAACTTCGACCGAAATACGTGTTCAGTGCAGGGAGCATTGATTGAAAATTTTACGTTTAGCATTCATTACTGTAATTTTATTTTTTCCTTTATATTCGTTTGCGTTAGGTATGGGCAGTATCAAAACCACATCGAATTTGGAAGAACTTTTTTACGCTGAAATTCCTTTGTTAGATGTGCAGGGGGCGACTTTAGATAGTATCAAAGCTTCTGCGGCAAATATTGAGGATTTTGAGCGGGTTGGTATCGATAGGCGGGATGATATTTTAGAGTTATTGACGTTTACCGTAGGTAAAAATAAAAAAAATCAGCCGGTAATTTTTATTCGTTCAACGGAGCGTTTTCCCGAACCTTATTTAGAATTAGTGGTTGATTTAGCGTGGCCTAATGGTCAGCTTTACCGCTCATACACCGTTCTTCTTGACCCTCCTTCTTATGAAATTTCCAAGCCGCGCTTAATACCTAAATTTACTAAACCTGTGAGTTTTGAATCTGGAGTGGTTAATAAACCTATTTATAACGATGCCCTAACCAGGGGTGAAGTTGCTCCGCACAACACGCGACCTAAACATTATGGCCCAACTCATAATGATGAAACAATATGGCAGGTTGCTCAACGTTTTAAACCTTCAGGCGCGCATTTGCCGCAGGTAATATTAGCTATAGTAGGGACCAATTCAACAGCCTTTACCCAAGGGAATTTAAATGGCATGAAAGTAGGTGAGACTTTAAATATTCCAACCGATAGAGATATTTTAAAAATTCCAAATGATTTAGCTAAAGAAGAAATAGGGGCGCACGATAGAGCTTGGTACAATAGCAAAGAAATTAAACACGTGTTATTACCTCCTTACGTTGATGGGGTTCTCGGTAAAACTCAATTTGATTCAAACAATAATCTATCAATAGTTGCACAAATGCCCGATTTTTCCTTAAGCGATCCCGGCACACAGCGGAGTAAAGAAATTGGCGTTAAGGCGGTTATGCAATCTATATCTTATATCCCAGCTTTGCCGCTTAAACCCATTTTTAGTAAAAACATCGATCTTCAACTTGTGGTTAGTGATACTAAAAATTCCGCTAATGCATTATTAACCAACCGATTACACAGCTTGCAAAAGGAAAATCAACAGTTACAAAAAGCCTTACTTCAGCAGTCAAAAGTGGCAGCGAAGCTGCGGCTACAAGCTCAGGAATATGAAAAAAACAACCGGTTGTTGGCTGCTTATGTACAAAAGTCACAGCCAAAAAAACACTTTTGGCGCGACCTAGCCTTGATTTTGTTACTTATTGCAAGCGGTTATCTCCTGCATTGGTTGGTGCGAAAAAAACCGCAAGATGCAGCAACGAATCTGAGAAAAACGAAAGCTATGGAGCCCGGCGTTGCAACCATTCAAGCGGCTTTCTCAAACGAAACTCCAAAATTTGATACGGCGTCTATTAATGAATCAATTGAGCAACCAAGTGAGCAACCAAGTGAGCAACTAATTGAGGAACCAATTGAGCAACCAATTGAGCAACCAATTGAGCAACCAAGTGAGCAACCAATTGAGCAACCAAGTGAGCAACCAATTGAGCAACTAAGTGAGCAACCGATTGAGGAGCTAATTGAGGAACCGATTGAGGAACCAATTGAGGAACCGATTGAGGAACCGATTGAGCAACCAATTGAGCAACCAATTGAGCAACCAAGTGAGCAACCGATTGAGGAACCAATTGAGCAACCAATTGAGCAACCAATTGAGCAACCAATTGAGCAACCAAGTGAGCAACCGATTGAGGAACCAATTGAGCAACCAAGTGAGCAACCAAGTGAGCAGCCAATTGAGGAACCAATTGAGGAACCAATTGAGGAGCCAAGTGAGGAGCTAATTGAGGAACCGATTGAGGAACCAATTGAAAATTTTAACAAAAAATCCTTGCAAAAATCAACGCAATTGCCGAACAGCGAGTTTTATTCGGCGGTTGTTGATGAACAATCAGTTTCCAAAGATTCTCTTGATGTTGCCGATTGTGCTGCGACGCAATCTGAAATATCACCAGCGCAGAGCGTTGGGTCAAATGAGCAGACAAATGTTTCGACGGATGCTCTTCACGAGGTGGATTCGAATCTTCTGGAATTTGAGCCGGGTTTGGATAAGCTGATTCTTTCTGAAAATGCCAATAAAGAAGATGAGGAGCAGGATTGGATAAAGGATGAAAAAGTAGATTACTTTAACGATGGTGACAATAACTCTTTAGAAAATGACGATTTAGCTGAGAAAAATACTGTTTTGGATGAGAGCGATTTTTCTTTAGAAAACAGCGATGAGCTTGAAACAGACCAGGTAGATGAAAACCCGATTGAGATTGGTAATAATACAGTAGCGGTGGATACTTTGCTTGCTTTAGCAAAAACCTATATTAGCATGGAAGACTACGACTCAGCGATACAATCACTAAATGAGGTTATGGAGCTGGGAACGGCGGCAGAACGTAGTGAAGCTGAAACTATACTTGCGAGTTTAGTGGAAAAATAAACCGCAACGACGTCGATGTAATGCCGCGCTCTAGACAAACTTACAAGGGTGTTATACATTGGGCCTTTTGCTTAGGAATTACTAATGCGTATTGCCTTAGGGGTTGAATACGATGGCAGTAGATACCACGGTTGGCAAGCACAAACAGGGCTTTACACCGTTCAACAAGTCATTGAAAATGCACTATCTCATGTTGCTGATTGCGAAATTTCGGTAGTTTGTGCCGGTCGTACCGACACAGGAGTGCATGCTTCGAATCAAATCATCCATTTTGACTGCGATAAAGAAAGGACCATTCGTGCCTGGATTCATGGCGCTAATTCATTTTTACCCAAAGACGTTTGTGTAAAATGGGGTAAAGAAATGCCCGATGATTTTCATGCCCGCTATTCAGCATTGTCTCGTCGCTATCGATATATCATTTATAATTCTGCTATTCGTCCTGCTTTATTACGCAGCAACGTAACCTGGCAATACCGTCAGCTTGACCATCGTACAATGCATGAGGGAGCAAAACATCTTCTTGGTGAAAATGATTTTACATCGTTTCGTTCAATTGAATGCCAATCCAACACACCTATGCGCAATATTTCTAATTTGGAGGTTCGTCGTCATCATGATTTAATTGTCATTGATGTGACCGCTAACGCATTTTTACACCACATGGTTCGCAATATTGCCGGTGTATTAATTGCCGTAGGCTCAGGAAAAAAAAATAGCGGTTGGGTTCGAGAGGTATTAGTGGCAAAAGACCGGCGTCTTGGCGCGGAAACAGCCCCTCCTTACGGATTGTATCTGGTGAATGTTTGTTATCCGGAAGAATTTGGCATCCTACAGCAGCCTTTAGGACCCGTAATTTTGAATTGTCCTTAACTTGTCGATTTTACTAACAAATCAGCGTCTAGAATGGAAAAATAAATGAATACTAGTAGTGAAAAAAGACCGCATTTTATCCGACAATTAATTACAGATGACTTAGCCGCAGGAAAAAACAATCGTGTTGCCACCCGTTTTCCTCCAGAGCCGAATGGCTACTTGCACATTGGTCATGCAAAGTCGATATGCCTTAATTTTGGGATAGCTGAAGAGTTTGCCGGCGAGTGCAATCTTCGTTTTGATGATACCAATCCAATAAAAGAAGAAAGCGAGTTTGTGGATTCGATTATTGAAGACGTTCAATGGCTTGGTTTCAAATGGAATACGCTCACGCATTCGTCTGATTTTTATCAACCGCTATTTGATTTGGCGGTAGAACTTATTAAAAAAGATAAAGCCTACGTTGATAGCTTATCTATGGATCAAATGCGCGAATACCGAGGCAGCTTGCAAAGCCCGGGGAAAAACAGTCCTTTTCGCGATAGGTCCATTTCTGAAAATCTTTCTTTGTTTAATGCTATGAAAGACGGAAAATTTACCGATGGCACTCATGTTTTACGCGCAAAAATTGATATGTCTGCCGCAAATATTAATCTCCGTGATCCGGTGTTGTATCGCATTCGTCATGTTTCTCATCAACGTACCGGCAATCAATGGTGCATCTATCCTATGTACGATTACGCCCATCCAATTTCAGATGCTTTAGAAAAAATAACCCATTCTTTGTGTACTTTGGAATTTCAGGACCATCGCCCTCTATACAATTGGTTTATGGAGCATTTAACGTTGCCTGCAAAACCGGTTCAAACCGAATTTGCTCGATTGAATGTATCGCATACGGTTACGAGTAAACGCAAACTACGAGAGCTTGTTGATCAAAATATTGTCAGTGGTTGGGATGATCCACGATTGCCAACATTAAAAGGGATGCGTAAACGCGGATATCCCCCGCAAGCTATAAAAAATTTTTGTGAACAGATAGGCGTTTCGCGAAGCGATTCGGTTATTGATATGAATATATTAGAAGCCTGTGTGCGTGAAGAACTTAATAGCACCGCAAAAAGAGCATTAGCCGTTCTAGACCCTCTAAAAATAGTTGTGCTTAATTATCCTGAAAATTCTACAGAACAATTACAGGTGCCTTACAACCAAAATAATCCAGATGCAGGTTCACGAGTGATGCCGTTTTCACGCGAGCTTTTTATTGAAAAAAGTGATTTCATGCAAGAACCGGTAAAAGGTTACTTTCGTCTAGCACCGGGTACGGAAGTGCGCTTGCGCCATGCTTATGTGATTCGTTGCGTAGCGGTTATCCATGATGAGCAAGGTCATCTACAAGAGGTGCATTGCACCTTGGACCCCGAAACTTTAGGTAAAAATCCAGTTGATAGAAAGGTAAAAGGGGTTATTCACTGGGTATCAGCAAATCATGCG
The DNA here is from genome assembly GCA_963803545.1 of uncultured Gammaproteobacteria bacterium. Classification (GTDB taxonomy): domain Bacteria; phylum Pseudomonadota; class Gammaproteobacteria; order Legionellales; family Legionellaceae; genus Legionella_C. The sequence goes on along the minus strand of CAWDMX010000004.1, from coordinate 1,005,477 downwards.
CATCCGGTTGAAGTACATCAATTTGATCGACTCTTTACGGACGAAAATCCGGCTCGAGAAGACGATTTTTTACAATTTTTAAATAAAGATTCCTTACAGGTACTGCGGGGTCTAGTTGAACCGGCGTTAGCCTTCGCCTCTAAGGATGAGGTATTTCAATTTGAACGACTCGGCTATTACAAGGTCTGTGCCGTTGAAAACAACCAAGCGGAAGCCTTCCATCGCGTTGTAGGATTGAAAGACACGTGGGCAAAGGTTCGTTAAGGAGAAATTTATGCTGACAATTTATAACTCTCTTACTCGACAAAAAGAAACCTTTAAACCTATCAAGGCCGGTCAAATTGGTATTTATGCCTGCGGTATAACGGTCTATGATAAGTGCCACTTGGGTCACGCGCGCTCTATGGTAAGTATGGATGTTATTGTGCGATTTTTGCGCACGCAAGATTACCAGGTTAACTACGTGCGTAATATTACGGATATTGACGATAAAATTATTGCTCGAGCCTTAGAGCGACAAGTTTCCATAACGCAGTTGACGGATGAATGTATTGCGGCAATGCATGCGGATGAATCCGCCCTAGGTAATGCACCACCGGACAGTGAGCCGCGGGCGACCCATTCTATAGAGGCGATAATTGATTTAATTACTACACTTATTACAAAAGATTACGCGTATTGTGCGAGCAACGGCGACATTTATTTTGCTGTTGAACGCTGCACAGATTATGGAAAATTATCCAACAAAAACACCAAAAGCTTACTCTCTGGTGTGCGTATTGAAATTACGAAAGAAAAACGGAGCCCTCTGGATTTTGTACTTTGGAAAAAGGCAAAAGAAGGGGAGCCTTGTTGGCCTTCGCCTTGGGGTTTGGGTCGTCCAGGTTGGCATATTGAATGTTCGGCCATGGCGATGCAGCAGCTTGGCTCTAATTTTGATATCCATGGGGGTGGCTTAGATCTTCAGTTTCCACATCATGAAAATGAAATAGCCCAAAGCGAATGCGCAACCGGCAAGACATTTGCCAACTATTGGTTGCATGTAGGTTTGTTGCAAATCAATAATGAAAAAATGGCAAAATCAACCGGAAATTTTTTAACAATTGCCGATGTTTTGACTCAACACAACCCAGAAACGGTGCGCTACTTTTTATTATCCAGCCATTACCGAAGTCCTTTAAATTATACCGAAGAAAACCTCATTAATGCTCATAAGGGTTTAGAGCGCTTGTACCGTTCTTTAAAAGATTTTTCGGACAACGGTGTATCTGAGCGGGATGAACTATGGGTTGGTAGGTTCAACGACGCCATGTTGGATGATTTTAATACTCCGGTTGCTCTAGCCGTACTGTTTGAAATTAGTCATACCTTAAATAAAACGAAAAACCCGATTTTAGCGGCTACATTACAATCCTTAGCTGCGACATTGGGCTTATTAAAGCAGCCGGCAGCAGCTTTTTTACAAGCTCAGGTTGCTGTAAATGCTGATGAAATTGATCGGTTAATAAAGCTTCGGCTGCAAGCTCGATACGATAAAAACTGGGCCAAAGCGGATGAGATTCGTACGCATTTATTAGCGCTGGGGATAGAGCTTGAGGATAATGCAGCCGGCACCACCTGGCGCAGTAGTATTTAACTGAGACTTGTAACTCGTAGAATTTCAGATAGTGAGGTCTGCCCAGCTAATACGTGTTTGAAACCATCCTGACGCATGGTTGCGGTTTTAAGACGGAGGTAGGCTTCGATATCGTGTGGGTTTTCATGGCGATGAATCATTGCGCGTAGGGTTTCATCAATTACGATTAGCTCGTAAATTCCCGTGCGTCCTCGGTAGCCTAAATGGTTGCATAGCTCACACCCTTTTGGTTGGTAAATTTCTGGAATGTTTTCCGCTAAATTACCCATTAATTCTTTTTCATCTTCACGTAAAATATGAACCACTTTACAATGCTCGCATAACTTTCGTACTAAGCGTTGCGCAATTAATCCGATAATACTCGAGGCAAGCAAGAATGATTCGACGCCCATATCTTTTAGACGGGCAATAGCTCCTAAGGCACTGTTAGTATGGAGTGTAGAAAGTACTAAGTGACCGGTTAAACTTGCCTGCACCGCTATCTCAGCGGTTTCTAAATCACGAATTTCACCAATCATCACAATATCTGGATCTTGCCTTAATATGGCGCGTAAGCCTCGAGCAAAGGTCATGTTTACTTTACTATTCACCTGCGTCTGGCCCACACCAGGTAAATCATACTCAATAGGATCCTCAATGGTTAAAATATTTCTACGTACTTCATTTAGCTCAGTCAGCATCGCGTACAAGGAGGTGGTTTTTCCTGATCCAGTGGGGCCGGTAACTAAAATGATACCGTGTGGTTGTGCTATTAATTCATAGGCGGTTTTAAGCGTTGCCGCAGGCATCCCTAATAAACTTAAATTTAATTCAGCACTTTGCTTATCCAATATTCGTAAGACCACTCGTTCGCCGTGATTGGACGGGAGGGTAGAAACACGAACATCAATATTATGGCCGCCAATGCGTAAAGCAATTCGGCCGTCTTGTGGTAAGCGTTTTTCAGCAATATCCAATTTAGCCATTACTTTGACTCGGGATATTACAAGTGGGGCAATTCCGCGTTGTATATCCAAAACCTCATGCAGCACCCCATCAATTCGATTGCGTACCAAAACACGATTTTCGTAGGTTTCAATATGTATATCGGAAGCTTTTTGTTTAATTGCTTGGGTAAATAACGCATTAAGTAAGCGAATAATAGGCGCATCGTCGTTACGGTCTAGCAAATCCTCACTGTTAGGTAGGTAGCCCGCTAACTGGGCTAAATCGCTATCAGTCTCCATATCAATTGCAGCATCGTGGACGGACGATTGCGATTGATAACATTGGGTAAGATAGCGTTGGAAATCGCTGTTGTTCACTTCTTTTAAAATTAACTCCGACTGAGGGCTGATTGCGCGGTTAATCTCAGCCAGTACGCCGTAGTCGGGAGACGCAAGATGATAAACGGTATACGTGTTATCCGTATTTTTCAGAGCCACGACGCCATTTGCTTTAGCAAAATTATAAGGAAGTCTTGTAGGTTTGAGTGCGGTAGTCATTTACTGTTTCATCGCTCCAGGACGAGCTGGAGCCACCATGCCAAATGGTTTTGGTAATAGGGTTTTTTTAAGTGCAGGTAATATCATTGCATTATTATTTTTATTATATTCCTGGTTGCGCAGCCACTCTAATTGATATTGGCGAATATCGTTGTATTTTGCGCCCGTAACTTGGTAGGAGTCGTGTTCGGATTTTAAAATAGCGGGCTTTATGAAAACCATTAATACCCGTTTTTGTCGATTGCGCGCGTTTTTCTGAAATAATTTACCAATACCTGGAATATCTCCTAAAATCGGCAGCCGATTGTCGTCGTTACCTAAACTATCTTGAATAAGTCCTCCTAATACAATGATATCCCCACTTTCAACATGCACAGAGGTAACGATAGAACTGATATTAAACGCTGGATTTTCCGTATTAGCGGTGTTGGAGGGGTCTAAAGTATCATTCCCTTGGTCAATCTGTAGCTGAATACCACGACCTCGTGTTATCTGAGGTCGTACATACAAATGCAGCGCAACATTAACCCTATCAAACGTTACGTAAGGGCTGGCTGGTGCTGTACCGTTGCCGTTATTAGGATAGGTTGTTGACGCGACTGAGACTTGTTTACCTACTAAAATTTTCGCTTGCCTATTATCCAGCACCACCACAGAAGGAGTGGATAGTATATTGGCTCTTCGTTGCTGCGTTAGAGCGTACAACTGCGCTTGAAAATCACTGATAGCGGTTTTGGAGTTTATGATAGCAAATCCATTGGTAAAAGCCGATGGATGGCCTGTTTGCAGATTACTGCCCCACTCAATACCCAGTTGCGTGATATCACTCTCGTTAACCTCGGTCACCAACGCTTCTATTAATATCTGTGCCGGTTTGATATCAAGTTGGTTAATAACCGTTTTTAGTATACGGATAAGCGTTGCTGGTGCGTTTAAAATTATCGAGTTGGTATTCGGTTCGGCAATAATCTGTACATTTGGTTTGGTACTTCCTTCATTTTGGGTGCTTGCGCTAGACGTATTCGCTGTTGCTGCAGTGTTGAGTGCGCTTGGTTGCACACCCGAATTGACCCCGGAGCTACTGTTGGTAGCGTTGCTGTTTGCGGATAAGTTAGAAGCAGGGTTTGTACTGTCTAAAATCGGGTGGGTAACCGTACCTATTGTGGTTCCGACATTTCCGCTGAAGTTTGCTTGCGCAATCCCGGCAAGTATCGGGGCTAAATCTTCTGCACGTAAATAATTTAGATAGATTACTTGAGTGTTGCTGTTGTGATTATCCGAATTTTGCCTATCCAACTTGTTAATTATCATGCGTAAACGAATACGCTCCATGCGATCGCCACTGACAAGAAGCGCATTACTGCGATCGTCGGCACTAATCATCGTGGGCAGGCGAGAATTAGAGTTTCCCTGCGGTTTTACTAAGTCTTTAAGAGTTGCGGCAATATCCATTGCTAGGGCGTGCTTAAGTGGGACTACATCAATTCCATAGGCGCTGGAACTGTCTACTTGCTTGATAATGGCGGCCAATTGTTTGATATTACTGGCACGGCCAGACAAAATGAGCATGTTTGAGGGAACGTATGCGGAAATATTGCTCCACTGTGGCATTAGAGGTCGCAAAACGGGAACTAGTTGCTCAGCGGGTACGTAGCGAACGGGGATAACATCAACCAGCATAGCATCGCCACTAACACCCGTGTTAAGACCAATTCGGCTGTCACCGGTTACGAATTTTGAGTCAATATTAGGTACAATTTTTATCACAGATCCCGTAGGAATAGCGGCAAATCCAGAAACTTGCAGCATCGACAAAAACACACGGTACAGCTCTTTATTATTCATGGCCGTTGTGGAAACTATGGATATTTTACCTTGTACACGAGGGTCAATAATAAAATTTTTACCCGTAACGCGGGATACTTCGGCAATAACCGCTCGCACATCCGCATTGTTCAAATTCCACAGTTTTGGTTGGTGGGTCGTTTCAGCGCTCTCGTTTTCTACATTAGCTTCTTGTTTAGGGGTTTCTATCTGATTGGATGTATTGGAGGTGGCTGAATTAGGCTGTAGTTGGGCACGAATTACTTGCGCTTGCGTTAAGTTGTCCACCGGGCCAATTTTGACTAAATACTCCTTTTTCAAATCGATATAATCAATGGTTACTTGTTGGTGATATTGCGATGAAAGCTTAAGTTTTTGCTGTAACGCGGTATTTTTATTGGAAAAATAACCCACAATAATCACATAAGCGGCTTTACTCTCGGTATTAATTTTTTCAATGGCAAAACTTGGTTGAGTATCTTGTAACGGTGTTGTGTCGTTGCAATACGCTCGGTCGATTAGAGCGCAAAAGAGTAAGCATAAAAAAAGTGTTCTCATTCACTAACCAGTAAACCCGCAAGAACATCATAATAGCTAAATTTAAGGTGTAACCCTAGTAATTTTTCACGCTCACAACCAAGAGATTCATAATTAGCGCCGCTTTTCTAATTTACGTAGTAAATTAAAGCAGAGCAGCCAATACTATTTCAAAACGTATTTTCTATGGGTTCAATTTTACATCATGGTGTCCGTTGACCAAAATTTTATGACAATTGATTCAATTTTAGGGTTGTGTTGAAAGCTAACAGCAAATCGTTGATTAACTCGTGGTGCGTACGGAGCATTTTAAGCGACCGTGTTTCTAGCTTCTGTCTTGCAATCGGGTTCACTCCAACCGTTAATTTTTCTTTAATGGTATTGAGTATTCAGTATTCAGTATTCCAAAGCGATATTGAGCCCCAATTTTTAAAGGATGAAACTGTACTTACTTTCATGCGAGTCAAAGTTATGGAGTAAGTGAAGGCTCTGTTTATTAAACGCTAGAAAGAACGCTAGAACGCACAAAAAAGAGGCCGTATCGGCCCCTTTGATGCAACAACGATAGCGCTTAGTCGAACTTCCAAGAAGCGCAGCCAGTTACCCCATTATCATGCAATTCATCGGCAAACTGCCCAATATAGGCTAATCGCAAACTAATATTTTTAGGTGTAATATCAACATTAAACCCAGCATTAACCAGTAGGGAGTCTTCAGCAATCGGTGCGCCTTGGATGTTAAAAGGTGAACCGCCGGCTATAAATTGAAAACGAGAGCTTGGTGTGGTGCTGCCATAGGCGTGTCTCCAAGCCAAGGTTACGCTCTCACCGAGAGTCTTCGTAGCCGACTTTGACAGTTCCATGGCTTGTTTTACCCCAAGACTTGTGTAGAAGATATCGTAGTCATCATCGCCTCTTAGCGCTGCTGAACCGCCTTTTTCTCTCCAGTTTCCGGTATCACTAGACACATAGGCTGCACCTGCAAAAGGCTTTAGCATCATCGCAGTTAGATTAATATCGTAGTCCACTTCTGCAAAGGCTTGCGCAGTATGAGCGGTGTGCTCTGTTGTAAGCCGGTTGAAAACATTAGGGAAGGCGACCGCACGGCTCAAATTCAACTGATGCCAGGTATACACGCCACCCACCTTAGCAGACCATTGATTCCTATTTCGACCGGCATAGATTCCCAGCGAATAATCATCGCTTGTTGCACGCGATGCACGCTTGTCGACATCCATTGTGCTTCTGCTGAATCCGCCTAATAGTCCGGCAACGCTTTGACCAAAGCGTTTGTCGGTTCCGATAACAAAGCCTTTGTTACTGCGTGAAACTTCAGCCGTATTGCGATTGCCATTGATATCACCCCAAGCGTCGTAAGCATGCGCCCACAGTGTCCGTGATGCAGGTAGGGGGTCAACACTATTGGCATCAGAATGATCAAGTTTTGGCATAAGGAGTGCCTCGTCTAAGCGGTTAAGGGTAGCACTTCGTACGTAACGACTGTCCTCGGTAAAGCTGCTTAAGACAGAGGCGTGCGCTTCCCCAGAAAGGGAGTTATAAGCTCGGCGTACTTGGGTAGCATTTTCTAGGTTTAACACCGCATCGTATACCGGATTTCCCATTCCAAGGCTTTCAACCGCATTGGCAACGGATACCTGGTTCTCAGTAGCGGCAAGAGCTGCAAAACGCATCGATGAGCGCACAATATCCAAATAGGCGTTATTCGCATCGTAGGCTAATTGGAAGTTTAAAAACGGCATGCTTTGAGTGAATCCATCGTACGTCCCGCTTAAGCCCTGGGCCGCTGTTACAATAGTGTAGCGCGTAGGAGCGAGGTAGATGCCCGGTTCTTTTATGATTTCAACGCCGCCGCCATTGATGGTTGCGCTGCCTGTAACATTAACTAAATCAGAGCGCCCATCAGGGTTGATTTCAACTTGATACACAGAGCCTGCATTGGATATATAATTACTGTTTGCATTTAAAATGCCAATAGAGTTACCCGGTGCGAGCACCCCATTGACGGTCATGCTACCCACTGTTCCAGAACCCATTAATCGGCCGTTAACACCTACGGTAAGCATTCCGCCTAAACTTCCGTTAACGCGCAACGTTCCTGTATTGATAATGGTGTCACCGCTAAAGGCGCTGCTGTTACCACTTAAAGCTAATTCGCCGGAGCCTTGCTTGTTTAGAGCGCCGCTGCCCGTTATCATTCCAGAAAAATTTGTATTATTAGCCGTTCCTACCGACAGTGCACTTGGGCCAATGCCAACCTCACTCCCTAAAACACCGCTTAGATCTTGAATCGTAGTCGTGCCCGCATTGCTCACATCAAACACGGCACCTGAATTAGCAATATTTATCCCACTGCTTGTGGCGATATCACCGTTCAAATCAATCTCTAGTGTTCCTGCATTGATAAACGTCGCGCCCGTGTAGGTTGATGGGGCATCTAAAACTAAGGTGCTTAAACCGGATTTTGTAAGAGAACCTGCACCGCTAATCAACCCGCTAAGCGTTAAACCATCATTGGTCTCAAAAGTCCCGCCGCTGGCATTAAGCATTATGTTGCGAGTGCTGGTAAAAGACGCAGTGTTTTGCAGTGTGCCGCTGTTGAGTATAAGGTTGCCTGCGCCTGCGCCTAATTTATTATCATCGTTAATTGATAAAGTACCTTGGTTTATCATCCATACAGTATCTATTGTAGCGATGCCTGTTAACGTCCACGTGCTTGTGCCGGTTTTTTCATAATTGCTAAATCCTACATAGTGTTCATTTAGACTTTGGTTTGATGCAGCTACTATGGTTGAAACATCAAAAATTGCATCAGTTGCGCCACCTAATGCGAAGGTATCGCCAGCATTAGCTAAAACCTCACCATTAATGGTAGAGCCGCTTTGCAACTCCAAGCGATTAGTGCCGCCCGTAAATTGAATGGCTGAACCCACAACACCGTTAATACCAGCAGTGCCAGCACTACCCGCTACGCCGCCCGCACCCGCATTTATTGTACCTAAATTAGTAACGGTTAGGCTCATTCCAGAGATAGCATTACCCCCATCGCCTCCATTTCCACCAATTCCGGTAGCAGAACTACCACCACCATTACCACCAACGCCACCATTAATACTGCCTGAGTTAATAAGTGTTATGTTATTAGCACTCACACCATCGCCGCCACGGCCACCAGTACCACCAACATCAGCACCACCAGTGCCTCCATCGCCCCCATTGCCCCCATTGCCGCCCGCTGCATTGGAAGTGGATTGATTATTGATAGTGGTAACCCCGGTACTGCTGATACTAAAGATTCCATGTCCACCCGCACCGCCGCCGCCGCCGCCGTCAAACCTAGAATCGCCACCATCACCGCCATTACCGCCAATATTGCTTATATTATTTAATGTATATGCAGCGGTCGCACCGACTACTAAACCAGCAGCACCGCCACCGCCGCCGCCACCACCATTGCCGCCAACGTTAGAACCATCAGCACCCAATCCACCGCTGCCACCGATGTTGTTGATACTAACGTTGTTCAGTGATCCTGGACCACCACCACCACCGCCGCCACCACCGCTCTCACCACCACTACGACTACCACCGCCACCGCCACCGGTACCCGCTCCAGTGCTAGGGTTTATACCGCCACCACCGCCTCCGCCGCTACCAGGATTACCAGCAGAGCCAATTCCGGCGCCACCAGCACCGCCACCACCAGCACCTATGCCGCCGCTACCACCGTCTAAAACACCTTTACCGCCTTTACCGCCATCGTTAGAAGCATCAGCACCATTACCATCACTAGCACCATCACCACCTTGGCTTCCACTTGCAGCACCTGCACCACCGCTACCCCCTGAACCACCACTATCTCCACTACCATCACTACCATTATTACCATTAGCCATTACAACAAAACTCAAATATCTTTGTTTTAAAAAATTTAGTTGTGGTGTATGAGCTGGTGTATTCAACCCCTTGATGCTTGTTGGTAGCCGTATTTGTGCGAGCGTTATTGTTTCTGCCTGAGTTTTTTGTACTAATAGGGCAAGTAGACTTAACGGTAGTACTACAGAAAATCCTATTGATGACCTGGTTTTCATAAGATAACAGTCCTTTTGTTAGTAGGTAATCCGCAGCCATTTAGAATATTGCAAATAGAAGTACGATGCAATGTTGATGAAAATCAGGGCGTGAAACAGGGCTAGAGCGTCAAAGTTTTAATTCCTAACAGCTTTTGTCTCTGCTAGTCATACAAAATAACTTTTTTTTTCGAGGTAGTGAGTAGTTGGATTTGTTCTCTTTTCTTATCAAGTTCAATTCAAGATGGCGTATAACACTCTTGTTTTCTGCATCTACTTCACGTCTTATTTTTGAGTCATCCTTTTTTAAACGTACCATCCAAAACCCAATAGAGTGAATTTTCAACATGCTAGTGACAGCGCATTGTAGGGTAATCCCCCCATTTTTAACTGACGCTAAAAGTAGAAACTAAGCTACTAATTTCAGTTTTTGTCTGGGCGGTATACCTCCAATTGCCATGTTAGGCCGTTCGTTGTTATAAGACCACAACCATTTTGTGGCCATATTCTGAACTTCCTCGATCGTACTAAATAAATACTGGTTTAACCAATCATATCGTACGGTTCTGTTATAACGCTCAACATAGGCATTTTGTTGTGGGTTGCCTGGCTGAATAAACAATAGCGTTATTTTGTGTTTTTCAGCCCATTGTGTAAGCAAGTGACTGATATATTCAGGTCCATTATCACAACGTATCTGAAAAGGCTTACCACGCCACTCAATAACCTGATCAAGCGCCCTAATCACACGCTCAGCAGGCAAAGAGAAGTCAGCTTCAATGGTAAGGCCTTCTCGATTGAAGTCATCAATCACGTTAAATAAACGATAACTACGCCCGTTTTGTAACTGATCATGCATAAAATCCATTGACCAGCATTCGTTTATTGCTTGAGGAACCGTTAGCGCCTCTGGCTTTTCCCTAATTAACCGCTTTTTGGGTTTGATTCTTAAATTCAGCTCGAGCTCTCTATAAATACGATAAACACGCTTATGGTTCCATTTGTAACCTTTAACGTTACGCAAATATAAAAAACAAAGGCCAAAACCCCAATTGCGATTATTTTTAGTCAAACGCAACAACCAGTCTGCAATATGAGCATTTTCATCATTCAGCTTCAATTGGTAACGATAGCAAGTTTCACTAATGCTAAATAAACAACAGGCCATCCGTACGGAGATAAATTTTTCCTGCACGGCTTTCTGTGCAAGCTGCTTTCGACTGGATGGCTTAACTACTTTTTTTCAAGCACCTCGCGAAGAATCTCAGATTTTAGGCGCTCTTCAGCGTACATCTTCTTCAAACGGGCATTTTCAGACTCGAGCTCTTTTAGTCGGGTCATCATCGGCAAGTCCAGGCCACCATATTTTGCACGCCATTTATAAAACGTTGCTGAACTCATGCCATGTTCACGACAAAGTTCTGGAACAGGTACGCCTGCTTCACTTTGCTTGATGATCGACATAATTTGACTGTCACTAAATTTTGATTTTTTCATGCAGAATCTCCTGCGTAAAGGGTACGAGAAAATTCTACTTTTGGCATCAATTATTTTTAGGGACGATTACCGTAGGACTAATTGCCTCAGCCAATCCAATTTAGCATGCCCAAAATATTCTTTGGCTTCCCAAACGTCAAACCCAGAAACAATCGCGCTGGTGCAGAGAAGGACAATCTCTATTAAGGGATAATCTATGTGGCTTCTTTAATCATAAGTTTCTGTTATTTAGACTATTTTGGTAATCTTGCCCTGAATTAAATTGTTCTAAAATAGATTTTTTAGAGAGAATAATATAAAATATGCTCAATTTTATTTAGATACTTACGGATTATGCCCACTTTTTACGATATTCTTGAGGTACAAGAAGATGCAACTATGGCTGAGATTAAAGCCTCTTGGAAACAGCTAAATCGTAAATACCATCCGGATAGAAACTCCGAGCCTACTGCAGTGTTAGGTTGTCAATTAATAAATAATGCTTACGATACGCTAAGCGATACTGTAAATCGAAAAAATTACGATAGCAAGCTTGCTGAAGAACGCAAAGCAGAACAAACCCAAAAGCACCAACAACAAGGGCAGTGTAGTAGTGAAAAAAAAGCGCGTGAAGACTGGCAGCGTGCAAAAGACCAAAAGGCGCGTGAAGACCGGCAGCGTGAAGAAGACCAAAAGAAACAAGAAGAATTAAGAAAAGCATCTTACAGGAACGCCGATTACAGTTTTATCGATGTTAAAGATTCTATAGAAGAAGAACTTATAGGGGATTTGCGTTGGGCCTATTTCTGGCGTAGTTCTGAATTTAAAAAACATGTGAAAAACAGCGATTTACCCGATAAGCTTAAAAAAAAATTTTTTAAAGAAAAAATATATAAAAACAACAATTATCTTTTCAATGAACTTGAGAATTTTTTTGCCTTACCTTCTTATTTGAAAATAAAAAGAGAACCCTATAAAGCATATCCTTTTTTAAAAAGTAGATTGCTAGACGATTTTTGACTCCCTTTAAAGGGCTATTAAAATGGTGTTCGATTCCTTTATTATTAGGACTTTTATTTTGTTTTCTCCCAAAGCTAATTGCCCATTTTTTTATAAAAATAATAACTTGTGGGTGCACCCCTGATTATGATGAAACTGAGGAATCGCTAATTTTTTATTTCAGAATATTATTCGTTTGGTTTGGCATGGAAGCTTAGAAGGTTTAAGTTTGCCTATAGTATGGTTTATCAAAATTCCACTTAATCTTGCGTATACTTTACTACACGGTTATAAACAATTTGAGGATAGTGAAACGTTTAAACAAGCCTACGATTTAGCTTTGAAACTAATTGATTCAGAAGATAAACTTTCATTAAATGCAAGTTTAATTGTATTACATAATAAATTTGAACGTGCTATTTCAAAAAAACAAGCGCTACCGTTTAATAAATTTGAAGAGCGCGGCTTTTTTAAAGCTGTCGAAAAAGAAATGCATTTAGGAACGCTTAATTACGATTCATCGAGCCCTATTACTGCGGTACAAAAAGATAAAATTAAGAGTTATTTAAACTTTTTTAAACCCTGTCCTGTTGAGGATAGCAGCGCGGTCGCTGATGGTTATTTTCCTAAAGCTTGTCCTTCATAGGTCGCAGGGGGGGATATTCTTTGTATGCAGCGGTGTGCTACTACAGCGTATTACCGGCGTAATCTCGCAGGTCTCAATCCAAACTTTCGTCAAGAATAAAGTTGCAAGGCGATAATCGCCCCAAAAAACACAGTTTGACGCTAAGAAATTAGATACGAAGCGAGGTGCCTATTGCGGGGGTGTTGAGGAAGCTAAACTGGTTTTTGGCGACACAACCAAGCTTCGTACTGGAGTTATGGGCAACAATAATTATTATTGAGACGCATCGGTCTTGACTCGCCCGTAATTATCTTCAAAGCGGACAATATCGTCTTCACCAAGATATTCACCACTTTGAACTTCGATAATAATTAAATCGACAACACCCGGGTTCTCTAGTCGGTGCTTATTGCCTGTTGGAATGTAGGTGGACTCGTTGACACTTACTAACATTTCACGGTCGCCATTGAGCACTTTAGCGGTGCCGGATACCACAATCCAGTGTTCACTGCGGTGGTGATGCATTTGCAAACTTAAACTAGCCCCAGGTTTAACCACAATTCGCTTGATTTTGAAACGTGGCCCTTCTTCGAGAACAGTGTAGGCTCCCCAGGGTCGGTGCACAGTTTTATGATATTTGTAGGTCTGGTGCTCACTTATTTTCAAATCACTATAAATATGCTTAACATCTTGCGCTCTATTTTTATTGGCAACCAATAAGGCGTCGGCGGTATCAATAATTATGAGTTCATCAATGCCTAGCGCTGCGATTAGCCGATCGTTGCTTTGAATGTGGCTATTGGTCACATCGTGCAGTAAAACTTCGCCAGCAATACTATTGCCCTTAGCATCAGGAGTGATTAAAGCTCCCAAGGTTTGCCAAGAGCCAATATCGCACCAGCCGATAGAGCAGGGGACAACGGCTACTAGAGCCTTATCGTCGTTGTTGTTACGCTGTGAGGCTGGCTCCATTACCGCGTAATCAATAGAGTTTTCAGGAACTTTTGAAAAATAAGATGCCTCTAAATTTATTTTGCTGACATTAGGACTTTTTTCGACATTGGATTTTTTAATGCTTAACTGTACAGCATCGATTATTTCAGGACAAAATTGACGCATGCTTTTAAGAATGGTTGTGGTTTTGAAGCAAAACATTCCAGAGTTCCATAGAAAATTACCCGATTCAAAATAACGCTGTGCGTTTTCGGCGGTGGGTTTTTCAATAAAGCGTGATACAGCAAAGCTACCGGAAATGGAGTCGTTTTTATGAGCGCCAATTGGCTGACTAAAATTGGCTTCAATGTATCCAAAACCCGTTTCAGGCCTTTCAGGCTCCATACCAAAAGTAACTAATTTGTCTAAACGTGCCACATGAGTTGCTTTTGCGACTGCTTGTAAAAAAGCGGTGTGATCATCAATTAAATGATCGGCGGCAAGAACCAAAATAATGCTGTCTTCATTACAGGTATTTGCCGCATAAAGAGCCGCTGAAGCAATAGCTGCTGCGGTATTTTTTCCAAAGGGCTCTACGATATAGGACGTGTGGATTCCAGTTGTGTTGATTGCCTCATAATCGTCTTTTGTCTTAAAGAAGATTTCGTGATTAGTAATCGTAAGGATTTCGGTAACATCAGGAATCTTCGCCGCAAGCATAAATGCTTTTTGTAAAAAACTGAAACCATCTTGCAGTTTAATAAATGGTTTGGGGTGGTGTTCTCGGGATACGGGCCAAAGTCGCGAACCGGCGCCGCCACACAAAATAGTTGGTATTATTTTCATCCACTACTCCAAAACCATAATTGCCTAAATAGGCGCAAGACTACTGAAAATAGAAAGTTTTTTGTATAGATTTTCAATAGTGAGCTAACACAGAACTGTTGAACCAATGAAGAATACGTGCAGAATAATTCGCGTTAGTAAACTAAGAATTGAGGGTTTGGTACCACTGAAAACTTAACAATGGTACCGAGGGTCGGAATCGAACCGACACGGTGTCACCACCACCGGATTTTGAATCCGGCGCGTCTACCAATTCCGCCACCCCGGCAATACAAGCGTGATTATACCAGTGTCTTTGGATTAAGCAATATAAAATAAAGAAAAATTCCTGTATAATTTGGGTTAAATTCGCAGCTAAGGATAAGACGATTATGACATTATTTCGACCAAAGTGCTTTCTTAGTCTTCTTTTATTAGGGGCACTGCCCAGCGTACACGCTTCGATACAGACCTGTCCTGACCCTCTAACTGGTTTATTGAGCAAAGGAGAAATACCGTTTCCCTGGTTGCAAAACCCTTTTTCTCATAAAGTAATTAAGTCGAATATTACCACTCGTTTTGTAAGTGCCACGGTGCTCGTTGCGGGATTGGGAAGGGGGGTTTTGTGTACCTATACCAACTCCTTGAACGACTATTCTATTTGGTGGCCGGTCTTAACTAAAATACCGGCTTCGGTAGATTATCGCTGGATAGAAAATGTGGGGGGTTATATTTGCAGCTTTTCGCGTGAGGAATGCCGTTTTACTGTCGTTGAAAAGTAGTGGTCTAATTTTAAGTGCATCTCTGAATTAAAAACAGACGCACCTAAAATTCGGGCTATACGTTTTGCTAGTTCTGCTCGTCGTCCCAATTTAGAGTGCCGCCGGCTTGATATTCTATAACACGTGTTTCAAAAAAGTTTTTTTCTTTTTTTAAATCCATAATTTCACTCATCCACGGGAATGGATTTTCCGCACCGGGGTATTGTTCGGGTAAGCCAATTTGCACAAAACGGCGGTTAGCGATGTAATACACGTATTCTTCAAACATTTCAGCATTCATCCCTAAAATACCGTAGGGCATCGTGTCTTTAGCGTATTGGCACTCTAAAACCACTCCTTCTTTAATAAGGGCGATAATTTCCTCTTTAAATTGCGCAGTCCACACGCTAGGGTTTTCTATTTTTATTTGATTGATAACGTCAATCCCAAAGTTCATATGCATGGATTCATCGCGTAATATATATTGAAATTGTTCAGACGTGCCAACCATTTTGTTACGACGACCCATTGAAAGAATTTGGGTGAAACCAACGTAGAAAAATATACCTTCAAATACGACGTAAAAAGCAATTAAGTCGCGTAGTAATCGTTGGTTATTTTCCAAGGTGCCGGTGTAAAAATCTGGATCGCCCAAGCTTTGCGTAAAGGGTAGCGCCCAAGATGCTTTGCTGGCAACCGACGGTACTTCTCGATACATATTAAATACAGCGGCTTCGTCTAAACCTAGACTTTCAATTACGTATTGGTACGCATGCGTATGCAGGGCTTCCTCAAATGCTTGGCGTAATAAGTATTGGCGGCATTCGGGATTTGTTATATGGCGGTAAACGGCTAGTACCAAATTGTTGGCTACTAAAGAGTCGGCGGTGGAAAAAAAGCCTAAATTGCGTAGAATGATAGTACGCTCATCCTCGGTTAGCCCATTAGGGTCTTTCCATAAAGCGACGTCTGCGCTCATATTAATTTCATTAGGCATCCAATGATTGGCGCAGGCGACTAAATATTTATCCCAGGCCCATTTGTATTTAAACGGAACCAGCTGATTTAAATCGGCACGGCAGTTAATAATTTTTTTGTCGTCAACATGGATACGACCAGCACCCATGTCTAAAGATTCTAAGCCGGTAACATGCTTATCGTGTTGCTCATTTACTATTGTAGACATAATATTTTCCTTATTGACAGGCTTCACAGTCGGGATCAAGAATAGAACAGACTTTGGGTTCTTCGGTTAATTTTACAGCGTTTAAAACGCCGTCAGTAACCGTAGATTTTTCAGCATTGCTCGCGCCTAAGCTGCGTAAATAATAGGTGGTTTTTAAACCGCGAATCCACGCTTGCTTGTACAGTTGGTCGAGTTTTTTTCCAGAAGGCATAGCCATATAAATGTTAAGTGATTGGGCTTGGTCTATCCATTTTTGCCGTCTGGATCCGGCTTCAATTAGCCAACTGGGTTCTATTTCAAAGGCGGTAGCGTAGCGTTTTTTCAAGGCGGTAGGAATGCGTGAGATGGGCTGAACGCTGCCGTTGTAAAACTTTAAATCGTTAACCATTACTTCATCCCACAACTGCAGAGCCTTTAAATCCGCGACTAAATAGGGATTAATAACCGTAAACTCACCGGATAGATTGGATTTAACGTATAAGTTTTGATAAGTCGGTTCAATGGATTGGGCAACGCCGCAGATGTTCGATATGGTTGCGGTGGGCGCAATAGCCATTACATTGGAGTTACGCATACCTTGAGTACGCACTTTAACGCGTAACGCTTCCCAATTAAGCCGTTGTGAACGATTTTGTTCTAAATAGCCGCCACGTGCTTGTTGCAATAAATTGATGGAGTCAATGGGTAGAATTCCTTTGCTCCATAGTGAGCCCTCATAACTGGAATAACTGCCGCGCTCGGCGGCTAACAAGGAAGATGCCTCAATAGCGTAATAGCTAATGATTTCCATTGACTCATCAGCAAACTCAATGGCTTCGTTGGACGAATAATCCAATTTTAATTTGTATAAGGCGTCTTGAAAACCCATAAGCCCTAATCCAACGGGGCGATGTTGAAGGTTTGAGTTGCGGGCTTGGGGCACGGAATAATAGTTAATATCAATAACGTTATCGAGCATGCGTACAGCGGTTTTTATAGTTTTCTTTAGCTTTTCAGTGTCCAATACGCCGTTGGTGATGTGCGCGGGCAGATTAATG
The DNA here is from genome assembly GCA_963803545.1 of uncultured Gammaproteobacteria bacterium. Classification (GTDB taxonomy): domain Bacteria; phylum Pseudomonadota; class Gammaproteobacteria; order Legionellales; family Legionellaceae; genus Legionella_C. The sequence continues at coordinate 988,067 of CAWDMX010000004.1, read as the reverse complement.
CTGCCTAAATTACAGACTGCTATTTCTTCCTGCGAGGTATTAAGAGTAATTTCGGTGCATAAATTAGAGCTGTGTACGACTCCGGCGTGTTGCTGCGGCGAGCGCACATTGCAGGGGTCTTTGAAGGTGAGCCAGGGGTGTCCTGTTTCAAACAGCATAGAGAGCATTTTTCGCCATAATTTTAATGCAGGAATTGTACGCGCACTGTGCATTTCATTACGCTTAGCTTTATTTTCATAAATCGCGTATTTATTTTCAAACTCAATACCGTACAAATCATGAAGTTCCGGTGCTTCGTCGGGCGAAAACAACGTCCATTCGCCTTCTTCATGCACTCTTTTCATAAATAAATCAGGAATCCACAGCGCGGTATTCATATCGTGGGTACGACGGCGATCGTCACCGGTGTTTTTACGCAACTCTAAAAATTCTTCAACATCGCTGTGCCAGCACTCCAAATAGGCGCATACCGCCCCTTTGCGTTTACCGCCTTGGTTAACCGCAACAGCCGTAGCATCCGCAACGTTTAAAAAGGGAACAACACCCTGGGATCGGCCATTCGTGCCTTTAATATGGGCGCCCATACCGCGCACAGGCGTCCAGTCATTGCCCAATCCGCCTGCAAATTTAGACAACAAAGCATTGTCTTTAATGGCTCCATAAATACCATCGAGATCATCAGGAACGGTTGTTAAGTAACAGCTGGATAATTGAGGGCGAACACTCCCGGAATTAAACAATGTTGGAGTAGAAGACATATAATCAAAGGACGAAAGCAGGGTATAAAATTCAATCGCACGCTCTTCTTTATTTTTTTCACGCATTGCCAATCCCATTGCAACACGCATAAAAAATGCTTGTGGAAGCTCGTAGCGAATATCGTTGTCGTGGATAAAATATCTGTCGTAAAGGGTTTGTAAACTGAGGTAACTGAATTTCATATCCCGTTCAGGTAATAGTGCTTTGCCTAATTCTTCAAGGTTAAAATCGGCTAATTTTGAATCTAAAATACCTTGGTTGATACCGTGGGCAATATAGGCTTTGAAATAACGAGGATATAGGCCGGTCATTTCATCAAAAGTTGCTTCCTCCTGAATTGCTAATCGGTTTAAGGCTTCCGCTCTCAGACCATCCAGCAATAAACGAGCGCTAACGTGGCTGTAATTCGGTTCTTTTTCAACAAGGGCGCGTGCCGACATGATGAGTGCTTTGTGCACGTCGTTTAACTTAGCTTTGTTGTATAAGTTACGTAAAGCGTCCTTAATTACCGGCTCAATTTGAACTTCGGCAAGATTGCGGCAGGCTTCACTAACAATGGTTGTGATACGCTCTAAATCAAGAGGCTTTAAACTGCCATTTGGCATAGTAATTAGTAGAGCAGAGTCGTCAGAACTTGCATCACTACTGTTTTCTTCACGTGCTTTATTGTGCTCGTTGCGGTAGATAACATAAGCGCGAGCAACTTTATGCTCGCTGCTGCGCATCAACGCTAACTCTACTAAATCTTGAATATCTTCAATATGTACCGTACCACCGCTTGGAAAGCGGCGAATAAAGACGTGGTTAATTTGCTTGGTAATATCATCAATAATATGACGAATACGAGTCGAGGCAGTAGCGTTGCTTCCTTCTACCGCAATAAACGCTTTGGTGACGGCTTTTCTAATTTTATTATCGTCGTATTTAACCACACTGCCATCGCGTTTTAGGGTTGATAATAAACCAGAAACTTGTACCGCTGGATCTTGTTTATCCAGTGAAAATTGTTCCCGTACCGGATCAAGTAATACCGACATTATTTTCCCCCTTGGGCTTGCTAGCCTAATACTATTATTAGACTAGAATGTGCGTTAACAAATAACGAATTATGTTAGCATGAATAACGAATAGAATACTATATCTAGTATAGTTTAAATTTTAAATAAGGTATATGTAGTGTTATAACCTGAAGATATGCTGTTGATAACGTGTGGGTATAATCAAACAGCGGATTGATTAAGGGTTTGATTTTGCGAAGGTTCTACTGTTTTTTGAGGGGAATATGCTATAGTAATTGCACTTAAAAATGCGTGTGTAAGGACAGACAATGGCAACCCCCTATATCTTAATATTATTTTATTCTCAGTACGGTTCAACCGCAAAATTGGCTAATTATATAGCGCGTGGTGTTGAATCTGTAGAGGGTATCGAGGCGCGAATACGCACCGTGCCCCCGGTTTCCCCCACCTGCGAGATATCCTCGGCCATGGTTCCAGAGCACGGTGCCCCTTATGTAAGCTTGGACGATTTAAAGAATGCCAAAGGACTGGCTTTAGGAAGTCCTACGCGTTTTGGAAATATAGCGGCGCCCTTAAAATATTTCATTGACTCAACCAGTGCGTTATGGCTTGCTGGGGATTTAATTAATAAGCCTGCTTGTGTTTTTACATCAACCTCTTCGATGCATGGTGGGCAGGAAACGACGCTAACAAGCATGATGTTGCCTTTGCTGCATCACGGCATGGTGATTGTAGGTGTTCCTTACAGCGAACCCAGTTTAACGGCAACGCAGACCGGCGGCACACCCTATGGTGTAAGCCATGTGGGTGGTGCTAATAACGATAACGTTATTAGTGATGATGAAATAACACTCGCAAAATGTATGGGACAACGAATTTCAACATTAGCATTAAAAATATCAGGATAAATTATGAAATCTATATTGGTATGGAGTTTATTGCTCGTAACAGCCTTGGCGCACGCAAACGCAACGAGCAAGCTTACTTTTTTTCAGAATGCTAATCGTGCGTCTATTGCTACCTTGCACGACAAAAACTATATTCTTAATGTAACGTTGCAAAGTGCGTACGTCAGTTATTTACAGCCAAAAAAATCAGGGCAAGCAGGCATTGTTCGCTTACAGGATTTTTTAAATCTTTGGAATGATAAAAACAATCCCTACGCCATGAAAGCATCGCTCGCGTTTATTAATAGAAAAGGCGAATACGTGAAAACGAGAATTGTTGTAACCAACCCCAGCGTTACGAACAATGTTTTAAGTTATCAAATAGCGGCGCTGCAAAACCCGCTTGCTCCCAGCGCCTTAAAATATCTAACCCTCGTTTTTGATGACTTAGCCTTTCCCCTAGACGAATAACTGCGAATATTATGCTGCAGGAGGTGCAGGATGGTCCGGGTTTTCGTTTGGCTCAGCCGCCGGTTGCTGCTCTGCACGTGTTTTGGCTTCGTTAAAACTTTCTTTAAAACTGTGATGATTCCGGTCACTCGGACTGATTGGTTTTCCTAGTTTATTCTCAAAATACCGTTCCCGCTTAGTTTTAATACCCTTGAGTTCTTTCATTTCTTCACTGGAAAATACATCCTTCGCTTTGATTTTTCGACCATTGAGCGTGAGGGTAATATCAACAATTTTAGCGTTTTCTTCGGCTTTAGGGTTTGGGTCATCCCGTTCGTTTGGATCAAAGCCGGCTTTCACAGCGGCGCGAAAAGCGTCTTGTACTGTCTTTAACGCCCTAAGATCGGTAATTTTACCGCTGGCATTGTCATTATTATTTTCTCTATTTTCTGGAATAACCAAATCAATGTTAACCGCATCCGCGCCATTAATTTTTAATCGCATACAGGCGTCCATAATTGCCTCGGTGCGTTCACTATGAAAACCAAAAAATTCGGATAAAATATCAAATTTGGGTAGTGCAACAGAAATTACTTTACCGTCCTCACTAATTTGCATTTGCCGGCCTGTTATAGACAGGGAGGATTGAAGCTGGGCATCTAATTGCTTCATAGTAATATCACTGTACTTATTATCAGAATCTAAATCCCCGCCCACGCCTAAACCTTCAGTGTCAGCGTTCTTTTGCTGCTGATAAAGCGCCTCTATAGCTTCTTTGCTTCGTGTATTATTAGCGGCGTGAAGTTGCATGTATTGAATTTTGAGCACTTCGTTTTCATAGGTTTTTTTGAGGGCGGCAATATCTTTTTCCGCGGACTCTGAAAAATCACTCAAAACTTTTTTGTAGTTATTTTCATGCTGTTTAATTAAATGCTCTTTTGCTGCAGTAAAATCGCCCTCAGAGGTTAAGCCAAGGCTTGTCTTAAATGCGGGGGTTGAAACAGTATCACGGAAGCTTTCATGTTCTTCTTCAAGTTTCTGAGTAGTTTTCTCAATTACCTCGTTTCTAATTTCTTGAGCTTTTGCTGAAAACTTATGAAAATTATATTTCCCGGACGTGGCCAACATTGCACTCAACGCCTTGTATTCAATCGCATATTGGTCGGCGATGTCCTCTCGATTAAGAAACAAGCCATTTATTGTAGCCAATTGATTATGATTTTCGGGGGTGCTTAATTGCGCAAAAATACTATTGCCATTGGGTAAGGTAAAGCCGTTATTATTTTGACCGTCGGCCTTAGCGCTTGCTAGGGATGAAAAAGTTGATGCGGCGCTTAAGGTTTTTAGAGCTTTTATGGATTTAACAAAACCCTTTTTAAGGGTTATCTGAAGAAAACTATCGTCCGTTTTAGGCGTTGGAGACACGCGTTCACCAACTGCTCTTATGGCACTACCAATTAAATTACTCATACTCTTCACTCCAAAACTTTTGATAAGTATAGTTTATTTTTATTAAGATAATATTAAGGTGCTACCACGCCGCGATTGCCGAGTTTCCAAATAATATTTTTGCTTTATTTTGCACTTCTGGAGAATGAAGGGCGCGAACAAAACATTGCAAGGCGGCCATTCTTAAAGCATTCGGTTTGGTTACAATTAAATTAGCATAGGGCGAGTCCGATTTTTCGTGCACTAACCCATCTTTATAGACATCCAAACCGACGAGACGCGCAAAGGTAGTGTTGATAATTGCTGCGTCAACATCCGGGAGAACACGGGTTAACTGCGCGCCGTCCAATTCCTTAAAGCGAAATTTTTTAGGATTTTTCACAATCTCATTAAGCGCACCCTGAGCGGAAGGCTTTAAACTAATAGCACCTGCGTCGTTAAGAAGACGTAATGCCCGGGCTTGATTGCTTACGTCGTTTGGTATTGCAATAAGTGCGTTTTGAGGTAAATCTTGTAGGCGCTTAAATTTAGCTGAATAAACAGCCATAGGGAAAATAAAGGTTTTTCCTATAATTTCAAAAGAATAATGATGTCTTTTAATGGCGTCTTGGTAGTAGGGAAGATGTTGGAAAGCGTTGGCATCGATGCTGCCGTCGTCAAGAGCCGTATTGGGCAGATTATAATCATTAAATTCGACAATAGTAACTTTGACACCGCACTCTTTGTACGCCACGTCTTTGGCTACTTCAAATAATTGAGTTTCAACCCCTGAAACGGTACCAATTTTAATATGATTGGGATCCGGTTTTCCGCAACTTAAAAGTAAAAAAGTAAAACCAACAATAAATAGAGGACGCATACATTTCGCAACTTAAAAAAAATACAATTTAACCACGCATTTAAATTTTTGCCAACTTATCACCAATCATTTGTATTACTTGTACTAAAACAATCAAAATTAAAACCGTTGCGAGCATAACTGTTGTGTCAAAGCGCTGGTAACCGTAGCGAATAGCGAGGTCGCCCAGGCCACCGCCGCCAATAGTACCGGCCATGGCAGAATAGTTGACTAAGGCAATAGCAGTTACGGTTGTTGCTTGAATTAATGAAGACGTAGCTTCAGGTATCAGGATGCGTCCAATCAATTGCACTCGAGAAGCACCCATTGCTGTACCGGCTTCAATTAATCCTTTTGGCAAATTATGCAGGGCGTCATTTACCAAGCGGGCGTAAAAAGGAATGGCGCCCAGAGTTAGTGGAACTAAAGCGGCATTGATACCTATTGAGCTGCCTACAATAAATCGCGTAACCGGTATAAGCGCTACTAATAAAATGATAAACGGGATTGAGCGGCTGCTATTAATAAAAACAGAGATGCTGTTAGCAAGCAAAGGGTGTCGTTGTAAGGACCTGCTTGAAAACAGAAGTACGCCTAAAGGTAAACCAAAGAGCACCGAAAAACCAGTGCTTACACACACCATATAAACCGTTTCAACCGTAGCTTTTGCTAGTTCAAAATAAAGAGTTGGTGACATAACCTAAAACCTCAACAGATAATTGCGCTGCTTCACAACGCTTTATAAACTCAGTTAAACAAAGAGGACTTGCCTCCAATTCGATAACCAGAACGCCGCAGGTTAAACTATCAAATCGATCGATGTTTGCTAGTAAAATTGTAATATCAATACACAGCTCGCGACTAACACGACTGATAAATGGGGTTGTTGCTGTGTCTCCTTGGAAAAAAAGGCGCAATACCGGCTTGTCTGTAGGGATGGCGTTCAGGCGTTTAGTAAGACTCTGAGGTAATTCTGGACTTAACTGTTCGTACAACAGTTGAGCCGCAGGACCTTTGTTGTAAAAAACATCCGTCAAAGGGCTTAGCTCGATAATGCTGCCTTTTTCCATCACCGCAAGTCGGTGGCATATTTTTTTTACCACATTCATTTCATGAGTGATTAACACAATAGTAATGCCATAAAGCTGATTTATTTTTTTGAGCAATTGCAGAATGGATTCCGTAGAGGCGGGGTCTAAGGCTGAGGTTGCTTCATCGCATAAAATGATTTTGGGCGAGCAACTAAGCGCACGGGCTATAGCAACCCGTTGCTTTTGTCCACCACTCAGCTCGTTAGGATACGCGTTTTTTTTATCGCTTAAGCCAACTACTGCAAGCAACTCCGTTATCTTAGTAGCAATAACGGACTCCTCTATTTTCTGAATTCGCATAGGCAGGGCGATATTGTCGTAAACATCTTTACGAGCTAATAAATTAAAATGTTGAAAAATCATAGCTATTTTATGACGTATTTTACGAAGCTTTGCGGGATTCAGTAGAGTAATGTTTTCATTATCAATATATACTTCACCCACATCAGGCTGGTCCAGTAAATTGATAGAACGCAAAAGTGTCGACTTGCCTGCACCACTCTTACCAATAATTGCAAATATTTCACCTTCTTGAATAAATAGATTAATATTATTCAGCGCTTTAAGAGATGAAAATTTTTTATTTAAACCAATTAATTCAATCACCAGTGGTTACCAAAATAGTGTTTTGCAATAAAAGGTAGATACTATCAGTTTTTTAACAAGTTTATAAAACAAATTTAAATTTTGTTGAAAAGTATAGGTAAGGCTCAAGTTGGTAATTTGGTTTGCGTGTGGACTGGTACTTCGCATCACATTGCAGCCGCGTACTCTCGTGCCATTACCATTAAAGCCTCTAAATCGTCCCAAGAAATACTCATTGCACCAGATGTGTTACACAAACCTACTTCTAAAGGATACCCTTGGTGCTGATGATTGTCGGCAATTATAGTTTTCCATTTGGCCAAATTAAAATAGCCGTTTCCGAAACGGTAGCATTCGTAATCAAAACTTTTCCGAAAAGCTATCAATTGAGCTAAAGTTCCTCTGTAAACACCAAAGGATATCCAGATTTCGTTCGCCTCAGTTGAGAGAAGCACCTTATGTCCATTAATGCGCATAGAATCCCTTGGTAGTTTAAGTTCAGAAGATGATACAATCAGAGAATTAAATTTGTAAGCTTCCTGACTACGCTTACGTGCTTATCGGTTAAATTTAAAATCGTATATTTTTAATTTTGATATAGTGAGCCAAATAAACCATTAGCCGTGCAACTAGTGTAGTACAGATGTTACTAATAAGCCGGCCTTTTTTACGCTATCTTGCCGATACGAAAAGTAAATGCGGCAAATATTTTGCTGCATTTAAACGTTATGAGAGTGACAGCCGTTGCTATCCGTTTTGCAAAAAAATTGCTCAGGATACGCGGGTTATAAGCGAAGACTTGGCCCTAAAAACCCAAGATGTCCACGTTACGTGAGAACAGTTACCAATGCCCACTAGCACGCGCGAACCCCCGATTGCCCGTAAGATTATTCATATTGATATGGATTGTTTTTATGCGGCAATAGAAATGCGTGATTTTCCAGAGCTTGCCAATAAGCCTGTAGCCGTGGGTGGTGATACTAAAAATCGGGGCGTTATTGCCACCTGTAATTACGAGGCGCGAAAATACGGAGTGCATTCGGCCATGCCGACCGCGCAAGCTCTCAAGTTGTGTCGCCAACTGGTAGTGCAGCCGGTACGGATGTCGGTATATCAAGAAGAAAGCAGCTTTATTCGAACTATATTTGACGAGTATACCAATATTGTCGAGCCTTTATCTTTGGATGAAGCTTATTTGGATGTAACCCATTCAACCCTTTGTAAGGGAAGCGCTACATGGATAGCGCAGGAAATTCGGCGTCGAATTTTTCAGACCCGCAAACTTACCGCAAGCGCCGGAATTGCTCCTAATAAAAGTCTTGCTAAAATTGCAAGCGACTGGCACAAGCCAAACGGACAAATGGTTATAATGCCTCATGAAATAGGTGCTTTTATGAGGCTGTTGCCGGTGCGAAAACTTTACGGAGTAGGGCCGAAAATGGAGGAAAGTCTGCATCGCAGCAATATTAAAAACTGTTCTGATTTGCAGCAATTGTCGATTGAGTACCTGGCGCGTGAGTTTGGAATTATGGGTGCGAGGCTTTATGAGCTGGCACGTGGAATAGACAATCGACCGGTTAATCCTAAGCGAATTCGAAAATCAATTAGCGTAGAGGAAACTTATTCTAAGGACCTGCCGACTATCGATGCCTGTATCAATGCATTGCCTGAGCTGCTCAAGCGTCTTGAAGCGCGCATACAACGCGCAGGAAGCTTGGCGGCGGTACGTACGATTTTTGTGAAAATAAAATTCACTAATTTTCAACAAACGACCGTCGAGCAGGTGCATCCCTGTCTGGATATGCGGGTTTTGGTTCAACTCATACAACAGGGATTTACACGCAACAATAGGCCCGTTAGATTGTTGGGTATTGGGGTGAAACTAAAGCACGAAGGTGCAGAGGATAGGCGGCAATTGCCCTTGTTTGATTGGTATAATCCAACGCTCTAGCTTGTGTTAAAATACAAAATTTGATAAAATGCGTAGTTACTTTATAAAATATCTAAATCTACCTAAGGTTTTATGAAAAATTTTATTAAATCCTATCTTAGTTTTAATCGCTTTCTCTCCTTCCTCCGCTGTTGTTGCTAACTCAAACGTAGTTCCATCCTATTTTTAAAAAAACTTTGAGGCACGCGCAATGACAAATAGAAAAAAAATGTACACGGCTCCTATATTTATCTACACCCTAATGATTGGTTTAGGCGTTTTAAGCGGTTATTCGGACATCGTTTGGCTGCACAAACTTGGCGCAGTCATTGCGGATATTTTTATCCGAATATTTAAATGCATTAGTTTGCCAATTATTGCTTTATCCATCATCGTTACACTTTCCAATTATTCAGCCGAAGGGGAGATGCGAGGGATTTGGCGTCGGGCTATAACTTATACGCTTGCGACAACCGTTTTTGCCGCAACTATTAGTTTCTTTTTATACGTTATTATTCAGCCAGCATTGGTTAATCCACTTATTTCATCGGTTAAACCGGTTGTTCATCAAGTTAGTTATTTCCAGCATATTGAAAGTTTGATTCCATCGACTGTTTTTTCGCCTTTTCTTGAACAACAAGTTATGTCGGTTCTATTCTTAGGAATTTTGGTGGGTTTAGCGATTCGTTATATTCCCGACCCACTTGCAAAAGCTTCTATAAGCGCATTTTTTAAGGGCGCGCATGGTGTTTTTTTAATCATTACCAGTTGGGTTATTGCAATAATACCTATTGGTCTTTTTGGTTTTATAAGTACTACGGTGGAGCAGTTTCGCAGTGGGATGGATTTGAAAGGAATAGGTCAGTATTTACTGGTAATCGTTCTTGCAAATTTATTGCAAGGTTTTGTTTTTCTTCCTTTATGGCTCAAGTTTTGCAAAATTAAACCGTATACAGCTATGCGGGGCATGCTACCGGCTCTCTCCTTGGCTTTCTTCTCTAAATCTTCCGTAGGCACGCTGCCGGTTACAATGGAAACGATAGAAACCAATTTGAAGGTTAAACCCGCCGTCAGTCGTTTTATTTTGCCCTTATGCACCAGTTTAAACATGAATGGATGCGCGGCTTTTATTTTTACCACGGTCATTTATCTGATGCAAAATAACGGCTTGGCAATTTCACTTCCAATGATGATTTTGTGGGTGTTTATCGCCACGATTGCCGCCATTGGAAACGCGGGTGTTCCCATGGGCTGTTTTTTCCTAAGCGCCAGCTTATTAGCCAGTATGAACGTACCGATAAGCTTAATGGGAATAATTTTACCGTTTTATAGCTTAATTGATATGTTGGAAACCGCGCTTAATGTTTGGTCGGATGCGTGCGTTACTATTGTTGTAGATAAAAAAATGGCGGCCGTAAATCCAACGTAAGCAGCACCCAACCGCGCAGGCGCGCCTCCTGTTAAAAGAGGGGGCTTGTCAGGGTTTACAGGCTCTGTAAACAAAGCGGCTATTTTTTAAAAACAAATCATAAAAAGCTTGGATATTTATGCGGCTGCATTTAGTGTATTATCGAGCGATTTCTACAACTTATTTTAAAAATATGCGCGAGTATTATTTACAACAGATGGGTATTGAGGTTTGGCAGGAGCGTAAAAACGCTAAGAAATATTTGCATGATTTAGCGAAGGATGCGGCTCAATGTGTGAAATGTCCGCTGCACATGAGCAGAACCCAAACGGTTTTTGGAGGCGGTAATTCTGAAGCCGACTTGCTGATAATTGGAGAAGCCCCCGGTTTGTATGAGGATGAATTAGGCTTAGCATTTGCTGGAAAAGCGGGGGATTTATTGGATAAAATGTTGCAAAGCATCGGGTTGTGTCGCGATGAGGTCTACATTGCCAACATTATTAAATGTATGCCTCCTGACAGTCGCGACCCCACAACCCTTGAGATTGAGGAATGCAGCTCTTATTTGAAGCAACAAATTGCGGCGGTAGCACCAAAACTAATAGTAAGTTTAGGGCGGTTGGCCGGTCAGTTTATTCTTAGTAAAAAGCTCACGTTAAACGCCATGCGGCAAACCGTGCACTATTATGAAGAGATCCCTTGTGTAATCAGTTATCACCCCGAATATTTGTTGCGTAACCCTCGCGATAAATCGTTTGCATACAGCGATTTATTACGCATAAAAAAATTCCTAGTAGCGTCTGCTGCGGATTGTGTTAAGGCGTGATACTCGAAAAATGCGGCGTGCAGCGATATTTTAAATTTTCGGGATTTACCCTAGCGGAGTTATTGGTAGTACTCACTATCATCGGCTTGCTCAGTTTTTTCGGTATACCTATTGGCCAATCCTTAGTACATAAAAGCTACCGGGCAAAGGTGGTCGCAGAAATTGAAAATGCGGTTCTCATGGCTCGTACAACCGCTTTAGCAACCAATGAAACATTATTAATAACTCCTTTAGTGGCTGATTCATGGTCGTATGGAATAGTGTTGTTAAAAGACAACACGCAGCATAGGTTTTCAGAAACGGCGCAAATTTTACACCAGTGGCAATGGAATTGCTCTGGATTAAACGTAGAGTGGAATGGTTTTATCTCGAAGCAGTATTTATTATTCGCTCCACGCCTAAGTCAATCCGCCTTAAGTGGTAGTTTTACCGTAAAAAATAAAGCGACGGTTGATAAAAAAATTATAGTAAACCGGCTAGGGCATATAAGGCAGGCTGAACTATAAGGGTTTGGTAGTTTTCGTTCATGAGGTTTTCCCGCATATCCCGCCCACAATGGCAATGAGATTAATTAGCTATCTTTAAAGTCTGTTTCATAAGTCCCAATGTTACAGCGCTAGGAAATACAGTGTCGTGATCCATATTAAGTATAATTTTCGTGGTAATTATCAAATTTTGATGCGGTTTTTTGTTTATTATAATATTTAAATTATTCAAGTTATCAACCATTCTATAATTCTCGGCGTTTTCTTTTTCTCCAATAAAAAGCATCAATTTAAGAGGGCTCTTTACAGAAAAGGTCTGTCTATTTTTAGCATTTTTTAAAAGCAAATAATTATCATACCAAAGAGAAGGACTAAATTATAATGTAATTATTAAATGCTTCAGGATGATATAATAATAACCATATACCAAATAATCCACCAAAAGAGTGTCCAACAAAAGTAGAGTTTTGTTTAATTCGGTAATGCTCGGGTAATCCCCCCATTTTTAACTGACGCTAAAAGTAGAAACTAAGCTACTAATTTCAGTTTTTGTCTGGGCGGTATACCTCCAATTGCCATGTTAGGCCGTTCGTTGTTATAAGACCACAACCATTTTGTGGCCATATTCTGAACTTCCTCGATCGTACTAAATAAATACTGGTTTAACCAATCATATCGTACGGTTCTGTTATAACGCTCAACATAGGCATTTTGTTGTGGGTTGCCTGGCTGAATAAACAATAGCGTTATTTTGTGTTTTTCAGCCCATTGTGTAAGCAAGTGACTGATATATTCAGGTCCATTATCACAACGTATCTGAAAAGGCTTACCACGCCACTCAATAACCTGATCAAGCGCCCTAATCACACGCTCAGCAGGCAAAGAGAAGTCAGCTTCAATGGTAAGGCCTTCTCGATTGAAGTCATCAATCACGTTAAATAAACGATAACTACGCCCGTTTTGTAACTGATCATGCATAAAATCCATTGACCAGCATTCGTTTATTGCTTGAGGAACCGTTAGCGCCTCTGGCTTTTCCCTAATTAACCGCTTTTTGGGTTTGATTCTTAAATTCAGCTCGAGCTCTCTATAAATACGATAAACACGCTTATGGTTCCATTTGTAACCTTTAACGTTACGCAAATATAAAAAACAAAGGCCAAAACCCCAATTGCGATTATTTTTAGTCAAACGCAACAACCAGTCTGCAATATGAGCATTTTCATCATTCAGCTTCAATTGGTAACGATAGCAAGTTTCACTAATGCTAAATAAACAACAGGCCATCCGTACGGAGATAAATTTTTCCTGCACGGCTTTCTGTGCAAGCTGCTTTCGACTGGATGGCTTAACTACTTTTTTTCAAGCACCTCGCGAAGAATCTCAGATTTTAGGCGCTCTTCAGCGTACATCTTCTTCAAACGGGCATTTTCAGACTCGAGCTCTTTTAGTCGGGTCATCATCGGCAAGTCCAGGCCACCATATTTTGCACGCCATTTATAAAACGTTGCTGAACTCATGCCATGTTCACGACAAAGTTCTGGAACAGGTACGCATGCTTCACTTTGCTTGATGATCGACATAATTTGACTGTCACTAAATTTTGATTTTTTCATGCAGAATCTCCTGCGTAAAGGGTACGAGAAAATTCTACTTTTGGCATCAATTATTTTTAGGGACGATTACCCTCGGACAGATAGGTCATTAGCTCATTATTAATAAATCGATAGAATTTTTTAGCGTCACCTGAATATTTCTGATATTTGGATCCATAACCACCACTACTTACAAAGCTAGGCCTATAATCCCTTGTTCTGTTTTTTTTATATTCAAAATCGGCATAAGCAATTCCAACTAAATATATTGCTCAATTCTATTTCTATCTGAAAGGTGTTCAATAATTTGTTTTACTAATAAAAAGCTGTAATCGGCATCAAGTGAATAATTGGATAATGCCTGATAAATACCCCATAATTTTTTGGTAAATGGATATATGCCTTAATAATTGATTCCGTTAGAGTGAGATACCAAACTTTCAACAATGGTATCGGGTAAGTAGAAATATTTTAACGAACTATGTGATTTGCTTAGTGCAAACACGCTTGATATAGACGGCTGAATAATATACAAAAGCGATACCATGAAGATATATTTTATTTTCATTTAGTTATCTTAAAACCGGCTCCGTTGTTCGATTCTTTTTAAGCTAAGGAGCATAATGCTGTACCCAACTATAAAACGTCGTATGATAGACAATCACACCTCGCTCTGCCATCATTTCTTCTAAAACTCGATAACTAATGCCGTATTAACAGTACCAGCGTACGCATTTTGAAAATGGCGCCATTTAAAGTCTTTTGATTGACAAGCCGTTTGAGTTCCAGTTCATTTCTAATTTATTTAGTTGAGCTTATTTGGATTTTTTGCAACGGAGCCCTTTTTACTTCTTCACTACCCAAACAATTTAATAACAAAACCATTTAAAATGTTGTCTGAAAAAACGGTTTACGTACACATTAAGTCTTAAGGGAAGTAGTTGAAAAATCCGCAAGAGCTGTTTAAAACTTATTTGATCCTATTTTGGTTCTTTGGGGAAGATAAAGAGGCACCGACCTCTTCACCCGGCTCCTCGTTATGGCGATTTATCGAGCAACTATTCCCCTTGCCTGCCGCTCCCCGGTGCGGGCAGGGGGCGCGGTTGAAAAATCCGCAAGAGCCGTTTAAAACCTGTCTGAGCCTATTTTAGTTCTTTGGGCAAGATAAAGAGGCACCGACCTCTTTACCTGGCTCCTCGTTGCTTTTTTTAGCAAACAACCTACCCTGAGCAACAACGTTAAGGCTAGCAACGGATGTTGGTTCATTGGGTGCTTTAGCGTCATCGATAACGCTACGAGCTGACTTCGCTGGACTTGATGGTTTAGCTAAACCACGCAGATGCTCTGGCAGCAGCCCTCTAATCCGTTCAAAGACCTCCTCGTTGCGCGTTTTAATATATATTACCTCTATGTCATTGCAACACCCAAACGCATCGAAATCAATTCTTGTGAGTGACTCCGGTAGGGTAATCGAAGCGAGGCGTGAGCAGCCCCCAAATGCATCGTTACCAATCGTTGTGAGTGACTCTGGGAGGGTAATCGAAACGAGACTTGAGCAGCCCGCAAATGTATTGCTACCAATCGTTGTGAGTGATTCTGGGAGGGTAATCGAAGCGAGACTGGAGCAGCCCCTAAATGCATCGCTACCGACCGTTGTGAGTGATTCTGGGAGGGTAATCGAAGCGAGACTTGAGCAGCCCTGAAATGCATATCTACCGACCGTTGTGAGTGATTCTGGGAGGGTAATCGAAGCGAGACTGGAGCAGCCCCTAAATGCATCGCTACCGACCGTTGTGAGTGATTCTGGGAGGGTAATCGAAGCGAGACTTGAGCAGCCCTCAAATGCATTGTTACCAATCGTTGTGAGTGACTCTGGGAGGGTAACCGAAGCGAGGCTTGAACAGCCGTAAAATGCATAGCTACCAATCGTTGTGAGTGACTCTGGGAGGGTAATCGAAGCGAGACTTGAGCAGCGCGCAAATGCAGCGTTACCAATCGTTGTGAGTGATTCTGGGAGGGTAATCGAAGTGAGACTTGAGCAGTCCGAAAACGCAGATGAGGCAATCGTTTGAATACCCTCTGACAAGGTGACGGAGGTTATATTTTTTTCGTTGTAACCAACAAGTACGTTTTTTTCAATTGCAGTTGTTGCTCTGGTCAAGGGAATAGTAATTGTCTGCTGAACCCCAAAAAAATTTCTTTTCTCTATGTGTATATAACGTTCTAAATCACCGGATTTGTCTACGCCGTGTATCGATTGGTTGGCACCCATTACTTATCTCACATTTAAAACAAAGTGAGCGCATTATATACGACAATTAAAAAATAGTAAACTTTATGGCGATTTATCGAGCAACTATTCCCCTTGCCTGCCGCTCCCCGGTGCGGGCAGGGGGCGCGGTTGAAAAATCCGCACGAGCCGTTTAAAACTTATCCGAACCTATTTTGGTTCTTTGGGCAAGATAAAGAGGCGTCGACCTCTTCACCCGGCTCCTCGTTGCTTTTTTAAGCAAACAACCCACCCTGAGCAACAACGTTAAGGCTAGCAACGGACGTTGGTTCATTGGGTGCTTTAGCGTCATCGATAACGCTACGAGCTGACTTCGCTGGACTTGATGGTTTAGCTAAACCACGCAGATGCTCTGGCAGCAGCCCTCTAATCCGTTCAAAGACCTCCTCATTGCGAGTTTTGATATATATCACCTCTAGGCCATTGCAGCGCAAAAATGCATCGCTACCGACCGTTGTGAGTGATTCTGGGAGCGTAATCGAAGCGAGACGTGAGCAACGCACAAATGCATTGTTACCAATCGCCGTGAGTGATTCTGGGAGGGTAATCGAAGCGAGACGTGAGCAGCCAAAAAATGCACAGCTACCAATTGTTGTGAGTGATTCTGGGAGGGCAATCGAAACGAGACTTGAACAGCCGTAAAATGCTCCGCTACCAATCGTTTTGAGTGACTCTGGGAGGGTAATCGAAACGAGACTTGAGCAAAGCCAAAATGCACCGCTACTAATCGCCGTGAGTGATTTTGGGAACGTAATCGAAGCAAGACGTGAGCAATTGGAAAATGTATTGTCACCAATCGTTTGAATACCCTTTGATAAGACAACAGAGGTTATATTTCCTTTATAGTAACCAGCAAATACGGTTTTTTCAATTTCAATAGCTGTTCTGGCTAAGGGAATAGTGATTGTCTGTTGACCGCCAGAGGGTAATCTTATTTCCACACGGATATAACGTTCTAAATCACCGGATTTATCTATGCCGTGTACCGATTGGTTAGTATCCATTGCTTATCCCACATTTAAAACAAAGTAAACTTATTATATACTATAATTAAAAATAGTAAACTTTATGGTGGTGTATCGAGCAACTACTTCCCCCGCCGTCCCCCGGGGGCGGGCAAGGGGCGTGGTTGAAGAATCTGCGGGAGCCGTTTGAAGCCTGTCTGCGCTCATTTTAGTTTTTTGGGTGAGATAAAGAGGCGCTGGCCTCTTCACCCGGCTCATCGAGGCTTTTATTAGCAAACAGACCACTCCGAGCAATGGAGGTTGGTTCATTGGGTGCTTTAGCATTATCAATTTTTATGCGAATGGGGGACGGGTGACGCAGCAGCAACTGACTTCAGAATATTGTTCACCACTTAAAAGGGATTCACTTCGCTCATAAATAATTTTGAAAACGACGGGTTTAGGGAATCAAAAGCCGTCCGAGAGGGGAAGGCTTGTTTAGGGTTTACTATTTTAAGGCTCGACTATAACGGGCGTAACCTTACAAAAGAGGATTGCTAATCGTGGTGCGATGGAACGCCTCTCGCTCGGCCGAGAAATTGCGAATAATAGTCACCAGCCCCAAGTATTATCCAAGAAATACTAGCCGCTATAGCCCCTAATAAAGCGGATGAAAAAGCACCGCTCGGGTTATGGTTTAGGGCGATATTTTCCTGTAATTAACGCGCTAGGACCTTCTGGTATTACCACCACAAGCGCCGTCATTTGAGTGGTCGTGCCCGGTCAATAGACTGCTAGTTCACACAAAATTTCATCAATGCAAAATTACTTTTTGTACTAAAATCTTCTACAAATCTAAACCCTGATGGTTCAATACAATGCTTCCACTGGCCAAGTGTTCGTTGGCGCCCGCCTAATAGTACCATCATAACAATGTCCATAGTTTTATTTGGGTGTGGCAAATCGTTGTCGGGAAGCACTTGTTCGGCAATAAATAAGGGGGATTTTCTGGGCATCTGTGCGCAGCAGTTGCTTAAAATTTTAGTCATAACCTCATCGTTAAAATCATGAAGGACTCCCTTGAAAATGTAAGCATCGGCGCGGGGTATTTGTTGCAAAAAGTCACCCATTTGAAGGTGTATCTGTGCGGGTAACGTGGCGGATGCCAATTGTTTTAACACGGAGGGGGTATCAAACAGAATCAACTTAGTATTGGGGGCGTTTGTATGAATTGCCTGGGACAACCCACCCAAGCCGCCTCCCATATCAACAATAGTATCAAATTGCGCAAAATTATAAGCGTTTGCAATAGCCTTATCGTCGTAGCTGGAAAGCTTGGCCATTCCTTTATCAAAATTCTGTTGTCTTTCTGGGTCTTTACTTAGGTGTGCAAAAAAATCATCCTGGTGTTGTTCAAAAAATGAGGATTGGCCGCTTTGAAGGCTGGTTTCCAATTGTGAAAAAGCCTGCCACCAGCTTTCATCGGCCATACATAAAACATCACGTATTGAATACGGACAATCATCACGAAGCGGTGCGGATAATTCAGTTAAGGCATAGCACCCATCCTGATAACTAAAAATCTTATAGCTCACTAAAAGCCTTAAAACCCTATCCAATAAATCTGGTTTAGTATTGGTTGCTGCGGCTAAATCAAGCACGCTTGTTGGTTTGTCTGATAAATGATTGGCAATGCCTAGCCGTGCTACGGCGTGTATCGCACGTGACACGACATACCATCGCGACATTGCGGCTAATTGAATATGCGGTGAATCGGTTTGTGGGTGCATACCTTTAATTCCTTTTATGTTAACGTAGAAGTTTAATTTCCAGTCTGTTTACAACTGCGTACCTATGAATATTCACTTTATAAAATTACTAGCGGCTGAAAGTGCAAAAAATTTAGCCTTATTAGTGCTGTCTATGGTTTTATTAATTGCCGCTTCGGTTAAAATAGTGGGTCTATTTCTTCCGGAGCAGGATAGTAATCAGACGTTTACTCCTAAAAAGACCGCGCCGCACAAAATAATTGGAGCGCACGATCGTTTATTTACCAAACCATTATTTGGCACTAATACTACCGTAATTAAGCCGTCACAGCTTAATATTAAAATTGTCGGAATATTATTTGCAAATGATAAGGTATCGCAGGTTATTCTTGAAGAAGATAACCTAGAAAAAGTGTATAAAATTGGTGACGTTTTACGCAATGGTGCGGTAGTGCATGAAATAAATGCAAAGGATATAGTTATCGACAATAATAACAAATTAGAGCGGTTGAATTTACCGCAAAATACTATCCATTTTGTAAAGCCTGCAAAGATATTGGTTGAGGAATAATTGTTGATGAAAATTGTAGCGCGTTTATTTATTTATTGTGTTGTGGTTGTAAGCGCGGGTTGTGTCTCTAATTTTAATAGTGGTATTACCAGCTTTAAAGTCCAAGATTATCGCCAAGCTTTTATCCGGTTAATGCCGGAAGCTGAAAAAGGTAATCCTGATGCCGCTTACGCTATTGGTTATATGTATTATTACGGCCAGGGTGTAACGGAGAACAATAAAAAGGCCTGGCTTTGGATTAATCGAGCAGCGGCTAAAAATCAGCCGGATGCGATTGCAGCGCTAAAGATTTTAAAAAAAGAGAAGGCGTTAGACGATTACTAATTTAGAGTTTTGTTAGCAACTGGAAATATTCAAAATTGGCGAAACACCGGTGACTACGTATTTAGAGACTGCTGCAAAAATTATTACGGGCGCACCGCACAAGAATACTAGATGAACTGGTGTTGCTGACCCATAGAATTATTCACGGATAAATTGACTTTATAAAAGACCACTGTTTTCTTATCAATGCAGGATACCATTTAATAGCGGATAAGGCCGTTACGGCTGGTTGAGCGCTTGGGTGCGCACGAAATACTATTTTGTTTAAAATGACAGTGTTTAAAGCGTATAGTTGTTAATCATTTTTATACCTCATCAGCCTCGGTTCTGGGGAGATAGAACCGAGGCTGATGAGGTATTCTCAACTTCAGCGGTCGTTAAATGAGGTTGCACAGCAAATGAGAGTTTATATATGAGCTGTTTTCGCCGGCCTTGCGGTCGGATGCGAACAGCGTGGGCGAATAGGGCTGTGTTTGCTCTTGAACCGCTCCTTCAGCAATAAGGTTGCCATCGCTATCGGTAACGCGAATAAGAAGCTCTTCGCCTGTATTTAGTTCTGCGGTACTTAACGCTGTAATTTGATCGGAAAAGTCCAACTCCATAGTTTCAACTCTCTCATCAGCGTGCACCTCGGAGCCTTTTGTAGATACATACAGGCGTGATGTAAAGAGATCTCTAATGGCCGCCCATTGGTGAAGTTTTTGTGGCGATCCATTCGCATTAATAAAATCCGCGCAGGTTGTTTCAAGTGTTACGCCGTTGAATCGATCGACAATTTCCTTCAAAGATGCATTGGTAGTCGTATTAAAATTAATCAAACAAAATTTATTTTGAATTGCGGGTAATGATTTTTCTGGAAATAAGGTATTGAGTTTATGCAATAATTGGCAACTTTTAAAACCGTTAGCATGGTATTCTCTGCCATCAGTAAACATCAAAACATGTGCACTTTGGCGGGCTATACTCATAAAGTCTAATTGATTAGCGGCCGCACTGTACAAAGCCGTCGAGCCCTGAGCATCAAGTTGTTTGACTCGGTTTTCTAAAGCAGAATACTGTTCCTTGGTAAATTCACCTTGCAACGTAATTTCACTAGCAAAAGTACTGAGCTGAATACGGGCGTTGGGTTGTTTAGCAAATAATTGGGACGCAAGCGACAATACGCTCTTTTTTAAAGACGCTATATCCTTGTGCATGCTGCCGCTAGTATCAATCATAAAACTGTAAGCAGGAGTAACACGTGGGGGAGGCATAAAGAAGAAAGGAGTTATCAATTCTTTACCACCAGGCAAGGTTTGTTGATGAAATATGATTTTTTGTTTACAAAGTTTTTTTGTATTTAAAAACAATAGAGGCGCAGGGGTGTTTTGCCCACTCAAATAGACAATGAAATGTTCTTGTTTTCGGATATAAGGCTTAATATCAATGCGTATCGAATTTGTATCTGTTAATTTAATATTCGGGTATTTTAAAATACTTAGGATGCTTTTATACGCCTGGTTTGGTAAAGAAAATTCAATAATTCCATCGGTGAATGTTTGTTGAGGAGTTTGCAATAGGAGTTCCAATATAGCTTTACAGGATTTATGATGCATGCCCTCATTTTTTTTATCCATACAAGTTGCTTTTTTAAGCTCCTCATCAAAAATATAATCAAAAGTAATAAAATTGGCTTTAGTGTCCCGAGGCTTAGCCTCCGCGTTTAATAAATTAAATAATTTTAAACCAAGTTGCTTGGATTCATCGCGACTATTTGATTGATAGCAAAATAAATCGTCAATACTTGAAACGGTTACAGCTTCATCCGCTATGCCAATTATTTTTAAAAAATCCGTCATTGATTGTTCACGTAATAAAGATTGTTCACGCAACAATTGTTCGCCTAATGTTTTCATACGAACCTACTTAGTTAAAGAAAATTGGATACTAATATAAAACGTCATAATGATCAATTTAGAATCATTAAATGCTAATAAAATGTCGTTGTGCTCACAAAATAGGACGTAACAATAGTGGTAAGCGGTTTCTAGGTGCTTAACTACCGTGTCGTACGGAGGGGTATTTATGGACTATTAGCCTGGTTCTTCAATCTTTGATTATCTGAGGCAACTGTTTTTCAAATACTTCCCGCTAAATTTAAAAACTGGGTAATAATCCGCTTTACCGGGGCACTGACTCCTTGATTCCGAAAATTACTAGCATTAAACCATTGGCCCGTGTGTTCAGGAAAAGCTTGGTATTTTGGTGTGACCTCAATGATACGCACCTCAATTTGTAATTTAAAATGACTAAAACTATGGGTTAAAGTGGCCATTAAATTATTTTTTATGCAGGTGAAATGGTATTTTTCATTTAGAAAATGAATGGGGTCTTGTTGGCTGTCAATGCTTGGTAAAGACCAGAGGCCTCCCCAAATTCCTTTAGGGGGTCTTTTTTCTAAAAAAAAGTGTCCTTTTTGATGGCATAATAAAAATTTCTCATAGCGAGTGGGGATCTTTTGTTTTACAGGTTTATAGGGGTAGTCTGCAATTTTTTCTTGATGGTACGCCGAACATAGGCGCTGCAATGGACAGGTTTGGCACTGAGGATTTTTATGGGTACAAACCATTGCTCCTAAGTCCATGATTGCTTGGGTGTATTCACGACAGTGAATTTTAGGCATGCAAAATTCGGCAATTTCCCATAATTTTTTGGTCATTTGACCCGAAGTGAGCGGGCTTCCTATTGCAAAGCAACGGCTTAAGACTCGCTTAACATTCGCGTCTAATATTGCGGTTGGCTGGTTAAATGCTTGAGAGGTAATGGCGGCAGCCGTTGTTTTACCTATCCCGGGTAGTTGTTGTAATAATTCGACACAACTAGGAAATACTCCCTGATATTGATGGGCGATTATTGCTGCCGTTTTATAGATATTACGAGCACGGCTGTAATAGCCAAGCCCAGACCAATGCGCCATTACCGCATCTTCATCAGCATTATTTAACGCCGTAATATTTGGAAAACGGTCCGTGAAGCGTAAAAAATAGGGAATTACGGTGGCAACCTGAGTTTGTTGCAGCATAATTTCTGAAATCCAAACCCGGTAAGGTGTTTGTGGGTGCTGCCAAGGAAAGTTTTTTCGGCCGTGGGTGTGATACCACGCTAGTAAAAGCGTGCTGAATTTGTTGGGCGTTGCAGTGTTAATAGAAAATACCCCAAAGTTAATTATTTGCAGTAATACAATATTTGGTCTAGTGTCAAACAAAAGGCCAGTTTAATTTTAAAGTGCGCAAATGGAAAGTAATTGTCACGCGTTGATAGGTCTTTTTTACTGAGCTGCGGTTAGTTAATAATGCATCGTGCCTAATCCTGCTGATTCATCAAGGAAGCGTTATTTATTAAGGAGAATACAATGCACGAATCACCCTGTGAAGTAGTAATTCTCAGACCAACCTACCTTTTCCCATCCCTTTTTACCTCAGAGCTTGGTAAAAAAATGGATACTCTATCTCAATTAATGCGAACCGATAATACCGCGTATGTTATCCAAAAACACCCTAATGATGAGGAAACGATTAATGAGATTGAGCGCCATTATGCTTTTATGTTTCGCCACGAAATTAGCCGATGGTTGGGCCACGATTGCAATCGAAAAATTGACGCGAGCTTTCTGGATTTTCTATGCTGTTTTAAATTTGAAATGCACTCTCAAATAATGCTCTTAGAAAAACAATTGCAGTTAGGTCGGCAGGTATTGCGAATTTACCCGCGGGACTCTATTTTTCAATGGATAAAAACCATTAGAGCTCTTGCATAACCTCAGCATTTAATTAAACTTCTTATTTTTTGGCAAGGAAGTTGATGAAGTTCGAACAAATAAAAGAGGAACCCGCGGAAGGATTTCGTAGGCTCACAGGAGTTAAACGTACAACTTTTGATGTTATGACAAGCATTTTGAGAGAAGCGGAAGCCCTATTAAAATCTCACGGAGGTAAGCCTAATAAATTAGGCATCGAAGATAGGTTGCTCATGGCGTTGGAGTATTTGCGCGAATATAGAACATACTTTCATATTTCGCGTAGTTATGGGATTAGTGAAAGTGCTTGTTATCGTAATATACGCTGGGTTGAAGATACGCTGATTAAAGATGGAAAATTCTCATTGCCTGGACGTAAAACCTTGTTAAAAAGTGATGTTGAATATGACGTTGTACTGATTGATGCGACTGAAACGCCCATTGAACGACCTAAAAAAAACAAAAACATTTTTATTCAGGGAAAAAGAAGAGACACACGCTAAAGACACAAATTATTGTAGATAAAAAGAAAAAAACCGTTATTTGTACAAATTTCACTAACGGTAAGCGGCATGATTTTAGGTTGTTTAAGGAATCAGGTGTTCATATTCACCCAGAGATTCGAAGTCTTACAGACACCGGCTACCAAGGAATACATAAGTTACATCAAAATTCAGCATTACCCAAGAAAAAAACGAAAAAGACCCCACTGACCAAAGAGGATAAAAAGAACAATCGTGAATTATCGAGTGAGCGTGTTTTGAATGAAAATGTAATTGGTATGATTAAACGATTTAAAATCGTCGCTGATCGTTATCGAAATAGACGAAAACGATTTGGTTTAAGATTTAATTTGATTGCAGGAATTTATAATTTTGAGCTTTAAAAATGGTTATGCAAGAAATCTATTGTTCTTGTCATAAGGCTTTAATACGTCTGAGTAAACGGTTGTTCTATTCAAGGAAATAGTGATTGTCTCTTGAATGCCAGGGGGTAATGTTCTTTCTACACGAATATAACACCCTAAATCACCGGACTTATCTCTAACACCTAACGATTGGTTGGCATCCATTAGTTGTCTCATTTCTAAAACAAAGTGAGCTAATTATAGACTAATTCAAAAAATAGTAAACTTTTACGACGATGCTTATCGACCAGCTATTCTCGACCACGAAGGGGAACTCTTACCCTTAGGTTAGATGTCCTACTGCCTAAGGCGCCGCCTTAGCGAACGTCTTTACTTTAGCAAAGTGTGGTGAGACCACTATTTACAAATGATTAAGAATCTGTAATCTTCCATCATGCCTTTTATTTAAAAAATCCTATGAAATCGCCAGCTTTCGCTATCCTAAGAACTCAGAAACCAAAGAGCTTAATTTCTGTCAATCGTTCGTTAACCAAGCGTGTCGCTACCTCGTTATAAATTTCGGGACATCCAAGCCCCCAAAATTCACTCGCCAACGCGACAGGTATGCCTTCGGCAGCCGTGGCCGTCCTGCCTCCGTTAATAAATTTCTCTAGACGAGCAAATCATTTGCCTTCCACAATGACTGATGCCTTTTCGTACGACCTTAATATTTTTCTTTCGGAAAAACATCCAGCCCTAAGGCTACCACGGACTACAGGCCTCGGTCTGCAGCGACAGTTTTAGAGAGCAGTTAACAGCGAACGCAAATCCTTCGTTATTGGCCTAGTGTGTACGTAGATCGTGTTTTCAGACAACATTTTAGATGGTTTTGTTATCAAATTGTTTGGATAGTGAAGAAGTAAAAAATTAGCAGGATTAAAAGCGCTTATTTTTAACAGAGGCGAAACTATTTATTGATGGTAAGGCTATTTTATGCCTTGAATTGATAGCGATATTAAATAAAAAGCCCATTAATGACATCTACATTATTGAAGTGGGATCTAATGTTGATCAAAAATATGGTCTACGTACACACTAGACCTAAGGGTTTACTATTTTTAAATCAGCATACAATTAGCTCACTTTGTTTTATAAATGAGATAACTGATGGATGTTAACCAATCGTTAGGTGATAGAGATAAATCCGGTGATTTAGGGTGTTATATTCGTGTAGAAAGAACATTACCCTCTGGCGTTCAAGAGACAATCACTATTCCTTTGAATGGAACAACCGTTTGCTTAGACGTATTAAAGTCTTATGACAAGAACAGTATAACCGCCGTGATTTTGTCAGAGGGTATTGAAACGGTTGGTGTCGGTGCATTTTACCACTGCTCAAAACTTGCTTCGGTGACATTCGGAAACTCCGTCACCACGGTTGGTGACCATGCATTTTACGGTTGCTCAAGTCTTGCTTCGCTGACGCTCGGAGACTCCATTGAAACGGTTAGTTTGCGTGTATTTGACGGTTGCGTAAAATTAGAGGTGATATATATCAAAACCCATGATGAGATTGTCTTTGCACGGATTAAAGAACTATTACCGGAGAATCTACATGATTTAGCTAAACCCTGTTTTAGTAAAGCGAAGTCAGCTCGTAGTGTTATCGAGCATGATAAAATACAGGGCGATTCGACGTCAGGCGCTAGAGTTAGCGTTGTTGTTCAGAGTGGTATGTTTGCTAAAAAAAGCAACGATGAGCCGGGTGAAGAGGCTATTGTATCTCCGTCTTACCCACAGAACTAAGCTAAGATTGGCTCAAAAAGGCTTTAAACGGCTCCTACTGAGTCTTTTTTTTATCATTTTTTTAGCGCAGCGAAATCTGCTCATAGGTAAGAATAAGAGTTTTTATTAAGTAATTGATATTTATACTTTTTTACATGACGACATCAGCTATGTCGTCATAAAGGGTATTATTCGCCTGATGCCTCAATGAAAGGTGTTGCCGAAGGACAAAAAAAGTACTGAGTCGTTGCCTCAAAATAGGTGTTGCTTTTGAGAAGTTTTATTAAAAATAATTGTTATTGAGCCTGGTGGGTATGTGGGTGAGAAGCCTGTGAGTGTGGGCACAGAGTGATCCGAAGGACTCGTCCATCATATCCACAGGCTTTATTGTCGCATTCTTCCCAGTTATTCATTAAATAGCCTTTCGCTGTTTGGTATGTTGAACATTCACTAGCTTAAATAGTAATTTAAGCTTTTTTTGGATGTTTTTTTGTAAATAAATATAGATTAAATATAATAAATTTATCCTGCAGCTTTATTTTTTGTTCTAAAACAAGGCAATCTGATTTTATTAACCGTTGATAAGGTGCGTGGGCTTTGTCGTATTTTTTCTTAATTCTTGACTCGATGCGTACTTTACCAATACGTTTTATACAGGGATGAAAAAAATTAAACCGCAATGGCCGTTCATTAGCATATAAATCATTCATAAGTTTCACTAACTTGGGATTATCAAGGCAATGGTAACCGTACGTGTGTCCAATTTTTTTTGCTCTACATGGGCATTATCATTGCTAGGATGAGGTCTTGAGCGTGTAAATTGAATCGACCGTTGTTGTTCTGGTCGCTCAGTAAAATAACGAACAAGATGTCCGTTGAGAAACTCTGAATCGTTATCACAATCAAACCCTTTTACTGCAAAGGGTAATGGCTTTCTATATCCTCAATCCCCTCTATAATCCCGGCTGCTCCTTTGTTCCAGGCAGCACGCATTGATAGAAGTTGACTAGATATCGCTTCCAATACAGGCTCATGATGTTTCTAATAGTGTGCCAGCCATAAAGGAGGCGCTCTTTGTAAGCGCTTACCACAGATTTTATCTGTTGCAGGCCATATTTTTTTAAGTGGTTCTAATAATACGGCAAGTTCATAGGTTTTCTTTTTCCTGGGTTTTTTGTTTTTCGATCGAAAATTGGGGCTTGTCTGAGCAACCCAGCTGCAGCTTTGTGGTGATAACCATGCGTTTCACAAAACTCATCCAATAGACATTTTTTCATCGCCCTATTACCACGACGATAACGCAAACGCTTTGTTTTTAAATATAAATCCATACCAATTGCTCCCATTTTTGCTTCTCGCTTCGGCAACAGCAATATTGAGGCAACGATGCAATTTACATACTTATTTAGGGGGTACTTCGGCAACAGGTAATTTGTGGCAATTCGTGGTGCAACGGCAATACAGCTTATTAATAATTCGTTAAGTTTTATCAAGTATAATGCAATAATAGCAATTATATTACGAGTTTAGATGAATAATTCAGCGTTAATAAGTTATAAAGATCCTTACCACCGCTTACTGCGAGCGGCTCAAATTGCACTGATGGTGGGCGCTTTTTGTGGTGCCGTTGCCTTACTTAGTATTGCGCTGCCTTTGTTTACTTTTTCTTGGAATATTAAGTTAATGGCCACTTTAGCAACAATTGCTTCTATGTTTTTAGCGGTTTTATTTTTATTAATAACGCCCTGTTTAAAGACCCATGTGGGCACAGATAAAGACGCCTAAGGCTTCTGTTATAGCGAGTCTTGATTGGATTTAAAAAATTTTTCAATGGCTGCGGGAAGCAACGGTTTGCTAAAATAATAGCCTTGAATATCATTGCACTTGTTATTTTTCAAGAAATTAATTTGTTGTTGATTTTCAACACCCTCAGCCACCACCTGAAAGTCTAAGCTTCGTGCCATCGTGATTATCGCCTTAATAATGACTTCATCGTTGTGTGAGCTATCAATATTATGAACAAAAGACTGGTCAATTTTTAAGCGATCGATATGGGTTTTTTTAAGACAATTAAGACTTGTTTTACCCATCCTAAAATCATCTATAACGATAGAGATCCCAATTTTTTTAAGCGCGCTTATTGATTTTAAAATATCAAAGTGAGTGATAATTAAATCTTCAGTGATCTCAACTTCTAAATACTGCGGGTCTAATTTATTTTTTTGCAAGATAAAAGCGACTCTTTGTGCAAAATTTGAACGTCTAAGTTGGTGGCTGGTAACATTAACCGCAATTTTGATAAAGGGTAAACCCTGCGTGTGCCAATAGTTAATTTGTTGGCAGACCTTATCAATTACCCACTCGCCAATTGGAATGATTAAACCGGTTTGCTCAGCCAATGGAATAAATTCTAACGGAGGTATTAAGCCTTTTAGAGGATGCTGCCAGCGTATAAAAGCTTCCATAGAAACAATTTTATGCGTCGTGATATCGCATTGAGGCTGATACATTAGGAATAATTGGTTGTTGTCCAATGCCTGTCTTAATTCATTTTCACAATGCAGCCGTTGCTTGCCGCGCTCGTTCAAATTATGGGTGTAAAATTTATGCTGGTTACCACCAAGCGATTTGGCTTCATACATCGCGATATCGGCGTATTTTAGTAAGGTATCCGAATTTGTACCATTGCTTGGGTACACACTAATGCCAATGCTTGCCGTTATAAATAGTTTTCTTTCGTTTATTAAAAACTCCTGTTCAAATATCGACAGAATTTTTTCAGCAACCGTGTTTGCCGCTTGGTGAAAGGGTAGGTCATCAATAATTACGACAAATTCATCACCACCCAAACGGGCTAGAGTATCTTGCTTACGAATACTTGCCCGCAACCGATCGGCTACAAGAATTAACAACGCATCACCCACGTGATGGCTCAGTGTATCGTTGATGGGTTTAAATCCGTCTAAATCTAAAAATAAGGTCGCAAAATAGGTTTTATTACGGGCGGTTGCAACAATAGCTTGTTGCATTCTATCGTACAATAATAATCGGTTGGGTAATCCGGTCAAGGGGTCATGCAAGGCTTGGTATTTTAGTTTTTGCTGTAAAAATGATTGTTCGGTTATATCGTGAAAGCACCAAACTCTCCCCTGAATCCTAGCGTCAATTTTAAAAAGTCTGCAGGTGCTTTCAATTATTTTTCCATTAAGAAGTTTAAGGGTGGTGGTTTGCGTGTTGTTGGTTTTTTTAGCGACTTGTTTAAATTGATTTTTAAGTTTTTCCGGTTGGAATATTTGCGAATAAAGAG
This sequence comes from uncultured Gammaproteobacteria bacterium, assembly GCA_963803545.1. GTDB lineage: Bacteria > Pseudomonadota > Gammaproteobacteria > Legionellales > Legionellaceae > Legionella_C. The sequence continues at coordinate 959,133 of CAWDMX010000004.1, read as the reverse complement.
ACTCAAATACATGAGCTGCATTACCAGTACCGTTGCGGAGCTTTTCAGGGGTTATTTCCCACAGTTCTAAAAAAGGCTGATTGTAGTTAATGATATTTTGATGACTATCAACAACAAGCAGGCCATCGCTTACAGAATTCATGGTGGCGCGCAATAGTTTTTGAGACTGCTCAAGCTGTAGATTAGTTCCCTGCAGCCGGCTGTTCTGTTTTAAAAGTGCTGTGGCTAAGCGAACCAAATCGTATTGGGCCATTAAAAACCTCAGATAACGCTTCGTTAAAAATCGGGTTATGCACACTTTATCCTGGTCGCCATTAAAGCACATGTTTTAACGATGTCTATTAATGACGCTAGGTATTTATCTAACTGAATTACTTGAAAGTATAGTAGAATATTCGCCTTAAAATTAATAATCGATTAATTCCTTGTTACTGAAATAAAGCTCCAGACAAGTGGAGGATTAGAAAAGGGGACGGCATGAAAAAAAACAAATTTTCTTATGGGTTGACCTTAGGCGCCCTTGGGGTTGTTTTTGGCGATATTGGTACCAGCCCACTTTATGCGCTTGGAATTACGCTTGGCAGTATTCATTTTACAACCGCAGATATCTTGGGCGTTTTATCATTAATTTTTTGGACCTTAGCCGTCGTTATCTCCATAAAATACCTGTTGGTAATTTTTCGCGCCGACAACCAAGGAGAGGGGGGTATTCTGGCTTTACTGGCTTTATTAATGCAAAAAAACACCAAATACGAGAAGATTTTTTACCTCATTGCTATTTTAGGATCGGGATTAATTTTGGGTGATGGTATGTTGACTCCAGCAATATCGGTGATAAGCGCCGTTGAGGGGTTGGGTACTATTTCTGAATCTTTTAATGATTGGGTTTTGCCCTTATCCTGCGTCATTTTATTTTTTATCTTTGTAGTCCAGTCCAAAGGCAGTGGCACTCTTGGGAAAGTATTTGGCCCGCTGATTTTGCTCTGGTTTATTACCCTCGCTGTTTTGGGTGTTTATAATATTATTTACTATCCTCTCGTTTTAAAAGCACTTAATCCCTATCATGCGCTGCATTTTTTAAGCCATAGCGGACTGCACGGCTATTTGTTGTTAGGCGGAATATTTTTAGTAGTCACCGGTGGTGAAGCCTTATACGCCGATATGGGGCATTTTGGCAAAGGTCCTATTCGTTACAGTTGGTTTGCAGTAGTTTTTCCAAGCTTAGTTTTAAATTATTTTGGTCAGGGCGCGTATTTAATTCAGCATCCTGAAGCTATTAATGGGTTGTTTTTTAAAATGGCTCCCAGTTGGAGCAGCATTCCACTAGTACTTATAGCCGCTATTGCTACAATTATTGCCTCACAAGCGGTGATCGCGGCAACTTTTTCACTGGCAAGACAAGCCGTGTTGTTGGGACTTTGTCCGCGTATTCCCATTATTCATACTTCAAAACACCATCAGGGTCAGATATACGTACCGCAAGTTAACACGATATTATTAATCGGAACTTTTTTTCTGGTATTTTGGTTTAAAAGCTCAAGCAATCTTGCTCACGCTTACGGAATTGCGGTTAATCTTAACATGCTGCTAATCACAACAATGGTCGCTTACACAGCGCTTACCGTTTGGCAATGGTCACGGTTACGGGTCGTGCTCATTTTTGGAATATTTTTGACCATTGATTTTGCTTTTTTAGGCGCTAATGCTCATAAGTTTACGACCGGTGGTTGGATTCCGGTATTTTTTGCCTGTATCGTAGCTTTTATAATGTATACCTGGACGGTGGGGCTTGAATATTTACGTAATAATTTTTATTTAAAAAAAGAAGAGATTTCTAAAATTTTAACCCAGCTAAACTACAAATCGTTTAATCATTTAAAAGGAGTTACCTCAATTTTTATCACCGACGTTTATGATAAAAGTGGAGGAAGTTTTTTACATTTTTTAAAGTTTTCTATGGCTGTTCCTGAGAATATCCTATTAGTTAATTACGCCGTTAAAAACATTCCCCATGTTGTTGAGTCCGAACGTTACGCTTTAAAAATTTTAAACGACAAGGTGTGTAGCTTATCGTTGAGCTACGGATTTATGGACCAGGTTTCAATACCGGATGCCTTAGACGGTGCTTTAAAAAAGAACATCTTACCGTTCTCTATTGATGTTTATACCGCAAGTTATATTGTTGAGGTACCAAATATTGTCGCATCCAGAAATCAAAAATCCTTGTCGTTTTATATGCAAGAAAAATTATTTTCTTTTTTAATGCGGAATTATTCAGCAAACTTGAATATTGAGTTTTACAATTTGCCGTACAATAAAACAATGGCGATAGGTTCTTATTGTATCTTATAAATAAGGAAGACAGCGATGCGGTACGGTTTATTAACGCTCTTGAGCACAGTGTTGGTTCACGGTGTTTTTGCTAAGGATTCGCAAACGCATATCACCTACGCTTTTGATGAGTCCGTTATTGAGAGATACATTGGCCCTGGTGATTGCGTTGAACAGTCTCATACTATTAAACGAGAAGATGCATGGCGCTGTCGACAAAATTCGACAATCTACGATCCTTGCTTTGTCCAGCAAGGTGGTGGCTCGGGTAAAGCGGTATGTTTTCAATCCCCTTGGGATAGGCACGCGCTCACTTTGGCGTTTGCAAAGGCGCATAATAATTACGCGTTTGAAACATTGGATATTTCTAAAACGGATCCCTGGGGCGTGGAGCTTGCAAACGGTATAAAATGCCAAGCCACTGCTTCTTCTAAGGAGATTGAGCCAGTTAAATACCGGTGCAGCAACAACACCGTTTTATTTGGTCATCTGCAGCGCTGTAACCCGGAGTGGAGTATTCTGCAAAAAGACAGCTTTGGCCATGTAACCACCGCAACTATTGAACAGGCCTGGTTTTGATTCTTTAGATGAATGGGAATCGTTAGTAAGCGCCGTATCAATCTAAAGCTCGTGCAGTACGATTGTTGCTGCTAAGTATTTTTGTAAAAAATAGTATTTACTGCTTCTTTTGTACATCCTGGGCGAATTTAATGAAACCCTTTATGTTTTGCAAACGGATGAACAATATTTGGTACGCTAATTAATAGCTGCGGCATGCAACAGCGGGTATTTACAAAAAATAGGATACGCTTTCAATGCAGGTACTAGGTCGGAAAATTAGTGGCATAAAAATCCGACACGGCTTTAAAATCATCGCTCAATAAATATTCTTTCGTCGCATTTTTAAGAGCGCATGCATGAGTGGCTAGAATGGCGCGATACGCTTGTTTAATTTTGCTGTTGTGTAAGGCGCTCATCATTTTTAGTAAATGCAAGGAGGCGTTCCGGTCTTTGCAAACATAGGATTGGATGCGGCAAAAAATTAAATCGCAAAACTCTGAAAAGCTAATTGGCGGAACTATGATGCGTAATTTATCCTCATCCGAGTAACGGTATCGGGAAGGCATATCTTTGCTTGCTATTATTTTTAAACTTGTTTGCAACCAGTCTATACAGGTTATTGCGGTGAAAGGATCATTCACTCCGGGTGATAAAGCACGTGCAATTATTTCAACCAGTTCATCAACAAGAAAGAGAGGGTCTTGATCTTGGTTGCGCTTCACCCCCACCGCGAATACAGCTCTGCACTGCTCATGAATACAGCTTGATAACGGTTCTTTTGAGTAGACGGTTAGCAAGCTGGTTTGCTCGGTTATAAAATCCCCGCATTTCACTTTAATTTCAATGACGCAATCATTTTTTTCAGCGATTTTTAATAGCGAATTTCCATCCATTATTCGAATATAACCTTGTGTGGCTGCTAATATTGGTGTATTTTTTTTATAATTATCAATTAAGAAAGGCACATCCTGTGCGTTTTGAGCGCCTAAATTACCCGGAAATAAGCAGTTCAGTTGGCGGTTTAATTCACGAGCAACACGCGCGATTACATTAGAGATATTAATACTTTCAGGGATGTGGTGAAAAAAATGGATTAGCACAATAATGCTGCTAATACTCATCAAAACAGCGACTAATAACGAAATTTGCGGAATGAAAGCACCATTAAGCTCGACAACCCCATTTTTATTGGCATTAAACAAAGCTAGCAATATAAAAAGACAATACAAAAATGTAGCAATAAATACACCCAGGGTGATCTGGTTTATGCGATCGCGCATGAAGTTTGCGGTAAGCCTCGGCCCCACCTGGCTTCCTGCAAATGCTACCGCAACTATGGTCATTGAAAAACTGACTCCGGCCACAGAAATCATAGAACTTGCGATAGTGGATAAGATTGCCCGCGCTCCCTCAGGATTACTGGCATGAAACCAGCCTATGTATTCCAGCCAATGCCATACAATTAGATTATCAAGACGTAAAGTAAGCATTGAAAGCAGTAAAGAAAACACCGATAAAAGTAACGGAATATACCAATAACTTGTTCTTAGCTCTGACAAAAAATTCAATAATTTAGATTTCATCTAAAATCCTTATGCATTTTGGAAATTTTAATGGCTTCCCAGCTAATTAGTATCAGCTAAGATTTTTTTACTTTTGGATGCTTTTTGTAACACTAAAAATCCAAGTATTCCTGAGGCTAATGAGCCTAATACTACTCCAATTTTTACCATTGGCATCAAACTTAAACTCGTGTGTTGATAGGCTAGAGAACCAATAAATAAACTCATGGTAAATCCCACTCCGCAAATTAAAGACAAGCCGTATACGTGCTGCAAGCTGATGCGCTCTGCTTTTAAAAATCCTTTATAAGTTACAAAATAGCCTAAAGATAAAAATATACCTGTTTGTTTACCAATAAATAACCCCAGTCCAATCCCTAAAACTATGGGATGAAAAAGCATGGAGCTATCAAATCCGATAAAAGTGACCCCAGCGTTAGCAAACGCAAATACTGGGAGAATTAAAAATACTATCCACGGGTGCAGTCCGTCTTCAAGACGCGAAAGCATGGAATTATTGGTATCGTTGGGAATAGTCAGAGCAATAACAATACCCGCAAGCGTTGCATGCACGCCGGATTTTAGAACCGCAATCCATAAAATTACACCTATAACCATATACAACGAAAGTCGGCGGCATTTGAAATAATTAAGGCCTATTAAAATTAAGGTGCATAAAAGAGCTAAGGATAGGGAGATTAAAGAAAGCTGCTTGGTATAAAATAAAGCAATAATCGCAATTGCCGCAATATCATCAAAGATTGCGATTGCGGTTAATAAGATCTTAAGCGATAGCGGCACGCGAGATCCCAATAAAGACACAATTCCTAAAGTAAAGGCAATATCGGTCGCCGTTGGGATAGCCCAACCTTGTAAATAGGTTGCATTATGGGCATTGAAGTAACCAAAAATAAGCGCCGGGATAAGTAAACCGCTTAAGGCGGTAACAATAGGAACAATGAGATTTTTCTTATTACTCAAAACACCAGTTTGAATTTCTTTTTTTATTTCAAGGCCAATCAGCAAAAAATAAACCGCCATTAATCCATCATTAATCCAGAGGGTTAAGGGCTTTTTAATGGTTAAAGAACCAACCCCCATGCTGCCGATGGTATTTAACAGCTGATCGTATATTTGGCGATAGGGTGAATTGGCAATAATAATAGCCAAAACTGCCGCAAGAAATAATAAAATTCCTCCGAGTGTCTCTAAATTATAAAAGCTGTCCTTTTTAGCCATGGAATAGTTCACAGGAAGTAAAAAAAATTAGTGTACAGAGTATTGAGCAAGATAAAAAGGGATTGCTCAGTACAAGCTTTAGAGTCCTGCAGGGGAGCCTGTGGTGTAGATAGCTTCATGCTACGCATGGATTCATTATTAAGCATCACCATTTAAAAAAAGAACTTTCGGGGAGCGTGAGTGGGCTGATATTTAGTGGAGTAAGAGGAGAAAAAAAACTAGAGGGTGATGCGAAGGCCGAGGCATCATCCGATTTTCGAGGTTTAAAATCTTTGAGAAAATCGTCAAAATCGGGAGTGGAAATAGTGGAAGCCTTAGGGTTTTCTGACAGAGAGTCCGCGTTTAAAACGGTTAATGCAGAGTCTTGAGTAGCCTTATTGCTGCGGTTTTTTGGGAAAAAAAGAAAAGATGCCATGGGTTTTGATAATGGACCGGTTCGCTCTTTGTTGCCAACGTCATGGGTTTTTTGCGCGTTTGGTATCTCAAATGGAGTATGAAAAACTATCTTGTTAGGTCGAGCACTTTCAGAAGGGCCGAGACGTGGCTGCTGAAAAGTTCCTTGCTTGCCAAAGCCGGCGTGCTCCTGAAAAGGAATGTGTTTATTGTTGAGGGTGTTGAAGGGACGCGATTCCCATGCATTTGTTGGATTGATTGAAAGTCCTCTTGTGTTTGAGTCATCTTTTGGGAATCCCCAAGGATTATCTGGACTGGGAATTTTTTCGAAAAAATACTGACTTTGAGGATAGAGCGTAAAACTTGAAAAGTCGCTTCTTATTGGGCTTGGTGTAAATTTAGAAAAATCGGTGCTTGTTGGGCTTGATGTAAATTTAGAAAAATCCGTACGTATAGGACTGGGTGTAAAACTTGAAAAATCGGTACTTACAGGGCTTGGCGAGGAACTCTTAAAATCGCAGTTTTGTGCATCTTGCTCAATGGCTCTAAACAGATATTGCGTAGAGTAGGCGAACTCTTGCGCGTCATGGCGGTCGGTTGTATCCCTGTGAGGCTGAGGTTTACGAGCCTTTAAGCAATAGAGGTTGGGTTCTATAAACTGGCGAAAATAATTGATGTGCTTATCAATAAACGTTCCATCGTAACGAGCGTTCAGCAGTAGAACAGTCATCAAAGTGGCGACCGAGCAAGGATTTTGGCAACCGGATACTATAAAATAATTTAAAGTGCTAATTTTGGGCTCTGTCAGGCCTAGTAAAGCCGCCAATTCCGATTCACGTGCGCGCTGATTGCGGGGGTCTTTCAGTAAAATTAATAAGGCGCATGCGCGCAGGTAATGCGCTGGATTCTCGGGCGCTAGGAAATGCAGTTTAGGTAAACTCACTTGAGCTTGATTAGTTAAAAAAGAGGGCGGAACCGGGTGCAGCCTTGTGCTAGGTACGGCATTCGGGTTTGAAAAAGAATAGCTCGATTCTTGAGACGTCTGTTGCGTATAATCGTTATAAATGTTGCGTTCTTGTTGCGTATTTTCCATGGTGTCTCCGCTGAGGCAAAAAGGGACAAATTTTTAAGAAACCTGAAGTTTTAATTAATATTAAACAACTGCCGTAAATGCGACAGGCACGACAGTAAAATTATTCGGGTGCTGCAGACTTGAACGCCGGTAAATCAATGCAGTAGTCGTAAATTTCCATCACTTTAGGGTATTTTTGAAGTGGAAAATTAAATCGTTTAGCACTGTAAACTTGTGGAATTAAACAAATGTCAGCAAGCGTTACCTCATTACCGTAACACACGGACTTTGATTCACTTTTAGACAGCTCCACCATTTGTTCAAGCGCTGTAAAACCTTGTAAAAACCAGTGATGCATCCAATGAGTTATTTCATCCTCAGAGGCATTAAATTGAGTGCGCAGTCGTTTTTGTATCCTTAAATTATTAAGAGGATGCACGTCGCAGGCAATATTTAATGCAATGCTTCGAACTTTTGCGCGCGCATAGGGTGTTGTTGGCAACAACGGTGGGTCGGGATTTATTTCATTTAAATATTCGATAATGGCAAGTGACTGAGTAATAATTCGGCCATTCTCATCCAATGTTGGTAGTAGGTGCATAGGATTGATGCGTGCGTACTCAAGCTGATGCTGCTCACCACCATTATTAAGCAAATGTACAGGCAAGCAGGTGTAACTGCATTTTTTTATTGCAAGCGCAATCCGAACACGGTAACTGGCGGTGGAGCGGTAGTAATCGTATAAAAGCATAGGAATTGCTCCGTATTAATTGTCTGTTAAAAACCCTCGCTTCACTTGCTCTCTCTCAATCGCTTCAAATAAGGCTTGAAAGTTCCCTTCACCAAAGCCTTGACTACCCTGGCGTTGAATAATTTCAAAAAATACAGGTCCAAATACGTTTTGCGTAAATATTTGTAAAAGTAAGCCCGACGTGGAGTCGTGTTCGCCGTCAATAAGAATACGGTGCTGTTGAAGTTGCTGCAAAGGCTCTTTATGCCATGGGATGCGGGTGATTATCATGTCGTAATAGGCATCGGGAATTTCTAAAAACAAAACTCCATTATCGCGTAAACGGCTCACGGCTTGGTAAATATTTTCGGTATGTAAGGCGATATGTTGAATGCCCTCGCCCTGGTATTGTTGTAAAAACTCCTCAATTTGTGAGGTATCGTCTTTAGATTCATTAAGGGGAATCTTGATTTTTCCGCAAGGACTACCTAGGGCGCGACTAATCAACCCCGTCATTTTACCAACAATATTAAAAAACCGAATTTCGCTGAAATTGAAAATATCCGCGTAAAATTTTGCCCATTTATCCATGTTTCCACGAAAAACATTATGGGTTAAATGGTCGATGTAGGTAAGACTGGCGTCTGTTGTGATAGTGGTTTTGAAGCCCGCTAGCCAATCGCGCTCAAATGGCTGGCTCGTTGCATCGACAAAATAAATAACGGAGCCGCCAATTGCGTCAATTGCTAATAGTCCATGATTGGCGTGCTCGGAGTCTGTAAATGCTGTAGCGCCATGCGCCAACGCGTATTGATAAGCTTTGAGGGCGTCGGCAACTTTGAAGCCCATAGCACAAGCTCCAGCACCATGGTTTAGCGCATGTCTTTCTGCTTGGGAGTTTTGAGTATTATTGACGATAAACTGAATGGACCCTTGGCTGTAGCTATCAATATCTTGATGACAATGTTGGGCGCTTTTATGAAAACCCATTTTTAAAAATTGCTGGCGTAATAGCTTTGAATCCGGTGCTGAAAACTCGAGAAAGGCAAAGCCATCGAGACCACAGGGGTTAGCGTCTCTTGTATTAACCATTATTAAATCCTTTTAATAGGTACGCTTGTACGCGTTGTTTATTGGGTGCGAGTATTCTCACGTTTGGGCTTTACTAAAAACAAACCATCGCCAATTGCAAGCAGACTAACATCAACGCGTTCATCGGTACGGATTAGCGCGTTGATGCGGCGAATTTCCCGGGTTTGAGCGCTGGTATCGGTAGCATCTATAACCGCGCCACGCCAAAGCACATTATCAATAGCGATAATTCCTTGAGGGCTGATTAGCTGGAGCGCCTGCTCGTAGTATTGTACGTAATTTGTTTTATCCGCATCAATGAAAATAAAATCAAAATACCCTCTGAAACCTTCGGCAATTAGGGCATTTAAGGTGGCTAAGGCCGGAGCTATACGCAGATCAATTTTGGCTTGCATGCCCGCCTCCTGCCAGAAAGGCTGCGCTACAGCCGTCCACTCGGTGTTGATGTCGCAGGTTATTACTTTTCCGTCCGCAGGAAGGGCTAGAGCCATAGCTAGGGTGCTGTAACCAGTGAATGTACCTACTTCTAATACATTTTTTGCGTTTATGGCTTGCAGTAAAAACTGCATAAACTGCGCTTGTTCGGGCGCTGTTTGCATCGCTGCGAGCATCATTGTTGAGGTTTGTGCGCCCAGTGCTTGCAAAACAGGGTGCTCGCGTAGCCCAATATTTAAAGTATATTCATGCAGTTCTGGAGTTATCGAAATTTGCTTCATGATTTATTGTAATTTTTCCTCAGCCAAAGTATCCGCAATTGCATTAGCTGGTTTATTTTCGCGTTGTGCACGGACAAATATTTCAGTTAAAGCGTGACCAATCCCTTCAATTTGTTGGTGTACTTTTTGTTCAGATGTATGAAGGTATTTACTTGCCGCGTATATTAATCCGCCGGCATTGATAATATAGTCTGTTGCGTAGCTGATGGATTTATCGTGCAACAATTTACCGTGATAGGTGTGAGCGAGCTGATTATTGGCGGCCCCGGCGACGATCGATGTTTGCAACTCTTGGATGGTCGTATCGTTAATTACAGCCCCCAAAGCGCAGGGTGAAAAAACATCGCAGGGTACCTTATGGATGGAGGCGCTCGCAACAACCTTTGCGCCAAATAACGAAACCGCCTGTTGTTCTTTATCGGAACATATATCGGCAACGGTTAAGACCGCGCCGGCTTCGTGCAGCAATTTTGCGGTGAGCATTCCAACATGGCCTAATCCTTGAATCGCCACATGAACTCCACGTAAATTATCCCGTTTTAATCGAAACGCGACTGCGGCTTGTATGCCTACGAACACTCCTTTAGCGGTAAATGGTGAAGGATCGCCATTGTCTTTCGATAAACTGGCTACATGCTTGGTGTGCTGGTGAATTATATCCATATCTGCGAGCACCGTTCCGCTGTCTAGCGCGGTGATATAGCGTCCATTTAACTCTTCCACAAATCGACCGAAAGCATGGAAATAGGCTTCTCTATCAAAGGGGCCTTCGGGTTTTATAATAACGGACTTACCACCCCCTAAAGGCAAATTCACGGAAGCCGCTTTAAAACTCATTCCTTTGGCTAAACGCAAGGCATCGCACAGGGCATTTTCTGTAGTGGCGTATTCAATAAAACGGCAGCCGCCTAAGGCCGGTCCTAATTTGGTGTTATGAATCGCAATAATTGCTTTCATACCGGTTTCCCGGTCAACTTTGAAATGAATATCACCAAATCCGTAATGCAGAGCGTCGTCTAAGAAATCTTTTTGGCCTACCTTGGGGGCGCTGGTTGGCTTTAAGCCATCAATAGCGATCATTGTTTAAGCTCCTAATATTTTTGTGGATCAGTTATAGATCGAATCAAAAGGTAAATCAATCGGCATCCGTATCAAGGAAATTATTAATTCTGTGACAGACCAACTCAGCCGCGGCGTAGACAATAGTAGCACTGCGGTACATAAGCCGGTGGGACTCGTATTTTTTATTGTTATAAGTCATTGTAAAATGAGTCAGGCCTTTTTCTTGTTGACGCCAATAAGCGTCTAAACCTTCTAGGTGAAAATGATGGTTGGCAGCGTTGTGAAAATTAATTAAGTGGGAATTTTCGGGTTTTCTTAATAAAGTTTCTAAAATTCCCCCGCTAATTTCATCCTCAATAGACAGCCTAATTTGATGCGTAACGACTCGTTCAAGCAATAATTCAGAAGCTTTTTGTTCAGGGCTTGCAATGATATATTCGCGCACTATGGGGTCGATTATAGCTTTAATGGCGGGAAGCGCCGCGACTCGAGCTTGTACTTTGAATTCGAGGTACGGCGTTTCCAATCGATAACCCGTTTCACAGGTTAAACCGACTAGAGCCGCTTCAAGGCGCTCAGCAATTTCGCTTTCCGATACGCCAAATAAACGCCATTTTATAATCTGCTCATGTCGATGCACGGTGCTGCTTAAAAGCGGTACTACGTAATTCGTTACCATCGGCAGGCATTCACGGGGTGGTCCGGGTAGCATCAGAATTAAATGTTCCCCTTGATGATAGCTGCCCATTGCCGTGCCCAAAGGATTAGCCAATAAAACGCTTGCCGGCGGAAATAGACATTGTTGATGGTTCCCGGCATTGAGCCCACGTCCGTTCATCCACTGCTCTAAAAAAGCAACCGCTTCTGGAAACTCCACTAAGGGTTGTTGCAAAAATTTAGCCAAAGCAAAGCGCGTTCGGTCATCAGAGGTGGGTCCAAGCCCGCCAGTAATAATGATAATATCGTGTGTTGTGCTTAAGACCTCAAGGCATTGAATGATATCCGTCTCTCTATCGCTGCAAGCCATATGCCGGCCAACTTCTAAGCCTTCAAAATGCAGCGCCTTAGCAATAAATTGACCGTTGGTGTTAAGGGTATCGCCGCACACTATTTCATTGCCTGTGGCAAGAAGGGCAATGCTCATGCTGGATTTTCCGATTTATCAACACGGTGGATGGTCATTTGCGAGATAGGCATTGCGATGTGCTCCTTATCAAATCCTTGTTTAATGTGTTCTTGCAAATAATTTTGCACCTGCGATAGGTTTTTGGTGGACGACCACACCATAAATTTTAATTCAACGGCGGAGTTAGTGAAGCTATGTATAGCAACAGCGGGCGCGGGTTCTTGCAAGGCTTTTTTGCAACCGTGCGCGGCGGTTAATAGTATTTGCTTAATCGTATCGATATCGTTGCTGTAAGCCACGCCCACAATTAAATCAATGCGTCGTGTTTGAAAATAACTTAAGTTGGTAATTTCGGATTTCATCAAGGCTTCGTTAGGAATACGAATCAATTTATTATCCGAAGTTTTTAGTTTCGTTGATAAAAGACCTATAGACTCAACGATACCACTGATACCTTTTACCTCGATGTTGTCGCCCATCTTGAAAGGTTGTTCGAACAACATAAAAATCCCGCTGATTAAATTGGATGCGGCAGTTTGTGAGGCAAAACTCAAAGCCACGGTAAATACTCCAGCCGCACCCAACAATACGCTGAGGTTGAAGCCCATTTGTTGAAGACCAAAAATAGCGAAGATTACAAAGGTTAGGTAAAAAACTGCGCTACGAAGAAGGCTTAAATGATGGCGTGAAAAACGTTCCCGAAAGCTCCGCTCAATAAGGTTGCTCAAACGTTTGGCAGCGAAGTAGCCTACTAAAATTAAACAAAAGCCAATGCCGATACTAATAACTTTGGCGGAGGTTATTAAATTAAGAAAATAGTTCATAATTATCCTTTATTGGTTGAATATCGTCCATCCATTGGAGCATGTAACTGCGGGTTTCCGGTTCCGCTTGATCAAGGCTCTGCATGCACAAGAAAGCAACGTTCTTAGAGGCCCGCGCTCGGGCTAATCGGGTTTTTATTTTAGGTAAATCATGAGTCGCCCCATTGACCATTACTGCTTGCAGCGAATTATTTTCAAGCGCTTGTTGACGGCCAAGAGCTAAGTGATGGCTTAAAGAAAACGGCCAAAACTGATTTTCATTTCGAATTTTATAAGCGGCATTAGCCGCCAAATGATCAGGGTTATCCTTAAAAAATTGTTGCACTATTGGAATGGAAACCGCAAGTGGCTCATGGGGAAGGTGAAAAAACACTTTGGAAAATCCTGCTAAACGTGCGCTTCTTTCTTGTAAACTGCGGTGCATATTGGGTTTTTCAGGTTTGCAGCACTTAAATTTAGCAACAACATTTTTCAGGCGAGTACTAAACTTTGCTTGTCGTTGTCTTTTCCAAGTGCCGCGAACGACTATACCTTTTTTAGTAAAAAAATCCTCGGGTTGTATCGGTTTGATGATAAAAATATCGTCGTTTAAATAAATGAAATTTTTAGAAAGGCCCTTAATTCGCCACAACATAGTTTCAATAGCCAGGCTGTTAAACGTGGGCAATAAATGCTCGTACCCGCTAAAGATTTCACGGTGGTCAATAAGTGCCACTTTATCGCGGTAGATACTCGTTTTAATACGCTGCATTAAAGCGGGCTGCTGCTGGTCGGTTATTATATAAATACGACGTAACCAGGGGGCAAAGTACAGTAATGAACGCACGCAAAAATCAATTTCGCCGCAGTGAGCAAAGCGCGTTGGCGCGTTCCCCTCGGTTTGCGCGCACGTGGTTGTAGGCATGTAGGGTTTGCGCTTTTGTTGATGGTACAAACAACTGCCATCTACCCAGGTTATGACGGCATCAATTGGCTGCGCGCTCATGAAGTACGGTGCTGCATTTTTTTGCAAAAAAGAAGCAAATCATTGGCTAAGTCCCCAAATCCATCCAGACACGCGTAAGCTTCCTGGTAAATGCTATTAATATGCCCCAGCAATCGTTCCCTGGTAAGCAAGCTTGCAAAGGTGGTTTTACGATTAACGCTATCCGACGCGCGATTTTTTCCGGAAACAGTAAAGGAGGCGTAACTGTCTAAATAGTCGTCTTGCATTTGAAAAACCAAGCCTAGGTGTTGGGCAAAATCACGAAGACTTTGGCGGTGTACTGCGGTGGTTTCTTGAGCATTAATCACGGAATTGATGGTTGCGTAGATTAATTTCCCTGTTTTTAAATGATGAATCGCGGTTAATTCATCCGGAGTAATGTCAGGGCGTGATAATTCACTTAAATCGAGGCTTTGACCGCTTATCATGCCGGACACGCCGGTGGCGGAGCTAATATCCCTAATAATTTTAATGAGGTTTTCAGGCCCTACCAGTTGAGGCAATTGAGCAACTAAAATTTCAATAGCCAACGCTTGTAACCCGTCTCCCGCCAAAATAGCAGTTGCTTCAGAAAAGGCTCGGTGGCAACTTGGCTTTCCTCGTCTAAAGTCGTCGTTATCCATAGCGGGTAGGTCGTCGTGAATAAGGGAATAGGCGTGCGTCAGCTCTAGAGCCATTGCAAGCACGTCAAGGCATTCGGTTTTCACGTGCAGGAGATCACCACAAAGGTAGACAAGGCTTGGTCGAAAACGCTTTCCCCCGGGAAACAAAGCATAGGTTATAGCCTCTTTTATGGCTTTGGCTGGGATAATGGTATTTGCAAGCGTCTGGGCAAGTACTTGTTCAAACCGCTGCAAATGCGCATCGAGGGATTCAAGCATTGGCGTCTTCAGGGGGAGGCGTTTGGCTGCGCAAACTTTCTATTTTTTGCTCAGCGCGCGTGAGTGTGTCTTGACAGGTTCGAGCAAGAGCAATGCCTTTTTCATAAAATTTCAAACATTCCTCTAACGAGAGCTCGCCCTTTTCTAATTGTTTAACGATAGCCTCTAATTCCACCATCGACTTTTCAAAATGAATTGCTTTAGCCACGTTCTTTGTCCAAATTTCAAAGCAAAATAGTATACCTGGATGTCTCAAAAGGAGCAATTAACACACGGGGTTAATCGGCCTGATGCGTGTATAAAAAGTCGATGCCGCTGCTGTTCATACCGGCGTTAACTTGGATGCTGAAAAACTTATTTAAAAGATATTTAAGTGTAAACATGCTGCTGTCGGATTGAGAAATGCCAATGTTGTAGCTGATATAAAGACGGCGTGATAAAGACTTTCCAACCACAAAAGCGGTATTATCTTCGGTTTGATTGGTTTTTTGATTGTAGTCGGGCATGTTTTCAAAATTAAAGTCAAGTCCCAAGGTATCTTTTAGTTGGCTTAAAATTTGGGAGCTACCGGCGCTTGCGTTTAAGTTTAAAGCCGATACCGCAGTCATTAGTAATTGCGCACCCGATTTACTGGCTTGCGAGGCGGGTTTTCCTAACAAAATAAGCGATAAAATATCCGCTTGCGATAAGCTTGAAGGCGTAGAAAAAAGTTTGATTTTAGGGTTGGACACGCGCCCCGAAACCTCAATACCTACGGTAGTTTTCGAGCCAAAGTCCAGCGATTGAATATTATCTGCTTTAAAATCAAACAATTGATTTGAGCCTGAAAACGAGTTATTCGCGTTGTTAAATTGGCGAATAGCGCGCACATTTATTCCGGGATTGGTCAGTGCACCACTGCTAAAAATTAGCTGCCCTCGCTCAATAATTAAATTTTGTCCGTAGGCTTGAAATTTGCCATCAACCACATTTAATTCACCAGTAGCGTTTAACGGCCCCGGTGGTATTTGCCGTAAATGCACGCCACCAACCAACCTTCCTTGCAAACCCTTAATCGCAAGCATTACTTTCTCACCCATCTCAATTTCTATATCCGTATCAATTGGCAGCGGATTATCATCGGATTGTTCTTTAACAAAAACCACATCATCGGAAAGACTGACGCTGTCGGTAAAGGTTTGTGGTTTAATTAAAGCCGTGGGAATAATAATTTTCCCACGTAATTTTAAAAGAGCCGGTGCAAACTCTAAATTAAGCGCGGGTGAAATGGCCACCTGATACTCGTTGCTGTCTATAACTGTAAAGTTCGTGCCTTGTAAATGAATAGTACCCGTAGCAACGGGAGAAAACGTACCATTGCCATCGATGGTTAGTGCGTTTTTATTAGCATAAATACTCCCGTTGAGTCGCCATTTTTTATCAGC
The DNA here is from genome assembly GCA_963803545.1 of uncultured Gammaproteobacteria bacterium. Classification (GTDB taxonomy): domain Bacteria; phylum Pseudomonadota; class Gammaproteobacteria; order Legionellales; family Legionellaceae; genus Legionella_C. The sequence continues at coordinate 943,135 of CAWDMX010000004.1, read as the reverse complement.
ACTCGTGAGGGATGCATTAATGGGTTTAAAATCAATGCCTAATTTAGGAGCGCTGATGGCTCCTTGCTGCAAGTCTACTTTGCCAACAAGAATGGGCGCCGCCAAAAATCCGCTTGCCGTTATTTCGGCATCCAACTGACCTGTAATGTTTTGTATATCCGGACTAAGTGCGCTCAAGAAACGGAGCGAATTAATGTTTAAATTAAGTCTTCCATTAAATTTTTGTGTCTGTGCGTTAACAGAGGCAAGATTAATATGGGGTAAGCTCGCTTGTACGCTTATTTTTTTTTGCTCATCCATTTCAAGTTGCGCGTCCAGTTGTAATTTTTCAGGGTTTAACTGCGCTTTAATGACTCCACCTTTAAAGGGAAAACGTGCTAACTCCGGTGATTGCCACACCCCTTGTTTAATCACCACATCAAAACGCGCGTGTTGACTGTCACTATAGTCGGCATTAGCGCTAAAGCTTGTGTGTAAATTGTGTAAACGCTCATCCAGCAACGAGGGATTGCTTACATTTAAATCCAGATGCCACGGTTCCGGAGCTTGATGCTTAATTGTAAGCGTATTGGATCCCAGGTTCACAACGCTTGTCAAAACCTCGTCCTTTAATTGAAGCGACGCATGCAGCGTGTTGTTTAGGTAGAGAGCTTCTATAGTGCTAAAAATAGTTAATTTATCCCAGCTGTCACCGTGCACATCCGCGGTAACACTCGCATTTTTAAGGCGTTGGAAAAAGAGTGTGTCCGCACGTGTAACTGCTTTTAGATGGCCATTTATTTTAGGGGTAACGCCGTTCGCATCGTGGTCAAAACTCATGTCCACCTGCATTTGCTCCCCATCAAAATTTAAGTAGCTATCAAAATTATCGCCATCAATATGGCCTGCGGCTTTAAGGGTGCCGGGGGTAGGTAGTGCAACCGTGCTTTCAACAGTAATGCGTGCTTTGGGTAAAGTGCCATCAATCGAAATTTTGCCAGCGCCAGTTTCAAATTGGGGCGTGCCTTGATGGGGCCAAAAGGCGTTATCCCAATGAACGACGGTTGCAATTTTTTTACCGTATTCTAGCGTTCCATCCACGCGAAGTGGCGAGGGTTGACTCAGCGTTGCGTGCCATTGGTATTTGGTGAAATCACCTTCAATAATCAGGCTCCCTTGAGCTATTCCCTCTGAGCCAACCGGTTTTGTGAGTAAATGCGAAGAGAGGGCGTAAGGAAATTGTGGTTGCAATTGAGCCGTCAAAAACAGTTTTTGTTTGTATAAAGTGGCTTGCAAGCTTTCAATTTGCCACGATTTTTTTTCAAGTTTAGCGCTAAGATACACATTGTCTAGATAATAATTAGTACGATTCATCTTCACAGAGATGCTATGGACTACTGCTTTTTTTATGCTGATAGTGAGCGGTAGTTGAGGAAGCGCAAAATCGTCGGTGTTTTTCTGGGGGGTTGTTGGTGTATCGTGAACCGTCACCTGTACCGTATTGATATAAAAAGAATTGATGACAAAGGGCTTACCTAACAGCAGTTTGTTAAGTTGCCAATCTATAATAATTTTTTTGGCCGAAAACTGTATTGCTGAGTCGTTATAAGAAAGATTATCGATAATCACCGTATTGATTAGTTGACCTTGAAGCCCGCTAAAATGCAGTTTACCCGGCAAAATGCGGTTGGCCGTCTTCAAAGCCAGATACAATCCCGGAGTTGTGGTAAAAATAAAAAGTAGGCAGCACGCTATTACAATAAATACAAAGCTTACGGCGTACGTCAATCGGCTCATCATAAATCCGGCCCCATGCTGATAACAAGTTTAGGTCCTGGCGTGTGTTTGGGATTAAAATGCGCGTCAACCTCTTTGGCTAGACCAATTTTTATTGGGCCAACCGGTGAGACCCACATTGCGCCAATACCAATATCTTTTTTAAATACTCGTGGGAGCGGATCGTACACATCGCCTCGGTCAATGAAGGCAATAAGGTACCAGTTGTCTTTGGTTTCCTTTTGAATTTCCAGTCCGCCGTAGGCAAGTTTTTTCCCAGGCCCAATGGCGTTATAGCTGAATCCTTTTAGGTTGTCCGCACCCCCTAAGAGTAAAGCCAGCGATAAAGGCAGCTGGGAAACCTCGTTTATATAGGTTCGGGCTTGGATGGTATGAAAGAAAAATCGGGTTCGAATCGGTTGTACAGTAATGGCAAATTTGGCATCAACCGCCATTTGTAAAAAATCTTTTGAAGACAAGAGCGATTGACTCGCTCCAAGCGCGTTAATATTTACCTTATAACCGCTGGGTGAAAAAAGTTTGTCGGCACTACTTAGCCAAGTGAATGAAGCTTTTGGATAGAGATTAAACTGTTTTTCAATGGGTTGTGAGGTGTAATTGAATCGCTCGTATAAATTATTAATGGACAGGGTGCGCTGAAATTTTGGTGCGTTATACCGATGCGCAAACGTTAGCACTCCAGACGTGCTTTTGCCGCTGTTGTAGTCCAGGTCCGACACATTAGCAATAATTTCAAACTGCGAACGCAGAGGCTGTTTTCCAGGAATAATATATTGCGCTTGCAACGAGCTTTCGTTAAACGAACCCAGCGCAATGGCGCTAAATTTATGCCCTGCACGGTTAACCGGAATAACATGCAATCCGAGGCGCCCGCGCGCTTTAGTATCTGTACCATAACCTAGACCTATAGAGTAATGCGTGCGCGCGGCGGGTTGGAGATGTACATTGATTGGAATTGTTGCGCTATCGGTATTTTCAGGAACAACCGTAACCGCCTTAAAATAACCGCTGCCACTGAGCGCGTTATTAAACTCAAGAATTTGGTCGGTTGAATACGATTGTCCGGGTTTAAAGGGCACAAAACGGTGCAGTAGATCCGGTGATATATAGGTTGGATCAAAACGCACCCGACCGAAAAAAAATTGTTTTCCAGTGTTAAGCACCAGGCTAATAGAAGAATAATTTTTAGCAGCATCAATTAAAACTTCGGCCTTATCAAACGAGGCGTGCAAATACCCCTGATGTTCGGCCGCATTCATCAACGTTTGTTTAGATAGGCTGTATTGTTGGCTGTTAAAGGGCGCTCCTTCTTGCAGATCCAGTTTTGCCAACACTTTTATAATGGCCGGATTGGTTTTACCTTCACCGGTTAAGCCTAAAATTAGTTTATTAATACGTAAGCGAGGGCCTGCACGCACGTAAACGGTTAGTTGGTGATTGCCTCGGTACAGCTTAACTTTCGGATTAAAATACCCAAAAGGATTTAAGGCTTTACTAATTTGGTCTTGCAGCTGGCTATCGCTTTGTTTATCAAGATTGCCTTGTTCGGAAAGTTCTGTTAATCGAGCTTTGATATTCGCTAAGGGTGGACCCACAACACCGTTTATTTTAATAGTATCGGCAAAGCTCTTAGGTAAAAAAAAGAGAAACACCGTTAAGGTTAGAATTAGAAGCTTAAGGACTTTACTGTTTAAAAAAAATCTCATAGCAGGGAAGCTTCCTGCCTATTTTGTTTAACAAAGTACGTCTTAAGACGGTACAATTCACTAAGCGCCTGCCGTGGTGATAAATCGTCAAGATTCAGAGCTTGCAGGGCATCGCTAATAGGAGTTTCCGGTTCAAATTTTGGTGACGCCTGTTTTGTTTGGGGTTCACAAACCGGCGCTTGGGGTTGATGCAAGTGCTCTTTTGCAAGGTGAATAACGGCCTCGGGCACACCCGCTAACCGCGCCACTTCCAAGCCGTAACTGCGGTTGGTGTGCCCGTCTTCAACTTGGTATAAAAAAGAGATGGTCTCATTTTTTATCACCGCTTTCACGTGTTTATTGTGAATGGTTTTACAGTGTTCAGACAGGTTGGTTAACTCAAAGTAGTGGGTGGCAAAAAGAGTAAAAGCTTGCACTTGGTTCGCTAGGTACTGGGCGGTAGCGTAGGCAAGTGCCATGCCGTCATGAGTGCTTGTTCCCCGGCCAATCTCATCGATTAACACCAAGCTTTTACGGGTTGCTTGACGCAATATGTACGCGGTTTCGGTCATTTCCACCATAAACGTCGAGCGACCAGACGCCAAGTCATCGCTTGCGCCGATGCGGGTGAATATTTTATCAATTTCACCAATTGTAGCGTGTTTAGCAGGAACATAACTTCCAAGGTGCGCAAGCAGAACAATCAAGGCGTTTTGCCGCATGTAAGTCGACTTTCCACCCATGTTGGGGCCGGTTATTAACAGCATTCTTAGGTCGGCGTTGATGGCTAAATTATTCGCTACAAAGCGCTCTTTTAAAAGAGGGTCTAATACCGGATGGCGCCCCTGGTCAATGGAAAGTGTTTCGCTGCTGACAAAAGTTGGGCAAGACCATTGTAAGGTGCGCGCACGCTCGGAAAAACTGGCTAAAACATCTACTGTTGCTAAAGCTTGAGCTAAAGCTAGTAGCGTTGAAATAGCGGCGGCCACTTCGCTTAATACCCACTCGTACAGCCATTTTTCACGAGCCAAGGCCCTAACCTCGGCAGACAAAACCTTCTCTTCAAAAGTTTTTAACTCCGGGGTTATGTAGCGCTCAACATTTTTGAGCGTTTGTTTACGTTGATAATTGGAAGGGGCTTTATCCGCTTGACCACGACTCAACTCAATAAAGTAGCCTTGAACGCGATTAAAGCCAAATTTGAGTGAGGTTAATCCGGTGCGCTGCTTTTCTTCGGCTTCAAGCTCTGAAAGTTTTTCATGGGCATTGGTTTGCAACAGGCGTAACTCATCCAGCTCGTCATCAAATCCATCGGCAATGACGCCCCCATCACGCAGGTGCACCGGCGGATTTTCGACTAAAGCCTGGGTTAATAAATCAAAGAGGGCGGGTAGGGGTTGTAAATACAGCAATTGTTTTTGTAATAAATCGCTGTTTTCTTCGCTCAAAATAGCTGAAAAATCCGGTAACAAGCCCAATGTTTGTTGCAAAGCAACTAAATCACGCGGGCGGGCGCTCTTTAACGCCACGCGAGACGCGATGCGTTCCACATCACAAATTTGCTGGAGTAATTCTTGTAAGGGCACATCTTGACGCAAATTATGCAGTTGGGTTACAGCGTGCTGGCGCGCTTTAATGGCTGAATGCACTCGCAGCGGTTGTCCAAGCCATCGTTTTAATAAACGACTGCCCATGGTGCTCTTGGTGTTGTCTAATACCGATAGCAGGGTATTTTCCGGTTTGCCTTGATAGTTTTCAAACAGTTCTAAATGCCGTTGAGTGGCGCTGTCTACTTGCAAATAATTGGTTTCTTTTTCCAAAATAATGGTTTTGAGATGCGGTAGGCTTTGACGCTGGGTGTTTTGTAAATACACTAATAAAGATCCCGCCGCACAGTGGGCGGCTTTATAATCAGCACGGCTTAAGCCTTCTAAAGAAAGCACCTCAAATTGGTCGCACAGAAGCTGCTCGGCTTTATTTACATCAAATTCCCATCCCGGTCTAAGCTTAACAAGTACATCCCACTCCTTGTTTACTAGGTTTTTATTGGAAAGTATCTCTGCTGGTTTTAAGCGGTTAAGGGTTGTTAGAAGGTGTTGGGCATCCGGTAGCACGGCTAAATAAAAACGGCCACCACTAATATCCACCCAGGCAAGGCCAAAGTTTGTTCCATTTTGATGAATGGCTAACAAAATATTATCGCTGTTTGCGTCTAACAAGGCCTCATCGGTTAAGGTTCCGGGAGTAATAATGCGGGTAACTTGACGCTCCATTGGCCCTTTGGGAGAAATAGGGTCGCCAACTTGCTCACAGATTGCTACGGATTCGCCTTTTTTAAGTAAGCGTGCTAAATAATTTTCTACCGCGTGGTAGGGGACCCCGGCCATCGGAATGGGTTTTTCGGCGCACTGTCCTCGGTGGGTTAAAGTTAAATCGAGGAGCGCGGCTGCACGTTTTGCGTCTTCGAAAAACAATTCATAGAAATCACCCATTCGATACAATAATAACTTATCGTGATGTTCGGCTTTAATGCGCAGATATTGTTGCATCATTGGAGTAGGTGTTACAGACATGGTAGGGTACACGCAAAAAATTTGTGTTCATACTACCAAGAAAAAAGCGTTAAGTCAGTAGACTATTTGAAAACTAACGACGCCAAGCGTGACCTAAAAAAAAAGACTTGCAACGCATCCACCCACAAACGTTGCGCGGCATGCGCTTGTGGGAAATGGTTAAAGTGGTTTTTTTTGTAGCAAATAATAACGTAAATCGTTCAAACCAAAAGGTTAAAATACCCACGCCATCGTACGAGACCTTCTAACATCCTACGAGCAGGGTGTTGAAAGAAGGAAAGGACAGTTGCTACTGAATTGGTCGAGCCCTTCCTCATTAGGCTTACAAAGCATGTCTTCGGGGTTGTTAAGAAAAATACCGTCATCAATGCTGTCATCATAACTACCAAGGTTGTATTTTTTACAGAGACTAACAATTGTTAAGGACAGACCCAATAAAGCGATGTATGCGCTAAACAACAGTATTGGCGCAACCGGTGCAGCGGCTAAGGTTATAGCTAGAGGCATTAATCCGAAAGTAAGGACCGTAAATGCCACCGTACCTAAAAAGAGGCTGACGCCAAGCAAGGCCAGCTGGTAATTATCATCTGCGTCGTGCGAAGTAATACAAGCGTCCTTCTTTTCTTGGTTATGCGGATTACGCGCTGTCAGCGAAAAAATCATTAGACACGAAAAACTGCTCGCTCCAGCAAGAGTCGCAAGCAGCGTTGTGGCTTTCAACACGATAGCCAGAGTCGTTGTTAAAGCTAAACTACTTAAAATTACTGGAGACGTCATCACTCCAAAAGTTAACAAGCCTACCGCCACCGAGCCGATAATAAGGGACCCGGCAGCAAGTTTCATAAAATTATCACCGTTAGTACCATTGTTTGATTCAATATCTGATGTTGAAAAAAAAGTTGGGGCTTGCACCATTTTAGGCATTGACGACTCCGCTTGCGAAAAAAAGCGCATATTATTACACACCAAGCTATTTTGCTATTTTTTTTTACTAATTAACTCATGTTACGCACACTGAAAATTAGCTGGTCATATTTTTAAGCTCCTGCCATGCAATCTGGTTCGCTCTTACGATTAATTTATACTTAATGGCAAAGTGATTTAATTGAGTTTTTATCTTCAACATTTCCAGCTTGCAATAAGCAATTATAGAGGCATAAATATGATTGCACTGAGTTTTGACGGTGCGCGTAGGTGATTTTGTAAGGCTTGCATTTTGTTTTATTGATTTGTGATACTCTTCAATCCGCCACCGTTTCTGGTACACTTCATAAAGACGTTCGGCACTACTGTGTATGTCATTAGAAACAAGATAGAGAATTCCTGTTGAACCGTTTTCGTTTTTGAATACTTTTTTCAGGAGCCTCACTGGGAAGTCTAGGCCTTTAAGCCAGACTGTGTGGGCTACATTCTCTTCAAGCTCTATTGTTTTTACTTGTAGATACCGTCCGTTTTTGGCATCGTTTTCAGATAAAGCTAATGTACGATTAGACTTAACCCCAATGATAAACGATTTGTGAAGGTCTTTATGGATGTGAACCATATTGGCCTTCGAGCCAAACCAATTATCCGCTAATACATAATCAAACATCACTTTGTTGGTAATGGCCTGAGTAATCAGCTGTTGGAATAATTGGTTTTTGGTCATTGATGACTTTCTTCTGGTTTTCCGGGTTTTTATATCACAATAAGTAATATCTTTTTTGATAACCTCATACCCTATTGGTACACTGAAATCATCATAGCGAATCATGCACGACAGGATGTTTATCCCTTTGAGAACCGTTCCTTTAGCGTGGGAGTAATGCCAGCAATTAATTTCATTCTCATCCGTGTATGGCTTCTCTTCAATGGAATCATCAAGTATCAATACACCGCACGATGTCTCTTGAGTTCTCACCGGCTTTTTTACATAACCCCACAGTGATTTTGAATCATAATCTTTCAAGCGAAGAAATCGTGTGACCTTGTCATGAGCAAATGCTCCATCAACCAAATCAGATAACCCTGTAGCTGTCGCATATTTGTTTTGGAAAATCAAATAATCACTATAAATATCAAGCATATCCATTTTATTCCCTCCCTAAATTATGGGCAGAATTTTAATGCTTTTTATTCAAACTGCAAGTAGTGGTGCGTAACATGAGTAATTAAAAAAAATAGAGAGCGCTTTTGAAACGTTTTAAGGTAGGTCCTAGTTAACACCGTTAAACCGGTTTAACGGTGTTAAGCGTAAAAAAAAAGCGGTGGTCATCAGGAATAAATCCGTGGTTGTTCAATTTTTTCAATAACTTATGAAGCGCATGCGCTTTTTTTTTGCAGCAACAAATTATCTCAATGCTTATCGAACGGATCACTCTTAGTTGGGAGGTGGCGCTTTTAAAAATCAAGTCGTCAAAAAATATTTTATATGCTAAACTTCGGTTCCTCAAAATTGAGGCCAAGTTTTTACCTAATTAACATTGATAAAGACTTGAAAGCTATACTCGTTTGGTCTAGCGCATTATTCATTATTTCGGAGAAAACCCATGTTTAAACGTTTATCATTAGCGTTATTGAGTGCTTGTGTTGCATTACTGCTAACCGCTTGCGGCGACAATGCTGAAAAAAAAGTAGAAGCTAATGCCGCAGAGCAAGTGGAGCAAGCGCCAGAGGCAACCGTTGAATCAGCAACTACGGCTACCCCTATTGCCCCTGAATCCGTAGAGCCTGTTAAACCGGCTGATGCTACTGAAGCGAACCCCGATGCGTCCGCCGCAAGCGATGATAATCAAGAATCTGCAAAAAATGACAGCATTCCTGCAGTAGCTGCAGCCTCAGCTAATCAAGAGTTAGCAAAAGCTGATTTGCACAATACCAACGCGGCTTAAATTAAAAACAGTTTTTGCTGCCTATTCTTCGCAGCACAGGTAGACTGCGAAGAATAATTTATCTACCCATCGTATTATTTTAGGGGAAGCTATGGATCTTCTGCCTTACGCTCTGAAAACCTTTTGCCATTACCTTTCCTCTAATCAAATAATACTCGCTACTGCGGAGTCGTGTACGGGTGGGTTAATTGCGAGCCAACTAACATCTCTAGCCGGAAGTTCCGCATGGTTTGACCGCGGTTTTGTAACCTACAGCAACGCGTCAAAACAACAAATGTTGGGTGTAAACAATGCGCTTATTGAGCGTTATGGCGCCGTGAGCACGCAAGTTGCCTTGGCAATGGCTAAAGGCGCGCTGCACGCAAGTGCTGCATCAGCCGCCTTGGCCGTAACCGGTATCGCCGGCCCGACTGGTGGAAGCATTGAAAAACCGATTGGAACCGTGTGTTTTGCCTACGTAACAGGAGATAATCTAAGCTTGGTTGAGAGCCAGTTTTTCCTATCAAACAATCGCACTGTTATCCGTAACCAAGCAACCTTACACGCCTTACAAACTATGTTTTCCTGGCTTGCTGCGGGCTAGTATCTGTGTAATAATTCGCCTTTTGCATGGGTGATTATAAATGGATGACAACAAACAAAAAGCGTTAAGTGCAGCCTTAAGTCAAATTGAAAAGCAGTTTGGAAAGGGCTCCGTAATGCGTCTAGGTGATAGCACGGTCTCCAGAGATATTGAAGCCATTTCAACCGGTTCTTTAGGCTTGGATATTGCTCTTGGAATTGGTGGATTACCAAAAGGACGCGTAGTCGAAATTTATGGTCCTGAGTCCTCTGGTAAAACAACACTCACCTTACAAGTTATTGCTGAAGCACAAAAATTAGGCGGGACGGCGGCTTTCGTGGATGCCGAGCACGCGCTTGACCCAAGCTACGCCGAAAAACTAGGTGTTAATGTTGACAATTTATTGGTTTCGCAACCCGATACCGGTGAACAAGCTTTAGAAATAACCGATATGCTCGTACGCTCGGGGGCGGTTGATGTAGTGGTTGTCGATTCGGTTGCAGCACTTACTCCTAAGGCTGAAATTGAAGGCGAGATGGGTGACCACCATGTGGGGCTGCAAGCACGATTGATGTCACAAGCTCTACGCAAACTTACGGCCAATATAAAGCGTTCAAATACGTTGGTTATTTTCATCAACCAAATTCGTATGAAAATTGGAGTTATGTTTGGTAATCCTGAAACGACTACAGGCGGTAATGCTTTAAAATTTTATGCCTCCGTACGCTTGGATATTCGCCGTATCGGTGCCATAAAAAAAGGGGATGAAATATTAGGCAGTGAAACGCGCGTTAAAGTTGTTAAGAATAAAGTGGCTCCTCCTTTCAAAACCACAGAGTTTGATATTCTATACAACGAAGGTATTTCGCGCGAGAGTGAAATTATCAATTTAGCAACCCAGCTAGGTTTAATTGAAAAAGCAGGTGCGTGGTACAGTTTAAACAAAGAAAAAATTGGCCAAGGCAAAGATAACGTCCGTGTCTTCTTAAAAGAAAATCCTACAATAGCCGCAACACTTGAAAAACAGATTCGTCAGCAATTATTAGTAAAATCCGTACCCACGCCTGTTGAAAGCGAACGGCTTGAAACAATAGATGAGTAGTAGTTTTAACGAAGCATGCCGTCTACTCACGCAACGTGAGCAAAGCGGATATGAGTTACGAACCAAATTACAAAATAAAGGGTTTAGCTTGCAAGAAAGTGTGCAAGCTATTGAACAATGCCAACGCTTACATCTGCAAAGCGACCAACGGTTTGCAGAAATGCTGTGCCGAACGCGTATGCGTCAGGGCTACGGACCTATACGTATTCATCATGAATTAAAGATGAAAGGGATTGAACTATCGCTAGCGTCGAGCATCCTAATGGAACACGAAGACCAATGGGCGCAACACGCCTTAGATGTTTGGAAAAAAAAGTTTAAAACGCTGTCTGCTAAATCGCCTGTTGAATCAAATAAACAACGCCGTTTTATGCATTACCGTGGTTTCCCTACAGCGCTAATCAATAATTTAGTAAAACAAATCGCTGAATAAGTTTGGCTTTTATAGAGTTAGCGGTAACACCGCGGGCTAAGATTACCCACCTTAATAAATGGAAAAATTGATGAACAGTGCCGAAATTAGACAAAAATTTTACAATTTTTTTATCGAAAAAAATCATCAGCAAGTCGCTTCCAGCTCTTTAGTGCCGCACAACGACCCCAGTTTATTATTTACAAATGCGGGAATGGTGCAGTTTAAAGAGTATTTTCTAGGACTAGAGTCGCGACCCTACACGCGTGCTGTTAGTGTGCAGCGCTGTGTTCGCGCCGGCGGGAAGCACAACGATTTAGACAATGTGGGTTATACGGCACGGCATCATACCTTTTTTGAGATGTTGGGTAATTTTAGTTTTGGGGACTATTTCAAACAAGAAGCGATAGGTTATGCTTGGGAATTTTTAACGAAGGTTTTGAAACTGCCTGAAGAAAAATTGTGGGTTACGGTTTATGAAAGAGATGAAGAAACCGCGGATATTTGGCTAAAAGACATGAATATTTCGCCACAACGGTTTTCACGCTGTGGCGAAAAAGATAATTTTTGGTCAATGGGGGATACTGGACCTTGTGGCCCATGCACGGAAATATTCTACGATCACGGTGCCGATATTCCAGGAGGCCCTCCCGGAAGCCCAGACGCCGACGGTGACCGCTATATAGAAATATGGAATTTAGTTTTTATGCAATTCAACCGTGATAAAAGCGGACAGCTTCATCCCTTGCCCAAACCGTCGGTTGACACCGGGATGGGTCTTGAGCGCATTACTGCGGTCGTGCAAGGCGTGCATAATAATTATCAAATTGATAGTTTTAAGCAGCTGATTCAGGCTATACATCAGTACGTACCACAGGCGGCTATCGATAATCCTTCGTTAAATGTGATTGCAGACCATATTCGCTCTTGCGCATTTTTGATAGCCGATGGAGTTGTTCCCAGTAACGAAGGCCGAGGTTATGTGTTGCGTAGAATAACCCGGCGCGCGATTCGTCATGGTAATAAGCTGGGCATAAAAGATCATTTCTACTCTCGTTTGGTTTCACCTTTAATTGCGGTAATGGGTACGGCCTACCCCGAGCTAAAAACCAATCAAACGCTTATTGAAAAGTTATTAGAACAAGAAGAGACGCAGTTCGCGCGCACTCTTGAGCAGGGATTATTGCTGCTTAAATCGAAGATAGAAGACCTTACGACGACAAAAATTGCCGGCGATGTGGCTTTTAAATTGTACGACACCTACGGCTTTCCCCTAGACTTGACCGAGGACATTGCTCGAGAACAAGGACTTGAGGTTGATACCGTGGGTTTCGAATTGTGCATGCAACAGCAGCGACAGCAATCCCAACTAGGCAATGCGTTTGAGACCGATTACACGCAGCAACTGGTAAGTTCTGAACGTACGGTTTTTCATGGTTATAATACAGCGTCTATGCCGAGTACGATAATAGGGTTGGTGCATAATGGGAAGCAAGTTGAGCAACTAACAAAGGGTCAAAAAGGCGTAATAATTCTCGATAATACGCCTTTTTATGCCGAAAGCGGTGGCCAGGTTGGTGATTTAGGATTTATTTATTTTGCGGATAATAAATTTCAAGTTACGGATACTCAACGCAATAAAGAGGCTGTTTTTCATTTGGGTAAAATGCTATCCGGAAGCCTCGCCAATCAATCCGAGGTGATTGCCGAAATAGACAGCGAACGACGCTCAGCGATTCGTCTTAATCATACCGCAACGCATTTATTGCATGCGGTATTGAAGATACAGCTAGGCGCGCACGTGCAACAGAAAGGGTCCTTAGTCGACGCAAGTAGGGCGCGCTTTGATTTTTCACATTTTGAGGCCGTAACTCCGGCGCAGTTGGCCACCATTGAACAACAGGTTAACGATTACATCCGTGCAAACGTCGTCGTGCAAACACAAGAAATGTCCTTAGACGACGCTAAAAATGATGGGGCAATGGCTTTATTTGGCGAAAAATATTGTGAGACCGTTCGGGTGCTTACTATGGGCGAGCTTTCTAAAGAGCTGTGCGGCGGTACCCATGCTTGCCGCACGGGCGATTTAGGTTTGTTCAAGATTGTAGCCGAATACGGTATTGCGAGTGGGGTGCGTCGTATTGAAATGGTTACCGGTTTTTACGCCCTCCAATGGGTTAATGAACAGTTGGCGCAACTTGGACAAGCCGCTCAATTATTGAAAACAAACACGCCGCAACTTCTTGATAAGCTCAAACAATTTATGCAAGAAAATAAGCAACAGGAACGACACGCGCAACAGTTACAAACCGAGCTTGCAGCTTTGTCTGGGAAAAATTTAGCGGGCGAGGTGGTTGTTTCTCAAGGGAAAAATATACTCATTAAAAAAATAGACGGCGATGCACAAATATTACGCTCGACAATCGATCAGTTAAAATCGCAGTTGCCTAATGCCGTGGTTGTTTTGTATACCATCAGCGCTGATAAAATAAATATTATAGCCAGTGTTAGTAAGCCCTTAATTGACCAAGAAATTAGCGCCCCAAAACTTGTAAAACAACTCTGTGGAAAAGGTGGTGGGCGAGACGATATGGCGCAAGGTGGCGGGGTGATTCCTGATGATTTTTCCGAAAGGCTCAGCTGCCTTAAAAAAATGCTCATAATTGATTAAAGATTGACGCTGCCTACCTGGCGCATTGGTAGGCTCGTTCAAAAAATACTGAGAGCAGCCGAAAAAATTAATGACCCATCGCGGTTTGATTGCTTCCGGCGGCGCTGAACTATTCGGAAATAGCCAGATACTCTTTGGTTTTAACAATAATTTCCCGTTCGGCAAAGCTCGTTAATTGCGCATCAATGGTTTCGCTGTTGCCCTTTTCTTTGATAACGGCTAATGTTTTTTGCATGGCTTTGATAGTGGCTCTTTGCAAATCAGAGGGAATGATAACGACAGAATAACCCAGTTCCTGCAAGCGAGCGACTGAAAGTAATGGCGTTTTACCGCCATGAAACATATTAATTAGTTTTGGAACCTTAACCTGCTTTGCAATAGCTTCAATTTGCTCGACCGTCTCAGGTGCTTCAATAAAAATCATATCCGCGCCGGCCGCAGTATAGGCGTTCGCGCGTTGAATAGCGGCAGCAAAGCCCTCAACGGCAATAGCATCCGTGCGCGCAATAATTAACACCTCAGGATTGGACAGCGTTGCTCGGGCAACTTTAATTTTAAGACACATTTCATGGGTCGAGATAATTGATTTATCATTTAGGTGACCGCAACGTTTTGGAAACGTTTGATCTTCCAAATGCAATCCGGCAACTCCCGCGCGTTCAAAACACTCAATGGTGCGTCGAACATTAATCGCGTTACCAAAACCTGTATCCGCATCGGCTATAACCGGAAGCGCACTTTGTGCAACGATTGTGGTTATTACCGAAGAAACCTCCGAGAGGGTTAATAAGCCAATGTCAGGGTAGCCAAAACTGCGTGCAATCGCACCGCCACTCGCGTAAACAAGTGAAAAACCAGCTTGCTGCGCTAGCAGCGCCGAGAGTCCATCAAAAACCCCCGGTGCAACTAAAATTTTATGAGTGCTTATTAATTTCCGTAATTGTGTAGCGTAGTCCATTACAGTCTCCAAGCTTATTGATTATCACGCCGTAGTTGGGGGAACAAAATTACATCGCGGATTGATGGCGCGTTGGTAAAGAGCATGACTAAACGATCAATGCCGATTCCCTCGCCAGCAGTTGGTGGCATACCGTATTCAAGAGCCTCAATGTAATCGCTATCAAAATGCATAGCTTCAAGGTCACCCGCGTCTTTTTCAGCAACCTGTTGTTGAAAACGCGCGGCTTGATCTTCGGCGTCGTTTAACTCGGAAAAGCCATTGGCAATCTCGCGTCCACCAATAAAAAACTCAAACCTGTCGGTCTCTTCGGGATTATTATCACATCGTCGGGCAAGAGGGGAAATTTCCGTCGGATAATTGGTAATAAAAGTCGGTTGAATTAATAAATGTTCAACGGTTTCTTCAAAAATTATCATCATTAGTTTGCCAAGACCATCACTCTCTTTGTAAGGTAGTTGCAAGCGATTAAGTTGCAAACGACAGTCGTCAATGGTGCTAATTTGAGCCGCGCTAATGTCGGGGTGATGCGCAAGGATTGCTTGAGAAACGGTCATTTTTTTAAAATCGGCCGCAAAATCTAAGACAACGCCTTGATAGGTTATAGAACGCGTTCCTAAGACCACATCACAAAGATGACGCATCAATTGCTCGGTCAAATTCATCATGTCGTGGTAATCGGCGTACGCTTGATAAAATTCAACCATGGTAAATTCTGGATTATGCCGCGTTGAAATTCCTTCATTGCGAAAATTACGATTAATTTCATAAACGCGCTCAAAACCACCAACTACTAGGCGTTTTAAATACAACTCGGGTGCAATGCGTAAAAACATTTGCATGTCTAAACTGTTGTGGTGGGTGATGAACGGCCGCGCAATAGCGCCCCCTGGAATAGGGTGCATCATGGGTGTTTCTACTTCTAAAAATTGCTGCGCGTCCATAAATTGGCGAAAGGCTTTAATAAGTTGCGAACGGATAATAAAAGTTCGCCGCGACTCTTCGTTGGCAATTAAATCCACATAGCGCTTGCGATAGCGCATTTCTAAATCCGTCAGGCCGTGAAATTTATCGGGCAGAGGACGTAAGGATTTGGTTAGTAACTGAACGTCTTCTGCATGCACACTTAGCTCGTTAGTATTGGTTTTAAAAAGCTGTCCTTTTACACCAACAATATCCCCCAGATCCCAGGTCTTAAATTGTTCATAGAGATCAGGGCGTTCATTTTGTTTTATATATATTTGCAAGCGTCCCGAGGTATCTTGGATATGAAAAAAACTCGCCTTTCCCATCACGCGACGCAGCACAATCCGACCGGAAACGACAACGTGTACAACCATTTCGGCCAATTCCGCTTTATCCTTTTCTTGGTATTGGTTGCTTAAGGTTTGTGCTAAATGTTGACGGCGGAATTGATTCGGAAAGTTAAATCCCGTCTCACGTAATTGGGCTAATTTTTGTTTTCGAACATGATAAACTTCACTTTCATCAAGGTATTCTTCACTCATTTTGTATCAACTCCTGCTTTTAAACTGGCTTCAATAAATTGATCTAAACTTCCATCAAGCACGGCTTGCGTATTACTGGTTTCAACACCCGTACGCAAATCTTTCACCCGCGATTGATCTAAAACATAGGAGCGAATTTGGGAGCCCCATCCTATGTCTGCTTTTGTAGCTTCTAAAGCTTGTTGCGCGGCTTGTTTTTTTTGCAACTCCATCTCATACAGTTTGGCGCGTAATTGCTTCATGGCCTGATCTTTATTTTTATGCTGACTGCGATCGTTTTGGCATTGGACCACGATTCCCGAGGGATTATGGGTAATGCGTACCGCGGAATCCGTCCGATTTACGTGCTGTCCTCCGGCTCCGGATGCCCGATAGGTATCAATGCGTAAATCGGCCGGATTAATGTCTATAGCAATATCATCGTCAATTTCTGCAGAAACAAAAACAGACGCAAACGAGGTATGCCGTCTATTGCCGGAGTCAAAAGGTGATTTTCGCACCAACCGGTGCACACCGGTTTCGGTACGCAGCCAGCCGTAGGCGTACTCACCAACAAAATAGACTGTCGCACTTTTAATTCCCGCAACATCACCGGCTGAACACTCAACCAAATCGACAGTAAAGCCGTGTTGCTCACCCCAACGCAGGTACATGCGTAAGATCATTTCCGCCCAATCTTGCGCCTCGGTTCCACCGGAACCCGATTGAATATCGAGATAGGCGTTGGATTTATCCATCGCTCCTGAAAACATGCGCTGAAACTCTAAGTTTTCAATTTGCTTTTGAATAGTAATGAGGTCCCGGCTGATATCCGTAATCGTGGAATCGTCGCCTTCCTCTCGCGCCAAGGTGAATAATTCTTGTAAATCGTGTAGCGTAGTTTTTAAATGCAGTAGAACTAAAACAACCGCTTCCAACGCTGTTTTTTCGCGACCAAGGGCTTGCGCACGTTCAGGCTCGTTCCAAATCGTGTTGGACTCAAGCTCGCGATTAACTTCTTCTAGACGTTCGTGTTTACTATCAACGTCAAAGATACCCCCAAAGGTCGGTAATTCTTCGCGTGAAGTCGTTCAAATTCAAGCCGGTTTGATTGGATTCTAACATGGTAAGCCCTGCGAAAAAATAGTGGGCGTAGTGTAACGTGAATCAGTAAGTGATGCTATAATTTATATCGCTTGAAACCGCGCTTTGATGCGTAGCGTTGCTTGCGTGTGAATCTGTGATACCCGAGACTCACTAACCCCCAGGACCTCGCCAATTTCTTTCAAATTGAGATCGTGCTGATAATACAGAGCTAAAACCATTTGTTCATTTTTAGGCAAGGAACTGATTATTGTCGCTAATTCGTGTTGCTGGTCGGCGCGTAAAATTGCATTGTGTGGCTCCAATTCACCGAGGATATCTCCCTTAACCGACTCCTCGCCACCCAAATCATCAAAACCAAACACGTGGCTGCCTGCGGCGTCTTTAAGTAAGCTGTAGTAGTCGTCGAGTGTTAGATTTAATTCAGCGGCTATTTCTGAATCACGCGCATCGTGACCGCAGCGATTCTCAACGCGCGCAACCGCGGCGGCAATAGTTCGGGCATTGCGATGCACGCTGCGAGGTATCCAATCATTATTCCGAATTTCATCAAGCATATGCCCACGTACGCGAATCGTTGCGTAGGTTTCAAAAGCCGCCCCCTTGCTTTCATCGTAATGTTTAACCGCTTCTAAAAGCCCAATCATACCGGCTTGCAATAAATCATCAATTTGCACCGATTGCGGTAATCGAACCATCAGGTAACGGGCGATACGTTTGACTAAAGGGGCGTGTGTTTTAATATACTCCTCTTGCTTGCGAGCATATTTAACGGGTGCAACTATGGGAGTTTCCACGGGCTTCTCCTTTAAAAATTCGTATTTTTATTATTGGCGCCTTGCGCCACTAAGCGCTCTAAAAAAAAACTGGTATTGCCGCCCAATCCTTCATCAAAACTCCACTTGTTCATGGAGGCCGCAATCGAGGAAATTGCTCGGGATGCAGGACTTTCAGGGTACGCAATAAAGAAGGCCTGTTGTTTTTTTATTGCTTGATGAACCATGGTATCAAAGGATAATGCGCCCAAATAATCCAAACGCACGTCTAAAAACTGCTCGGCAACTTTGTAAAGCCGATTGAATAAATCCCGCCCCTCACTGTAACTGCGTACCATGTTGGCAATAATATGAAAGTGCGTCCATTCAAATCGCTTGCGCATTACTTTAATAAGCGCATAGGAATCGGTTATTGATGTGGGTTCATCACAAACTACCACAATAACCTCTTGGGCTGAACGGGTAAAACTTAACACTGTTTCAGAAATTCCGGCTGCAGTATCAATAATCATATAATCAAAATTTTCTGTTAACTCATTGAATGAGTTGATAATACCCGCATGCTCAGCTTGGCTTAATTGCGTCATGTAATCGGTTCCAGAAGCTGCGGGGATTATTTTAATTCCCAGCGGTCCTTCAATTATAATTTCTGCTAAAGTTGCGTTTCCTTGCAACACGTGCGACAAATTTTTGGTTACTGTTAAATTTAGCAGTATATCAATATTGGCAAGTCCTAAGTCTGCATCCATCAATAAAACTTTTTTTCCTTCAAAGGCATGCGCAATAGCCAGATTTAAGGCTATGGTGGATTTTCCAACACCGCCTTTACCCGCTGTAACAGCAATTACCTTAACGAATTTATTCATAATAATGACAGAGTAAAGGGTTATAATTTAGTAATGCATGATGTATGCCAAACGTGCACTGTAATTTTGAGGATACGATTGATTGGTACATCTAGATTTGAAGCAACAGAGTGAGCGCATTACCTTGGGCAACAATAGTCGCCGTGGCAGGGGTTTCACCACTAACAACAACGGGAGCAAGCGTGTGAATAGTGCAGGCTATCTCAAGGAATCTATTGTCTTGAAGTGAGGCTAATTGCTTTGAATTGAGTTGGAGCGAAGGCAGCGCAAGAGATATTTTTAAAGGAGTCTGCAGCGTTTCGGCAGAGGAAGGCTGTAATAAAGCCCGGATTTCCTCATCGCTCAATTCGCTGTCTTCATCCATTTTCCCGCCTTCTATTCTTCGGTGCTTTCTTTGCATTGATCAACCGCTGCGGCCTTGCACTTTTCGTTGCAATCGGTGTCACTAGAGGTTGGGCAAACCGAGGAAATGCATTCGTTTGAGGTGCGTATAAGGCATTCCTCTTGCGTTAGGTGCTGTGCACCTTCTATATAAGTTGGAATATCAGCTGCTGTGGCTACCGTGCTAAAGGTTAATACAATGAACCCCGCTAATAATTTCATAATTTTTCCTTAAAAATAAATAAAGTATATACCAGCTTATAATAATTTTGCGATACTCACAGTCACTATTATTTTGGCGTACAAGTTATGCGCAGCAAAATCCGTACTCTTTCAGCATTTGCTAATCATCCGATTACCACCTCGCAATGCTTTCGTCCCGAGACTGGAGTCGAACTGAGCAATGCAGCACAACACCCGAATATTTTAGTGCGTGGGAATGGGCTAAGTTACAGCGATTGTTGTTTGAATGATCAAGGAACAATTATAGACGATACACGCTTACGTCATTTTTTAGCGTTTGATGCGCAAACCGGAATCGTTGTTGCTGAAGCCGGGGTTACCATTAATGAATTATTTCTAGTGCATCCGGATTTTATACCGCGGGTTATTCCTGGAACCGTGTACGCGACAATTGGCGGCTGTTTAGCCAACGATGTGCACGGAAAAAATAACCCACAAGCTGGAACATTCGGGCATAGCGTTGTCTGGTTTGATTTACTCATTAATAAAAAACAATACCGATGCAGTCGGCGAAAAAACAGCGAGTTATTTTACGCAACTATCGGGGGATTGGGATTAACAGGCATTATTGAGCGAATAGCCATTAATCTGGTGAAGCGTGAACGGGGGTTAACGGTACAGACTAAAAAATACTATGCAATAAACGAATTGCTGCAGGCAATGCGGCATACTCTAAGCATTGATTACCAAGTGGCCTGGCTGGATTTACTAACAGCGCAACCGGTTGCGCTGTTAAAAACAGCGGTTTACAGCAACGTTGTGGAGGAGGAAAAAAAAGCAATTCAACTTCCTATTCCGCGAATACGGTTAATCAATAATACATCTATTAAAATGGCTAATAGAATGTACTTTAAAAGCCACAAAGAAACGATTACCAAACACAATCTTTTGCACTATAACAATCCCTTAGATAGAGTGAGTCATTGGAAAAACCTATATGGTGAACTCGGTCTTATTCAATTTCAAGCTGTTTTTCCGGTGGGAATTAGTGGGTTAATGATTGAAAAAATTATAACTATTATTCGGGAGCAGAAGGCTTTGCCGACGCTCTGTGTGCTGAAATTTTTCAGTCAACCCGGTTCGGGTTTATTATCTTTTGCCGAGTCGGGCTTCACTATTGCAATCGATTTTTTACGAAATAACGGTGCCCTTGCCGCGGTCCCATTACTGAATAAGCTGGTAACGGTATCTGGGGGCAAGGTCTATTTAGCAAAAGACCAGCTTTTAACGGCCGAACAATGTACGGAACAATACAGTCAATTGCTGGATTTTAAAAAAGTACTCACTCGTTATAAATCACCAATGCAGTCGAATTTAGCGCGTCGTTTAGGAATTATTAATGGATAAAAATACCTGGGTTATTATTGGTGCAACCTCCGTTATCGCGGAAGGGTTTGCCCATATTGCGGCCGAAAATGGCCATGCATTAGTCTTAGTTGGCCGTAATCGAGAGCGATTAAACGCAATAGCTATGGATATTGGTATTCGTTTTCGGGTAGAGGCTACGATTTTTGTTTGCGATTTCGCCGTTGATAGCGAAACGTTGTGCGCGTTTATAGAAAATCTTGAAAGCATTAATATTTTTATTGCCTCAAGTGATATTGTTGAAAACGATGCTCTAAACACGGAAACGATTAAACGAAGCCTAACGGTCAACACCATTAGCAGTGCACAAATTATTAATACCTATTGGAATAAAAAACAAACGACTCACCAATTAATTTTTTTAAGTTCGGTTGCCGCGTGCCGCGGTCGTTTGGTAAACAGTCTTTACGCTGGCAGTAAAGCGATGGTTGAAGTGTATCTTCAAGGTCTCCAACAAGCGGCTGAACCGGATAAAACTATAACAATTGCACGCCTTGGGTACATTGATACCAGGCAAACTTTTCATAAATCAGGGATTTTTTATGCTTCTGCACCTAACGCCACCGCAAAGGCTTGTTGGAAAGCCTCTTACCAAGGTAAAAAGCTAATGTACCACCCCTTTTTTTGGCGTTATATTGCAGGCGTACTGCGCTCACTGCCTTTTTTTTTATTTCAACGCATTACGCGTTAAATTAACTAATTACGAGCATGAATCTTATTAAAAAAATAATCGTCTTGTTATTTGGAAAAACCATATATTTGTTTTATCATCGGCATTTTTCTCCATTTTCGCACTACAACCTTGGAAGGAGTAACGTGTGTTACAAAATCAAAAACCAGTTAAAACACTAATTGGCGCGGCGTTTTCAGCTATTATTGCTTCGCAGGTAAGTTTTGCCGGAAGTTTTTCTTTGTATACTGAAAGTCGAGGGGCTGCAGTTGGTAATTACGCGGCAGGCATTGCCGCTGAGGCCGCAGATGCTTCCACGGGTTGGTACAATCCTGCGGGATTAAGTTTATTGCATACATCGCAAGTGGTTTTTGGAGGGATTGGCGTTTTTCCGAACTCTGAAGTAACGGGTAGCAGTAGGTTCACCACCACGGGTTTATCCGACTACAATCAAAATTTCACCAGTTTAAGCGGCGGCGAAAGTGCTTTAGTTCCATCGTTCCACTACGCTAAACCCTTAAGTGAAAAGCTTACTTTTGGTTTGAGTGTCCTTGTCCCATTTGGCTTATCTACTCAATGGAGCGCCTCAGGCCCTGTTCGCTATCAAGCAACGGATAGTGAGTTGTTTACTGTAAACCTTTCTCCTGAAATTGGTGCACGTATAAGTCAGCATATGGCCGTTGGTTTAGGTGTGGATGTGCAGTACGCAAAAGTTAAATTCAATCAAGTTCTGGGGTCGCCTACTTATCTACAAGCGTTAAACGAGGCCGGTATTCCAATTTCAACACGGTATTTTGACTCCTTGTCCAATAATCGTGGGGATTCTGTTGCGCTTGGTTTTCACGCCGGGATCCTGGCGTTGTTTAATCAAGATCACACCCGGATAGGTCTAAATTATCAATCAGAGATGGAGCACAAGTTCCATGGTACGAGCTCTTTGACGGGCGTGCTTGCCTCACCGGATCTCAATATTGCTGATCCCGATTCTATTGCCTCGGCAAACGCTAATGCGGTGTATCGTAATGGAAATCTATCGAGTAATGAAATAAAACTACCGTCTATTACGACCTTAAGTGGGTACCACGATATCAACGAGCGATTAGCGCTTCTAGCCTCTGTTGTTTACACCAACTGGCATTCTTTTCAATCCATTAGACTTGATAATGTGGCCGCCTATGTTCCGGGTATTGGTCAGACTAATGTGAATTCCGCATCCGTTTCAAATTATCATGACACCTGGCGTTTTGCCGCGGGCGCCAATTACAAGGTTAACGAGCAATGGATGGTTCGCGTTGGGGGTGGCTACGACCAAACCCCAACAAATGATCAAGATAGGGATATTCGTATTGCGGACTCAAACCGATGGGCTTTATCAATTGGCACTCATTACCAAGTTCGGCCAACTATTGGCGTTGATGTAGGATACACCCATCTGTTTTCAACAGGCGATGTTCCTATTAGTGTAACTAAGGACGCTGGAGTCGAAAGCACTTATACGGTTGATGCCCGTGCGAGCGGCTATGCTGATTTAGTTGGCGCCCAGTTCACCTGGACGTTGGATTAGTTTCATCCAAAAAGATACTCCCACTTAAAGTGGGAGTATCTTAAATCTAATCACGCAATACGGTAATTACTTAACCGTATCAAGCGATGCTTCGCCAGGCCCATTAACGGTCATCACATAACCATTTGCGGTCAAGGTTTTTGGAGTTATTTCCCCGGTAGTTAGGTTTAGGTTTACCATTCCAAGTTCAATCGGGTTTGGCGTATTGGTAGCCATTTTTATCATGGCTGGGCAGGGGTTGTTTCGCGCGCAAGCAATGCTAACCATAGCCCAAAAAACTTTATTGGTGCTGTTGGGTTTACTTGGGTAAACTGACGGCACGTTGTTCATAAACGCATTGGATTGTACATCCGTATTATTGTGCATAACAAGATATTGTACTGATGCTGCAAAAGCAGAAGATACAGACAAGCTTAGGGTTAAAACCTGGAGTGTGCGGGTAAGTTTAATCATTAGCAAATACCTCTTAAAAGTAGAAAAAATTGTCCCTTTATCCGTGCATTAGAGTGATTATAATCATTCTTTAGCGCCGATTCTCTTTAAAAACGTGTACGCCATTAAGCAACGGTTCGTAATTTAAAAATGCAAGAGACATTATACGGTATACCTCGAGAACCTAAAGTCTATTTAAACTCGAAGCGGGTAGAATCTTACCATGGCTTTATAATTTCTGTTATCTTTTGCACGCACCTGTTTGCAGCAAACGGGCGAGGTCTTTTGTAAAATAACTGATAATAAAATCCGCACCGGCTCGTTTTATTGAAGTTAGGCTCTCTAAAAGGGCTTGCTCTTCATTGATTAAGCCCTGGCTTGCTGCGTATTTAATCATCGAATATTCACCGCTTACTTGGTAGGCGCAAAGGGGCAGGGCGGGAAAGTTTTGTTTCAATTGGTAAATAACGTCCAAATACATCATCGCAGGTTTTACCATAATAGCATCAGCACCTTCGGCGCAATCTAATTCGGCTTCACGTAAGGCTTCGCGGCTGTTTGCCGGGTTCATTTGATAGGTTTTTCTATCGCCAAATTGCGGCGCACCTTCTGCAGCTTCGCGAAAAGGACCGTATAGACTAGAACTGTATTTCACAGAATAGCTTAGAATAGCCGTGTCTTTAAATCCTGCCGTATCTAAAGCTTCACGAATGGCGCCAACCATACCATCGGTCATACTGCTTGGTGCCACCCAATCGGCTCCCGCTCGTGCGTGGCTTACTGCCTGTTGACCCAAGGCTTTTAAGGTACGGTCGTTATCAATGCAGTCGCCACTGAGTATTCCACAGTGGCCGTGATCGGTGTATTCACAAAAACACACATCGGTAATAATAAGCATATCCGGATTGGTGGCGCGAATTACAGCTATAGCTTGTTGAATAATTCCATTATCGTTACAAGAGCTGGAGCCGGAGGAATTTTTAATGAGAGGAATACCAAACAATAAAACCGCAGCGACACCCAGTGCCGATAATTCCTCAATTTCTGCGGCTAAATCTTGTAAAGGCAGTTGAAACTGATTGGGCATGCTTTTTATTTCGCGTTTGCATTCAAGCCCCTCGTAGATAAATAAAGGCGCTATAAATTGCTCAATTGAAAGCGATGTTTCTTGGACTAGGGCGCGTATGGTTGCGGATTTACGCAATCGTTTCAAACGTAGTTTCGGGGTATAAGTCATTATAGTGCTCACTGTAGTTGTTCTAATAAATCAGCCGAATCCATCCAGTCTTGTTCGGCGACGTGTAGTTTTTTTTGAGTATCTTCTAGGGTTGCTTGCAGCAGTTGCAATTTTTTGAGTTGGCGTGTGTCGTAGAGTGCACCGTCGGCAAGCTGCTCCGTAAGCGCGTTTATTTCACGGTGCAATACAGCTATTACGTGCTCAATTTTTTTTAAACGACTTTGAGCAAGCTTACGTTCTTTATACAGCGATGCTGAATTAGTATCTTTAACCATCACCCCGGTTGGGGTGGTTGAATGGTGCAACCATTGGTGATAATCCTCTAAATCACCCTCAAATTTTTCAAGCTTTTTATCAAAAAGAAGATAAAAATCATCCACAGCACAACGCAATAAATGTCGGTCGTGTGAAATAACGACTAGCGCCCCTGTATAGGTCTGCAAGGCGCACTCAATTGCGGCTCGCATCTCTAAGTCAAGATGATTCGTTGGTTCATCAAGCAGAAGTAAATTGGGTTTACTCCAAACAAGTTTTGCTAAAGCGAGCCGTGCTTTTTCACCGCCAGAAAAGTTTGTGATAGGCGATAAAGCCATATCCCCATTAAAATCAAAACCGCCTAAAAAATTGCGTATACTTTGTTCACTTGCTGAGGCATCCAGTTGAGTAATGGTTTGCAAAGGGCTTAGGTTGAAATCCAGCTCTTCTAACTGGTGCTGTGCGTAATAGCCAATTATTAAATTATTGGCGCGGTGCAGGCTCCCTGAAAGAGGGGTTAGGGTACCGGTTAACGTTTTTATTAAAGTGGACTTACCCTGACCGTTAGGGCCTAACAACGCAACGCGGGTTTCAGCGGTAATAGTAAGGTTGATACCGTGAACGATAGGGTCGTTCTGGTCGTAGCCTATGGACAACTGTTCGCATTGCATAAGCGGATTAGCAACTTTTATAGAGGGTAAAAAAGAAAAGTTAAAAGGAGAGTCCGCATTTGCCTTAGCCACAGTTTCCATCTTTGCAATGGTATTTAACCGGCTTTGCGCCTGCTTGGCCTTGGTGGCTTTAGCGCGAAACCGGTTGACAAAAGACATAAGATTATCAATTTTATGCTGCTGCTTTTCATGCATTTTTTGCTGCAACGCCAATCGCTCAACCCGTATACGTTCAAATTGACTGTAATTGCCCGGATACAGCGTTAATTGTTGGCTATCCATATGAACAATATGGCTCACAAAACTGTCTAAAAAATCTCTATCGTGCGAAATTAGTAAAATCGTAGCGGCACTCTGCTGCAGCCATTTTTCCAACCAAAATATTGCTTCCATATCCAAATGGTTGGTTGGTTCATCAAGTAGCAATAGGTCTGCTGGTTGCATTAAACACCGAGCCAGGCTTAAACGCATACGCCAACCCCCGGAAAAATAATTAACTGAACGGGTTAATTCACCGCTTTTAAAGCCAAGCCCGGCCATAATCACGGCTGCTTCAGCCGGTTTAGTGTACGCACCCGATTGTTCAAGCAGGCCATGACAGACGGCTATTTCATCATTGTTTTGTGATTGCTGCGCATTTTCTAGTCTATTTTGCAGTTGAATATAATAGGTGTCGCCCGCAAGTACATAATCCAAAGCCGTTTCGGTACTGTCTGGTAAATGCTGCGCTAAATGGCTGATACGAAGTTTGGGGTTGCGTTTTATCTCACCACCATCGAGCGACAATCCGTTTAAAACTAAATTGAATAAGCTCGATTTTCCACAACCGTTTCGGCCTATTAATCCAATTTTTTGTTTTTCATGTAAGCTTAAACTTGCTTTATTTAGCAGGCATTTATTACCAATGGTGAAGGTAACTTGGTGAAAAGTTAGCATCTAAAAATAAACTCGACGTTCTGTTAGTAGGGGCACAATATAGCATAAATAATAGCCGTGCAGATCCAGGCGCTGCCGCAAAAACCGCAGTCCGGGGTAAAAAGCGCTGTGGAAAAAAGTTAGTGCTGACTTTAATTAGCAAAAACACTATACTATGCATCTCAAAATTTCAGGTTGCATAATGAAAAAGCAAGACTTTTACTTTGATTTGCCGGCGCATTTAATTGCCCAATATCCTTTAGCCAATCGGCGCGATTCTCGCCTGCTCGCTTATAGTCGCGCTAATGAGGAAATTCAACACCAAAAATTTAATCAGATAATAGATTACTTGCAACCGGGTGATTTATTGGTTTTAAACGATACCCGCGTGATGCCAGCACGTTTGTACGGTCAAAAAGAAAGCGGTGGTAAGGTTGAGTTTTTAGTCGAGCGTATTATGGACGATAGCAATTTTATAGCGCATATTAAAGCCAGTAAAGCACCCAAAGCAGACAGCTGCATCATTATTAACAGTAAATGGCGCGTTACGGTTGTCGCGAAGCTTGATGATTTATACCATTGCCGCACGGACGGTCTTGTCGACGATTTATTAAATGAAGTTGGAACAATACCGCTTCCTCTTTACATAACGCGCCCCAGTGAAGACGCGGATAAAGAGCGCTATCAAACAGTATATGCGCGCCATAAAGGTTCTGTTGCTGCTCCAACGGCTGGGTTGCATTTTGATGAAACAATGCTTAATGCATTACGTGCAAAAGGTATAGAGATTGGTTATGTCACCTTACATGTGGGTGCAGGAACCTTCCGGCCTGTTCGTTGTGATTCCATAGTTGACCATAAGATGCACCGCGAATTTTGTCAGGTGGATGAGGTGCTTTGTTCACAGGTGCAGCAGACAAAGCAATTGGGCGGGCGCGTAATTGCGGTGGGTACCACGGCGATGCGCAGTCTTGAGACGGCTGCGGCCTCTGGAAAATTAGCACCGTTTGCTAACGAAACCTCTATTTTTATTTATCCAGGTTATCAATTTAAATTGTGCGACGGTTTGCTGACAAACTTCCATTTGCCAGAATCAACCTTGTTAATGTTGGTTGCCGCTTTTATTGGGCATGCGCAAGTTATGCACTTGTATAAAAGTGCTATAGAGAACGAGTATCGCTTTTTTAGTTATGGTGACGCCTGTTTATTTTTATAAGGATAGTGGGTTTTGAATAGTGCAAAAAAAAGCACAGGATTTATTCCTGTAGCAACCTCGAACGCCGGTGGGTGTTTAACCGCGATGAACTGGCAGGAAACCAAAGCAAACGGGCTCGCGTTTTACTTAGATGCGTTGTTAATGAAACCCGGATATTCGCAACTGTTACAAGTTCCGAGCCTAGGGAGCTACTTTGGTTGGTTCGGTTCGACGGTTATCGATGCTACAAGAATGACGCCCATTACTAGTAATTTGTATCAACTACGCAACCGCTTCGACGGTGGAATTACCAAATACACGCACGAAGAAATAGCAACGCTCCTGGCCGTCTTAAAACCAGATATGCTGGTTGTTTCTGCGGATAAACCGTTTTTTAGTCAAAACCTGCCAACTACCACAGCAGTCATGACGCTATTAGACGAGAGCGCTAACGACAGCTTGCACGATGCGTGCTATTTGAGCGGGGATTACGATTGCGCACAATTGGCCGCCCTAGCTCCCAATTTTCAGGGTTTTATTCAATCGGATAAACCGGCCAATGATGGAATTTCTGGACGGGTATACACCGGAAACACCAGTATTTCAATTCTTGATAAGCGGTATGAAAATCAGCATCAAACTCTTGCCGTTGATTGCACTTGTCCAAGTTGTGACCAACAATTTACGCGCGCCTATTTCCATCATTTATTGCAACACACTCCTTTATTGGCGCAACGCTTATTGGTGCAGCATAATATTTATCAATGTTGCCAGTTGTACCTATAGCGCTATTTTAATCAGACATAATTAAAGTCATTTACCTACCGCGCAATTACCGATATTATGTCCCGCTTGTTTGAGTCCACAACTACGAAGTTAAGATAAAGATAATTCATTGGATATTAGGAGATTAGTATGAGTTTTTTGTTCGGAAATGCGACCGCCGCTACCACAACAGCTGCAACAGGAGCTGCTGCCGATAGCTCTTTTTCAATTGTCATTATGGTTGCTATTTTTCTTATTTTTTACTTTATGTTAATTCGTCCCCAAAATAAGCGTGCTAAAGAGCAGCGAGAATTAATGAATAAAGTAAAAAAAGGCGATGAAATTATTACCTCAGGAGGCCTATTAGCTACCATAGTCAGTACTAATGAGCAATATATCAAAGTGAACGCTGGTGAAGGTGTTGAGCTATTTATACAACGAGCGGCAATTTCTTCCATTCTTCCTAAAGGCACTATCAAAACGCTATAAATAAAAAAGCAGGAAACGGAATATGCATAACAAATATCCAATGTGGAAAAACATATTACTAGTAATCATCGCGATAGGCGGATTTATTTACGCTCTACCAAACTTATACAGCGAAGATCCAGCAATACAAATTTCAACGCAGCTTTCTTTAGAGCCGGAACAATTAAAACAGCAGGTTTTGGAGTTATTAGATAAGAATGCAATAAAATATCGCTCTATAGTGAGCAGCGACGGCGGTGTTGAGGTGCGTTTTACCTCAACCGACACGCAGTTATTAGCGCAGGATTTATTAAAAACAGGCTTAGGAACCAAATACATAACAGCATTAAATCTAGCCCCGGCCACGCCGAAATGGCTGCGCAAAATTGGTGCAGAACCAATGAAGCAAGGTCTTGATTTACGGGGTGGGGTGCATTTTCTTTTAGAAGTAGATGTTGAAAGCGTCGTGTCGCGTAGATACGAGGGTCTGATGAAAATGGTTGGCCATGATCTTCGTGAAAATTTAATTCGTTACTCCGGTATTCGTTTGATGGGAAAAAAAGGGGTTAATGTGCGTTTTCGAAGTTCAGAAGACGCCAATCACGCCATTAAAATCCTTAGACAAAACAATCAAAATATCGAAACAAAACAAGCCAGTGACAACAGTATTTTCGTCACTTTAAGTCCTGCAGACTTAAATAGTTTACGGCAAAATACTATTGAACAAACGATGGGTATTTTACGCAATCGCGTGAATGAATTAGGCGTAGGCGAAGCGGTTGTTCAGCAACAAGGCGCTACCCGAATTGCTGTGGATTTACCCGGTATTCAAGATGCGGCTCGTGCCAAACAAATTTTAGGCGGAACGGCCACTCTCCAATTTTATTTAGTGGATGCAGAAAACGATCCTTCTGTTGCTAAACAAACGGGCGTGACTCCTATTAACAGTAAGTTATACCTCATGGACGGACGGCCTATTCTCTTGAAGAGACAGGTTGTTCTAAATGGCGATTCAATTACCTCAGCGGTTTCAAGCTTTGATCAGCAAACCGGTTCACCGGCGGTACAGATACAATTGGGCGGTGGCGGTGAGGGCTTGTTTAGTAAAACCACTCGCGAAAATATCGGTAAACGCATGGCAATTGTGTTTGTTGAGTCGAAGTCTGATATGCAAATGGTTAATAACGTTGCGAAAAGAATTACTCGCAAAGAAGAAAAAGTTATAAGCGCACCGGTGATACAAAATGCGCTTGGAAATAATTTCCAGATAACGGGATTAACCGATGGAAAAGAGGCCAGTAATCTCGCACTTTTGTTGCGCGCGGGGGCTTTACCGGCCGTAATTTATCCGGTGGAAGAGCGCACGGTTGGGCCTTCATTAGGTAAAGAGAATATCAAGCGCGGCCTTATTTCCTTAGAAGTGGGCATGGGACTAATCTTACTTTTAATGCTAGTGTATTATCGGTTTTTTGGATTGGTTGCTAATATCGCTTTGTTTTTAAATCTCCTACTATTAAGTGCTTTACTCTCGCTAATTGGGGCAACCTTAACGCTACCCGGTATAGCGGCTTTTGTACTAACGGTGGGTATGGCTGTTGACGCAAACGTGTTGATTTATGAGCGTATCCGCGAAGAGCTGCGCCGAGGGCTTTCGCCGCAGGCGGCAATTTACGCAGGGTACGATCGCGCGTTTGCAACAATTATTGACGCCAATGTTACGACCTTAATCGTTGGAATAGTGTTGTTTGCAATAGGGACCGGTCCTATTCGTGGTTTTGCGGTTATTTTATCGCTTGGTTTAATAACCTCCATGATAACCAGTGTTACGTATACCCGCGCCATTGTTAATTGGTACTACGGTAGTAATCCTGCCAAAAAATTATCCATTGGCATATAAAAATAAGAGGCAGAGATGGAATTTTTTAATCCAAATTCAAAAGTTGATTTTATGGGGGCTCGAAAATACACCGCTATTTTCTCAACATTGATTTTTCTGGTATCGATTGGGGCACTTGTGATAAATGGCCTTAAATGGGGGTTGGACTTTACCGGTGGAACACAAATCGAGGTATCGTACCAAAAGTCCGCTGATCTTAATCAAATTCGCGACAGTTTATACAAGTCGGGTTTTAAAGAGGCGCAAGTAATCAGTTACGGCACCTCACACGATGTTCTTATAAGCATCGCTCCCCGCGCTGATTTGGATCAAAGCAGCATGGTTTATCAAGTAATGGAGGCCTTGCCTGCTGCGACCAAACAGCGTGTTGATTTTGTAGGGCCACAGGTTGGAAAAGAACTAGCCACCAAAGGAGCCTTAGCTATTGTGGTTTCCTTAATTGCCACAATGATTTACATCGCTATGCGTTTTGAGTACCGGCTTGCAATAAGTTCCGCCGTAGCGTTGATTCACGATCCAGTGCTCATTTTAGGTGTTTTTGCGATGTTTGGTATTGAATTTGATCTGAAGGCTTTAGCCGGATTATTAGCCGTAATAGGCTATTCATTAAATGATACTATTGTTGTTTTTGACAGAGTACGTGAAAACTTTATAAAAATAAGACGTTCTACCTCTATTGAAATAATGAATGTTTCCATTAACCAAACGCTGTCTCGAACTATAATGACCTCATTGTTAACGTTGTTTGTGGTGGTGGCGTTATTCGTATACGGTGGCGAGACTATTCGTGGATTTTCTTTAGCGTTGATTATAGGTATTGTTATTGGTACTTATTCCTCTATTTATGTTGCGGGTGCCTTAGCTGTAGTTATTGGATTGGATAGAAAAGATTTTTTACCGTCGCAAAAACGACAGTTGGACGATCGTCCCTAAAGTTTAACCGTCTATTACAGCCTAAGAGTTGCGCAACACGGTTGTCAATTTCATGCGCGTCGACACTGCCCAGCAACGGTGTTGTTGCAACCACATCAACGCCCTGATTATTGAGTGTCGCAGGGCTGTTATGCGTTTGGGTGTATTTTTTTAATCGGTCGTCGCATTTATCCTGGCGTTCTTTACAAAAACCGCACCAATTAAGAGGATGCACGCTCGGGTCTTGCGTGCTTTATTCCTTAAACGACCAACTAACCCAGTGGCTACTGCTGAGATAATATATGCCGCAGCGGATGTTATGGGGCTCTGTTTCGTATAAGCGTGCGTAATTATTTAGTTGTTCGCGGTGCGAGGCTTCGGTATTTTTGTCCTCAGCACCGGTTTTGTAATCTACAACCCAGCGAATGCGATTGCTGATAAAGGTTCTATCAATAATATTGGTTTGTATTTTATCATCTACGGTGGTTATAAAAGATAATTCACAATGATTGTCTTTGTGGGGCTTCCACAGCCAATTACCGATTTTATCATGGAACATATTTTCAATAACGCTTTGCAGTCGGATCATTAACTCCATTTGTACCAGTTTGGTAAATCCTAAGCTCTTAAATTGGTTATGCATAAATTCCCATGGCAGTTCATCACAGCGGGTTGGGTTGTTGTGGCCTATCCATTGCAGTAATTTATGAGCCACAATACCAAACTGCCGTTCGTTGTAACTAGAGGATGGGGGCAACTTATTAACAGAGGTCTCGCTTAAAGATTCAATAGGATGTTGATAGTAATCAATTGGTAAGTAGGCTAAAAAATTGCATTCAGGCGTACCTTGTTCAAGATGCACCTCTGCAACTTCTGCAACTTCTGTAATAAATTCTTGTGTTAATAAGGATCTGCTCGTGTTGGACGTAGTTTTTTCATGGCAATCAGTCAATATCAATCGCTGACGTGCGCGCGTAACGGCTACGTACAACAATCTTTGCTGCTCATACGCTTCTTTTTCAGATTGCAGAGTGCCGATAAAATCATACCAGTCGCAATGCGATTGTAGCGCGCTGCGAATTGGGGAAATTAAAAGCAAGTTTTCTTGTTCATCACTAAAATTGAGCCAACGCAATAAAGACTGCGTTTGTTTTTGCGTCTTAGCGCCAAGACCAGGTAAGATGACGCAGTCAAACTCTAATCCCTTTGATTTATGAATTGTCATTATTTGCAAACGAGCTGAGTTTGCGTTTGTGGAGTATAATTTTTCAAATTGTTGCGCAAATTTTGCTGTATCGAAAATTTGACCATTACTGGTGAATTGACTGAGAAGCAGCCAAAACTGTTCTAAATCATTTTTTTGTTGAGCATCGAGCACTATTTCATTGTGCAATTGATTGACAATAGCAATTACCCAACTGGTAAAGGATTGTTGATGACGTCGTTGTAATGCCGATTGCAAGACACTAAAAACATACTGCAAACGCGTTCTTCCTTCAGCGCTCAAGGCGGATATCGTGCTCAAATGGCTTAAAGAGTAGTAAATAGACTTTTTCGGCGCAAAACTGGCAACAGATAATATATCTTCTAAAGTAATTCCAGCCCAGGGACTGCGCAAAAAAGCCAACCAAGCTATTCTGTCTGCGGGGGTTACCAGAGCCTGAACCAGTGTCCAAATATCTTGCAAGTGTTCTAAGGTGGAAAGCCGCTCAATTTCAACCCCTTGAAAAGGAATGTTACGCGCGCGTAATTGAGGAATAATCGCTTTTAGATGAGCGCGAGAACGAACAAGAATCGCCACCGTATCTTCTGGGAATCTATCCAGTTGCTCGATTGCGCTATCAACAATAAATTGAGCCTCTTGCGTTTTGTTGCCCAAAGCACAAGCTCTAAGCATGGAGTTACGGTTGTCACTTTTAAAAGCAATAGACTCATGAAAGGATACCGCCCCCGCTTCCATGCTGTCTGCTATAGGAAAAATGGTCTTAAATTGCGCGTTTACCCACTCTACTAAAAATTCTGAGGAACGAAAATTCGTTTTCAGCTCTAAAAAATCGAGACGTACCGGTCCAATACCCTGCTGTTTGGCGCGCAAAAACAAACCGACTTCCGCTTGTCTAAATCGATATATCGATTGCATAGGATCGCCAACAATGAATAAAGTTTTACCATCATCCGCCTGCCAACCATTAACCAATCGACTAACCAACGTAAATTGAGTTAGTGAGGTATCTTGAAATTCGTCAATGAGCAAATGATGAATACTGTTATCCATGTGTAAGTTTAAATCGGTAGGTTCGTCCTCACTTCCTAAAGCAAAAATAGCCTGTTCGGCGAGTGCGACAAAATCAACCTGGTTTTCGGCTTTAAAAACAACATAAAGATGCGCTACCAATAAAGGTAAAATACGCAACAGGACTTGTAAAATTTGCCATTGTGCGGCGGGATAGGCGGGGGTGGGGAGCTCTTTAATGCGCTGCAGTGCTTTTGAAAAACCCTCATTCGTTGCAAGTACGGTGAGCAATTCTTTACTAGAGTCCTTAAGCTGCCGATACAGGCTATCAGCGCAGACGCCTTTTTTTAAACCTACGTGATGATCAAAGCTTTTACGCAGCTTTCCATCTTTAGTAAGCAACAATTGGGAGAGTGCAGACGCGTGTACTCTTGTAAGGTCGTTGTGGTTTTGCCAATGACTTAGCGCATAACGCGGGGAGTTCTCGTTATTCTCAATGCAAACAAGTTGTTGGGAAAGGGTGCGTAAATATTCCCAGGTTGTTGAGTCTATAGCTTCTTTTAGTTGTTTAACACTGTAGTTTTCAATCACTGAAAACGCGTATTCTAACTGCTCTTTGCTCTGCTCTTTGCTGGAGTATAATACCGATAACCATTGATCGCGTCTGGATAAAAACGTGGAAAGTAGCTCCACTAATCTATCTTGTTGGTTGTCTAAATGGAGCATTAATGCGCTTAAATCATCATGCCAGCCGCTATCGGAAAGCATGTGCTCAATACAGCTGTGTACGGTCTGTTCGTATAATTGTTCTGGCTTTTCACTAATTTCTGCAAACGGTGCGTATTTTTCAGAAAAAGGAATTGCATCGGCTAAACTTTGGCATAAGGCATCAATTGTTATAATTTTTAACCGCTGAGTGTGTTCCAAAATATTCCATTTATATTTGGCGTTACTCGCTAACGCATTTTTAGCGTACGTTTGTGTGAGTTGTTGATGATCATTGAGTGTTTCAGTATTTTGCTGTCCTAATTCTAACGCTTTAATAATGCGCTCTCGCATTTCAGCCGCAGCCTTGCGAGTAAACGTTAGCGCAATTATTTGCTCAGGGGTGCTCACCCTACTTAATAGGCGTAAGTAGCGTTGGGTGAGCAACTCGGTTTTACCTGAGCCTGCGGGAGCTTGCACGATATAGGATTTTTCCGGATCGCTCGCTGTTAGGCGAGCACTGTGGTCAATCAGCATTTTCGAGGAAAATCTCTTGAGCCGGTGGGCGTAAATTATAGTGCGAGCTCATGCAATATCCGTATGCCCCAGTATTGGCAATAAGAATTACATCGTCTTCAAACGTGTCTGGTAGGGGTCTGTCGTAACCTAAGGTATCGCCCGACTCACAAATAGGCCCAACAATATGCGCAAATCCAGTCTTGTCATCGTTTAAGCGGCTTAAATTAACGATCTCATGGTATGCACCGTATAAAGCTGGGCGAATAAGTGAGTTCATACCTGTTTCAATACCTACAAATCGAACCTTGCCTTTGCTTTTGCATTGGGTAACCTTGGCTAAAATAACTCCACACTCGGCAACAAAATAACGGCCCGGTTCCAGCCAAAAATCAATTGGGGCGTGAAATGCTTTTTTAATAGCTAATAAAGAGTGATTCAATTCGATTAAATCCAAAGGCTGTTGGCCCGGTTTTTCAACAACTCCAAGCCCGCCGCCCAAATTAATGGTTTTGACCTTTGGAAAAAGCGTTAGCATTTGGGTGAGCATGCGTGCGGTATCGTGCCACAGCTCTATAGTTAAAATACCGCTACCTGAATGAGCATGCAGCCCAACAACATCGATAGAATGCTGCTGTACTAAGTGATTGGCCTCGTTAATATCACCGCGAACAATTCCAAATTTTGACTCGTTTCCGGCGGTGCTCACAAACTTGTGATGGCCGGCACCACTACCGGAATCAATACGCAAAAAAATGGATTGGTTTTTAAATATTTCTGGCCAGTGCTGTAAGGGATAAAGATTGTCAATGATAACGTGGCAACCCAATGCCAAGGCAAAAATATATTCTTTTTTAGCAGCAAAATTAGGGGTGAAAATTATTTTTTTACGATCAATCTGGGGAAATTTCTCAAGAACAAAGCGTAATTCATTAATAGAAACGCATTCAAAACCAATATTTTTAGCCGCTAAAGTTTGTAAAACTTCAGGGTTAGAGTTGGCTTTCATCGCATAAAATAATTGATCAATCGCCGTTAAAGCCAATAAGGTGTTGGCACGCGAGTCTATGGTTTGCTTATCGTAAATATAACAAGGCGAGCTTTCTTCGGCGATTTTCAAGAGATGAGCACGGTTTTTTTCCCACCAAAAAAGCTCTCGTTTGCTTGGCTTACCAAACTCTTCGTGCCAACTTTTGGAATAGTAAAAACTTTGAGGGCTGTTCTCAATAAGTAAGCTGTGTAATTGTTGGCATAATTTTTCCGCTTGAGATTCATCTACGACAAAACTCAAATTTAAATCATTAGAAGCTAAAGACATTAAATACACTTGTTTTGCTTCAAAAACTTCCAGGGTTGGTCCTAATTGGGGCAATACGGTTCGAATATGATGGCCTACTAAACTTACAGCGCTGCAAGGTTCAATGATTTTAGCACGGCCAAAAACATTCAAATCGGCTAATAGGTTTTCTAAGCCTGCGCGGTCTTGTTGTTTAGCGTTGCTATCAAGCGACATGGTTACATTGAATTCGGAAGAGGATAGTAAATCGATAGAAAAATTATGCCGTTTGAAACTGGCAAAGACGTCTGCTAAAAAACCAACTTGCTGCCACATATTGAGAGTATCAATGGAGATTAAGATAATACTGTGTTTGACCTGGATAGACTTGATAGGCGGGGCTAATTCATCACTGTCGTGCGAAATTTGTGTTCCACAATGCTCGGGCATTTGCGTGTATTTGACTATCAACGGAATATTCGCTTTTCGTACCGGTGGGATGCAATTGGGATGCAGCACCTTGGCACCCATAGACGCTATTTCCTGTGCTTCATCGTAATTGAGTTGCTTTAACAGACGGGCGTGGGGAAATTGATGCGGGTTTGCTGTATAAATACCCGGTACATCCGTCCATATCTCACAGCTTTTAGCGTCCAATACAGCTGCAAGTAAACCTGCCGAGGTATCCGAGCCTCCCCGACCTAACAAAACAGTGTCTCCGTCTGGATTTTTAGCAAAAAATCCTTGCGTAATAATAGCCTGCGCGCCGGAGCTTCGGAATTTTTGCTGAAGCTCCGGATTTGCTGGACTAGCGCAGCGCGCTGCTAAATAATTGCGTTTGTCGTCCCCGGTGGTTTCTGTGGTCGTCAATACCTCCCGAACATCTAGCCAATGGCAATTAATACCAGAGTTATTTAAAAAGACACAACCGAGGCGTGTCATCATCAACTCACCAAGGCTCATGATTTGAGCGCAAGTGCGTGCGGGTGCCTCTTTTAACAAAGCCACACCCGTTAACCATTGCTCGAGTTGTTTTTTTTCAGTATCAATAAGACTTTCTGAAACACTTAAATCGCTGCAAAGAGCATAATAACGGGCAATAATATCGTTGAAAATAGCGGTGTGCTGATTTATTAGTGCGGCCTCAATCGCCTGCTCAAGTTTATTGGAAATTTGCGTTAGTGCCGAACATACCACTATTGGCTGAAAACCATTATCGATGTGTTTTTGAGTAATGGTGGCAATGTTTTTCCAGGTTTGTAAAGACGAAACACTGGTGCCCCCAAATTTTGTAATAAGCTGCTGCATAATTTGAATTTTTTATAAAAAAATCAAGTTACCATAAAAACTAAAAGTTGCCTATTGTGCAGGCGTGGTTTATCACTATAAATCAATTCAATAAGGCTTTTGAAAAGGGCAGGGGTTTTCTTCTAAAAAAGAAACATAAACGATTTGAAGGTAAAAGATTTTTTATTTTAAAATTGGTGTAATAAATTAATTAAACTTGATAGTAATACAATTGCGTTAGAAAAAAACCAAAGCATCGAAACGATGCTTTGGTTTTAAAGAAAAAAATTACTTTTTTCCTCGGAAAGCGGCAAGAATGAAACCAACACCCGCAGCGATTAACAAGGATGTTAAAGGCTTAGCACGCACATTGTCAGACAATTCTTTGGTATGATTGCATACATAATCTTGCGCATCTTGCATAGATTCTTTACCGTCTTTATACAAGCCTTTAGCCGTATGTTTGGCTTCGCTGTACAAATGCTCAGCTTGATCTTTAACTTGATTGTACGCACTTTCGGCTTGAGATTTAACGTTATTGTACACGTCTTTAGCTTCGTGTTTGCCATCATGGTAGGCGGTTTGTACGGCATCTTTTCCTTCATGATACGCTTTTTCAGCGGTATTTTTACCTTCTTTGTATAAACGATTCGCTTTATCTTTTTCAGATTCAAAAGTACTCATAGTTGTATCCTTATTATCGTTAGTAATTATTATTTAACTGTTAAGGCTGAATTAACAGAACGTACACCTTTGACTGCGTTAGCAATCTTAACAATATTAGCACTTTCTTGAGCAGAATTTACGGTACCCGTTAAATAAACAACACCTTCTTTGGTTTCAACCGTAACAGGCCAAACTTCAACAGCCTCTTTACCGAACAATTTTTCACGCATCAAACTGCCTTTTACTTTGGCGGTAATATAAGTATCGCTTAAAGGTGCGGTGCTGGATTTTACAGATAAATTATCTGCATTGACATCACTAACACCGTGCACGGATTCTGCAATAGAAATAGCTTTTTCGTACTGGCTGTCTGTCGCTACTTCGCCGGTTAATACAACGGTTTGATTTGCGGTGCTTACCGAAATATCCAATACTTTAATTTCAGGAGCCTGTGCGTATAATGCTTTGACTTTAGCGGTGATTGCAGTATCGTTTACCGCGTTGGCAACAGTCGCACTTTCAGCAGCAAAAGACGCTGTAAAAGGAGTTACACTTGTTAATAATAAAGCACTGCAAAGAACGGTTCTTTTTAACATGATAGCTTCCTAGTTGATTGTTATTTTTTTCAAAATGCATTATGTCACCTACTAATATATTTTAATATTATTTTTTTAAAAAAATAATAAAAATTTAACTATCAAAATCTTTGTGACAGATAAAATTTAACTTTTTGTGACAAATCTGTCAAATATTATTTATATAATGATTGTTCTTGCTCGTAAATTTTGGCAAAATGACCGCTTGAAATTGTTGGAATTAGTTTAATGTTGATTACAAAAGAGCCGATTACACAGAAAAAAATCCAATTTCGAGTGCGCATAAATGAAAATATCTACAACGAAATAACCGAGTACTGCCAATGGGCAGAAATTCGATATCGTGATTTTTTCGTTGAAAAAGCCTGTGAGTATATTTTTACACACGATGCAGACTGGCAGGCGTACCAGCAAGAGCAAACACAGTCGGTAAGTCAAGCTTCCGATAATCTTTCAGATAGCAGTGGGGAATGAGGATGGGTGACGTAGGTTGTACGGTAAAAGATTGTTTAAGCGGTGCTGTAGACGATTCAAATAATATAACGATTAATGGCTGGGTTAAAACGCGACGCGACTCAAAAGCCGGCATTTCGTTTATAACCATTTCTGATGGGAGCTGTTTTGCGCCCATTCAATTGGTAGTGGCTAATAGCCTCGCGAACTATCAGGATGAGGTATTAAAATTAACCAGTGGATGCGCGGTTAGCGCTAAAGGGAAGCTTACTGCGTCTCAAGGAAAGGGGCAGGCTTATGAGTTGCAGGTTGATTCTCTAGAAGTGATTGGATGGGTGGAAAATCCAGATACTTATCCCATTCAAGCAAAACGGCATAGCTTAGAATACTTACGGGAGGTGGCTCATCTTCGCCCGCGCACCAACACGTTTGCGGCGGTGACCCGAGTTCGTCATACACTCGCTCAAGCGGTTCATCAGTTTTTTGATAAAAAAGGTTTTAATTGGATTCATACCCCAATAATTACTGCGAGTGATTGCGAGGGCGCGGGAGAAATGTTTCGTGTGTCGACTTTAGATTTCGCCAATATACCGAAAAATATTCACGGCGCAATTGACTTCAGCCAAGATTTTTTTGGGAGGGAAACTTTTTTAACGGTGTCCGGTCAATTAAACGTTGAAGCCTACTGTTTGGCCATGTCAAAAGTGTATACTTTTGGTCCGACTTTTCGAGCTGAAAATTCCAACACTAGTAGACATCTTGCTGAGTTTTGGATGATTGAACCGGAACTTGCTTTTGCGTCTTTGCCGGATATTTGCAGCTTGAGTCAAGAGCTATTACGTCATGTATGCGCAGTTGTATTAAGTAAAAACGCGGATGATATGAATTTTTTTGAGCAATTTGTTTCTCCTGGGATAATTGACCGACTCCAGCATATTATTGATACGCCTTTTGAAGTGATGACCTATACCGATGCGGTTGGTCACTTGCAGCAAGCGCCAAAAAAATTCAATTTTCCAGTACGTTGGGGGGTCGATTTGCAGTCCGAGCACGAGCGTTATTTAGCGGAAGAGCTGTGTCAAAAACCAGTAATTCTCACCGATTACCCCAAGGAGATTAAAGGGTTTTACATGCGCCTTAATGAAGACGGAAAAACGGTGGCAGCGATGGACGTACTCGCACCAGGCATTGGTGAAATAATTGGCGGTAGCCAACGGGAAGAACGTTTAGAAATACTTGAACAGCGAATGGATGAGTGCAATTTAGATAAAGATCATTACCAGTGGTATCGTGATTTACGCCGCTACGGCACTGTTCCACACGCAGGTTTTGGTTTAGGCTTTGAACGGCTGGTAAGCTATATCACGGGAGTGAGTAATGTTCGCGATGTGATTCCTTTTCCACGCACGCCAGGCCACGCTGATTTTTAAAAGACATCCGGCAACCACGGTTGCCGGTAAGAACTGTTAACAAACGGTAACCATTTTAACACGCTTTAACTAATACGCCTTTATCTATGGTTAAAATGGTATCCATTTTATTCGCAAGCTGCCTATCGTGCGTTACGATAATAAGCGCGGTATTCAAGGCGCGGTTTAACTCATCCATCAATTCGAAAACTTTTTGCGCTGTATTATGATCGAGGTTACCGGTTGGTTCATCGGCTAATACACAGCTCGGTTGATGCACTAATGCGCGTGCAATAGCAACCCGCTGGCGCTCGCCACCAGAAAGCTGCGAAGGCTTGTGATTGAGGCGCCCATTCAAGCCCACTTTATCCAGTATTTCCTGTGCTTTCTTCAGGGCCTCTTTACCGCTCAAGTTGGCTAATAATAAAGGCATTGCAACGTTTTCTAAAGCGCTAAACTCGGGTAATAGATGATGAAACTGATAGATAAAACCCAGTTCAGAATTGCGTAATTTACAGCGTTTCTTCTCATTTAAAAGTTGCCAGTCGTTATCTTTTAAGGATACGCGGCCTGCGGTTGGGTTATCTAAACCGCCCAACAAATGCAGCAGGGTGCTTTTTCCAGAACCAGAAGGTCCTGTTATAGCAATACGCTCCCCACTGCTAATGGTCAGATTTATATCCTTTAACACCTGTACAACTACGGTGTTATCGGTGTAATTTTTACTAATGTTTTCGCAATTAACTATAACCTTATTCATAATGGAGAGCCTCTGCAATCACGGTTTTAGCAGCCCGGGAAGCGGGATAAATGGTCGCAATAAAACTCATGAACAACGCAACGCCACACACGCTCATTAAGTCGCTGATCATTATTTTAGAAGGTAGGTAGTCGACAAAATAAATGTTGGAAGATAGAAGGCTTATATTAAAGAATGTTTGCAGATAATTCACTATGGCCGTAGCATTGCTCGCGAGAAGTATCCCACATCCTAAACCGAAAAGAGTACCAATAATCCCAACCAACATACCTTGAATAATAAATATTGTCAGAATTAAAGACGGGGGGGCGCCTAGTGTTCTCATTATAGCAATTTCAGCTTGTTTATCGTTAACAACCATGACTAAGGACGATACTAAATTGAATGCGGCCACGGCAATGATCAAGATTAGTATTAAAAACATCATTGTTTTTTCCATTTTTACCGCTTGAAAAAAAGCACCAAATTGATCCGTCCAATTACCTACTTGATAAGCTTCTCCAAGCTCCTCAGCAATTTTTTCACTCATTTCTGGAGCTGCGTAGATATTCGCTATTTTCATTTTCAATCCGGTAACCTGGTCGCCTAACTGAAAAAGCTTTTGCGCATCGCTTAAATGAACAAAAGCGAGTTTGCTATCAAAATTAAAGCCGTTACCTGCAGAAAAGACAGCCGTTACCGTGAATCGTTTAAATCGCGGGATCATGCCGGCCGGGGTTGAGCTTGCTTGCGGGATCATTAAGGTAATTTTGTCCCCCAAAACCACCCCTAAGGTTTGCGCAAGATTCTTACCAAGAGCAATGCCAAAATGATCGAGATTATCGATGTTACCAACGAGCATTTTATCTTGCAAATGGGTAATACTTCGCTCTTGCTCGGGTAATATCCCGGTGATAACAATGGGTAAAACCTGCCCTTCGTGCGCCAGCAGTCCTTGACCTCCGACAAACGGGGCAACAGCGGTTACCCCTGGATAGTTTCGCAAACGTTTTTCTAAAGCCGGCCAGTTACGAATTCCGCCATTTTGACCGTTAACCGTTATTTCTGGGGCCATGCCAAAAAAACGCTTATGTATTTCTTCGTCAAAACCATTCATCACCGACAGTACCGTAATTAAAACCATAACCCCCAAACCTATGCCTAACATTGAGCTTAGGGAAATAAAGGATACAAAATGATTTTTTTTACGAGCGCGCGTATAACGAAGACCAATAAAAAGCGATAATGGTTTAAACATAGGCCTGCTTTACAAGGTAAAAATCTATTGTAGTGAATTTTAAAGCGTGTTGATAGGTTA
This sequence comes from uncultured Gammaproteobacteria bacterium, assembly GCA_963803545.1. Taxonomy (GTDB): domain Bacteria; phylum Pseudomonadota; class Gammaproteobacteria; order Legionellales; family Legionellaceae; genus Legionella_C. Next base: position 900,125 of record CAWDMX010000004.1, on the reverse strand, counting down.
ATGTTATTAAATTAAGGCACCAATTTTTTAGACCTGAAACCTGCGGGTAAGGGTTATTGGAGCTTTATTAAGTTAATAGAGCTCTTGCATAACCTCAGCATTTAATTAAACTTCTTATTTTTTGGCAAGGAAGTTGATGAAGTTCGAACAAATAAAAGAGGAACCCGCGGAAGGATTTCGTAGGCTCACAGGAGTTAAACGTACAACTTTTGATGTTATGACAAGTATTTTGAGAGAAGCGGAAGCCCTATTAAAATCTCACGGAGGTAAGCCTAATAAATTAGGCATCGAAGATAGGTTGCTCATGGCGTTGGAGTATTTGCGCGAATATAGAACATACTTTCATATTTCGCGTAGTTATGGGATTAGTGAAAGTGCTTGTTATCGTAATATACGCTGGGTTGAAGATACGCTGATTAAAGATGGAAAATTCTCATTGCCTGGACGTAAAACCTTGTTAAAAAGTGATGTTGAATATGACGTTGTACTGATTGATGCGACTGAAACGCCCATTGAACGACCTAAAAAAAACAAAAACATTTTTATTCAGGGAAAAAGAAGAGACACACGCTAAAGACACAAATTATTGTAGATAAAAAGAAAAAAACCGTTATTTGTACAAATTTCACTAACGGTAAGCGGCATGATTTTAGGTTGTTTAAGGAATCAGGTGTTCATATTCACCCAGAGATTCGAAGTCTTACAGACACCGGCTACCAAGGAATACATAAGTTACATCAAAATTCAGCATTACCCAAGAAAAAAACGAAAAAGACCCCACTGACCAAAGAGGATAAAAAGAACAATCGTGAATTATCGAGTGAGCGTGTTTTGAATGAAAATGTAATTGGTATGATTAAACGATTTAAAATCGTCGCTGATCGTTATCGAAATAGACGAAAACGATTTGGTTTAAGATTTAATTTGATTGCAGGAATTTATAATTTTGAGCTTTAAAAATGGTTATGCAAGAAATCTAATTTAACGCGGCCCCACTGACCATCACGGTTCGACTGTTTAGTCAACCGATTTCACCAGTAGGATGCGCAGATATCTATGCCAATCAAGCGGTTATGAGTACGTGACAGTTTTTGGCGTATGGCTCAGCTAATCAGGTTGCTAGTTATAAGTTAAAATAATTGATAACATAGTTTTTTATAGGCCTCATATTTTTAAAACACTTACTATAATTATCTAAAAAGTAGGTTTAATAATTATCACTAAATGGATTTTGGAGTAATTATGTCTGTGCATGAAAGACGTCAGCATTTTCGTATTGATGATAAGCTTTATTTTGAATACAAAGTGTTGGAACCGGGCAATTGTTATTCAGAGGACTTAGTTAATGAGGACTTGCTAGGCCAGGGCGGTCAGCGCTATTTGGATACTATTCACTACTTCCAACAACTGGATTATGAATTAAGTGAAATTACACAAAATTTAGCCATTAAAGAGCCCGCTGTCGCGCATTATCTTAATATTATTAACGCAAAACTTGATTATATTGTTCGCAACCTCACTCTTGGAGAGCACACCCGGTTGCGTTCGGTAAACATTAGTTTGGGTGGAATGGCCTTTCAAACCAAAGAAAAAATTAAAGAGAAATCGCGGTTAAAATTGATAATTTATACCAAGCCAAAAATGATTCCGATTATCATTAACGCGGTGGTTGTTTACAGTCAATATATTAATGAAAAAAGCTACCGCATAGCCTTACAGTTTGAAAATCTCACTAACGAGCAAGAGCAACTGTTGTCGCAACATATCATGCTGGCTCAGGTACAAGGCTTGGAAGACTCCTAATATTTGCTCGCTCTGCAAAAATGTCGCATAATGATTTTTTTTTTGTGAATTTTTATTATGGCTCTCATCTTTTGTACAAAATTAAATAAAGAAGCGGACGCGCTTGACCGGCCACCGTTCCCTGGGGAATTGGGGGAGCGCATTTTTAAGCATATTTCTAAACAGGCCTGGAAAGAGTGGCTTTCGCAGCAAACCATGTTAATTAATGAATATCGATTAAATTTAGTGGATGCAAAATCGCGTGAATTTTTACGAACCGAGATGGAAAAATTTTTTTTTAGTACAGGTTTTGAACTTCCTGAAGGATTTACTCCCCCAGAATAAAAATTTTTACAAAGTTACTTGACTGAACAAGCAAGTATAGAGTTTAATAGCACCCGTTGTGGCCAAGTAGCTCAGTCGGTAGAGCAGAGGACTGAAAATCCTTGTGTCGGTGGTTCGATTCCGCCCTTGGCCACCACCTTCAAATGGTAACAAAACTAGGAATTGTTTTAAGCCAACTAAAAATTCTAACACGAATACTCTTTATTTTTACTCCGCATTGTCTCTCTGCTAATACTACACAACAGGACTTTCAAACGTGGTTAAATGCGACCATAACCGGATATGTTGCAACCAATAACCCGCCTGCTAATCATTTAAAATATTGGGTGGAAGGTCAAGAGCGCATCGGTGAAAACTCTACCCATAGTTCGCAAACATTGGCGCGGGTTGGTCTGGGTTACGCACTGCAACCCAACCTCAGTCTGTGGTTTGGTTACGCATGGATTAGAACCGGTACACCATACACGTCTTATCCTTTCAATGAAAATAGAATTTGGCAACAACTGTTGTGGACATCAACCGTTAAAAATTTTAGATTGATGAGTAGAACACGGACGGAGCAACGGTTTTTAGCGAACAACTCTTCGGTTGCTTATCGTATCCGACAGCTCAGTAAAATTTCAATTCCATGGACTGCCTCATCGCGGTCAACCTTTGTAGTTGCGGATGAAATTTTTTGGCATAAAAATGATTTTATTGGCAATCAAGGTCAAGGTTTTGATCAAAACCGCCTCTTTATAGGCTTGGGCTATAGGGTTGATAACGCGATAACCTTCGAATACGGTTATATGAATCAGTTTATCAAACGGTTTAATGTACCCAATGTTTTAAATAATAATATTTCAGTGAATATGTATGTGAATTTTTAATTTAAGCACTTAGATAACGCCAGCTGATACTACCTGTTTTAATAGGGTGCGATTTTTTAAAACACGGTTGATAGGTCCCGGCTTCAGAAATTCTAATTTGTACTACCTCATTTTTAGGATCGTGCGCTATTACGGTAATTCGCCACTGGAAAGATGTGAACGTTACTTCTTGACGCTCTATTTCTAAACAGGGAAAAAATCCCAGGTTTTCAATAATAAAATTATAGTATTTGTGAACGTAGGTGAAGGTGCAGCCTTGGTTTTTTTTAAGTAAAACGATACTTTCATTCGCACCAACCGCATCAATTGTACAGGGGTTGCGTAAATACAGCGCTTTATCAATAATTATTCGATTAGCGACCCACTCGAGTTGACGAAATTTTTGCTCGTGTTGAAGTCGTGCATTAAAAATTTTAAGCTGGGTTTGCAGCAATTGGGATTGAGTTAAACTAAATAATACGACTATCGATAGCATTAACACGGTAGTGATTAAAATAAAACCGGCCTCTCTTTTCATTTAGTTGCGCATACTTGTTAACACGGTTACTGATTTTCCGGAGCGGGTGTGGAACAGAGCGCTGATTAAAGGAAATCTTTTTCCTGTTAAAATGGCCACGTTAAATGCGTCAATAAGTGAACTTAATTGCTCACTTTTGTTCATTTTATAATACAGCGATTGCGTCTCTTTATTTTTATGCACATTAAATTCCTCTTCAATCCACTCTCCAAAATAGGCGTTTTCATAGCTGTATAACAGCGGGGCCTTTAGCTCAATACGCAGCTTTTTGGAAAAAATTTGCGTACTATCAATTTGTAAAGTTTCCGCATGAAAACAATCGGCAATCATCCACTGTCTATCTAAATTGACAGGAGGAATATCAGACAGGGTAAAACGGTAGGGGGATGCAATTTTTTTAACCGAGGTGAACGTTTCACTCATGCGCATTATTATCAAACGAGAAGCGTTATTTTCAACGTGAACAGCTTGAATTTTTTTATGCGGAAAACGGCGATTGTAACGGACCAAATTATCAATAGTTTGACAGGGAGTAAAACCCGCGTGGTGGCTAACATCTCGAATAAAGTCCGTAAGCAAACCCAATTCAATTGCTTCATTAATAGCGCTGCTATTTTTTTCAAACTGTGTGCTGTTTTGTAAATAACAGTTCATTAAAGCAGTTACTAAAAAGGAGGTAAGTAGTAGGCTTATTAACAGCTCAATAAGACTAACTCCTCTATTGCGCATTATCTAAAGCTAATTGCTGTTTAAGTTCGGCAAAGGGGAGGGTGTTTCGCTTTAGCATGGACCAATTAACGGCGATTTGTGTATTTTTTTTAAAGCGTTTAATTTTTATTGGCAAGTTGTTTTGATTACCTATCTTGTTACCGCTCAAAAGAGTTTCGCTGCAATTATTAAGTTGTAAAAGTGCGGCGTTTAAAATTTGGCAGTCGGTGCTTGACTGCGCACTTTTCCACTGATTAGTACCTATATTGACTAATATTGACGCAAATAAAAATAATGCGATTAACACTTCAGTCAAGCTAAAGCCTTGATTACTCATCCGTACTATTCCTTTTAACCTGTGTTGGATTGCGCGGTGGATGCTAGCTAAAATTTTAAAATAAAACAACAATTGCACTAAAAAAAGTTAGTAGTAGTATTTTTTTATTGAAAGCACTGTATCAATACCATACAGTAATGCTCTATTAAACCAGTGAGACAAATTATGTGGACACACCGGCGATCGGGTCAAATGAACCAACGGGGCGACAAAGATCATCGTGATCCCTACGAACGTGATCGAACGCGTGTTATTCATAGCCCGTCGTTTAGACGGCTGCAACGTAAAACACAAATTTTAGGTACGGATGAAGGTGATTTTCATCGCACGCGTTTAACTCATTCCTTAGAAGTTGCCTCAATAGGGGGAAGCTTAGTTCGCAATCTGGCTATTGATAATGATAATAGAATTGCAGGTTTACTACCAAATGAGGATCTTATTAATGTAATTTGTTTGTTGCATGATATAGGGCACCCACCTTTCGGCCACGGGGGTGAAGTGGCACTAAATTTTATGATGCGTAATTACGGGGGGTTCGAAGGAAATGGGCAAACCTTAAGGCTTTTGACCAAAATTGAAAAAAGTTATGGCGGATTTGGTTTGGATTTAACGCGCCGGTCGTTGTTAGGAATTTTAAAGTATCCCGTAAACTATAGTAAAACGGTTGCATTATCTAAACCTGAGTACATTGCAAGCTTAAATAAAACCATTTGTGTAAACGACTGGTTGCCACCTAAAGCCTATTTTGATTGCGACCAGGCCGAAATAGACTGGCTTTTATCTTCTTTTTGTGATGGGGATATTGGCTTATTTCAAGCGCTAGATATTGTGCCTACTGCTAAGCATCATGGTAAAGCGGCGTACCATTCTTTTGACTGTTCTATAATGAATATTGCGGATGATATTGCTTATGGAGTACATGATTTAGAAGATGCGGTTCATTTACGACTGATTACCCGGGAACAATTGGATACTACAGAGCTTCGCTGTCTTTTAAAAGCGACCAATTTGGAAAACAAAGCTGCATCGCTCATTGATGGTTTATTTTCTGAGGAATTATGGCAACGCAAACAATCTATAGGTGAGCTTGTTAATTATTTTATTACCGCGACCAAAGTACTGGTTACCTGTCCAAGCTTTGTTAATAATAATCTAAAATACAATGTTCGACTGCTAGAAGAGGCCGAGAATTTACTCGGTTTTTTTAAAAACTGTATTGCACGCTACGTTATTGATTCCCAAGAAGCGCGTACCTTTGAGTACGGTGGACAAACCGTAGTTTTGCGTCTATTTGAAGCGTTAAGCTCTAATCCTAGCAGTCTTTTGGATAGCAAAAACAGAGTTATCTATAGTGAAGCATCTAATGAGGCTGAAGCTATGCGGGTAGTGTGCGATTATATTGCTAATATGACGGATGAATACGCCTATCGTATGCACGAACGCCTATTTGGATTTAACACCCGAACTATTTTTGAAAGGCTTTAAATGGGACTGTCTCAGGGAGAAGGAAATTGACGTTGAATTACACAAGTTTAGTGCACGAAGGAATCAACACACTGCACCCCTATGTTGCGGGTAAATCGGTTAGCGAAATTCGCAACCGCTATGGGCTTACGACTGTTATTAAGCTGGCCAGTAATGAAAATCCCCTAGGCTGCAGTTCTATGGTGCAGCAAGCAATTGCGTCGATGACCGAGCACCAACTTGCCGCCTATCCTGCTGTGGATTACCATCCTCTACAACAAGCACTTGCAGACCAACTCGCCGTTGACAACAGCCAACTGATAGTCAGCAATGGCTCTGATTTGCTGTTTACTTTACTGCTTATAACCTTTGCGCTTCATCAAAATAAACACATGCTTACTCATGATAAAGCGTTTGCAACCTTCAGCATTCAGGCTCAATTACTGGGTATTCCTGTAAAAACAAGTCCACTAACAGCAAACTTTGAAGTGGATATACCCGCTTTGGCAAAAGCCTGCACCAATCAGACGGCTCTTTTGTTTCTGGCTAACCCAAACAACCCAACGGGTCTATTAATAGCCAAAGAAAAATTAATTTTGCTGATGGATTCTATACCAGATTCTGTAATAGTTGTACTGGATGAAGCCTACTACGAATACGCCTATCCTTTGACAGAATCTGCAGGGTTAAGTTTATTAGCACAATACCCCAATCTAGTGATTACACGTACTTTTTCTAAAGCTTACGGTTTAGCGGGTTTACGCCTCGGTTACGGTATTTGTGATGCGGGGATAGTTGCATTGCTCAAAAAAATAATGCTACCTTTCACCGTCAATCAAGTAGCTCTAGAAGCGGGACTAGCGGCTTTAGGGGATCGTGATTTTTTATTTAAAACGCGCGCTGAAAATGAAAAAAATAAACAACTGTTAGCCTTAGGGCTGACAAAGTTGGGAGTGCAGTTCATTCCCTCGGCGTGTAATTTTATAACGGTGTATTTGGGTCGTGCAAGTGCCACTGTTTTCCAAGCTTTATTGGAAAAGGGGATAATTGTTAGGCCGTTGCAGCCCTACTTTATGGATGAATATTTACGTGTAAGCGTTGGAACCACCCAACAAGTTTACCATTTTTTAAGCCAATTAGAGATTATTTTAAACCAGTAGGAGTATTATATGGGAAGTGAGTTACAGCAGCAGCGTTGCCAATCCTGTGAGGGTATTGGTGCGCCGTTAAATCGCGAACAAATTGAAAATTTAATGCCGCAAGTCGACAAAAAATGGGAAGTAAATGCTGATAACACCGCTATTTCCAGGACGTTCGCCTTTAAAGATTTTTATGAAACGATGGCCTTTGTTAACGCCGTCGCCTGGATAGCTAATAAAGAAAATCACCATCCAGATTTAAGCCTTGGTTACAATTATTGCGTAGTAAATTTCATGACGCACGCGTTAAAAGGATTATCTTTGAACGACTTTATTTGCGCTGCCAAGTTAGATAGGTTATTATACGTCTGAGTAAAATCATAAGTTCACTATAATTATGTGTACTAAATCAGGAAACTGGTCTATTATGCTGAAGTGAAAAGTTAAGTAAACAATAGGAAGCAACATGTCAGATAAAATCCGCGGTACGGTTAAATGGTTTAATGAAGGTAAAGGTTTTGGTTTCATTGAAAGCAATGGCAAAGATTACTTTGTGCATTTCAGCGCAATTACTGGTGGTGGTTTCAAAACCCTAACAGAAGGCGCAAGCGTATTATTTAAAGCTAGCCAAGGTCAAAAAGGCCCGCAAGCTGAAGAAGTTGAAGTTGTATAGTAACTATACTTTATTTCTTCAAGAAACCTGCTTTTAGCAGGTTTCTTATTTTTAAAAAATATTTTAATTCCCCGTGTTAAATCATCACAGTTTTACTGTTTTTACTCTTAAATAATTATAAATAAAAGATTAGTTTTTGTATAAATCACTCTACTTTTTCAATCAGGATTTTTTGCTTTTTAATAATCCTACTCATTAATCTAAAAAGACTTCATGATGAATAATCCTTAGTGTAAGGCGTTTGTGCATCACCTCTTACTATGTTAAAGACAATTAATACTCCAATACTCTTAATAACCGCATGAACTTTCAAAAAGCGTTAGTGTTCAATTCCACAAGCCTGTCGCTGTCTCGTTATAGAGGTTCTGTGAAAAAGGGTGGCGTTTGGTTAAGCATCTATGACGTTAATTCCACAGTTCCTCTTTCATTTATTACCGCATAAAGCTAAATTTTTGAGGATGATTTCAAGTTTGAATACAGTTTTTAGTCCCAGATCAGGGTGTAGAGCTTAGCGAGATTTATATCGATGAGTAAGTACCACTGATAAATAAGCGCCTCGTGCGAGCATAAAGCATGTGTAGGCCAACCACAGACCTTGATTAGCGAGCGCTTGGGATAGGTACCATGTGGGTATAAAGACAAAAAGGGTCGCAAATACCATCGAATTGCGCAAGGGTTTAGAGTCTGCTGCGCCAATAAATATCCCATCTAAAAGAAATCCTGGCATGGAGAGTAAAGGTAAACATACCACCCAGAGTAAGCTGTGCATTGCTATGCGCTTCACGGCGGCTAAGGACGTCATAAAAGAAATTAACAACGGTCCAAATAAAAAATACGCGCATGTAATAGTTAACGCAAAGACGCCAGACCAGTGCGCGCAATCATTTATTTGACGATAAAAATCTCGTGTATCGTTGTTACCTACCGCACGTCCAACTAAGGTTTCAGCAGCAATAGCAAAACCATCTAAGGCAAAGCTCGTACATAATTGCATATTCATTAGAATTACATTGGCAGCAACAATATCTACGCCTAAATACGCGCTTTGCCGCGTAAAAAAGGAGGTGGTTATAACTAATAATATGGTACGGATAAAAATATCCGTGTTTAATGAAAATAATTGCGTGCTTCGTTGTAATGAGAATAATAAATTGAGGTTTATTGGCGCTGCTTTTGCAAGATAGCGTTTGTAAATTACTCCTATTCCTAAGACCGCGCTTAAAGTTTGAGTAATCAGATTAGCATAAGCAATGCCATCTGCGCCTAAACCCAAATGCCAGACAAAGATATAATCCAAAATTACAGCGCAGGTATTAGCAACCAATATCAGAGCCAATGGAGTTTTGGTGTCGTGACGACCAAAGAGAAATCCATAGTTAACATAATTAATAAAAGTTGGTATGGCCGCAAAAATTCGAATACTAACGTAGCTAGCCAACATCTTTTTAACGCCATCATCAGTATGAACAAACAGCAAAGTTCCTTTTTTTATATCCGCTCTAAAACCGATTAATAGCAGCGCAATAATTAGAGCAATAAGAATGCTTTGGTAATAGATGTGATGACTATCAGGCTCTTGGGAAGCTAGAGCAGTAGTAGACATGCGCAAAAAACCAAAACACCAAAACAATATATCAAAGATCATCGTTCCCAGCGCCACAGTCGCAATCGCATTGGGTTGCGGTAAATGCCCAACCATAGCAATATCTACTATGCCTAATAAGGGAATAGAAATATTGGATAACATCATCGGCCACGCTAATGCCCAAACGTTAGAAGACAATCGGATTTTCATCTGCTAAGTATCTCTGTTTTAATCAATGGAAGGGAGTGTTCAAAAATAATCCGTTGCAATAATCGAGTTGTATTGGTCAAGCCGCTTCAGGATTTAATCCAAGAATTACGTCTCTTGATAAATCCACGCCTGTTTAGCACAGCGTATACATCATAGAAAATCGCCTTAAACGTAGGTTTTAGGCGATTTGGAGTGGTTTGAAAAAAGCATGACGGTTTCTCTTCCTCTAATCAGGATGCCTCTAACTTTCTGTTATTTCAATCATTTTTTGCAACGATTTTTTAGCATTATCAATAACCCATTGTTGACTTTCTTCTGGTAAGCGTCGGCGAATACCGCTGAATTCATTGACCACATCACCGGCTTTTATTTCGTTGTATTGCATTGTCCTGCCTAAGCGTAAACAATCCAGAAGGCCCACTAGGTGGGGGGCGTCGTTTCGGGACATGGTTGCGCATCCGCAACCCTGGTCGATAGACGCGTTGGGTACGGCTGCAAGGTTTATCACCGTTATTCCAAGATTTTTACAATATTGACTTAGATTTTCAACCATGTGGTTTTCAGTGCCAATAGCGTATTTCTTAGTGCCGGCTCGATCATGCACTACATAATCCCATATAAAAGCGGTAGACCCAGCATGCTGCGCCGTACGAATAACACTGTTGCGGCATTCGGGATGAACAATAGTTGTATACCCTTTTTGCTGCCAATAATCACACATTTGAGCGCTATAAACGGTGTGTACCGCGCATTGACTAGCAAAAAGAATAACTTGTGCCTCATCAAAGGTTTTGAGCGTTGCGGAGTCTTGGTGGGCTAGTGCGTATTGCGCTCCTGCGGTTCCCCCTGGCCAATAAGCAAGCTTGTCAATACCAAGCCAGTAAGCAACATTTTCTCCCATATGTTGATCGGGTATAAATAGAATTTTTTTATTTTGTGCCAATGCCCATTGAAAGATTTTCTTCACATTCGAGCTTGTGCACACAGCGCCGCCTTGGGCGCCGGTCATGGCTTTTACGCGACCGGAGGTGTTCATATAACAAACCGGTAAAATTGCGTCTTTACCGTATCGAGCATTGAGCTCTTCAAAAGCAGGCTCCACCATAAAATCTTTAGCCAACATTTCCATAGTGCATCCGGACTTAGGGTTGGTGATATAAACTTGTTGGTTAGCATGGGCAAGTATGCTTATGGACTCAGCCATAAAATGCACCGCCGATTCGACGATTATCGATTTTTCGGGGTGCTGTGCTGCCATTAAAGCCAGTTGATACGAGTCACCAATATGCCCGTCGAATTGCTCAACCAGCCGTACAATATCACCGCCCATATAGTAATGGGCTAACAGCATTAACTGAGGCCCAAAATGGTCGCGTACCTTATCCATGTAGGGGGTCATCCATCGCAATACCGTCGTAAGTTTTCTGTCTGGAAGTGCGAGGTACTCCTGAGCGTAGGGTGCAAACTCCGGTTGATACCAATCGAGAGGGTAATCACTTTGGCAAATAGTCATATCATTGGTGATAGACATTATCGATTTTTCAGGCTGGTAGGTACTATCGCGCTCAAACATAGCGGTTCTCACTATTAATTTTGTAAAGAGGTTAGACGAACAATACTTTCGCGAGCAAAATTACTTTTATTGGGGTAATCTTCCCGAAAATGACCACCACGCGATTCTCGGCGTGCAAGAGCGGCGCTAACGATTAATTCAGCATGCAGAACAATATTTCTTAATTCTATAAAGTCGCGTGTTATTTTATGATTCCAATAATAACCATCTATTATTTTTTTCCGTCGGGAAATTAGGTGCAGTAAATCTTCAAGCCCGGCTTCGGTTCGTACTATACCCGCGTAAGAACTCATTTCGCCACGTAAGCCCAGCCAGTGGGCGTTAATTTGACTAGCACGGCGGGTATTTATCTCTCCTGGAGAGCTCCAACTAACAATGCCGTTGGTATTTTTAAGGGGGCTGGATATGTCTTTAAGACTGCATCGGGCGGCATTGCTCGCCATTACTACGGCTTCAAGCAATGAGTTACTAGCCAGTCTATTGGCACCGTGCAGTCCTGTAAACGCAACCTCACCTATGGCGTATAAGCGTTTTAAATCGGTTCGTCCATCTACGTCGGTTAAAATTCCACCGCATTGGTAGTGGGCTGCAGGAACTACCGGAATCATGTCTTGACTCATATCAATACCAATGCCAAGCAATGTTTGATAGATTTGAGGGAAGCGTTTTTGTAAAAAAGATTTGCTTTGGTGCGTGATATCTAAGTGTACAAAGCCTTTTTGACTTTGCTCAATTTCACTGAAAATAGCCCGAGCAACAATATCTCGAGTCGAAAGCTCACTGTAGTGGGGAGCGTAGTCCGGCATAAAACGTTTGCCTGTCTCGGCATTTTTCAAGAGCGCGCCTTCTCCTCGAACCGCTTCGGAGATTAGAAAATTATTAAGAGCATGGTGGTGAAGAAGAGTAGGATGGAATTGGTAGAATTCTAAATTTCCAACCCGTGCGCCTGCGCGGTACGCCATGGCAACGCCATCGCCGGTTGCAATCATTGGGTTGCTCGTGAATCGATAGGTTTTACCGGCTCCACCGGTGGCTAAAATAACGGCTCCTGCTGTAAAAGTATCAATGCAATTTTTTTCACAATCTAGAATATAGGCGCCTAGAACCTCGCCTTGGTTGTCCGTGCGATGAGGGTGATAATGGGTGATTAAATTGATAGCAACATGATGCGCAAATAAGTCAATTTGTGGATGAGTTCGAACCGCGGCCACTAAAACTTCTGTAATGGTTAAACCGGTTTGGTCGCCGGCATTAACTATTCGGCGAGCGGTATGGCCGCCTTCTTTAGCTAAGCTTAACGCACCATTTGCGTTCTTACTAAAGGGAATAGCGTAATTTTGCAGTTGCACAATTGCTTCTGGAGCTTGTCTTATAATGAATTCAACTGCGGGTTCGTAGCAAAGACCGTCACCGGCGGCAATGGTGTCGCTGATGTGCGACTCTAACGAGTCGGTAGCGCTCATTGCGGCCGCAATACCGCCTTGAGCGTAGCGGCTGTTGCATTCGCTTATGTCAGCTTTGCTGATAAGGGCAATTTTTAAGCGAGGCTGTAGCTGCAAGAGTTGCAAGCAGTAATGCAGCCCTGCAAGCCCACTACCTAGTACTAAAACATTGTATTCGCACACTCTACCTTGCTGCGAAAAGCGTTCTGTCATGAAAAAGCCTTAACTAATAACGCGGCTAATCCCGTATATTTTGCGGGTGTTAAATCAATAAGTTGGTCTTTTGCGCTTTGGGGAAGCGCGGATTGGTTGATGAAGTTTTTCAATGTTTCACTATTAATACTGTTTTGGCCCCGGGTTAGTTCTTTCAGTTGCTCGTAGGCATTGGGTATTTGATACCGGCGCATAACTGTTTGTATCGCTTCTGCTAAAACTCCCCAATTTTCATCTAAATCAGCCTGCAAAGCAGATTTGTTAATTTGCAGTTTTTCATTGCCCTTAGCAATCGCTTGATAGGCTATTAAGCCGTAAGCAAAGGCGGCCCCTAAATTGCGTAAAACGGTAGAGTCCGATAAATCACGCTGCATGCGAGATTTTGTAAGCTTATTTGCAAAATGATTGAACATTGCGTTGGCTAAGCCTAAATTGCCCTCCGCATTTTCAAAATCGATAGGGTTAATTTTGTGCGGCATAGTTGAAGAACCCACTTCATTAGCGACCGATTTTTGGGTGAAATAATTAAGCGATATATAAGTCCAAACATCTTGAGTGTAATCCAGAAGAATATTATTGATGCGCATCATTATATGACACACCTCAGAAATACCATCGTGGGGTTCAATTTGAGTCGTATAGCCATTAAACGACAACCCTAAAGACACAACAAAATTAGCGCAATGTTTACGCCAATCCACATCAGGGTATGCAATAACATGGGCATTATAATTGCCGACTGCTCCATTGAACTTACCAGGAATTAGTACTTCCGCTAATTGTTGTAAAGGGCGTTTGAGCCGGGCAACAAAGTTGACCAACTCTTTTCCTAATGTCGTAGGGGTAGCCGGTTGACCATGGGTGCGAGCAAGCATTGCCGCGTCGCCGTGTTGTTTACCCAGCATGGTAATACCGCCAATAATTTCTGCAAGCGTTGGCTGAATAACTTGAAGAATTGCCTCCTTCATCATAAGGGCGTAAGCGAGATTGTTGATGTCTTCAGAAGTACAGGCAAAATGGATAAAGTCTGCGTATTGGCTAAGCTCCTGGGACTCTTGAAGTTTTTCTTTCAAGTAATACTCAATGGCTTTAACGTCGTGGTTGGTTTGTTTTTCAAGCGCTTTAACTTTGTGCGCTTCTGCGTCATCAAAAGAGGATAAAATTTCTCCCAGATAGGCAGATGCTTGGGTCGATAACTGCGGTATTTCAATAATAGAAGAATTATTCCCCAGTGATTTAAGCCATTGAATTTCAACTTTTAATCGGTAATAAATTAAAGCGTATTCGCTAAAAAAACGGTTTAATCCTAAGGTTTTAGAGTGGTAACGTCCATCTATAGGTGAAATGGCGTTTAAAGATGTTAGACCCATTTAAACATATCCTAAATATAAAGCGCCTATGATAGTAGATAGATTGTTTATTGTGAATTAAAAAATTACAAAACAGTTCGTACGACGTTCTAATACTTTGATGCCGTGAGTAAAGTACTGTACACAATTTTTTAAGTTTTAGGAATTAATTATACGAAGCGGTTTGGTTACAGGCTAAAAGTTTTAAAAAATATTAAAAATGTTTAAAACCGATAACCAATCGCTTTTGTATAAATCCTAAACAATTGTGATTTAAACCGGTAGTTCTACAATGAGCAGGAAGCCGTAACGTCTTTATTACCGTGGTTGAGGATGTCAACACTTGCTCCTCTAGCGGCGGTAATATTAAAAGTTGCGCCGTTTTCTATTTGCAAATAAAACACAGAGCCTTCAGGCAATGGATTATCGTTAATACTGCCTTCTTTGTGCGTAACAGTAAATTGCACAGTAGCTGGAACACGGTCTTCTAATGCAATGGTGCAATGAGCGGTTAAGGTGGTCGGCCAATAATTTTTAATGGTCGTTACAATATTGGGCTTTAGTACATAGTCTTTGGTTAGCGGCATCGCTTTATAGGCATGAGCACTACAAAAAACTCCGGCACACAATAAACCAATACTTAATTTTTTTAGCATAATAATTCCTTAAATGAAAATGATGACCGTAAGGTACGGATTATCAAGTTGATAAATAACATGGGCTATAAAATAAAAAAAGACCAATAAAGTTATATAATAATCAACTTTAGGCATCAAGTAAAAGTCAATTTTATATTAGCTGTTCTTTCTTGTGAATAGTAAAAAAAGTTGACGGTTATCATCGGCGTTGTTAACGCTATTTTTTGATGCAGTTGTGTCCGTGCACTTAAACACTAAAAGCGCAGGAAGCCTTTTTATTAGAAGTAGCGTTTGTCGACATTAGTTAGCAACGCTATTCGTTAGCCATAGAGATGGGTTTGCTAAACTCATGCAATCATCCATACAGTTTTTCTATTTGCTTAAGGAAAAATTTTTGGTGTTGAAAATACAGGGGCACGTCCCGTAAATAGTAAATTGTATTTGGACTATAAAGAGTTTCGTATTACTATGGCGCCTCGCATAAAGTCCAATCGAAATAATGGAAATTTTGGTTTTTTTTATAGGCACTGTATTTTTTTATACAGCGTCTTTTTACGCCTTACTAGCACTTGTCGCGCTTATTTTTTTAACGCAAAAATTTCGCTATTTATTTTATTTTTCAGGAGCTGTGCTGCTTACTTTTATACACAGCAAATACACTGACTCGGGGTATTTACCCAAGGACGCTCTTAAGCGCGCAACGCTAACGGGCACGGTGGTGTCGCTACCAAAGCGAGACGCGCATAAAATTCAATTTCAATTTGATGTTGATACAGTCAATAACCAGCCGTTAGCCATGAAGATAATTCTATCGTGCTACCAACATTGCCCGAATATCCAGTACTCACAACAATGGCGATTGCGGGTTACTTTAAAAAAAATTGAAAATTTAGGCAATCCTGGAGCTTTTAATTATCGAAATACGATGCTCGCGCAACATATCCAATGGGGCGGGTATATTTTGCCCGCCTCAGCGCAGTTATTACAAAAAGGTAAGCACGGGTCGTTGTTAGCAATACGACAAGCGTTAGCCAATCGCATTACTAAAAAAATTACCGGTCCTGAAGAACAGGCTATTGTGCAAGCGTTAACAGTAGGGTTGGTGTCGGGCCTAAGTACTCAGCAGTGGCAATTATTCCGAAACACCGGAACAATTCATCTCATGGTTATCTGTGGCGCACACATAGGCTTAGTCGCAGGGATAGTTTTTATTGTATTACGCAGACTGTGGATGCTGTCGGAGACGCTTTGCTTGTTTCGGCCGGCATCCTATTTTGCAAGTATACTGAGTATTTTATTTGCGGCCATGTATGCGTTGCTAGCAGGATTTGCTGTTCCCGCCCAACGCGCCCTAGTGGCCTGTTTTTTTTTAGGATCCCGACAGTTTCTAGGGCGTTATTACAGCAATTGGCAGGCGTGGCGTTACGCTTTATTCATGGTGCTCGTAACGGAGCCGCATGCGGTATTATTAACCGGATTTTATTTGTCTTTTCTTGCGGTTGCAATAATTTTAGCAGCCAGTAAGCTGTTTGATACAACAACACTAAAACAGTTGTTGTGTATACAGTTTTCGTGCTTTATAGGCTTGCTACCCTTCACCCTTTATTGGTTTTCCTATGGGTCTATAAACGGATTGATAGCAAATATCGTTGCGGTTCCTGTTGTTGGCTGGGTAATTGTACCGCTTGCATTATTATCAATGATTGGCACGCTTTTTCCACTACCAGCGGAATTTTTTTATCCTATAGCCTGCGTTTGCAAAATGTTTTTATTATTTCTTAGGTGGGTAGATGGCTTTAGTTTTATTAATATAACGTTCAATATTGCCAGTATTATTCAAGTTTTATCATTAACACTCGCGACCCTTTTATTTGTTTTTTTTCCAGCAAAACCATTGCGTTGCGCAAGCATAATTTTAATTATCGGCGCACTGTTGTATAGCCCCATGACCGTTAAAAAATCTCAGGCGCTCATTACTATTTTAGACGTTGGGCAAGGACTGGCTGTAGCGGTGCATACCCAAAAACATACGGTGCTATTTGATACAGGGATGCAGTTTAGTCAAGGTCACGATATGGGCAAATTAGCTATAATTCCGTATTTAAAAAATCAGGGCATTCATAAAATTGATAGCATAATTATTAGCCATCCAGATATGGATCATCGAGGTGGATTGCACACACTAGAGCAACAGTATAAAGCTGTCCCCTTAATAGTAAATAATCCTCAGTTTTATCATCGTGGCCTTAACTGCCACACCCAAAAACCATGGGTTTGGGACGGGGTAATATTCGAATTCTTGCCGGTGCTACTGGCCGCTGAGGATAAGAATAACAATTCTTGTGTGCTTAAAATAACCGCACAGGGAAGCAGTATATTGTTAACAGGGGATATTGAGAAAAAGGCAGAAAACTATCTGTTAAGTCATGTTGCTTCAAAATTATCATCCAATTTTTTAGTGGTGGCGCATCACGGAAGTAAAACATCGTCCACTCAGCGATTTATTCAAGCGGTTCATCCACAGTACGCTATTATTTCAGCAGGTTTTGATAACCGCTTTCATTTTCCTCACAATACAGTATTGCAAACCTTTGCCAGCTGGAAAATCCCCGTATTTAATACCGCAAATTGCGGAATGGTATCGGTCACTTTAGCGCCCACCATTTCGCAACCGCGCTGTTTCCAAAAAATAGAGCGTTGACGATGTTTCTAAAATGGTATATTGTTCACATTTTAATTTAATGGAGTAAAAATGAATCTGTTTCGCTCACTGTTTGTTTTGTTGTTACCAGTGTCGTTATTTGCGGCTAATTGCGACAATTGCGTAGCGGTAGTGGATGTAGGAAGTTCGGGTTCTCGCGTTCATCTGTTTCAGGTAGACAATAAACAAAATAATTTAAAAGTTACGGAGCGATGGTCAAAAAAAATAACACCGGGTTTGGCAAGTCTTACTCCAGATGCTGCTAATGTTAACACGTATTTAAATTCATTACTTTCCGGATCCGGGCAAACACCATCCATACCCCTCTATTTTTACGCAACCGGTGGCATGCGGTTTCAATCGCAGGCGTTGCAAAATAAGTTTTATTCCTTAGTTAGGCGGTGGTTTGCTCGTCAATCGGTTTGGAGTTTGGTCGAGGCTCGAACTATCGCCGGCAGGGAAGAAGGTGTGTTTGGATGGTTGGCAGTCCATCAACAACTGAAAGAAGTATCAAATTCTCAGAGCGTTGGGGTTATAGATGTAGGCGGTGCATCAGTTCAGGTAACTTTTCCTTTAGAACACGATATAAAAAATAATACGGATTTGATAACTAGAATCAGTATGCAGTCGCAGAAAATAGCCTTATTTTCGCATAGTTTTTTGGGTTTGGGTCAAAATGAATTTAGTAAACAGTTTTATGATTTTAGCCCCTGTTTTATTACGAACTACCACGATAATACTTCAATGGGAGACAGCTTTGCTTGTGAACGCAGAATCTCAAAAGTGATGAATTATTCGCACCATGTAGATACAATTGTGCAGCCAATTTTATCTGCGAATAAAGTAACCGACTGGTATGTAATTGGCGCCCCGGTAGAGCTTGCTAAAAGCCAACCGTTTGATAATCACAAAGGGGTTTTCACCAATCAACAACTACTAAAAGAGACCAATTTGAAGGTATGCCAACAAAATTGGAAGCTCATTCACTCACGATACCCGAATAACGAATTCCTACACATGAATTGCCTATACCCCGCTTATTATTACGCGCTCATGGTACACGGCTATGGCATCGCTGCTAAAGAAAACATCCATTTTTTAGTTAACAACGCCAATAACGACTGGACTATGGGCGCGGCTATTCGTATAGCGCAAGGCAAGGACGGGGCGTTTAAAATTGCAGGATGAAAAAAGTAAATATATACTTTCTAAACGCCGTTGTAGCTCAGTTGGTAGAGCAGTTGATTCGTAATCAGAAGGTCGGGTGTTCGATTCACCCCAACGGCACCAGATATGGAAAGGGTTTTAGAGGGGTTGTAAAAAGCAAATATAGTGTCATGGGGCACTGTTGGGGCAGTTAATAATAACAAATACAATTAATCTACAACATATCTCTCTGTTATATTAGATGCATTAATCACAATTATTAAAATAAGATGACAATGAAAAGGGTTTTGTCGCAAAAATATTTTTAGTCCACGGACGGATTTAATTTGGGCGATTTTATGCCGCCAGTCCGTAGAACTGTTCAAAAATAGTTTGATTGGCTGATTGAGCATGCTGTTTTTTTCTGAGCATGTGATGCAATTCAATACCGGCTAACGTCGCATGCGCTGAGCTAAATGTCTTGAAGCCCTTCATTGGCTTGGTGATTTTCTTAATAAATCGATGGTCTTGTTCCACGATGTTATTGAGATATTTGATTTGTCTCACCGTGAGCTGAGCGAAGAGTCCACCTAACATAAATAGCAGCGCTAATTGTAAATTAATGGTATTAATTCCAGCTTTGTTAGCACCACTTTTATCTATTGTTACCTTGTTGGGCAAGCCATTACATCCGATGGCTTTCTCAAAAAATGCACATGCCGCAGACTCATCCCTTTTTTCTGAAAGCATGAAATCAACTGTCTTACCTGCCTTATCAACGGCTCGGTACAAGTAAACCCATTGGCCTTTCACCTTGATATAGGTCTCATCCATTCTCCATGACATCCCAACAGGGCGCTTATAGCGCTTACGAAATGTCTCTTCCAATTGGGAAGCATACTCAACAACCCAGCGATTAATCGTAGAATGATCCACTTTAAGACCACGCTCCAGCGCCAGCTCTTCAACATCACGGTAACTTAAGGAATAGGCTATATACCATCTGACCAACATTAAAATAATGTCTTTCTTAAAATGACGCCATTTGAAACTAATCATATGAGTCTCGCCCTTGGTATTGAGGGCACCGATTGTAAACCAACCCTTATTTTTTTGCGACAAAGCCATATTTTGGCAGGCACAGTATAGTAATTATACCAAGGCATTTTCACTGGTAAATGCGCCCTTGCTTTTGGTGTATTTTCGAACCTGTCGGTGAAAGCCCTCAACAATATTAGTTGTGTAAATAATGCGTCGAAGCTCTTCGGGATACTTGAAGAACTGCGATAAAGCCTCCTAATTATCGTTCCATGACTTTAAAAAAGTGGGGTATTTTTTAGCCCATTTCACCTCCAGTTCAAGCAAATGATGTTTAGCCACGTCTTTGCTAGTGGCTTTGTATACGAGCTTTAAATCAACCATAAATGCTTTCTGATCGTTACTAACCACATATTTTAACGAGTTTCTAATTTGGTGCACGGTACAAAGTTGAATTTCAGTCTTTGGAAATACGTTAGCAATGGCGTCTGGAAACCCTTGTAAACCATCGATACTGGCAATTAAAATATCCTCAACTCCACGAGCACGCAGGTCGTTTAACACGTCAAGCCAAAAATGTGCCCCTTCGTTTTCAGAGAGGTACATGCCTAAAATATCTTTCCGACCTTCTGTATTTACAGCAAGAACCGAGTAAAAAGCTTTGCTGGTCACTTTGCCTTTTGTGCGAACTTTAAAGTGCATGGCATCCATAAATAGGATTGGGTAGACCGAATCCAGGGGTCTATTGCGCCACTCGGTAATAACAGGGATTAATTTATCAGTGATAAGGCTTATCTTGGCAGGCGATACATCAAGCCCATAAAGCTCTGTTAAATGATCTCCAATAGCCTCATAACTCATCCCTAGCGCATATAACGAGAGGATTTTATTATCTAATGATTCATTTAAAACAGTTTGCCGTTTCTTCACTATCTCCGGCTCAAAGCTACCATTACGATCTCTTGGTGTTGCAATATCGAAGCAGCCCGTACCTGTTTTTATTGTTTTGCGTTGCCTGCCATTGCGCCTGTTAGCTTCGTTTTCAGTCTTGCAATCGGCAAGATGCTTATCCATCTCGCCCTCTAAGGATGCTTCAAGAATTTCTTTGATAAGCGGGGTAAGAATACCATCTTTTCCAGTAAGTGATTGACCAGATTTAAGTTGCTCTATCGCTGCAGCTCGGAACTGACTAAAATCAAAGTCAGCTAAATTATTATTTTTATCGTACATGTTCAGCTCTCCTAATTGCGCTAATTATAACAATTATTGAAAACTGACACAGTTATTTAAATACTCCCGTTAAAGGTATTAAACTATATACATTCGTATCTCTAAGCTCGCCATCTGTGTTTTTTACATGCTTGTGTATGGTTTCCACTAATTTAAACCTCGCTTTTTTTGCAAGCTTATTACTTGGAAGATTTTCAGCATCATTCGTTATATTGAGTTTAGTAGCCCCTAATTCTTTGAAAGAATAGTCACATAAAGCTTTTAATGCTTCTGACATGTAGCCCTTACCAGAATAATCAGAGCCTATCCAATATCCTATATTAAAATTATTCTTTTCGCCTTTATAATTGAAGTCATGCACACCAATGCACCCAATAAAAGCTCTGTCTTCTTTATTAAAAATAGCAAGCTGGAGATTTTCGTTTTTCATAAATTTTTTATAACAATCTTGGCAAAAAGCCAATGTTTCTTCTATCTTGGGTGCTGGGTTAACCCAAAAAAGCCACCTGGATAATGCTGCATGGGATTTTCTTATTTCAGCGTTTATTATTTTATGGTGTTCTTCTTGGATGGGCACTAATAATAACCTCTCTGTTTCCAATATATATTTTCCTTAAATTAGTATTAATACATTACATGTTCTTGTAAGCGAAAATTAAAAATCAATCATAGGTAATGTGCAACTATAACGCAAATACAAAAGGATTTTTTATTTGGTGCTCCACAATAGCCCCATTAAAACCATTTAATTTACTAAGCTATTTTAAATAATAGGATTTTCACTAAATTATATTTGATTAATAATCATATGTTGTTATTTATTTATATCTATGATCAAGTCCAAATGTTGCTGTAAAGATCCACGATTCCCCTACCGCTAAATTATTAACTGTTAATTGAAACTACTTTGTTCTGAATAGACACGTCTTCCTGTTCATTGAACGGTTGCGCCAAGCATCTAATCGCGCATCTAAATCAACGCATAGTTGACTAACTGTTGATTTAGAAAGGCTACTTCCACAAAGTTGCTCAGTGATTTTAGTGATTTAGTGACTTTTCGGCAGGAAACGCCCTCTAAATACATCTCCATAATTCCTATGACAAACGCCTGCTCACTGTGTTGATACCGTTTAAATATCTCCGTTTTGAAACTGCCATCACGGGTTTGAGGTACCTGTAAATTTAACGGACCTACTCGTGTATAAAGCGCGCGAACCCGGGTTCCATTCCGATATCCTGTGCGTTCACCCGTTTGTTCATGCGGTTGTGCACCAAGGTACTCTGTCATTTGGCTATTCAGTACTTGGTTTAATACCGATTCCAGTAGCCCCTTAATTGCATCATTTTTACTTAAAACATCTACCAATTGATTCGCATTCAATGTAATATCGCGCTCGGCCATCCTACTCTCCTTATATTTGATTCAATACCAATATTTTGGATAATGTGGATGGCCCTTACAAGCCTTCATAATCAGATAAATACACAAAAATATTATTGTATCGTTTTTGCTCATTAATCTAATTTCAAAACTTTACAGCAGTATACGGACTCAATTGTATCCTTTCTTCAACTAACCTGAGAATTAATTATTATGGACAATGATTATTGGCACCAAAGGTGGCAATTAAACAACGTTGAATTCAATCAAGCGCAACCCAATAAACTTATGCAACGCTATTTATCAAATTTAAAACCCGGTTATCGAATATTGGTTCCTTTATGCGGTAAAAGCATCGATATGATTTGGTTGGCAGGGCAGGGTTGCAAGGTTGTTGGTGTTGAGCTGAGCCACGTTGCTTGCCAATCATTTTTTAATGAAAATAAAATTCCTGTTGAAACTAACACATTAAACGGGATTACTATTTTCCATAGTGATTCGATAACACTGATAGCGGGAGACTTTTTTAAAATGGATACTGCTCTGTTTGAAAAAGTAGATGGAGTTTATGACAGAGCTGCTCTTATTGCTTTGCCGAGCAAGCTTCGTGTGCCGTATGTAAAGCAAATACATGCTTTTTTAACAGACAAAGCATCGGTTTTTTTAATAACGACTGCTTATAATCAAGCTGAAATGCAGGGGCCACCTTTTTCTATAGGTGCGGATGAGGTGACGGCGCTTTTTAGCCATAATTTCGATATTTTACAATTGTATGACGCGAATATTGCCGAAATACCGCCGCATTTACTGGGCAAAGGTTTATTGAGAGCCGCAGAGCAGGTTTATGTTTTAACAAAAAAATCCAAGCAAGGAAGTGTTTAAGTAACGGTGTCAGTTTTCAATCATTGCTATAATGAGCACAAATAGGAGAACTGACACCGTTATTTAAGCGCCCTTCAATAGCCCTTAATTTTTCCTTAATATTTACAGGTTATATTTTGTTAAAAAAATTAGGGTAAAAAATAATCTTATCAGTTAGATTAGTTTTTATTATAAAGTTTAATGACTATCAAGGGGCTCGTTATGAAAAATCCAGAAGAGTTGAGTCGAGAAGATATAATTATAATGACAATTAATTCTATCCTCGATAATCGACCCTCTTCGTCAGTAAAAAAATTTTTGTATTGCAACAAAAATCTTTCACCCTATCAATGCTGGTTACTTTTAATTGATCAATATCGTGAGTCACCCCAAAACAGCGGTATATCACGGTGTATTTTAAATCTATTTGGAGAATGTTTTACGCGAAAAATCAGACATTTTTTTATTAGCACTTCTCAAGTTAAGCACTTTTATATTAACAAAGTACGCGACGGTTTACACAATCGCGATTGTTATAAATATAAGATTACACTTTCATCAAACTTTATTGTTCAAGATATGACCGATATTGTAAACGAATTTTTCATAAAGAACCAAAATGTTAAATTTTTAACCTCAAGCGCGCTATTTTTAGGAGAATTTTACGACTCTCTCCCTTTTATGTTTTTAATAAAATTGTTAGAGAAAGAAATACTGCTTCGTCAAAATATTCCTCGTTATAAATGTCAAGAAGAGTTTTTTAAAGCGCATTTAGACTCCCTAAAAAGCAATATGTTTCCTGATTCACAACACCAAATGATACAACCTGTTGTTGATGATATAAAAAATTTCTTGAATGCTGAATGCGTAAAGACGTCAAATTTTTTACAGATAATGTTTCAAGATACCTCTGTAGAGAAATGTGCAACTCAAAGCCTTAATAGAATAAACAGAATATTTGATACCAACAACTGTTTAATACCAGGTTTAATGGCCGCGCCTGTAGAGCTTTCTGACGTTGGATGCCCGCAGTTTAATGGTATCGAATAAGCGCTTTTGCCTAATAATATCTACTTAGCTAAACCTTGTGTTTTTGTATAGACAAGACTAACGAAGACAGCTTGTACGGGGCTATATTTTAGGGAAGAAACCAATTTATTTCAATAAATTCGGTGCATTGGTTCATAGGGTACAGGGATGTTGGTTTGTTGGTTTTGGAGCATAAAACGCAATATTGTTACTAACAATCGTTGGCTTATTAACGGCTTGCTTCAATTAAAAAAAACCTTTCAGCGATTCGACATTAATCGTCGGGCAACTTCATACAAAGACCTAGCAAAGCTATGAAGTGCTTCAGTCGGCCGGTGTTGGTTTATTTAGCGCATTCTCTGAAAAAAACCGCGAACGTATTCATAAAAGCAATCCATTTTTAATAATGGCGGGCTGCTTGCACAAACGCGCCTAGAATGTCGGTTCTTCGTGTTATTCCTAATTTTTGCAATCGCTCGCTTATGGCAATTTATTTTTTGTTCGTAATTTTTGATGCACTTCTAAAACCACACCAGTGATTACATGCACGTACTCGTCGTAAAACTCTACCGATAGCTTTGGGTTGGTTGGGTATAAATAGGTTTCGCTACCATCAACCACAAATCTTTTAATAGAGCAATGCGATAAGTTGTTTTTATTTTTCACGATAACGAAGCAGCGATCATCGGGAAGTAAGTCAGAATGCACAATTAAAAGAGAGTTTTGTGGAAATGTTGGCTCATAAAAGTCGGTGTCTATACAAAGAGCATAGCAATCACCCTCCGTGTCGTTTTCGACCCATTTATACCACTCTTTGGGTTTGTCGGAATTACTGCGATGATTTAGATTAAAAACGGGCAACAGCTGTGAGGTTTGCGAATGACTTTCAATATTAGAGGATTGAAGGGTGTCAATCCCTAGCAACTGATTAATGGATACGCCAAAGTAATGGGCTATTTGAAGTAAGGTACTGGCTTTAGGATCGGTAACATCCCCGTTTAAAATTCGTGTAATTTTATTAGTAGGAATGCTAAGAGCCCTCGCTAAACTTGCGGGAGATAGCTTATCGTTTGATTTGATGAGGTCGTGCAAGGTTTGAGCCAGCAATTTATTGGAATCGGTTAAATTTTTTATCGGCATAAGTTGACTTCGTTACATTAATGTAATAGATTACACCAAAGTAACTCTGTTACACTGATGTAAATTTTAATAGTAGCATAAAGTTTAATTAAAACCAGGCTAATAATTTATATTATTGATAATAGTCGTAAGCAACCAGGTTTAAGCCTGTTAATTGGTGGGTAACGGATATTTATATGGATAGGGACATTTTAAATGAAAAGCTCGCAATAGATGTAATAATTCCTGCTTATAATGCAAACTTTCAGGGATTAGCCGTTCGGTTAGCAATTACAGCCATACCTAGCTCACATTTGCGCATTATTTCACGAGGAATAATAGCCCAATCGCTTGAAAAAAGCTTTCTGCGCGTAATACAGATTGCAATGTCATTAAAAAATTCTTGGAGCTGCTTAGAAAAATATCGCTACGTTCTGCAATCATTTGAAGAAGGCTATATTGTTAAAGATGTTCGTAGTGCGGACTTGTCGATTTGCATTGCTGCTATGAATATTATAAGAGCACGGGATAAAAAAAAATTGATAGACAATTATATTGGCACGGGATCCTTAAGAGTCGATGGGTCTTTTAACGAAACATTTTTAGAGGAGGTGAAGGAGCAAGCAATACATAAAACGACTGCACGCAAACAATTTATAACGACGAAAAGCTGTAATCATATTTTTGATTTAGAGGCTTTATTTGAAGGATGTTAAACCAAGGAAATAAATAATGAAGTTAAAAAAAATTGCATCAACACTAATGTTGATAACTGCTGTATCAGCAGCGCACGCTGAAGTTTGTAAGCAGACTCCTGGTAGCGTTAGTTGCGGAGCCGGTACAGTAGAAAAATTAACTGGAAATGGAATGGTTTCAATGCACGGTACAACCGTAAATGGCCCGACCACTATCAATGGAATGTTAACCGCTGATGACGCTAATTTTTCGGCATTGAATGTAAACGGTACCGTTTCATTAATGCAGTGTTCGGTGAATGAATACGCGGAGATCAAAGGCAGTTTGAATGCTTCTTCTAGTAAATTTGAGCAATCTTTAGAAATATATTCAGGTACTGTTCGATTTATTAATTCAAAAATATCCAACAATTTACAAATACATCATACGGATGACTCCAAACAAGAAGTGTATCTCGATAACAATTCGGAAGTAGGTGGCGATGTTATTTTTGATGATGGCCATGGAGAGGTATATCTAAGAGGTGGGTCAAAAATTGTGGGTAAGGTAGTTGGTGGTAGGGTTGTTGAAAATTAAAGGAGAGTAAAAATGAGTCCAACAATGGAAGCAGTACAAGAAATATTTTTTGGAGTGTATAGCGACGGTAAGGAAGGCGGCAGTGATGGTAAAGAAAGCGGTAAAGATGGCAGGGAGCATCTGGGCCCAAATATGACAAGCGATTGCACTTCAGCCGAGCTCGATTACAGTTTCTGATATGAATAATAAAAAACTACTTGTTGCCTCATCTTCAAAAAATGAGGCAGTTACACAATGGATCCTAAATAATCAATTACTAACTCCAAATGTAGACGTATTGTTTATCGGTGATTTACTTAATAATTACGACATAAAAGACAGGATTGATAATAAAAAAATAAGAATACAATGGTGTGCGAATAATCTTTGCAAATATTCAAACGACACTCACTATTTGTTAAACAGAGTGACTCACATCGAAAAAAAGTTATTTGAAAATTTTCATAAAGATGATAGGGAGTACGCGCAACGAGAATTTGAAGCCTATTTGGGGTTCGCCTTCAATAGTTTTGAGAGGGTGCAAAACTGCTCTATCAATGGTATTTGTGAACGCATTAATTCATTGCCTCAGCAGTGGAATTTAGTAAAAAAAATTACTGATTTATCTATTCCAAGCTACTATTGGGGCAGTAAAAGCTATTCACCATTTGCACCGAATCTACCCGTTGTGCATTCATCAATTTATAATTTTTTAAACTGGTCTGATACTTGTACAGCTCCGTTAACAGGCTTTTGCTTTGAAAAACCTCAAGGCGTTCCGGTGTTTATTTTGTCGATAGGGAAAAATCGGTTAATTACAACTGAAAAACAATTGACGAGTATAAAATCAAGACAAATAGCGATAATAATGGATAAAATTAAAGTTCTTGTACCGTATTTTATTTTCGAATGTTTGCTGTTTGTTGCGGAGGAATCGATTACCTTTGGATGCGTGAATATTGATCTAGTTCGTTCTCAACAGAACCCTCTGTTTTCGCATTTTTTAGAGGAGTACTTAGTACAGGAGTTTAATAAATGCCTCAACTAGCAACGTTTATAGGTGAAAGTCATAGACCTGAGATTAATGGGGGGCGGTTGGATAAAAATCACATATCACGATTTTTATTGAATTATGTTGAGTTAGACTTATTAAAAAATATGGATGTGAAAACTATAGTATTTGGCCCTAAAAAAGACAAGGTTTTGCTTAATTTGGAATACGCAATTAATAACAGCGAACCAATATTGATCCTGTATTATGAGGATATTCACAAAAGATGGAGCTATGTACAGACAAATAAAGAGTGTTATTTTTTGTATAAAAAAAATGAAAACGAACAGTATAAAGTTTTACCTCGGTGTTTGTATATCAGAGGCTGTCAAATTGATCCAGGAGACAGCTATTGGCTCATAATAGGGGAATTTTACAATTTTGTTGACACCTGGGATGGGAAAGTGGTGTGCAGCCCGAGTGCGCAAAACAACAACGAATCCAAACTCTACCAGTTAACCCATTCTTTAACAGCCTGTAGTAAAAATTATAAAAATATTTCTATTGGTACCAGTTATGTTGTTAAAGGAGAAACGGTTTTTGACCAGCTTGTAAAAAACAAATCGTATATTGTTAAGTCCTTATCAAGCATTCGCTCTATAGTTGTGGACGACAGCGAGTTTAATCGGTGGAATCAGGAGAGTCTCAATAACTTACCCGTTTTATTTCAAGAGAAAGCGGAGGGCAATGATCTGCGGGTTCATGTGGTTAATGGGAAAGTTTACGGGAAATACTCAACCGAGAAGAGTCAAGTTGATTATAGATATGACAATAAATTTTGGTCGTTAAAAGAGTTTAACAACTTTTCAACAGAGCTTAAAACTTTTTGTCTTGATGTAGCCGCTTACGAAAAAAATCCATTAATAGGTATAGACTTTATCAAAAACGGCGATAGCTACGTTGTCTTAGAGGCAAATCCATCTCCAGGATGGTCGGCTTATCACGAGTGCAATGGTGTTGAAAACGATCCATTTGTTGATGATTTGTTGCTGGAATTTAACAATGTTTAATTTTCAATCTTTAAAAAAAATAAAAATAATCTTAGCCCTAATCAATATTATAAAATACGGTGCATGGTGTGGTTTTTTTAGCTTTCAAGGGCAAGCTATACAACAGGCAATGGATAGCAATAGTCTGATGGAGCAATTAGTTTTTACCCTCATTTGGTTTCTTGCAACTAAATTAATAGTGATGATAGCCGATGTTTTAAGTCAATTCGTCACCAGTTACTTCGAAAATTACGAAATTGAACAACAATGGAACGTTCATTTTCCGAAAAAGCTTTATCGAGATAACGAAAATAAAAACAATACAATCTACTTAGCTTTTTTTACCTATCTCCCCGATTTATTCACAGTAGAATGCAGTATTGTAATCAGTCTATGTACCATCATTTCTGTTTGTGTGATTGTGATAAGTTTGTTGATCTATACAGAGTTTTATTATGGGGTGTTAGCTTTATCAGCAGTTATAATTCTTAATTTATTAAGCAAGAAAATTTTTCTTAAACAATTAAACAGATATCACACTGAAACCCACGATAATAGAGAAAAAGTATTGGGTTGGGTAAATCAATTTTTTCGAGGCTATAAAGAAATAGCTTTCAATTGGTTCGGCCAAGTGAATGCGTGGGTAAATTCGGTGTTCGCTGCGTATTATCAATCGAAAAGAACGCTCATCATAACGCAATTAAAACGCAATATACTCTCGCAGCTTCTCGTTGAAGTCCCCTTTATCATCAACACATCCCTAGTTATTATTGCTGTGCGCTTGAATCATTTATCAGTAACACAAATGTTTGTTTGGGTCGGTATTTCTCAGTTTGTTATTAACGCAACGAACGCATTCCTTGAGTATCAAGTTAATACCGTTAGAAAAAAACTTTTAATCAATAAGTTGCAGGTGATTTCGGCTGCATTTGCAGTACAGCTTGAAAATGTATTGCCTGAAATTAACGCATTTGGGCACCCCATGGAGGAGGTTGCAATTACCCTACAAGACAATAGCTTAAACTATCTCAGCTTAAAACCTGGTATTTATCATGTCCAAGGTAAAAATGGCTCTGGAAAATCTACTTTATTTAATATAATTAGTGGGTATGAGCGTAATTTAAAAGTTTCCAATCATAGCCAGCTCTTACTTTTTTTACAGAATATTAAGACATCTGCAATACGTGTTATTGAAAGAGAGCCAGAAATATTCAATAGCCTAAAAACCTTCAATCAACAAATTTTAGGTTATGAGGCCTCTAAACTCTGTCAGTGGGAACAACTATTAGAGGAAAAAATGAGCCCTATCTTATCATGTGATCTACTATACGATTTAAAAAAATTTTCACTCGCATTAAATGAAAAATTTAGCACAAGGGTTAATGGTTATTTGTCGTCCGGTGAAAAAATTTTTATTTCAATACTCAGAGCATTAACATCTTGGAACGCTACAATTCACCTACTGATTATCGATGAGTGCGTTGCATTCTTAGACGCAAAAGCGAAGGTTCTTTTTTACCGCTGTTTGAATGAGCTGGCTGTTTCAATACCAATTTTTGTGAGCTCTCATGAGCCGCTTAAAATAAAGGCTTTTAGCAAAAATAATGTATAAACGCAAACAGAGTTGCTTACTAGTACCACTCAGATGTCACACTTAAAATTATACAGAGTGTGCTAATTTTCCCTGTTGCATTGGGTTGTAAAAGTGGCGGGTTTTTATTTGTTTGCGATGATGGTATTGTTGCGTGTTAATACTTTCTTAATAATTATTTTGTACAATAGTTAAAGCAAATTTAAATGAGAAAT
Organism: uncultured Gammaproteobacteria bacterium; assembly: GCA_963803545.1. GTDB lineage: Bacteria > Pseudomonadota > Gammaproteobacteria > Legionellales > Legionellaceae > Legionella_C. Next base: position 869,679 of record CAWDMX010000004.1, on the reverse strand, counting down.
TTTATGTCTGTCTTGATTGATAATCCTGGTGGTGGCGATTGCGGATTTTATGCTTTTGCAATTGGTTTAGTGAGTATTATTCAGCGTGAAAATCACGTTGAAAAAATGAGTGGCACCTTTAAACGCTTGCAAAAAACAGGATTTTTGAAGCTGAATATACGTGAAATTTTAGCAATTGATTTATCGGAATTAGAAAAAAAACCTCGCCGCTATCAAAAAGAAAATTTATTTAGCTTGCAAATGTCGCTGCGTAAAATAGCGGTCCATGCGAACCAAAAGGATTTCTTACTTAAAATTGAAGAACAAAAAAAACAACCCGCTTTGTCTAAAGTTGAGGGCAGCGTTATGGGTATGTATTTTTTTGAAATCGTTGAATTTTTTCTTTCCACGTCGAATGTCAAGCTGGACTCTCGCTATAACGGGCTTTTTTTATCAGACCGAATATGCAATGAGGCTAAAAAAATTGCAGAATTTTTAAAAACAAATAATAAAGAGCGTACAGATGCTGAACGCGAACAATTTAAAAACTGCCATGTACGAAATTGGATTATGGGCCATGCGTCGCTTATTCTAGAAGGGGGGAAATATTTAGAAAAAGAGGGGCGATGGGCTACCCATAGTGACTTGAAAGAAGTTGCCGATAGCTTGGAAGTTCAACTCTTGGTTAAAGGCGTCAATAATGGTGAGACTGCGAATAATCGACCAATAATAACTTTAGTCAACCGAAGAAATTGCCATTGGACAACTGTGGTTGCATCGGACTGTCTTGAGCCTGCGCTTCGTGCTCAGTGTTCACTCGACTCGCAAACCACACGCCTAAAGCGCTCGGTTAAACGCCTTATAAAAAATAATAATCCAGCAGGGGATGATACCGCCTTACCCAACAGTCTCCTTTTAAAAAATTCAGACAGCCTATTGACAGCTAAAATGCAGAAAGTTATCAAATCAACAAACAACGTTCACATTAAAAATCATTTACACGAATTATTTGAAGCGGTTCTCGAGAAGGGTTTATTTAGTAACGTGCGTACAATAGACAGCAAAAATATAGATAGCGCTGAGGCACGTATCTATAGCAATGGAACCACAGAAACGGATTTTGAGTTTGCAGTTTCTTTACAAGAAGCCGAACTACGAAAAGCGGGACTAAAGTTTAACTAAATCGGAGCCAGTCGTTACTTTTGAAGCAGCATTTTAAAACTGTCTTATTTTGTATTAGTGTCATTACCAAGGAAACTGTCGGATTAATTACCGAGCGACTTTGTCGGAAGAGAATACCAGCACTGTATTTTCATATGTAGTGGCTCAGACTTGATCGGACAGTTATTCATTTTTCAAAGGTAATCGTCCCTAAAAATAATTGATGCCAAAAGTAGAATTTTCTCGTACCCTTTACGCAGGAGATTCTGCATGAAAAAATCAAAATTTAGTGACAGTCAAATTATGTCGATCATCAAGCAAAGTGAAGCAGGCGTACCTGTTCCAGAACTTTGTCGTGAACATGGCATGAGTTCAGCAACGTTTTATAAATGGCGTGCAAAATATGGTGGCCTGGACTTGCCGATGATGACCCGACTAAAAGAGCTCGAGTCTGAAAATGCCCGTTTGAAGAAGATGTACGCTGAAGAGCGCCTAAAATCTGAGATTCTTCGCGAGGTGCTTGAAAAAAAGTAGTTAAGCCATCCAGTCGAAAGCAGCTTGCACAGAAAGCCGTGCAGGAAAAATTTATCTCCGTACGGATGGCCTGTTGTTTATTTAGCATTAGTGAAACTTGCTATCGTTACCAATTGAAGCTGAATGATGAAAATGCTCATATTGCAGACTGGTTGTTGCGTTTGACTAAAAATAATCGCAATTGGGGTTTTGGCCTTTGTTTTTTATATTTGCGTAACGTTAAAGGTTACAAATGGAACCATAAGCGTGTTTATCGTATTTATAGAGAGCTCGAGCTGAATTTAAGAATCAAACCCAAAAAGCGGTTAATTAGGGAAAAGCCAGAGGCGCTAACGGTTCCTCAAGCAATAAACGAATGCTGGTCAATGGATTTTATGCATGATCAGTTACAAAACGGGCGTAGTTATCGTTTATTTAACGTGATTGATGACTTCAATCGAGAAGGCCTTACCATTGAAGCTGACTTCTCTTTGCCTGCTGAGCGTGTGATTAGGGCGCTTGATCAGGTTATTGAGTGGCGTGGTAAGCCTTTTCAGATACGTTGTGATAATGGACCTGAATATATCAGTCACTTGCTTACACAATGGGCTGAAAAACACAAAATAACGCTATTGTTTATTCAGCCAGGCAACCCACAACAAAATGCCTATGTTGAGCGTTATAACAGAACCGTACGATATGATTGGTTAAACCAGTATTTATTTAGTACGATCGAGGAAGTTCAGAATATGGCCACAAAATGGTTGTGGTCTTATAACAACGAACGGCCTAACATGGCAATTGGAGGTATACCGCCCAGACAAAAACTGAAATTAGTAGCTTAGTTTCTACTTTTAGCGTCAGTTAAAAATGGGGGGATTACCACAGCCTCGTGCATTTGCAGTTGCAATTAATTAGTTTGCTTACATGCGAAGGTCGTATTGAAAATAGTGGGAGCAAATTATCGGTAGCTTTATTGTTTGGGGAATCAAATTTTATATCGTTATCTTTTTCACTTTTAAACTTTGTGGATTTAATTGTGATTGCTGATGTGGAGCCTCGCCAACTTCGAAATTTACAGTTTATTTTAAACTGTTTTAAAACATCAACCAGCCCCGCAGCGTTTTTAACAAAATATCTAAGTAGTGAAAATCCTATTTTAAATGAAAAAATCGGTTTTTCAGAATGCCGTGCTTCGACTGAATGGTTGGAGAAAAGCTTGGCAACACTAAAAGAGGACAGGAACCACTTTTTGTCATCAGAGGAGAGTTACCAACGATGTAAATGCAACATTCCTATTGTCATTATCAAGCTTAATGCTCTGTCTAAAAAGGAGTGTCAATTATTTTCTCAGGTGCTACAACACAATAACGCATTGGTATCATTTGCTAATCTTACTAATATTCATAACTACGATTTTCATAATAAAATGATGCGGTCGCTTTTTTTATTATTTGACACTCCAGAACGAACGTGGATTATGTTTTCAACGTTTGTACCCGACTCTCTAGAAACACGCATAGTAAAAGGTTTAAAAAGATATTTCACCGCACTCAATGAGTCTTATGCTCCAAGGATTCGCGCCCACGGTTTTTTTGGAAACAAGCTCTCGCAGAAAAGCGACGTAGTTATTTCTCAATCTCCCCGACTGTAATAGTGTGATGGGTTAAATTGCCAATAAAATGGTCGAAATTTTCGGCTATTTAACGCCATTGATGATGGCCACGGCCGTTGCGATTCCTCTTTCTTAATCCTCTAAGCGTATTCTGGTCTAATTGCATTGGACACGTTTGTTAGGGGAAATAGTTTTAGCTAACAGAGGTATTTATGACAAATAAACGAGGCATCTATAAACGTTATCCAGATGACTTCAAGAAAGATGCTGTATCTCTTTATCTTTGAGCAAGGTTATACCCCTCAGCACACCGCCACAGCTGCTGGAGTTGACGTTAAACTAACTCATAAATGGAAAAATAAAACAAAAACACAACATAAACCTAGTTCGTTGGGAGAAGAGGGGCGTGGTGAGCTGCAGGCCCTTCGTAAGGAAGTAAAAAACCTGCGGATAAAGAAAGCAATATTAAAAAAGGCGTCGACAGTTTCCCTCGGTAATGACACTAATACAGTTAATATATGAATTTGACTAAATCAAAAGTATCTTTATCTGCATAAGTAAAGTGATAAATATTATAGTTTTCATTATAAGTCGTTACACTACCGATTTTGCATCGTCCCCCGACATCTGTATTATCTACATGAAAAAATATTCCAACGCTTTGACCATTACTTAACTGAAGCTCCAACCAGCCATCTCCATGGATTGGGTAATAAGTATGCTCCAACACAAATTTAGTATTAGAAATAGATTTTATTTTTCCAAGATCAAAATGGGTAGATATTACTTGAAGATTATCATCACCTCTTACCCAAATTTGACGATTATCGCATGGATTTGCAAAAATAATTGACGCATGAGTAATCAACATCAACAGAATAAGTTTTCTAAATTTCATTATGTACCTTAATAAGGTTAAATCAGTAAAGGCCTAGTTAATTAGCCCAAAGTCAATTGTACAGCGGAGAGACTATTAAACAATACGCAGATTTTAAAAACATAATTTACACTTTGAACATAGTAATAAAAAATCACCGTTTCAACAGTGAAATGTAACAGTGGAAGTAGGAGCTAGACCAGCAAAGAGAATCTCAAATGGTGTTTTTCTTATAGCATTTTTCTGGATAATCTTCCCGCGAAAAAACGGACACTAATTTGTTAAAATGTATGAATTAACGAAAAGGTGAAAAAAATGATAAGAACGTTAAGGCTATGCACTAAAAAGTTTAAACAAGAATCGGTAAAGCTAGCTGTGAGCTGTGCTAACATCAACTAAACGGTAAAAGAGCCAGAGATCCCCAGTCCAAGCTTACACGAGTGGGTGAGTAAAGCTAAATCATCAGGCAGTTATCTTGTGGGGCAAGATGATGGTGTTTTAAATTCTGCGGACATAACCAACGCCTATCAACCTTTGCCCGCTTGGCCCAAACCCCGCGGATAGTTACTCAATTAAAATAGTTTTTTAATTTTTTTGATAAAATAAGGAATAGAGCACCAACCAACGAGGCCTTCTAAAAGAAGGAGCAATCCCAATGCAATATAAAAAAACTTGCTTAGACCAAGTAAGGTTGCAATACATAACCCTGCACCAATAATCGCACGGTTAATCCTATTCGTTTTATCTATAACCCACTTCCCGCACCTGTTTTCACGAATAAACCGTCCAGTATTTTTCACCTAGGCAATCCAAGATAATTTTCTGTCGAGCATTAATATTCAAAATACCCTTCACTTGCGAGTCCACACTGAGCTCATGTATCCCAATAAAACACCAGAACACCCATTTTGCAGTTGGTTTTTGAGTTGGCTTCTGTTTCATATAGTGAATTAAAATTTAAACGATCCCCTGAAAAGCATGATTAATGGCCTGAGCTAATGTATCAAAATTAGCAATTTCATTCTTAATTTTCTTTTTTAAATTTGCCCAGCATTTTTCAATAGGATTTAAATCTGCTGAATAAGGGGGAAGAAAGATCAAATCACAACCTGCGCCATTGATAATAGCAGCCGTTTCTGGGGATTTATGAAAAGCAGCATTATCCATTATAATGGTCTTACCACTTCCAATTTCAGGTAAGAGGAAATTACTGAGCCAGAAGTTGAATAAAACACCCTCCATAGTGCCTTGATAGCAAATTGGGGCAACCAGAGTTTTATGGATTAACCCCGCTACAAAACTTTCTCTAGCGAAGCGTTTACCAGACCTCTCACCAATAACTGTTTGCCCTCTCTCACTCCATGCGTGCTCCCTGGATACAAAGCTATCTATGCCTGACTCATCAACGTATACGATACTTTCAGGGTTCAAATGCTCTATGATTTCAATATAATGTTCGCGTTTATTAGGGCACCGCTCTTTGTAGAGCGAAGTCTTTTTTTTCGAGTTATTTTTAACCGCTTCAATGCTGCATGAATAGCAGGGGCGGTAACATTAAAGTGAGAGGCTATCTCATTTAAAAACGAATCAGGATGCTCTTTAATAAAGGCTTTTAACTTATCTGAATCTATTTTGTATGGGTTGTGTGGACGACCAGCACTTACCAGTTGTCCTGTTTGATGTCTCAATCTCTTCCATTGCTTAATTGTCGTTGTACCAACTGAAAATAATGTACTCGTAGATTCGATCGTAGCTCCTGAATCTATATGGAAAAGTACTTTTCCCCTAAAATCTAATGAATAAGTCATAGTCTAAAAGCACTAATTATAACAAACATTTAAGACTTTTTAAATTTTAATTAACTATATCAGGAAAGAAGAGCTTTTTAGCGGCTAGTTCCCGCCGAATTAGATGCTCAAGTGCTGCATAGATCATGAGACAGCAGGTCATAACCATGAGCAAGGCTTCGATGCGTTCGGGTTTTTTCAAATACAAAGATGAGACAAGGAAGTCGGGGCTTTTCAGGAAGCGAAAGCCACGTTCAACAGACTGCTGTGATTTATAATTTGCCAACATATCCTGCATGGATAATTCACCCGAGCAATCATTGGTGGATAAAATAAAAAGACCTTTTTTATCTGCTTCCAATTTCTTGCGTTGCAAGCAGGTATATAGCCGCCCACTAATTTGATACGAAATAGTTCCTTCTGAATCTTTTTTCGGGCGGCCTCGTGTTTGATGGGTTATCTGCTCAAGCATTAATGGCTCAGCAACCCTTAGATAGCTTTGCTTCTTTTCCCATCTGGATAGTGCCGTTAGGGCATCTTTCTGGCACGCGTAGGTCTCCTGGCATAGTTTTTTGAATGATTTCATCGATGCTTCGGTGCTTTTTAAAATGGATTTTTTCAGGGTGTGATTTTCACGTTTACCCGCTTGTTCGCTCTTAACCAATAACCATTTCTGTGGAACGGAACCGTAATTAGATTCGTACCAAGTGCCTGAATATTCAGCCTCGATGGCAATAAAATCATCCAATGAATAAGTGCTTAATATGGCTTTTGCTTCAACCATTTTTTGTGGCACACGTGTAATAAATAATTGTTTTTGCTCATGTAGGGATTGTATTGTTTCAGCAACATACAGCGCTGCGTCTCCAATAAAGTAGCGGCTTCGCTGTGCCGCTTTCAAACTACCAATGTGTGATTTAACGAGCTTTTTAAAGCTTTCGCTATCATTGGTATTACCACTGCAGGCTTGCATGTAAACGGGAAGGCCAGCTTGATTTTCAGTAATCAAATTAAGAATGACTTGATTAAGCGCGGGACGATGATCGCGACTATATCCCTGTGTTAAACGAATATGTTGAGCATCAATATCTGATTGATATTCGCCATCCACATGAAAACTCGTGGAATCAAGGTGTACTAAATCGCACGGCAAGCCTAAATAATTGACAACACGCTCCGCCAAATCTTGATAAAGAGGCGAAACACCATCCTCGTATAATTTATCGAGACATCGACCGAGGGCATCATCGTTTATATGCTCCGCTTTTATCCCCTCTCCGATTAAACGCTCAACAGGCTTGTCCGAGAAATAATCTGGAACCATGTGCAAGGTACGACTAACAAAACCGAGCCCATTTAAAATCATTGCAACCAACAGTTGACCATGGGATGCGTGGGATGTTGGCTGTTTCGGGAGCCGCTCATCAACAAAGTCAGCAATACCCAGCTCTTTGCATAGAGTTGACACCAAGCCAAGATGATCCAGCGATTTTGTTGTGAAATTTGCTACGTTCACTTTCTCTCTACCAAAAGTGAGTAATAGATCAAAATCCGAGATCTGTGTCAAGAATTTTTTATAGGTTATTCACAAAAACAGGTGCGGAATGAGGGAAACACCATAAAAATACCCCCTCTTTTTCTTATTTTGCAAATAAATAAGTCAGGGAAGATCCTGCCTTTCCCAATCAAAAGAGCTTTTTAATCCCCTTTCATTTACAAATTTAGAGGGGGCAAAATATATAGTACAAATATTGTTCTTATTGAAGATATATTGTGATCAACATCATCGGAATACGCATTGGATTTCTGCTTGATTAAAATAAATGTTTTTACAGCTATCACTGCTGTCACTTTCGTCACTTATTAAAAAGCACCTGTCATTTTCTCAAGCAGAGTATTATTCCTCACATTTTTTCTGGAACTTCCAAACCCAAAATATCAAAGGTTAAAAGCATTTGCTTTAGCGTTAAAGCTGACATTGCTAAACGTGAACTACGAATCGATAAGTTTTCTTCCGTTAGTACGTTACATGCCGCATAGAAGCGGTTATAAGCCGAAGCAAGCTCAAAGGCAAAATCACACAAGTGGTGAGGCTCAAATCTAATATAAGCAGTGCTGATGGCTTTGGGTAGCCTGGTAAATGTTAATTGAAGATTCTCTTCTAACAAATTCACGGCGGGTAAAATTTTTAGATTGTTTTGATCGAGGTTATTAGCTTTTTGCAGCATGGATTTAATACGTACTGCTGAATATAAAAGATAGGGGCCTGTTTTCCCTTCAAATTGTGAGGCAACATTTAAATCAAATATATAATCAGAGATTCTAGGGTTTGATAAGTCGGCAATTTTTAATGTAGATAAGGCAATTTTATTAACTATGTCATTTTTTAAATTTTCATCTATATCATTATTATTAAAACGAAAGCCAACGTTAACTTTGGCTTCTTTAATTAAATCCTTCAGGCTCATAGTTCCGCCATCGCGGGTCTTGAATGGCTTACCGTCCGAACCATTGACCGTGCCAAAACCCACGTGCTCTAAAATAACGGAATCAGCTAGGTTGCATTTTTTTGCTGCTTGGAACACTTGTTTGAAATGAAGAAACTGGCGTTTATCGACTACATATAAAATTAAATATGGATTAATAGTATTTACTCTTTCAACTATAGTCGCTAAATCTGTTGTGCCGTACATAAAAGCTTCATCAGACTTTTTTAATATTAAAGGAGGCATATCTTCCTCTAATTCAATTATAGTTGCACCATTGCTTTCTACGGCAATTTTATATTCTATCAGCGTTTCAATTAAGCTCTCTGCCAGGGAGTGGACGGTGCTTTCGCCATTCCATAAATCAAATGTAACACCCAGGTCATTAAAATCTTTTTTTAATGACTCGATTGAAATATTGGCAAAATGAGTCCATAAAGCGACTAAACCTCGTTTCTTTTTTTGAAGTTCTAAGGTGGATGTTCTGGCTTTTTGCATTTCTATTTCATCGGCTTTACATAAAGCTGCAGCTTGAGGATAGAGAGCGGATAGTTCATCTACAGTTACAGGTGATGAATCAGGATAATGACCTTCAAAGACTTCATTAAAATAGTCTGCTTCAGGCATCTTCTTTTTCATTGCCTCAATCAGCATACCCATTTGTGTACCCCAATCGCCCACGGCGTTTTCATGAGTAATAATTGATCATTAGTGATGAGGAAAATAAAATAAAATTCTAATCCCTTTCCACCCAAATTTATCCTGAACTATGAAACCAACAATACAGAAACTTTTGCCCCATATTTTAGGCGAGCAGAAAAAAAACAACCATTTTTCTTACATGAAGTTGATCCTAAACCATCAGCTAAAAATTAATCTTGCTAAATAATCAAGATTCCAGCCAACTAACTTTAAATTTAATCGGAGACTTCTTTTTTTTCCTTTAGGCGGCTTTGATTTTACAAGATTGAATAAAAACCTTTTTGTTCTTGCAAAGTTCTCAGCCGCATTTTCTTCGTATTTTTTATCTTTGTCATCATTTAAGTGCACATCTAAACACCAGTGCATTGCTTCCACGCCCCAGTGACCACGCACATAGCTTGCTAATTTGGAGTTTAATTTGTCATGATCAGTTAAATAGTAACGCCATTCAGTACTTGTCTCTTTTGTATATTTACTTGAGCTAATTGTTTCAGTAGCAATAATGGTCTTCATTTGAGTAAATCCTAATTTTTGGATATCTTGAGGAACATCAAAGGCAAAATAGCGCCGGCGAACACAGCGCCCATGAGATTCATCAAAATAATCATCCACTACATTATCCATTGATTTACCTTGGTTTTGAGAATATTTTTCAATAGCTTCAAATAATTTAGGCTGATTCTTCTTTAGCTTGATAACATAATGTGCTTCTTGTTCTAAAATTTTAGAGATGATTTTTTCATTGCAGCCCATAGCATCTAAAGAAACGGTTGCTCCTTCCAGGTCTAACAGCTCAAGCAGTAATGGAATAGCCGTTATTTCATTTGATTTACTATCCGTTTTCACCTCACCTAAAATAATACTATTTTCAACGCTCCAGGCACTAACCATTTGTATTGCTTTGACTCCCTTCGCATCACACTTGCTGGCACGTAATGTTTTCCCATCAATGGGCACTTGATCTTCCTTTTTTCGCTCGGGGTTAGATGACCAAACAACATCGCGTATTAACCTACTCCAACAAGCCGGAGAAATGATAATAAACGCGCGTCGATAAGTGCTGTAGCTAGGAAGGCCATGGCTAAGGTCAATATACTTCCTCAGCCAATCTTGGTGACTTTCCGCCCATAAGACAATATCTTCCCAGCCTTCCGCTCCGCAAAAAATGGCGCAAACGGCAATAAACAAAATAGTGGCTAGAGGATGAATGACTTTTTTAGAGTCTCGTGGGTCATTAAATTGATTTAGCTTGTCAATAACATCAGACATTTGTTAACAAAATCCATTTATAAAAATGGAGAGTATACAATTTTTTAGTGAAATATTATGCCTAAATTTTACTCATGAAAACGCCGTGCCCAATCGCCCAAATGAATATCACTAATTACTTCATCACCACAAAATCGATATAAACGCTGTAAACAATCCCCAATTACAGTAGATCGGATATGTCCAACATGCATGGGCTTAGCAATATTAGGCCCACCAAAATCAATAACCACTTTCTTTTTATTAGCAACAATAGGGCAACCAGAACGATGATCCAGTACTAATTGATTACACCAATCTGCTAAATAATCAGATGAAACCGAGAAATTTATAAAACCTGGTCGAGCAATGTTTACATTGGTGAACCATTCATTTTTAGAAATAAGTTCTACAATATTATTTGCGATTTCCAAAGGATTTTTACCAACTTCCTTTGCTAAAGACATAGCAGCATTGCACTGAAAGTGCCCTAATTGAGGACGAGACGATAATACAACTTTTGCATACTGCGTATTATAGCCAAGCACTTCAAATGCATTTTGGAAAATCTGATTAATCTTATCATCAAACAATTCGCTCATATTTCTCTCTTTATTTCTTACAAGTATTATTTACTACAATATATCTGTGAGAGAAGTACTGTATAAATATTTAATTCTTAGGGTAATAAAAGATATATTTGTCTCATTTACATGTTTCCTAAGCCCCTATGCTAATTCTTTTGAACATTTACCTTAAAGATATTTGGAAACAATTAGCATTTACAGATATTATACGTAAATATTAACGATGAGCTGTCCATATGTTAGCCAATTTAAAAATTATCACTCCATCTTCAGAACAGCGTAAAGAGCTATGCGACCTATTAATAGAATCTATAACTATGAATTGTGCAGCTGATTATAATAATGACCCTCAGATTATGAAAGAATGGCTGGCAAATAAAACCCCAGAAAATATTTCTCAATGGATCAACTCAACTAATAATATATCGTTAGCCGCGCTTGACACCCCTAAAAGTAAACTTTCAGGTTTTGCTTTAATGAATAAAGATGGGGAAATATTATTAAATTATGTTCTTCCTTCTTATATCTATAAGGGCGTTGGTAAAGTCTTATTGAAGGAAATGGAACATATTGCCAAATCATCAGGAATCCAATCACTTTCAGTTGTAAGTACGATAACAGCAAAACACTTTTATGAAAGAAATGGTTTTATTAAAAGTGGAGAACCTGAATATGTAGGTGACATCTTAGGAGACTTTCCTCTAATAAAGCATCTAAATATAGCATAGTTATAACTTAATATTAATGCGTAGATCAATGGTTAACAACTCCAAGTCCATTAGATTTACTTCAGAATTAGTATCTATAGAAGTACGCAAAGTATAGCTTATCCCATAGTGGGAAAAACACATTTTTAATGTTGTAATTAAGTGTCCCAAATCAAATAGTAGATCCTGATAAGCTACCCCATTTGGGTATCGAGACATTACTCGTTCAACGGTTCCTTTAAATACAATTCGAATATCAACGTCCTTAAAATGCTGCTTGTCTTGAACGCGAATGAGTGAATGTAAATAGGGATGATATTTATAAATACCTGGTTTGATATTAATCCCATTGTTTATATAGATAATGGGAAAGAAAGGATATCTTGCTCCATTAGAAGGGATAAATTTTTTTATATGGGGTTGAGAATTAAATTTAGCTGAGCATTTTATACCCGACGAAAAATATAATATCGCGCCTAAAAGATCTTCCTTGGCGAGTTTGTTTTTAAATAAAATAGGATTTAAGAAATAATAATCTCCTATTATTTCATCACTTGAAAAAGTTTCTTTATATATTTCATGCCTAGCAGTGGCTTTATCCTCTACCTTTGTTACTGCTTGTAAATCAGCGTAATTTACATAACGCTTCTCAGAATACAATAAAGAAAATTTATGACCGATTTCTTTCCTGTGAGTAGTCGATTTTCCCCCTAATCTGCGCTGAATTGCTTTAGAAAATTGCTCCCCATTAGTAAAGAAGCTCTTTATGAATGTACCTAAGTTTTTTTCAACCGCATATTCTTTATCTCGTTCGTAATCCAATACTAATAATTTATCGTTAACTAGTAATATATCCATTAAGTTAAATTTCCTGATAAATCTAATAGTTGATTTTCTTTATAATATTTTACTTTCCAAATCCATAGAGAGCCCATTGCTATTAAGATATTATTTAAAATCAATAGTGTAAATCAGCATGCAAAAATGACCCCTTTAGAGGGGAAATCAGCGTCGAAAATTGACCCCCTAAATAATTGTTAAACTAACCGTTGGGATCACTCAACGGAGATGAGGGGGATGTTAATTGTGGAAACGATCGCAAAAATACGCACACGTTATCATGTTCAGAAACAAGGCATTAAGCAAATAAGCCGAGAGCTGAATTTATCGAGGAATACAGTAAGAAAGGTACTCCGTGAAGGACAAACTGCACATGTCTACAAACCAAGGCAAGTGGTCGCCCCAAGGCTTGAGGATTATAAGGAGCAATTGCAGTCCTGGCTTGAATTGGACAATCAATTACCAAAGAAACAGAGATGCAGTGCCATGCGCTTGCACCAGCGTTTGCGGGAGTTGGGATATTCAGGCGCTTATGACAGCGTACAGCGCTATGTAAAGCAATGGATGCTGGATGATGGCAAGGTGGGCAAGGCATTTATTCCACTTTACTTTTCGCCAGGGGAAGCTTATCAGTTTGACTGGAGCGAGGAAGTTGTAGAGCTTGGTGGCGTTGCTCAGAAAATAAAGGTCGCACAGTTTCGTTTGTGTTACAGCCGCATGCTATTTGTGGCAGCGTTTCCGCGAGAAACACAGGAAATGCTGTTTGCAGCGCACGCACAGGCTTTTTCATTTTTTGGTGGAATCCCGCGTCGCGGAATTTATGACAACATGAAAACGGCAGTTGACGTGGTTTTTACTGGCAAGGAAAGAAAGTTCAACAACCGATTTATCCAGATGTTAAGCCATTATCTGGTAGAACCCACAGCCTGTAGTCCCGCTGCTGGCTGGGAAAAGGGGCAAGTTGAAAATCAGGTTGGCAATGTTCGCGATTGGGTTTTTGTGCCCCGGCTAAAATTTAAGGACTTCAACGAACTGAACCGGCACCTGACGGAGCGCTGCCTGGAGATTTCCAAAACGCGTGCACATCCTGAAGCGAAAGACACTCGTATTTTTGAGCAGGAAGGACAGGTGCTTCGACAGATGGATGCGCCATTTGACGGCTATATGGAGAAGAGCTGCCGGGTTAGCAGCACCTGTCTTGTTAACTTTGACCGAAACCGCTATAGCGTTGAATGTGCCTATGCATACCAACCGGTCAGCGTGCGGGCTTATTCTGACAAAATTATAGTGAATTCAAAAGGCCGTGTCATCGCCGAACATACACGTCATTTTGGTCGGAATAAAACCATTTATAATCCCTTGCATTACCTGCCACTGCTTGAGCAAAAGCCCGGAGCTATTCGCAATGGTGCGCCATTCCACGAATGGGTATTGCCCGATGGTCTTAAGAAAGTCAGGGAAATCCTGATGAAGGACAAAGATGGCGACAAAGCCGTTGTGTCAATACTTCTTGCGATTTCCACCCACGGTCTTGAAGCCGTTGATGCTGCCTGCAAAACAGCCATTTCAGAGGCGCTCATAGGAGCTGATTATATTTTGAATCATTTAAACCGCCAGAAAGACAGGCCAACACCTTCTGAAATAACGACGCCAGACTGGTTAAAACTGGCCAAAGAACCGATGCCCGATATGGTTCGTTACAATCAGTTGCTCAGAGGGGTTCGCCATGCCATACACTGAACTGTTGTTAATGTTACGCAACCTGAAGCTTTATAACATGGAAGAAGCGTTTACAGAAGAAAGCGAGCAACCTGGATTCAGTCAGCTGACCAAAGAGTCTTTTTTGTCAAATCTGGTTCGTGCTGAAATTGCCGACAGGCAGGCTCGCTCCATTAACTATCAAATGGGTACTGCCAAATTCCCTGTATATCGTGATTTGGACCGTTTTGATTTTGCATCGTCTGAAGTCAATGAAGAACAAATAAGAACGCTGCATGAAGGCAGTTTTATTCCTGCTAATCGTAATGTTATTTTTGTGGGCGGTACTGGCAGTGGAAAAACTCATCTGGCGATTGCCATTGCCAGTCAGGCCATTAAAAACAGGTACAAGGCGAGATTTTTCAACGTAGTTGGCCTTGTTAACAGACTCGAGGCCGAAAAGTTGGCCGGCAATGCAGGAAAACTCGCCGAGCGTTTGAAAATGGTTGATGTGGTTGTCCTTGATGAGCTGGGTTACCTGCCCTTCTCTCAGGCTGGAGGCGCATTGCTATTCCATCTTATCAGCAAACTTTATGAGAAAGTTTCACTCATTATTACCACCAACCTCAGTTTCAGTGAATGGGCACAGGTCTTTGTTGACAAAAAAATGACAACCGCCATGCTCGACAGAGTTACACATCATTGCGACATCATTGAAACCGGAAACGAAAGTTACCGCTTTAAAACAAGAAATTAATTGCTTCTATATTTTACATTGTGACTATCACAGGGGGGGTCAATTTTTGACGCTGACAGGGGGTCAATTTTGGATGCTGATTGACATATTAATGCTCGACAGAAAATTATCTTGGATTGCCTAGGTGAAAAATACTGGACGGTTTATTCGTGAAAACAGGTGCGGGAAGTGGGCTATATTACAAGTGAACGTCATTTTAAGTTACTACGCATGTAGTACTGTATTAATTATCAGAAGGTCGCTCAACTGTAGACCGCATTTCTTGTTGACTCGCTTTAGCATAACGAAAAATTGTTTAAATGGATACGTTGCTTTTTAGGCCAATACAATGAGACTAAAATACTTGCAAAAAAGCCTACAGCCGATTATGAATAACCGGATTTTTAGTTAATTGAGAATATATTGTAAGTCCATTTTATTTGGATTAAACGTAAAAAGAATTGGGGTCGACGTAAAAAAAGAATGGTAATCCCCCCATTTTTAACTGACGCTAAAAGTAGAAACTAAGCTACTAATTTCAGTTTTTGTCTGGGCGGTATACCTCCAATTGCCATGTTAGGCCGTTCGTTGTTATAAGACCACAACCATTTTGTGGCCATATTCTGAACTTCCTCGATCGTACTAAATAAATACTGGTTTAACCAATCATATCGTACGGTTCTGTTATAACGCTCAACATAGGCATTTTGTTGTGGGTTGCCTGGCTGAATAAACAATAGCGTTATTTTGTGTTTTTCAGCCCATTGTGTAAGCAAGTGACTGATATATTCAGGTCCATTATCACAACGTATCTGAAAAGGCTTACCACGCCACTCAATAACCTGATCAAGCGCCCTAATCACACGCTCAGCAGGCAAAGAGAAGTCAGCTTCAATGGTAAGGCCTTCTCGATTGAAGTCATCAATCACGTTAAATAAACGATAACTACGCCCGTTTTGTAACTGATCATGCATAAAATCCATTGACCAGCATTCGTTTATTGCTTGAGGAACCGTTAGCGCCTCTGGCTTTTCCCTAATTAACCGCTTTTTGGGTTTGATTCTTAAATTCAGCTCGAGCTCTCTATAAATACGATAAACACGCTTATGGTTCCATTTGTAACCTTTAACGTTACGCAAATATAAAAAACAAAGGCCAAAACCCCAATTGCGATTATTTTTAGTCAAACGCAACAACCAGTCTGCAATATGAGCATTTTCATCATTCAGCTTCAATTGGTAACGATAGCAAGTTTCACTAATGCTAAATAAACAACAGGCCATCCGTACGGAGATAAATTTTTCCTGCACGGCTTTCTGTGCAAGCTGCTTTCGACTGGATGGCTTAACTACTTTTTTTCAAGCACCTCGCGAAGAATCTCAGATTTTAGGCGCTCTTCAGCGTACATCTTCTTCAAACGGGCATTTTCAGACTCGAGCTCTTTTAGTCGGGTCATCATCGGCAAGTCCAGGCCACCATATTTTGCACGCCATTTATAAAACGTTGCTGAACTCATGCCATGTTCACGACAAAGTTCTGGAACAGGTACGCCTGCTTCACTTTGCTTGATGATCGACATAATTTGACTGTCACTAAATTTTGATTTTTTCATGCAGAATCTCCTGCGTAAAGGGTACGAGAAAATTCTACTTTTGGCATCAATTATTTTTAGGGACGATTACCGAATAAGGTTGAGTGCTTCTTAAATAGTTATGCCCTGGAGTATTGTTAGTTACACCATGCTTCATATCAATAAAACATTTTCTAGTGTGGTTTTTCTCATTGTCAAGGAGCTCTTGTAATAAAATAATTGCGTTAAATTTTAGAGCTATACCGTATATTTTTTTAGTGCGCTTACTGAAGTTTTCTTTATTTTTACTAATGTTTGATAGGTCATCGAGAGTGTCTGAAGTATTAATAATCGTATCATCTGGAAGAGAAAAAAGAATCCAATTTGTGCTCTTCAATAAAACTTAAAATTTGAATTCCTTGATCTTGCGTAGCTACGCATTTAATTTGATGACGAAAAAGACATTTTTCTAAGCGTGGAATTGTATCTAGCAGTGTTGATAATTGATCATAGGAACAATTATTTTTTTTTAATTCATTCCAAAAAGTTCGTATGTCTTTAAATCCTTGATTTTCAAGGTTTCTGCAAAAAAAATTAAAGTCTATAAGCATAATTAATTCCCTAGCTAATTTTTGTAATCTTCACGACTTTTTACGCCGACGGTGCATAATTCCATACTAACCCGAATTTAAGGAGGGCTAAAAATAGAGACTAGGCTACAAACCTTAAGTCGTTATCTGGATGGGATGCTTCCGGTGAGCGGATTAGGCCGTTTGTTATCATTTATTTTGAAATTATAGACACTAAATACTAGTGGCTTTACGGTGTTAATCATTGGTCTTTAAGTGTATAGTTTGAACACAGCCATGCCTTAATGTGACTTCTAGTTTCGGCTAAACATTTGAGAAACTTCTGATACACGGGTTCAATTGTTTTTGAGTCCTGGGTGTCTGCTAATAACTCTAATTCCTGCGTACAGCTCAATAGCTTAGTTGTAGCACAATATAAGCAGCTACTTTTGAATTGATGGGCTGCTTTTTTAAACAACTGCCATTCATTATTTCGGTAATATTTGCTCAAATCAGTGATAACTGTTTTCATACTTTGATGTGTTAAAATCTCCAGCATTTCACCAAAAATATGTAAAGAGCCTAAGTAACTAATACCAAGCTCAATATCAAGTAAAGGCAATTCCTTCGAAATTAATTCAGAGGAAGCAGCCTCTTTATCTTCCTCTTTAGAAAAATGAGCGTATTGAGCAATATAAGCATCCACCATTTTAGTGGTCAGTGGTTTTTCACAGAGCTTGACTATCGCGCTTTTATCGCACTCAGAAAATGCTTCTTGTCCAGCATGCGCCGTTAAACCGATAATAGGCGTTGTTCTATCACCAAGACGATTGCTCTTCTCGTAAGCCTGCATTTTTTTTGCAAGTTCAAATCCTGAAAAATCAGGTAGGCCTATATCCGTCACTACAAAATCATAACGATTTTTAACAAACAGTGAAAATGCGTCGCGACTATTGTAAGCCGTATCGGTGGTAACCCCCGCTTTACTCAAAATCATAGTCGCAACTTTCATAGCTACAGGATTGTCTTCTACTAATAAAACATTCGCTTTTGTAGTTAATAGGTTTTCTTTTTCCTGAGAAACAATGGCAACTAACGGAGCACTATGAGGCCGAAAAGATGCGGTATTTTTTTTGAGATTTACACTATGTATTTCCTCAGCATGCGCCACTTTTTGAACGTGCAAAGTAAAGTAAAAAGTGGTGCCTTTCCCCTCTATACTTTTAACTCGAATAGTACCGTTGAGAATATCAACGTATTGTTTAACTAGATGGAGCCCAATACCAAACCCTTTGTATTTTCCCTCATAAGACGGGTGAACGCGGTAAAAAGCATTAAAGATTTTCTTAATGTCTGTCTTGGGAATACCGATACCACTGTCGGTAATTATAAACTGTAAGGTTAAGTCGTTTTCATTGGTATCAATCAGTTTAGCGGTAATGGTTATAAAACCTTCCTCAGTAAACTTGATTGAGTTACTAAGTAAGTTTAATAAAATTCGATACATTTTTTCTTTATCAGAAGCAATTAAAAAGGGTATTTTTTCATCAATTTTTAATTGCAACGTGAGATTATTAATTTTTAAAGCAGGCAATTCAAGCTCAAGTAAATTATGCAAAAGATTATGAATACTAAAAGATGTTATCTCCAAACGTTCACTAACAGAGCCACTAGAGGCTATATCAAGAACGCTGTTTAAAAGAGATAAGAGCTGCTCGCCACTGGCGTTAAGCATTTTTGCATTTTCACGATTGGCTTCATTAAAAGCATCCTGCGCTAATATGTTTGAAAGTCCGATAATACCGGTTAAAGGAGTACGAATGTCGTGACTCATATTCTGTATAAATTTTGATTTAGCTTGGCTTGATATTTCTGCCAATTCTTTTGCCTTTCTAAGCTCGTCTTCCAATTCTTTTCGTTCTGTAATATCTAATGAAAAACCAAGCAATCCAATGATTTTATTTTCTGTGTTGCGTATAGGTTGCTTCTGTGAAAGAAAAAATTTTTTTTCACCATTGGGCATTATAATAGACTCTTCTAATGTTTGCGGGATGCCCGTCTTCATTACCTCTCTATCGGTAATATCAATTAATTGTGCTGTATCGTAGTCTTCCAAAACTTCAAATATGGTTTTTCCGATAAAGCCCTTAGCATCCTTAACATCCTTGCCGAACATTTTAATTTGTTGCGTACTTGCACCCATATACACGCCGTTGGTATTTTTCCAAAAAATATATGAAAAAGGCATGCTATTAAAAAGAATTTCAATAAATTTATTGGAATCTTCAGGGGTATAATTGTCGGTCATAATACAGTCTCAATGTTTGTAAGTTGGGCATTTTTATAGATTTATTCGATATTATGAAGTATACTCTTGTAAATACGTTCATTACTCGAAAAATAAGCAAGTCACTTCACTTCATTTTTTAAGATAACTCAAATTGTTTTAACTTCCTTGTAACCGGGCTGGAAGCATCTGTTCTCTATTCTGCCCAGGTCTATCTCTATTACAAGCGAATGTTAAGTAAATCAATTAAAAAATCAAGCTGTGCTTGAAAAAACTGCTAAGCCTATTTTGACTAAAAAAAACATAAGGTGCTTCTCTCCTAGATTATAAACTATATTTTTAAACCTGTATTCCAGGTGTTAATATAAAATATAATTAGGACAATATGCGTTCAGGGTAAGCAGATTTGATTAGTATGTGTTATATTTCATTAACAGTGTGATTATATTTGGGCGCACTCTAATTCCAAGTGTAACACTTAATTATGAGATAATATTGCATGGCAAAAAATTACAAACCTATCACACTAAACAAACGGGTATTAATCCTAGCACACTTACATCAGGGATTTAGTCCTTCTGTAATCGCCGAAGGATTAATTCATCATCGCTCATTAATTGCTCGTGCACTTGCACGCAATGGCCGGGTACCGACACCGCATGTTCGGTCTGTTGGACGTGCATCCATAGCAGGGGGCTATTCTTTTTGTCAATCGAACATACAGGCGGATAAGTTAGCTGCGCTCACCCGTGTTGAACCGACACTCGTTGTTGGCAACACACGATGGGTACACGTTATGGATGGGTCGCGACAAGGCGTATCTCCAGAAGAGAGTGCCGGTACAATGTCACGGTTGAACAAACCTATTAAACTTTGCCGCGAAATTTTTTACCAAGCAATTTACGCGATGCTTAAGGGCAAACTGCGGACAGAGATTATTGACTCACTACGCTGCGATCATAACATGAGGCGACCTCGCGCACGTGAATGCGACCGACGTGGGCAAATACCTAACATGAAGAGCATTAATCAACATTCCACCGACATTGTCGAACGACTGGTGAACGGACACGGTGAGTGCGTTCACATCCAGGCTGTAGCCAATCGTTCTCAAATGGGTGCCTTGGTAGAGCGAAAAACACGCTTAGTCCTTTTGCTACAGCTATTAAACGGGAGAGAGCAAGTTGCAACAGAGGGTATTAGCAGCAAACTGCAGCGCTTTGATGTAGCCGTGCGTCGTTATCTGTCATATGATCAAGGCCGCGAAATGGCTCAGCATGCAATATTAGCGGAAAACACAGGCATCGCGGTTTACTGTGCTCATCCACGTAGTTCTTTGGAGCGCGGTCAAAATAAAAATACCAAGGCTTTGTTACGACAGGAGCTTCCAAAAGACTATGCTTTCCCGGCTTTTGCGCAACAAGACACTGATGACATTGCAGGAAAATTTAATGCGCGACCCAAAAAGTCATTAGCTTGGGAATGCCCAGCAGAGTTGTTTCTTCCCGATGGCGCTTTTGATTTTAAGGCTTATTGGGCTTATAAACTTAACCTTGTTGCACTTGGACATTAAAACCGGCTAGGTTTACCCATGAAAGTTTATATTTTTTTATACAATGTTGTTGCCATCAAAGCGAATCTTACAGAGCTTTCATTTGAGGCGGGCTCAAAAAAAATTCTAATCGCTAGCGATTACGCAATTACAAATCTTTCTGATGAAAATCGGATTTTATTTGATGCGGTGCATACAATTACCCGCAGTTTTCATCAGGTGCAGTTGGAAGAAGTTGAGGAAATACTAAAAGAATACTTAGCCCTTTATCACGCGGATACTATACAACTTCTTACTAATGAAGACAGTACTCAACTTGTAATGGCAGGCTTGCGTGAAAAATACGGTATTCCCGGTGCGGGTGTGCAGAATTTAATGCCCTTTGTGAATAAAGCCGAATCAAAAATAAAACTTGCTGGTAAAGTTCGAGTTCCACAATTCATTTTATTTGATAAGAATAGATTTTTAGAAAATCCTGAATCCTATGCTGCTCAATTAGTTTTGGAAGTAGGATTGCCAATGTTTATTAAACCAATTGATTTAGTAAGTAGCATTAGCACCTATCATGTTAAAAAACAGGATGAGTTGAACAGAGTACTTGAAGAAATAAGTCAAAAACCGTGGCAATTTGAAATTGATGAATATATTGAAGGCGAATTGTATCACTGCGATATGGTTGTACAAAAAGATAGGGTTGTCTTTTTCTCTGTAGGAGCTTATGCAAATCCACCTGCGCAATTTTCAAAGGGATCTCCTATGGGGAGTATTCCTATAATTGACTCTACGTTAAACGATCAAGTGTTTGAATTTTGTCAGACAGTGCTTTTTGCTTTAGGTTCAATTTCTTCAGCATTTCATATTGAGCTGTTCAAAGAGCGCAAAACAGGCGAGCTCGTTTTTTTGGAGGCTGCGGCCAGGACTCCGGGAGCGCTAGTACCGGATATGTACGAGATAATATATGGAGAACACCTAGAGTTGCTACAGTATCAAACCCAAATTGAAGTTAGCGCATCTTTGGAGCCTGTTAATAACCACATCACGTACGCTGGATGGTTAACCTATCCTAAACTCTTAGGTGAGGTTAAAGAAATAAATTATCCAGAAATGACGGTGCAGCATAGATTTAGTACTTTTGTTCACGTTGGTGAACGTTTAACGCAAGCAGAAACGCTGTTGGATGCATCTTTGAGTGTACTTTTTTGGGGAAAGGATTACGAGGAAATCCAAACAACTTTTGAGAATTTAAAACATTTTTCACCGCTTCTTACTCATAAACTGTAGCAATAAACCATTCAATAGTTTTTTCAGGTGATGAATAATTGGATAGAAATCAATAGGGCAGATTCTGCCTATGAATTCGATTCTATCTGATTAAAATCATGGCATTTGGACCCAGTTAAAAAAATGTTTGTTATTAACGGCGATATAGAATAAGAAATACAATTGATAAATTAGTGTAAAGTGGTGGCTATGGGTGGACTCGAACCACCGACCTCAGCATTATGAGTGCCGCGCTCTAACCAGCTGAGCCACATAGCCACTGCGAGCAAGATTGTGTCTTTTTATGGTTATTTTGTCAAGAGATATTGGCAAATTTTAAATTTTAATTAGTATTATTGCGTAAATTTAAACCTGGATAAAGAGCAAAGTATCAAGAATTAACAGCAACTGCCTGGTTAGCGTTTTATAAGGTACTAGCCCATTGAAATTAAAACTGATGTAAGGAAGTCACTCATAGATTGACTTCCTTACATCGCAAAATTATATAATTAAAATATACAGAGCACCTTGTCCGCGCAATACTTGAATAAGCAGCTGTTTTTTTTGCTTGCTTGCTATGCTCTGCAAATCGGTTGCATTTTTAGTAGGTTTTTTGTTAGCACTAATTATTATGTCGCCTGGACGCAACCCCGCACGCCATCCGGCACTTACTTCAGCCGCTCCGACAATTTGAACTCCGTTAATGTGGCCGTGAAGTGGCGAGTCTTGTTCGAAGTTTTTTAAAGCAAGACCGTACAAAAATGGGTTATTATTTTGCAACTCTTGTTCATGTTGTTTTATATCCGTTACCAGAGCATCGAGTGTTAATTGATGACCGTCTCGTTGCACGGTAATTTTAGCCGTGCTACCAACACGCAGCATACTGATGGTCGTTTTAACTTGAGTAGCTTGACCAATGGTGGTGTTATTGATTTTAGTGATAATGTCGCCTGCTTTTAAACCGGCTTTTTCAGCGGGTGAATTTTCATTAACTTGCGCAACTAATGCACCCTGGATGTCTTCACTGTAGTTCATAGCCTGTGCCAATTCAGGGGTTAAGGGTTGTACAAATATTCCCATTAGCCCACGATGGATGGTGCCAAACTTGATCAACTGCATGAGTACTTCTTTAGCCATATTAATCGGAATTGCAAATCCAATGCCTACATTGCCACCGTAGGGAGAAATTATAGCGGTGTTAATCCCTATTAATTCTCCGCGACTGTTTATTAGGGCGCCACCCGAATTTCCTGGATTGATGGCCGCGTCCGTTTGGATGAAATTTTCAATACCTTCAATATTCAAGTCACTTCGCATCATCGCACTAATAATACCAAAGGTTGCCGACTGACTATTGCCAAAACTATTCAGTCCGAAAGGATTGCCAATTGCAATAACAAAATCACCAACCTCCGCTTTATCCGAGTCGCCAATTTTTAGAGTTTTTAAATTTTTTGCTTCGACCTTCAACACGGCTAAGTCCGTTTCACTATCACTGCCAATTAATTTGGCCTTTAATCGTCGGCCATCGTTAAGAGTTACCGTAATTAAATCGGCATTACGGATAACGTGATCGTTCGTAATAATAATACCAGCTTTGGGGTTAATAATTACCCCTGAACCGATGCTTTGAAATTTTCGTGGTTTAACCGGTATTAATTGAGAGCGTCCAGAGCGGGGCGGCCCAGCCTCTTCCTCCTCAGGTAGAGCAGGGGCTTGTACCGTCCCTTGAACGGCTATATTAACAATGGCAGGCATAACTGTTTTAAGCATGGGTGCCAAGGTATGGGTGTTCTGCATTTCCTGTGCAAAGCTCACGCAAGAAATGGTGGATAAGATAATTGCCTGTGTAAATTTTTTAAATAATCTAAACATAAAATTCCTATATCTATTTATTAAACCAAATTAGTGAAGCCATTCTACCTGTTTGTGCTTGGCGACGGTAGGAAAAAAAATTCAAATTGTCCTCAAAGGTGCATGCGTTGGATAAATAAACTTCATTAATACACAGCATTTTCAAAATTATTTCAGCTAAGGCCACAAAGTTAAACAGCCACTTTGAATTTTTTGCCGTGAAAACAGCTGTTGCATGCGGGTATTTGGCCAAAAATTGATTGCGCACGTTTGCGTTGACCTCAAAACACTGACCGCATATAGAAGGTCCAATCCATGCAAGAATTGAAGGTCTAGGACTTTGTAATTGCTGTACGGTATTTTCAATAATACCATTAAGTAGTCCACGCCAACCGGCATGAATTGCGGCAATTTCCGCACCAGTGCGGCTGCATAATAAAATAGGCAAACAATCCGCGGTCATAATGGCCAGCACGGTGTTGGGGTCACGGGTAATCATTGCATCAGCCTGTCGAGTTATATCATTTTCAACAATAATGCAGCGATTGCTGTGAGTTTGTGTTAACCAAGTGGGCTCGTTAGGCAAGCTTAAATTTTCCCGTACGCTATTACGATTTTTTAGAACATGCTCGGCATTATCGCTAACATGCAGTCCTAAGTTGTTACTGCTAAATGGCTCGAGACTGCATCCATTGCTGCGGGTAGTTGTGAGTGCGCGTACACTTTTGGGCGCAGGCCAATTAGCGGGTAAGTTCAGCAACATAAGCATCTAAGGTATTTAGTAAGGCACGAAAGTCCGTAGGAATTTCTGCTTGAAAGTTTAGCA
Organism: uncultured Gammaproteobacteria bacterium; assembly: GCA_963803545.1. Lineage (GTDB taxonomy): Bacteria > Pseudomonadota > Gammaproteobacteria > Legionellales > Legionellaceae > Legionella_C. The sequence goes on along the minus strand of CAWDMX010000004.1, from coordinate 844,825 downwards.
GGGTGTCTGTTATGGGGTGTGTAAAGCTCAATCTGACGGCATGCAATGCTTGACGGTTAAATTGTTGCAGTTGCAGGCGTAGCGTATCGTTTGCGTCTTTTGGAAAGCGCAGTCTTCCATTGTAAAGTGGGTCGCCTACAACAGGGTGATTGATGTGATTCATATGTACACGTATTTGATGGGTGCGTCCCGTTTGCAGCTGTACATCTAATAAGGTAAAAAAATAATTATAATGTTTTCGGACTTTATAAAAGGTTATTGCTTGTCTACCTTGTTCTAAAACAGTCATTTTTAATCGGTTACGGGGATGCCGGCCATAGCCTGTACTTATTTCCCCACCACTAATAATATGCCCTTGCACAAGTGTGATGTAATGGCGTTGAATTTGTCGAGCCAACATTTGACGGGTGAGGTGCGTATGGCTTGGAAGATTTTTAGCAACGACCATTAAACCGGTAGTTTCTTTATCCAATCGGTGTATGATTCCTGCGCGCGGCAAGGCTTCCAGGCAGGGGGCATGATACAGCAATCCATTTATTAAGGTGTTTTCTTTATTTCCTGCACCAGGATGAACCACTAAGCCTGCAGGTTTATTGACAACAATGACGTCATCGTCTTCGAAAATAAGGTTTAAAGGAATGTTTTGAGCGCGGCAGTGCGCGGTCTTACTCTCTAAACTGTTTAAATCGACTAAAAAATCAACAACCTCTCCGCCATTTACCTTTTCTTTCGGCTTTAACACGCAGTTATTAACGGTAATTTTTCCCTCTTTCAACCATTGCGTAAGCTGCGAACGAGAATAATGAGGCAACAGTTTTGCTAGCGCTGCATCTACGCGCAGTCCATAATACGCGTCCGAAAAAACCCATTGGCTATTAGTACTCATCGTTAAACTACAGCTTCGGGTTCAAGTACTAAACGACCGCGTAATGAGTTGGGTAAGGCTTCGTATATCTCAACGGTTATAAATTGACCTATTAAGTGGTTTGGGCCATCAAAATTTACTACACGATTGCACTCTGTTCGACCGGCTAATTGTTGGGTGCTTTTTTTAGACAGCCCGGTTACTAATAAACGCTGGGTGCTGCCAATCATAGCCTGACTGTAATGGGATGCATTAAGAAGCAAGCGGTTTTGTAAAATTTGTAAACGCTGTTTTTTCACATCCATGGGAGTTTCATCAGGTAAGTTGGCCGCAGGCGTACCGGGGCGAGGGCTGTATATAAAACTGAACGACGTATCAAAACCAATTTCATTGACCAAATTCATAGTATCAATAAAGTCCTGATCCGTTTCACCCGGAAAGCCGACAATAATGTCCGTTGATAAGCGAATATCCGGTCGAACTTTTCGAAGTTTGCGAATTTTAGATTTAAATTCAAGAGCGGTGTAGCCGCGCTTCATCATTGATAATATTCGATCGGAACCGCTTTGTACTGGTAAATGCAAATGGTTAGCAAGTTGCGGAACCTCAGCAAACGCATTGATTAAATTATCAGAAAACGCCAGTGGGTGAGACGTTGTGAAGCGAATACGCCCTAAGCCTTCAATAGCGGCAAGGTAGTGTATAAGTAAAGCCAGGTCGGCAACTTCACCATTGGCCATCGTTCCTTGAAAATCATTTACGTTTTGACCAAGCAAATTAATTTCTCGAACACCCTGGGCTGCCAATTGATAGCACTCGGCTAATACATCATCAAAAGGGCGGTTAATTTCTTCACCTCGAGTGTAGGGTACTACACAGTAGCTGCAATATTTGCTGCACCCTTCCATGATTGATACAAAAGCCACAGGCCCTTCGGCTCGCGGAGGAGGGAGGTGATCAAATTTTTCAATTTCAGGAAAACTAATATCCACTACAGGCTTTTTAGTGGCCCACCGCTCATCAAGCATAGCAGGAAGTCGGTGCAGTGTTTGAGGACCAAAAACTAAATCCACATAAGGCGCACGTTTAAGAATATCACCGCCTTCTTGGCTGGCCACACATCCACCGACACCAATAATAATGTGCGGTTTTTTTAGCTTTAACTCACGCCACGAGCCAACCATTGAAAATACTTTTTCCTGGGCTTTTTCTCGAATGGAACAAGTGTTCAATAATAATACATCAGCCTCTTCAGCATTAGATGTTTGAATCATTCCATGCGATGCCGCTAGAACTTCTGCCATTTTTGATGAATCGTACTCATTCATCTGGCAGCCATTGGTTTTAATAAAAAGCTTTTTTGTCATAATAATAGTTACGTCCCACGTTGTTTAATGAGTACTGCTATGGCAATAGGTTTCTTTAATTGATGGAAGAATTAATAACGATATAAAAATTCCAACAGGAAGGACTGCTAAGGCAACATGATAGGCTTCGGCTGGGTATAAGCGTACGTGATCAGAAACCTCTCCCAACCACATTTTATCAAGAATAAGACCAATGATTGGTTGCACAAGTGCGATGCCAATCATATTCATCATATTCATAAAGCTTAAGCCTGTTGCAACATAGCGCTTATTGCACAGCTCTTTTGCTACGGCAAAAGCAGGTAAAAATCCTGCTGAAAAAATACCGAATAAAAACAATGTAATTTGCATCAATAAACCGGAATGAATTGGTGAAAATATGAAACAAGAGCTTGTTATAAACGCACCAAAAGAGCCAATATATAAAGAGGGTTTTCGGAGTCCAATGCGGTTTGAAAAGATGCCCCATAAAGGACTTGCTACTGCCCAGCCAATGTATACAAGTGAAATATAATTAGCAGCAACTGCTTTGCTCAGGTTCAGTTTCATCATTAAAAATGGGACACCCCAAAGACCGCAAAAAACAGGGGTCGACATATACATTAACCCCCCGTATATCGCTATCAACCATAATTGATTATTTTTTAGTAAAGAAGTAAGGCTGCTTAATAGGGGTTCTTCTTGCTCGACCTGCGGTTCATTATTCTCTGGTGAATCTTTAGCAAATAATTGAATGAACAATGCTAAAAAAATACCGATAACACCCATGAAAATTAAGCTATGGCGCCATCCGAAGCTATCAACCATCAACGCGAGCGGCGCTTCGCCCCCAATTGCTCCGAGCGAGCCTATAGTTATCATGACACCAGTAAGTAAAGCGAATTTATTAGCTGGAAACCAGTTGGCAGCAAGTTTCATTGTGCCTACGGCTGCAAATGCCGAACCAAATCCAATCATCAACCGCGCAAGACAGGCTGCATAAAAATTATCAGTAAAACCGAATGCTATAGTGCTTACCGCGCAAATCAAGGTTGAAAGAGTCAGCAGCCGGTGGGGGCCGAAGTAATCCATTAATACACCACCAGGCAATTGCATAAAAGAATAAGAGTAATAAAACACCCCCGATAAAATACCGAGAGTGTGGCTGGTAATTGAAAAGTCGCGCATCAGCTCATTGCTCATCACGCTAGGTGAAATTTGCAATAAACATTCGTAAAAATAAAATAAACAGGCTAATAAATATACTATCCAAGGCATTGCGGACTTAAAAAAAGGTTTGTCGGGGTGGATTCGTGAGGCACTACTATTTACCATTTTGTTGACGCTCCTGGAAAAATAAAAAACTATTCTTAGTGATTAGTAAGAGTTACTGTATCGCTATGGGCGATGCTGGTTTGTTTAAATTTTAACCAAAAATAGGGCCTGTACAATAAAAAACATACCAAAGTTGCTACCCAAAATCCCGACTTAAGCCATCGCAAATTTTAACATCTTGAACACAAACTGTCTATTATAAGCTGTATGCTTAATTAGTCGATTTCCTCAGTGATTTTTCGGTAGGAATCGTTTGTACGCGTGGCTTTAGAAGCTCTCTCTCTATTTAGCGAATTGAGGAATTTAATTGTACTGGTAAAGACAGAAACTTTGGGCAATACTCGCTTTTCTTTTTTGGCGTAAAGCACAATTGAAAATAGAACAAGGCTCATGCCTAGACACTCACCAAGATTCAAGTGCTCACCCAGCAATGCCCAAGCAAAAAGCACAGTAACAATGGGCATGACAGCTGTTGTTAACGAGGTCATCACACTGTCGACCCATTGCGCGCTATAATACCACAACACATAAAACATGCCGGTGTTAAATCCCAACAGAATTAGTAAATGCCATTGATGTTCATTCAAATTTAAACTGGTATCTTGAAAAAAAAGCGCGGGAATTAACACTAAGGCATTGATAGCATTCATCAACGAACAAAACAAAAATACCGGCAGTCGTGCTTGGTGCATTTTACAAAAAATATAGTAAGAGGCTTCTGGTATGAGGGATAGCAGCACCATTAAATCACCAAAAAAAGAGTGACTAACAATTTTTTGGTCTTTGGTTAGTGCGATCATCACCAATCCAAGTGTTGCAAAAACGATACAAAAAAGCTGTTTATTAGTTATTTTAACCCGTAAAAAAAGCCAGGCCATCACCGCAATAATAGCGGGTAACGAGCTGGTTATTATTCCCGCAATATTGGCATCAGTATAGTGCAGACCTAGTAGCATAAAGCAATTAAAAAAACAGCCTGCCGACAACGCCTGCGCCACTATAAACAGCCAATCCTTACGGGTAATATTTAAAAAATGCTGTTTTAAATTGGTTTTACGGGCGGGAGTCATCCAATGCAACGGCAATAAGATAAAAGAGGCTAGGGCAAAACGAATGGTTAAAAGAGTGAAAAAGGGGACATTCATAACCAGTTGCTTTGTTAAAACTATATTTAGACCAATCAACGACTGCGCTAATATTAGTAAGAAAGTTCCTAATATATAGGTATTAATGGATTTCATAAAAACGACATTTACAACACAATATGCGAATTTTATAGTATTTAACAAAAATTAGCACGATTTTAATCCCAACTATTAAATTTAGGGTATAGTATTACTAAATAATTTCATAACATATTTTACTGGAAAAATTATGCGGTTTAGTTTAATCATTTTTTTCATAAGCCTTATACTGTGTATTTCTATACCAAGCCAAGCTAGTACGAACGCCTCCAATACTCTTGCGGTCGACGTTTTTTTGACAAGCAATTGCCCTGTTTGCACCAAAACAGAATCTTTTTTAAACCAAATTCAACAACATGCCCCATGGCTTCAAATTACCCGTCACTACATTGATTTAGATAAAAAAAGCCTTGAACAGTTTTACCAGTTGCAACTAAGCTACAAACAATCCGATTTCATTGTGCCGTCTACTTTTTTTTGCAACAGCCGATGGATAGGTTACGTAGAAAAGGTTCCAGTGGAGCAAAATCCTCTATTGCAAGGTATGGAATATTGCTATCAACAGCTTACTAAAAACAATCCAAAGATTTTGGTTGAACAAAATGTACAAGCAATGGCTAGTAACTACTGGATTGAATCCAGTCTTGTAAATTCCAATAAGCTGAACTCTAATTTTATATTATGGATTTTAGCCGCAGATTTACTTACAGGAACATTGATAATTATGGTGGTAACCTTGTTTTCATTACTGGTGGTCAATACCCGTAACTTATACAAAGTCGCCGCAACGGTTGTTTTTGGTTTATGCGTTGCATTTATTCATTTTATTGAACAAATGTACCCGCATATTTTTCATCATACGTTCGCATGGATTCGTATTCCGGTTCTGATAGTTGGCTGTGTTGTATTGGCATTTAATCTCCGATATTACGCTAAAAATACCCGTGCTAATAAAGCACCACCCTTGTTAAATATCTTTATCGGATCATTGGTAATTTTATGCGTGCAAATTTACAGACAAACGCAATCTCCAAGTGTAAGTATCGTTTTTCCCAACTGGTTGGCCGCGCAAAAACTTTCTTTAGTTACTCACGTTAGCGCAATTATCGGCTATGAAATGGTCTACGCCTCAATTGTTGTCGGTCTTGCGCTGGTACTTTTGTGGATAAGCAAGCAGAAAAATAGCGTCTGGCTTTCTAATTTTGTAGTAGAATTCGGTAAACAATTTTTGTTTTACATCAGTTGTGTGTTAATTTTATACCCCTATGTATTGGGTAATCCTTGGTTCGCTTGGGTATTTATTACCTTAGCAATAATTTCAACTGGGTTAACCTTGCGGTTACAGACGCGTTTAAAAAAATAAGCATCATTATAAGGTTGGTAATGCAAAAAAAAATTTTAATTCCTGTTGTTGTAGAAAGCGGTCAAAAATACACCACTTCTACCGGCGTTGTTGCTATTAAAGATGGCGTTAAAAATAACAAAAGCAGTAAAAAGCATATAGCCAAACCGAATTGGCTACGAATAACGGCCCACGCAACACCGGCCTATACGCATGTTAAAAATCAGGTGCGCGAACATAAGCTTGCTACGGTTTGTGAGCAAGCTAAATGTCCTAATATTAGTGAGTGCTGGTCAAACGGTACAGCAACTATAATGCTTATGGGCGATGTATGTACGCGTGCCTGTCGATTTTGTGCGGTTGATACGGGCAATCCCCGTGGATGGCTTGACCCACGTGAGCCAGAAAACAGCGCTCAAACAGTCTCCTTAATGAATCTCGATTACGTAGTGTTAACGTCCGTTAATCGAGATGATTTACCGGATGGTGGAGCGCAGCATTACGCCGATTCAGTTCGGGCGATCAAACGTAAATGCCCATCCATAAAAGTGGAGGCATTAACCCCAGACTTTCAAGGTGTTGAAACAAGTATTGCTACTTTATTAGACAGTGGCGTGGATGTTTTTGCTCAAAATGTTGAAACAGTAAAGCGCTTAACGCATCCAGTACGTGATAATCGAGCAAGTTACGAACAGACTATCGAGGCTTTACGATTTGCCAAAGTCTATCAACCTAAGGTTTTAACAAAAACGAGTTTAATGCTTGGTTTAGGGGAAACGGCTAGTGAAATCTACCAAACAATGGATGATTTGCGCGCAGCAAACGTTGACATTTTAACATTGGGGCAATACTTACAGCCGACTAAGAATCATTTGCCGGTTGAAGAATACGTAACTCCTGAGGATTTTCTGCATTATCGAGATATAGGGCTACAGAAGGGTTTTTTTGAGGTTGCGTCTGGACCGTTAGTACGCTCCAGTTATCGCGCTGATAAGGTTTTTAAACGGAATAACCTTGATTTAAATTAGTTTTTTTTTGCTAAAATAATATCTATAGTATGTGTGTCGTGGTACGGAAAGGAGAAAATCTTGCTAAACAGGCGTTTAAGTCGTTCAATTAGAAAGTTTTTTGGTAGCATACGCATAGACACATTATTTAAAAACCACGTTCCATCGATACCAAATAAGGCTAACTCATCGATATTGTTAAGTTTGATAGGGATATGCAATCGTTGATGCTTAACGACGCTAAATTGGTGATCGCTAAATACTTGTAACAACTCATGAATTCCAGCGGTTACGGTGGTGTTTTTAACCATAGCTTTGTAGTAGTGCCCAACAACAGAGCTTACTAGATTACCTTCGGCTATAAATTTAGCCAACTGCAACTGCGCAACAGGGAAAGATTCGTAAGTGGTTGTAATCAAAGAAAAATATCCTTCAGGGCGCGTTAGTATATTCGCTTCATGAAATAAGGTATTAATAGGGATGTAGGCATTAATAAAATGAGCCAGCACTAAGTCTTGGCTGTTTAAGGGGAGGTAATCACTTGCGCGCGTAGCACTTCCTTCAATAGCGGTTAGATCTAAGGCTTTTTTAGCGTCAGATAATCGCTCTGGAGATACATCAATTCCGGTAAAATCGGCGTACGGCATACAGCGTGAGAGCTTTTTTAAAAAAATTCCCTTACCAACGCCAAAATCAAGAACCTTAAAGCCAGGGCTTAAGCCCAAACCTTCGTTTTTAATTTGCGCAATAGCAGCAGCATGGCTTTCACTAATTGAGCCAAAGCGATTAGCTGAAGCAAAAGGATCAGCGGTTTTATTGTACATGACCTTCAAGGGCATGCAGCGTACCAACGTTTGAGAATATCAAAATAGTATACCTTTAAATGATTGCTATTTGCGAGTCTTTAATAATATTGCTCTGAGAATAGCAGTTAGTTAAGGCCTTGTTAATACATTAAGCCCCAATAATTTTTTGCTTCAGCCCTATATTAGTGTAGTCCTAAATTTCTAACAGAAACGGGTAAGGATTTTCTAGATTTATTTCATTTTTTGCAATTAAATGATAAATTAATTAAACAAAATTAAGCCAAATAGATATCGAAGTTATACCTATGATAATTACTCGCAGCGTACTGCATGAACGCAGCTATGTTTTTTGAAGTGTTGAATCCAAAAACCTATTAGTGAATGCGTGATTTGGCCCATGAGAACGAGAACTAACCTGGGTAAAAGTCGTAAGGGTATCTATTTTTTAATGCGTCTTTGGCAATCGTCCTAATTTTGAAGTAGAGCGATAAGAAAAATATTCTATTTAGGGAAAGCAATGTTTTATAGTCTTTATGTTTTTGTTTTTTTACTAAGCTTTTTACTCGTTGTAATTATACGACAATACAGCTTAAGTAAATCTTTACTGTTGGATGTGCCGAACGCTCGAAGCGCGCACTCAATTCCTACACCGCGTGGAGGAGGGTTATCGTTTGTTATCTGTTTCTTAATTTCTATACTGTTTGTTTGGCACCATCGTTTTATAGAGTCATCGTTTGCAAGCGCTTTACTGGCCAGTAGTGTTGTAGCATTAATAGGCTTTGTTGATGATAATTACAGCCTATCGTCTGTATTACGACTTGCGGTCCATCTCTTTGTTTGTGCGTTGTGTGTTTATTTAATGGGTATAATTCCAGGACTTTCGGTGCATAAAATACACCTGACATCGGTTGTTATGCTTATAGTCGCAAGCTTGTATTTGGGTTGGATGCTTAATCTTTATAATTTCATGGATGGTATAGATGGACTTGCAAGTATAGAAACTATTTCCATTTGTTTAAGTGGCACGGCTTTATACGGGTTTAATAATAATCTCCAAGCCGCTATTCCTTTATTATTATTGAGTGCGGCGGTTCTTGGTTTTTTAATGTTGAATTTTCCACCGGCTAAAATTTTTATGGGCGACGTTGGAAGTGGTTTTTTAGGGCTTGTTCTTGGAATTTTTTCGTTGCAAGCGATGCAGGGAAGCACTCATCTTTTTGTATGCTGGCTCATAATTATGGGTGTGTTTATTGTTGATGCATCACTAACGCTTGCAATACGTTTATTAAGTCGTAAAAATATTATGCTCGCGCACTCGAGCCACGCCTATCAGCACGCAAGTCGTATTTATCGCTCACATGCAATAGTTGCTTTAACTATTGCGTTTATTAACCTTGTTTGGCTGCTACCCATGGCTTTACTTGTTAACAGCACTAAATTACCCCCATTGATTGGGGTGCTTCTAGCCTATACTCCTTTAGTTATTGCAGCCTATACTTTGAGAGCGGGCAAAGAGGAATAGTGAAGAATAAAGACAACGTTGTTAAAAAAACACTTCTTAAATTTTTAAAAAAATTTCAAAATCAAAAAATAATCTTTTCTTAATAATTCGTTAAGATTCCTGGTATACACTTACAAAGAAACAAGCAAAAAAGGTTTATTATTTTTCAATATGTAGTCATTAAGAGCACCGTGGATGCATTCTATGGAAATGTGATGGCTAATTAATTTTAGGGAGATGTAGCATGCTGATTTTAACCCGGCGAATTGGTGAGACACTAATTATTGGTGACGATGTAAATATTACTGTATTAGGTGTTAAAGGCAATCAAGTACGATTAGGGATTAATGCCCCTAAAGATGTATCGGTTCATCGTGAAGAAATTTATTTACGTATACAGCAAGAAAAGCAAGGTGCTGATAGCATAATCGACGACGAAACAGTTTAACCCGGATTTCCTCGCAGTCATCCTGTTCCGAGTGAATAATTAGCTCGGAACGAACGCATTGATACTTGTGTCTCCAGATGAAAAGTAGTGACTTTTTCCATTCAAATCCTTCATGTGTAACCATCCTTCTTTATTGATTCCCACCACTAAACCCACAAATTTTTGATTATTAGTCAGAACCGTAGTAATTTTTCCTTTTAAAAAATCATAGCGTTGCCATTCAGCGAGAAAAGCACCCAGACCACCCATTAAAAATTTTTCCAGGTACGTCTCTAAATACAGATAAAGTGTAGCGATTAATTCACTTCTATTATGAAGGATGCCGGTTATATCAAAAAGTGAGCGCCAAGACTGCGATTGTGAGTCGCTTTTACAAAAATCACTGTTTACATTAATGCCAATGCCAATTATTAAACACGTGTCTTTTTCCGTAATGGTTTTAGTTTCAATTAAAATACCACCCAACTTCTTATTATTAGAAATTAAATCATTGGGCCACTTCAGCATTATTGAGGTTGTAATAGGGCGTAACGACGCTATTATTGCTAATCCGATGACTAAGCTTAAGCCGGGTAAGTCTTTTATCGGTTTCGGTAAAGGCCGCAACAACGAGAAATAAATATTTTCACCAAAAGGGGACTCCCACGTTCTCCCAAAACGTCCTTTTCCTTGCGTTTGTTTCTCAGCACAACAAATCTGAACCTCAGATACTTGGGGTATTTTTTTTAAAAAATTATTTGTGGAATCAACTTCAGTAAAAACTAATAATTGAGGTGGTTTGAAGTGGTTTCGACTTATTTGGTTGCTGATGGATTCAACATCAAGTGCTTGCATCGCCTTATGGAGGCTAATCGTTTCAAGCGCGTCGTAAATGGGTGCTCCTAAAGCAATCAACTCCCTTATTTCATTATTTAACTCCAAGACAGAGCACTCAAATAAAGCGGCTAATTTATTTTTACAAACCGAATTTTTACCATTCAGATACTTTAGAAGGCGTAACTGTAAAGTGTTATAAACTTTCATCAATAATCGCTTGTAAAAGAGGCTCATCAAGAATTAGCTTGCGAATTTCTAATATTTCTTTATTAAAGCACAACGCTGCGGCGCACTCTTGATGGGGAGCAAACGCTAATAACTGCCAGGTTTGTTCAGATAGTGAGTCAGAAACGCAAGACGCGCTTTTAGAATACAGGGGAACGCTAAACTGCTGTGTGGGATAGGAAAGCCCCATTCCAACTGCTTTGATAAAAGCTTCTTTTTGCGACCAAATAGAGAAAAACAAGGGCTTTTTCAAAGGCTCAGGAGCGGCTAATAATTGCTGATATTCCAACTCTGAAAATAAATCTTTAGCAATGCCGACATAAGGTCTATCTGAAAAATTTTCAATGTCGATCCCTAATGCATGCACACGGCCAACCGCTATCAAGCATAATTCTCCCGAGTGGCTTACGTTAAATTGAATTGAGTCTCGTTCTACCTCCGGTTTTCCATACTGTGCGTAACGGACGTCTATTTTTTTAGGATTAAGCTGTAAATAACGTGCAAGAATTAAACGTAAAAATGCCCGGCACATTGTAAAGCGGTGTTTGTGTCGAATAAAATGAAAACGATTGGCGCGGGTATTTTCCTCATTATTCAAAAAAAAACTGGTTTCTTTTAAAAAAGGACTCAGTGTAAATTGCCATATATCAATGCGGGATGCGATTAATTGGCAATCATCGGCGCTAAATGATAAAAAATTTTCGGGATGTAGCAGTGTGTTCAGTGTAAAGCCTGGTAACAAATTAAAGTTACGGTTATCATAACGCATGAAAATAAATTCACCAAATGAGTAATCAATGAGTCGTCAATTTCTGGATTTTGAACAACCTATAGAAGAATTAAATCAAAAAATACGCGCTTTACAGATGGTAGGCGATGATAGTGAAGTGAACTTGAGTGAGGAAATTTTACGCCTTGAAGCTAAAAGTGAAGAGCTTACTGCTTCAATATTGGCTAATCTTCAACCCTGGCAGGTAGCTCAAATGGCCCGCCATCCTTTACGACCGCAGACCACGGACTACCTAGAGCATATATTTACGGACTTTCAAGAGTTGCACGGTGATAGGCATTATTCGAATGCTCCGGCTATCATTGGTGGTCTTGCTCGCTTGGATGGAGTTCCAGTTATGGTTTTAGGCCATCAAAAAGGCAAGCGTACCAAAGAAAAGGTGTACCGAAATTTCGGCATGGCTCGGCCGGAAGAATACCGAAAAGCGCTGCGATTAATGCGCATGGCTGAAAAATTTAAAATCCCCGTTTTCACTTTTATTGATACAGCTGGTGCCTATCCAGGAATTGGCGCTGAAGAGCGCAATCAGTCTGAGGCGATTGCCCGAAACCTTATGGAAATGGCGCGCTTAGAAACGCCTATTATTTGTACCGTAACCGGTGAGGCGGGTTCTGGCGGTGCGCTTGCCATTGGTGTTGGTGATCGAGTGTTGATGCTGCAATACGGAATTTATTCCGTAATTTCACCGGAAGGTTGTGCTTCCATTTTATGGAAAGACGCGGCTAAAGCCGATGAGGCTGCAAAGGCTATGGGGATAACGGCTGATATAATATTTAAGCATGGTCTTGTGGATAGCGTTATTCCTGAGCCTTTAGGTGGTGCGCATCGCGATTTAGTTTCAATGGCGCGGGACTTGAAAATACGGCTAAAAAATGAACTTGCGGAATTAAACAGCTTAACTACGCAACAATTGCTTGATAAACGGTACCAAAAATTTATGGCTATGGGTGCTTGTGATTGATTTTCAAAAAATTATTCACGAGCTGCCACCCCAATCGGCGGTTAGCCAGCTTTACGTTGGCTACAGCGGAGGTTTAGATTCGAGCGTGCTTTTGCATGTGCTAGCGCACTCCGAATTAAAAACAAAAATCAAGGCTATCCATGTGAATCACGGGTTAAGTGTGCATGCTTTGGCGTGGCAAAACCATTGTCAGCGTCAATGCGCCCAGTTAAATATCCCGATAATTATCAAAAAAACAACCAATATTCCCTTGAAAAACCTAGAAGAAAACGCACGTAATGCTCGTTACGAAGCTCTTTTTTCCGAAATGGGTGCTCAAGATTGTTTACTGTTGGCTCATCATCGCAACGATCAGGCTGAAACGGTACTGCTGCAATTATTCAGAGGCGCGGGCATTGATGGGCTAGCTGCGATGCAAGCTCTTAAACGAACAGAAAATGGTTGGGTGTGCAGGCCTTTGCTGGGTTACTCACGAGAAATGCTTGAAAAATACGGCGCGGACCAAGGTTTAAGTTGGATTGAGGACGCCAGTAATAATGAACAGGTCTTTGCGCGCAATTACATCCGCCACACAGTACTCCCTTTAATTGAAAAAAAATGGCCGGCTGCCGTCATGAGTTTAAGCAGAGCCGCAAGGCACTGCCAGGATGCGCAAGTACAGCTGATGGAGCTTGCCCATAATAATTATCCTGAGTTAGACCGCGTTTGGAAGCTTGATATTGCCCTGTTACAGCCCTTAAACGCTCTAGAGTTAGCCAATGTAATGCGTTGTTGGTTGAAAAAGAACGCGGTTGCTTATCCCAGTTCGGCAACACTCGCGCGCTTAAAAAAGGAGTGCATCGATGCCTCTAATGATGCAAATCCTATAGTCCGCTTCGGAAATTATTCCTTCCGCCGCTATAAAAATTTTTTATATCTGGTGAGGGCTCGTAAAACTTGCCCTACTAACACGATTGTTTGGAACCGTTTTCCCGATACGTGTGCGACGCCTCTCGGAAGCTTGCAAGCCTGCAAAAACCTAAGCGGGGTATATATTCCCCCTGGAAGCTCAGTGGAGATTCGATGGCGTCAAAACGGTGAGCGGATTGTGTTGCACAAACAAACTAAAACACTGAAAAAATTGTGGCAAGAATGGGCGGTTCCCACCTGGTGTCGCCAAGAAATACCGCTGATTTATATAAATGAGGTATTGGCGGTAGTGGTGGGTTATGCAATTGCGGATGCTTTTTATCGAGATTCCCACCAGTATTGTTACAACTTATTTTTTAACACAAATACCTCTAACGGCGTACCGGCTTGAATTAAGCTCAGCACGCATCGCTAATACTTTTAAGCCCGTTGGTGGGCAGTGAACCCTTAAGAACGCCCGCGTTAATTAGTTAAAGAGGGTTGGGTGGTGATGAACGGTATATTCCAGCACCTGCCTTAATGTTGGTATTAAATACAGTCTGACGAAATACTCCCGCTGATTCTCGTGCAAGAGCCTTCGCACCCAAATTTGGACCAGACTTTTGATCAGGATTCTGATGAAACAGCCCAATCATGGGGCTGTTTTGGCTCTTATGCTTACCCTCACCCTCAGGATTAACGCTGAATATTTTTTTGCTTTTGGAGTCTTCTCCAAGTTTATTAGGGTTATAAAATCGGCCATCGGGACTCAGATAAAGACAATTTGCTACAGCATGACCGCACACCTTGGGGGCGTATACTAATTTACCGGTTGTAGGATCGGCGCATTGTTGGGTTGCATCCACAACCATCATTTTTTGATTACGATTGTTGCGCGGGTGGTTGCGTCGTGCATCATCGCCGTGAAATCCGATTTTTGTAAGGAAACGATTCCACAGTTTTTCAGGCGTTCCAAGCAATCCTAACCCTAATACCTTATCATCGACGGCGCCGTACTGGTCGCGATGCGCTTTTGGAGAGCGCACAACTGCGTAAAACCGTTTAGAAACAGGAAGAGAATAGAAGGCTTTACCTGTATCTATAGTCCACTCAGAACCCCATGTACCTAATTTTATAAAAGGCTTGGCTAAGGATGAAATAATTGTAGAGAACCAGTTGTTGCCTAAAGCTTTATTTAAATAAAATTTTCCAGTATCGGGGGTCGAACCAATGGGGTTGGTTAAATAAAGTCGCAAGAAAATACCACGTTTTGCGTAATGGGCTGCAACAGTTGCAGAAACGCCCCCGCCCATTGAGCCGCCTTTTAGGACAATTTTGTCATAAGGTATGTGTCGGTTATGATGTAAATATTCCACTTGAGCTCGAGCCGATTCAAATAAATCCTCGGTAATCTCAACCTTACCTTGGCTGTCTAGCACCCCTGGGTAGTTGAACAATGTTACGGCAACAGGTTGCCCTGGTAAGGGTATTTTTTCATGGGTACCAGCAAGTAGGGCGTGCTCTTTTAAAAAAGAGATATCAAATTGATTGGCAAACTGCGCTTGTGATGTGCATCTGTTTGTGAGCGCGATTAACTGCTGGTTGGCGAGTGCATCAAGGTTGGAAAATTCTATTTTTTCATAGGTTTTATCCTGAGCGTTAAAGAAATAGTAACGGCCTTTAAACAACACTAAAAGATCGTTTTTATACTTGGTTTTCATTACCTTATCAAATTTTTCATCTTCCGTTCCACAGTCTAGTAATAATAAATTGTGCTCAGTTGAAAATCGAAGCGCGTCTTCTGCGGCGTATCGGTAATCTTGTTGATAGGTTCCGCTGTTTCCATTGAAGTAAAGAATATGGGTTGCATCGATGGGATTGTCCACCAAGCTATTTTGGCCATAAATTGTTGATAAGTTACACTCTTGACCTCTAATAGTGCAGGTTACATCCTCAACCGCGTTGAACTTGATAGACTGCTGCGTAAAAGGTTGCCTGTAGAGGTAATCAAATTTTTTCAAAGCCTTAATTTGCGCATAAAAAACGGGGCCAATTACAATTTTAGCCCCTTCATGTTCATTTTTTGGGATAAATACAGGTTTGTCAGAGCCACCAGGAAAAATCAAATTTCGTAAGGTTTTACCCAATTGCACCGAGGGATTAGAGACGTAATGGGGGTTTTCACTATTAGCAATAGTGGTTATTAACCAGCTTATAGGGTAACCAATCCAAGGGGTATCTAGAAGAATTTTACGCGCCAACCATTTAAAAAAAACAGCGATTGCAGAAGGGATTTCGCGCCAACCCCCGGGTAAGGTAGGAGGCGTATTGTACGAGGGCGCATCTCTTTCTTCGAGAGTTTGAGTGCAGTTTAAAAGCGTTTGAAGATAGGCAAACTTTCCTTTTATTTCTCCGTGCTCGTCGCAAATATTTTCCGAATAATTTTGTGGAGATTGAGCTTCATCATCTTCCATCGGAGCTGCTGCAGCATACGTTCCATTTTCGCTTAAGTATAAGGTTTCATGGTACGGGTTTTTATTAAGGTCATGGGCTCCAATAATACGCTCAATCGTTTTGGTCTCAGAAAAATAATAGGAGTTGTCTCGCTTTTCTAAAGTGGTTGTGTAAGTAACTTTAAAGGTAAGTTCCTCATCAATTATCGCCGACAATCGTGCGGAATTAATTTTTTTTCCAGTTTTGCGTTTGATAGTTTTTATATGCTCAAAGGTTAACCTATCGTCGGGTGCAAATGAATCAAATTTATCTAAAGTCATCGTATAGCCCTCTTTAAATTGATTAATAATACAGCATATTGGGGTTTTGTCAAAAAGTTCGGGTATAAACAAATCTTAAGCAATACGATTTTTACACTAAATGTTAGCGGTGTTTTGGATGCGCCGAACTACTTAGGTCCTGCAATAGAGGACCGATTTCGGAGAGTAAGCCTTAGCATTCTGGGTGGTTTACAGCTAACCCCCCTTTGGCTGTTTCTTTGTATTTATCGTTCATATCCAAGCCAATTTCTTTCATGGTTTTGATAACTTTATCGAGTGGGATTTGATGTTTGCCATCGCCTATTAAAGCCATGCGGCAGGCGTTAACAGCTTTTACCGCGCCCATAGCATTGCGTTCGATGCAAGGAATTTGCACCAGACCTAGTACGGGGTCGCAGGTCATACCTAGATGATGTTCCATGGCAATTTCGGCGGCGTTTTCAATTTGCTCTAGGGTTCCTCCTAAAACAGCGGTTAGACCTGCGGCAGCCATGGACGAAGCAACCCCTACCTCTCCCTGGCAACCTACTTCGGCACCGGATATGCTGGCTCCTTTTTTGTAAAGTATGCCCACCGCCGCGGACGTTAAAAAGTAGGTGATAATATCGCTGTTGGCAACTTTGTGGTGCGCTTCCTGAAAATACTTGAGTACAGCAGGAATAATTCCCGCTGCACCATTGGTGGGCGCGGTCACAACACGTCCACCGGCTGCGTTCTCTTCGTTAACCGCCATGGCGTATAAATTCAGATGATTCATAATATCCGATTTTTCAAAAACGCTCGGAAATCCTCTGTTTTCTATTAGCCGTTTATGCAATTCAGGAGCGCGTCTTTTAAGCAATAACCCCCCCGGTAAAACACCGGGGGTTTTGCATCCCGCATCAATGCAGTCGATCATAACCGTGGCGATGGCTAGAATTCCTTGCTCAACAGCCTCATGCGAACGCCAGGCTAATTCATTAGCCATCATTAACTGCGCAATAGTCAGCTGTTGCTCATGGCAATGATTTAACAGTTCAAAAGCGGTTGCAAAAGGGTAGGCAACCGCTGTATCTGCACTGTTAACCGAATCAAAATCTTCATCGGTTACAATAAAGCCACCACCAATGGAGTAAAAAACTTGGCTAAGTAGAATAGCACCTTGCGCGTCGTAGGCTGTGAAGCGCAGGCCATTGCTGTGTTTGGGAAGCATTTCTTTTTGCAGGAATAAACAATCAACGCTGTTGTCGAAATCGATTTCGTGACAGCCGTCTAAGCAGAGTTTTTTAGTAGCAATTATTTCGCGCATTCGAGGAATTAATTGCTCAGGAGTGCAGGTCTCGGGTTTCGCGCCTTCTAAACCGTTTAAAACCGCTTTATCCGTTCCATGTCCTTTGCCGGTTAAGGCGAGTGAGCCGTACAATTCAATTTTAATTCTTGCGGTTGCATCTAAAATAAAGCTATCTTTCATCATTGAAACAAAGGTATTGGCGGCAATCATTGGTCCGACGGTGTGCGAACTGGATGGTCCAATTCCTATTGAAAATAAATCGAATATGCTAATTCCCATAATAAATTTCCAATTTTTAAAGTTGCGGCATAATAACTCTACACGAGCGCTTTCACAACGAGTTTACCTGTTGCTGTGTAAATTATAGCCTAAAAGTTCGGGTTGTCGGCATGATCATGGTGTGTCAGCATTAAAACCAATTCTTCAACTCAACTAGAGTGAAGTAGGAAAATTACCACACATGAGTTCAGTTATTTGTCATCACCACCAACGCAACATTCAATTGTAACCTGTTTGTATTTACCTTAAACTCTCGCTTTTTAGAATATTTGAGTTTTTTATGGATGCCTACGAAGATTTTCACAAACGTCGAACCTTTGCCATTATTTCACATCCCGATGCCGGTAAAACAACCGTCACTGAAAAACTTTTACTATTCGGTGGCGCTATTCAATTAGCCGGAACCGTTAAAGGACGAAAAGCTCAGCGGCACGCAACATCCGATTGGATGGAAATGGAAAAAGAACGCGGGATTTCAATAACGACTTCGGTGATGCAGTTCCCTCACAACGGGCATATCATGAATTTATTGGATACACCGGGGCATGAGGATTTTTCAGAAGATACCTACCGTACTTTAACCGCTGTTGATTCGGCGTTGATGGTTATTGATGCGGCAAAGGGTGTTGAAAACAGAACCATCAAGCTCATGGAAGTGTGCCGTTTGCGCGACACGCCTATAATGACCTTTATTAATAAATTGGATCGAGAAGGGCAGGAACCCATTAATTTACTGGACGAAGTAGAGGCTGTGCTACGCATAAAATGCGCGCCTATTACCTGGCCAATAGGGATGGGAAAACGCTTTAAAGGTATTTATCATTTGTATCACGACGTAGTATATCTTTATCAATCGGGTAAAAACGCTGAAAAGCAAGAAGGCCAACAAATAAAAGGTCTTGATAATCCTTTACTCAATGAACTATTAGGCCGCCAAGCACAAGAGTTGCGCGAGGAAATTGAATTAGTTAAAGGCGCTTCTACCGCTTTTAACGTTAAAGAATACTTAGCGGGCAGAGTTACGCCTGTTTATTTTGGTTCGGCAATCAATAACTTCGGAATCAAGGCTTTATTAGATGACTTTGCTTTGTACGCCCCCGAGCCACAGCCACGTTTAGCCGTTGAGCGTACCGTTGAGGCGGATGAGCCGAATTTTAGTGGTTTTGTGTTTAAAATACAGGCCAATATGGATCCTAAGCATCGGGATCGCATCGCTTTTTTACGAATATGTTCGGGTACTTTTCGAAAAGGAATGAAATTAAATAATTTGCGATTGGGTAAGGAAATGCAAATTAGCAATGCGCTGACGTTTATGGCCGGGGATAGAACGCACGCGGATTTGGCGGTAGCCGGGGATATCATTGGCTTGCACAATCACGGCAGCATTCGCATTGGCGACACCTTTACCCAAGGTGAAACACTGAAGTTTACAGGCATTCCGAATTTTGCCCCAGAGTTGTACCGCTCGGTGCGTTTGTGCGATCCGCTTAAAAGTAAAGCACTGATCAAAGGTTTAATTGAGCTTTCCGAAGAGGGTGCTACGCAATTTTTTAGACCCCTTAACAGCAATCAATTAATCCTAGGCGCTGTTGGAATACTCCAATTTGACGTAGTTGCTCATCGCTTGTTGCACGAATATAAGGTTGATTGCATTTATGAATCAGTCAGTGTTAGCTGCGCTCGCTGGGTGTACGCTGAAGACGATAAAACCTTGAATGAGTTTCGCGATAAAGCTTTTGATAATTTAGCACTGGATGGAAGTGATGCTTTAATTTATCTGGCTCCAACCCGGGTAAATCTTACCATTGCACAAGAGCGTTACCCTAAAATTAGCTTTTCAGCAACAAGAGAGCATTAGTCACTCGATAAAGGCCTTTAAACCGGTAGCGTGAACGCATTTGCTAGTAAAGTAGGCTAGTATATAAATTATACAAAATAGGTGCAGGGAGGGTATGTAATGATTAGATATCGCGGCGCTACTACATCCGATGTGGATACGGTGTCTCAATTGATGTGGGAGGTTTCTTATATAGCCCAATTTCTATACAGCACCTCCTTTAGCGTTGATGAGTGTTTAAGTTATTTGGCTCAGTCCTTTGTAAATGAATCTGGACGTTCGTCGTATAAAAATTTTTATCTAGCCGAGAGTGATGAAGGTCGAAATCAGAAAATTGTTGGTTTGGTCTTTTATTACGATTATTCCTTGCACGCCATTGATACGCAAATGGAAGACAAATTGAACCCGCTTAGCGTAGACATCGTCCGGCCTATATACCGTTCAATAATCCCTCATTCCCTCTACATATCGGCGTTAATTGTCGAGGCTGGTTATCGCAATTTACACATTGGTGAACGCCTCATTAATTATGTAAAAGAGCAAGCGCGTTTGCAGAACTATACTTCGGTAAGCTCGCATGTATGGGATGATAATCAAAAGGGGCTTAGTTTTTACGAGCGTAATAATTTTATCCGCAAGGAAGTGGTAACATTTAACTCAGATACCTTCTTATTACCGGCTTCAAAAAAAATTCATCTGTTGGAAGCGGCGCTTACTCCGTCTAATTAATTACGGATTATTTTCCTTGATAAGCTTGTTAAAAACGCCCGTGCAGCCGCCAATTTTAAAACCCGCTCAAGACTACTGAAAACGCTGTTCCCAAGCTTGCATATTTTAAGTAGAATAACCTCCATTTTATGGAGCGAGGCAACGATGGCTATTAGTTTCCACACGAAAGAATTACAACACCTAAGCATGGCTGATTTAGAGCAAGTAGGTGGGAAAAATGCCTCCTTAGGGGAAATGATTGCGCATTTGCAACCGCTTGGTATAAGTGTTCCCGGTGGATTTGCTACCACCGCGGACGCATTTCGAGATTTTTTAAGCCAAGACAATTTGCACACGACCATTGAAAATTGTTTGGAAAATTTAGACAGTGATAACATCCCAATGCTTACCGCTGTTGGTAAAAAAATTCGCGAACTAATCGTGGCGACCCCTTTTACGGACGAATTTGAGCAAGCAATTGCTAGCGCCTACCAGCAATTAACCGCCTCTATTGGCCATTCCAATTTTAGTGTTGCCGTGCGCTCTTCGGCAACGGCTGAGGATTTACCCGAAGCCTCATTTGCAGGTCAACAAGAAACCTATCTCAATGTCACCGGTCTTGCGGACGTACTAAGCGCTATAAAGTTGGTTTTTGCCTCGCTGTACAACGATCGCGCTATCGCCTACCGCGTGCACCACGGCTTTTCGCACGCTGAGGTTGCTTTATCCGCCGGTATCCAACAAATGGTCCGCAGCGATTGCGCTGTCAGTGGTGTCATATTCACAATGGATACGGAATCGGGTTTTGATAAGGTTGTATTTATTACCTCAGCCTATGGGCTTGGTGAATTGGTTGTGCAAGGCGCAGTTAACCCGGATGAATTTTATGTTTACAAACCAACTCTGAAAGCCGGTAAACCGGCGATAATTCGGCGTAATCTTGGAAGCAAAGCACTAAAAATGGTGTATTGCGATACCCACAAGGTTAAAACAGAAGAGGTGGGTATTGATTTACGTCAACAGTATTCTTTAACCTCCGCAGAAATTGAATGCTTAGCCAAGCAGGCGGTAATAATTGAGGAACACTACGGCAAACCCATGGATATTGAATGGGCTAAAGATGGCTTAACGAATCAATTGTATATCTTGCAAGCTCGTCCTGAAACCGTGAACAGTCGAGCGAGCCAGCAGAAATTAGAGCGCTATACCTTACAAGGGCGAGGCGAGTTGTTAGCGGAAGGACGCAGCATTGGTCAGCGTATTGGTCAGGGTTGTGCAAAAATAATTGAAGACATCAGTGCAATGGATAGTGTAAAACCCGGTGATGTATTGGTTGCGGATATGACCGATCCGGATTGGGAACCAATTATGAAGCGGGCTTCGGCCATTGTCACCAATCGTGGTGGGCGTACCTGCCATGCTGCAATTATCGCTCGTGAGCTGGGTATTCCGGCCGTGGTTGGTTGCGGTGATGCTACTAAAAAAATTAAACCCAACCAAGAAGTGACTATATCCTGTGCTGAAGGGGATAACGGCTATATTTACCAAGGCTTACTGCCCTTTGCATTAGAAACACTGGACGTTGAGACCATGCCGCAATTACCGATGAAGGTAATGCTAAACGTAGGTAATCCAGAACGTGCTTTTGCGTTTCAAGCAATTCCTAACGCCGGTGTTGGGCTTGCCCGTCTGGAGTTTTTAATTTCTAATTCAATTGGGATACATCCCAAGGCTTTACTGGATTATGAAAAGTTAGAAGGCACGCAATTGAAAGCAACCATTGCTCGTAAAATAGCGGCCTATGACTCGCCAACCGAATACTATATTGAACGCCTTAAAGAAGGGATTTCAACGATTGCTGCCGCTTTTTATCCTAAACCCGTTATTGTGCGACTGTCGGATTTTAAATCCAATGAGTACGCTAATTTAATTGGCGGGCATTTGTACGAGCCTGATGAAGAAAATCCAATGTTAGGGTTTCGAGGTGCTGGGCGCTATGTTTCTCCAGACTTTGCTCAATGCTTTGCCTTAGAGTGTCAGGCGGTAAGACGCGTGCGTGAACAAATGGGTTTGGACAACGTTGAAATAATGATTCCTTTTGTGCGTACGGTTAACGAGGCGTCCGCAGTTATTGATACTTTGAAAACACAGGGTCTTGAGCGCGGGAAAAATGGTTTACGGCTAATCATGATGTGTGAATTGCCATCCAATGCATTATTAGCCGATGATTTTCTTCAATTTTTTGATGGTTTTTCCATTGGATCGAACGATCTTACGCAACTTACTCTGGGGCTGGATAGAGACTCCGGACTAGTGGCTGCGCAATTTGATGAGCGCAATGACGCGGTTAAAAAGTTACTTCATATGGCTATTTCAAGCTGTAAGAAAGCAGGAAAATACATTGGTATCTGTGGCCAAGGACCATCCGACCACGAGGATTTTGCGCGATGGCTTATGGATGAGGGGATTGATAGTGTGTCTTTAAACCCAGACTCAGTTTTAAAAACCTGCCTATTTTTAGCCAAAAACTAGCGGATAGAGCGGGCGAAAAAACTAATTATTGTATAGATTACCTCTACTTAAGGAGCCGCATTGAAATTTCAAAAACTGCTATGTGCATTGGTTTTATTGATTACTCCGATGCTGTGTTTTGCAGCTGCGCAATCCCACGATCCAATGGCTTCGGTGCTTGAATGGGTGACCCTAATTTTTGGACTTGCGATGATAGGGCGGTTTATGGCTCAAGCTCTGGGTCAACCGGGTGTATTAGGTGAGCTCCTAATGGGTGTGTTTTTCGGTAATATTGCTTATTTCTTTGGCATGCAGTTGATAGTTATATTGCGAGAAGGCGCATCAATCTTCACTGTTATGGGGCATATTCTCGCTAAAATTTCCTTGCAAGATGCGGCCACCGCGGCTATTCCCAACCCTTATTACAGTAAACAAGTTTTTGCGGTGTTAAGCAGCAAGCAAGGTGCTGAGTATCTTAAGGTTGCTTACATAATTGATATTTTATCGCGGTATGGGGTTGTTTTTTTGCTATTTATGGTAGGGCTTGAAACCTCCTTGAAGGAATTAAAACATACCGGCCGAGCCTCACTACAGGTTGCACTAATTGGGGTAATAGCTCCTATTTCTCTAGGGTTCTTAATTGCTTTAATAGTGATGCCCAATGCCACCTATAAAGCCCATCTTTTCGTATCGGCAACGCTTGCGGCCACAAGCATTGGAATAACCGCGCGCGTTTTAGCACAGATGAATAAGCTTAAAACGCGTGAAGCACGAACGATTTTAGGTGCCGCAATGATTGATGATATTCTCGGCCTAGTTTTATTGGCTATTGTGAGCAGTATCGTTGTTAGTGGCGGTGTGGATTTTCATCAAATAAGCACTTTAATTGCAACCACCGTGGTGTTTTTTTTAGGGGTCTTGTTAATTGGTCCAATAATTCTCCCTAAAATAATTGTTGGCGCCCGCTTTTTTTTAACGGCAACCGAAACAAAATTAGTGGTTTCTTTTGGATTTGTCATGCTGGTTGCGTGGCTTGCAACGTTGGTGCAGTTGGCCGCAATTATTGGCGCTTTTGCGGCAGGGATGATTTTAAACGACGAATTATTTAAAAACTCTAAAATACGGGAGGAAACGCTTTCTATAAAAGAGTTAACAACACCCTTTGAAACTATTCTCGCGCCCTTATTTTTTATGGTTATTGGTATACAAGTTAAACTTGAAACTTTTTTCGATTGGCAGGTTTTATTGATGGCCACTGGGCTGATTATCGCGGGAATCATTGGGAAACTACTAAGTGGCCTTGGTGCTAGCCGCCGAGACGACCGTTTGCTTATTGGCATTGGTATGCTTCCTCGTGGTGAAGTTGGACTTGTTTTTGCCGCTATTGGTAGGACGCTCGGCGTGATGTCGGATCAATTATTTTCAGCAATTATATTAATGGTGATTGTAACAACCGTGATCACTCCACCCTTATTAAAAAGACGCTTCAGTAAAGCTGTGGAGTCCGTATGATGCGTATTGACGATTGCCAGGTAAAATTAGATGCAGATAGGGCCTTACTTGAAGATGTGGGCAGCGGTGATGTTAGTGCGGCCTTGCTTGCACCATCTTTAGTTGTAAAGGCTGAAATTATCAACCGAGAACCCTTGCTTTTGTGTGGCCAAGCGTGGGTAAACGCGGTTTTTGCAGCCATAAACCCTCATTTAACCGTGCGGTGGATGAAGCAAGAAGGTGAGTTTGTTGAGGATTTAACTACACTGGCAATAATTGAAGGCAAGGCAGGAGATATTTTAACTGCAGAGCGTAGTGCGTTAAATTTTCTACAGACTTTATCAGCCACAGCAACGCAAACCTATCAATTTGTGCAACAGGTTAAAAATACATCGGCTAGGATTCTCGATACGCGTAAAACCCTACCCGGTCTACGATACGCGCAAAAATACGCCGTACGAACTGCGGGCGGAATGAATCATCGTATGGGTCTTTACGATGCCTACTTAATAAAAGAGAACCATATAATCGCTTGTGGTTCAATTACTGCGGCTATTGAAAAAGCACGTACGGCGCACAAAAATTTGTTTATTGAAATTGAAGTAGAAACGTTGGCTGAGTTGGAGGAGGCTGTAGTTTGTAAACCGGATAGAATTTTATTGGATAATTTCACGCTTTCAAATCTAAAAAAAGCCGTTGCTATTAATAAAAATTACGCATCGACTCTAGAGGCATCCGGTGGGGTTTCCTTAACAACGGTTGCTAAAATCGCCGCTACGGGTGTTGATTTTATCTCCGTTGGAGCAATTACTAAATCTATAAATGCAATTGACTTAAGCCTCTTAATAAGGACTCTTTTGTAATGACAACCATAGTTTTTACTGGGGGCGGTAGTGCCGGTCATGTAACGCCTAATTTAGCGTTGATCGATTCCTTAAATGGTTTAGCGTGGAAAATTGAATACATAGGTGAACGAAATGGCGTCGAACAAACCATTGCCGAAAATCATTCGGTTCACTTTAACCCTATCTTTTGTGGAAAATTAAGACGGTACTTTAGTTGGAAAAATTTCATTGACCCATTCAAAATAATGATTGGAATTATTCAGTCTTATTATTTGCTACACCGTTTGAAAGCAGATATCGTTTTTTCAAAAGGCGGTTTTGTGGCATTTCCTGTCGTTTTTGCTGCCTGGTTAAAGCGTATTCCAATTGTGGCGCATGAGTCGGATTTAACCCCAGGCTTGGCTAATCGCTTGTGTTTTCCTTTTGTTAATAAAATTTGTTTAACGTTTGCCGGCGCTGAAAAATTCTTTAATAAGTCGCAGGCAACGGTCGTTACCGGCACCCCACTGCGTGAACAACTTTATACAGGATGCGCAAAGAAAGCATTAGAGCTTTGCGGTTTTAGCGGGGAAAAATCCTGTTTATTAATAATCGGTGGCGGTCAAGGTTCGGCTGAAATTAACCAGGCACTGCGTGCAAATATTGAAACCTTGCGACAAGACTTCCATATTATCCATCTGTGCGGCTCTGGCAAGCTTTCTAATGAATTAATAGGGGTTAAAGATTACGTCCAACAAGAATACGCAACTAACGAACTGCCGCATTATTACGCACTGGCTGATGTGGTAATCTCCCGCGCTGGTGCGAATACTTTGTACGAATTACTAGCCTTAGAAAAGCCGCATATTTTAATTCCACTATCCGCCAAAGTAAGTCGGGGTGATCAAGTGGAAAATGCGGCTTATTTCGAGCAACTTGGCATCAGTCGGGTTATCGCTAGTGCAGACTTGACACCAAGCATGCTTTACAGCGCTATTAACACTCTAAAACGTGATAAAGAAAGTATTGTGTCAAAATTAAAAGCGCTCAATATTAAGCCCGCAAATAAGCAAATTATCGCTATCATAAAGGAATATGTGCATGCTAAATCCCGAAAAAATTCAAAAGTTTTGTGACAATCAATGGCAGGAAGTTATTTTAACAAGCCTATGCGACTATATTAAAATTCCAAATAAATCCCCGGATTTTGATCCCCTATGGCAAGAACACGGTTATATGGATTTAGCCATGGCCCACCTGGTGCGATGGTGTACAGACAATGCGCCCCCAAACAGCTGTGTTGAGGTTGTGCAAATTCCCAACAGAACGCCTTTGCTATTTATAGAGATTGCCGGCACGGGAGACGCTCCGATTGTATTATACGGGCATATGGATAAGCAGCCAGAAATGATGGGTTGGGATGAGGGTTTAGCCCCATGGAAACCCGTTATTAGGGGGGATAAATTATACGGACGCGGGGCTGCTGATGATGGTTACTCGGTTTATGCGGCGATAACGGCCATTAACGCGCTTGTACAGCAGGATCTGCCGCACCCGCGTTGCATTATATTAATTGAAGCCAGTGAAGAAAGTGGCAGTATTGACTTACCGTTTTATATGGATTTGCTGGAAGCTAGAATTGGAAACCCAGGGTTGGTTATTTGTTTGGACTCCGGTGCGGGCAATTACGATCAGTTATGGGTTACCACATCCTTGCGTGGTAATATTGTTGGCAAATTAACCGTTCAATTATTGCGCGAAGGCCTGCATTCGGGGTACGCCAGTGGGATTGCCGCGGATAGCTTTCGAATAATTAGACAATTGCTAAGCCGTGTCGAAAATGAAACCGATGCCACGATTAGAATAAAAGAAATGCACTGCGAGGTTCCTGAGCAACGACGAGCCCAAGTCACGCAGTGTGCGGCCATTATGTCGGACCAAGTTTACACAAGTTTTCCATGGGCGGGCGATGCGACGCCGGTTACAACTGATGTTGAGCGCTTACTTTTAAACCGCACCTGGCGACCTGCGTTGACGGTTACTGGACTCGACGGTCTGCCCTCGACGGTCGATGCCGGTAACGTTTTAGGAAACCAGATTACCGTAAAACTATCGCTGCGCATTCCGCCCTTAGTTAGCCCCGGCGCTGCAAGTCAGGCGTTGGAGCGCGAGTTGACAACAAACCCGCCTTATCGTGCGAAGGTTAGTTTTTCCTTGGAAAATGCGTCCTCGGGTTGGAACGCGCCCATAACAAAACCTTGGCTAATAGACGCTTGCGAAAAGGCGTCGCAGTTGTATTTTCAAAAACCCGCAGCCTATCTTGGTGAAGGGGGTACTATTCCTTTTATGTCGATGCTCGGAAACAAATTTCCACAAGCCCAATTTTTAATTACAGGAGTATTAGGGCCAAACGCTAATGCGCATGGCCCCAATGAATTTTTACAACTTTCCATGGTAAAAAAAATTACCAGCTCTATAGCGGTAATTATTTATGAGTATGGGCAGCAATCGCGGTAGCTGTTAATTTGACTAAATTCGGGTCCGTCAATTTGATGTTGTTGCCATGAGTGCACGTTTGCGTATCGTAAAATTTGATACGCGGACAGTAAGCTCGCTTAGACCTTACTCTACGCGTAATCGTGATTAGCGAATACGGGATGCTTTTGCGCAGCAAGTTTGTGATATTGATCAAAAGTTAGTAAGCGACTTTAAAGTTAAAAGCCGCTAGGACTAATCTGCCGTTTTTATTGACTTATAAAATTCCTTATTAAATAGAACAAGATTTAAGGCTAGGCAGTAGAGTTAAGACAAGAGCGACTAGCCGTGACGGCAGGTTCATTGGGAGTCGGTATGGGTAAAGCGTGCGTGTCTAAAATAAGAAGGGAAAATGGAAATAGTCCTGTGTTTGTGCACAAAGTTATCCACAGAATCTGTGCATAACTTTTAGCGAATAAACCGGCTAGGATGCTTATTAATTAAGTGAAAGTAATGTATTGAGTGCTGTAAAACCTTAAAAAAAACAGGTTTCTTAAAACTTACCCACAGTGGCTTGCACGCTAACTTGAGAATTTGGTTGCTAATAATACCTAATTAAATTTTAGAAAAACAGTCTTGACTTATTTTATTTTTTCCAAAAACTGTAATTACTTCAGTGGAGCATTTGTAGTTTAGATGTTTTGTGTAAAATTATAAATTTTAAAGGAGGCAAAAAAGGGCTATTAAGAAACAGCAGTGTTCTCGCAACCTCGGCTAACCTAACCGTGCGTGGTTGCTGTCTGTTAAACGGCCATAATCTCGTAATTTTAAAGTGCGTCATTATTTCTTAATTAATCAGTCGATTTTTATCAGTATTTAGGATAAAGTACAACCCAAAAATTATGAGGATTTCTGTAGATGTTTAAATTACTTCGAGGGGCATTTTCCTGCGATCTATCCATTGACCTCGGTACCGCAAATACATTAATTTGGGGCCGTGGTAAAGGCTTGATGCTCAATGAACCTTCGGTTGTAGCGATACGTATTATAAACGGACGTAAAGAAGTCGCTGCTGTAGGGAATGAAGCAAAACGTATGCTAGGGAGAACCCCTGGTAATATGAACGCCATTCGCCCAATGCGCGATGGTGTGATTGCCGATTTTTCAGTAACCGAAAAAATGCTGCAATATTTCATTCACAAGGTGCATGAAAATCGCTGCTTGCGTCCAAGTCCGCGCGTTTTAGTCTGTGTGCCTTGTGGCTCCACGCAAGTAGAGCGTCGTGCTATTCGTGAATCGGCAATGGGCGCTGGTGCTCGTGAGGTTTTTTTAATTGAAGAACCAATGGCTGCTGCTCTAGGTTCAGGCATGCCGGTTGAAGAAGCGAGTGGTTCAATGGTTGTTGATATTGGTGGCGGCACTACCGAGGTTGCTATCATCTCCTTAAGTGGCATTGTTTATCACCAGTCTGTCCGAATTGGCGGTGATAAGTTTGATGACGCTATTGTGTCTTACGTGCGACGCAACTATGGGACGCTCATTGGTGAAACTACCGCCGAGCGCATCAAGCATGAAATTGGCTCGGCGTTTCCAAGTCGTGACTTGTTTGAAATTGAGGTACGGGGTCGTAATTTAGCCGAAGGGGTACCACGCAGCTTTACGTTAACCAGTGCTGAAATTCTTGAAGCGCTGCAAGAACCCTTATCGGGCATTGTTGGTGCCGTAAGGGCTGCTTTGGAACTTGCACCACCAGAGTTGGCCGCGGATATTGCCGAGCGCGGCATGATTTTAACGGGAGGCGGTGCTCTATTGAAAAATATGGACACCTTATTAATGGAAGAAACAGGGCTACCAGTATTAGTCGCAGAAGACCCTTTAACCTGCGTTGCGCGTGGTGGTGGTAAAGCTTTAGAAACTATGGACTTACGCGGCGGTGATTTCCTCTCGACTGAATAATAAAAGCGAGCCGTTGTTTGCTCGCGGAAAAAAACATTCCATCCATTACATTATTGCCTCAACTTTAGCACTTGCCTTAATGTTTTGTGATAATCACTACCATTATTTGAATAATGTCCGTAGCAGTTTCTCTATGCTTTTAGCGCCACTTCAATACACAGTTGACTATCCAATGCGAGTGTTTGGCTGGATGCAGTCAGCTGTTAGCACGAAGACGGCGCTTATTGACGAAAATATGGAGTTACGCTATCAACAAACGGTTCTTGAATCGGAGTTGCAACGGCTAATGATGATTAAGGAAGAAAATCTTCAACTTAAAGAGCTTCTGCACACCTCTGCTCGAACTAAAACCCGTTCTATGGCGGCGCAAATACTTGCTGTTGACACGTCAATGGCGCGCCAAATAGTAATTTTAAACAAAGGTAAACGAAACGGAGCTTACGTAGGACAGCCGGTTTTGGACGCAAAGGGTGTAATGGGTCAAATCATTGATGTCGGGTATATGACCAGTACGGTTTTATTAATTTCAGATGCTAAAAGTGCTATTCCTGTTCGTAATAATCGCAGCGGTGAGCGGGCTATTTTAGTAGGCAGTAACTCCCTAAATCAATTATCTCTTATTAACGTACCTCGAACCGCCAATGTTGCATTGAATGACTTGTTAGTTACCTCAGGTTTAGGACGGCTTTACCCAGAAGGCTATCCAGTAGGTAAAGTTGCAACTATTCATGATATACCAGGGGAAGATTTCATTACAGTAGAAGTTAGACCCATCGCTTTATTGAATAGAAATCGACTGGTGCTATTGATTTGGCCGGGTACTAATGAAACGCAATTAACCTATCAAATAAACGAGCGCTTACACGCTATTGAGGCGATGTCATGAATGGTATAAGGTGGCGCATTTCACTCACGTTAACTATGGCCCTACTGTTAACAATTATACCTTTACCAACTGTTTTAATGGGTTTACGACCAGCCTGGGTTTTAATTGTTATTATCTATCTGGAATATTATCTTTCAAATTCGTTTTCAGTACCCTTAGTCTTTTTTATGGGTTTAGCCTTGGATATTTTATTATCCTCCATAATCGGTGAACATATATTTGCTTTAACGCTCGTTACCTGGATAGCGAGTAATAAATGGAAACGGTTTTACTTTTTTAGTATGAGTCAACAGCTGGCGCTATTAGCTTTTCTAGTTTTAAGTTATCAATTAATTTTGCTGTTAGTGGATGCTTTTGCAGGATTTTCAGTAAGTTTGATGAACTGCGTGGCGTCGACCATTTCAACCGTACTTATTTGGCCTTGGATACGGTTACTAGGACAAGAATTTTTACTAACACAAGTGCGTTACCAACGCTAATTGCGCGGATTAGGGCAGTTGATAAAGGCGTTGTTCACCCGGTTGTAAATCTTCTAAATGCCACTGTGCTATTTGATAACGAATCAACCTTAAGGTTGGAAAACCAATTGCTGCCGTCATTTTACGAATTTGATGATTTTTTCCTTCCGTTAAAATTATTTCCAGCCAACTTGTTGGAATATTATTTCGAACGCGAATGGGGGGGGTGCGCGGCCAAATACGGGGTTGATTGATTACGCGGATAGAGGCCGGTTTATATTGGGTCGTTTTGATAGCCAATCCGCATTGAATGCTTTTTAAATCATGAGCCACAGGGCTGCCCTCAACTTGAACCCAATAATATTTTTTTTTCGCGCTGTTGGGGTGGCTCAAGCGGTGTTGCAATTTGCCATCATCGGTTAAAAGCAATAATCCTTCGCTGTTTTTATCAAGTCTTCCTGCTGGGTAAAAATTAGGACGCTTGATAAAATTTGCTAAGGTGCTTTCCGTACTATTTGAACTACTGAACTGGCAAATTACATCGTATGGTTTATTAAACAAGAGTAAGGAAGACATAGGGCTCACTAAAATAGGTTTATCCGGTTGGTTTGGGCATCATAACTATTATTTGAAAGCCAATTATAGCATTGCAGGAAAACAAAACTAGCAAACAAGCCGCAGCATTTAATAGCAGCTTGTCGGTGCTATTAAATGTTAACAGATAATTATTGAAAGCAATGTTTAAGGTATTGAAATATAAAAAGTTCGGACAAACTGTTGTAAAATATTTCTTAAAATAGAAGAATCAATCGTGTACTGTTACTTGAGGAACAAATTACAAAAATTGTCGTTCACCGCCTGGGTGGAGCATGTTATAATACGAGACCATTTTAAGTTTAGGAACATTATGACTTTTAAACATATTCAAGTCCCTGCAGAAGGGAACGCTATTGTAATGAATAATGATTTGTCCTTGCAGGTACCAAATTTCCCAATTATTCCATTCGTTGAAGGGGATGGGATTGGTGTTGATGTTACTCCACCTATGCGCAAAGTTGTTGATGCCGCAGTTCAAAAAGCTTATAACAATACGCGTAAAATTGTTTGGATGGAAATTTTTGCAGGTGAAAAAGCGACTCAGGTTTATGGTGAAAATGAGTGGTTGCCGCGTGAAACTTTGGACGCTATGCGTCAGTATGTTGTATCCATTAAAGGTCCTTTAACAACACCTGTGGGCGGCGGTATTCGTTCTTTAAATGTTGCAATTCGACAAGAGTTGGATTTATACACCTGCCTTCGTCCCATCCGATATTTTACCGGCACGCCCAGTCCAGTTAGAGAGCCTGAAAAAACTAATATGGTTATTTTCCGTGAAAATTCTGAAGATATTTACGCAGGTATAGAATGGCAAGCTAATTCGAGTGACGCTAAAAAAGTTATTGATTTTTTGCAAAATGAGATGAATGTTAAGAAAATTCGTTTTACAGAAAATTGTGGTATTGGTATAAAACCTGTTTCCAAGCAAGGTACCGAGCGTTTGGTGAGTGCTGCAATTCAATACGCAATAGACAACGATCGTGATTCGGTAACCCTGGTTCATAAAGGTAATATTATGAAGTTTACCGAAGGAGCTTTTAAAGACTGGGGATATCAAGTTGCATCGGAAGAATTTGGCGCAACCTTACTTGAAGAGGGCCCTTGGATGCACTTTAAAAATCCAAAAACCGGCACTACGATTATTATTAAGGATGTAATAGCCGATGCCTTCTTGCAGCAAATTTTATTGCGCCCAGAAGATTACAGTGTAATCGCCACATTGAACCTAAATGGAGACTATATTTCGGATGCCTTAGCCGCTCAAGTTGGGGGTATAGGTATCGCACCCGGGGCAAATATTGGTGATAAAGTTGCTGTTTTTGAAGCAACCCACGGCACAGCTCCTCGTTATGCCGGACTCAATAAGGTAAATCCAGGCTCACTGATTCTTTCTGCTGAGATGATGTTGCGTCATTTAGGTTGGGTTGAGGCGGCTGATTTAATCATTGCTGCAATGGCCGCAACGATTGAGGCTAAAACGGTTACCTACGACTTTGAGCGAATGATGCAAAATGCAACCTGTTTGTCGAGTTCTGAATTTGCAGACGCAATGATTTCTCATATGTAGATTTCTACAATCTGAGCAGCAGAAAACAGTGTGCTGCTCAGTACAGCATAATCCTGGTTTTCTTAAATATAATTCTGTTTTTACTGGCCAAAACCATCAGGTAAGTCTATAAAATTAATATAAGGTTTTAAAAAAATGCTTGGCCAGGATCTTAAAATAATTAAAACAGTTGAGGCAAAAAGCCTTCCCCAACTGCAGGTTCCTAGAAAGTATAAGGTCTTGCTTTTAAACGATGATTATACTCCGATGGATTTTGTCGTGACGGTGCTGCGGAGATTTTTTGGTTTGGATACACAAGCAGCAACTACGGTTATGTTGCAGGTGCACGTTTTAGGAAAAGCGGTGTGCGGAGTTTTTAGCAAGGATGTTGCAGAAACCAAAGTTGTACTAGTAAACGACTTTGCAAAGCTTAACGAATATCCATTGTTGTGTGCAATGGAGCCGGAATAATTGCAAGTAGGTGAGGGGAGCAGCGATTATGTTAAACAAAGAACTTGAATTCACCTTAAATCTTGCTTTTAAAGATGCTAAGGAAAAACATCACGAATTTATGACAATTGAGCATTTATTGCTGTCCTTATTGGACAATCCTGCAGCCGGAAATGTTCTGCAAGCCTGCGATGCAAACATTGATGCTTTACGTCAAGATTTGATTGAATTTATTGATGAGACAACGCCACGAATACCCGATCATGAATTTGAACGAGAAACACAACCTACGTTAGGGTTTCAGCGCGTTTTACAGCGTGCAGTTTTCCACGTGCAATCCGCTGGTAAAACCGAGGTAACAGGCGCGAATGTCCTTGCGGCAATTTTTAGTGAACAAGAAAGTCAAGCCGTATATTTTCTTCGTCGTGAAAATATCACGCGCTTGGATGTGATTAATTATATTTCACACGGTGTTTCTAAATACCACAACGAAAATAATGAAAATCAAAACATCTCTCAGGATGAAGAGGGCAATGCGGATGGTATGGACTCTCCTCTTGAAAGCTATTGCTTGAATCTAAACCGTCGTGCTCGCTTGGGTAAAATAGACCCGCTTATTGGTAGGCACGAAGAGGTGCAACGAACCATTCAAGTGCTGTGTCGTCGGCGAAAAAATAATCCGCTACTTGTAGGGGAGGCCGGTGTTGGTAAAACGGCGATAGCAGAAGGGCTTGCTAAGCGAATAGTTGATGGTGAAGTTCCAGAAGCTATTACTACATGCGTGGTTTACGCTCTTGATTTAGGAGCCTTGCTCGCAGGAACAAAATACCGTGGTGATTTTGAAAAACGTTTGAAAGCTGTACTTAATCAACTGGGCAAGCAAGACAATGGCGTCTTATTCATTGATGAAATTCATACCATCATTGGCGCTGGAGCGGCCTCAGGCGGAGTTATGGACGCCTCTAATTTAATTAAGCCTCTTTTAGCCAATGGTGAGCTGAAGTGTATTGGATCTACAACTTATCAAGAATACCGTGGTATTTTTGAAAAGGATCACGCGCTTGCTCGTCGTTTTCAAAAAATTGATATTGTAGAGCCTACCATTGATGAGACCTTTGAAATTTTAAAGGGCTTAAAAAGCCGGTTGGAAGAGCATCACACGGTCAAGTTTTCATTAGCATCACTTAAAGCTGCGGCGGAGTTATCCGCTAAATATATTAACGATCGCTTTTTACCGGATAAAGCCATTGATGTGGTTGATGAAGCCGGTGCTTATCAAAATTTATTAACCGCGAACAAACGTCGTAAAATAATATCGGTTACTGAGATTGAAAATGTGGTTGCAAAAATTGCTCGGATACCGGTTAAAAAGGTCTCCGCACACGATAAGGATACCTTACGCAATTTAGAACGTGATCTAAAATTGTTAGTTTATGGGCAGGACGATGCTATTACGGCTTTATCTTCAGCTATTAAACTTGCGCGCTCAGGTCTTCGTGAACCTGAAAAACCTGTGGGATGTTTCTTGTTTGCAGGTCCAACAGGTGTGGGAAAAACGGAGGTCACCCGTCAACTTGCCAATGTTTTGGGTATTGAGCTGCTGCGCTTTGATATGTCCGAATACATGGAAAAACATACGGTTTCTCGTTTGATAGGAGCCCCCCCAGGGTACGTGGGCTTTGATCAAGGAGGCTTGTTAACCGAAGCGATTACCAAAAACCCCCATTCAGTACTTTTGTTGGATGAGATTGAAAAAGCGCATCCGGATGTGTTCAATTTGTTGCTGCAAATTATGGATCACGGTGTTTTAACCGATACCAATGGTCGACAAGCGGATTTTCGACACGTCATTGTCGTCATGACCAGCAACGCAGGCGCGACTCAAATTGTACGCAACTCCATAGGGTTTGCAAAACAAGACAACAGTTCAGACGGTTTAGAGGTTATAAAAAAACAATTCAGCCCGGAGTTTAGAAACCGATTGGATGCAATAATTAACTTTGCATCGTTAGACGTACTGACTATTGGTTTGGTTGTTGATAAATTCATTATGGAATTGGAAGAGCAGCTGTTAAGTAAGGGCGTTACGTTCAAAGTGGATGCGCCTGCTCGTCAATGGCTGGTTGAGCATGGATACGATCGCATTATGGGAGCACGGCCTATGGCGCGCTTAATCCAGGAGCAAATTAAAAAACCTCTAGCCGAAGAGTTGCTGTTTGGTAAACTTACTAAAGGTGGGCATGTGATTATCAACGTTGTAGATGGGAACTTGTATTTCGACAGTCACGATCACCGCGAGGGCGTTTTTTAGTATTTGTTGTTATCGGAGTCTCTGGTAAAATACCTAGGTTTTTTACCGGGGACAGATATGCTTTCAGTGATCGTTATTACTAAAAATGAACAAGCCAATATCGGACAGTCCTTAGAGTCTGTCAAGTGGGCCGATGAAATTATAGTTCTTGATTCTGGAAGTACGGATAATACCGTTTCAATTGCTAAAACATACACTACTCAGGTTTATACCAACACCGAATGGCTTGGGTATGGAGTTCAAAAGCAGCGTGCTCTGGCTTACGCCTCTCAACCATGGGTTTTGAATATCGATGCCGATGAGATTGTTGGGCAAGATCTCAAACTAGCAATTTTGGACGCAATAAAAAACGATGAAGCCGATGCTTTCCGCATTCCAATTTGCATGAGTTTTAATAATAACCCACTGCGTTATTGCTCAAGTCCAAAACGGCATATACGTCTTTTTAAAAGGGCTAATTCGCATTACAGTACTGATATCGTTCATGAAAAAATTATGTTGCCAAGCAACTTTCGTGTAAAAAAAATTATCCACCCTTTGCTGCACAATTCTTTTGCTGACTTGCATCACGCACTGTATAAATTAAACAAATATTCTTCGTACAGTGCTCAAATTCGGTTAAGTGAAAAAAAAACAATTAGTTTTTCTCGAGTGCTAATCAATACCTCGTGGATGTTTTTTCGTTGCTACATACTGCAAAAAGGATTTTTAGATGGAAAAATGGGGTTTATCATGGCTGCGTATAATGCTCAAGGGGCATTTTATCGAGGATTAAAACAGATTTACCCCAATAATCAAACCCTTTATACAAACACTAACAATGAGAACTAAATGAAAAAGAATGCCACCATTTTAGACTTGACGCCGTATTTTCTGATGGCCACTCTATTTTTATTGCCCATCAGCTCCAGTGGGAAAAGTGTCGGGGTGATATTTTCATTAGTAATGATTGTTTGCAACAGTCATTACTGGCCTGCGTTAAGATGCGCAATAAGGCAAAATTGGGCGTATTTTGGAATGGCTATGGTGTCGTTTGCTTTGGTCGCCTGCATTTGGACTTCAGCGTCGTCGCGCGACACGTTCTTTGTTGTTGAAAAATACAGCAAGATTTTGTACTTACCAATTCTTGCCGCGGGGTTTAGTGTTCGGTTTGCGCGCATAAATGGTATCCGCGCTTTTATTGCCGCGATGACTTTAATCGGCTTACTCTCAATAATAAAATCTTATGGTTTTCTGGAGTTTTGGGATGTGGATGCAAAAAGTCTTTTCCGTAACTATATAATGACCGGTTTTATGGCGGCCTACGCAAGCTATTTAGCTATTTGGCAATTGTTAGAAGCGCCAAAAAAATGGCAAAAGTTATTTTATTTTTTTGCCATTTTAGTTTTAACGTATTATATTTTAGCGGTTAATATTGGCCGAACCGGCTATGTTTTATACAGTTTTCTTTTGGTTTTATTAGCGATTCAATTATTAAATATTCGCCAACTTCTTTCGGCATTACTCGCAATATTTGCATTGTTTGGATTGTCCTATCTATGTATCGATGTAATGCAGGCGCGTATTAACACGGTTTATAAAGAGCTCAACAGTTACGCTCAAGTTCATGGGGATAAAAATACATCCATCGGCTATCGTTTACAATTTCATGAATTCGCCAAAAATATTTTTAAACGCCATCCTATAGTTGGTAGTGGTACTGCAGGTTTTACTACTTTTTATAGAAATGAAAAACCGGTGCCAACTTGGTCGCGTCGATTATGGGAACCCCACAGCCAGTATTGGCTTATATTATCGGAATTTGGAATACTCGGGTTTGCACTTTTTGCACTTTTCTTTGGAAGCTTATTAATAGCGTGTTTAAATTTGGCAGAGATGAAAGTGGTCGCCTTTGGAATTCTGTTTCCCTTTTTATTAGGATGCTTTAGTGATTCATTACTTTTTTACTCCGGATCGGGATACTTTTTTTTATTGTTTATGGCCTTAAGTATGGGTGAAACCCTTGACATCAAAAGAGGTAGGTCGTTGTAATTTAGTATGATATTCTTAAAAAAAATCGTATAGGACTACCTATGAAATTTCTAAGTAAAACTTTATTTATTTTGCTAATTACCTTCTCGGTGGTTTGTTTGGCCGGCCGTTGCGGCGGTGGCAACCAAGAAAAAGATTGCCAGCCTGTTTGCGATACCTGTTGTGGCAGTATGGGTGGCGTTAGTTACTGCGACAGTTCTGCTGGTCGATTGGTGTGCAACAACGGGTTTTATTCCTCATGCTATTGCGACCGTCATGCGGTGATGGACTTAACCCATCTTGAAGGCTGCTGCTTATGGCAGGGTGGTGTTTTAGATACAGACGATGGTGGAAATGTTGTTATTTGTAATAACGGCGCAGTTTCTGTCGTTTGCTCACAAGAACTTCGCCAACAAGAACATCGATCAAGTTGGTAAAAAATTGTCGGGTTTTAATTTTGTATTTCATCGGGTATTAATAAGTCCACTGCTTCGATTTTTTGAAAACGTTGGCTTATTTTTTTTGCGGAAATATGAACATCGCTAACGTCTTGATGCGCTGCATCGATGTGTTTGGAGAGTTTATCCATTCGTTTTTCAAAGCGCATAAAATCCTCGGCTAAAAAATGCAGGTGTTTTTGTATAATATGCACTTGCGCGCGCGTTGCGTCATCCTTGAGAACCGCGCGTGCAGTAGTTAATACGGCCATTAAAGTACTTGGGGATACAAGCCACACTTTTAATCGCTGGGCTAAGGCAATTACTTCCGGGTAATTGGCGTGAATTTCAGAAAATATTGCTTCTGCAGGTATAAACATTACCGCGCCATCGGTCGTTTCATTAGCGATAATGTATTTTTCTGCGATATCTTTCACATGTTTTTGTACGTCTTGTTTAAACTGCTGTTGCAAGGGTTTGCGTTCATGAATTCCTGTATTAATATTCATTAATTTTTGGTAGGTTTCTAGTGGAAATTTAGCATCAATAACAATGTTTCCCGTTGGCTCTGGTAGGAATAATATGCAATCGGCTCTTTTTTGATTACTCAAGGTGTATTGCAAGCGATAGTTGTTGCTGGGAATCATATTTGCAATTAACCCGGCAAGTTGTACTTCACCGAAAGCGCCACGCGCACGCTTGTCAACCAGAATATCTTGGAGACTGACAACATGCGTTGATAAGTCGGTAATTTTTTTCTGAGCCTCATCAATAATGGTTAAGCGGGTGACAATATCAGTAAAAGTAGACGACGTTTTTTCAAAACCTTTTGCAAGCTGCGTATTAACCTGTTGAGTCAGGTTGTGTAAGTGCTGCCGTATTTCTTCGGTTAACGATTGCAAGTGACTGGTAATAGAGCTCGCGTGCTGAGTGAAGCTGTGGTGCATTTGCTCACGAACATCCGTCATATGCGCTTGAATAGTAGTACTTATTAGATTTTGACTCGCCAATTGACCTTGGGCTATCTGGTCTTGCGTGCGCAGCTCGGTTTGCTGGCGGGTGTTAAGCATATCTTGTCGTAATTGCTGGAGTTCTGCACTTAATAGATGGTTAAAGGCATCAAAATTACCCTGTAAAAAAACCTTGCGCTGACGTTGGTGCACAAAATAGCCAATTGTAAATAATAGTTGTACTAAAATAATTAGAAGTATTGCAAGTGAGGCGGGTAAAATTTCCATTGTGATCCGTTTAAATAGGTCAAATTCTCAATAAGCGATTGTACGTGAAAATATAAACAAATAAAATATTAGCTTAAAGTTGACCGGAAATAGCCCTATTTTTAGAGATATCTGTTTAATTAGGTGTAAGCTATTATTATTAAACCTGGGCATGGTAACTAATGCTCGCTAGGTTCAGTCTCTAATAGGCAATCAATGGTCTTTTAAAAAACATTCTGTTATTACTTAACATTAAATTTTTTTAGGCAACCACGTCTTGATAAGAAACGTTTCGGGTAAAACCCGAGAGACGAACGTTGAGAAAATCCGCTACCGAAATACACTGAATTTTAATGTTTTAATGACAATAGGAAGAGTAGTGCGGCAAAAGCACACTGGGAGCAAGGCTTGATAAAGGTTCAGGTTATTTTTGCTTGGCGCGCATGCCACAGCTTGGCTTTGGTCGATTGCTTTAAGATTAAATTTTTGCATAAGCTTTGTAAAAAAAGACTTTCAAACTTTAGTAATTTAACCGACATTTAAAGTGATAATTATTATGACTAGATTAGACAGTATTAGAGAAGTTGAGGCAGTTATTGTTAAGTTAAAGGCTCAAATGTTAATTAACAATTATCTCCGTACAGATTTCACTAATTTTTTAACAGAGTGTGATTCTTTTCAAAAAAATATTGGAAGCTGTAGCGATAGAGAAATTAGCAAAATATTACGGCTTTTAAATGAAACGAGTATAATGGTTGAAGGATATGATACATACGATTTTGACGCCCTTGTAAAACAAGCAAAAAATGTCCGCTATGCTTCTATTGGATTACCTGAAATAATTTGCAATTATGGGTTGAAGTTTTTACAAGTAGCGGCTCTGAGTTTACTTCTAGCTGCGGTTTCAGCAGCTCTGCTTTTTACATTTGTATCAACAGCCGCTCCTGTTATTTTTTGTGCTTTCATAGCGGGCGCAATTTTGGGTTCCTTATTAGAGCTGTCTCTCACGGATACGGACAACTTTAGCGCTATTAATAAGTGGTGTGAACAATTTTTCCGGCCTTCTGACCCACCATTAATTGAAAAAGAAAATACTTTTCGCTCCGAAGCACTCGCTTTTTTTACGACTAAAGATGTAGAAAAAACAACTTACACTCCTTACGATACAGCTGTTTTGATAAGAAACACACGATGTCCAATATAATAAACAGGCCCCATCGGCGAGGCAGTAAAATCATAAAACTTTGATAGGTTTCAATTGTGAATACCTGTGTTTTTACTACGCAACGCCTTTCAGCCTATCGCGAAGAGATTTAGTATAGTTACGTAATTAGTCGATTATGATAACCGGCCGTGACCTGCTCGGTTTTTTAGTACCAATTCGAACTAGAGGGTTCAGCCCCATTTATAACATTAATTTTTAGCCCCGATTTAAATTCCATTGGTGTTTTATAGGCTAAACTTGAGTGTGGTCTTACCTCGTTATAATGATTTCGCCAGTCTTCAATAACTACTTTTGCTTCCAAGCGGTTTCTAAACCACTCAGCAGATAAATATTCATCAACTAAATATAGATATAATTAGTATTGCTACTAAGGTAGTATTGCTTTCTTAAAATCTATGACATGATTTGATGTAATATCAACAAGAGATGCGTTAGTAAAAAACGTAAAGGACAATATTATTACAAAGTTTTGGGCGGCAATAAACCGTTCTGAGAGTACAAACATTAAAATCAATGCAAATCTTATTAATAATCTGAAGTTCAAACCGCTAAAACCTTAATAAACGGTACAAATTTGGCACGGGTATGAAAAAAAAGAAGACCATATTTAATTTATTTTATAATGAAATAACAATTCACGATGTCGATGTGCTTAGCAACATTTTTGCGCATAAACGCGATTTAATTATTTTAAGCAGCAGAACGAAAATGAAAGACCACAGTCAATATTCATTTATCTGTTTTGATTCATTTGCTTCATTTAGAACTAAAAACTTACAAAGTTATTGGAATAATCACCTTGTTAACGTAGGTAATCCATTTGATTTTATTAATAAAAAAATCAAACAGTATCAAGTCGCTAAAAATAAAACTCTACCTCCATTGCAGGGAGGTGTTGTAGGATACTTCGGTTATGAGGCAGGCCATTATTTGGAAAGCTTACCCATTGTTATTGATAATATTCAATTGCCGGATATTTACGTAAATTTTTATCATAGCATAATTGCTATTGACCATTTGTCTAATCAGAGCTGGATTATCTCTACAGGATTTCCGGAAAAAAAATGCAGATTAAGAAAGAAAATTGCAAAAAAAAATATTTTTGAAATAAAAAGAAGAATTGAAAAGTCTGTTGCTGATACCGTTGAAAATTATTCCTCAAAAAAATTAACAGATACTATCACTTCAAATTTTACTAAAAATACTTACATGAAAGCGGTCTTAGATACCAAAAAATATATTATAAATGGAGATATTTTTGAGGCTAATATATCGCAACAATTTAGTTCCACAATAGTAGATGGTGTTAGTGAGCTAGAAATATATTTTAAATTAATGAAGGTAAACCCAGCGCCTTATAGTTCA
The DNA here is from genome assembly GCA_963803545.1 of uncultured Gammaproteobacteria bacterium. Classification (GTDB taxonomy): domain Bacteria; phylum Pseudomonadota; class Gammaproteobacteria; order Legionellales; family Legionellaceae; genus Legionella_C. The sequence goes on along the minus strand of CAWDMX010000004.1, from coordinate 802,684 downwards.
TTCGTTAAAATGCCTAATAATAGTTGTATTATTTCTGCATCACCAGAGCGGTTTATTAAAATAGAAAATCAAGCGATAGAAACGTATCCGATTAAAGGCACTAGAAAAAGATCTAAAAATGCAAAGGAGGATAGTAGGTTAGCAGAGGAGTTATTGTCTAGTGAAAAGGATCACGCTGAAAATGTGATGATTGTTGATCTAATGCGTAATGATTTATCTAGAGTATGTCAATTGGGAAGTATAAAAGTCGATGAACTTTGCGCATTAAAAAGTTTTGAGACAGTTCATCACTTAGTATCTAAGATAACAGGTCAGCTAAAAAAAGAGATGACTGCAACGGATGTTATTAAGGCGTCTTTTCCACCGGGTTCAGTAACCGGCGCACCGAAAATTAGAGCAATGGAAGTCATAAGTGAGTTAGAAATGCAGGCACGCGGTCCTTACTGTGGATGTATCGGTTATTTAAGTTTCACGGGTGATATGGATACCTCGGTCACCATTAGAAGTTATTTTATCAATAACAGAAAAATATTTTTTAGTACGGGTGGAGCTATTACACTAGATTCAAATGCAGAAGAAGAATTTTTTGAAAGCCTTACAAAAGCAAACGCATTGATTAGGGCTTTAAATACATGATATTGATAATAGATAATTACGATTCATTTGTTTTTAATTTATCAAGATATGTTGAAGAGCTAGGGCATGAAGTGTTGGTGGTACGTAATGACCAAATTCGCATTAGTAAAATCAATAAACTAAAACCAACCCATATTATAATTTCTCCAGGGCCATGCGGACCGAAAGAAGCTGGAATTTCGATCAAAGTCGTTAGCACATTTTTTAGCAAAATACCCATTTTAGGTGTTTGTTTAGGTCATCAGGTTATAGGACATGTTTTTGGTGCAGATGTGATAAAGGCTAAAACACCCATGCATGGCAAGTCATGTTTTATTCACCACGATGGCATGGGAGTATTTACAGAAATTCCAAGTCCTTTAAAAGTAGGGCGATATCATTCATTGATTGTATGTGATAAAAAATTAAGCAAAAAAATTAGTATAACCTCGAGATCCGTTGACGGCGAAATTATGTCGTTTTCTAGTAGTCAGATGAAACTGGTTGGTTTTCAATTTCACCCGGAATCAATATTAACAGAGCACGGCCATGCATTATTAAAAAATTTTATAAATGGTATTATTTAAATTGGGCGTGGATTGTTTCTAATTTTGAAAATCTATCTGTTATAAGTATAACTATTCCTGAACATTAGCCCCAAACCTTTTTATAGGATTAAAATCAGAAAAGTAAGGCGAAAGAAAAAGAAGTTGATATCCAGCATTTTCCATCAGTGCTTTTGTAAATTCTGATTTGTGAAAAGCAGCATTATCCATAGCCTGGTATCACGGTTTACGGTGCTTATCCATATAGCCTTTGGAAGCGAGGTCAAAATGAAAATACTAATGTTTATTACGACAGTATCTTCCAAAGGCTATGCTCTCTCGGTTTTCTCGCAACAAGAGCTTGATGATACTGCATGAAAATTGAATACGTGACCCAGAAAGTCATTACATTGGAAACGCCCAGTGCAGTTGTTTCTTCCCGATGACGCTTTTGATTTTAAGGCTTATCGGCTGATGAACGCAATCGTTGCACTTGAACATTGATACCGCTAATTGATTTATTAAAACGCGCGAAAAAAGCGGATTATTACGATTATGGAGCGTCTTGTAATCCTTTATAACTATTCTCAACTGAAGAACACAGGAAAATGAAGATGGATGCGAATAAAAAATTCATGAAAATAATTCAAATAACAGATACTCATTTGTTTAAAAATAAAAACTTTTTACTAAATAACGTTAATACCAATAGCTCGTTTGACGTGGTAATAAATAAAGCCAAATTAGATTTGATAGACAGAGATGCAATTTTTTTAACAGGCGACTTGTCTCAAGATGAAAGTAAAGAGTCTTACGAATTGGTTTCAGAATCGTTAAGCAAGCTGAATAAAAAAATTTTTTGGATTCCTGGAAATCATGATTCTTTACTAAACATGTGCTCAGTTTTTAGTAAAAATACAAGTTTTTATAAAGGGCCTGTTTTTTTAACACCCCTGTGGGATTTTATTTTTCTGAATACAAAAAAAAATAATCAAGAGTATGGCTACTTGCCTTGTGAAGAACTCCTAATTAGATTTCTTGCATAACCATTTTTAAAGCTCAAAATTATAAATTCCTGCAATCAAATTAAATCTTAAACCAAATCGTTTTCGTCTATTTCGATAACGATCAGCGACGATTTTAAATCGTTTAATCATACCAATTACATTTTCATTCAAAACACGCTCACTCGATAATTCACGATTGTTCTTTTTATCCTCTTTGGTCAGTGGGGTCTTTTTCGTTTTTTTCTTGGGTAATGCTGAATTTTGATGTAACTTATGTATTCCTTGGTAGCCGGTGTCTGTAAGACTTCGAATCTCTGGGTGAATATGAACACCTGATTCCTTAAACAACCTAAAATCATGCCGCTTACCGTTAGTGAAATTTGTACAAATAACGGTTTTTTTCTTTTTATCTACAATAATTTGTGTCTTTAGCGTGTGTCTCTTCTTTTTCCCTGAATAAAAATGTTTTTGTTTTTTTTAGGTCGTTCAATGGGCGTTTCAGTCGCATCAATCAGTACAACGTCATATTCAACATCACTTTTTAACAAGGTTTTACGTCCAGGCAATGAGAATTTTCCATCTTTAATCAGCGTATCTTCAACCCAGCGTATATTACGATAACAAGCACTTTCACTAATCCCATAACTACGCGAAATATGAAAGTATGTTCTATATTCGCGCAAATACTCCAACGCCATGAGCAACCTATCTTCGATGCCTAATTTATTAGGCTTACCTCCGTGAGATTTTAATAGGGCTTCCGCTTCTCTCAAAATGCTTGTCATAACATCAAAAGTTGTACGTTTAACTCCTGTGAGCCTACGAAATCCTTCCGCGGGTTCCTCTTTTATTTGTTCGAACTTCATCAACTTCCTTGCCAAAAAATAAGAAGTTTAATTAAATGCTGAGGTTATGCAAGAGCTCTATTATTAAAAATGAGCTTAGCAAAAATAGAAAAAATCCTATAGCAATTGTAATGCACCACCACCCAGCTGAAGTACAAACGCCTTTAATAGACAACTACATTTTACAAAATAGAGAAGAGTTCTTCACAATAATTTCAGACAGCAATGTTAGCTTAATTATTTGCGGTCATGTTCATAATGATTACTCTTTCAAATATAAAAACATCTGTATTGAGGCTGCTCCTGCAACTTGTTTTCAGTTTAAAAAAAACAGTTCTCAATTTACGATTGAAAACAAAATTGGATATAAAATCTTTTACTTTTCTAGTACAAGTTATGTTGCACAGTCTACATTTTGGGATAATTAAAATATATTTTTTAAAAGTAAACCATTTTTGTAAGACTAAACCCAATATCTCAACGGTTCTGGTCCAATGCAATTCGACCAGAACAATTTATTCATAAATATTTTTAACGCCTCATCCGTTATTTTATAAGAAACTCTACCACCTTTTGAACGATGCATAGCTTAGAACATACAAATGGAAAGCTTAGCGCAACAGATAGCATGCGTGGTTTATCTTTTAAATGACGGCATCAATTATGATTGACCTTACTCTTGCTAGGGTGGGTAATGACCATATTTACAGGTATTGCTGAATTTGAACGTGATTTAATTTGTGAGCGGACGGGAGCTGGTCGTATTGCTGCGCAACTTCATGGTGTCCGTTTTGGTAGACCTGAGAAAATGAATGGGGAGCAAAAATTACTAGCCAGACGATTGCTACAAGAAGAAAAATCAGTTAGTGAAGTTGCAAAAACTTTTAATGTTAATAAAGCAACAATTTATCGTTTGATTAATCAAGGAGTATAGCTAATGAATGCGCCAAAATACCTTAAGGGAGGACGTCAGAATCAAATTATCCGTATCGGCGATTATGTCCATCGTCCCATTGGGGTTTGGACTAACCAAGTTCATAACCTTCTTAATCATTTACGAAAAAATGGGTTTTATTCTGCCCCTGTACCTTTGGGTTTTGATGACGAAGGTCTAGAAATAGTTAGCTTTATAAAAGGGGATGTGAGTAATTATCCCTTGAGTACTTCTGCATCTTCAAGCAATGCATTGCTCTCTGCGGCCCGTTTACTACGTAATTTTCATGATGCCTCGCAAAGTTTCTTAGTTAGCCTTACTGCTGAGCAAAAATGTTGGCAATTGCCAGCGCGTTACCCAAAAGAAGTAATGTGTCACGGTGATTTTGCTCCCTACAATGTCGTTTTAGATGGAGAGCACGCTATTGGAGTTATTGATTTTGATACCTGTCATCCAGGGCCTCGTTTATGGGATATTGCTTATGCCCTGTACCGTTGGAGTCCATTTACCAATCCAAACAACAAGGATGGATTTGGAACGATTGAAGACCAAATTTTAAGGGCACGTTTATTTTGCCAAGCCTATGGCCTATCAAATGAACAAAGAATTGGATTGGCAAATTTGATTATTGAAAGGCTGGAAGCACTAGCTGACTTTCTGTTGGCACAAGCGCAAAAAGGCAATAAAGATTTCAAGTTAAGTATGCAAAATGGACATCATCTGCTTTATTTAGCAGACGTTGAGTATGTTAATAATCATTTAACTAGAATAGAAGATAATCTTAGAAAGCCTTAAGTCGGTTGGTCGTTCCATTGCTTCTCAAGATTGAGTCCGTATACTGCTGTAAAGTTTTGAAATTGGATTAATGAGCAAAAACGATACAATAATATTTTTGTGTATTTATCTGATTATGAAGGCTTGTAAGAGCCATCCACATTATCCAAAATATTGGTATTGAATCAAATATAAGGAGAGTAGGATGGCTGAGTACGATATTAAATTGAATGCGAATCAATTGGTAGATGTTTTAAGTAAAAATGATGCCATTAAGGGGCTACTGGAATCGGTATTAAACCAAGTACTGAATAGCCAAATGACAGAGCACCTTGGTGCACAACCGCATGAACAAACGGGTGAACGCACAGGATATCGGAATGGAACCCGGGTTCGCGAGCTTTATACACGAGTAGGTCCGTTAAATTTACAGGTACCTCAAACCCGTGATGGCAGTTTCAAAACGGAGATATTTAAACGGTATCAACGCAGTGAGCAGGCGTTTGTTTTAGGCATTATGGAGATGTATTTAGAGGGCGTTTCCTGCCGAAAAGTCACTAAAATCACTGAGCAACTTTGTGGAAGTAGCTTTTCTAAATCAACAGTTAGTCAACTATGCGTTGATTTAGATGCCCGATTAGATGCCTGGCGCAACTGCTCATTGCATGAGATGAAATACCCTTTTCTAGTCGTTGATGCACTTGTAGTAAAAGTTCGTCGTGATGGCGCTGTTCGCCCAACGGGTGTTCTGGTCGTTTATGGCATTAATGCAGACGGGATATGTGAACCGCTGGATTTACTGGTGGCCAATAGCGAATCCGAGAGCAGTTGGAGCGAGATTTTTAAGCGGCTAAAGAGTCGCGGTTTGAATGGTCTTGAATTTGTAGTGTCTGATGATCACGCAGGTCTTGTAAACGCTGTGAAGCAACAGTTTCAAGGCGTGATATGGCAACGCTGCCAAACGCACTTTATGCGTAACATTTTAGGCCACAGCCCGCGCTATTTAAAACAAGACATCGCAAATGACGTCAAACTTATTTTTAAGGCGGAAAACAAAGCTGTGGCCAAACAACTGGCACGAGAGACCATTGCCAGATATGAAGAAAAAGCATCTAAGGCGATGGATTGTCTTGAAAATGGCTTGGAGGATGGTATAGCCGCGCTTCATTTACCTCAGCGTTATCGGCAACGATTACGGACGTCCAATTTAGCCGAGAGAATGAATGAAGAAATTCGGCGTAGAGAGCGTGTAATACGTATTTTTCCCAACGATGAAGCGGCCATGCGACTGATTGGGGCTTTGCTTGCTGAGAAATATGAAGAGTGGCAGGCTTCATCAAAATACTTTGATATGATGGAGTTTTGGCAATGGAAGAATGAACAGGAAGACGTGTCTATTCAGAACAAAGTAGTTTCAATTAACAGTTAATAATTTAGCGGTGGGGGAATCGTGGATCTTTACAGCAACATTTGGACTTGACCCTTCTCAAGCCCGAGAGTTACTCTTAAAATATAAAGCAATGTCCCAAAGCCCCAGCAAAAGAATATAGTATATATATAGTGCCACCATTTGTCAAGACAGTTTCTCCAGCCTTTAATTACCCATAATCTAAGCAGCCATTAACTCCTGATGTGACATACTTTTTATGTATACTTCCATTGGTTTCTCATAGCTGAGAGATTGATGGAAACGTCTACGATTATAAAAAGTAATATAATTATCTATTCCAGCTCTGAGCTCTTTTATCGACTTATGATCACTTAAATAAATATGTTCGTATTTGGCAGTACGCCAGAAGCGCTCAATTGCAATGTTATCAGTCGCACGGCCTTTGCCATCCATTGAAATTTGGATGCCGTTCTCACTTAAAAAGCTCGTGTGAACATGTGAAGTATACTGGCTACCCTGATCTGTATTAAAAATTTCAGGTTTACCATAGTTTGCAATAGCATCCTTGAGCACCTCCATGACCAGTGTGCTATCCATTGTATTCGACAGTTTATGCGATAAGATTGCTTTGGAGTGCCAATCAATCACGGCTGCCAAATACATAAACCCACCATTAACGCGAACATAGGTGATATCTGTACTCCAAACCTGATTCGCCCTATTAATAACGATATCTTTGAGCAAATAGGGGTACTTGCGATGCTCTGGGTTAGCAAGCGTTGTTTTAACTTCTTTCGTTGGATAAATGGTTTTTAGGCCAAGTTCACGCATACAGGAGCGGACTCGATTAACGCCAACAGAAAAACCAGACTCTATCAGCTGCTGATGTACTTTACGATACCCATAAAAGGGTATTTCTGTATAAATGTCATCAATAGCCTGAAGCAGTACCATTTTTTCCCTGTTATCAACCTGGCTTTTATAGTACACATTGCTGCGGTTAATGGATAGCAGTTCACACTGCCTCACAACTGCTGGCGCTTTAAGCTTGGTATCTATCATCGACTTCCGGTCGCTATAGCCCAAGCTCTTCAACTTTTTTGATGCCCACTCCAACTCCGCCATTCGTTTGCCTAATTGGCGGTGAAGTTCATTCACTTCTTTTTCTTTCTGTGCCAGTGCATCCTTATACCCAGAGACAGCACTTTCAACATTAAATGCCAGACTTGCATTGGCTAGAAACGTCGCTTTCCAATCTTTCAACGACTTAGGGGCTACCTCATATTTGGAACATATCTGATTCAGTGTTTGCTCGCCTTCCAACAACTCAAGCACAACTTTTGTTTTAAAGTCAGCTGTGTATTTTTTGCCACGCTTTGACATCGATTAACTCCTTCTCTCTGTTTGCCCCAATTCTACAAAATGAGGATTTTAATTTACAGAGAAAGTGTCTGAAAAGTTGGTGGCATTATAATAATAGCCAATCCCTCTGTTTGAATGAACTCATTCGATGCCTAAATTAGACCCTAAATATTATGACGAAAACTCGTCATTTCAAAAAACAGCAGCAATGGAGGTCATGAGTTTATTTCCTGCTGCTGGCACAGATAATATTTTAGATATTGGCTGTGGTGATGGCTTTTTATCCGCTAGGTTAGCAAAAATTACGAAGACTGGTACAGTTCTCGGTATTGACCCTTCAGAAGACATGATTAACTATGCGTCTAAAACCTATAATTCAATTAAATATACCAATTTATCATTTAAGCTTGGTCGGGCAGAATCAAATCATGGATACAGCATATACTCCTTGATAACAGCTTTTAACTGTCTTCATTGGTCTTATAATCTAAAAAAAGTGTTCAAACATTGTTTTGCCGCATTGAAAAATGACGGAAGATTTATTGGTGTTACATATCCTAAAGAGTCAATCTATTGGCGTATTTTCATTGAAGTACTTTCATATCCAAGATGGAAAAAGTATTTATCTATAAGCCCAGCTTCATCTTGGATGACAAGTGCTAGTTTTAAAACGCTTGCTTCCATTAATGGTTTTGAACCTTTATTATTTAAAATTAAAAATTGTGTAGCATCCTATAATAGTCGGAAAGATTTAAGTGACTACATAAACGGCTGGCTGTCATGTTTGCTTTCAATCGAAGAGAAGGAGCAGAGTGAGTTTTTGGTTGATGTTCTAGATTGTGCAGAATGCCAATTTAAAAATAAGGATTTAATTGAGCTACCTTATACTAAATTAACGTACTGCTTCGTAAAAAGGGGTCCAGTTGAAGACAACGGCATTCGGTTAAAAAAATTTGATTACTCTAGTTGAACCAACGGGTTAACTTACTGGCTAAATCATGTACCAATAACTCTTAACCGAATGCCGTTGTCTTCGACTAAGACGCCTACTAGTAATCCAAATAATTGTGTCGATAAATGTCATCCCAAAATCTAAATTCGAGAATAGATGATTGCAAAAAAACTTCTAGCATCTTGGTTTTCGTGTCGTTGTCGGCCTCTTCGTACAGCTGATTTGTGAGACGTATTAAAGCAGTGGTAGATTCCATATAAGCATTGGTTTTATACACGTTCAACCAGCTTTGATAGGGATTTACTGGCATAATCGACTTTCCATAAACGATTTGATAAATCCATTGACAGGGTAAAATGGCTGCTGCAATCAGAGCCGGATCATTTGTCCTTTTGATTTGCTCCAAAAATATTGTGTAATGATAATTAGCAAAGGTCAGGGGAATATTCTTAAGCTTTGGTCTTATTCCAGACTCCAATTTTAATGAATGTAAGATAGCTGATTTTTTTAGCAGTTTAAAAGGTAATTGGTTCACTAAATGCTGAGTTACGCTCAAATACACGTTCAGATAGTAGGCGTCTTGTTCGAGGTACTGATTAAATAGCTTTGAAGATAAATCTCCATTCAATAAGCTTAAATTGAAGGGGTGGTTATGGATTTTCTTTATCACGGGTTTAATTCTTGACCACGCCAAATCGGTAAAAATTGGTTTCCCAAAACCCGGGTAAGAAATAAGAAAAAAAAGAATATAAAACAATCGATACACAGTATGTCCTCTATAAAACACATAAAGAGCCACAGACTATAATGAAAACAAGCCTGTACACTCTTTACGCAGGTGTTAACCCAATCAGGATCAAAGGGACGGTAATCGTCCCTAAAAATAATTGATGCCAAAAGTAGAATTTTCTCGTACCCTTTACGCAGGAGATTCTGCATGAAAAAATCAAAATTTAGTGACAGTCAAATTATGTCGATCATCAAGCAAAGTGAAGCAGGCGTACCTGTTCCAGAACTTTGTCGTGAACATGGCATGAGTTCAGCAACGTTTTATAAATGGCGTGCAAAATATGGTGGCCTGGACTTGCCGATGATGACCCGACTAAAAGAGCTCGAGTCTGAAAATGCTCGTTTGAAGAAGATGTACGCTGAAGAGCGCCTAAAATCTGAGATTCTTCGCGAGGTGCTTGAAAAAAAGTAGTTAAGCCATCCAGTCGAAAGCAGCTTGCACAGAAAGCCGTGCAGGAAAAATTTATCTCCGTACGGATGGCCTGTTGTTTATTTAGCATCAGTGAAACTTGCTATCGTTACCAATTGAAGCTGAATGATGAAAATGCTCATATTGCAAACTGGTTGTTGCATTTGACTGAAAATAATCGCAATTGGGGTTTTGGCCTTTGTTTTTTATATTTGCGTAACGTTAAAGGTTACAAATGGAACCATAAGCGTGTTTATCGTATTTATAGAGAGCTCGAGCTGAATTTAAGAATCAAACCCAAAAAGCGGTTAATTAGGGAAAAGCCAGAGGCGCTAACGGTTCCTCAAGCAATAAACGAATGCTGGTCAATGGATTTTATGCATGATCAGTTACAAAACGGGCGTAGTTATCGTTTATTTAACGTGATTGATGACTTCAATCGAGAAGGCCTTACCATTGAAGCTGACTTCTCTTTGCCTGCTGAGCGTGTGATTAGGGCGCTTGATCAGGTTATTGAGTGGCGTGGTAAGCCTTTTCAGATACGTTGTGATAATGGACCTGAATATATCAGTCACTTGCTTACACAATGGGCTGAAAAACACAAAATAACGCTATTGTTTATTCAGCCAGGCAACCCACAACAAAATGCCTATGTTGAGCGTTATAACAGAACCGTACGATATGATTGGTTAAACCAGTATTTATTTAGTACGATCGAGGAAGTTCAGAATATGGCCACAAAATGGTTGTGGTCTTATAACAACGAACGGCCTAACATGGCGATTGGAGGTATACCGCCCAGACAAAAACTGAAATTAGTAGCTTAGTTTCTACTTTTAGCGTCAGTTAAAAATGGGGGGATTACCGGACTAACTCAGATATCTTATCTGTTGAACGACGCATAGCTTAAAACATACAAATACAAAGCTTAGCGCAACAGATAGCATGCGTGGTTTATCATTTAAATGACGGCATCAATTATGATTGACCTTACCCTTGCTAGGATAACGATGCCCAGTAACTGAACTGCTGATTTTTGCAAAAATTAAACGCTTAAAAATTGTCATACATTTCTATGGCTGGAATAAATTCTAAATATAAATTATAATTACTATACAATTAATGACGGAGACACGAATGCTTCATCATGTGAAATCTTCGCCCCCATCGTTAAACACGACCGCCTGGAAAGCACTAAAGAATCTGACCGATAGATTTAGTCTTACCACCGATGAAGTTTTAAAACTAATGGGGGACATGGCTTTATCGTCTTATTATAAAGGCATTAAAAATTTTACTGGTAATTTAAGCCGAGACGATAAAGAGCGTATCTCGCTGCTATTAGGCATCTACAAAGATTTACGCGTTCTTTTTACCGATAGTGCTCAAGCAATGTCGTGGATAAATCGCGAAAATACACTTCCTCCTTTTAACGGTTTAACTCCAAAAAAGTATATGCTCGATGGTAGTATTTTGCGTTTAGCGGAAGTGCGACGTTTTTTGGATTTTTGGCGAGGTTATTAATGTATTCATACAGGGAGTTTGGTAAAAAAACGCATCGTTTAATTCCAAGTCGCTACCCTCCGATAAATTTTTTTGACTGGGTCGAGTCTCGTGAAGAAATTGAACAGCTGGCTGAACTTGAGGGCTACTCTAACGATCGTTTGTCAACGGAATACGGCCGGATAGCCCTGGTTGCTCGGGAGGACTGGATAGGTGGCCCTGGAGCAACACCGCTAATGGCAGCCTTTACGCATTTTGGTCCCTCTCGATTTAGTGATGGACGTGTTTTTGGCATTTACTACACAGCAGAAGACGTACGGACCGCTATTGCTGAAACAAAATTTCATCGTGAAATTTTTTTACGCGCCTCTAAAGAGCCGCCTTGTTGTCTGCATATGCGCGAATACACAAGCTACATACAAAAACCCCTTATTGATATTACAACGGATAAGTACCAACAGTATTGCCAGCCGGATTTGCAAACTTACCCGGCTACACAAGCGTTGGGAGCCTGTTTACAGCAGAAGCGAGAATGGGGAATTATTTATCCAAGTGCGCGCAAAAAAAATAGTTTATGTATGGCTATTTTTAGGGCTCCGGCGCTAACAATACCGGTACAGGCCGGACATTATGAATACGTTTGGGATGGGGAAAGCATTGGTGAGGTTAAAAAATTAGTTCGGTTAAAACTGTAGTTAATAGCAGAGCGGGTATTTCGCTCAGAAAATTAATCAATGATTTAATTGAAATATTTATCTATATTGAACCCCATTACCGTTTTTAAGAGAAAATTATGTTTAATTATGATAAAAATGTAGAAAGGAGTTCGCAACGACGGCCTGCGTTGATAAACAATACGACGTTTTCCGCCAATTCAGGGATGCTTATACAATGAATCGCGCTTTTTTTCCTTTGTTGGAGCCTGGTCATCAAGTTGAAATAATTGCTCCTGCTTCACGATGTAGTGATCAAAAATTAGCGTTATTACGTTCACAATTAGTCGATTGGGGGCTTAATTGTGTAATTAGTGAGACAATTTTCGGTAAAGACTTACTTTGTGCTAACAGCGACGCCCTTCGCTTTCAAGGCTTATTGGCGGCCTTACACAACGACGCCAACCACGCAATACTGTGCGCGCGCGGGGGATACGGCGCCTCACGATTATTACCCCATCTTTATCGCGCCGCCAAACCTCAAAAGGCTAAAATTTTTATAGGGTTGAGCGATATAACGGCGTTGCATCTTTTTTTAAATCAGCAATGGGGGTGGTCTAGCATCCATGGTTCTTTGTCACCAAACGTCCTAACTGCTCAATCCGTGACGCACCTGCAGCAGCTATTATTTAGTAAAAAGAATCTTGAGTTTACAAATTTAGTGCCTTTAAATGACGCAGCACGTCGCCCAGACATCTTCTCCGGTCGCATAAGTGGCGGAAATTTAACTTTAATTCAAACAAGCTTAGGGACTCCTTGGCAAATTGATAGCACCAATAAAATTCTAGTATTAGAAGAGATAAACGAACGGGGCTATAAAATTGACCGAGCGTTAATGCAATTACAGCAAGCAGGTGTTTTTGCACAAGCAAAGGCAATCTTACTGGGAGATTTTCTTGGTGGGGAAGAGCTAAACGGCAGGTCTTATGTTGACTCGGTTTTAGAACGATTTGCACGTCAAATCAAGGCACCTGTAGTTCGTATACCAGGGGTAGGGCATGGAGCCACTAATTTCGCTTTACCCTTGAATACCGATTGCATCTTGGAAACAACCGATGGGTCGGCTCGGTTGTTATGCCAATTATAAAGCACAGTGCTTTTGAATTTCTAATCAATAGAGTAGCCTACTTTACAAGCGAATACGCGTTTACCAAAGGGATTTGTACGCACGCTTAAATCCCTTTAACAAGAAGGTATAATACTACTTTTTACTGCTTAAAAATGTACGGGTAGCGTTGATTGGTTGCCACTTTGTGGCTAAAGGCATTTTTAGTAACGGCCCCCCTTCGGACAAATCAACCGCATCAAGGGTAATCGATTGTAAGCTTAAATTACGGTAGGTTCGATAATAAAGCATTTTATGGGTGATATCCTTAAAGACAACCCATTGGGTGGTATCCGTTTCAACAAAGTTACCGCTACCAGAGCGCACGTAGCCTGCGGGTAGGTCAACGTTATTGATAATGTGCTCGGCCATGTTCAGTAAATCGTGAGCATTTTTCGCAGGATAGGAATTATTTTGCATAAAGGAAATTTTAACAAAGCGCGAAGGCGGTGAGGCATCGCCTGGCAAACCTACGGCCCCACTGCCTTGTCCGGTTGCGGTATAAGTTATGCCACCTTGTACTATTGGACGGGGATTGGTCGCTGAAAGATTGATATAGTTGCGTAAATTTGTCACCTGCCAATCGTATTTGGGAGAGTTTGTCATTATTCCAATATTGTCGTACACATTAATTTTATTATTGTAAAACTCAACCACAATATTCTTTCCACGGGCGTCGTAAATGGAGGCATGCGCGGGTAATACAGCATTCCCCAGCTGCGGGACGGTTTGTTTAGTAACATAAACAGTATTTAATGCTCGTTTTACTTCATCAATAGTTTTAAAGTTACCCAAAACCCAATCCCCGAAATGAAGATAGGGTATCGTGTGGCTTTCTTTACCTGCGGCTAAGGTTTGATACTCTGTTTCACCCGGAAGGTACAGGTACTCAAAGGTTAAGCCAGTTTCATTCATACCATCAAAGCTTACGTCCACATTGAAACCATCAACGTATAAATAGCCGTATTTTGACTGCCAGTGCAGTCCTTTTTTATTATTTTCAAGAACCGTTGAAAAAATTCGACCCCGCGGAGAACTGCGGAGATTGGAGTGCAGTAGTTGGCCAAACTCAAGACTACGAGTGATAATAATGGAGCCGTCTTCTGCGGTCAGTTTAAAATCAGTGCATGAGAAGGAGGGTAGAGAACTGCATAATAATGATGCAGCAATTACGCAAGAGGAGGTTATTTTCACAGTAAAATCCTTATTAATGAAAGAAAAAAACGGTTATTAATGGCTATTAAAAAGCTCGCCTGTTATTACAGTGGCGACTAAATAGACGAAGCGCGTACGGGCGTGTTTATTGCGCAGTCTTTAGTTATCTCACGAATGCTTTCTGCACAACTTTGGGATGTATCCTTTTCAAAGCAGGGCATTTTTTTGATAAAAACCCCTTCAAACTTTTCCATTTTTTTCAATAGATTTCTTGCATAACCATTTTTAAAGCTCAAAATTATAAATTCCTGCAATCAAATTAAATCTTAAACCAAATCGTTTTCGTCTATTTCGATAACGATCAGCGACGATTTTAAATCGTTTAATCATACCAATTACATTTTCATTCAAAACACGCTCACTCGATAATTCACGATTGTTCTTTTTATCCTCTTTGGTCAGTGGGGTCTTTTTCGTTTTTTTCTTGGGTAATGCTGAATTTTGATGTAACTTATGTATTCCTTGGTAGCCGGTGTCTGTAAGACTTCGAATCTCTGGGTGAATATGAACACCTGATTCCTTAAACAACCTAAAATCATGCCGCTTACCGTTAGTGAAATTTGTACAAATAACGGTTTTTTTCTTTTTATCTACAATAATTTGTGTCTTTAGCGTGTGTCTCTTCTTTTTCCCTGAATAAAAATGTTTTTGTTTTTTTTAGGTCGTTCAATGGGCGTTTCAGTCGCATCAATCAGTACAACGTCATATTCAACATCACTTTTTAACAAGGTTTTACGTCCAGGCAATGAGAATTTTCCATCTTTAATCAGCGTATCTTCAACCCAGCGTATATTACGATAACAAGCACTTTCACTAATCCCATAACTACGCGAAATATGAAAGTATGTTCTATATTCGCGCAAATACTCCAACGCCATGAGCAACCTATCTTCGATGCCTAATTTATTAGGCTTACCTCCGTGAGATTTTAATAGGGCTTCCGCTTCTCTCAAAATGCTTGTCATAACATCAAAAGTTGTACGTTTAACTCCTGTGAGCCTACGAAATCCTTCCGCGGGTTCCTCTTTTATTTGTTCGAACTTCATCAACTTCCTTGCCAAAAAATAAGAAGTTTAATTAAATGCTGAGGTTATGCAAGAGCTCTAATAAATCGGATTGACATTCGGCTTTAAAAGCTTGAAAAAAAGAAAGTTTACTAGTTTGCATAAAGCGGGCTCTAATAGCCTCAACAGAAAGTGTAGCACCAAAATTGTTACGCACGTATTTTAGTACCTTTTGTTTGTGTTCATAGTGGTTTATTTCTTTGGTGGCAATGGCAAGTGCTAAAAGTAGGCTTACTGAAAGTGCGACCACACCAAGCACGGCAAAAGAGAGCGATGCAACCAGACCCAAGGGTACAATCGCTCCAGAAATTAATAACCAACTAACCACCCCAGCAACTAAGCTTGCTAGCGCTAAAAAAATAAGTTTTGGACGACGAGAAAAAAAATTACTTTTTGCAAAAACAGGATGAATAGCATTGGTGTATTCATTATTTTTTTCTAAAAAAAACCTTATTACTTTAATCAATTTTGCATCAACAGAGCTTGCGCAGTTTTCTTTTATTGATGCCGCTAATTCTAAAAGGTTATCAAGGTTTAAATTAAGGTTAAGAAGATCTAATTGAAGAATAGGTTTGTTGTTTTTTTGATATTTTTCAAGGTATTCTTTGAAAAAAAGTTCCAAGGCATTGGACGCGCTTTGATCGTCTGCGAATAGGGGGTCGAGCCGCTTACAAAATTTTTCAACAACGCTGTAATCCAATGAATCATCAGTGGCGTTGGGAACTAAAAGACCGGTTTTAAACGCTTGCGTTAAAATTGTATTTAATTGTGCAGAACCTGAGAATTCAAGCATGTTGGGCAGAATGGATTCGGGCAGACAGGGATTCTCAAATTTGTCAAACCACGCACTGCCGCTAATTAAGTGCATGGACTTACTGGATAAATTACAGTTTTTAATCTGCAAAATGTGCCAGTCGGTTGGCGTGCCTCTGTTGTAATAAAAACTAAAGTTGCACAGCTGCCCCAGGTCGTCGTAATAGCAAAATGAAATATTTTTAGCGTATTTTTGATTAATATTTTCAGTACTTGGATCGTCGTCACGTTCATTAATTGGAGCAGGTTCAGCATTATAAGAGCATTTATCCGACGTGTACTCAAGATAGTCCAACTGTTGATTGGAGGTGAGATAGGCCTCACTGGATAACATGCCGGGTGGGTAGTTTCCATCGTATTGAATTAGCAGCTTGCAGGCATCAACAAATGTAGCTTTGGTAAGTTGGATAAAGCGCAGATTCTTTAGATCGCGTAATATAGACAACCTACTAGCTATATACGAAGTTTTATATTGAAGTTTATGCAAAAGCGCGCGGCAAATATCTTGTTCACTACCCTGTACAATAAATGTCATAAAAGTCTGCTCACTATGTAGTCTATACTGCAAAAAAATAAAGCAATGATACGCAATTTTTATTATTTAAGTAAGTGTCGTCGTACGGTATCTGTAATAATTATTAACATAGAATTGGATGCTGGGTGTGGAAAATTCTACCGCAAGGGGCTTTATCTCATTGTTTTATCTCGTTAACAACGCCTGCAATATGGCGTAATAAAGCTTGGTCAGTACTTCTAAATCCTCGACCGCAACGCACTCGTTAATTTGGTGAATGGTTTTATTAATAGGGCCTAATTCAATTACTTCTGTTTTATAAGGCGCGATAAACCTTGCGTCCGAAGTGCCGCCTGAGGTTGATAACTCTGGGGAATGAGTAGTGATTTTTGATATTTCTGCAATAGTTTTACTCAATAGAGGGCCTTTAGCGGTCAGAAAAGGCTCTCCGTTACAAGTCCATTTAATACAAGGCTTGAGGTTGTGTGTTGCGAATAAATGCTCAACCTTAGCTTGCAAACCGTTTGCCGTTTGCTCGGTTGAAAAACGGAAATTAAAGTCTAAGGAAAGTTTTCCGGGGATAACGTTTTCAGCCTCGCCCCCTGCTGAAATATGCGTAACTTGGAAGCTTGTAGCTGGAAAATACGCATTGCCTTCATCCCAACTTGTACGAGTGAGTTTGGTTAACACTTCACTAATCATGTGGATAGGGTTGGAGGCTAGGTGTGGGTAGGCCACGTGACCCTGCTTGCCCTCAAGCGTTAAACGGCCGCTTAAGGAGCCTCGTCTGCCAATTTTTATAGTGTCGGCAATGCTTTTAGTGCTGGATGGTTCGCCAACAATGCAAAAATCAATATGAAAGTTCTTTTGTTTGTATAATTGTTCCATTAGATAGGGCGTACCTAAATTAAAAAGATCGCCTTCTTCACCACTGGTAATCAAAAAACCAATGCTGCCTTCAAAATCCGGCCAGTCCCTAATAAAAGAGGCAACAGATTGCATCATCGCCGCTAAACTTCCTTTCATATCGGCGGCGCCTCGGCCATAGGCTATGCCATCTTTCATGGTCAGTTTGAAGGGGTCTGTATGCCATGCGCCTTCCTCTCCAATGGGGACAACATCGGTGTGCCCTGCAAAGACAAAAAGGGGTGAGGAGCTGCCGTAGCGGGCAAAAAAATTGCTTACGGGCGGATTGTTAAATCGTTGGCAGCTAAAACCCAGTTCTTCTAAAAATTCAATCATGAACTCCTGGCAGCCAGAATCGACCGGCGTTATGGAGGCGTAGGACAATAATTTTTCTAAGAGAGTGACCAGTGGTGTGTTCATTAGCATTCTCGTAACAATTCATTAACGCTAACTTTTGCGCGTGTTTGCTCATCAACTTGTTTTACAATTACCGCGCAATATAAGCTGTGCGTGCCATCTTCACTCGGTAAACTACCAGCTACAACAACGGAGCCTGCAGGAATACGGCCGTAGCTTATGGTTTTTGTTAATCGATTGTAAATTTTAGTGCTTTGTCCAAGGTACACACCCATCGATAACACACTACCGCGCTCAACAATTACGCCTTCCACCACCTCCGAGCGCGCACCAATAAAACAATTGTCTTCGATAATGGTCGGACTTGCTTGCAAAGGCTCCAGCACTCCGCCAATTCCAACACCGCCAGAAAGATGCACATTTTTACCTATTTGCGCGCAAGATCCCACCGTCGCCCAGGTATCAACCATTACCCCTTCGTCAATATAGGCGCCAACATTGACAAAAGAAGGCATAAGGATAGTATTTTTGCCGATAAACGCCCCGTGGCGTACTACGGCACCGGGCACAGCACGAACACCCCGGGTTTCCCATTCACGCGTATTTTTTTTCGTAAATTTCAAGGGTAATTTGTCGTAGAATTGGGTAAAGCCAGCGTCGACTACCTGGTTTTTGAACAGCTTAAAACTAATTAATATCGCCTTTTTTATCCATCCATGGGTCACCCAGATATTTTGTATTTTTTCAGCAACGCGCATGGTTCCAGAGTCCAATTGTCGATGAACTTCTTCAACAGCAAGTACTAATTCTGCGGGTGCATTTTCGGGTGTGAGCGAGTGTATTATTTTGAAATTTTCATTAATTATTGTTTCTATAATAGTCATTTTTTTCTTTATTAAATACAAAAAAACATTATATAGAGCCAGCCACGCTAAAGCTACTGGTCTAACGCGTGTGCGATTGCTATTTTTATAGGATAACCCCATAAAAATAGCCGTCAAAAAAAATTTTTAAAGGGCTGTAGTTGTTTGTAATGCAGAAATAACAGCGCCTAAAAATCGCGTTGCCTCCCCACCGGTTACCGCGCGGTGATCAAAGCTTAACGAAAGGGGGAGTAATGGGTGTATTGCAATAGAATCTACGTGCGCCACCGGCGCTTTGTATAATTTTCCTACCGCAAGGATTGCAACCATTGGTGGTACGACAATGGGGCTTGCAAAACGTCCTGAAAATTTACCAAAATTGGAA
The DNA here is from genome assembly GCA_963803545.1 of uncultured Gammaproteobacteria bacterium. Classification (GTDB taxonomy): domain Bacteria; phylum Pseudomonadota; class Gammaproteobacteria; order Legionellales; family Legionellaceae; genus Legionella_C. The sequence continues at coordinate 783,624 of CAWDMX010000004.1, read as the reverse complement.
AGTGTTATTGTGGAATTTTTTAAGCTGTCAGCAGAAATTGTGCGGTTTTGAACCTGCGTTTTTAACGCGTCAATATCTTCCCGTAGTTGAGTCGCATTGCGTTGATTGGCATCGCGAATAACGGGGACAAACAAGCCTTCTTCATTATCCATGGCCAGTCCTAAATGCACCGCATCAAAAATTCGACACGCCCCGTGTTTGTTGTCAAACCAGGCGTTTAAAGCAGGCTCTATTGAGCAGGCATGACAAATGGCCTGAATCAATCGAACGGTAATATCTTCTCCATGGGCCCAGGTGTTAATATCCGCTTCATCAAAAATGCTAACTGGGACAACTTGGCTGTGCGACTGCGTCATACTTGTAAGCATTGCACGCCTTGAGCTTTTAAGCACGGTATAACCGTCCGGTAATTGATTTGCCTGTTGCGCGGCCCGCTCGACATCTTCTCGGCTAATTGTATTATTCAAGCCGGTTGCGACAACCGTCGTTAAGTCTACAGCAAGTTTCTTAGCTAAAATACGCACGCCTGGAGTCGTTCTTGCACGCAGATTAGACGCGCTACCAATCGTGAAATTATCCTCGCTTACGTCGCTGCTTTCTTCCAGATTACCGACGACCGTACCTTGATCAATCTTAGTAGTTGCCTCAAAACCAATTAAGGGGGCGCCTGTTTTAATAATATCCCCAGGAGCGCCAAATAATTTAGCAACAACACCCGCTTGAGGGCTTGGAACGTCGACCACAGCTTTAGCCGTTTCCATGGCAATGAGTGGTTGATCCAGCGCTACCGTATCCCCGACTTGTACAAACCATTCGTGAATTTCAGCATCCGGCAATCCCTCGCCTAAGTCTGGTAAATTAAATAAGTTCATTAGTTACTCCATAATACTTAAAACGCTGTCAATAATACGTTTGACGCTCGGAATATAGTATTTTTCTAATTGAAAGTAGGGCATTACGGTATCGTAGCCTGTAACGCGTTGCACAGGGGCTTGTAAGTCACTAAAACAATGCTCCATTAACAAGGCGGAAACTTCAGCACCAACACCGCAAGTTTTGGCTCCCTCATGAATGACAACGCAGCGGCCGGTTTTTATTACTGAGTTAATCAGCGTTTCGCTATCCAGAGGCTTGATAGTAGCAACATCAATCACCTCGCATGAAATACCGTCTTCAAGTAATTTTTTCGCAGCCTGTGTTGTTTCGTGAATACTCGCACCCCAACTGACCAAAGTTATATCTTCACCCGATTGTAGGGTAAAGCATTTCCCAAGCGGTAGGGCATGGCCGTCGTCGGCAACGGGTTGCTTAACCAGTCGGTAAATACGTTTAGGCTCTAAAAAAATCACCGGGTCGGGATTGCGCATGGCTGCTAGCAACAAACCATAGGCGCGTCGCGGAGACGATGGAATAACAACCTGCAACCCTGGAATATGGGCAAACAAAGCTTCGGTACTTTCTGAATGGTGTTCAGGCGCACGAATACCACCACCAAAGGGAGCGCGAAACACTAGGGGGCAATGCAATCGACCTCGAGTACGATTACGCATCCGAGCCGCATGGGAGATAATTTGATTCATGGCGGGATATATAAATCCCATAAATTGAAACTCCGCTACAGGTTTCAAGCCTTGTACGGACATGCCTACGGCAAGTCCTGCTATCATAGATTCAGCCAATGGCGAATCAAAAACACGCCTCTCGCCAAAGCGCTCTTGCAAACCTACTGTTGCCCGGAAAACTCCACCATTTTTGCCTACGTCCTCACCAAATACCACAATGTTTTCATCGGCGGCTAATTCAAATGCGAGCGCTTGGGTTATGGCCTCTATAAGGGTTATATCAGGCATTTTCAACCTCCTCTAATGCGATTGCGCGTTGCAGAGCAAGATAGTCAGGCAGGTGTGCGTAATGGTAATCAAACGCCGAGTCGATGGTTTGCGGTTCGCGATTGAGGTAGATTTCTACCTGCTGGGCAACAAAACTGCTGCATTGCTCAACGAGTGCGTTTTGTTGGGCGTCGTCCCAGAGGGTCGCGCTTTCCAGATATTTTTTTAAGCGCTGTATAGGTTCTTTTAGTTGCGCGTGCTCAACTTCAATACTCGGCTGATAGCGTGTAGCATCATCGGCGGTGGTGTGATCGCACAAACGATAGGTTAGTGCTTCGATAAGCGTTGGTCCCTCTCCACGCCGGGCTTTGGCTAAGGCTGCACCAATAACATGCCGGCACGCAATCGCATCGTTCCCATCAACCTGTAACCCTTCAAATCCCGCAGCAATTGCTTTTTGCGCAATGGTTTCGGTTGCGGTTTGTTTCGCGAGCGGAACAGAAATTGCCCAATGATTGTTATTAACAATAAATACTACCGGAAGTTTCCACGCTCCAGCTACGTTGATTGCCTCATAAAAATCCCCTTCGGAAGTACCGCCTTCTCCAATACAGGTAACGGCAACACGTTTTTGTTGACGATATTTAAAAGCAAAAGCAACCCCGGTTGCGTGCAAGCACTGGGACGCAATTGGCACGCAGATGGGAAGGTCCTCATTATTATTAGCAAATTTACTGCCGCGCTCATCCCCACCCCAGTACGCCAAAATTTCAGACATCTCTACTCCACGCTGCAACTGCGCGGCGTAATCGCGGTAATAGGGAACTAATACGTCATCAGCGCTCATTGCGTGACCAATAGCCGTTGAAATAGCTTCTTGCCCATGAATTGGGGCGTAAGTTCCTAATTTACCCGTTCGCTGCAGCGCAATCGCTTTTTTATCAAAAATTCGTGTTTTAACCATGGTTTTATACAGGCTGATTAAGGTTTCAGGGCGGTTGAGTTCGCACGGTATTTCGCCGGATAATTTTCCGTGTTCATCAAGTATTTGCGTATACTTTATGGCAAAAGTAGCCGTAGTGGTCACATTAGTCTCCTTGACTCAAATAAATAAGCCGTATGTGTAATTTTTAAGGCGGTGCTGCCAAATTGAATATGAATTGGAAATTCGAACGCACTAAAAAAACAACTAGAATACGCATATATTTTGTGAAAAACCAGAGGTTGCCCAGGGATACAAACCTTAAGCCTGTAAAATTAAAGTAAATGCGAAGTTTTTTATCAATTATGCTATAATTCACCCCAAAAAATTCAGCTTTAAGGAAATTATGATAGCGCTTAATCAACTGGGTATGACCTACGGCCAAAAACTTCTGTTTTACGACGTCAATTTGAATCTTAACGCAGGTTCTTGTTACGCCCTTGTTGGTGCTAACGGTTGTGGAAAATCTACTTTTTTTCGTTTAATAACGGGCGAAGAAGAGTTGAGTTCCGGAGAGGTTATAATTCCGAAAAACACGTCAATAGGGTGGCTAAAGCAGGATCAGTTTCGCTTTGAAGATACGCTCATTGTCGATATTGTTATGCAAGGAAAGCCGGAACTTTGGGAGGCTTTTACACAGAAAGAGGCCTTAATGGCCGCCGGCGACTGGAGTGAGGAAAGTATTGCGCGGTTTGGGGTACTAGAGGAAACAATCACCCACTACGATGGCTATTCAGCCATGGCTAAAATTGAAAGCATTTTAATTGGCTTAGGAATTGGTGCGAACTATTTCCAACAACCGCTCAGCGCGCTATCCGGAGGCTACAAGCTGCGCGTGTTGCTCGCGCAAACCTTATTCCAAAACCCTTCTATTTTATTACTTGATGAGCCTACCAATCATTTGGATATTTTATCCATACGTTGGTTGGAAAAATTCCTTAAAAACGAGTTTCCTGGATTGGTTATTTTTATTTCCCATGACTTGGAGTTTATTGATAATCTCTCAAGTTATATTTTAGACTTAGATTACGGTGAAATTAAGCAGTACAAAGGAAACTATCAGCACTTTCTAGCGGAAAAGCAATTAATTGCTGAGCAACGCCTTGTTGAGAAAAAATCGGCTGAGGCGACCATTGCAAACATGCAAAAATTTGTCGATAAATTTAAAGCCAAAGCCTCCAAAGCCGCTCAGGCGCGTTCACGCATGAAAATGATTGAAAAAATTGAAATTCCCGATGTGAAAAACTCATCGCGCATCGCGCCTGTTTTCCAGTTTTCCGTGAAAAAAAATACCGGCAAACAAGTGCTTAAAATTGAGCAGCTTAGTAAACGCTTTAAAGATAAACCATTGTTTTCAGGGCTGGACTTGGAAGTTATGCGCAATGAAAAAATTGCGGTGATGGGTGTTAATGGCGTTGGTAAGTCCACGCTCATCAAAATAATTACCGATAGGGTGCAAAGTGATTCCGGAGTGATGACTTGGGGGCATGAGGTTCAGGTCAGTTATTTCTCGCAAGATCACCACGAACTGTTGAATAAATCAATTTCGGTATTGGATTGGCTTTATGAAAACGTTCCGGGAATTAACGAGCAGCAGGTGCGAAAGGTTCTTGGACAAATGTTATTTGCTAAAGAAAATGTGGACAAGGATATTTTAGCGCTTAGCGGCGGTGAAGCCGCGCGATTATTGCTTGCAAAAGTTTTATTGGAGGCACCCAATGTGCTTATATTGGATGAGCCTACCAACCATATGGATATTGAAACTATTGCAGCACTTGCGAAAGCTTTGGTGCATTACTCAGGAACTTTAATTTTCGTATCCCACAATCGGTATTTTATTGAAAAAATTGCTACACGAATTTTATACTTTTCACCGGATAACCCCGTCATTGATTTTAAGGGCAAATACAGAGAATTTGCGGTGAATATTTTAGAATAGTTTTTAAAAAGGGATAATAAATGTCTATATGGTTTAAAGAATTTACGATAGAAACGCTCAATGAACGTGGCAGCAATACACTTTGTGATTTTTTAGAGATGAAATTTACTGAGATAACCGACACTACTTTAACGGCTACAATGCCAGCATCCGCAAAAACGCGTCAACCGCTTGGAATTATTCATGGCGGTGCAAACGTCGCATTAGCTGAAACGGTTGCAAGCGTTGCGGCGAATGCCGTAGTTGACATGCGTTTGTTTTATTGTGTGGGTATGGAAATTAACGCTAATCATTTACGCCCGGTTGAAGAAGGCTTAGTGACGGCTATAACCCGTCCAATTCACATCGGACGTACCACTCAAGTGTGGCAAATAGACATTTTCAATGAGCAAATGAAGCAAACTTGCGTCTCGCGCATGACCGCCGCGGTTGTGAAGCGCTAAATCAGTATTGGTAGTGCTGCCGCAGGTGTTGGAGGGCGGTATCGCGCTCTAAACAAGGTTCAACCAGGCAGTTCTCTAATACGACAGTATCTTTTTTTGCGTAAGCGCTTAACTAATTCTGGAAGCATCCTGTTTATACACGAGCATTTGGCGGCAGCGATAAAAGTTATTTTTGGGAAAAAGTTCGTAAAAATGTGTAATTAATGGTATTATAGAACATTTTTATACGACAAAGGGGAATATTGTGACAGATTCTACTGAGCAACAAAAAAGAATTAGCGGCGTATCGGAGAGCGCGATAAAGCTTGTTGTAGTTGGTAAAGCCGGTGCTGGTAAGTCCGCGATGATTACAAGAATGTGTGGCAACTCATTTTCAGAGAAATACGTTGCGACCGTTGGCGCCAGCTTGGTAACAACACATGCAAATGAGAAAAAAATTTCCATCATCGATGTATCTGGCAGTAAAAAATCGGCACCGGTGATGAAAGGATATTACCGTGATGCCGACGCAATCTTGTTGTGCGTTAGTTTAGACCAATGGGATAAATCTGATCTCAAAAAGCGCCTTGATCTAATTAAGCGTCTCGCGCCTAATGCTCCAGTATTTTTAGTAGGAACCAAATCGGATATGAAGCATTCGGTTACTCAAGACGAGATAGATGCCTTTGTTTTGGAACACGAACTGCGATTTTTCCCCACCAGTGCGAAAGAAGAGAAGAATCCTATGGCCGCTATTCTTGAAAAAGTTGTAACGACCGTTCCTGCTAGAGAACTTTCAAATGGGCACACTATGAGTAAGATGGATCGGTTAAACAAGCTTCATGAATTAATAACCCGTCTCCCTAAATCAGAATTTAAGACGTCACTTTTTTCTCTTTACGACCAACTAGTTATCGATAGCAATAGTAAAATAATCAGCGCCACTATTACTTTGATTGACGAATTTAATAACCATTCAAAAGATACCGATTATCGCCCGATATTTTCCCAATTTGAGTCGGCGTGCAAACAGTCTAAGTGCGCAACCGTTGCTAAAACAATTGGCAAAACAATTGCTATGTGTGTTATTGCGGGAATTTGCGTACTCATTGGCACTACTGTTGGTGCCTTATTAGGCGCAACTATTGGTATATCCGCCGGTATCTGGAGTGGTCCTGCGGCTGTAGCATTCGCGCTGTCGGGTTTGTTTGCCGGCTCGGCGACAGGTTGGACGGTGGGACTTCTTGCTGCAACCAGTTACGCGGGGCTGGTTTTTGGCTGCACGGGTATGGCGACTAGTGGCTATTGTTTTTTTAAAACGCCACCGCTTACCAGCGTGGTTCACGAAGTGAGTGCGCATGGGAAAACCGTTAGCGCTGAGAAAAATTCGGTAGCTGAGCAGGGTGTTAATCCGTATAACGAGCCAGAAACGACTTCAGCATCAAACCAATCGATTCCCCCAATGAGATAGGGCGCTCTCCTACTAAAGTTGCCGTCGTGTTCGGGGAGCGGCGGTTCATTAAAACAACGTACTTAGGCTCGATAATAGGCTATCGTGATAAATTTTATTGCAGCAGGTGGAGTGGTGGATAAGGTGATAAATGTTGTTGTTATAGGTGCAGCCCAAACGGGTAAATCGGCTCTAATCCAACAAGAAATTAAAAAAAATTTCTTAGAAGAGTACAAGCCTACCGCGGGCCTTAGATTCGCATCAACAATTATAGGTCAGCAAAAAATTTTTCTCGTTGATTTATCAGGTTACTTGCATCATACAGCTGTACATGACCCCTATTATCGTGATGCCAATATCATTTTGTTATGCTCTAGTTTAAACCAGTCGGATGATTGCTCTCTGCACGGGTTTCTTGAAAAAAGTAGGCGTCTAGCACCTGAGGCTCCGGTGTTTGTAGTAGGAACAAAGTCGGATATTGGACACAGGGATGCGCAAGTTGCGATAGATGCCTTTGTTCGCGAACACGAACTTCAATTTTTTAGTACCAGTGCGAAAAAAAATGAAAATCCAATGGCTAAAATTTTTGAAGCGATCGTAAAAGAATTCCCTGTTCCGGATGATGCCATTGCAGAGGCAGTCGCTGAGCCAACTGCGCTTGAGAGGCTTGCCCCCTTAATTCATGGACTCCCTCAATCCGACTTTAGGAGGTCATTTTGCGGTCTTTACGCACAACTCGCGCGTAATCGCGATAGTAAAATAATTCACGCGAGTATTGATTTGATTGAGCAATATAATTCACGTTCAGGAAATACAACAGATTTCACAATGTTTTTCAATTTCGAATCTGCGTGCAGACAGACTAAATGCACCGTTGCTGCTAAGGCAATTGGCAAAATACTGGGTATGTGTATTATTGCAGGTATTTGCCTACTCCTAGGCGTTTCAGTTGGTGCCCTATTTGGCGCAGCCATCGGTATAGTCGCCGGTATCTGGAGTGGTCCTGCGGCCTTAGCGTTTAGTATGTCGGGTTTGTTGGTCGGCTCGGTTACGGGTTGGACTCTAGGTCTGCTTGCTGCTGCCAGTTGCACGGGACTGGCTTTTGGGTGTGTTGGTATGGCGGCTAGTGGCTATTGTTTTTTTAAAACCTCAGGACTTACGAGCTGGGTTCAAGAGGTGAGCAAGAATGGAAAATCCGTTTGCGTGGCGGAAACTTCCGCCGCATTCGCATAAACTAATTGTCGTGTAGGCAAAAAGCGCTGGAAATCGAGTTCTACCGTCAATAAGTTAAGGTTGTCATGTCTTTTTTTGAAATTATAACTATTTTAATCACGCTTTCTGCTCTACTGGGCTATATCAATTTAACTCTGATTAAGTTGCCCCCAACAATAGGATTAATGTTTTTATCATTAGTGGCCTCTTTAATTATTAACTTGATGGGCGTAATTTGGCCTGGAATTGTCGATGTCATCAAAAACTTTATGAATTTGGTGGACTTTAATCAAACACTACTGCATGGAATGCTCGCCTTTTTGCTTTTCGCCGGGGCGTTGCATGTGAATATTAATAAGCTGTCGGAGTACAAAGCTGTAATCACGGTGCTGGCTCTTTTTGGAACACTAATTTCTACCGTATTCGTGGGCGTAATGATTTATACCCTTCTTCCGTTATTCCATATCCAACTTGCGTTCATTTATTGTTTATTATTTGGAGCCCTTATCTCTCCAACGGACCCTATTGCAGTTATGGGAATTTTAAAAGTACTGGGAACCCCTAAAAATTTGGAAATTAAAATTGTGGGAGAATCACTTTTTAACGATGGTATCGGCGTCGTTCTTTTTTTAGGGATTCTTGATGTTTGCGTGGGAAAACAAGACTTGGGTGCTGTTCACTTAGCAACGGTCTTGCTGCAAGAGGTGGTTGGAGGCGGCTTATTTGGATTGCTGATAGGGTATAGTGCGTATTGCATGCTCAAATCAATTGATAACTACCAAATTGAAATTATGATATCTCTTGCGCTGGTGATGGGCGGCTATTCTTTAGCCGAGCGAATCCATATTTCAGCACCAATTGCTATAGTAGTTGCGGGTTTATTAATTGGCAACCACGGTCGAACGTTTGCTATGTCGAATAAAACACGCAATCACTTGGATAATTTTTGGGAGTTAGTCGACGATATTTTAAACGCCGTACTTTTTGTGCTCATAGGCTTAGAAGTGTTGGAATTAACAGTGAATAAAAGCTACCTATTGGATGGGTTAATAGCAATTCCAGTGATTGTGATAGCGCGTTGGATTTCGGTAGCCGTGCCTTTGCGGTGCATGCGGTTTAAGCAAGAATTTGTACCGCATAGTATTAAAATTCTTACCTGGGGCGGTTTACGGGGCGGTATTTCCGTGGCACTAGCTCTTTCATTGCATGAAACCATTGGTAAAGAAAACGAATTGGCCTTTGAAACCATTTTAAGAATGACCTACGTGGTGGTTGTTTTTTCTATTTTAGTGCAAGGGTTAACCCTCGGTCCTTTGATTAAAAGATTAGGAATTCACTCAAAATAATTAATTTTTTTAAAAGATATAATACAATGCATCCCTGTGCGCTTATCGGAGCTTTTCAGGGTTTCCTTTATGCTTTTATAGCATCCCCATTAAAAATAACGGTATGATTTTTGCTCCAGATTATAGTGGTTTTGAATTATCTTAACTGATGTATGCAAAACTGGATTTTCTATGGGTGATTATTGAGCCCGCTAAAACCGTATCGGTTGAGAAGTTGGGGGAGCGCATGAACAGGGTAATTATTATTGGCAGTGGTTTAGCCGGTTCGTTGTTGGCTATTTTTTTAGCACAGCGGGGCTATGCTGTCGACATTTTTGAGGCGCGTACGGACGGTCGTTTAGCGCAAAAAAACGCTGGCCGCTCGATTAATCTTGCACTGTCTTGCCGTGGATTAACGGCTTTAAAAAAAGCCGGCTTAGATAAGGCGGTTAAAAAACTAATGGTTCCTATGCGCGCTCGTGCAATTCATGAAGGCAGGCAATCCGTTGCGTATCAATCCTTTGGCCGTCACAGAGACGAATACATCAACGCCATACAGCGTTGTGATCTCAACAACATGCTGCTAGACGAAGTTGAAAAATTTGACTCGGTTAGGGTGCATTTTAATTGCAGTTTACGATTGATAAATTTTAATGAAAACCACTTAACCTTTGAAAATGAAAACAAACAAAAGAAAACAGTGCATTATACGTGCCTTATAGGGGCGGATGGGGCGTCTTCATTCGTTCGAGAAAGCATGCAGCAACAGGGGTTTATAAACTATTCACGCACCTTTTTAGAGTACGGTTATAAAGAGATTGCCATAGCCCCAGCTACCAACTCCCTGGCGCGTGAACACCTGCATTTATGGCCGCGTGACGACTATTTGCTATTGGGAAACCCGAATACCGATAACTCCATAACCGGTTCGCTATTTTTACCCCTCAGAGGTAAAAATAGTTTTGAATCATTGGACGGCGAAAGCAAGGTTTCGCAATTTTTCAACCACGCTTTTCCCGATATTAGTTCGGAAACACCAAATCTTATGGATGATTTTTTGCAGCATCCAACAGGAAATATGAGCACCATCGCCTGCTCGAATTGGTTTGCTAAAAATTGTTTATTGATTGGTGATGCAGCGCATGGAGTTGTGCCATTCTTTGGCCAAGGGATGAACTGCGCTTTTGAAGATTGTAGAGTTTTAAACGATTTACTGATCACCTATGACGACGATTGGTCGAAGGTAAGAGATAATTTTTACCGGGCGCGATTAGCGAACTCTCAAGCTGTAGCGGCTATGTCACTTGCTAACTTTTATGAGATTCAGAGTGGAATTCGCAGCGAAGCGTTTAACTTCAAGAAGCAGCTTGAATTGCAATTAATGCATCGATATGCAGACACCTATGTTTCAAAACACGTTCTGGTAATGTTTACTAACACGTCTTATACACAGGCTTTGGAGGTGGGAAATGTGCAATCCGTACTTTTAAACACTATTTATGAACATTTCAAACAATCTAAATCGATTGATTGGAGTTTTATTGATGGTTTAATCGTCGACTACGACAAAATTTTGACAAAAACCGTTTTTTAAGATCTCAAAGATGATTTAAAACGATTTTTTCTGTCAATTAATTGTCGTACTTTCAAAATCGGAGCCATTTTCTTGGCATATTCTGAGATTTTTCGCTGCCTAAAACACTGAAAAAGACCATTTTTAGTGAAAAACTCTGCAAAAAGTTGGCACACAGACTGCAATGTGTAAAACGTCTAGCAATTTTTTGGAGAATACTATGAAAGCCATTCAAGATTACATTGATTCTAAACAACAAGAATTTATGAACCATCCTTTTTTTGAAATTTTATCGCAATTCAATGAACTTGAACAAATTAACTATTTTGTACCCGAACTTACTTTCTGGGCTATGACGTTCCAAGATATATTGCGGATTAATGAGGAAAAAGTATCCGATCCCTATTTGAAAAAAATAGCACGCCATCATCGGTTGGAAGATGCGGGTCACGAAAAATGGTTTTTGCAAGATAAAAAATACATGGCGGCTGCAAGCACCGATAAAAGCCCAACCAACGAGGTTACTTGGTTGTACAGCAAAGAAAATCAACTAATTCGGGATGCAGCCTACGGTATAATGGCAGAAATTTATAAATCCGATGATGAAATTTTAAATATAGCGCTGTTGCTAACTATTGAGTCATCTGGGCATGTTTTTTTTGAAAAGGTTGCCAATCAAGTGAAAAAAACAGGTGAAGATAAAAATCTACGCTATTTTTCAAGCTCGCATCTGGAAGTAGAAATGGCGCATGCCTTGTTTGAGGATGAAATGGAGCGTAAATTATACGAACGTCCAATTGCAATAGACGTACGTCGCAATGCTTTGAAGATGATTGACCGTTGCTACGATGCTTTCAATAAAATGTTTGATGGACTAATAATTGCCTGTAACCGTAAAGTTGAACTGGCAAAACAAAGGGATATTCAACATGCCGCGAACACCGTGCAATTTGCCTCTGATAAAGCAATTTAAAACAAAGTTCCCTCAAGCAATGCTCAGCGATGAGCATTTGCTTTTTTCCTATCAACAGGATTTTGGGAAAATACTAACTGGAAGTCCTGCGTTTATTTGCATTCCTCCTAACACACAAACCCTGCAAGAGATAATAAAATTTTCTTCGCATGCTTGTATTTCGCTCACGATTCGTGGCAACGGGATGAGTCAAAGCGGTCAGTCACTTGCCGAAGAGGGTGGTCTCGTCATCCATATGCAGAATTTCAATCAACTGAGTTCGATTGAGCGTAATTGTGTTTGGGCGGATGTTAACTGTAGTTGGCACGATGTTACCGCCCAAACGGCGCTTATTAACAAAGTTCCTCCAGTGCTGCCCTACAACGGTAACCTATCCATTGGCGGGGTTTTATCCGCCGGCGGGATCGGCGCGTCATCGTTTAAGTACGGCGCAGTTGTTGATAATATTGAAGCCTTGGAGGTGGTCTGTGCCAACGGTGACGCACAGCGGGTTGATAAAAGTTCGCCTCTATTTTATTCGTGTCTCGCAGGCCAAGGGCAGTTTGCGGTTATCACCCGAGCGTGTTTGAAATTACACCGTGTTGAAAAAAACGTTCGTACTTTTATGTTGCTTTATATCGATAAAAAGACGTGGCTTAGTGATATGGAGCGCGCCCAAGAGTCTGTGGATTATATTGAGGCTTTTTGTACACCTGCACCGCTCGGAGCAAAACTAGGCACAGAAGGGCGCGTTCCTTTTGCGCATTGGTTTTATGCGTTGCATCTGTCGGTTCATTTTGATGAGCAAGCCCCCCCTTTACCCCGCAACCTAAATCCAGGGTTCCTTGAGCACGTTCAAGACGAAACGCTTGTTTCCTATTTACATCGGCACGACGGACGCTTTAGTGCAATGCGTGCCTCTGGTGCGTGGGAGCTTGGCCATCCCTGGTATGAGTGTTTTCTTGATAGGTCGTATTTTACGACTCATTTGGACTCTATACTTGCACGCCTTCCTTTGTTTTACGCCAACATAGTGCAATGCGTTCCTATAGTAAACTTGTACAGTCCTAATTTTCTAATGCTGCCGCCAACGGATAAGGTTATGGCTGTGATGATTCTAAATCCGGGTATAGTCTCGGCTTTTATACCGGCCGCCCTTGCTACGATCGCGGCTCTCGATAAGCAATTACTGCCCCACGGCACACGCTATTTATCCGGATATCTTGGGGAAAACGTTGATAAGACTTATTGGGAAAATCATTTTGGTGCGCGTTATTCAGAGTGGCTAAACAATAAAAAACTTTTTGATAGCAAAGCAATTTTGAGTTCATTATTATTTAAAAATATACTGTAAATCATATGGATATAAATTTTATGCGACTCGACAATTTGCCGCTAAATTCTAAAAATCACCACGTAGGCGGATATTTTTTTAAGAAACGCGGTGCTTTCGTCAGCACCCTGTGTATAATATCCCAACCAAATAATCTGGAAAAAGTTGCATGAGTTGGTTAAAGAAATTATTACCGTCTATTATAAAATCCGAGAGTTCTGCAAAAAAGAATACGCCTGAAGGAATATGGGTTAAGTGTCGCGGATGCAATTCCGTTTTATACAGTACTGAATTAGCTAAAAATTTATCGGTGTGCCCAAGTTGCAATTTCCATCACCGTCTTAATGCTCGTGACCGATTGCATTCATTTTTGGACGAAGGAAATAGAGAAGAAATTGCTCCGCATTTAGAGCCTATTGACAGGCTTAAATTTAAAGACTCAAAAAAATACAAAGACAGAATCACCCAAGCGCAAAAAGCCACTGGTGAAAAGGAAGCGCTGTTGGTGATGAAAGGGCGTGTTCACGATATTAATATTGTTGTTAGTGCTTTTGAATTTGGTTTTATGGGTGGCTCAATGGGGGCGACTGTTGGGGAAAAATTTGTACGGGGTGTTACGCTTGCGGCTTCTGAAAATTGCCCGTTTATTTGTTTTACTGCAAGTGGCGGGGCGCGCATGCAGGAAGGTCTGTTTTCATTAATGCAAATGGCTAAAACAGCTGCCGCTTTAGCTAAATTTGATAGTTTGCATCTGCCATTCATCGTTGTTTTAACCGATCCGACGATGGGCGGTGTTTCTGCAAGTTTTGCAAGTCTTGGTGATATCATTATCGCTGAGCCGAAAGCCCTAATTGGCTTTGCAGGACCTCGGGTTATTGAACAAACGGTGCGTCAAACTCTTCCGGAGGGTTTTCAACGCAGTGAGTTTTTACTTGAGCACGGCCATATTGACACCATTGTTGAACGTAAAAATTTACGCGGCTGTATTGCTGAGCTATTAGCGAAGTTATCGCATCAACCACTCGCCTCTTAAAATGGCGAGTCAGGTGCCAAAAAAAACGCTTAATGAATGGTTGGTTGTTCTTGAATCCCGCTACAGCCAGCCGATAAAACTTGGTTTAGAGCGTGTTCAAAAGGTAGCGGCGGCTATGGATCTTCTGCGTCCAGAGGCCGTGGTGGTGACGGTTGCCGGTACCAATGGTAAAGGGTCAACGGTTGCAGCACTGTCGGCAATTTATGAAAAAGCCGGCTACACCGTTGGCAGCTTTGTTTCCCCGCACGTACACGCATTTAATGAACGAATCCGAATTAATCAACGGCTGATAACAGACTCTGAGCTTATCCGTTGTTTTGAGCGTATTGAAACGCATCAAAATCAAATGGAGCTTAGCTATTTTGAAACGGTTACTCTTGCCGCGCTGGAGCACTTTAAACAGCACACGCTTGACTTAATAATTTTAGAAGTAGGCTTAGGAGGGCGCTTGGATGCGACTAATATTATCGATTCGGATTTAGCAATTATCACAACGATTGGCTTTGATCATCAAGAATATTTAGGTGATTCGCTGGACGCTATAGGCTTTGAAAAAGCCGGGGTAATGCGCGCTCATAAAACAGTAATTTATGCCGATGACGTCCTACCAAAGTCAATTCAATTAAAAGCTTTAGAACTGCCCTGTACGCTATTAAAAAAGAACGTGGATTATTCGTATACCTTCGACCATTCGCACATTGTGTTTAGTTGTGGTGATAAAACTATTGAGTATAACTGTCCAAATTTGCATCCAAATTCTACTGCCGCCGCAATTAGGGCAAGCATTTGTTTAGACAATAGCTTACCTCTTAACGATGCACATCGTGTTGAGGGATTAGCCAACTTGCAGCTCCTAGGTCGTTACCACTATTTTCAATGTCCGCATCCCACATTATTAGACGTAAGTCACAACGGGCAAGCCGCAGAAAATCTAGCGCGCTTCTTGAATAAGCGGCATCCGGGTAAAAAATTATTACTGGTTTTTTCCGCGTTGAAAGACAAAAATATTGCAGCAATTAAGTCCGCCTTCGCCGATAACAGCAATTGCACTTGGTTTCCAGCACTACTTTCTGGCAACCGTGCCCTGAAAGAGGAAGACTTAGTTCGCCATTTCACTGGGAATGTTGAAGGGTTTAAGCCGTGTTATACTAGCCCACTTTTAGCCTATCATGCGGCCTGTGAACAAGCCGATGCCGGATGTTTAGTGGTTGTATTTGGTTCGTTTTTAACGGTTTCGGAAGTCTTTAGTTTTTTAACCGCTAACTAAATTTTGGAGGAAGTTTTGAATATTGAAATGGATGAGCGGGTTAAGCATCGCTTAATTGGTGCGGGTGTATTAGTTTTTGTCGCCCTTTTAGTGGTAATTATGATTGTAAATCATTCGCATCAAAAAAACCGCGATCGCCAATACGTGGTTACCCGCCTTCCCCGCCCGCACTTAGAACACCATTCGACGCAACCAGTTTTGGTGGTAAAAGCCGTTGAACTTGCACTGATAAAAACACCGGTTGCACCATCCGTACCCGAGAAAAAAGTGTTGAGCCCTACGGTAGTTGCACCTCACCCCCCCGTGTACAAACCAAAAACTTCCATAGTAGCTGCAAAAAAAGAAATTAAAAAAAAACATAAGCCTGTTGCTGCGGTCTTCACACCAACGAAAATTTCTTTAACCGCACAAAAAAAAAGGTACAGCGTTCAACTTGCTACGCTTTCGACCCAAAAAAATGCCAGCTCATTAGTTAAAAAATTAAAAACCGCTGGATACAACGCCTACGTTCGTAAAACAAAAATGGATAAAAAACCGGTTTACAAAGTAATTGTAGGGCGAAACTTACTAATAAATGAAGCAAAGCGTTTACAAAAAACATTGGCAAAATCCACGAAGATTAATGGTTTTATATTATCAACTAAGGTAGGTTGAGAATGAATTGGGTCGATATTGCAATTATCACTATTATTATTTTATCGGTAATTACCGGCTTGATTCGCGGACTTATCAAAGAAATAATCGCTTTCTCAGTATGGTTACTGGCGTTTTGGGTAGCCTATCATTACTCCTATCAGCTCGAACCGCTAATTAACAAGTATATACACGATGCTAATATAACAAAGTTAGTCGCTTTTATTAGTTTTTTTGTGGGAACACTCGTTGCCGGCGGTTTGGTCAATGCGTTGTTAGGCTTTATTTTAAAACGCTCAGGCTTAAGTGGAACCGATAGATTGTTGGGTATGGGATTTGGGTTTACGCGCGGCGTGTTTATTGTTTCATTTCTTATGTTAATGGTTCAGATAACCGCAATACCTGAAAACTACAGTAGGCAATCGGTGCTCTACCCTAAGTTTCAACCAATTGTTCAGTGGATGAGTGGCTTTACGCCCAGATTTTTAGAGGAAGCTAAAAGTTTGAGTACGGCAACAACGCATCCAAAAGAACAGTCTGAGTCACCTCCAAGCAACGGCCCCTCCTAAGTGCTCATGAAGTTAGACGATGCGATTGAGTAAGCTTTCTAATAAATCCGCCTCAAGAGCGGGTTTATCCCAGCGTATTCGATTAATTCGGGGAAATCGCAAAGCAAGTCCAGACTTATGGCGTTTTGAAATGTTTACCGCATCAAAGGCCACCTCCACCACTAATTCTTTAGCCACCTCACGTACTGGGCCATAGCGCTGAGTAGTGTGATGACGAACCCATTTATCCAAACGCAGCAATTCCTCATCGGTAAATCCGGAGTACGCTTTACCTATAGGCAATAGCACGCCATCACTCCAAAGCCCAAAGGTGTAGTCTGAATAAAAAGACGAACGTTTGCCATGACCCCGTTGCGCGTACATTATTACGGCGTCAATTAAATCAGCGTCGCGTTTCCACTTATACCAATGATTTTTTGGTCGACCCGCAATATAAGGGCTTGCTTTGGATTTGATCATTAAACCTTCGACTGCCGGATGGTTTTCGTTTAATACCGATATTTTTAAGTCGAGTACGCTCATGTTTTCCTCTAAATCTAATAAATGAGATAAGGAAAAAGTATCAGTGGGATGGTTTTGAGCCCAAGCTTCTAGGTGGTTGCGTCGTTCAGTAAAGGGTAAATGACGCAAATCCTGACCTTCTTGCGATAAAATATCGTACAAAACAACCGCGGCCGGAGCGTCTTTCAGTAATTTTTTAGAAGGTGATTTACGGTTTAATCGCTGTTGCAGCTGATTGAAGCTGCCGATACCTTGCCCGGTTTTAATCACCAGCTCCCCATCTAAAACCACTCTATCGGTGACAGAGCTTAATACATCATTAAACGAGTGACTGATATTATCCCCGGTTCTTGTAAACAAAGCCTTCCCTTGGGAGGTGGATACAATTTGTACGCGAATACCATCGTATTTACGCTCGTAACAAAAGTCCTCCAAGTTCAGCTTGCTAAGGTCGCTCTCGCTTAAGGGGTGGGACAGCATTACGGGATGAAAAAAGACAATTTCATCCGTAATAGGAAAATCCTGTTTTTTTTCAAGCCATGCGAACAATTCACAATAGGGTGGTTTAAGACTGTGCCAAACTTTCTCCACATCCTGTGTGTCAACAGCGCCAAACTTAGCGAGGGTTTTTTTTAAAAATCGCTCAGAAACTCCTATACGCAAACTACCCATACCTAATTTTAGTAATGCCCAGCGCTCAACGGTATTGGCTTGATTAAGTAAGTGTTCGAGGTAGGATTTTATGGAACTGGTATTTAAGTGATTAAGATTTTCGATTAAGGCTGAAAGAGTCGGCAGTTCCTCGCCTGTATTTTTCGGCTGCCAGAGTAGAGCAATAGTATCGGACATGTCACCCACGTAATCATAGGAAAGCTCGAACAATACAGCGTCCACTCGTTCATAAATAAGCTCTTTAATAAGGCGACGTTTAAACGTTGGAAAAGAGGTGGTGCCCGCCATTATTGCCAAAGCATAGCCACGATCGGGGTCCGGCGTTGTCACGAAATAATCGATCAAAATACGCATCTTATTCGAGTGGCTCGCGGTAAAGTAAAGCGTATCTAGTAGTTGCGCAAATTTTTTCATGATTAATCCTCCGCTTCTTCATATCCTAGCAAACGCAATGCTTGCGCTTTATAGCCATTTTTTTCAGCGTAATACACCAACGCATCTTCCCGACCATGGGTCACCCATACTTCTTTAGGATTAACCTCATGAATGGTTCGGGTTAGTTCCGGCCAGTCGGCATGATCGGAAATTATCAACGGTAAATCAATTCCCTTTTGCTTAGCCCGTGCCCTAATTTGCATCCAACCGGAGGCAAGCCCACAAATTAGAGCACCAAAGCGTCTACTCCATTTATCATGCAAGGCGCTGGGAGGGCATAACACTAATTTTCCCATAGAGTTTGTGCTGTCTAATTCCGTTGCGGGCAATACCATTCCCAAGTCAATACCAGCATCTTGATATAAATCGCATAATTTTTTTAAAGCACCATGCAAATAAATAGGCTGGTGATACCCTGAAGCACGCAGCTCGGTAATTAAGCGTTGGCATTTTCCCAGCGCATAAACACCAACTAAATGACCGCGATCGCTGTGTAGTTCTATGGACTGTCGTAACTTGTTAATTTCATCCGCGATGGGGGGATGGGTGAATACAGGAAGGCTAAACGTTGCTTCGGTAATAAATATCTCGCACGGCTCGACCCTAAAAGGCGGACATGTTGGGTCGGCGCTGCGCTTAAAATCACCGGAAATAATGACGCGTGAATTTTGATAGCTCATTACAACCTGCGAACTGCCTAAAATATGTCCGGCTGGTAATAAATAAATTTCAACGTCACCCAATACTATTTTTTGCTGGTAGGCAAGTGCGGTAAAGCACTCGGCACAGGTTTCCCCGTAGCGTACTTTCATAATACTTACGGTATGGTGGTGCGCAACAACATGCTGGTGACCGGAGCGCGCGTGGTCGGCATGCCCGTGGGTAATAATCGCGTGCTGAACGGGATAGGTTGGATCTATAAAGAACTTTCCAGGAATACAATATAAGCCTTGCTTTTTTATCGTCAACCATTTTTTTGGATACGCCATCGATACCTACCTTTTTATTGTACTTTTGAAACGCCGAGCGTTTAAGTCTAGATTATAGCCATTATCATGGGCGTATTTAAAATTTTTTTAGTATAAAAAATAGTTTACAATCGTCTCTTTCACATTAGGTTGCGTAGGGAAAATAGTGATTTTACCAGAGTATCTTCAGCAATGGTTCCGTAGTAAATCATGGACTATTCATCCTTACCAACAAACAATGTTCGAACATTTCAAGCAAAAAAACTCCGTTTTATTAGTAGCACCAACCGGCGGAGGGAAAACCTTAGCCAGTTTTTTACCCGCACTGGAGAATATTAGCGAAACCCATTACCAAGGGCTGCACACCCTCTATATCTCTCCGCTAAAAGCCTTAACCCAAGATATTCATCGAAATTTACTGGTGCCAATAAAAGAAATGGAGTTGCCAATAACCGTTGAAATAAGAACGGGCGACACCTCTGCGTATCAACGACAAAAACAGATAAAAAAGCCGCCTAATATTTTGCTGACCACCCCAGAATCCTTATTATTGCTGCTCAGTTATCCCCAGGCACCTTCTTTTTTTAACAGTCTTAAGCTTTTAGTAATTGATGAGGTGCACAGTCTTATTGGTACAAAAAGAGGCGACTTATTATCGCTTGCTTTAGCGCAGGTGTCCTTCTTTGCTAAAAATTCAATCCGCTTCGCTCTTTCAGCGACTATTGCACGTCCGGAAAAGATGGCAAAGTGGGTGGATGCGCAGGCTGCATTACTTATCGCCCACTCCAAGAGCGTGCCCAATATCCATTTACTGACGAATACGAAGATACCCTACAGTGGATTTATGGCTCAATACGCTATAAAAACTATTTATGAAAAAATTTTAACGTATCGCC
The DNA here is from genome assembly GCA_963803545.1 of uncultured Gammaproteobacteria bacterium. Classification (GTDB taxonomy): domain Bacteria; phylum Pseudomonadota; class Gammaproteobacteria; order Legionellales; family Legionellaceae; genus Legionella_C. The sequence goes on along the minus strand of CAWDMX010000004.1, from coordinate 763,633 downwards.
TAACATTGATATTTGTAAACACTCGAGCGCAGACCGAATTTTTATTCCAACAACTTTGGCTGAATAATTCTAAGAACATACCAATTGCTATTTACCACGGCTCTTTAAGTAAAGAGGAGCGTTTAAAAACCGAAAGTCTTATTGTCAACGGCACTATCAAAGCGGTTGTTGCAACCTCTGCATTGGAGTTGGGAATTGACTGGGGTAATGTTGATGCGGTTATCCAAATTGGAGCGCCTCATTCAGTGAGCCGATTATTGCAGCGGATAGGTCGGTCCAACCATCGTTTTGATGAAGCAAGTACAGCCTATATCGTGCCTACCAATTGTTTTGAGGTGCTTGAATCGGAAGCGGCTATACGAGCAATCTCTGAAGGAAAACTGGATGATAACGCAAGCTACCCAGGCGCTTTGGATGTTGTTGTTCAATTTATTATCAATTGCGCGTGCAGCCAACCAGTCAAACAAGCGGCCTTATTTCATTTGATACGAAAAGCCCACCCCTACCGCAGTCTTAAAAGAGAAGTGTTTCAAAAGCTTTTTCAATTTACGGTTGATGGAGGGTATGTATTGCACCATTATCCACAATATCATCGCTTAATTGTTTCTGATAACAATACGTATATTCCGGCAACGAGCAAAGTTATACGCCGTCACCGTCAAAATATTGGAACTATTATTGAATCGGCTCGACTTAAGGTCAAGGTTTTAAATAAACGCCGTGACAAGTTGGTGGGCGATATTGAGGAACAATTTATACAGGAATTAAGCCCAGGGGATTCTTTTGTCTTTGCAGGCGAGGTTTTGGAATACATTCGTATTCACGATATGGTGGTTGAAACCCGCATAATAAAAAAGAAAAGCGCCAAGCTTCCTTCTTATCGCGGTGGTATAATGCCGCTGTCGAGCTTTCTAGCCTCCGCTGTACTGCGGTTAGTAAATCATCCGCAGCAATGGAAAACGATGCCGCAAAAAATCCAAGAATGGCTGCAACTGCAAAAAAAATTTTCATATATTCCGGATAGTAAAACTCTATTAATCGAACAATTTCCGTATAAAAAAAGAAACTATCTGATTATTTATAGTTTTGAAGGACGTAAAGCGAATAATAGTTTAGGCATGCTTTTTACGCGCCACTTAGAAAAAGAACGGCTGAAGCCTTTGAGCTTTACGGCAACCGACTACGGCCTGGCTATCTGTACCCATAAGACATTAGATTCGTTCGCAATTAGTACTCTTTTCAGTCAACAGACGGTCGCGCATGAGTATGAGGAGTGGCTTCTTGAGTCGGCGTTATTAAAAAGAAGCTTTAGACATATTGCCATTATTACGGGCTTAACTGAACGACAAACAGCCGGCACACGAAAATCAATGAAACAAGTAACTTTCAGCACCGATTTAATTTATGAGGTATTAAGAACGCACGAACCAGACCACATATTATTAAAAATTACCCGTATGGATGTCGATAAATACTTAATTGACTTAAAACGTGTTCAGTACTTAGTAAGCCATTACACAAAAAAATTAAAAACTGTTAATTTAAGTCGACCATCGCCTTTTTCAATACCCATTATTAGCACATTTGCTACTGAAAAAATTCAAGGTGAGGCGGATGAAATTTTATTAACGCAGTTAGAAATGGAAGCTAGGGCTGAAAAACTTATTCATGCGGTGGGGGAGGTTGTTTAATGTTATGTTAAACCGGTATGAATTTCCGCTTATGTTTGCGAATCAATCGTTTATCTTAGGTGGGGACGCGACGCTTTATTGGCCCAAATACAACTACCTAATTGTGGCTGACCTGCATTTAGAAAAAGGGTCCTATTTTGCTTTGCGTGGCAATCCGTTGCCGTTGTACGATTCTTTGCAAAGCTTACAAAATTTAAAAAGCGCAATTGCGTATTTTAAACCAAAAACAATTCTTAGCTTAGGCGACAATATACACGATCCTGGGGCGTTTTCTCGCATGCAACCGGCAACCAAGCAGCTGTTGACCGAAGTACTTGAAAGTGTACACCAGTGGGTATGGATTAATGGCAATCATGATCGCGATGCGGTTCCATTCGCGCATTCTCATTTCGTATTTGCCCAACACTTAAAAAAAGACAACATTATTTTTTGCCACGAAAAATTAGCAGTGCAAAACTGCCAGGTTATTGGCCATTTTCATCCTAAGGTTCGCCGTAAATCTATTACGGGTAAATGTTTTGTTGCCGTCGACGACACTCTTTTAATGCCATCGTTTGGTACTTACACCGGCGGGTTGGATGTGGAAAGTGCCGCGCTTCAAGAGGCAATTAACCACAAAAAGTCAGCCCTATTTATAGTTTATAAGAAAAAAATTTGGCAAATATCGTAGCAAACAGGTTGATGGTGGAGTTTATGAAGGAATGAGTAACCAGTCTTTCGCTCGTAAAAATTTAGTATAAAGCTCTGCTTCACGCGAGTTTTCCTCAGGGTGCCAGTTGTATTCCCAAGTTACCTCAGGGGGTAAGGACATAAGAATAGACTCCGTACGTCCACCCGATTGCAGGCCAAAAAGGGTGCCGCGATCGTAGACTAAGTTAAATTCGACGTATCGGCCGCGTCTGTAAAGTTGAAATTTTTTTTGATACTCCGAATAAGGCAGGTCTTTACGCTTTATCGCAATTGGCAGATAACCTTTGCTAAAGTGATTGCCAACACTTTTCATAAACTCAAAACTTTGTTCAAAACCAAGTTCGTTAAAATCGTCGAAGAACAGCCCGCCAATTCCGCGCGGCTCTTGGCGGTGCTTTATATAAAAATAGGTATCGCACCACTCTTTAAAACGAGGGTAATAAGCTTCACCAAAAGGCAAACAAGCCTCTTGAGCCATCTTATGCCAGTGTACACAATCCTCAGTAAAGCCATAGTATGGGGTTAAATCAAAACCGCCACCAAACCACCAAATAGGGGTCTCGTTTTCTTTTTCGGCTACAAAAAAACGGACGTTTGCATGCGCGGTTGGAACCATTGGACTATCCGGGTGTAAAACCACAGAAACCCCTAAGGCATTGAACGTTCGTCCTGCAAGTTCAGGTCGGTGCGCTGTTGCCGAAGCGGGTAAATTATCACCCATAACATGGGAAAAATTTACTCCAGCTTTAGCAAAAATTCGTCCGTTATTCAATATCCGACTATTGCCACCACCACCTTGCACGCGTTGCCAAGTATCGGCATTAAATTTTTTCAGTCCATCTAAATCCTCAAGCGAGGCGCAGAGCCGGTTTTGTAAATCCAATAGAAATTCTTTTACCAAAGAAATAGCGTTTATGGGGCAGGCGTGTTGTGCAGACATAGTCATTACCAATAATTTAGGATTGCGGTTGTTTTAGTTTAAAATGTTTACGACAGGTTGAGATGTAGCGATCGTTAGCGCCAATCAGGACTTGTAAGCCTTCTGATACGGCCTCACCCTTATCATTCATGCGTAAATTCATCGTAGCTTTACGACCGCAATGACAAATAGTTTTGATCTCAATTAGTTCATCAGCCCAGGCTAACAAATAGTGACTGCCGTCAAAAAGCTCTCCTTGGAAATCCGTTCGCAAACCATAGGCGAGTACGGGAATACTAAGCTTGTCGGTTATTTCAGTTAACTGAAAAACTTGTTCCCGGCTTAAAAATTGCGCTTCATCTATAAAAACACAAGCGTATTTTTCCATTTGAGTCTGCACAATTTCAAATAAGTTGTCGCTCTCTGAAAAAATCAGCGCCTCTGCAGACAAACCAATTCTAGAAGTAATAAAGCCCGCGCGATAGCGTGTATCAATAGCTGGGGTAAATAAAAGCGTCAGCATTCCGCGTTCACGGTAATTGTAACTTGATTGCAATAAAACGGTACTTTTTCCAGCATTCATTGCTGCAAAATAAAAATATAATTTAGCCATGGTTTTTTAATATACAGTATTTGAGGCAATCTCAGTGTTTAGGTTAAACACGAAAAATGCAATGGGATGTTAATAGGATTAAAATTTGGTGCTATATATATCATGACTAATAACTGTTATCTAGGGTAATTATTAAAAGAATTTCTTCAGATATAAATCAAGTAATTCCTGTCCCCAAAATAACGATACAAATCCTGTAAGACACAAAAAGGGGCCAAAGGGAATTGGGGTGCATCGTTTTTTGTTGTTCCATCGCAAATAAATACTGCCTACAACAGCACCCATGAGTGAAGCTGAAAAAATTATTAATGGCAATTGTTGCCATCCGACCCACGCACCCAACGCTGCAAAAAGTTTAAAATCACCATTGCCCATTCCAATTTTTCCACTGAGCAAATAGAACAGCGCGTTGAAAAGCCACAGCGATACATAACCAGTAGCAGCACCGATAATCGCGGCATCCAGAGGCACAAATGTTTGGTGTAAATTAGCAAGAAGACCTATCCATAATAGACTTAAGGTTAAGCAGTCGGGAAGTATTTGATTATCTAAATCAATAAATAGTAATGCAATTAGTATCCATAGAAAAACTAAAACATACACGAGGCTAATAGTTAGACCAAAATGCCAGACTGCTATTAAAGATAAACCTGCCGTTAGTGCTTCAACAAGTGGGTAGCGTAACGAGATAGAATGCTGGCAGTGACCGCATTTGCCCCTTAGAAAAAAATAGCTAAACAATGGAATATTTTGCCAAGCACTAATGGTTTGCTTACAATTAGGACAAAAAGACCGAGGAAAAAAGAGATTAATAGGAGAGGGGGTAGGTGCTTGTGTTGATAGATACAGCCGACAATCGTTGATAAATTCAGCGCGTAACATTTGTGGTAGCCGATGAATAACCACGTTCAGTAAACTGCCTACTGCTAATGAAAACAAAACAATCAGAGATAAAAACAAACCATAATTTGCGGAAACTTGCAAGCTTTCCATCATACGACCGAGCCAAGTTTGAATATAGGAAGATACATAGCAATAACCAATCCGCCGACTAAAACACCTAAAATTGACATGATGATCGGTTCAAGTAAGCTGCTTAACGAGTCAACCGCGTTATCAACTTCCTCCTCGTAATGATCCGCGACTTTGCCTAACATTTGTTCAAGTGCTCCTGATTCTTCACCGATAGCAATCATTTGCACAACCACGTGCGGAAATAATTGGGTATTGCTCATTGCCAGCTGAAGTTGCTGACCGTTTGAAACTTCATCGCGAATTTTTATAGTTGCGTTGGAATAGAGAATATTACCTGTTGCACCAGAAACAGACTCCAAAGCATCGACCAAAGGCATGCCTGCTGCAAAAGTAATCGAGAGGGTCCTTGAAAAACGAGCAATCGCTGCTTTTTCTAAAATAGTACCAATTACCGGAAGCTTTAATAAATATCGGTCTATTGCATGGGCAAACTTTACACTGCGTTTCTTTGCGTAAATAAGACTGCCAACAACAAGCCCAATCCCTCCAAATAGCAGATACCAATAAGATTGAACAAATTCAGACATTATTACCACGGCACGGGTCAATGCGGGCAAATCTGCGCCAAATCCTTTAAACAATGATTCAAACTGGGGCACAACATAAATGAGTAAGGCGACAGTAACAATTAACGCAATGACAAGAACCGCAATAGGGTAAGTCAATGCTTTTTTAATTTTTTTCTTGATGCTTTCAACTTTTTCTTTATAGGTTGCTACTTTATCGAGCATAATTTCAAGTGAACCCGATCGCTCGCCCGCGTCTACCAGGCTACAAAATAGTTCATTAAAATATACAGGATGTTTTTGTAAGGATTCAGCAAGGGTCAGTCCGCTTTCAACTTCTTTTTTAATATCACCAATAAGAGTTTGCATTCGAGCATTTTTTTGACCTTTAGAAACAATTTCAAACGATTGAATTAAAGGAATACCTGCTTGTAACATGGTAGCTAATTGCCTACTAAAGGCTGCAATCTCGGCTTGAGTGATTTTTTTATTTTTACGATCGAAAAAGGGCTTACGCTTAACAGCGATTTTTTTGATTATGATACCTTGATTTCTTAAGGTAACTTTGGCGATGGCTATGCTGTTGGATTCTAAGACTCCATTCACTTTATCACCGTTTCGATTTAAGCCTTCCCAGGTGTAGGCTAGTGCAGTTTGTGTAGTAGGCATGCTCTCACTCAGTTGTTACCCGATTAACTTCTTCAACGGTTGTTGTACCTTCCTTTATCTTTTGTAATCCAGACTGATAAATAGTCAGCATTCCTTCAGACTGCGCCTGGTTTAAAATATCTAAAGCGTTTCCGCCGGACATTATTATTTGACCAATGGCTTTTGAAACGGGTAAAACTTCAAATAAACCCATCCTACCTTTAAAACCTTGGGTACACGCTGAACAACCCTTCGGTTTATATAGCGTAATGGTTCTAGCTTCATCCGCTGAAAACCCTAGCTCTTTTAAACTTGCTTCGGTGAAGTCCGTGCGAGTGGTTTTGCAGTGTTCGCAAAGTTTGCGTACCAATCGTTGGGCAATGAGTAAACTTACCGAGCTTGCAATATTAAAAGAGGGAATGCCCATGTTAATAAGTCGTGTTAGCGTTTCTGCGGCGCTATTAGTATGTAAGGTGGACAGCACCAAATGCCCGGTTTGTGCGGCCTTAATTGCAATTTCAGCCGTTTCTAAATCTCGAATTTCCCCAACCATAATGATGTCTGGGTCTTGGCGTAAAAATGAGCGCAGCGTACCAGAAAAAGTTAAACCCGCTTTGGGATTTATATTAACTTGGTTCACCCCTGATAATTTAATTTCAACGGGATCTTCTGCGGTGGAGATATTGACTTCTTTAGTATTGAGAATATTCAATGCCGTATAAAGTGTTACCGTTTTACCACTTCCAGTAGGTCCTGTAACTAAAATCATACCTTGGGGCTTTTCTATAATGCGGACAAAGTTGTCGCGTTGTACAGCGCTAAATCCTAAGGATTCAATCCCAAGCTTTGTAGCCGTTGGGTCTAAAATACGCATAACTACTTTTTCGCCATTCGCCGTTGGACAGGTGCTAACCCGAAAATCAATGGCGCGTGATTTGGACAGCTTCATTTTGAAGCGCCCATCTTGCGGGACGCGACGTTCAGAAATGTCAAGGTTCGACATGATTTTAATACGCGAAGTTATCCGACTGGATAAATTAATGGACGGAGAGGCTATTTCCGTTAGAATGCCGTCTAAACGATAGCGTATTCGGTATTCGCGTTCGTAGGGTTCAAAGTGAATATCTGAAACCCCTTTTTTTATGGCCTCAATAAGAATTTTATTAACAAATTTCACTACCGGGGCGTCTTCATTACTGACGCTATGCGCTTCTTGAGTATCTTCCTCAGCACTAATTTCAACGGCGTCAAACTCATGATTGTCCTCCATGAAATCGTTCAAACCTTGGCTTTCTTGTTCATGTAAAAGACTGTCGACAAGCTTAATCAGCTTGTCGGCCTCCACAACGATCGCATGGGTCGGTAGGCCGGTATGAAACTTAATTTCATTTAATGAAGCTTGATTGCTGGGATCATCGGTTGCTAAAAACAAATGATTGCCGTGAGTATACAAGGGTATTATTGAGTGTCGGCGTATTAATTTTTCATTGACTAAAGATACGGGCATTACATCGGGGTCAATACTGTCCAAATCGATTAACGGAACCCCAAAATTTTGGGCGACCATCAGCGCGACTTTCTCGGCATTCAGAATATTGTTGGCAACAATGTAACTTATGAAGGACTGCTTATTATCAAGGGCAATACTTTGGTACTCGGAAGCTTTTGTTTTATCTAATAGGTTTTCCTGCACCAATAATTGAGCAATCCCTTGCAATCGATGTTCTTCAGCTGCAGCCATGCGTTTGACAGAGTATATAAATATATTAATATTATATACATGAATTAGTATTCGTGCACGTTTAATTATGGTTGATGTAATTTCTTACAGGTATTGTCGACTAATTTTTATACATATCTGTCCTAGCAATCCCGGCAAACAACGTTTGTAGGAGTTCCAGTTGACAAATGATGTTATTGAATGTCACAACAAGAACATAGCTTTTTTAGAACAATGGTTTCAGTCCGCTCTAGGCGTTGACCTTCTCCATTATTTTATAAAAACATTGCATAAAACCAGCTACCCATTAGTTGGGGAAACACGCCTACAATTGGGCAATTTGGGTCGACTCAACTTTCACAGCGTCGCTTACAAACATAACTGGGTTGTTTCCCCACACCTATTACTTAGGGATGTTAATGCGTCAGTAGTTGGTTCGTTTGCCAAACTACCATTGGCTAATGCAAGTATTGATTGCCTTATATCCCCTTTAATTATTGATTGTTTAAGGCCTTTTGATCTTTTGATTGATGAAATGGACCGTGTTTTATCCCCGATGGGACATATCGTTTTTTTTGGACTAAACAGATGTAGTTTGTGGAATTTCTGGTTTCAATTTTTAGCAGGTAAACCCGAAGATACACTTGATATTAAAACAATATCGAGTTACAGCTTATACAAAACTATGCGTAAGCGTGGCTATGTGCGACAACACTTTTCGACCATTAAAACATGTAAATTTCCTTTGTTACCTGGTTTTTATTGCTTAATTGTGCAGAAAATTGATGCTAATATAATTAGCCCTAATAGAAGTAGCTACTTTTCGAAACTGCAGGCTCCAAGTTTAATGATGGCTTCGTACTCGCATTTTGAAAAGGATTATGGCAAAATTGCCGCTTCATATTTGGTCAAAACTGAGTGAAAGCCGACTCTCGTACTCAACAATAATCAGGATTTATATGTCTATACCTAATAAGATCAGAGAAGTATATGAAAAAGCAAGTTGTTTATTTACTACCAAAGAGGTAGAAGCGGCACTCGATCGTATGGCAATCAATATTCAACAGCAATTGTATGATAAAAATCCTGTATTAATTTGTGTCATGGTAGGTGGATTGGTTCCTATGGGGAATCTTTTGCCTCGTCTGGATTTTCCTCTTGAAGTAGACTATGTACACGCTACTCGCTACCGTGGGGCTACAACTGGTGGGGATTTGGTGTGGAAAGTACGACCTAGTATTGATTTAACCGATAGAACCGTGCTGGTTGTGGATGATATTTTAGACGGTGGGATTACTCTTGCCGCTATTATTGATACGGTAAAGGAATTAGGCGCGCGGGAAGTTCTGAGTGCGGTCTTAGTGGACAAATACCATCGACGGGATCCAGGCGGTTTAGCCCACGCTGATTTTGTAGGTTTAAAGGTAGAAGATCATTTTATTTTTGGTTACGGAATGGACTACGACGAGTATTTGCGTAATGCACCGGGCATATTTGTAGTCGCTCCCGAACACGAATAATGCAGTATTACGTGCGTACTACTATAAAAGATCGTTGGGAAAACGGCATTAAAGCAATAGATATTTGTCTATACAGTTCCGGCAACCACCGGGGCTGGGCAAAAGAAGCGGTAGCTGGATTGGATAAACGCAAATCATTTGGCGCAATAATTAATTGAGCGTGATTTAGACCGATTCTACGCGTTAGTACAAATAGCTGATCAATAGCGTGGTCCCCTATGGCAAGACAACCAACGGATATAGATTTTCCATGCAGGAAAATATTATTTCCAAGATTTGTTCGTCCATCTTTGCTAGCCTGTAACCGGTCAAAATTATTAGGGTAATCAATCATCATTGATAAATGCATAGCGCTGAAAGGATTAAAAGAAACTAAGTGGTATATACCTTCTGGAATTTGTCCATCACGCTCTTTCAACTTAGGCCCAAGTCGTCCACTAACAGCTGTTAACGGATAATTGTGGATGTGGCGCCAACGCGTCTTGGCATCACGCGCCCATAGCTCTAATTTTTTTTCCTTTTTAAAAGCTAATAATGCAACATCTTGAGGGGGATAGGTAACTTGCGCTTGATAAAAGTAATGGATTAACTCAGGTTCGGCACGCAGACAATACTTACTAATAGCTTTATCAATAGCCGCATCCCAATTTAATTTAGGGGACATGGAGCAGGCTACAACGGTATAAAAATATAAAAAAAATAGTAAAAATCGCGACATTAATCAAAAGGTAGCTAGAGTTGTAGCGATATGGTAACAAAAAACACGCTTAATCACAATTTAAAGCTACATCTTCACCAAATAGGGTTTGATGATTCGTTGATCAATAATAAAAATGAACGATTATCCGACCTTATTGAAAAAAATGATTCTAATGAAACTTTTTTCACAGTAAAAGATTGAGAATTAGTGCCGATAAAATTGCCCAGGAATGCTGCGTATAAATTTTTGGTATTAGAACTGTAATTATCAACCGATCCAATCCAAATTGGTTTATGAAAATGCTGTAGATAATAATTTGATCGCCAAATACGCACGATTTGCCTAGAGCCACTATTGGTTGATAAGGTCATTACTAAAGCGGGTTTCCGATTGGAGTAAAGCTGTGCTATTAAGGGGTTATTTTTTGCATCATAAGGATGATTAATTCTATTAATTAAGGTTGCTAGAAAAGTTTCATCTTTTTTTACCCACCCTTTTTGTAATAAAATGCGTTCTAAACTACTTAATGAACCGGCGTATTGGATGTTAAATAGATCACTGGGTTTACCAACACGATTAATTCGATAAAGTGGTAATATTGGTTTGGTCTGATTCCACCATAAACGCTCAGATATGGAGTGTTGGGGTAAATAGGTTTGGTGACTAATAAAAGCTGTAGGAAAACTAAAATAAAGCCAAATTATAAAGCCGGATAACAAGACGATAATTGTTGATATAGGCAAATACTGAGGAGCCGTTGATGGGTTTTTTTTGAAAGCGAGCCAAGTGGCTGAGCTCACCAACATAGCGCCAAAAAATGCTACCAACAGTTCCAGCAGCCAAATATCACCAAGATAAAGTTTCGCTAAATAAACCAACAGCAGGCTGATTATCAAAAAAAATTGTAAAAATCGGGATAGTAATTGTTTAGAGTTGACGTTGCTATAAAAAATAAGAAAACTAAATTCGGCGGTTGCCCAGGTTAACTCAAAGTTTGGATAGTAGTGATAGTGTACTTTACTAACAAGTAATTCCAGATGCAGAAGTCGAATCACGGTGTCTGTGGCAACGATGAGAACAATTATTAAGGTATTAAGTAAGACCCAAAAACAAAAAGCCCTCCAGCCGCGCTTTGTAAACATTAAATAACTGATGATAATAAATAACAAACCAAGGCTTAAAATATTGGTGAACTCGCTAAAAACAATAAAAAAAACACTGAAAAAAACATTGTGCAAACTATGCAAAAGATAATCGATGGGCTGGGTAAAATTAGTATTAACTTGATTTTTAGTGGACAAGAAAATTATCAAAATATATAAAACAAAACTAGCCACCACGAAGATACCTAAACACGCTGTTTTATAATGATTTTTTTCCCATGAAGGCGTGATCAATTTGGCATACCTTGCCCAACGCTCATTAGTGAGCATTTTTTTCCAAAAATTATGTAAATTGTTGTTTAGAACAAGCTTAATCTTCTGTAATAACCATTTGAGACTGAGAGTGAGTAACCACATAAAACCTAAAAAAAGTAAGATTATCATAAACAGACGCGTGGCACTTTCTGGCGATAATTCGCTACCAGCAGCACCTATCAAGACACCCGGTAGTACGTAAAGGAGTGACCAGCCAATTGCTGAGAGGAAATTAGCCGTAAAAAATCGCCAATGACTCATGTTCATCATTCCAGCAATTATAGGTGTTAGGGAGCGTAAGGGGCCAATAAACCGACCGATTAAAACACTTTTACCCCCATGTCGTTCAAAATAATCTTTACCGTAATTTAACCATTGAGGATGATTTTTGAAAGGCCAATAAGTATGAATTCTGTCACGATAGATAGAGCCTAAAAAATAGCTAACTCCATCCCCAGCGGTAGCCCCTAAAATGGCAGCAATTAATGTTAAGTCAATGCGTAAAAAACCGGATCCGGCTAGTATACCAATTGCGGTCATTGTTACCGAACCGGGAATGATGCTCCCTATAATAGCTAATGATTCAGCAAAAGCGATAAAAAAAGTTATTATCAAAGCTGAGTTTGGATGTTGTTTAATCCATAGCGTTATTGGTTGTAAATATTCGGAAAATAGTTGCATATCCGATTGCGACTCCTTCGGTAATCAATAGTGTCATAAAACTCATTCTTAAATTTAAATGAGCTCTACTTATTAAGCAATTAACTTAAGTTAAGCAAGTGTGAGGGTGTCCCACTCCGCTATTAACAAACTTTGCAAACGTTTTTTAACAGCACTTAGTGTAATATCGGGTTGCAACAACCGTATTTGGGTCATTTGTAAGTTAGCAAATCCACAGGGGTTAATGCCGTTAAAAGGGGTTAAATCCATATCTACATTAAGTGCAATGCCGTGGTAGGTGCACCCATTTTTAACACGCAAACCAATAGAGGCAATTTTTTTTTCTTGAACATAGACGCCTGGAGCGTTATCTCTATTTTGTGCCGTAATATTAAATGTTTTCAAAACAGCAATTAAAATGCGCTCAAGTTTAGTGACTAAGCTGCGTATTCCAAGTTGCAAACGTTTAAGGTCCACAAGTACATAACACACTAATTGACCCGGACCATGATAAGTTACCTGTCCACCCCGATCGGATTGCACTACCTCAATAGTATTGGTATTTAAGAGATGCTCAACTTTTCCTGCCTGTCCTTGTGTATAGACTGGAAAATGTTCTACCAACCAAAACTCATCGCCTGTGGTTGGCTGGCGATTGGCGGTAAAAGTCTTCATTTCCTCCCAGACACAAGAGTAGTTTTGTAAACCCAGATCACGAATAATTACCATTACAAAACCATTTTAACATCAGGATGGCGCACTAACTCTTGGTAAACCGCATCCAACGTACGTTGATCTAGGATATGCAGTGACACACTAATCGCGACATAAGTATTATTTTCACTCCTTTTAATCGTAAAATTTTTCTCACAAGTGTTAGGATAAAATTGACGAATAATAGCGCCAATTTCTTTTACAAAAAGAGGGGTGTCTTTGCCAATAATTTTTAAAATAAAATCACATGGAAATGTCATCAAACTCGGTTGACTACTCATTTAACCAAGCCTTTTTTTAAAAAGCATTAGGATTGAATCTTTAGCGCGTGTATAAAAACCTCCTCTAGCTATGTCGGTTAGTGCGTACAGTGGCAAGCTGTCTATTGTTTTACCGTCGTATTGTATTAACAACTCACCTACCGACGCGTTTTTTTCAATCGGTGCTTGCAGTTGTTGAGGTGTGTTTATGGTGATATTTAAACGTTGGTATTGACCATGCGGAATGGTAATGTAGTGATCGCTTAGTAAGCCAACACTTACGGTGCGTACACGGCCTTTATAAACAGGCAAGCTTACAATATTTTGTTCCGCCTTATACAGTTTGTGCGTTTCAAAAAAGCGGAAACCGTAGTTTAGCAAGCGCTCGCTGTCGTCCGCTCGAACTGTTTCACTAGGTGATCCCAGTACTACCGATATCAAACGCATGTCTTCACGTTTTGCTGAAGAAACAAGACAGAAGCCCGCATCGTTGGTGTGACCGGTTTTAACGCCGTCTACCTGACTGTTTCGCCACAATAAGCGGTTACGATTGGGTTGACGAATACCGTTGTAGGTATACCATTTTTGTTTGTACCAATGATAATACTGAGGAAAATCCTGTATCAACGCGCGCGACAGAATCGCTAAGTCTTTTGCTGTTACAAATAAATTTTCATCCGGTAAACCCGTGCTATCGGTGAAGTGGCTACTGTTCATTCCTAGGTCGTGTGCTTGTTGATTCATAATATCTGCAAAACCTTGCTCGCTTCCACCAATGTGCTCGGCTAAGGCAACGCAGGCATCATTCCCGGAGTCAACAATAATTCCTTTTAGTAAATCCTCAATCTTCACATCTTGCCCGGCTTTCACAAACATACGTGAGCCGCCTGTTTTCCAAGCCGTTTGGCTTATATGCACGGTATCCTCTAAATGAATTTGTTCGTTTTGTAGAGCGTTAGATACTACATAAAGCGTCATCATTTTAGTGAGGCTTGCTGGTGAAAGTTTTTGCTCGCTATTTTTTTCAGCAATAATTTTGCCACTGTTTGCGTCTATTAGAAGGTAGGCTTTAGCGTTTAATTGTGGGGCAGATGGAACTACGACAGGTTTATTAGCCGTAGCTGCTATGGGGCGATTGTTAATACTTTGGGGTAATAAAGAATCGGAGTGTGCCATTGGTTGTATCATCGATAGACCAACAGAACCTATCAAAAAGAAATAGCGAAAGGGTAGCATGCATAATTACTCAAAATTTAAGTTGAAATATGGTATCACAGCAGGATTCCTGGCTCCAATACCATTTGCAAAGATTGAGTAATAAAGTAGCGCTATTTTACTTTAAAGGATCGCGTAAAGCGCGGCGTAAAATCTTCCCAACGTTATTTTTTGGTAATTCATCAAAAAACTCAATGATTTTGGGAACTTTATAAGCAGTGAGAAACTCACGACAGTGCGCGATAATATCTTCCTCAGTTAGCGCCTTATCTTTTTTTACGACGCAAGCTTTAACACGTTCCCGCGAGTCCTCGCCAATAACCCCAACTACTCCAACCTCGGAGACACCCGGCATTGTACTAATTACTTGCTCTATTTCATTGGGATACACATTAAATCCTGAAACTAGGATCATATCTTTTTTTCTATCCACTAAATAAACAAAGCCTTGCTCATCAACTCGAGCAATATCACCGGTTTTCAAAAAACCATCCTGAGTAAATATTAATGCAGTTTCGTCTTGTTTTTTCCAGTAGTTTTGCATTACCTGTGGCCCTTTCACACACAACTCACCAATTTCGCCAACAGCAAGCTCTTCTCCATTATCGTTACGGATGGAGATTTCAGTTGAAGGAACAGGCAAACCGATACTGCCGTTATATTCCTCCAAGTTCATAGGGTTAATTGTTACGGCAGGGGAGGTTTCAGTAAGCCCATAAGCCTCAAGAATACGTGTATGTGTTTGCGCTCGCCAGCGCAGCGCAACGGATTTTTGTAAAGCCATTCCGCCTGATAAGGTGAGTTTCAAATGACTAAAATCAATTGTTTTGAATTTTTCGTGGTTCAATAAAGCATTAAAAAGTGTATTAACTCCTGTTAAGGTAGTAAATTTACTGTTTTTAATAATGTTTATAAATCCAGGAATATCACGTGGGTTGGTGATGAGAATATTTTTAGCACCAGCTTTGATGAAAGTTAAGCAATTAGCGGTCAGTGAGAAGATATGGTAAAGCGGAAGGGCCGTTACAATAATGTCCTGCTGCTGACTCATTAATGGTTTAATCCAATGATACGCTTGCAGCACATTGGCAACCATATTTCCATGAGTGAGAACCGCAGCTTTGGCAACACCTGTGGTGCCACCAGTGTATTGTAAAAAGGCGATATCTTCGTGCGAAACACTCGGCCATTTAATCGTTTTGTCTACCGAACTTTCAAAGGCCTCATTAAATTCGTGCGTATTAGTAAGTGTGTATTTCGGGACTATTTTTTTAATGTATTTGACAACGAAGTTTACGATGGAGCGCTTCGGCCACGGTAAAATATCCCCAATCTGGGTAATAATTATATTTTTGATAGACAAATGAGGTAATGCTTTTTCGACAACAGACGCAAAATTAGCGAGGACAATGAGCACTTCAGCGCCGCTGTCGTTTAACTGATGAGTCAGTTCGTCAGCGGTGTACAGTGGGTTGGTATTAACTACCACACACCCTGCACGAAGTATCCCGAGTATGGCAATAGGGTATTGCAATAAATTAGGCATCATTATCGCAACGCGCGCGCCTTTAGACAGTTTAATTTTTTTTAGGTACGAAGCAAATTGTACGCTTTTTTCTTGAAGCTCCTTGTACGTTAATTCGTATCCAAGATTTGTAAAAGCAACCTTATCAGCATGTTTTGCACACGCTACATCCACTAAATCAACCAGTGATGCATACAAACTAGAGTCAATGTCGTATGGAACACCAGGTTGATAGCTATTAAACCATATTTTATCCAAAACGTTATCCTTCAGTTAATTGGCACCTCATGGTAGTATAGTAAAAAAAAATGGCAATGGATATCATCATTATGGTAGATAGTATTTTGAAAGATAAAGCATTCAAATTAAAAGGACGGCTGTATACGCTAACGGTTTTGCAACTAGCATCTACCGATACCGATGTTGTAATGGCGCAATTGGTTGAGCTAACTAGCAAAGCGCCTTTAATGTTTTCAAATACCCCGATAATATTGGATTTGAACAATCTTAAAGTTGATTTTGCACGTTTTGATGCCCTAATCACGTGTCTTAAAACGCATAATCTTATTCCCGTAGGTGTGCAAAGCAGCGAACCAAAACTTGCAAGTTATGCCAAGGAAAAAGGTTTTGCGCTACTGCATTCCTCGTCCAATCAGGACAAACAGTACGAAGAAACCGCCGCGGAGCCGGTTAAAACGGCGAATAAAATGCTCACCTCTCCCGTGCGTTCTGGACAACAAGCCGTTTGTAAGGGCGGTGACTTGATTGTTGCGTCTTCGGTAAGTCATGGAGCCGAGCTTCTAGCCGACGGAAACATTCATGTATACGGCGCGTTGCGTGGCCGGGCTTTGGCCGGTATTTCGGGTGATGTATCGGCGCGTATATTTTGTCAATCATTGGATGCTGAACTAGTATCTATTGCGGGTCACTATAAATTAAGTGATGCGATGGAACCTGTTGATAAACCTTGTCAAATTTTTCTTAAAGACGGGCTTATTTGTATAGAAGCTTTATGCTAACGGTATTTATTTCCGACCTTCATTTACACCCAGATAATGCAGATATTGATAATAAATTTAGTCTTTTTTGTCAATGGGCTATCGGTCGAGTGGATAATCTTTATGTGTTAGGTGATTTTTTTCATGTTTGGGTGGGCGATGATAGTTTAACCGAATGGAGTCGAGGCATTGCTCGTCGTTTAAAAAAATTATCCAGCACTATGAAAATTTTTTTTATACCCGGTAACCGCGATTTTTTGATAGGGGCAACATTTGCAAAGCTAGCCGGATTTTCTATTGTGTCGGAACCTTATTTAGTTAACTTGGGTTTGAATAAGGTTTTATTGGCACATGGTGATAGATTTTGTACCCTAGACGTAGCGCATCAACGATTCCGTAAGATTATGGCCAGTAAATTTTTATGCAGCCTATTTTTAAAGTTGCCTCTTTCGTTTCGGGTTTCCTTATCAAAAAAAATAAGAAAAATGAGTGCTTCAAAAAAATACAATTCCGTAACAATGAACGTCGTTGCGCAAGAGATTTCAAACTGCCAAAAAAAATTTGCAGCCAGTGTCCTAATTCATGGGCATACGCATTCAGCCGGGTTAACTTTATACCCCTATTTACAGGAACCTTTTCACCACTACATTCTAAGTGATTGGGATGACAGTCCAAAATTTTTGTGTTATGATCTAGCAGAAGGTTTTTATTTTAAACATTTACCCTGAAGGTGTGTGCCATGCCAAATAATCATGAAATAAAAAATGAACTTTTGAACGCTACTGATGCGCAATTGAAACAACAACTAGCTATTGAACTAGCCAATTTTAAAAACGCTCTTTTGCAAAGAAAAAAATTGGAAGAGCAGTCCAATAGAGCGCTTAAAACGGAAACTGAAAATCGGGAAGCTGCGCCTGCATTAGCGGAATTAGATGAGGTCATCAGGCGCCATAAATCTCAAGGCAGTACAAAAGCTTATGATCAATGGATTACGGCAATGGGAAACCTTTTAGAAATTATACGCGTGTTTGTAAAAGCTTTTGTAAAAAGCCACGACAGCAGAAATGTATTGCTCTCTGCATCAGATTCTGTAAAAAATGTATTGGAGGCAATTGGAATTACACCGCGAATACGAACTCTTAAAGAAAAACTGCCCCATAAACAACCGATGCTTAGGTTTGGTTTAGAAATAAACGACGATGGAAAGTTATTTACAGATGCGTATATTTTAAGTGATGAAGCTCCAGATGCGGCGAAGAAAATATTTGATATTGGGCTTGTGCTTTGGTTAAAACAACAAGGATACCGTTTAAACAACCAGTCGCAGTTTGTCGACTTAAATAATGAGGTATTAACGGCTGATATTTTTGACAGACGTGATTTGAGACAAAAATTCGAAGCCCATATTAAAAAAGAGTTGCAGGTAGACTTGGAAGAATACACTCCGGAGAGTCCATTAAGTCTTAAGTGCAATTAATAAAGGAATCTGCATGGAAAAGGAACAGCATCGAATCTCAGTGGTAGATTGGTTTTCAACCTATGGTGTTATAACCGCTCAGAGAGTTTTAGAGCAATATGATATTCGCTTAGAAAAAAACGAATTATTGTACGCATTAACGAATACGGATGTGTACTATCACCAATTATTAATTATGCCTTTATACAACGTGCTTAACGGTATAATTTTAAACCAAGTACGCGATTATCAGTCGTATGCCCAAACTGTATTTATTGATTATCTTTTATCGCCGGATGCAGATAATGAAAACGAGCAAAATATAGCCGCTCGTGAAAGTTTAGAGGAATTGCGGCAAAAACTACTTGATAAAAATAGTTCCGTTGATGATATTTACAATCAACATATAAATCTTATTGCAAAATGCCAAGCGGTTTTAATAGAAAAAACGGCTGTTAGTAATGAGCGTTTGTTTGTTTGCAGTCAACAAATAACAAAACAATTTGCGGAAATTTCGATTCATAAAAAAGATGAAGATGTCTTCCAGGCTTTAGTGATTTTAGTAGCTTATTACGACTATAAAAAAGCACAGGAAGCAGAAATATCCTGGACGGTTATTGCGTCTATTCTTCAAATTGAGCTCACAAGTCACGTAAAAAAAATTTTTAAAAAAGCGGTTGATGATTTGTTTCCATCCATATTGCAGCTGGGCGAAGAGTTAACGGCGTATATTGATACTATAAAATCTTTGGCTAATGTTTTAAGAGAAATGCGTAGTAATTTCCGAGCGTTCATTATTGAAATCCATAACGCAATGCTCTATTTGCCCAGCTACATTGAGCGTGATTCTACAAGTCAAATGAACTTAGAAAAGCTTCAATTTGACGCAGAAATTGGCGAATCTTTTTAAATAACGGCTTTATTATACTAAAAGATTCTTCTAACAAACAACTTAATGTATAATGGCGCTTTTTGTTAACTGGAGTTTTAAAATGGCTACTGAACGTACCTTGTCAATAATTAAACCGGATGCCGTCGTTAAATCTGTTATTGGACAAATTTATACACGATTTGAAAATGCTGGTTTAAAAATTATTGCCGCGAAAATGAAGCACCTTACTCAAAATGAAGCAGAAGGGTTTTACGCCGTGCATAAAGAACGTCCTTTTTTCAATGACTTAGTAAAGTTTATGATTTCAGGACCTGTTATTATTCAAGTTTTACAAGGTGAAAATGCGGTTTCCCTACACCGAGACTTAATGGGCGCTACTAATCCTAAAGAAGCAGCGGCTAATACTATTCGTGCGGACTTTGCTGACAGCATTGATGCTAATGCAGTTCATGGTTCAGATAGTATTGAAAACGCTACTACTGAAATCGCTTATTTTTTTAACGAGAATGAAATTTTCAAAGGTTAAACTGTGTCTGCTGGTGTCATGATAAAAACTAATTTACTCGATTTTACTTATACTCAACTACAAAATTATTTTGTTGAGATTGGTGAGAAAAACTTTCGTGCTCAGCAAGTAATGCAGTGGGTGCATCAGTCTGGTATTAGCGACTTTACGCAAATGAATAACCTTAGTAAATCACTGCGAGAACGACTTCATGAACTGGCAGAAATACGGTTACCGGAAATCGTAACCTGCCAGCATTCCAGTGATGGAACGCGAAAATGGTTGCTGAAGCTAGACTGCGGCAACTGCATTGAAATGGTCTATATACCGGAGGTCAATCGGGGCACTTTATGCGTGTCTTCGCAAATTGGCTGCGCCCTAAACTGCAGTTTTTGCTCAACAGGTAAACAAGGATTTAATCGAAATTTGTCTACAGCCGAAATAATTGGACAAGTGTGGCTTGCTGCACGCCAATTGTCGCTAAACAACGGTGTCCATGACAAACGAGTTACCAATGTAGTAATGATGGGTATGGGTGAGCCATTATTAAATTTTGATAACGTTGTGAATGCTATGGATATAATGATGGACGATTTAGCGTATGGTTTATCTAAAAGACGGGTAACCTTAAGTACGTCCGGTGTGCTGCCCGATTTAGAGCGTTTAAAATCAGTTAGCCCTGTATCGTTAGCGGTGTCTTTACACGCACCAAATGATGCACTGCGTGACGTTCTTGTTCCTATTAACAAAAAATACCCTATCCACAAGTTAATGGCTTTATGCAAAGAGTATTTCCGTAACGAACCGCGTCGCAAGGTAACCTTTGAGTATGTAATGTTGAAAGCGGTTAACGATAAGCCTGAACACGCTTACCAGCTTGCTAAAATTTTGAAAGACGTTCCTGCAAAAATAAACTTAATTCCATTTAATCCTTTTCCTTTAACCGAATACGAGCGTTCTTCGCAAGCGGCTATTGATGCCTTTAGGGATATTTTAGTAAGTTTAGGATTTAATGTAATTACCCGAAAAACACGCGGAGACGATATTGATGCGGCTTGTGGTCAATTAGCCGGTGATCTGGAGGATAAAACAAGTCGTTCTAAGCGCTGGCAAAAATTACACGCTATTCCAATTGCGGTTGAAAGCTCATTTAAAAATTCTACTCTGTAAATTTTTTCCTTTTTACATTTAAGTAATTGCGGTTATAATGCCTCACTTTTTCCAAATTTAGGCCTGTGTATGAGATTAATGACGCGTTTTTTTTGCATAAGCCTTTTTTTTACAGTACAAGCCTGCCAGTATAACAGCGAAGAAAAGATAGAAAATGAAAAGCGATTGCATAATAAAAGAGACGCGGCATCCTATAATATCCAACTAGGAATGGGGTACTTAAAGCAAGGCAATACCGAGCGTGCAAAAAAGAAACTGTTAACAGCCTTAGAGCAAGCACCACAGTCACCGGACGCCAACGGGGCAATGGCTTATTTTTTAGAAAAAACAGGCGATACTGCCGAAGCTAAAAAATATTATTTAACCGCTTTAAAACAAGCCCCACGCAAGGGGCCGCAGTTGAATAATTACGGAACATTTCTCTGTCGCACGGGAGATTACGTGAATGCGGAAAAATATTTTTTGCAAGCAGTGCAAGATACAAATTATGTAGGCTCAGCAGGTGCTTATGAAAATGCAGGTCTGTGCGCCGAATCAGCAGGTAAAACAGATAAGGCTGTGCATTATTTTTAGGAAAGCTCTGGAGCAAGATCCCAGTCGTGGTCAATCATTGTATGAACTTGCAAATATTGAAATAAAACAAAAGAATTTTGACAACGCTCTGAAACTTTTGCAAAAACATCAACAACTGTCATTTAATGATCCTGCTTTAGTCGCGGTCACTTTAAAGGCGGCGCAAAAGGCAGGCAGGCCAGAAGTAGTGGCGGAATATAAATTACAGCTAAGCAAACTAAATAGCATCAATGCAGCTACTGGAGATAATAATGACGACAATTCCAATAACGGATGAGTTAAGTGACACAAAAGAAATATTACCAGGCTCTCAGTTAGCCATTATTCGTCAAGAAAAGGGCTTAACCAAAGAGTACGTTGCAGGAAAATTGCACCTGCGGGTTCAAGTAGTCGATTTTCTTGAGAAAGATGATTATTTAAAATTGCCTGAGCCAGTATTTATTAAAGGGTATTTACGGGGATACGCAAAATTACTTAATGTTTCTCCAGAGCCTTATTTGCAAGCATTCAATGCGCAGTTTTCATCTGAGAAGAAACCTGAGAAAGCATTATGGCAAAGTGCTAAAGAGTCTCACCGCAGTGAGCTTTTACTCCGTTGGGCAACCGGTTTGATTGTTGTCATTGCGATAGCAGCCGGTGCTGTATGGTGGCAAAAAGAGAAAACCGCGCAATTGTTTCCTATCGTTTCAAAAAAAGAAGCCCCATCAACTTTAGTATCCAAAGAACCGAAGGTGCTAAATAATACCGCAGCAATACAATCGCTATTTTCGACCCCATCATCAGATGAAGAAACCAATGGCTGAAAAAGTTCAAGCAATTCGCGGAATGAATGATATTTTACCTGCTGAATGCAAAAATTGGCGCAACGTAGAAAAAATATTCGCCGATTGTTTGTTTCAATACGGTTATGAGGAGATACGTTTTCCTATTTTAGAAAGCACTAATCTTTTTAAACGCAGTATTGGTGAAGTTACGGATATCGTTGAAAAAGAAATGTATACCTTTATCGATTTGAATGGTGAAAGTATTTCTCTGCGCCCGGAGGGCACGGCAGGGTGTTTGCGAGCCTGTTTAGAGCATGGATTACTGTATAATCAACAACAAAAGCTTTGGTATATCGGGCCAATGTTTCGTCATGAAAAGCCACAAAAAGGACGGTACCGGCAGTTCCATCAATTTGGCGTTGAGGCCATTGGTTTAGCAGGTGTAGCTCATGAACTTGAACTGATTCAAATCTGTAATCGTATTTGGAAAAAATTAGGAATCTGCAAAACCGTAACGTTAGAAGTTAACACTATCGGTGAGCTGAGTGAACGCAACGCTTATAAAGAGTCTTTAGTTATCTACTTACAAAATCATTTTGAGAAATTAGATTCAGACAGCCAACGCCGACTCAATACAAACCCTTTACGAATTTTAGATAGTAAAAACAGCGATACTCAAAAAATCGTACAGAACGCTCCTAAATTATTTGACTTTTTGAGTGATAATTCTAAAAATCATTTTAAGCAATTGTGCGAAGGTTTAGACGCACTGCGTATACCTTATACCATCAATCCCTTGTTGGTGCGTGGCCTTGATTATTACAGCCATACGGTTTTTGAGTGGGTAACCGACAAGCTAGGCAGTCAAGGAACCATCTGTGCCGGCGGTCGTTATGATAAATTAGTGGAGCAATTGGGTGGTAATACAGCGCCTGCTGTAGGTTTCGCAGTAGGTGTTGAGCGCTTGTTGCTATTGCTTGAAACACGCGAGGTAAATTTACAAGCGTGCAGCAAGCCTGTTTTTTTCATTATTAGCGATAAGGATGGCTCAAGTTATTGCAATTGTATTGCTGAAGATTTGCGTGATTATAATTCTGATTGGCAGATTTTAACGCCAATATATGAAAGTAGTTTTAAAAGTCAATTTAAAAAAGCGGATAAAAGTGCTGCAAACTTTGCCTTAATTGTTGGTGCAAGTGAATTGTTACACAAAGAAGTTAGTATAAAAAACTTACGAAAAAAAGAAGAGCAAGTCACTATTCCCGTAGAAAAACTAGCCTCTTTTATGAGTAAATCTTTATCATAAGATAATCTTGGAGAAAATAATGTCGGTTTACATGACAGAAGAAGAGCAATTAGCTGCAATTAAAAGCTGGTGGAATAAGTACAGTACGCTGATAACCATTAGCGTATCAATTGTTTTAGTCATTATATCCGGCTACCGATACTGGGATTGGCGTAATAATAAGATTATTAATCACGCTTCCAATTCTTACGAGCACTTAATGATTGCTTTTTCCGAACAAAATACCAAAGCGGTACAATCCTACGCCAATCAACTTATAAACGATTATCCTAAGACCGTATATGCTGATGTAGCACGCTTATCTTTAGCGAAAGTGTACGTGGACGACTCTAATTACGATAAAGCATTGCGTGTTCTTAAGCCTGTAGCTGAAAATAGCGCGCAATTTGCTTTGAAGGAAATTGCGCATCTGCGTGTTGCACGCTTACTGATATCAAAAAAGCAGTACGAAAAGGCCTCAACCGAACTGGATTTAGTCACCCACTGTGCTTATGTTTCGGTGGCCAATGAACTAAAAGGCGATATTTTCAGAGCAAACCATAACTATAAAAGTGCGTTAGAATTTTATAACAAAGCTGAACTACAAAATAAAGCTCAGGGTATCACCAACTTGTATTTAGAAATGAAACAGCAAGCTGTTACGGCATTAAATCTTTCATAAGAAAAATAACTGAACAATTGATTGTACTTGAGACTGCACTCCATTATTACCGAGGGTTTATGAAAACAATATCCACCAAATTAATTCCACTATTTGTATTGGGAATGTGTATCAGTTCATGCGCACAGGTCGACGACTATCTGCTTGGTAAAGATAATACACCTACACCGGCTGCATTATCGCCATTAAAAAACAAAAAACAATTAAATTTAAACTGGGTCATTGATACAGGGTTTAAAAATAAAAATACCGCTCATTTAAAATTGAAACCAGTTATTAAAGGCAATACCGTTTATATTGCCGACGCAGGTGGGGTTGTTCAAGCTAGAAATAGTAACTCGGGTGCGATTGAGTGGTCTCACCGTATAAATCAACCCATAATTAGTGGCCCCTCTATTGAATCTGGATATGTTGTAGTGAGTACAGCGGCATCATCGATTGTGGTTTTAAATCAAAAAAATGGCCATAAGCTTTGGAGTGGTAATGTCTCGGGAGACGTTTTATCAAAACCTTTGATTACGCACAACAAAGTTATTGCGAAAACAATTGATGGAAATCTGTACGCGTTTCAACTGCAAACCGGCAAAGTCTTGTGGTCTTTAGAACACGGAGCTCCAAGCTTGATATTAAAAACAAGTTCCTCCCCTGTTCTGTACAAGGGAACGACGCTTCTTGCGGGTTACTCCGATGGTAAGCTGGATGCTGTAGATTTAAATTCGGGTCAATTGTTATGGCAGCGCAGCATAGCTTTTGCTAATGGTGCGAGCGACGTTGAGCGGTTGGTCGATATTGATGCGGACCCAATGGTGCAGGCTAATGTGGTTTTTTTAGCAAGCTATCAAGGATATTTAGGGGCGCTGTCTTTAACCGATGGACAATTCATCTGGCGCAAACCTGCATCGACTTACACTAATTTAGTCGGCCAATCCAATACCTTATTCATGGTTGATAGCAGTGATGTTATTTGGTCTATCAATAAAAGTACCGGAACGGTTAATTGGAAACAAGAGTTATTGAAGTCAAGAGGGTTAACCGAACCCAGTCTTGTTGGTAATAATTTGGTTGTTGGGGACAAAACCGGAATTATTCATATTATTTCCACAAAAAATGGTGCTTTTTTAGCAAGAAAACAACTGGGAGGGGCAATAATTATTGCTCCAGCTGTAGCAAATAACAAAATATACGTAATGACTGCTGATGGAAAGTTAAGTCGTTTAACTGTGAGTTAATTTATGATTCCTGTAGTAGCATTAGTTGGTAGACCCAATGTTGGTAAATCCACGTTGTTTAATCGTTTTACTCGGACACAAGATGCCTTAGTTGCTGATTTTCCTGGACTAACCCGTGACCGGCAATACGGTGACGCGGTGTTTGAAGATAAACCGTTTATTGTCGTTGATACAGGTGGTGTCGGAGTTGAAGACCAAGCCGTTGATGCCTTAATGGCGTTGCAATCTACTATGGCGCTTGATGAAGCGGATATCGTATTATTTTTAGTGGACGGTCGTGCTGGGTTAACGGGCATTGATGAAACTATTGCTAAGCGATTGCGTAAAGTAAGTAAGCCGGTTTATTTAGTTGTTAATAAAACGGATGGATTAGACGATGATATAGCCTGTGCTGAGTTTCAAAGCTTGGGTTTTTCGATTAGTTATCCAATATCCGCCTCTCATGGACGAGGATTATTGCAACTATCCCGTGAGCTAACCGCAAACTTTTCCAAAAAAGAAGAGGAGCTTATTAGCGGCGATCAGACCATTAAAATTGCTTTCGCGGGAAGGCCAAATGTTGGAAAATCAACGTTAATTAATCGAGTTTTAGGCGAAGAGCGCGTTGTTGTTTACGACCTACCAGGTACGACACGCGACAGTATTGCCATTCCCTTTGAGCGTAATCAAAAGCAATACACGCTCATTGATACAGCCGGTGTTAGGCGCCGTGCGCGGATTGATGAGAAAATTGAAAAGTTTTCTGTAATTAAGACCTTGCAAGCAATTAAAGAATCGCATGTATGTTTAATGCTTATTGACGCAACGGAGGGTATTACCGATCAAGACATGCATTTATTAGGCTTTATTATTGACGCGGGTAAAGCGTTGGTTATTGCCGTTAATAAATGGGATGGTCTAAACGACGAACACCGAGAGCGAGTAAAAACAGAGTTGTCGCGACGCATACATTTTGCTAATTTTGCAAAAATGCGTTTTATTTCAGCCTTGCACGGAAGCGGTGTTGGCTTATTGTTTAATGATATCGATGAAGCCTATGCTTGTGCTACGCAAACACTTTCGACTCCACGATTAACACGACTGCTGTTGGATTTAGTAAGCCAACATCAGCCTCCACTCGTTGGTGGTCGACGTATTAAGCTGCGTTATGCCCATGTTGGTGGTCACAACCCACCAATTGTTGTTGTTCACGGCAATCAGTTAGACTCTCTTCCTGAAAGCTATAAGCGTTATCTTTCAAACGCTTTAGTGAGTCACCTTAAGCTTGTTGGAACGCCACTAAAGCTGGAGTTTAAAAGTAGTGAAAACCCTTTTAAAGACAAAAAAAATAAACTAAATGAGCGACAAATAAAGCGAAAACAACGGCTAATGAAGCACGCTAAACGCAATCGGAAAAAATAAACTTAGAGCTTGTGCACGTATTTTCAAGAGTGATATAGTGTAAAACTCTTTGCTTTTTCTGCTGAAAATGACTTTTAATCGAGAATGGATCTGTTTACTACGATTATCACACTGGAGTAAGTCGATATTTGTATTCTTAGGACTTATCTATTCGAATGATATGTCCTATGCTGTTAAAGTTATAGGCGCCGCCTTAGCTTTTTGCCTCATAGCAAGTGCTGTTTATATATACAATGATATCCAAGACAGAGAGCACGATCGCTTGCACCCCCGTAAATGTTTGCGCCCCTTAGCCAATAAACAAGTATCGCTCATTGTAGCGGTCTCTCTCTTGCTTAGTTTATTGGTAGCGGGAATGTTTATCGGTTGGTTGGTTTCTAAAACACTAATGATTCTATTAAGTACGTATTTAGGCATTAATATAGTCTACAATCATTTTTTAAAAAATTATCCTATCTACGACGTTCTGTGTGTAGCCTCAGGTTTTATGCTACGAGTTTTAGCGGGTACTCTAGGTGTAGGTTTAGTGATATCGGGGTGGCTTACCGCTAGTGCTACGCTCTTAAGTTTACTAATTGCTTTAAGCAAACGAAAACTAGAAAAAAACCTGATGATTGAACAAAAATCACGGATAGTTTTAACAAAATATTCTAAAAAAACATTAGACGAACTGATACTTTTAACGTCATCGGCCTCGTTTTTTTGTTATGTTTTATACACGGTTTTTGCTCATCCCGAATCGTTTTATTTTATACTGACATTACCGTTTGCTGCTATTGGTTTATTCCGGTTTATGTGGTTGATAAAGAAAACTGATGAAACGGACGATCCCATTATTGTTCTTATTTCAGACTCCTTGTCGCGGCTTAATTTTCTATGCTTTGCCATTCTTACGGTGATGGCACTTATTGATGTCTAGTAACAAATCCCTAATTCCACAATATCTATTGATAGTATTTTTAATAAGTGGCTTAAGCTATTGGCTCTTCACAGCTTTGAAAATTGCCTGGCCTTTTACAATTGATGATATGTATATTTCGTTACGCTACGCAAAAAACATGGCAAATGGAGATGGCTTGGTATGGAACATTGGCCAAGCGCCTGTTGAGGGCTATTCAAATTTTAGTTTTGTAATAATTGGTTTTTTAGCTCTCAAATGGGGGCTTGACCCGGTTCTTATCTTGAAGTTAATGGGCATTATTGGCCTAATAGCCTCTGTATTACTTCTGTACTGTTTAGCACGGTTATGGGTTGGTCGATTAAGGGCAATTATTCCTGTAATTTGGTTGGTTTCTTATTGTGGTGAAATACTTTGGGCGGTTAGTGGGCTAGAGACTACCGTTTTTCAAGCGTTAATTTCAGCATCCCTTTTATTGGTTTTAAAAGGAAGCGGCTACAACTGCTCTCCAAACGTTCGTGGACCTACAAAAACCAGTTACTTTATTTGCGCAGGTTTTGTTTTAGCGCTCGCAAGTTTAACCAGACCTGAGGGGCCTTTACTGGCCTTGTTATTTTTTATAATAAGCTTTTACGACACGCCTAGAAAAGAGCGTAAACCGCTTTACATAGGGTCTATAACGTTTGTACTTTTTTATACACCGTATTTTATATGGCGCTATGGCTACTATGGGGCTTTATTTCCCAACCCGGTTTATTGCAAAGGATTCGTGGACCAATTTTTAGTTTTAGACAACGTCTATTTGTCGTTAATGTGCCCGTTTTTTTTACTGACTGCAGTTACTATTTATAGCTCCCGTAATCGCTTGCATTATTATTTTTGGACACCTAGTTTATTGTATTTAATTTTACTAAGTAAAGCTGATCCAATTGTGGCTTTTTTAAACCGTTTATTCTTGCCTATTTTTCCATTTATTCTACCTGTTAGTTTAGTCGGAATAATTTGGATTGCCGATTATTGTGCTGTAGATAAAAGAAAAATTTTTATTGTTTTCATAAGTGTCCTAGTTTTTTTTTGGATACCCCGCTACAGTTTCAGTAACTTGGCTTCTTTCACCTTAAATCCCATAGCAGGTGAGCGGTTACGCAACCAAGTCATTGATTGGCTTGAGCATAATATGCACCCTACAAGCACTGTTGTTTTAGGCGATAGCGGTATGATTCCCTTTAAAAGCCCCTTAAATTTTCTGGACTCAACCTGCTTAAACAACAAAGACATCCCAACGTACTTTGCAAATGACTATAAAAAATTTAGTCAACATACTTTGAGTTTAAAGCCGCATTTGATTATTATTACAAGCTTGCTAACCAAAGATAACTTACAGTATATGCCAGGAGACAAGTCTTTATTCGATGAAATTCACAAAAATTCAGACTATCAACGTACCGCCGTTTTTTGCAGTAAGAAAATAAACAGTTCATATTGTTATACTTTATATACTATTGACGAATAAATTATTACGAGGTGATTGGCGGTAACTTAGCGAATAATAACAAAAAAACAACTTATAACTTATAAATAAAAAATATCGGCTTTACTCTATAACTGCTTTGCTGCGGTTAATTAAATTGATTACGGTTTTTATTTTAAAGAGAGTCTTGGTATGGTAAATTCGGTTATTTAAGCTATTTATTTTTAGACAATTAGCGAATTCAAGGAAACTGGCAATTATGCAGTCTTTTGCATCTTTTCTACAGAAATTTTATAAGAAAAAGTTCGTTATTTTTTTTGATGCATTATCAATACCCGTGGCCTGGTGTTTAGCGTTCTGGATGCGGTTTAATTTTCATTTGTTTCCCCATTACTTTCTGCAAAATTCGCTGAAAGCGCTAGCGATTTTAATTCCGATTCAATTAATTTGTTATTATTACTTTAAAGTATACCGAGGGTTGTGGCGCTACTCCTCTATAAATGAAGTTATACGTATTATTAAATCGGTCTTAACGGCTATTATCCTGTCGTTACCACTCTTGTTTTTAAACGGCCTTCTAACCAATCTACCCCGCTCGGTTCTGGCTTTTTATACACTGTTGTTGACTACTATTTTATGTGGTGGCCGATTGTTTTTGCGTATTTATTATGGATTAACACCTACAGCTCTTTCCTCAGAAGCACTTCGAGTATTAATTATTGGCGGGGGGCAGGCGGGTGAAAGTCTGGTTCGAGATTTGCTGAGAACAGGAACCTATATACCCATTGGTTTTTTAGACGATAGCGCTAGTAAGGTTGGCTTAGAAATTCATGGAGTTCGCGTATTAGGTACCACTAAAGATATTCACGACGTATTACTTAGTATTGAAACGGACTTGATAATTATAGCTATACCCAGTGCAGGCTCCAAAACTATGCGTAAAATTGTAGCTCTGTGTGAGCAAACGGATTTGCCATTTAGAACCTTGCCAAGCCTTACAGCCCTAACCTCTGGTTTAGTGCAAGTGAATTCTTTACGTGATGTCAATATTGAAGATTTATTGGGTCGCGACCAAGTTCGTCTTGAATGGGATAAAATCAATAATTGGATTCACAATAAAAATATTGTAGTAACGGGTGGTGGCGGCTCGATAGGTTCCGAATTATGTCGACAAATTGCGGAGCAAAAACCTAAAAAACTATTAATTATTGATAATTCTGAATTTAATTTGTATACGATTGACAGGCA
Organism: uncultured Gammaproteobacteria bacterium; assembly: GCA_963803545.1. Taxonomy (GTDB): domain Bacteria; phylum Pseudomonadota; class Gammaproteobacteria; order Legionellales; family Legionellaceae; genus Legionella_C. The sequence goes on along the minus strand of CAWDMX010000004.1, from coordinate 733,227 downwards.
ATTACGCGCGCTGTATCCCGAACTTTTAATCGAAATAAAATTAGTTTCTGTAACCGATGACACCGCTATTAATCATCATTTTCAGCTTTTCAGGCCCCAGGTCGTATTTCATGCGGCCGCGTTTAAACATGTACCGTTGTTAGAGCCTCAAATTAGGGCTGCTGTTAAAAATAATGTGTTAGGAACAAAAATTATTGCTGAGGCAGCCGTTGAAGTAGGTGTTGATAAATTTATATTGATTTCCACTGATAAGGCGGTCAATCCTACTAATATAATGGGAGCAAGCAAACGCGTGGCTGAAATTTATTGCCAAAATTTGAATGATTCGGTCGCAACTCAATTTATTACAGTACGTTTTGGGAATGTTTTAGGCTCGGCCGGAAGCGTTGTGCCTTTATTTAAGCAACAACTGCAAATGGGCGGACCTTTAACCGTAACGCATCCTGATATTGAACGTTATTTTATGACGATACCGGAGGCCAGTCAGCTAATCTTACAAGCGATGTGCAACGGTTCTGGCGGTGAAATATTTGTACTGGATATGGGTGAGCCTATAAAGATTCGTTATCTTGCGGAGCAACTGATTCAATTGTCTGGAAAAATACCGGGCAAAGACATCGATATTGTATACACAGGATTAAGACCCGGCGAAAAGCTTTTCGAAGAGTTATTTCACGAGTCTGAGAAATTGACGTCTACGGCGCATGAAAAATTATTTAAAGCACGATTACGAAAGTTAGATTGGAACGAGCTTACCCAAACGTTGCGTTTAATGAATACCGCTTGTAATCGCCATAATGATGATGAGCTGAAAATTTTATTGACGAGCTTGGTGCCTGAGTTTAATGAGCAGCCACAAATTTATAATTAATCGTTGTGTTGCAATATAGACCAATATTTTTTCTAGAAATACCTTTTAAACAAGTTTTAAATACATTTTTTTTGAACTATATAAATGATACTACTAGGGCAAGGTAGTCAGTAAGATAAAATTTATTTTTAGTTTTGTGATTTTCATAACCTGCAATTTGAAACACCTTATTCGTACAGTTGTCGTTCTAATTTAATTGGTAAGTGTTTTAATTTACGTTGTTAACCACATCTTTTTAGGTTTAAGTTCGTATTCAAGAGAGGGGTGGGCTACTATAATAAATTAAGGAAACTATACATACTTACTAAAACAATTTGTTTAGACCATCTTCGAGGAGTTTACAAATGGATTTTGATAGCGCAGTTGAAGAATTAAGGATAAATAATTTGAGAGAGCCAGAAGACCGGCAGCACGCGACGGCAATTATTTCCAGTTATCCTATGGCTATAGACTTTGCTACCCCCCAAATAGTTAATGATAAAAAATTAATGGCTTATGCGCTCAGTATCAATGGTCAATGCTTGCAATTTATGCCTAAAAAGTTTAAAAAAAGCAAGGAATTAGTAACTATTGCAATAACAGAACATCCTTACGCGTTTGAATACGCCGATCCGTCCCTTAAAAAAAATAAACAGTTTGCTAAGTTTGTTGTAAATAGAGAAGGCGGCTGTTTTATAATGCCACCAACTTTTCAGACACTTTCTCTGTAAATTAAAATCCTCATTTTGTAGAATTGGGGCAAACAGAGAGAAGGAGTTAATCGATGTCAAAGCGTGGCAAAAAATACACAGCTGACTTTAAAACAAAAGTTGTGCTTGAGTTGTTGGAAGGCGAGCAAACACTGAATCAGATATGTTCCAAATATGAGGTAGCCCCTAAGTCGTTGAAAGATTGGAAAGCGACGTTTCTAGCCAATGCAAGTCTGGCATTTAATGTTGAAAGTGCTGTCTCTGGGTATAAGGATGCACTGGCACAGAAAGAAAAAGAAGTGAATGAACTTCACCGCCAATTAGGCAAACGAATGGCGGAGTTGGAGTGGGCATCAAAAAAGTTGAAGAGCTTGGGCTATAGCGACCGGAAGTCGATGATAGATACCAAGCTTAAAGCGCCAGCAGTTGTGAGGCAGTGTGAACTGCTATCCATTAACCGCAGCAATGTGTACTATAAAAGCCAGGTTGATAACAGGGAAAAAATGGTACTGCTTCAGGCTATTGATGACATTTATACAGAAATACCCTTTTATGGGTATCGTAAAGTACATCAGCAGCTGATAGAGTCTGGTTTTTCTGTTGGCGTTAATCGAGTCCGCTCCTGTATGCGTGAACTTGGCCTAAAAACCATTTATCCAACGAAAGAAGTTAAAACAACGCTTGCTAACCCAGAGCATCGCAAGTACCCCTATTTGCTCAAAGATATCGTTATTAATAGGGCGAATCAGGTTTGGAGTACAGATATCACCTATGTTCGCGTTAATGGTGGGTTTATGTATTTGGCAGCCGTGATTGATTGGCACTCCAAAGCAATCTTATCGCATAAACTGTCGAATACAATGGATAGCACACTGGTCATGGAGGTGCTCAAGGATGCTATTGCAAACTATGGTAAACCTGAAATTTTTAATACAGATCAGGGTAGCCAGTATACTTCACATGTTCACACGAGCTTTTTAAGTGAGAACGGCATCCAAATTTCAATGGATGGCAAAGGCCGTGCGACTGATAACATTGCAATTGAGCGCTTCTGGCGTACTGCCAAATACGAACATATTTATTTAAGTGATCATAAGTCGATAAAAGAGCTCAGAGCTGGAATAGATAATTATATTACTTTTTATAATCGTAGACGTTTCCATCAATCTCTCAGCTATGAGAAACCAATGGAAGTATACATAAAAAGTATGTCACATCAGGAGTTAATGGCTGCTTAGATTATGGGTAATTAAAGGCTGGAGAAACTGTCTTGACAAATGGTGGCACTATAATCCTTACGAGTCTGCTGAGGTAGAACAGTCTTTAGAGTTGTGAAAATATAGGGTTCTGTCGCAAAAATATTCCGAACGTAAGGCGGGCTTATTTTGGGCGAACTTATGCGGCTAGTTTGTAAAATTGTTGAAAAATATTTTGATTGGCAGGAGCGTTTATTAAACTGGGTTCGTCCATGATTTATCGTAATCCCAAATGTAATCGATCATCGAAAAATATTTGGAATTCGGAAAGTATCAGTGCTCAGTGTGCACGGGCTGATTCAATTTTTCTAGTACATTTGGCACGTGCAATATATTAATTTTACTAAGGCTGCCAATCAGTATCTAAAATTACTTTTCCATGATAGCCAAAATACAAAATATAAGTACGGTTAATTTGCTGTTTTAAAGCGCTAGCTAATGACAGTGATACACCTAATAAGACGCTTTATTATTTTTATAAAACTTTATAAAATCTTTCGCGGGCAATGCCTTTGCATACAACCAGCCTTGTCCGTATTTAACTCCGCGCTCCATTAGATAATCTGCTTGCAGGCTTTGTTCAATTCCTTCGGCAACAATATCCAGTTCTAAAGTTTGAGCCATGTTAATAATATGCGGAATAACACTAGTAATTACGGCTTCTGAACCAATTCGGTCAATAAAAGTTTTATCAATTTTAAGTATGTTCAATGGAAAATTTTGTAAGGTTGATAAGCTTGAATAGCCTGTTCCAAAATCATCAATTGCTACAATATACCCCAGTTTCCGGGCTTTAAAAATAGTTTTCCTGGCTTCTTCAACCTTCATGAAACCACGCTCTGTAGCCTCTAGCCAGATTTGATGTCGGCTAATTCCTGTAAAAGCAATAGCTTTTTCAATAACTTGTAAAATTCGTCCTGACTCAATATCCGCTACTGATAAGTTTATAGCTATATGCAGTGATTTATCAGCGCTGAGTAAATCACGCATTTGTTCTATAACGGCATCTATTATTTGATCAGTAATAGGCAAAATTAATCCACTTTGCTCCGCTAGTGGAATAAAAAGGTCCGGCTGTATTAATTCTCCCCCAGGGCGGCGCCATTTAACTAGGGCTTCTGCTCCTACGCAAACTTGGGTCTTTAGGTTGACTATAGGTTGATAAAAAACGACAAACTCTTTTTTTTCAACAGCAATAGCCAGCTCTCCTAGTGGAGATAAGCGACGTCTTAAAAACCACACTATTAAACCGACAATTACTATTGCCATGATTAACCCAAAAGGTAACAGCAGTAGCAGTTGCTGGCCAAGCTTACTTTCCAAAAGAGCGCGGGGTTCATTAACTATCACAATAAATCCCGGTTTTTTTAATACAATAATCAAATTTTTTGTGTCTAATTTACTTGTGGGTGAAGCCATCACTTCCGCGCTTGGGCTGTTAATAGTGCCAATAATTCTTTTATCCTCCCCCATTAATGTGAGTGAAATATTACCCGGCATGATGATATCTACAAATCGCTGCGGATTAATGAGAATATTGTAGTGTTGGTAGCTTAATACAACCATGGGGTTGCCATTAGTTATAATGGGTTGGTTATTAATGGAAAAGCCAACGCCATTACTTTGTATTCTATCCGCAGCAACCTCGGCAACTTTCTCTTCAGTTATCCCCCACGAAGTACACGCAAGAAAACCATTTTTAAAATAGCCGATTTCCTCAATTGAAGCATTGTTCACGTTTAACCGTCTAATTTCCTGTATGTGAGGCTTAGAGCAGGGCGTAAGTTTTAACTGAGTAAGGATTTTTAGGGTTTGCGCGGCTTCTAATAAAGTTTTATCGGTGCGGTCTAGCGCGTGCTCAGCTATGGCTACTAAACCTTTTTTTTCTTGGACAACCGCAAAGCTCCAAGCAAAATACAATACTGCAAGCAAGGGAATGATCGTGCCAATCAGCGCCATTATGAACGCAAAAAAAATAACGCGATAACGATACAATTTCTTATCCTAAAAGATTCAGAGACCTGTTCAAAGTTTAGCACAACAATTAGCCAGTTAAGGAGTGGCTGCGTTTTTTATATCCTGCATTAAGGCGTCAGCTCGCGCGCAAAGATAGGTGTCGTTTTTTGCTATCTTCTTCGCAACAGTTAATTGGTGTAGGGCATCATGGTTTCGTCCCTGTAACATTTGACATTGAGCTTGAGTAAAATAGGCGTACGCTTTTTTTCCAGATTGCGCCTGGGCAATCGCTAGGCTTTCGCACATTGGCAGATCTTTTTTATACAAACGAAATCCCTTAATTAGTGGCATAACCGCCTCACTTGCTTGATTACTACTGAGCAAACCTTGGGCATACGCTCTAATTGCTGCATAATTATTGGGATATTTTTGATAGACCTCTCTTAGATAACGCATACCTTCTCTATATTCTTTATGAGTTAGATAAGCCTGTCCAAGAGCTAATTGATAGAAAAGATTATCGGGGTTATTGTTGTTGAGGATGTTTAATCGCTCGATAGCTTGCACGGGTTGATTGTTGTTTATTAGGGTAAGGGCGTAACCGTAACTACAGGGCGCAGTATTGTTTTTTTTCAGGCAGCGCGTGTAAAGTTGTATTAAAGTATTCGAATTTACCCCAATAGAATTGCGTATAAGTTCCTTGAATAAATAATACTCAAGAGGATTGTTGAAAACCGTATTTTTTACAGACATACTGCGGTTCTCTGCTTCTGCAATTCGGTCGTCGTCTAGCGGGTGTGACCGTAATATTGCCGGGATATTAGCCGTATAATAGTAACGCGAACTTTGTTGCATTTTCTTGAAAAAACTAGCCATTGAACGGGGATTGAATCCGGAGTCAATAAGCATATCAATGCCAATCCGGTCGGCTTCTTTCTCATTTGAGCGCGTATAATTGATGCTATCTTGGGCAAATCCGGTCATTGATGCCATCAACGCGCCACTTGCTAAGGTAGGGCTTAGCGCACCAAGTGCGGCGGCGGCAAGCATGGTTGCCAACATGGGTACGCGCATTTGTTTTTGATGTTCCATCATTCGGTACAGGTGATGTAGGCGAACATGCGCTAACTCGTGCGACATCACCGCGGCTAACTCACTTTCATTATCGGTTGCAAGAATCAATTGAGAGTTAATGCCAATATGGCCACCAGGCCCGGCAAAAGCATTAATTTCATTTGAGCGAACAATAAAAAAATGAGACGCTGGAATACTGCCCGCGTCAGCAAGTCGTTGGCCTAAGTGATTAACATATGCGTTGGCCAATGGCTCTCGGATTACATCATCTGACAAATTTATTTGCTGGATAAATTCTTTTTCAAGCTCGTCCAGCTGGCGGTTGCTGTATGGAGTTAATGCGTAAGCTCCCTTCATACCAAGAAAGATGATCACAAATGCTGCAATAGGAAGTTTTTTTAAGATTGCATTAGCAAAATAGCGCATAGATTGCTCCAATAAGTCTTTTAGAGTAAGGTAGCAAGGGCTTCAGGTCAAATTTTAAAAGCTTAATATTTTTATCACTACTACTAAAAAAATGAATAATTTGCTACAATAGTCACTATTTTAATAAAATGATTTTTATATGCACAAAAAGTATATGATTGCTGCGCTTGAACAAGCAAGGTTTGGTCGAGGTAGCTGCGCGCCTAATCCAAGCGTTGGTGCAGTACTTGTGCATAATGATAAAGTAATTGCTCAAGACTGGCATAGAGGCGCCGGGCATGCGCACGCGGAACAACGGGTGCTTAAAAATTTTCCTGCGCCTAAAGATTCTGTTTTATACGTTACCCTTGAACCCTGTAATCACTGGGGCAGAACACCACCCTGTGTAAAAGCTATCATTGATGCCGGTATTGCTGCGGTGGTCTATGCTTATCGCGATCCTAATCCGTTGGTGGCGGCAAATAATACACCTCATATTTTAAAAGAAGCGGGAGTTGACGTTATTTATTTTCCGCTGGAGGAAATTAACGAGTTTTATAAAAGTTATCATTATTGGATTACGCATAAAAAACCTTGGGTTACCGCTAAAATTGCGCACAGCTTCGATGGTATGATTGCCGATAGTTGTGCGGAAAGATTGTATTTAACAAATTCACTCTGTAACGAATTCACGCACCAACAACGACAAACGAGCGATATAATCGTAACAAGTGCGGCAACAATTATTGCTGATGATCCTTTATTAAATGTGCGCTTGGAAGAATGCACAATTAGTAAGCCTTTGGCACTAATCGACAGAGCTAAGCGCGTAAAAAATGAAGCGGCTATTTTCAGCAACGATCGTACGTGTCTTATATACTATGACGAAAATGCGGGGAACCGTAACTTAATTAGTAATGCGTGCTATTATCCTATGCCTGTATTTGGGGAAAAAATAGATTTGTCATTAGTTATTGGTCATTTAGGTACATTAGGTTACCACGACGTATGGGTGGAAGCTGGTGCAACGTTATTTTCAATGTTGCACCAGCTTCAATTGGTAAACACAACCTATATATATCTGGCTCCTACCATTGTGGGTAAGACTGGAGTGCCGGGCTATCGCTATCCAATTTTTACCCACAAACATACGCTTTCATGGATTCCTAAAGCCGATAATATGATAGCGTGCATCCAATGGCCGGAGGTGTCATGTTTACAGGAATAATTGAGGATGTCGCTCAGGTTTATGATGTAGAAATTAAAGATTTAGGTGCGCGGCTTATAATTACGAGTAAGTTTATAAATTTACTTGTTGGAGAAAGTATTTCTGTTAACGGTGTATGCTTAACAGTTTTACCTGAATTCCATTTAGGTAGGTTGCAATTTGATTTGTCGCCAGAGACCTTAGAACGCACTAATCTTGGAAAGTTGGAAAAAGGTGATGTTGTTAATTTAGAACGGGCAATGCTTGCTAGCGCTCGATTTGGCGGACATTATGTGAGTGGTCATGTAGATACCATTTGCCACATTCAGGATTTACAGCAGTTGGATGCTTATTTGCAGATAACGCTCAGTGGTTTTGATAAATCCTCGTTTCGCTACTTGTTACCAAAGGGCAGTATCACTGTAGATGGAGTTAGTTTAACTATAAATAAAGTGTGCGATCCGTTAATTTCCCTGATGTTAATACCGCATACCTTAAAACACACAACATTTCAGCATTTACAAATTGGTCAGCAGTTAAATGTAGAGTTTGATTATTTTGCTCGTATAGTAGCGCACCAGCTTATTACGTCTGGGCAATTGCAAGGTGAGGTTTAAAATGACAAGTCCTTTTGCCACTATAGAACGCGCTATAAATGCTATTAAAAGCGGTTCTATGGTTATCTTGATGGATGATGAAAATCGCGAAAACGAGGGCGATTTAGTAATGGCCGCGGAACTCGTTAGCGCTGATTCAATCAACTTTATGGCCAAGTTCGGTCGTGGACTAATCTGTTTGCCAATGGCTGACTCCTATATTGATCGCTTGAATTTACCCATGATGGCATCAAACAATCGCTCGCCTTACGGAACGGCTTTTACTATATCAATTGAGGCTAAACACGGGGTTTCAACTGGAATATCTGCTGCCGATAGGGCGCATACGATTAAAACCGCAGTGGACTCATCCAGCACGTGCCATGATATTATCTCTCCCGGCCATGTTTTTCCTTTGCGAGCGAATCCCGCCGGTGTTCTTCAACGAAAGGGGCAAACTGAGGGAAGTGTGGATTTGGCTAAATTAGCAGGCTTGAAACCGGCTGCCGTTATTTGTGAAATTATTAATGAAGACGGAACAATGAGCCGTTTAGACGATTTAATTACTTTTGCAAAGACCCACAACATTCTGTTGGTGACTATTCAAGACATCATCGAATACCGAATTCGTCACGAACAATTAATAGAACCGGCGGCAACGTCTACCATTCCCATGCACGTACATGGGAATTTTCAAATGACGGTTTTTACGAACCAATTAGATAACTACGAACATTTTACGCTGATAAAGCCGTTTCAAAAAAATCCTTTAGTTCGTATACATTCCGAATGCATTACGGGTGACGTATTTGGATCATGCAAATGCGATTGCGGCTCTCAGTTGCAACAATCACTGGCAATGATTGCCAAAGAAGGGGGGGTCCTCATTTATTTGCGGCAAGAAGGACGGGGTATTGGGCTCGCTAATAAATTACGTGCTTACAGCCTGCAAGAACAGGGATTTGATACTGTTGATGCGAATCTTCAGTTAGGTTTGCCTGCGGATAGTCGTGATTACGCGATTGCCTATCAAATTTTAGCGTATTTGAAAATAGGACGTCTGCGGTTGATTACGAATAATCCAAAAAAAATAGACGCTTTAAAAAATTATGGATTAGAAATTACAGAAAGAGTACCAATAATTACCGAACCATCGAGCAGTAACACCCATTATCTAAAAACTAAACAATCAAAACTAGGGCATTTACTAATACATAAATAAGAATGCAGTTAAAGTGTATTATTTATACCCCTACTTTGTTAAGATTAAGCCCCGTTGACATGCGATATTTAACCGCTTGTTTGGTGGTTTTGAGCGTTTTAAACGGGATCTTTTAATGACAAATTACATATTTATAACTGGTGGTGTCGTATCCTCACTTGGTAAAGGTATTGCAGCAGCATCACTGGCCGCAATACTCGAAGCCCGGGGTTTATCGGTAACTTTAATAAAATTAGACCCATATATTAATGTTGACCCAGGAACGATGAGTCCTTTTCAGCATGGAGAGGTCTATGTTACCGAAGATGGTGCAGAAACGGATTTGGATTTAGGCCATTACGAGCGCTTTGTGCGTACAACAATGACTAAACGTAATAATTTTACTTCCGGTAAAATTTACGAATCGGTAATAAAAAAAGAGCGGCGGGGTGATTATTTAGGGGGTACGGTTCAAGTTATCCCACATATTACCAACGAAATAAAACGGTCAATAAAATCCGGTGCCGAAGGCTATGATATTGCCATGGTGGAAATTGGCGGAACGGTTGGTGATATTGAGTCGCTCCCTTTTTTAGAAGCTATTAGGCAGATGCGTATTGAATTTACCGCGCAACGTGCGTTGTTTATTCATTTAACGTTGGTTCCCTACATAGCAACCTCTGGGGAAACCAAAACCAAACCGACGCAACATTCGGTAAAAGAGTTGCGTTCTATCGGAATTCAACCAGATATTTTAATATGCCGTTCTGAAAAATCATTAACCAACGCCGATTGCGCTAAAATAGCGTTGTTTACGAATGTTGAAAAAGAAGCGGTAATTTCTTTAGAGGATGCTAAAAGCATTTATCTTATCCCCGGTATTTTGCATAAACAACGTCTGGATGAAATTGTCGTAAAAAAATTGAACCTTGATTTACCACCGGCTGATTTAAGTGAGTGGCAGGCTGTTATTGATGCTCAAGCTATTCAAACCCTTACTGTAAAAATTGGTATAGTTGGAAAATACACCGAGTTAAACGATGCCTATAAATCGATTAATGAGGCACTGTGCCATGCAGGAATTCATACGCAAACTAAAGTAGAGATTGTATACATTGATGCCGAGTTAATCGAAAAACACGGAACGGGTTTATTGCATGGGCTGAATGGGTTATTAATTCCCGGTGGATTTGGTGAGAGAGGAATTGAAGGAAAAATTCAATCCATTCATTATGCGCGCACGGCTAAGCTGCCCTTTCTGGGAATTTGTTTAGGGCTGCAAACGGCTGTTATTGAATTTGCGCGTCATGTTGCGGGTTTAAAGCACGCAACCTCAACAGAATTTGATAAATTAAGTGTAGAGCCTGTCATTGCGCTCATAAGTGAGTGGGTGTCGGAAGACGGAGATATTAACCTACGCGATGAGAATACGGATTTGGGCGGAACTATGCGACTTGGCGCACAATTATGCCAGGTTGAACCGCACTCCAAAGCGGCTGCAATTTATGGTAAAAAACAAATTATTGAAAGACACAGACATCGCTATGAAGTGAACAATAATTACGTGGAACGTTTAGTTGAGCACGGTTTGATAATATCTGGGCGTTCTGCTGATAGCCAGTTAGTAGAGATGATTGAACTTTCGGATCACCCCTGGTTTGTAGCGTGTCAATTTCACCCGGAATTTACCTCAACGCCACGCGATGGTCACCCTTTGTTTTCCAGTTTTACAGAGGCCGCACGTGCGCATCAATTACTTAAGGATCAAAAATGAATATTTGTGGTTTTGATATAGGCATAAATAAGCCACTTTTTCTTATTGCTGGACCTTGCGTGATTGAGAGCGAGCAACTGGCTATTGATACAGCCGGTTATTTAAAAGAAATTTGCCGCGATTTAGAAATTAATTTCATCTATAAGTCTTCTTTCGATAAAGCGAATCGATCTTCCATGAACAGCTATCGGGGCCCGGGATTTGAGAAAGGCTTACTCATTCTTGAAAAAGTAAAAAAGCAAGTCGATGTTGCGGTATTAACAGACGTTCATGAAGATACTCCCTTACTTGAAGTAGCAAGCGTTGTAGACGTCTTACAAACGCCGGCGTTTTTATGCCGACAGACTAATTTTATTCATAAAGTTTGCTCAATGAACAGACCTGTAAATATTAAAAAAGGACAGTTTTTATCACCCTGGGACATGGAGCATGTGGTTGTCAAAGCGCGTGCGCAGGGCAATGAAAATATTATGGTATGCGAACGTGGGGCAAGCTTCGGCTACAATAATTTAGTATCTGATATGCGTTCTTTAAAAATTATGCGTGATACGCAATGTCCGGTAGTCTATGATGCTACCCATTCAGTACAACTACCGGGTGGCAGTAGTGGCGTTTCCGGGGGGCAACGCGAATTTATTCCTACGCTTGCGAGAGCCGCAGTTGCGGCAGGTATAGCGGGGATATTCATGGAAACGCATCCGAATCCAGATCAAGCACTGAGTGATGGGCCTAACAGCTGGCCACTTGCAAAAATGAAAGAGCTGTTGGAAACTTTAATTAAGATAGACAAAACAGTAAAAGCTAACGAAGTTTTGTAGCTTACAGAAGGTTGGCAGCGCAGATTATATTTTATATAACGGCGCTGTTTTAAATTAAGATTTACTGCCGTATTTCTCTTGGTACTCAACCATCAAATTAATTTCATTTATTGATTGAATTTTTTCTAAGTAGGCTATTAAATCTGCGAAGCTAATGAGGGACAACACCGTAATATTTTCAGACCTAATTTCGTCTAATGCGGATATTTCCCCTAAGCCTTTTTCCGCACGGTCTAAACCTACTATTACGGTCGTGAGAGTGCCTCCAGCCTGGACAATTTGTTGTTGAGCCTCTCTAAAGGCTGTTCCTGCTGTAATTACATCATCGATAACGATGGTATTACCAAGTAGTGGCGCACCAATTAACGTTCCTCCTTCGCCATGATCTTTTATCTCTTTACGATTGAACGTTACGGTTGTTGAGACATCCATTTCCGATAAGGCTAATGCCGTAGCCGTGGCAAGCGGAATACCTTTATAAGCCGGTCCAAATAGATGGGCGCAGTCGATGTTATTATTTATTAATGTTTGCGCGTAAAAACGGCCAATATAGTGTAAATCACAAGCCTTATAAAACAAACCCATATTAAAAAAGTAAGGGCTAACTCTGCCTGATTTAAGTGTGAAGGACCCAAATCTTAAAACATCGGCTCGCAGAGCTCGCTCAATAAATAATTCTTTTAAATCTTGTAAGTTAGTGCGGTCATCTAAAGTCATTTCTTTGCTCATAAAAAAAAAATAAAAAACGGTTAACAATCAATAAAAAACTGCTATGCTAACTCCTGCGTCGTTTAAATACTAGAAGTAAAAAAACAATGTTCAATAATAAGTTACATTTTATTTAAGCATAAATTTTTTTACAGTTTAGATTTGATAGCGCTCAAAATGCTAAGTTTTAGTTGATTGTATTGTGAGAAATATCATTTCCTCTTTACAAATTAAATCATAGAAGGATTTTTAATATATAAGGAGCAATAAATGACAGCAGCAGATAAAGCAATGGGCCAAGTAAAATGGTTTAATGAAAAAAAGGGATTTGGTTTTATCACGGGTGTGAACGGTGAAGACATCTTCGTGCATTACAATGAAATTCAAGCCGATGGTTTCAAAACTTTACGCGAAAACGAAACGGTAAGTTTTACTTTAGACAAGGGACCTAAGGGATTGAAGGCACAAAACGTCGTAGTTATTGAAGCCTCATAAAAATTCATTACTAATAGAGGTAGGTATGCGCCAAAGCAGACTTGTTGCCGTTATTACGGGTGCTGCAAGTGGTATTGGTTTAGCTTTAACAAAGGTTTGTTTAGCGCGTGGCATGCACGTTGTTATGGCCGATATCAATACCAGTACTTTAAAAGTGCAGTATGAAGACTTGTTGCAATCTATTGACGTAAATCAAAAGCTTTACTCCTTCGCTTGTGACGTTACCAAAGCTGAGGACGTTAAGACCTTTGCAAAAAAAACCTTTGCAGCACTGCCTCGAGTAGATTGGCTTTTTAATAACGCGGGTGTTAGCGGTACTTTAGCGCCTATTTGGAAAATTGAAATTGCCGCAATAAAACAAGTTTTAGATGTTAATTTATACGGGGCAATTCATATTATTCAAGCGTTCCTTCCGTACTTATTTAAGCAGCAGCACCGCTCCCGTATAATAAATATGGCTAGTATGTATGGATTGTGCAGTGGTTCTCAATTAGCACCTTATGCTATGTCAAAGCATGCGATTGTAGCCTTATCAGAGTCTTTATATTTCGATCTCCAACGATTGGATAAGCAGGTAGATGTCTCTGTTGCATGCCCGTCCTTTGTTAACACCGGACTTTTACAGAGTGCATCGACAAATAATATCTTACAAGCTTCGCTTAATAAAATGCTCGCACATGCCAAAAATCCAACCGATGTGGCAAATCATATAGCCGACGAAATAGAGCGTGAAATTTTCTATATTTTACCGGATAAAGAAGTGAAAAATTACAATGAAGAAAAGGCGGAAGCTATTAGTGGTCAACAAAATCCAGTTCCGCATAGTGTTGAAAAACTGATGAAAGTTCTTGCTGAACGAGCAATTTGAATTACAAAACCATCTAAGTATTTGACTTCCGCGTCATTTCTGATAAGTTGAGGTAATTTTTTTAAACCTGGTTGCAGGTAGAACTGATGAGACTATGAATTCATTATTGAGGGAACGCGTTTTTTTACCTTTATTTCTAACTCAATTTTTTGGTGCTTTCAACGACAATGCGTTTAAATTATCAATTTTAACTTTGATTAGTTATCATCTTAGTGCTTATCAAGCTCAATCTGAACATTATCAAGCGCTGGCTGGTGCGTTATTTACCTTACCCTTCTTCTTATTTTCGGCTACAGCAGGCCAGCTTGCAGATAAATACGATAAAGCAAGGTTAACACGCTGGGTAAAAGGCGTTGAGATTGTTTTAATGATTATTGGAAGTATTGCGCTGGTGCAATCATCTATAATTTTAATGATGGTGACTCTTGCGGGCATGGGAATACACTCAACCTTTTTTGGTCCTATTAAATACGCAATTTTACCGGATCACCTACCACGCTCTAAATTATTAACCGCAACAGGATTGATTGAGGCAAGCACGTTCTTAGCAATTTTAGTTGGAACTATTCTTGGCACTATTGCTATAGGAAATACGAAAGCACATATAATTTACGCGGTAATATTAATTAATATTGCGGCAGTTACGGGGTTCGTTAGCAGCTTGTATATACCCGATGCTCCCCCAAAAACAACCACTTACAAGGTCGATTGGCACCTTTGGTATGTGACACGCCGTATGTTGGGCGATGTAATTAACAATAAAAATATTTATCCCGCTATTTTTTGTATTTCATGGTTTTGGTTAATTGGCGCTATTATGCTAACCAAGTTACCCGATTACACTCATTATGTGTTGCATGCAAATACTTCAGTTTTCGCTTTATTTTTAGCTTTATTTTCAATTGGTATTGCTGTTGGTTCCCTGACCATAAGTAAAATTCTAAAGGGTGCTATAACATTACGATACGTTCCTGTAGCTATGCTTTCACTGTCAATTTTCGCGTTCGATTTGTATTGGGCTACACCTGAAATTACGGTTGTAAAAAATACACCGTTACTGTCTTTAAGCCAATATTTAAGTGTAGGCGCTTATTGGCGAATAACCTTAGATTTTTTTCTTTTTTCATTTGGTGGTGGTTTATTTGTGGTACCGCTATACACTTATTTGCAAATAAGTTGTGATGATAATATGCGTGCACGCACCATTGCTGCAAATAATATATACAACGCACTAGCTATGGTAATTGGCAGTGTTTTAGTTATGGTAATGTTGTGGTTAAAACTAGCTATTGCTATGGTATTTTTAGTTATGTCCATAGGAAACACATTAGCCGCGTTAATCATTTGGTTCTTGCTGTGGTATACCAAAAAACTGTAATTAATGGATTTCTTCTTATACAACTTAATAATTGATTGTTATTATATATCGACCAAGGTAAAATTCTTAGAAGTCTCGGTGGCACAGCTGGATAGCGCAGCCCCCTCCTAAGGGGCAGGTCGCAGGTTCGAATCCTGCCCGGGACACCAATAAAATCAATAATTTTTATGAAATTACTTTTCTCAATCACGAATTCGTACATGCGATGTAAGTGAAACTTAAATGTTTTTTTATGTACATGCACGTAATGCAGAGCGAAGAGAAGCATCCCTAACGTATAGAAAAATATCATTTTTAAGCAAAAAGAAAGAGTTAAAAGTGCGGTATGAAAAATCAAAACAGATGAGAAAGAACAACGCGCAACTAAAGAACATGACTGCGCCAATAAAAATGAAACAACTAATTATCGACGATGCTGCTCAAGCCAAACATCGAGCTCATCCTTCAAATAACGAATAGCCCGCCCGATTTTAATATATCTCGGACCGGGTGTCCTATTGGGTATGATTTGGGAGCGTTTGCGTTCCTTGTCGTGTAGATGCTTGCTATTCTTAAACCATAACGCTTATCCCAAAAAAAAGCGACTTCTCAGTTGCAGATTCTCCCGCCCATCTACGGATGTTTTTTAATGCTCCGTAATATGTCACGTATTCATATTCTATAAATGCTGTAACACCAGGCATCAATCGATAATTTGGGCGCACCGTAAACCATGTCTGGTTAAGGCCGTTTCCAATTTCATCAGCTGCTATAGTTTTTGTTGCAGCCGTTGCACGTGCGCTAAGACCCAAAAATAAATTTTTAGTTAGCTGGGTGTTTCGTACAAATTCTATATCGGCTTTTAAGCTGTTTTTATGGTAGTAAAAGCGCGAATTGTTAGCGATAAAATAATACATCAAGCCTTCAAAACCAATGCCAGGCTGCCAATATGGTGTGCGAGAAGGTCGATAAAAATAGTTGGCGCCTCCTTTTATGGCCCAAAATTGATTTAATAAATGCCAATAAAACACATCAACATCCGCATTTTCTAATGAGCCGTTGTTCATTTCAGCGTCATTTACAAACAATTGCAGTTTGTTAAAGTCGTACCCGTACAACCCGTGATAGGTTAGAGTTTGGCGATTTTTATTAAAGTCTTCTCCCAACTCCAAAAAAGAGGAAGCCCAAATTTGCTGCGGGTGAGACTTAGCATTTTTGACGATAGAAAGTGGTATGGGCCTTAACTCATCGACTCTGACAATAGGACGATTATAAAAGCCTGTTTCTTTGATAACATGCGCTGGTTTTTTTTCTTTTTCAGCAACTTTAATTATATCATCGTATTGGAATATTCTAGCCAGTCCTGAAATCATATGATTGAGCATGTGGCAATGAAAAAACCACTGTCCACTGGCATCGGTATCTAAATCTGCCGTTACCATACTCCCTGGTGGCACATCAATAGTATGCAATAGTGGGTCGTATGCGCCATGACCATTACGAAAAATCATCCAATGGCCATGCAGGTGCAAGGGATGATGCATCATAGAATTGTTAATAAAAACTAAGCGGTAGCGCTTACCTGGCAGCAAATTTATAGGCTTTGCATTATAAGCAGGAACTCCGTTAATAAACCAAATATAGCGGTCCATGAAACCAAATAGTTGCATTTTTACCGTCTTATATATCGGAATACTTGGATCATTGGTGGTTTTTTGAGCTTTTAAAGCCTGATATTTCGTGCCAACCGTCACATATTTATTTTTTGTGTTTGTGCGTTTTTCTGAATGTTTTATTTCTTGTGGATTTTGTGCTGCAGCAATAGCATTAACCAGTGGCTGATGGTGCAGCGTGCTTTGCATTCCCATTTGTTTCATTTGCATTAGGCTGCGCGCCTTTTCATTTTTCATTTTGGTACGCGTTGCAGGCTTGGGTTCAGGAAAAGGTCTTATGCTACTGTAATCTACGGTTTGATGTGAAGAGGAAACGAGTGCTCCTAAGGCTTTTCCGACTTTATCAAACGACTCAGCATAAATAATATAGGGCTTATCTTTTTTGATTTTTACCAGCACATCATTGGTCTCACCTGGGCCAATTAAAAAATCTTTAACTGGGTAAGGTACAACATCATTACCTTGAATGTGCACCATTTGCATACTGCTTCCGGGTATTTTTACCCGAAAAAAAGAGTTAGCACCGGCACCCACAAAACGTAATCGTACTACATCGCCGACTTTAACTTGACGCGTCCACGGACGATGCGCAGGATGGCCATTCATAAGAAAAGCATCATAGGCAACATCACTTAAATCATAAATACCCATGCGCATAAATTGCATCATTTTGTAATCCATCCACAGTTTTTTACGCTCTTTTTTTGAAGCTTTGCTGTAACTTTGAATGAAATGAAGCAAAGAAGGCTGTAGCGGAAATCTTGCCCCATAATATTCGCCGGTTTTTTTCAGATTAGCCTGAATGTGGTCTGCTTTGGTATTTTTCCAATCGGATAATACCACTGGAAAGTCTTGACTATAGGAAAATGGTGGCGGGGACTTTGGCTCTATAATATAAGCGCCATATAAGCCATCTTGCTCTTGCAGGCCTGCGTGCGCATGGTACCAATACGTTCCTGATTGACGCAATGTGTAGTGATAACGAAATGTCGCGCCTGGCGGTATGCCTTTTTGAGTAATATTCATTACCCCATCCATTTGCCAGGGTAAAATTATGCCATGCCAGTGGATAGCCGTTTCTTTGTCCAGGTGATTATGAACATTTAAGGTGTCGGTATCGCCTTCTTTAAAGCGAAGTGTTGGGGCTGGGATTTGATGATTTACGGTGATAGCACGTGCAGGATAACCTGTAAAATTAACCGTATCATAGGCAACTGTTAAATCAACCGTATGATGTTTAGCCCATATGTTGCTTGAATAGAACGCTAAAACCAATAGTATCAAACATCCTTTTTTCATGCAGTCAAATCCTTTCAAATATGGTCTGAGTAAAAGTGATTTCGTGCATTTTATAATTATACTCACCTGTATGTTAAGCCTTATTAATTATAAATTTTAACGCAAAAGGTAATGGCTTATTCCTCTTCGTGAGTCCGTCGTACCGTAGTTTGAAGATAGCACCGAAAAAAACATAGACGATACACTGGATTTTAGTCCTTTTTATAATAATGACAAAAACCTAGACACATTTAGTCTCACAAATCACTATCCGATTTTTGCGCTAAACTTTTAAGATTCAGTCCGCGCAAACGTAGCGCATTAACAATCACTGAAACAGAGCTCAATGACATTGCCGCTGCTGCAATAATAGGGCTTAGTAGCCATCCAGTCATGGGATACAGCAAACCTGCCGCTAATGGTAGGCCTAGACTATTATAGATAAATGCAAAAAATAAGTTTTGGCGAATATTTCTCATCGTCGCCGTAGATAAATAATGCGCCTTACGAATTCCTTGTAAATCACCATGCAATAAGGTGATACCAGCGCTTTCAATAGCAACATCGGTTCCGGTTCCCATAGCAATACCAATATCTGCCTCTGCAAGAGCTGGCGCATCGTTTACCCCATCCCCCGCCATTGCAACCACGAAACCTTTATTCCGTAACTCATGTTACGCACCACTACTTGCAGTTTGAATAAAAAGCATTAAAATTCTGCCCATAATTTAGGGAGGGAATAAAATGGATATGCTTGATATTTATAGTGATTATTTGATTTTCCAAAACAAATATGCGACAGCTACAGGGTTATCTGATTTGGTTGATGGAGCATTTGCTCATGACAAGGTCACACGATTTCTTCGCTTGAAAGATTATGATTCAAAATCACTGTGGGGTTATGTAAAAAAGCCGGTGAGAACTCAAGAGACATCGTGCGGTGTATTGATACTTGATGATTCCATTGAAGAGAAGCCATACACGGATGAGAATGAAATTAATTGCTGGCATTACTCCCACGCTAAAGGAACGGTTCTCAAAGGGATAAACATCCTGTCGTGCATGATTCGCTATGATGATTTCAGTGTACCAATAGGGTATGAGGTTATCAAAAAAGATATTACTTATTGTGATATAAAAACCCGGAAAACCAGAAGAAAGTCATCAATGACCAAAAACCAATTATTCCAACAGCTGATTACTCAGGCCATTACCAACAAAGTGATGTTTGATTATGTATTAGCGGATAATTGGTTTGGCTCGAAGGCCAATATGGTTCACATCCATAAAGACCTTCACAAATCGTTTATCATTGGGGTTAAGTCTAATCGTACATTAGCTTTATCTGAAAACGATGCCAAAAACGGACGGTATCTACAAGTAAAAACAATAGAGCTTGAAGAGAATGTAGCCCACACAGTCTGGCTTAAAGGCCTAGACTTCCCAGTGAGGCTCCTGAAAAAAGTATTCAAAAACGAAAACGGTTCAACAGGAATTCTCTATCTTGTTTCTAATGACATACACAGTAGTGCCGAACGTCTTTATGAAGTGTACCAGAAACGGTGGCGGATTGAAGAGTATCACAAATCAATAAAACAAAATGCAAGCCTTACAAAATCACCTACGCGCACCGTCAAAACTCAGTGCAATCATATTTATGCCTCTATAATTGCTTATTGCAAGCTGGAAATGTTGAAGATAAAAACTCAATTAAATCACTTTGCCATTAAGTATAAATTAATCGTAAGAGCGAACCAGATTGCATGGCAGGAGCTTAAAAATATGACCAGCTAATTTTCAGTGTGCGTAACATGAGTAATTTAACCCAATTTGCTTAAAAAACTTTGCAAGTGTGGACGTTGCGTTTCATTGCACAAATATTCTTTAAGGATTTGAAACTTTGTTTGTACCTCATTATTCGTGAGGGCTCCACGCATTAATTCAAAGCGTAAAAAAACACAGTAGGTATTTAAAACGTCGGTTTCGCAATAGTCTCTAATTTCCTGTATTTTTCCTTGTTGGAAAGCACCCCATACCTTGTCTCCACTCATTCCCATTTTCCCAGGAAATCCTAGCATGGTTGCTAACTCATCCAAGGGTGCAAAAGCTTTGTTTTGATAGGAGGCTAGAATATCCATTAAATCAAGATGGCGGTAATGAAATCGGTTTAAGTAGTTATTCCAACGAAAAGGGGAGTGATTTTCACCGGTTTCCCAATAGGTGGGGGCGCACACACCATGAAAAAGGGCACGAAAATGCAGAACGGGTAAGTCAAAACCGCTACCGTTCCATGAGACCAAAGTCGGGGTGTATTTATCAATACCCGCAAAAAATCGGGTTATAAGTTCTTTCTCATCCGCTTGAGCATCGCCTAAAGACCATGTTTCGACGCTATTGTTTTGTTCAAGAACCAACGATATAGCTGCAATTTTTTGTAAGTAATGGGGTAAAAAATCATTGCCTACTTTTGCGAATCGCTTTGCAAACATAGCCTTGGCAACGTCAGTATCCGATAAGCCATGCAACTCGTACAATTTTTTTCCGGACTCAATATCTGGAACTGTTTCAATATCAAATACTAAAATAGCCATAATTACTCATTTAATTATTAATGATGCCAATTTTTGTGTAGGGACGAATACTAATATTCTGCTTTCCTTAAAGCAAATTAAAATTGAGAAAATAGATTTCGAGTTGGTTTCTTTTGCCATATCCGTAAGGAAAAGTTCTTAGCCGTCCATTCTTGTCGGTTTAAATATCCAACCGTCGCATCGATTGTAAAGACATGGCTCTCATGGCATAGTTTTTTGATAACTTCATTGATGATTTAGTATTTTTTAAAGTCAGTTTTGTTTATGGATGGGTTTCTCGATAAACACTCTGAGGAGTCATATATAGAGAGCTTTAAAACCTTACTTGTGATCACTGCAACCAAAAGTTGGCCATGAGATGGGTAGGACTGTTTTGATTTTTTTCTAAGGATTTATGCGACTAAAAGTCAATTCAGATAAAAAAAAATTGTTTTACCACCGCTTTTTTGCTATTAATATACGTCATTTATTGAAAATAGAATTTCATGCGTGTATTTTTTTTGGTTATACTTTTAGCCTTATGCGGGTGCATTAGTAAACCACCTCGTGATGTTAATAATATATGCACGGTTTTTAAGCAGTATCCACGTTGGTATTACGACTCAAAAAGCGTTGAAAGCCGTTGGCTCGTACCTATTCCTGTACAGATGGCTGTAATTCATCAAGAATCTAAGTTCAATGGAAGCGCTCGACCTCCGCGCACGAAATTATTTTGGGTAATCCCTTGGAAAAGACCTTCCAATGCTTACGGATATACGCAAGCCTTAAAATCAACATGGCAAGACTATCGTAAAGCCCAGGGTAGTTTTTTATCATCACGCACCAACTTTGCGGATGGGGTTGATTTTATTGGTTGGTACGCCAATCAGGCCTTTAAGCGGGCCGGTATTCCCCGCACTGATCCCTACGCGCTTTATTTAGCCTATCATGAGGGGATTGGTGGTTATCAACGTCAAACTTATTTACAGAAACCTTGGTTGATTCAGGTGGCAAAAAAAGTGAAAGCTCGAGCTGCTTTGTACCAAGCGCAACTTGCGCGCTGCGATTTAAGTTAGCGGGTATAAATTATATTTAGGAGTGTGCTAATGTCTCTATCAAAGCCTTTGCGCTTAATGTTATTAGGTGGTCCTGGAGCCGGAAAAGGCACCCAAGCGCAAAAGATAATCGCGTATTTCGCAATACCACAAATATCTACTGGTGATATGTTGCGTGCTGCTATTAAAGAGGGAACGCAGTTGGGACAAGATGCTAAGACAATAATGGATTCAGGAAAACTGGTTTCTGATGCAATTATTATTGGCTTAGTTAAAGATCGCCTTAAAAAATCGGACTGTCAAAATGGGTTTTTATTTGATGGATTTCCACGAACTATACCGCAAGCTGAAGCTTTGCAGGCAGCAAAAGTACCGCTTGATCATATTGTTGAAATTGCCGTTCCTGATAATGAAATAATCAAACGAATTAGTGGTAGATGGCTGCATCCGGCCTCCGGCAGAATTTATCATGAAATTTATAATCCCCCACGCGTGCAAGGCATTGATGATGTATCCGGTGAACCTCTGCTCCAGCGAGATGATGATAAAAAAGAAACGATAATCAAGCGTCTTGAAATTTATCACAAACAAACGCAACCAGTTATTAGTTTTTATAAATCATTAGCTGCTAATTCACCGGACACTACCTGCTTCAACTGCGTAGACGGAACAGCGGATGTGGATACCATTTTTCAACAAATAATACAGTTAATCACTAAAAGGATTTGATTATGCTTTATAAGCATACTAATTTGGTAGAGCTGGAAAACATTGTAAAAAATTATGAAATTGTTCTGGTGGATTTTTGGGCGGATTGGTGTGTTCCTTGCAAACAATTCTCCCGAATTTTTACTGAAATAGCTTCCCAGTATGAATCGCTGGCTTTCGCGCAAATTAATATTGAGGACTACCAAGAGCACGCGGATTTACTGCACATAAAATCTATTCCGCACCTTCTTATTTTTAAAGCAGGCGTAATAATTTTTTCAGAATCTGGGAATATGCCGGGGGCCGCATTTAGAGAGCTAATAGACCAAGCCTTAAAAGCCGATATCAAAAACGGATCAATTAATTAGGTACAACTAAAATTTTGGTTGTAACTGCATCTCAAAATCCCTTAAGAATTTAAAGTTCAATGTTGGTGTTTCTTTTTTTAATGGGTTTAGCTGTTGTGGGCAACAGCGCTTTTATTTGGTTGACCTTGCGGTGTATCTCACGCAGCACCTGAGCAAAACTGCTCTTTTTTGAATGATTTATAAGCGCGTCTTCATGTAAAAAGAAAACGATACGCTTTAAGCAATGGGTTGGATTGAGTTTAGGTTTATTAAATAAAATAAGCAATTGATTTGCCATGCTTATTTTTGCCTGCGTGATTGATTGGTTTCTAAATAAAGCCGTTATATAACGACTCACCATCCCTGTTCGTGAATTTATGTAAGCTTCGATTAAAATTTTACTTTGAGTACGTAGCGCGTCAATCTTTCGGCGTTTAAAGGCATCGTGGCAGCGCTTTTGTGACGAAAAAAAAGTATTGATAGACTCTTCGTAACGTCGAAAATTAACAGAAGCAAAGTAACTCATCTTTATTACCAAATAGGTTAATATAAAACAACATCTTATAGAACAAAGCGTAATGGAATACTAAATTATCTTACTGAAATAAAAACTATTTTTAAAAAAGGTTTGGGCGGGAATTATTACAACAATAATTATCTCATGTTACGCACACTGAAAATTAGCTGGTCATATTTTTAAGCTCCTGCCATGCAATCTGGTTCGCTCTTACGATTAATTTATACTTAATGGCAAAGTGATTTAATTGAGTTTTTATCTTCAACATTTCCAGCTTGCAATAAGCAATTATAGAGGCATAAATATGATTGCACTGAGTTTTGACGGTGCGCGTAGGTGATTTTGTAAGGCTTGCATTTTGTTTTATTGATTTGTGATACTCTTCAATCCGCCACCGTTTCTGGTACACTTCATAAAGACGTTCGGCACTACTGTGTATGTCATTAGAAACAAGATAGAGAATTCCTGTTGAACCGTTTTCGTTTTTGAATACTTTTTTCAGGAGCCTCACTGGGAAGTCTAGGCCTTTAAGCCAGACTGTGTGGGCTACATTCTCTTCAAGCTCTATTGTTTTTACTTGTAGATACCGTCCGTTTTTGGCATCGTTTTCAGATAAAGCTAATGTACGATTAGACTTAACCCCAATGATAAACGATTTGTGAAGGTCTTTATGGATGTGAACCATATTGGCCTTCGAGCCAAACCAATTATCCGCTAATACATAATCAAACATCACTTTGTTGGTAATGGCCTGAGTAATCAGCTGTTGGAATAATTGGTTTTTGGTCATTGATGACTTTCTTCTGGTTTTCCGGGTTTTTATATTACAATAACTAATATCTTTTTTGATAACCTCATACCCTATTGGTACACTGAAATCATCATAGCGAATCATGCACGATAGGATGTTTATCCCTTTGAGAACCGTTCCCTTAGCGTGGGAGTAATGCCAGCAATTAATTTCATTCTCATCCGTGTATGGCTTCTCTTCAATGGAATCATCAAGTATCAATACACCGCACGATGTCTCTTGAGTTCTCACCGGCTTTTTTACATAACCCCACAGTGATTTTGAATCATAATCTTTCAAGCGAAGAAATCGTGTGACCTTGTCATGAGCAAATGCTCCATCAACCAAATCAGATAACCCTGTAGCTGTCGCATATTTGTTTTGGAAAATCAAATAATCACTATAAATATCAAGCATATCCATTTTATTCCCTCCCTAAATTATGGGCAGAATTTTAATGCTTTTTATTCAAACTGCAAGTAGTGGTGCGTAACATGAGTAATTATTTAAAACAAGGCTATACTGTAGTTTCATAACCTGTAAAAAATGCGTATATTTTATAGGGACAAAAATATTAGCTTTACTAAGGGATTAGATTATTATGTGGCAGAAAACATTTTATTTTATATCGATATTTTTATTAGTGATTCTAACTCTGCTTTCAATTGCATGGCCTGCTACTCTTTATTTGTTTATTATTTTTATTCCTCTGTTTTGTATTGGAGTAAAAGATACTTTTTCTCAAAATAATGTACTTTTTAATTATCCTGTAATTGGTCATATTCGGTATCTAATGGAATTTATTAGTCCAGAAATACGCCAATATTTTCTTGAAGACGATAATAGTGGCCGGCCGTATAATCGCGAACAACGTGATTTAATAAAAAAAAGAGCGAAAGGTTACAGTGGAACTCATCCTTTTGGCACTGAAAATGATATAAAAAAAGAAGGCTATAATTTTGTTTTGCATTCAATGAGTGTGAAAGACGTTCCACAACACGCTTCTCGAACAGTAATTGGCGGTCCTGACTGTACGCAGCCTTACACCAGCTCCCGACTTAACATTTCTGCAATGAGCTTTGGCGCTCTTAGTTCACGGGCTGTACTTGCAATGAATAAAGGGGCAAAGCTTGGAAATTTTTCTCAAGATACCGGGGAAGGTGGGCTTACCGAATATCATTTGCATTACGGTGCTGACGTAGTGTGGGAAATTGCCTCCGCCTATTTTGGATGTCGCACTCAAGAAGGGCGTTTTGACGACGACGTCTTTCGTGAAAAAGCAAATCATCACTCTATTAAAATGATAGCTATTAAATTGTCTCAGGGAGCGAAGCCTAGCGATGGAGGTCTTCTTCTTGGTTCAAAAGTAACCAAAGAAATAGCTAAGTATCGTGGAATTCCCGAAGGAAAGGATTGCCACTCACCAGCCATGCATCCCGAATTTAACACACCCAAAGGACTGTTAGCTTTTGTAGCGCGCCTTAGGAAATTATGTAATGGCAAGCCGGTGGGGTTTAAATTGTGTATTGGTCAGCGATCTGATTTTTTGGGAATTTGTAAGGCGATGGTAGAAACGGGTATTCTTCCTGATTTTATTACCATTGATGGGGCTGAAGGGGGAACGGGTGCGGCGCCTAGTGAGCTTTCGGATTACGTTGGCTTAGCTCTGGATGAAGCCATCCCTTTTGTGCATTCGAGTCTTGTAGGATGCAATTTGCGTGAACGTATTAAAATTATGGTAAGCGGAAAAATTGTTAACGGATTTGATATGGTGCATAAAATTGCTCTAGGAGCTGATTTATGCAATGTGGCTCGGCCGATGATGTTTGCGATAGGATGTATTCAGGCGATGCGCTGCCATACGGGCAATTGCCCAACCGGAATTACTACACAAAACGCCGCTAGAGCACAAGCGATTGATATTGATACTAAAGCCGGCCATGTAAAAAATTATCATGAGCAAACGATAAACAGCTTTCTGCAATTAGTGGGAGCTATTGGGGTGGAGCATCCTGATAAACTTACTCCGGATATGATTTGGCATCGTATTGCAAATCAAAAAGCGTCAACGTACGCACAGCTTTACACCTACTTAAAACCTGGGGCTTTACTAAGCGACTTAATACCCGCGGCTTTTGAACAAGATTGGAACCTTGCGCGTGCGGATTCCTTTTAGCGTGGTATTTTGACAATTACAATTGGGGATAAAAATGAGCCAAAATACTGCGGATCAAATGGTTAAGCTGCTTAAATCGGCAGGGATTAAAAGAATTTATGGGGTAACCGGTGATAGTTTGAATTTTCTTAACGACGCCTTACGACGAGATGGGTCTATTGCATGGATTCATGTGCGTCATGAAGAGGTGGGTGCATTTGCCGCAATGGCCGAAGGTGCGTTGGGTGGTTTAGGCTGTTGCGCCGGAAGCTCAGGACCGGGACATGTGCATTTACTGAATGGACTTTACGATGCCCAACGATGGGGTGCGCCTGTTGTAGCACTCGTTTCCACCATTATTTCCCAAGATTACGGTAGTGAAAGTTTTCAATCAACCGATATTACCATGTTTAATGGCTGTAGCCATTACAACGAAGTTGCTCAAACACCGCAGCAGCTCCCTCGTATGCTGCAGCAAGCTATGCAATACGCGTGGAGTAATAAAGGTGTTGGTGTATGTGCTTTCCCAGGCGACTTGATGATGCAAAAAGCGTATGAAAAAATACCGCTTGCCAATTTATATCGGACGGATGCAGCTATTTGTCCTTCTGAAAATGAATTGCAGCAACTCGCGCAATTAATCAACACAACCGAGGAGGTTAGTATTTACGCAGGAGCAGGTTCTAATAACGCACGCGAAGAGTTACTCACCCTTGCAGCGCTTATTCAAGCGCCTATAGCGTACACTTTAAAAGCAAAAATGAGTATGGAGTACGATAACCCTTACGCTGTAGGAATGACAGGCCTTTTAGGTAGTAGTGCCGGCGCCAAAGCTATTACTCAAACAAAGCTATTGCTCATGTTAGGAAGCGATTTTCCATGGCGTGAATTTTTAGATGGAACTGTTAAAATTGTACAAATTGATACTAAACCTGAGCGCTTAGGTCGAAGAGTTTGTTTAAACATGGGGTTAAATGGGGATGTAAAGACGACTTTAAAAGCGTTATTACCCTTGCTAAACCCAAAAAATAACGTTAAATTTTTAAACGAGTGCCTTGATGATTATGAGGCTGTCAAAAAAACTTTGGTGTATCACTCCAAAGACCCCGGACAGGAAAACTTAATTAAGCCCGAATTTTTGGCGCATAAAATTAATACTATCGCTCATGAAGACGCAATTTTTACTGCCGATACCGGCATGTGCACTGTTTGGGCGGCACGTTATATTCACAGCACAGGAAAACGTAACTTGTTGGGCAGCTTCACGCACGGCTCAATGGCCAATGCTATGCCACAAGCAATTGGTGCAGCACTGCATTCCCCACATCGCCAAGTAGTTGCTCTATGTGGGGATGGCGGTCTTTCCATGCTGTTAGGTGATTTGATGACGATTGCGCAATACAAGCTTCCTATTAAATTAATCGTGTTCAATAACCGCACACTAGGAATGGTAGAGCTTGAAATGCAGGTAGCGGGGCTACCCGATTGGCAAACAACGATGGTTAATCCAAGCTTCGTAGATGTAGCAAAAGCATGCGGTATTCGCGCGTACGTCGTAAGGCATCCAGAGGAGTTAGAATCGCAGCTTCAGGAGGCATTCGCTTGTACTGAACCGGTTTTAGTTGAGGTTTTTACTAATCCTGATGTTCCGGTACTACCGCCTCATACCTCAATAGGAGTGTTGTCACGTTACGTTGAGTCGCAAATTAAACTTACAAAAGCTGGACGTTTGAGTGATGTTTGGTTATCGCTTAAAACATCCTTAAAATATGTGCGTGATTTGTGGTGATGCAGCGGTATGAGTAGATACTCTGTCTATCTAGCATTAATTGCTGCGGTGGCTCTAATTGCGGTGACTCGTTTTAAAGCGGTGGATCTTTTAAATTTATTTATTCCTCGCCAAGGCTACACTGTATTTTCGGATATAAGCTATGGACCCGTGCCAAGGCAAAAATTAGATGTTTATGTACCTAAAACTTTAGAAGCGCATCACTCTGCAATAGTGTTTTTTTATGGGGGTAGTTGGCAGTCGGGTAACAAAGAAATGTACCAATTTGTTGGGCAAGCCCTTGCAAGCAAAGGGTTTGTTACTATTGTGGTTGATTACCGTTTGTACCCACAGATTTATTTTCCAGAGTTTATAAACGATGGTGCCAAAGCGTTGGTTTGGGCACATAAAAATGGCAAGCATTATGGCGCGGACCCCGAACATATCTTTTTAGCGGGCCATTCTGCGGGCGCTCATATTGCAAGCTTACTAGCGACTGATAAACACTACCTACAAGCACAAAAAGCAGATGTTTCTTGGATAAAGGGTGTAATTGGAATTGCCGGTCCCTATGATTTCTTACCATTTACCGACCCTAAGATAAAAGCTCTTTTCAGTAAGGTTGACGATGCCGAAACACAACCTATTAATTTTGTTACAAAAAATATCCCACCGTTTTTATTAGCTACAGGCGCTGATGATGAAAAAGTTTTACCCAAAAACACTCTTAATCTCGTAGCAAAACTGCAGCATTTTAATATACCTGTGATAAAAATCATCTATCCTAAAATAGGCCATATCGGGATTATTCTTTCTTTAGCCGCAGGCTTCCGGTACAAAACGACCCTTTTAGAAGACATTACTGCATTTATTGAGCAAGTGAATGCAGAAACTGAGTTATCTGAAAATTTGGCGTGTTAAACTATGTTGTTTACGCGTGCTTTAGATACAGCCGGAGGTTTTGTTCCATTTCTTGATTAAACACAAAACCCAACTTAGTTCTGCGCCACAAGATATCCTCAGAGCTTATTGCCCACTCCTGATTCACTAAATAATCAACTTCACGTTCGTAAAGCCCATGACCAAAATGACGACCTAAATCCGTAATATTCACGCAATCTTGTAAGAAGTTTTGACATAGACAGCCGTAAGTGGTGAGCAAACGCTGTAAAATTGCTTCATTCAACCAAGGGTAGGTGGAGCGCGCATAATCCTGGTACTGTTCAAACGATAGCTTTCCCCAATTGGATCCAGGAAGAGGTGTTTTTGCAGTAGAGCTGGCCTTTAGAGAAGGAAACGTTGAATTTAAAATGTCTACCGCTTCTTTAGCAAGCGTTCGGTACGTGGTTATCTTTCCACCATAAATAGTTAATGAAGGAGCAGGAACGTTGTTGTATTTGATATAATAGTCACGGCTAATAGATTGTGGTGATTTATTAGCTTCGGTGATAAGCGGTCTAATTCCACTCCAGGAATATATAATAGAGTTTTTGGATGGGGCGGTGTTGAAGTATTCAGCAACAACTTCAAGCAGATAATTAACCTCAAAGGGCTCAATCGCTACAGCATCCAAATTGCCTTTGAAAGCAACATCGGTGGTGCCGACAAGAGAGTACCCATGATAAGGCACCACGAATACTATACGTTTATCCGCATGCTGCAACAGAAACGCGTGTTTACCAGGATACAAAGCAGGTACAACAATGTGACTTCCCTTTACTAACGAGAGTTTTATATTATTGTTAACGCGCAATAAAGTATTGGTTTTTTCAACCCAGGGGCCGCAGGCGTTAATGACAACACGCGCTTGAATACGCTGGCGCACGCCGTTTGTACTTTTAGTATGCAGAACCCAGCCTTGGCGGTCTGCCTCTGCAGAAATTAAAGCCGTTCTAGGACAAATAACAGCCATGTTTGCTGCTGCTTGCAGCGCGTTTACCAAGGTTAAACGAGCATCATCCGTTATAGCGTCATAATACAGATGCCCGTGGTTAATTTCGGGAATCACATTTTTAAAATACGAAGCGGTTCTTTTCCGACTTACGCTAAAACTGCGCGAGAGTTGATTGCTCGCACTTAAGTTATCGTAGAGCAATAAGCCCAGACGAACCAACCACGAAGGGCGACTTTTTGCTGTTTTAGGAATTAAAAATTCTTGCGGGTGAATTAAATAAGAGGCTAGCTCAAGTAGTAATTGGCGCTCTTGTAGTGATTTTCTAACCAACGAAAAATCGCACATTTCTAAATAGCGTAACCCGCCATGAATAAGTTTACTGCTGTGCGAAGAAGTACCCCCCGCAATATCACTTTTTTCAATTAGGATAACTTTTAATCCTCGCTGCGCTGCGTCAGCGGCAATACCACAGCCATTGATACCACCGCCAATAACAGCAAGATCGTAGCGCATCTAGGTTGAGCAGGTCATATCCATACCACAACAAGTAGGTGATTTAATTTGACCGCATCCTTTGGGACACTTTGCAACCATTACCTCAGTATTATCAGCCGTATGAATGCTTCCGCTTACGAGCGCGGTGTCGCATTTGCTGCACATTAAGTTCTTTACACCCATTCCACACTTCTCACATTTACATTCCATCCGTACTCTCCTGTTTAAATTGTTAAGTTTAGCTCTAAATGCACAGAACTAGCTATAAAAAATCTTGCTCTCATCCAAGATATTTCTTAAGTTAAGCAGTGATAATAACGGTTTTTGCTCAAGAAAAAAATCTTTTTTAGCTAACTATATGAATATTAATGGAAATTTATTTTGGCAATTTTAAAACATGTTTTTTGCAAGCTGTTCACGTCGATTGTAATACCGCCATTATGCTGCTAAATTATTAATTATGACTTCAATGGAATTGGGGTCTTAAGCCAAGGATGGCCATCATATGGAAATGATTCCCATGGAAGGGGTTCGGGACAAGGATGTTCCGCGGAGGACTGCGAAAAGCCAAGATTTTCGAATCTTGGCTTTTGTTTTTCTTAAGCTAATAAGTAACCTGAGTGCGATAAATAGTATTTATCAGGATAGTAGGCAAAAACTACAGAGCCACCCTTAATAGTATTAATAACCGGTTTTGCTAAAGTTTTAGCAATGGAAGGGCAGCCCCAGCTACGACCTGCTCGCCCCGTTTTTTTTATAAAATCCGGCTCAACATACCATGCACCGTGAATTACAACCCGCCTGCGATACGCGTTATCGTTAATTCCTTTTTCAAGCCCTTGTAAATTTAAAGAGAGACCTTTTGAGCCAATATAGGTATCACGAGTCACATAGGTACCTAAGCTGCTTTCTTTGCTCATATTTTTATTAGAAAAATGATGCGCCACACTCATTCCTGAATTCATACCGTGAGCCACATAGGTTTTGTACAATAATTTCTTGTGCGATAGATCAAATATCCACATCCGTTGTTTTGAGGACGGTAGGGAGTAATCAATTACCGTAAGCATGGATTTTTTAACAGTTCCGTTATGCCGAGCTTTATCGTAAGCCACTAAAGCAAGTTTCAGTACGTTCTTATTTAAACTAGGGGCTACGTGACTTAATACCATGAGCTTTTTAGAAATGTTATTAGCTGCGGGCAATTGTATTGGATTAGCGTTGAGCGTTAAACTTTTGGGAAGTATCAATGGTTGATGCATGGAAATGAGAAAAGTTGCAAGTAAATTTAATAGTATATTCATAATTCTCCAAATTACTTTAGCGGGTTACTAGAATTTTTATATCAATACGCCAGGACTATTTCAAACTAATGGGGTTGCACCTGCGTAATACAGAAGCTGGATATAATGATAATAATTCAGGCAAAATTGAACTTAAAATTTCCAAATTTTGGTGATTATATTTACAATTAAAGTAAATGTAAAATTTACAGTTTTCAGCTTGATCATAAAGCAAATTTTTTATTCCATTCAATGGGTTAGCACTGTACTTGCCACCACGAAAGTGAATATAATAACACAAAAAGATTTAAAATTATACAAGATTAGGCTTTTATTGTGTGAAAAATATTATTTTTTTGTAAATTAAAGTTGTTTTAAGTGCGTCTAGCACGTTCCTTCGTGTTTTTCTGAGTATACTTGAGCAAGAGGCTTGGTTACAAAATCGCGTTGTAGGTAGTAAGGATGAGGTATTTTTAATGAAGGTGAATTAACATACAGCGTATTAAATAAAATAATATCAATATCAAGAGTGCGCGCGCTCCAACGCACTTTCCGGACTCTGCCTTGTTTTTTTTCAATGGATTGACAGTAATTCATTAAAAATTGCGGGGTATGTCGAGTGCGTATTGCAAGCACGGTATTGTAAAAATAAGGTTGCGATTTTCTACCCTCGGCTGGATTGAAGTAAAAGGGAGCGGCTTTAACAATATGCATTATCGATGAATTGCGTAAGGTTTTAATGGCGTTACGCAATTGGCGTTGTGGAACGTTTAGGTTGCTTCCTAAGGCTAAATAAACAGTATTCATGGAGCCGGCTTAGGTTTCTTCTTACGTTTTCTTTTTTTAATAGTCTCTTCAGTAACAGCTGAAATCATGCGGGCTTGCTCGTGTTCATCAACCTCTTGAAACGTTGTCCACCAATCGGCCAGCTGCATTGACTCATCACCGGCTAAAGCACGTAAAGCCAGAAAATCATAAGCCGCTCTGAAGCGAGGATGCTGCAATAACTGTAGGGCGCGATCGCCGGAGCGCTTGCTAAATTTAAATTGCAATAACCAAATTTCTCTCATAACTTGACTAAATCGTTTTGGAATCGCAATAACTTGATTTTGCTCAGCAACAACCAAGGACATAGCTTGGTCCAAAGCCGGCAATGGTGGGACGGAATGCTCTTTTTGTAAAACGGAGGCTTTGTTTAAAAGGGGAAACCAAAGCAGAATTGCAAAAAGAAAGGCGGGCGTGATGGGTTTGTTATCATGAACCCTGCGATCGGTATTTTCCAAAGCAATCATCAACAAGGAATTAACCGGATAAGAGCTTTGATAAAGATCATACGTTTGGGTAAATAACTCGGCAAAGAGGCCGTACTCAACGAGCATCTTTTGAACAATTGCGGATTCGCCGCATTGGTAAAGCTTAGTGAGCTCATCAAATAATCGCGAACTTGGTACGTGCCGAATTAAATGCGACAAACGCCGAATGGGCTCTGCGGTCTCTGGTGCTAGTTCAAAATGAAGCTTGGAGCAAAAACGGATAGCGCGAAGCATTCGAACGGGATCTTCAAGGTATCGTTTTTCCGGGTCACCGATCATGCGAATATGTTTGCTTGTGATATCGGGCATACCATTGGTTAAATCAACAATTGAGCCATCACTGATATCGTAGTAAAGGGAGTTTACCGTAAAGTCTCGTCGCCAAGCATCTTGCTCTAATGTTCCGTAAACATTATCCCGGATTAGCATGCCGCGTTCATTAGTAAGCTGAATATCGGTAGTGCCCTCATGTCCGCGGAACGTGGCTACCTCAATAATATCGCGATAAAAAATCACGTGCACCAATTTAAACCGGCGACCGATAACGCGCCCATTGCGAAAAAGTCCACGAATTTGGGTAGGGGTGGCATTGGTTGCCACATCGAAGTCTTTAGGCACCTTTCCTAGAAGCAAATCACGCACACTTCCACCCACCAAATACGCTTGATAACCAGAGCTGCTTAAGCGATTCAATACCTTAAGGGCATTGGGACTGATGGCGGTTTTAGAGACCGTATGTAATTTACGAGGAATTATCCAACTTTTTTTAATAACCGGAGCTTTAGAGGACTTATGCCGTAGTAATTTTTTTATTAATTTAATTATTGTCGTTACTCACATTTTAATTTTGTTCTTAGAGCGCTATTATAACCAAGATAATGATTTATGGGAATGTTACCTGTGAGGTTTTGATGGAAATTGTTAATATATTAATGAACTTATCGGCGCTGGTGGTTTTAGAAATAATTTTAGGCATAGATAATTTAGTTTTTTTATCGATAATGACCGAAAAACTACCCAAACACCAGCGACGAAACGCACGGCGCTGGGGACTGACCTTTGCGTGGGTTACGCGATTGTTGTTGTTAGCTTTTGCGGTTGTTTTAGTAAAATTTACTAAGCCTTTGATAAGCTTTTTCGGTTATTCTTTTTCAGCGCGCGATATTTTTCTATTTATAGGTGGGGCTTTTTTAATAATGAAAGCGACCCAAGAAATTCACAATGAAGTCGTACAAAACAATAAAGACGTTACGGTAAGTATAAAAAAGGTCAGTTTCGTGGCGGTAATTATCCAAGTGGCTTTAATGGATATAATATTTTCGATTGATAGTGTTTTAACGGCGGTTGGATTAACATCGCTCTTTTGGGTGATGGCCTTAGCTATTACTATCGCAATTTTGGTTATGATTTTTGCGAGCGAACCCGTTAGTAACTTTATTACGGAATACCCAACAATAAAAATGCTCGCGCTCAGTTTTTTACTGTTAATTGGGGCTGTTCTGCTTGCCGACAGCTTTCATTTCCATATTCCTCGAGCTTATATTTATACCACCATGGGTTTTTCTTTAACGGTTGAAGCCTTGAATCATGTTAAGCGGCGGCGGTCTAAGACCTAACAAAGGAGCCATTTATGTTGTGGGTTAAAGCGTTTCATATTATCGCGATGGTCGCCTGGTTTGCTGGCCTTTTTTACCTTCCACGTTTGTTCGTATACCATGCTGGTGCAACAGACCTTGTCAGTAGTCGCCGGTTTAAGCTTATGGAGCAGCGGTTGTACTACGCCATTACCTGGCCTGCGGGCGTTGTTACAACAGCACTTGGCCTCGCATTAATAACTTACAATCCATCGTATTATTTACACGCTAAATGGCTGCATATTAAAGTCACGCTTGTACTCGTGTTGTGGGCTTATCATATATTTTGCGGCTATTGTCTTAAGAAGTTCAAAAACGACAAAAACAGCAATAGCGCCAAATTTTATCGTTTTTTTAATGAAATACCCACCATCTTATTACTTGTAATCGTGATTCTAGTTGTAGTAAAGCCTGGGTAGCTTAATCTATTTCTACCATTTCAAAGTCTTCTTTACCTGCTCCACAATCGGGACAAAACCAGTTTTCAGGTACATCTTCCCAAAGTGTACCCGCAGCAATACCGTCTTCGGGCCAACCTTCGGCTTCGTCGTAAATATAACCGCAAATTACACAAAGGTATCGTTTAAAATCTTGCATTTATTATTCCTACCTACTAACTTAGTTGCTAGTAATTTACTCATTGCATCGGCGGTTGTAAACAAACTTTTGCAACAAACTTAAAAAATTACTACAATCCATCTCTTTACAGCTACCGAGTTTTGTATGCCAAACAAATCCACCACCATGTTTAAACAAGCGCAATCGCTCATACCTGGAGGTGTTAACTCACCCGTTCGTGCCTTTACGGGCGTTGGAGGTACTCCTGTTTTTTTTGAGAAAGGAGAGGGTGCCTATTTCAAAGATGTAGATGGAAACAGCTATATCGATTATATCGGTTCCTGGGGTCCACTGATTCTTGGTCATAGCCATCCGAAAGTAATTGCTGCGGTGATGCAAGCTCTGCAAAATGGAATGAGCTTTGGTGGCCCTACGGAAATGGAAACCAAGCTTGCTCGAAAAATAATAGAATTAATGCCCAATATTGAAAAGATTCGCATGGTAAACTCCGGTACTGAAGCGACGATGACCGCTGTGCGCTTAGCTCGCGGCTTTACTAATCGCGATAAAATTATTAAATTTAATGGGTGTTATCATGGCCATAGCGATAGTTTATTAGTGAAAGCAGGCTCAGGCGTTTTAACTTTAGGCATACCATCAACCCCCGGAATTCCTTACAGCATCACGGAGCATACCCTAACAGCGGATTTTAACAGCGTTGTTCAGGTTGAAGCTTTATTTGAGCGCTACGGCAAGGAAATTGCGGGTGTTATTGTTGAGCCAATTGCAGGAAATATGGGTTTTGTTCTTCCCGAAGCTAACTTTTTATCCAGCCTACGCGCCCTGTGCGATAGCTACGGTGCTGTATTGATTTTTGATGAAGTTATGACTGGTTTTAGAGTTGCGTTAGGGGGAGCACAAGAGGTTTATGAGGTTGTACCGGATTTAACAACGTTGGGGAAAATAATAGGTGGCGGAATGCCGGTGGGTGCCTTAGGTGGTAAAGCCGAAATAATGTCTTTTTTAGCGCCAGAAGGTCCCGTGTATCAAGCTGGAACCTTGTCTGGAAATCCATTAGCTATGGCGGCTGGATTGGCCACCTTATCCGAAGTTGAAAAGCCGGATTTCTATCCTAATCTTAATTTACACAGCGCCAAGTTAATTCAGGCTTTAAAACAGGCCGCTGAGGCGAGTGCGGTGCCTTTCTGGGGTGATTTTCAAGGCGGTATGTTTGGTTTTTGTTTCAACGACAAAACCACCATCAAAAATTATAACGATGTTGCAAGTTCTGATGAAAATCTGTTTCGTAAGTTTTATCACGGCATGCTTGCAAAAGGTATTTATTTTGCCCCATCAATGTATGAAGCAGGTTTTATATCGGCGGCTCATCAGCAAGCAGAAATTGATAAAACAGCTTCTGCGGCACACGAGGTTTTTGCACGCGGTCTAAAGGGCTAAAAAGGGAATAACTTTTTCAGCAATTAAGCTTTCTTCATCGCCTTTTATAACGAATATTGGGGTTGTAGAAGGCTTGTTGATTAATTGACACCCAGAATCCGTGCAATCGTTATTGCGTTGCTCGCTTAGGTAAAACCCTAAGTGCGTTAAATTTTGCAACGTTCTTTCGCGAATGTAAACCGCATTTTCTCCAATACCACCGGTAAATATTAGCCCGTCCAAATAGGGCGCTTGGCCATAATACGCGCCGATATATTTTTGCAACCGGTAAATGTACATTTGTATTGCTAAACTGGCCTGCGCATCACCCACAGAAACTTGAGCTAAAATTCTGCGCATATCATTGGCGCCAGTCAATCCTTTGAGCCCACCGTTTTTATTTAACGCGGCATCAATGGCCTCAGGAGAATATCCTTGTTTTATTAAATAAAGAATAATCCCGGGGTCTATATCACCCGAGCGTGTACCCATTATCAATCCTGCAAGCGGAGTCATCCCCATAGAAGTATCGAAGGATTTACCCTTTTGTATTAAACAAGCACTGGCACCATTTCCAAGGTGTAGACTAATGAAATTACAATCCGCTGGGTCTTTGTTTAAAAAAGAACTGGCTTTAGCCGCTACAAATTCGTGATTAATCCCGTGAAAACCATACCGTTTTATCGCATTATCCTGAGCTAATTTTGGCTCGATAGCGTAATTACTTACATAATGGGGAATGGTGTGATGGAATCCGGTGTCAAAGACTGCGACGTGTGTGGCTTTTGGAAAATACTGTTGCGCAAATTCTATGCCTAAAATATTTACTGGATTGTGTAATGGAGCTAAATGGTTGAGTTTTTTAATCGCCTCTATCACGTTGTTTGTGATAATGGTTGGTTGATAAAAAGTAGGTCCCCCGTGCACAACTCTATGGCCAACTCCATCGATATTATTAGTGCCTAACGTTTGTTTCAGTGCTTGTTGGAGATGCTCGAAAGCGTCCTTGTGGGTTTCAAAGTGTGCGGTTTTTTTGGTGCCTACGTGCAGCCATTGGCAAAGCGTTTCTCCAATGCCCTCAATCAAACCCGCACAAATAGTTCGTGTAGTACTATTTTCATGATTGTAAACCTTGTACTTTATTGAAGAACTGCCGGCATTAATTATTAATATTTTCATTTACGTCCCCAACTTGTATAGCGGTCACTAAAATAGTGTTAATGATGTCTTGAACCGAACATCCACGACTCAAATCGTTCACCGGTTTGTTAAGCCCAAGCAAAACGGGACCGATGGCAAGCGCACCACTTTCTCGTTGCACGGCTTTGTAGGTGTTGTTGCCGGTGTTTAAATCTGGAAAAATTAGCACGTTTGCATTCCCTGCAATTTTGGATGACGGAAGTTTTTTCAATGCCACCGCGCTATCAACTGCGGCGTCATACTGTAAGGGGCCTTCTGCGAGAAGCTCGGGGTTGCGTTTTTGCAACAAGCTCAGAGCCGCAGATACTTTGTCCACACTTGCGCCTTTCCCTGAGCTTCCTGAGGAATACGATAGCAGAGCTATACGGGGGGTAAGTCCTAGTTGAATAGCGATTAAAGCGGCTTGCTCTGCAATTTCAGCAAGGGTATCACTAGAGGGTTCGGGGTTGATGGCGCAGTCACCATAAATGAGCACCCGGCTGGGCATGCACATAATAAATACGGACGAAACTTTTTCAACCCCGGGTTTGGTTTTAATGATTTCAAGCGCTGGGCGCACGGTGTCTGCTGTGGTGTGTAAAGCGCCCGATACCATAGCATCCGCATCACCACAATACACCATCATAGCGGCAAAATAATTGACATCGGTCATGCGTTCGGTGGCAATGGAGATATTGACGTTTTTATGTTTTCGTAATTGAAAATAACAATCGGCGTATTTTTTTTTGTAACTATTATTTTCTAGGTCAATTATTTTTACCTGCGCAAGCTCGCATTCCGCAAGCCTTGCTAAGCGTCTAATGTTCTTCTCGTTACCAAGCAGAGTAATGCTGACTAGTGAGCGTTTGAGCAAATAATCAGCCGCTTTGATTATGCGTATATCTTCCCCCTCGGGCAATACAATGTGCCGTTTGCATCGAACAGCACTTTGATTAAGGTTGTATAAAAATATTGCAGGACTTTGCTGTATCGAGGTTAATGGCTGATTGGCAAGCTTTGAAAGAGGAAGTAGTAAATAAGGTGAAATAGTATCAATCACTAATTCGGCTTTTAAAAAATTAGCAACGCTTAAATGATACCGGGCGGAGTATAAAAGCGTTGCTGTTTCGTAGGTAGCATGGGTTGTAAGTAAAACGGGGAATGCGTGTTCAAGCCCTGTAATAATATCCAAAATTACCGCGCTAGGCATCTCGCCACCTGTTAATATTATTCCAGCTATTTTGGGGTAATTCGACGATTGGTCGGCTAGCAAAGAGCCTAGTAAAATATCAATGCGATCGCTTGGGGTAATAATAACCATACTGGCACGATCCACACGGGAGACTAAAAAATTGGCAACGGTTTTAGCGGCAACCGTTATCTGGCTCACCATTCTACCCAAGCCATTAGCACCGCAAATAACTTTCGCATTTAATTTGGTTGCCATTTCACCCACCGTAGGGTTGGCTAGGTTATCAAACTCCGGCACAACAACAACGCTTATAGGTTTCAATTGGTCGTCAAAAAGAACCTTGGCTTCTTGTAAATCAACAAGGTTAACCCGGTTGATGATAATCATGCCTATACGTGCATGCTTTTTACGAGCAATATCGATTGCGTCGTTTATGATTGATAGTGTGTGGGACAGCGTTCTATCTTTGGCAGAAACCACCAAAATAATTTCACAGTCTAACTGATAGGCGATAGTGATATTAAACTCATACTCGATAACGTTATTATCACTTTCAAAGTCGCTGCCTTCGAAATACCCTAAATCGCTGTTGTTTTCAGAGTCAATTATTGTCAAAATACGCGCTAATAAATCTTCTGATTGATATCGCATTAACGGAATTGCTGAGCTTATATCCATAAGAGGCTCAACGGGGGTTTGGGTGATTTTTTGCAACAACGGTGCTTGTAAATTTTCGGTTTCAGAAAAAAGTTTATAACAACAAAAGTTTGGAAATTGTGCTTTTAAACTTGCAACAAGAGCTATTGAGATAAAAGATTTACCGGATGCGCTTTCAATGGCAGTTAAATAAAGTTTTTTTTGCATAGATGCCAGTACCTTTAATGTGAATAGCTTAATTTTAAGCCATTAAGATGCGTTGCGCCACACAATTAAAGGTAATTTGGTTAAGCAATGCAATAATGATGAGTATTTTGGATTTCTATGTTTAAACCCCGCAGAAAAATGGATTGGTATCTTTTGCCAGAAGGCATAATTGCTTTATTAATTATTCAAATTTTTTCGACACTTGGTTTTAGCGTTTTATACTCCACATTAGTTTTGTATATGACCGATACGTTCCCGATGTCTATATCAATTGCTAATAAGACGATGGGGGTGTTTGTAGCTTTTTACTACGCCCTTCATTTATTAGGGGGCTATTGGGGCGGGCGTATGCTTTCATATCGAATATTATTCTGTTTAGGCATGACGCTTCAAGTTGTTGGTTGCTTGATTTTATCAAGACTAACTCCGTCAATCATTTATTTAGGCATGGCTGTTTTTTTAACGGGTGCGGGTTTAACAGTAACCTGTATCAACTGCATAATTACTCAGCGTTTTTCAGCAGAAGATTCCCGTCGTGAAACGGTTTTCCTATACAGTTATACAGCAACCAATATTGGGTTTTTTATAGGTTTTACCATTAGTGGTTATTTTCAACTGCTTAAAGATTATCATCATTTATTACTTATTTGTTGTGTGGGGAATGCGGTTGCTTTGGTCGTTTGTTTTATCAGTTGGAAATCATTAGACGACAAGGACACTTTATATAAAAATCGTCCAAACAATCGTCCTTTTTACTCTGTTATCTATGGGGGACTATTGCTTATTTTATTGTCCCTATTATTAAACCAGTTGTTGCAACACGCGGCATTTGCAAATTGCGTAATTTTATTTTTCGGGCTATTTTTTCTCGTGTTGATAATTAAAACCGCTGTTCGTTCGGAAGTAGTAGTTCGTGAAAAGCTGTTTGCCTTTAGTTTTTTAGTTGTAATTAGCACAATATTCTGGACGCTTTTTCACATAGGTCCCATGGGATTAACCTATTTTATCGTGAACAATGTTGATTGCAAAATTGGCGGATTTACAATTGCTCCTCAATGGTTCCAAAACGTCAACACTGTAAGTATTATCATTGGCGGTCCGGCTTTAAGTGTGTTTTTAAATTATTTACGCGGCCGTAATATTGCAGTAAGTATACCGTTTCAATTTACCGGCGCATTGATGCTTATTGGTCTTGCTTACATGATTCTTCCCTTTGGCATTGATTTTGCGGACGCAACAGGAAAAGTTGCACCCCTGTGGGTTATTGCGTCTTTTGTTTTACAGAGTTTTGGTGAGTTGTTAATCTCACCAATTGGTTATGCAATGATAGGCGCATTAGTGCCTGCAACCTTGCAAGGTTTAATGATGGGCATGTGGATGTTTTGTACGGGGGTTGGTGCAAGCTTATCGAGCTTGAGCTCAAATCTAATGATTATTCCCGGTACTACCGATCCGATGTTAACCAACCCAAGTTACCGGTTTGTTTTTTTACGACTTGGTCTATTAGCACTATTAGCGGGTTTTTTCCTCTTAACAATGGTGCCTGTTTTACGAAAATGGATGGGTGTAAAGCGTAAGGCCTGTGCTCAATCCCTAAACGTATCGGTATCAGTTGATACGGATGCAATTCGGTAATAGATAGTCGTAAATTTGGAATAAAATTAAAAATTTCTTGCTAACATCGGTTATAGTTAGTAATCTCAGCCATAAAAATAGGCTGTTAAAGATTCTTATGCGAATTGAAATTTTTCAAGTAGATGCGTTTACAGATAAAGTATTTCACGGAAACCCTGCTGCTGTATGCATTCTTTCAGAGTGGTTGAATGATGAGCTTTTACAAGCTATAGCGGTAGAAAATAATTATTCTGAGACTGCGTTTATTATTGAGAAGGAAAACAGCTATTCAATCCGTTGGTTTGCTCCTAACGGTGAAATAAGTCTTTGTGGGCATGCAACCCTTGCAGCAGGTTTTGTACTTTTTGAACTAAATAAAAGAATAGAGCCTATTGTTTTTAAAAGCTTGAGTGGTCCGCTTACCGTTAGTAAAAATAAAAATCGCTATACGCTTGATTTCCCACGCTTGGGATATGAGAAACTAAATTCAGTGTCGGCACTATCTTCTTTGGTAGATAAACCTATAGTTGAGGCCTATGAAGGTGAATTGGACTATTTGGTGTTGCTTGAGGATGAATATTCACTGCAAAAAGCTCAAGTTAATTTAAAAGGTCTCGTTAGTGTACCCAAAAGAGGCTTAATTCTAACCTCCGTTAGTACCGATGCCGACTTTTACGTTCGCTGTTTTTACCCCAAACACAATATTGCAGAAGATCCGGTAACGGGATCAGCTTATTGCATACTTGCACCTTTTTGGTCTGAACGTTTACAGAAAAAAACCGTGTATGCTATTCAAGGTTCTTTCCGTAAGGGGCAGGTTTTTTGCGAGGTTTTACCAACGCGCGTCTTAATATCCGGCCACTGTCGTTGGTATATGAAAGGCATGCTTGTTATCTAAACCGGATGAAAAGAGCTGTCCGAATCTGGGTCAAAAAGATGCTCTGCTGGCATCGGGGTTTTTTCAGTACTTATTGTTGGCTCTATTGCTGTAGCATCGTTTGCGGGAGTAGAGCTTGTATCACCCAAGCCCTCTTTTACCATGGTATTGTAACGGTCCCAAAACTCTTTAAAACTAATTTGGTCTCCACTAAACGTTTTTTTAGCAGCTCCAGCGGCCGAAATTGCCAATTTAGAGGCATTTAAAACGATGCCAATAACGGGTAAAATAAATCCTATTCCAACAGTTGCAACCGAGAAGCCGATGGCCGCGCTATTTACTAGTTCTTCTTTAGTTGGAGCAACATCATAAAACAGGTAGTTTTTAACCATGGTGCCAATTTTATACAATACCGGAGGCAACATTATCCCCAGCATTATAGCATTGGCGGCAAGTGCACAAGGGATTAGTGGTGGGAAGACAAACGATAATGCTGTGAGAATTACAGTGCTAATTATGGACACTAGTGCTAAAGGATGGCTTATTTGTTCGGCTTTATTCGCAAGTCTGGAGAGCACGGAAAGTTTGGTATAGATTTTATCGGCGTGACGGTAGTTAAAATCATTCATCTGGTAAAAAAATTGCTTGGCTTTGCTCAAATCATCGGATACCGCACTATAGAGTTCTTCATTGGCACTATCGTTTTTACGAGCCTCCTTCAATTGTTTTTGTAAGGCATCGTATTCTCGGGAAAAATTTTTGCGTTTTTCCAAAAAATTAGGATGGCCTTTTTCTGGCTTTTCAGAATCAATTTCTAAGTATTTTTTTAAAGAATTAAGGCCGTTTATTAATTCGGGAGAAGCTTTTAGCTTTTGAAGACTGCTTTGGCATTTATCAATATAGTGTTGGCCGGATGATTGGGAAAATATGAGTTGTCCCAGCAAAAAAACAGTATTAAGAGAGTGCACATCGGACGGTCGACTGCCGCTCTCAATTTCTTTTTTTAAATGGTTGTACAAATCGGTTTTCAATTCCTCATCACTGGGTTCTGTACTTGGTGCTTCAGTTTTATGGGTGGAAACACGCAGCGGCTTAACGAATATCGCATCATTTAAAGTCCAGCTGAAATCTTTTTCAGCAACTACAATGTTATAATCCGCTAAAAGAGTGCGTAAGTTCGTAATTACTTTTTTTTGTATATTTTTAAAGTCTTCCTGCTGAACTTTCACCGACATAACTAATTCTCCAAACGTTGTGCGTAATAATAGTCTATTCTGAAAAGTACTTGAGAAAATTCAAGTAAAATTAACGTTGCATTGATCTTAATTATAAGGATAGCAGATATGAACGCATGGAATAGTGTAATTTATATGAAAAGTAACAAATCTTTGAACGAAATGAAAGAAATGTCAAGCTGGAAAGAAATCGATAGTATGTGGTCGACGAGTGGTGACTGGGACTGGTGCGTTAAACTCGATTCCGACAATTCTACTCCTGAAAAAGCAGAAGCCTTTACAACGCGCTTGCGCAGCGGTAATTGGGTGAGCGATACGCGAACTAATTGGTGGCGTGAAATAGCGGCTCAATAATTGGATAGTTAAAGGGGAAGACAGCTGTTTCCCCTTTATATTATTTCAGTCGAGCAATGTTGTTGTTCAAAGTAGAACCTTGACAATTTTTAGTAGGACTTCGGATTGCTTAAGCTCATTTCAGTACCATAATTTGGGCGGGCCTCAACTTTTAGATAATAAACAAAATATTCTCGGACAAGGGTTTTTTCAAGAAAATCAATTTTCTTTCACCCAACTAGTTGATTGCCATTGAATTACGTGGCCCAGTTGAATGCACAGATAAACCGTTTAAGATCCATAACCAATTTCAGAAAATTAAGTTTAAATTTTAATCCAATTATAAAATAGAGTGCTAGTTTATAAATTTTAATAGTAAAGTTCATTGCTTATTTTTAACAAAATCCCTCTTGTTGCGGTTGCCATCGAGGTAATGACGTGTTAAAAATGCGAATCTTGGCCGTCAAATAGGGAGATATAATGGTTGATTCAACAGCAGGGTTAGCCGGTGTTGTAGCCGGTCA
This sequence comes from uncultured Gammaproteobacteria bacterium, assembly GCA_963803545.1. Classification (GTDB taxonomy): domain Bacteria; phylum Pseudomonadota; class Gammaproteobacteria; order Legionellales; family Legionellaceae; genus Legionella_C. Next base: position 688,659 of record CAWDMX010000004.1, on the reverse strand, counting down.
ATCCGCAATTGCTACCGTGGGCACTGGAGGGGAGGGGCTTAACTATCGCGGTTACTCAATTGATGATTTAGCAATGCAGGCAAGCTTTGAAGAGGTAGCCTACCTTTTGCAGTATGGAATTTTACCTAGCCAGCGAGAACTCGAAAAATACAATGAAAAATTAATTGGCTTGCGACATATCCCCAGTTTATTAAGAAATGTATTAAAACTGATACCTAAGCATACGCATCCCATGGATGTTTTGCGAACGGCGTGTTCTATGTTAGGAACCTTAGAGCCAGAGCAAAACTTTTCCCAGCAATACGATATTGCCGACCGGTTGCTTGCTATTTTTCCCGGGATTATGTGTTTTTGGTACGCTTATCACTTTTTTGGTGAAGAAATAAGTGGATTAAGTGATGAAACCACAATAGGCGCCCATTTTTTAGCGTTGTTGCAGGGGCATCCACCCAGCACCTTAGAAGCGCAAATGATGAATGTATCGCTTATTCTTTATGCTGAGCATGAGTTTAATGCCTCAACATTTGCCGCGCGTGTAACGGCCGCAACCTTATCGGATTTTTATTCTGCAATTACCTCAGCAATTGGCACTCTACGCGGTTCCCTACATGGCGGTGCGAATGAGGCTGCAATGGATTTGTTGAATAAGTTTAATAGTCCAGATGATGCAGAAGAAAAACTGCTGTTGATGCTCGCAAATAAAGCGACAATAATGGGGTTTGGCCATCGCGTTTATAAAGACTGTGACCCGCGCTCCGACATTATTAAAGCTTGGGCTAAGAAACTTGCGATAAAACAAGAATCGGATATTTTGTATAAGAACTCCGAGCGTGTTGAGTCGGTAATGCGGCGTGAAAAAAAACTATTTCCAAATTTGGATTTTTACAGCGCTTCGGCCTACCACTATTGTGGAATTCCTACCAGTTTATTTACGCCAGTATTTGTAATGGCTCGAATTTCAGGGTGGTCTGCCCACATATTTGAACAACGTGCTGATAATCGCTTAATAAGACCAAGCTCTGAATACATCGGCCCACCACCCCGTGACTTTGTAGCTATTGGGGATAGAGAATGAGCCGCTCCGTTGAGGACAATTGCAAACCTGAATTTGACACGGTTATAGCGACTATTGCCGAGTATGTTTTAAACCCGCCGCATTTCAGTTTAGAAGCCTATGAGACGGCACGTCTTTGTTTACTCGATACGCTTGGCTGCGGTATTTTAGCGCTCAATTTCGCGGAATGCCGAAAATTATTAGGCCCGGTTGTGCCGGGAGCGTTGCTTGTAAATGGTGCCCGTGTTCCAGGTACAAATTTTGAGCTGGATCCCGTGCAAGCTGCTTTTAATATAGGAACTATGGTTCGTTGGCTTGATTTTAATGATACCTGGCTTGCCGCAGAATGGGGGCATCCTTCTGACAACTTAGGGGCTATTCTTGCGGTAATGGATTATTTGAACCGACAAAAAAAAGCACACTTTACGATGCGCGATGTACTTACGGCTATGATTAAAGCGCATGAGATACAAGGTGGGTTCGCCCTGGAAAATAGTTTTAACCGGGTTGGGCTGGATCATGTTTTATTGGTAAAGCTTGCAAGTGCGGCTGTAACGGCTCAATTGTTGGGTGGCGACCGTGACCAAATTATGCGTACTATTTCACAGGTTTTTGTTGATGGTCAAAGCCTTCGAACCTATCGACACGCCCCAAACGCTGGATCGCGCAAATCCTGGGCGGCAGGAGACGCCACCTCAAGAGCCGTACGTTTAGCTCTCATCGCAGCTACGGGTGAAATGGGTTACCCCAGTGCCTTAACTGTGCCAGAATGGGGGTTTTATGCTGTTTTATTTGCGAACAAACGGTTTAGTTTTCAACGTCCGTTCACCGACTATGTAATGGAAAATATACTGTTTAAGCTCTCGTTTCCCGCAGAATTTCATGCGCAAACAGCGGTTGAATGCGCGGTAATTTTACATTCGGAATTAATTAAATCATTCGATGATCTTGAGAGAGTTGATATCATAACCCATGAGTCAGCCATACGAATAATCAGCAAACAAGGGCCGCTGCATAATCCTGCAGACCGCGATCACTGTTTGCAATATATGGTAGCAGTAGCGTTGTTATTTGGAAACTTGAAAGCAGAGCATTATGAGGACGCGACAGCCTCCGATCCCCGAATAGACGCCTTACGCGCTTTAATGCACGTTAGCGAATCTAAACAATGTTCTAAAGATTACCTTGATTCAAATAAACGCTCAATTGCTAATAGTATTCAATTAATTTATAAAAATGGTGAGAAATCAGCGCTTATAACGGTTGAATATCCTATTGGTCATAAACGCCGTCGAGCGGAAGGTATTCCGGTTTTGCTGCAAAAATTTGATAGCAATCTAGCAACGTGTTTTGAACAACAACAGATTGATACTATCAAGGAGGCAAGCAAAGATGTTGCTCTATTGTCAGCACTTTCGGTTGATGCGTATTTGGATTTATGGGTAACAAAAACTAAAGTTTAGTTTTCTTGCCACAGGCCTTCTAAATTATAAAAAGCGCGACTGTCGGCTACCATTACATGCACAATGTAATCACCAAAGTCCACCAAGACCCAATCACCTCTATCCAATCCATGAGCGCTATGGGCAGGGCAGTGGTGTTTTTTCATTTGTTCTATAAGGTTGTTCGCGATGGCTTTTACGTGACGTGAAGAACGTCCACTCACCACAATCATATAATCGGTGATGGAGGTTTGACGGCTAACATCAATTGTAACCACATTGATAGCTTGGCTATCATCCAAAAGCGCGTGCAAGGTATTCAATAATATATTTTCAGACATAAGTTTTAAATCTTCATTTCAAAAGCCAGAATAATAGCAGAGAAAAGCGAGTCCGTATATCGGCTTAATCGGACTTAAGCAACTTCTTAATGACAATACTTAAAAGAAAACAGATGAACGTTGAGCCTAGAAGTATCAAGAGTAAGTAGTCAAAGGTTAAAGTATAAAATTGTTTATATTGAGCAACACTCATATGCGTATTATCAATGGCCGTTAATTTTGCTAATTCGCCCGATAAAAACCCGCCAACTCCTAAGGATACAAAAAATATTCCCATCATGGTGCTCACTTTTTTTCGACTGGAAAGTACCGTAATAGCCGATAATCCGACGGGTGAAAGTAATAATTCAGATATTGATATTAGTAAATAACTAGGTATAAATAACAAAGGATAGAGTAAATTATTGTTGGTTGATGAGTGGCAAATGAGACAAATTATTGCGTAAGCAAAAATCATAAACAGCAACGATCCCATAAATTTATTACAGGTTTGCACACCACTGGGTTGGTTCAAGGTGTGTTTTTTCTTGCGGCGCGTTATGAAAAATCCAAAAAAAAGCATTCCAAAACTTTGTAAACTTACGTAATAGGGGGGCGGGAAATCAATTCCTAAAAAACTAGGACTGGCTACACGGGTGATAAATAAAGTAAGCGACAAAAACATTTGAAAGTAAAAGGCCCAAAATAAGACTGAAATTAAACAAAGTAAACCAATAGCAATTGTTTTTTTTCCTTGCTTTGTGGATTCTTTTTTTGATGTCAAATATAAATAAAGGATTGAAAAACCAACCACCAACCCGAAAGAAAGTCGTGCAAAATGCGGTAAATAAAGAATGGAAAAGGATATTACGGCCATTGCAATTATTAAAAAAACAGCGGTTAATCCTTTCTTTAAAGTAATTTCAGACGATTGATAATCCTTAATAGCATGACGTCTAATACCTATTACGAACGTGCTAAGCGCAATTATCATTCCCAGAGCGGCACTTAAGAAAGAGGCAGACCAGCCTACATGACGGGAAATAATACTTGGAATTGTGGTGCCTAAAATTATCCCCGTAGTAATACCCATGTAAAAAATAGTAAAACCGGTTTCGCGGTGGCTTGCATCGTTAGCGTATTCATTGCCTAATAAAGAGGATATATTGGGTTTTAATAAGCCAGTTCCAACAGCAACCCCGGTCAAAGCGGCAATTAAGGTTATTTTGGAATAGGTAAGTGATAAAGCAATATAACTAATAAATAAAAAAAACGTGCCGAGGATAATCGTTTTCTTTTGACCTAATAAATTATCGGCTATCCATCCACCTATAATAGGCGAAATGTAGGTAATGGCGGTAAATGATCCGACTAAGGCGTATACTTCGTTGTCTGGCCATTTATAAAATAAGGCTAAATACAGCGCCAGCAAGGATTGAACGGCATAAAAGCCAAATCGCTCCCACATTTCAGTTAAAAAATACGTACGCAACGCAGCAGGTTGATTGCTAAAATTTTTCACAAATATCCACGCTAGGGATTGTGCAAAACCGACACAACACTTTAAAGGTTTTTAAGTCTATCATTATATTTTTATTGAGAAAACAAATTGGCAAACACTTTATATAGACAAGGAGAATGGATTGCATATGTCACTATTACAAACGTTTACTCAGCTTAAAAAAATGAGTTCCACTCAACCGTGTATAGCCTTTGAAAAACGCAACGACACGCTACGTCTGCTTAAAACAATGGTACGCGAACAAGGGGAGGCGTTAGCCGATGCCGTTAATAAAGATTTTACTCATCGATCGCGCCAGGAAACTTTATTTTTAGAGATTGCTCCGGCTGTTAGTGCTATTGACTATTGTCGGTCGAACTTGAAAGCTTGGATGAAGCCTCAAAAACGTCGAGTTCCCCTCTATTTAAAACCCGCTAAAGCCTATATTAGTCCGCAGCCACTGGGCGTTGTTGGTATAATCGTTCCATGGAATTATCCTGTATATTTAGCCATAGTTCCCTTGGCTTATGCTTTGGCCGCCGGCAATAGGGTCATGATTAAATGCTCAGAATTAACACCTGAAACCGGGTCGCTTCTTAGAAAGGTTATTAAAAAAGCACAGCTTGATGCGTTCGTTGTCATCGTTAATGGAGACAGCCAATGCGCTGAGGAGTTTTCGGCCCTACCTTTTGACCATTTGCTTTTTACAGGTTCCACAGAGGTCGGTAAAGCAATTATGAAAACCGCCAGCGCTCATTTAACTCCCATTACTTTAGAATTGGGGGGAAAGTCTCCGGTGGTAATTGCTGAGGATTGCGCTTTAAAAAATTGGCAACGTATTTTTATCGGTAAGCTGTATAATGCTGGACAAACCTGTATTGCCCCAGATTATTGTCTTATTCCCAGAAAATTCGAGCACGAATTTGAGCAGCAATTTAGCGATTTTGTGCACAAGCGATTTCCAAACTGTATGGATAACAACGATTACACGGCGATTATTTCAACCAAGCATCATCAACGCTTACAGGAATTAGTGGAAGATGCGCAATCAAAAGGTGCTCGTATCGTTGCGTTTGGTGAGCGTGAAGCCCGTTCTCAAAAGTTTCCTATTACGCTTATCTTTAACGCCACAAATGCGATGCGTGTAATGCAAGAGGAGGTATTTGGACCGCTGTTACCCATTTTTTTTACGGACAATTTTCAACAAGCTATGCAATTAATTAAACAACGACCCGCACCCTTGGCGCTCTATTATTTCGGAAAAAATAAAGAGGAGATTAATTTTTTGCAGTATAATACGATGTCGGGGTCATTGGTGATAAACGATACGGTGGTGCAGATTGCCGTGAACGACCTTCCGTTTGGAGGGGTTGGTGACAGTGGCATTGGGGCATACCATGGCAAAGAGGGCTTTGATTTGTTTTCTCACAATAAAGCGTTGTTTTACCAGCAAAAATACTCGTTAGCGAGCTGGTTTTATCCGCCTTATGGACGACTAATTTCATGGTACCTCACTTATTTTTCAAAAATTAAACGCAAGGATTCTTAATGTCAAACAATAGGGTAATTTTTATAACCGGCGCGAGCCGCGGTATTGGTCGAGAAATCGCGCTTCGTTTTGCAAAAGAAAAAGCATGTATTGTAGTTGCTGCAAAAACAGATTCGCAACATGCTTCTCTTGAAGGTACTATACATACAGTTGCCGAAGAAATTGAGCAACTTGGCGGTAAAGCATTAGCCTTAAAGGTGGATGTGCGTGATGAAAATCAAATTGCGCAAGCCATGCAAAAAACTATCGATACCTTTGGTAGGCTTGATGTGTTGATTAACAACGCTAGCGCAATTAGTCTGAGCGCGACCCTTGATACCCCAATGAAACGCTACGATCTGATGCAGGGCGTGAATGCTCGTGCAACTTTTGCGTGCTCTCAGGCGGCAATTCCGCATCTCCAAAAGTCGCCTAATCCGCACATTTTAACCTTGTCACCGCCTTTATCGTTTGACCCGCGGTGGTACGGCCCTCATCTTGCCTACACCATGAGTAAAATGGGAATGAGCATGTGTACCTTGGGGCTTGCTGCGGAGCTTAAAAAATCGGGAATTTCGGTAAATTCCCTGTGGCCTAAAACGACTATTGCAACGGATGCTATTCGAGTGCATTTTCCAAACGAAATATACAAAGCTAGCCGCAAGCCTGCGATTGTTGCTGATGCAGCGTTTCACATCCTCAATCAACCCGCCGACAAAACTACCGGTAATTTTTTTATTGATGAAGAAGTATTGATTGAGGCCGGTGTGCGTGATTTTGAATGCTACGCTATAGATAGTTCGGTTAAACCTTTTAAAGATTTATTTTTATGATAGTGGAAATTTATACAGATGGCGCGTGCAAAGGCAATCCCGGCCCTGGTGGCTGGGGCGCTTTACTGCGATTTAATGATAAAGAAAAATGCATACACGGTGGCGAGCCGTTAACCACAAACAACCGTATGGAAATTACAGCAGCTATTAAAGCTTTAGAAGCTTTAACCCGAGGTTGCGAAATTAATCTATACACCGACTCGCAGTACCTACGCCAAGGTATTACGCAATGGATTCATAGCTGGAAAATGAAAGGATGGCGCAACTCTAAAAATCAGCCGGTTAAAAATGCTGATCTCTGGCAGCAACTGGATAGTTTGGTTACTAAACATACGATGCATTGGCACTGGGTTAAAGCGCACGCTGGGCATTCTGAAAATGAACGCGCTGATGAATTGGCTAATTTAGGTATTACTTCTATGAAAAATAAGGCAGTGGGCTTAGCATGCGACAGATAGTACTTGATACAGAAACCACGGGAATTAGTCACGAAGCAGGCCATCGTCTAATTGAAATTGGTTGCATAGAGCTTATTGATAGAAAAATTACCGGAAAAAACTACCACGTTTATATTAATCCTGAACGCGATGTTGAGGAGGGCGCTTTCCGTGTACACGGCATTAGCACTGATTTTTTGCAGGATAAACCACTGTTTTCTGCAATTTACCAAGATTTGATACGCTTTATTGATAAGGCGGAATTAATTATACATAACGCGCCTTTTGATGTTGGCTTTATTAACGCTGAATTGGGTCGGCTAAAATCCCGTAAAAAATTACAAGATTACTGCAGCGTTTACGACACACTTGCTGTGGCTCGAAACAAGCATCCCGGCCAACGCAACAGTTTGGACGCATTATGCAAACGCTACGATATTAATAATTCCCACCGTCAACTTCACGGCGCTCTTTTAGATGCGGAAATCTTGGCCTATGTATATCTGGCAATGACCGGTGGGCAGGGCCGTTTATTTGAAACAGAACCGTCTAATAAAGTTGTTGAAAATTCAGAAGAAATTGCTCTATGTGAGCCGTTAATGAGTAGCTCACCGGTGCTGTACCGCTCCGATGAAGAGCAACAACAACATCAGCAATTTATAAATTTTTTAGTTAAAAAATCAGGTGTAAATAGATGGGTAATTGATACAGAAAAAACCTAAAGGAGAAGCAATGACTACAATTAAGGATGATTCAGTTCGTACAGAAAAACAGTTTCACGATGAAAAAATGACCATGGGTTCGGGGGGCGACTTTCATCAGGCGACAAACAACCAGCCTACACTTACAACCCAACAAGGCATACCTATTTCCGACGATCAAAACAGTTTGAAAGCTGGGCGCGGTGGTCCTGTATTGCTTGAAGATTTTGTTTTGCGGGAAAAACTATTTCATTTTGATCACGAACGAATTCCTGAGCGTGTAGTGCATGCCCGGGGTTACGGGGCTCATGGTTACTTTGAGGCCTACGAGTCTTTATCAGAGATAACAAGCGCGCATTTATTTCAAGAAAAAGGAAGAAAAACGCCTGCATTTGTCCGTTTTTCTACGGTAGCCGGTAATAAAGGCTCGGTTGATTTGGCGCGCGATGTTCGTGGTTTTGCGGTTAAATTATACACAGAGGAAGGTAATTGGGACATTGTAGGTAATAATATACCCGTATTTTTTATTCAAGACGCTATAAAATTTCCCGACCTTATTCATGCGGCTAAAGCCGAACCGGACCGAGGGTTTCCACAAGCCCAAACGGCTCACGATAATTTTTGGGATTTCATATCTTTAACTCCTGAAAGCATGCATACGATTATGTGGATAATGTCCGATAGAACTATTCCACGTTCCCTACGGTTTATGGAAGGTTTTGGCGTTCATACGTTTCGTTTAATCAATGCTGCAGGTAAGACGATGTTGGTTAAGTTTCACTGGAAGCCAAAGTTGGGCATGCAATCGGTGCTTTGGGATGAGGCGGTTAAAATAAATGGAGCAGACCCAGACTACCACCGTCGCGATTTATGGGAGTCCATAAAAAGTGGTAATTTCCCGGAGTGGGAGCTTGGGCTGCAACTTTTTGATGAAAAATTTGCCCAGGATTACGACTTTGATGTTTTAGATGCTACTAAATTAATTCCAGAGGAACTGGTACCCATAAAAATAGTGGGGCGGTTAGTACTAGATCGTTGCGTTGATAATTTTTTTGCGGAAACCGAACAAGTTGCTTTTTGCACGCAAAATATTGTGCCCGGAATTGATTTTACGAACGATCCATTATTACAAGGCAGAAATTTTTCGTATTTAGACACCCAGTTAAAGCGTTTGGGAAGCACAAATTTTACGCATTTACCCATCAACGCTCCGAAATGTCCCTTTGCTCACTTTCAACAAGACGGTCAGATGGCGTTCCAAAACCCAGTAGGCCGTGCTAACTACAGTCCTAATTCTTGGGGTGAAGGACCTCGTGAGAATCCGACGCGTGGGTTTCGTTCGCATCCTGAATCTATAGACGCTGACAAATTACGCGCCCGTCCTGAAAAATTTGCCGATCATTACAGCCAGGCTCGCCAGTTTTTTAAGAGCCAAAACGCAATTGAACAGCAGCATGTAGTGGATGCGCTGGTGTTTGAGTTAAGCAAAGTAGAGAAGGTTGACATTAGAGTGCGCATGGTGGCCCACCTTCTTAATATTGATAAAGAATTGGCAACTCAGGTTGCAAAAGGATTGGGCATACATAACATTCCTACGGCCTGCCAAGCCGCCCGGCCTACAATGATGGACCTCATGTTATCGCCAAAGCTAAGCATTTTGAGCAGCGGGCACGATAGTTTTGCCGGTCGAAAAGTTGGTATTATGGTTGGTAATAAGGCGAGTGCCTCACTAACCGATAATTTGTGTAAAAAAATTGAGCAAAATGGAGCAAGCTACACTATTATTGCCCAAAATGTGGGCGGGGTAGAGCTTGATAACAAAAAAGTGCTCGCCGTGCATGAAAAAATAGGGGGCGCCCCCTCGGTTCTTTTTGATGCAATAGCCTTAATTAGTGCCAACAGTGATGAGCCGTTCACCAAAAACCCTAAGGTGCATGAGTTTATAACGGATGCCTATCTGCATAATAAGTTTATTGCCTATAGTGAAAGTTTCGCTGAAGGCCTTAAAAAGCACCCACTTATTAACACTATTGATAAAGGGTTTTATAAACTAGATCAGCAGGAATCGGTGCAAAACTTTGTTAATGCGTGTAAAGAATTACGGTTCTGGCAGCGATAACTTCCCCTAAAAATCCACATTAATACGATGTGGATTTTACCAAGGTTTTAAATAACTCATGAAAACTAAAACACGGACAGCGTTTATTAGCGAGGTGACTAGAGTTGCTAATTTGGGCATTCCTCTTGTAGCTTCGCAATTAATTTATGCGAGCAGTGGTTTTATTGGCACGGCTATGGTAGCGCGTCTTGGTGAGGATGCATTAGCGGCGAGTGTCTTGGTGGCCTCAAGCTGGCTTACCTTATCCGTTTTTTTCTTTGGAATTCTAAATAGTATTGGTGTATTAGTGTCGCATCAATACGGTGCTAAAAATTATACGGCCACGAGTCAAACTATGGGGCAAGGATTAATTTTAAGTATAATTATGTCGATACCTATAATTGTATTATTACTGTTATCCCACTACCTGCTCTATCTCAACCATCAGCCGCCCTCGGTGCTCCATCAATCTAGCGATTATATTTTAGCGCTAACTTGGACCATCCCCGGTCTCATGATTTTGATTGTATGCGAACACTTTTTAGCGGCGGTAGGACTTGGTAAAATTGTTTTAATAATAAGCATCTTAGTTGTGCCCATTGAAATACCAATAATCTACTTGTTGATTTTTGGTAAAGCCGGCCTTCCCCAATGCGGTATTGCCGGTGTTGGCTATGGCTTTGCTATTACGTATACAATTACCGCACTAAGTCTTTTGGTTTATTTGGCATGTGCTAAAAGATTTACGCAATACGCCATTTTTTCCAATTTACAACTCAGATGGGCTTTCACCTACGAAATTTTAAAGTTAGGCATACCAATTGGATTTTCACAGGTAATTGAAATTAGTACCTTTGCATTTGTTGCTTTTTGGATAGCGCAGTTTGGCACGACTATCCTGGCGGCTCATCAAATAGTAATGCAGTACCTAACATTTGTTATTCCACTTGTATTTGCAATGGCTCAGTCGGTTTGTATTCGATTAGGCCATGCTGTAGGAGAACAATCGCCCCATAATTTATTGAATATAATCAGTGCAGGTATGCTATTAGGATTTTTAGGTAACTGTGCAATAGCCTTATGCTTTTATCTAGTCCCCCATTGGTTTATAAGCATTGATGTGGATATACACAACGCAAAAAACTTGTTTTTAGTCCAACAGACTTCACAGCTGTTTGCCGTATGCGCTTTACTACTTCTTTTTGAGAACGTTCGAATTATAGGCTCAGGCGCCCTGCGGGGGTTGAAAGATACTAGTTTTGTGATGAAAGCTAATTTGATTGCACTTTGGTTTGTCGGGTTAACAAGCGCTTATTGTTTTGCTTTTCTCCTGCACGGTGGGGGTGTTGGGGTGTGGTGGGGCCTTATCGTTGGAATGATTGTGGGCGCTTTTTTAGTGGTAGCGCGGTTGTATTATTTGTTGCGCATACGCTCTTAATTATTTGTGTAATTTCATTCAATTAAAGCAATAACTTAGTGTATGATGGCGATTTTTATTGATGAGGCTCTTTTCATGTTTACAATCAATTTTTTCGCCAGGCGAGTTTGGTTGCTCGGTACGGCTTTAATTCTGCCACTGGCGTTACACGCAAAAACGCCGCCGCCTTTAGAAAATAAAACCGATAATACGGTGTTGTCTAAAAAAATTGACGACCGGCAGAAAACCGAAAACAACCCGAATTTAGTGAATTTATACCGACCAAACTACCTAATGCCTTACTATTATACAGGAAGTCCCTATCAAACAATTTATTTAGGAAACACACCAAATAATCAAGCTATTAAAAATGAGGAATTAAAAGCGCAAATTAGCTTTTTAGTCCCTATAATTCATCATTTAATAAAAGAAGAACCCTTGGCGTTAAATTTTGCCTACACTCAGTTGATGTATTGGCAGGTTTATGCAAAATCTCAGTATTTTCGTGAAACAAATTACGAACCAGAATTATTTTTTGAAAATTATTTTAATCCCTTTTTTTCCGCGCTCTTAGGGGTTAATCATCAATCTAACGGTCGAGGCGGCTCTTTAGAGCGCAGTTGGAACAGGGCTTTTTTACAGTTCAATCTTTCAGGTAGCAATTGGTTGGCGCACATCCGAGGTTGGGCCTTAATTGACCAAGCAGAATCAAGTGATCTGCACAATCCGGATATTGTTCATTTTCTTGGGTACGAAAACGTTTTACTTGCCTACAAAATTGACAAGTTAAAAGCCGCCGTTGAAGTTCAAAATATTGAAAGTGGGTTTAAAAGGGGTTTTGTCCAGGTAACGTTGTCCTATCCTGCTTTAAAATCTTTTTCCGTATTTGGCCAGTTTTTTAATGGATACGGGCAGAGCTTGATTGAATACAATCATCGTACAACCAGTGCCGGTATTGGTATTTCTTTAAACGATTGGATTTTATAAAAAAGAGTAATTACAAGGTACTTTTGATAGAGTAGTACTGATGATTGGCGCAATGTCCTCAGTGCTTCGCTATTTGTAAGCAAAGCACTCGGGCACACTAATCTAGTGTGCCTTGGATAGAACTCCAATTCTTAATGCGCGCATCCTGTTTGATTGCAGCAGGCAGTTGGTGCAATGCACTTTCTGCTTGCTCTTTATTTTGGTAGCTGCCAAAAACTGCCTTGTAATAGGCTTTACCATTTCGCTGGTATTTTATCTCGGCGCTGCGGTCGCTTTTGGGGACCTGTGCTAAACGGTTGGCAACAGCAATAGGTTTATCACCATCAGCCACCTCAATGGTATAACCATAGGGATTCTGACTGCTTATCCAATTTTTATCCTGTACCTTAGCCGGTGTTGGGGCATGATAGGTTCCTAGATGATAAGAGTCGGGAAGTGTCACGGAGCTTTCTTTGACTGATGTGTCTTGTTCATAATCAATACGGTTATTACTTTGTGGGGTGTATTCGATTGTGTCGTAAGAATAATCGTAGGATTCGGTTGTTTGTTGGTAGGTAGTACCGCAGCCAACTAAAGTGGCTGCGAAGAAAAAAACGACCGATACTGACGTAATTTTCATAATTAATCTCTACAGAGGCGTATACCTCTATCAGCGGTACCTTACGAAAAAACTTTAATACCGATTGAACCGAGCTATTATGCCGGAGACAGGCTACTTACGGACGATTGCTGTATCTTTTCCTCGAGTTTGGCAGTTTCACTAGCAATCGCTGCTAATACCGTCGCATTATCTCTACTTTCATAAAATTTTTCTTGAGGAAATAAGTTAATGTATTCCGCTAGGCTTTCAAGATTGGTTTTTTGCACTTCTAAGGGAACGTCGCTCAATGCGTCTACTGAGAATACTTGCAAACACAAAGAATACAACGCACTGTTTTTTGCAGTAGTAAACCACGCCCCTTCATAAATACCACTCACATTAATGGCTTGTAAGAAAAACGCACCGAATAGTACATTTTTCAAATGAGGGATAATATTTTTGTTGTACAGGATAGGTGTATTACTGTTTTTGTACTCTGGATTTAAAAGGTGATACTGACTTTTATTTGATTTGATGTGATTGGCAATCGTTGCAACAAACTTTGCTGCGGCTTGACGTTCTTGATTGGGTCTTCCTCCAAAGTAACCGGCTCCCTTGCTCTTTTCTCGCTCGTAATCGGCAGGTAAGTCTCTAGCCGTGGCAAGTAAATCATTAAATTTTTTATCCATATAGCTCTCCAGCTAAGTTAGTGATTTAAAAGTTTAATTGATTTTCAGTAGGGTTGAAAGCAAGTTCTATTAATATATCCGGTTATTTAATTCATAGACTCACAACAGTTAAGCAATCGCATTACGCATGAAAATCTACCGAAGCAGCAAGAGCAAAAGGTTCGGCTCGGGCGCCATCAATTTTACCGAATAAACGCACTTTAATAAGGGCATTAACCGGTTTAGTATTTGCTGAACAATATTTATCAAAAGATTGGCGTTCGCAGTTAGCAACTTGATGCACCGTATCAATTGTACTGGAATCGCGCATAATAATTTTATTGGTGACTTGGTCTATTATTTCGAGACTTAGATGGCTTAGCTTCCATTCTCCGGCCTCGTTATAACCCACACGGCGCTCATGAACGAGCGTAACTTTAGCACCAACAGGCAATAGGGCGTGGTATATTTTTACAGGATCGTCAACAGTTAAAACATCTTCAACAAGATTACGGCGCTGTTCGAAGGCTTTCTGGGCGTTAAGATATCCCCAGCCATAGGTGCGGTTCCACTGGGTACCCATAACCGGATAATGGCCACCAAGGTAAATGTATTTTGGATCTTCCGGTCCCGGTTTATCACTATCGGTGTAGGCATCAGCAGAATTTAGCAGCAATGCTTTTTTAGCTCTAGGTGCAGTAATTCCGGAGTCGTGTAACAGGAGGGCTACGGCGCCAACGTGAGGCGTTGCTGAACTGGTTCCCCCCATTAATCGATAGCCATCGTGGTAATCCATTGCTTCAGTGTATTTAAAAAAATACAATAAGGGATCCGGCGCACAGGTTCGTGTGTCGTTACCTGGTGCTGCAATGTCGGGTTTTTTACGCCCCGCCAAGGTTGGTCCTCGACTGCTGGTGTAGCGAATGCTATGTTTTTCTCTGTCCGGGTTAAAACTAACCTCGTTGTCTTCTCGAACCACAGGATCCATATTGGCTACCGTTAAACCGTTATAATTATCGGCAGGTATGGTCATTGTAGAAGCATAAGGCGGATATTTTGAGGATGGAATATAACCATTATTACCAGCAGATTTAACCCATAAAATTTGATGGCGATTGATAGTAAAATCAATCATTCTGGCAAAACCACTCCAGTCATTGCAATCCGTGCAATTAATTACACCATTCCCATTGCTGTAATTAATGATATTGGGTTGTATCTCAGCACGGTTCAACATCCAATCGATACTACTAAAAGTAATACTTTGATCGGCCAATAAACCGTCATGATCCGTAATAAGTGCAGCAACAATGGCCTGCGTATCCGGCGCTAATCCTGTGTCATTAGGATAAGTACTGCTGCCTGATCCCGCATAAATACAAGCAATACCGGTGCCATGGGCTGAACGCACGCCGTTAATAAATTGGTCAAAAGTTGAACCCCGTTCTTTGCGAACAAGAATTTGTTTGTTGGCCAGATTAGGATTTTCCAAAGCTACGCCCGAATCCAAGATACCAACGGCAAGGTTTTTCCCCGTAAAACCGTTAGCCCACCAATTATTTACAGTGGGATAAAAATCCGATGATCGCAGCAATATTGCTTGTTCACTAATTTCAAGTTCTTCCTGTGCGCCGTGAAATGAAGAAATTTGTTTGACGGAGGGCTTGCTCGCAATAGCATATAAAACGTTTAG
Source organism: uncultured Gammaproteobacteria bacterium (assembly GCA_963803545.1). GTDB lineage: Bacteria > Pseudomonadota > Gammaproteobacteria > Legionellales > Legionellaceae > Legionella_C. The sequence continues at coordinate 673,400 of CAWDMX010000004.1, read as the reverse complement.
CTGGGCGGGTAAAGAAACCAGCAGAATAGGTGAGTCGACTAATTTTTGTACTTTTGCGGAGTACGAACGATGCAGTTCTTTGATAAAGAGATCAGCATTGGCCTTAGATTGTAAAAAAATTAGCACCGATAGTAGTTTTGATTGCGCTAACTGTTTGTTTTTAGCGTGTAAACTTTTTACCACTGCAATTACATCGGTATCAATACGCGCTTGAGAGAGCACTGGTGGAGAAAGAATTATTAAGCTAAGAAGTACGGTAATTTTTTTCCACATAACAAGCTCTACGCAATTTTTTGCCGTATTATGCCCGTCTTTTTTAAAAAAAATAAGAGTTGTAGAGCGAATACCATTATTTACGCGGCATTCATGTTAAGAAACAAGAGAATTATTTAAAATTGTACAATATGCACGTAATCGCCAACACAAACATTAAGGCGCTTACTGCAATCCGCAGATAAACAAACACTTGAACCATCCATCGTTAACGTACCAATAGTGGCGCGAAACGCTATACTGCTGTTAGCAATTAAATAGCGCGTTGAACCCGAATGTTCGGAAATTTTACCGATTATTACCGTCTTGCTGTTTTGGATAGTCGCTATGGTGGACTGTTCCGCCTCTAAGGTTGGCCCCCCATCAAAAATATCCACGTAATTGTTAAACCGAAACCCTTCTTGCAATAATATTTTCATAGCAGGTACGGTACTACTGTGCGGTTTACCAATAGCTTGTTGCGCACTATTGGACAGAAGTTGCACATGAATAGGTTCTTTGGGCATCAAATCAGCGATGAATTGTTTGTTGGTCGTCAGCGTCAGTTTATCAGCCTCTTGAAATGAAGTTTTAAAAAATTGTTCACCTATATTTTGCCACAAAGGGGATTCGCCGTTATCGTTTGAAACGCCGCGCATTTCAGCAATAACGGTAGCAGCAAAGCGCTCTACAAATTGCTTCATAAACAAAAATCGCGCCCGTGAAAGCAATAAACCGTTGCCATTTACTCGGTATTCGGGCGCTAAAAACAAGGTGCAAAGCTCGCTTTTACCGTGTAAATCATTGACTAGGTTGAGTTTTTGGTAGTCGTAACGAATATTTAACGAGTGACAAACTTGAGTGTGGTTGGACACTTTATACGAGTAGAAAGGTGCCGCTGTACCAAGCATTGATTCAATAGCGGCGGTGCCAACAATTAAACCCGTGCTGCAGTCTTCAAGAACAAATAGATAATACTCATTATTTGGAAAACCAGATTTTTTTGCAAACGACTGCTCAGACCAATTAATCCGGTTTGATAGCTGCGCTAAATCTTTGGGTAGTGTGGTTAATCCAACACCGCTCTGCAGTGCTAATTGATGAATTGCGTTAAGATCGCCTGCCTTAACCGTTCTAAAAAGCATCATTACGCAACTCCTCTAAGCCGCCGTTTGCTAAATCCTCTAACAATAACGCGCTTAAGCTTGCGCGTTCAACCAAACTATCAAGCGCGATAAATTCATCAGGGCTATGAATATTACCTCCACGAACACCCAGGGTATCAATGACCGCTAAACCGTTTGCGGCTAAATTATTCCCATCGCAGCAACCACCGCTGTCGTGCCAGCCAAGGTTTAAGCCTTGGCTTCGGCCGTGTTTTTGAATACGGGTAAATAAATTGATTGTATTTTGCTGAACCTTTTTTACTGGGCGTCCAAAAGCGCCATGCAGGGTTAAACTATAGTCTTTACGCGCATTTTTTTTTACAATATCTTGCAATTGTTGCAAAACCCAAGTGGCGTCATCCGATGACTCGACGCGAACGTCGAGCTTCACTACGGCTGTATCGGGAATGACATTCAGCGCTTCACCACCTTGAATGAGGCCTATATTGATGGTAACGCCGGGTCTTTGATTGTTTAAAGCGTCCATTGCGAGAACCGTCGTTGCGCTGTAGCAAATAGCATTTCTGCCATTGGAAAAAGCGCGTCCAGCATGCGCGGCACGTCCTTTCGCTACAAGAGTGAACTTGCCACTTCCCTTACGATTTTTGGCGAAATCACCGTTGGTGTTAACAGCAGGTTCGTACACCAGTGCAGCTTGATAATTTTTAGCAATCCCCGCTAACCACGCCGCACTCGCCGGTGATCCAATTTCCTCATCACTGTTGATTAAAACATCCCATCCTAAATGGTCTGCCCCAGGTAGGTCTTCAAACAGCTGGAGGGCGTGTAGCATTACGATTAGCCCGCCTTTCATATCCGCAACCCCTGGGCCATTTAGTATGTTTTTGCTGAGTTGTTTCAATTGTTGAAAGCCGCTGTCCTCGGGATAAACCGTATCCATATGTCCGGTTAAGAGCACCCGACGTTTTAAATGCGGTCGTTTTTGAATAAACAAGGAGTCGCCACAGAAAACTTCCTGAGTTTTACCGTGCATATCAATCGCAGAAAAGGAGGGGAGTTTTTTTGTAAGCAGTGCATCCGCAATAGGGGCGTAACAATTTTTCAATGCATCGTGCATTAAGCTTATACCCGCTAGGTTGCTGGTACCGGAATTAATTAAACAGAGTTGTTGTAGTTGACTAACCATTACTGGATAGTTTTCGTTAAGCCTGTCAGAGATTGGGGAATGCGACATGGTTCCATCCAAAAAAAAATAAAACAATACCTGAAAACAATAGGATGGGCAATATTTCTAAAAACGGTCACTTTTTTTCACAACAGCATCTACACTTAGGATTATGATTATTCACATTGGGTATTAACAGAAGGGGCTGAACAACATGGAAAGTATCCAGCGCTTATTTGAATCAGTAGTACAAAAGATGCCAGCGACAACGGCAATTGATTATCAATTAAAAAAAATATCTTACCTGCAGCTCAACGAAATTATCAATCAATTGTCGCATTATTTAAGCGCGGTTGGGGTGGGGCGAGAAACGCGTGTAGCTATTGCTTTGGAGCGCAATCCGCAGGTTATTCGCTGCATGATTGCGGTTGTTAAAGCCGGTGGTTGTTATGTTCCTCTTGATAGCACAACCCCTACGGCAAGACTATTGCACATCCTAAACTCAAGCAATACCCCCTTTTTGATTACCCAAAAATCTATGCTTAAAAAGTTTAAAGAGTTTACGGGTGAAATAATTGTGATAGATGATATTGATACCCGTACTTTTTCAAAAGAAAATCCTCTTTGCAACGCAAAAAAAAATGATTTAGCGTATGTAATTTACACTTCCGGTTCAACAGGTGAGCCAAAAGGGGTCTTAATTGAACAAGAAAATGTTCTTAATTACAGTGAAAACTTTGTAGAAAATTGCTTGACAGAAAATACAACCCGCATTGATTTTTCGGCTAATTATGCCTTTGATATGGCGGTTACCACAACATTAGTAGCGTTGCTATCCGGCCTGACAATCGTTATAACCGATGATAAAACCAAAAAAGATTGCCATAACTATCTCAGTTATCTGCGGGATAATAAAATTAATATCCTTAAAATTACCCCCAGTTATTTTAAGGTTTTACTTTATGAGATTGAAAGAAATACGATCGATTTGCCTGATTTACGTTTAATTTTGCTTGGCGGTGAGAAGCTGCACACATTAGATTGCGCTCGGTGGCACAAAAAATTCCCTGAGCATGCGCTAATCAACGAATACGGCCCCACTGAAACTACAGTCGGCGTTACCTGGTATAAATTTTCTAATCATGGAATTAATGCTATCCATCCGGATGTGCCGATAGGTAAACCTGGTAAAAACTGCGCTTTTTATCTTGTTGATAAAAATAAATTAGTGGCTGAAGGAGAAATTGGCGAATTGTATATAGGAGGCAGGTGCGTTGGGCGCGGTTACCTCAATAACCCGCAACTGTCCGAAGAACGCTTTGTTCTAAAACCCTTTCATAAAGGGTATTTATACCAAACAGGCGACTTATGCAGACAGCTTTCTGATGGGAACTATGAGTATCTTGGTCGAATCGATCATCAGGTTAAAATACGCGGCTTTCGTATTGAGCTTGGTGAAATTGAGGCATGGATTAATAAATTTCCAGCTGTTAAAAGTAGTATTGTTACAGCGGTTTCTAAAAATAGACAAGAAGATGAAAAACAATTAATAGCGTATTATCTACTTACGGACAACACATCCAGCATCAATATTGATCAGCTAAAAAAACATTTAAAAAAACACTTAATACAAGCAATGATTCCGGTTTTATTCGTAAAAATTGACAATTTACCTTTAAACGCTAATGGTAAATTAGATCTAAAAAAACTACCAAAAACGCGGGTTAAAAGAAAAAGCCCTAGACTGCAGATTTTGAGTAAACTTGAAAGCAAAATCGCTCGAATATGGCAGCAGGAGCTGCGAATTTCATCCGTCAATGCTCATGATAATTTTTTTGAATTAGGCGGGCACTCTTTAATTGCAGCACGTATTGTTACTACTTTGAAATATGGGTTAAAAAAAGAAATTACAGTTTCTGATTTTTACAACCATTGCACAATTTCTGAGCTTGCTTGTTTTTTGAAAAATTCACCGACCATTGCGCGAGTTGCAATACCTAAAAGCAGCAGTCCTATTCTCGCGCTGAATGATTTTCAATTCTTACTATGGCTTGCGGATAATTTTGAGCCGAACACAAAAAAAATTAACATCGTAGGCCAATTGCGTTTTGAAGGAATCATTAACCCTAAAAGGCTGTCTCAAGCGCTAGAGTGTTTGATTAGGAAACAGCCTGTATTAATGCATAGAGTGCTCAAATACCAACCCGCGCTTAAGTTTCAACCGACATTAACCAGAGCCGTTGAACTGTTTGATTTAAGAGGGGAGTGTAGTTGGGTTCAGAAGATTCAAGAATCCTATACTCAATTAATAAACTTTCACCCTTGGCCTAAGACTAAAATTTTACTCAAAATACGATTGTTTTTATTGCCTCATGATGTCTGTGAACTGCAGATAGCATTACCCCATTTGATTTCCGACGGACGATCGGTGGATTTAATATTTCAAAATTTATCGTCGTTTTATTTAAAAGAATTAAAAAGTTCAAAACAAAATATAAATTTTGATTTATCCAGCTATAAAACATTAATTGCACAAGAAAAAAGGGGAATTGCTAAAAATTATTCCCGTGATAGGGATTTTTGGAGGAATTATTTCCAAAATACCAACTTATTGTGTATTGACCAAAATTATATTATCCCGAATATGAGGACGGCCCGGTGTAGTTATTCAACGTATAAATCGGTTTCCAAAAAATTTTTAACCGACCTCTACGATTGTGGTGCACACCTGCATCTAAATATTAATACCTTGTTGATTGCATCGGTTGCAACCGCGCTTGCTAAAACTGTTTCTTTAGAACGCAACAACTCAATTTTTTTCAATATAGTAAAATCCTGCCGAGACGATTGCAATTACGACAACACCTTGGGTTGCTTTATAAGTGTTGAACCAATAAGTATTCAATTAAAAAATAAAAGAAATCTAGATCATTATGTTAACCAGGTGCACCAACAACTTATTTTAACCCAACCCTATCAAGGCGCGTCAGCAGTTGTGAAATACGCAAGCCTTAATAAAATAAAAAATAAAATGGGCGCATTTAAATGGAAGTGCTTAAAATTTCTAGGCGCATGCCTTGCAACCGTTTTTCCATCGTCCCATTTAAACGCAGACATTTTAGCCTCATCTGCAAAGCTAAGCGCATTTAAGCAGCGCAAAGAATTTATGGTTAATATTAATACTTGGGACAATTTTAATCCAAGCTCTAACGGAGATGAGCACCAGATTTTGTTTGGTTTAAATCAAAAATCCATCCCAGTATTTGAACAAGATCTACTGTCTTTAGATTACATTTTAGACGTTAGTTTTATAAAAAGTTACAATTGTTATTCTTTGGTAGTTTCTGGAAATCTACAGCCAGAATTTCGTCAAAAGCTTACAACTATAATTGTTGAAGAATTGATGAGCTTCACAAAAGCGACTACCTTTTAACGATGAATTCTAAATAGCAAACACGGTTAGGAAATTGCCGGGGGTTTCTCGATATAATTTTTCGTACAGCGCGGCTTATTTTGAAGGCCTGCTTTGGATTACAGCGCGTTGATAAAATAGAATCGTGTTATTAGCGCGTAAGCACAGAGGCGAAATTCAGGTAAAATTAACCTTTACACAGACAGACCTTAAGCCTCGAATTTTTGCTTACTGTTGGATAATGTAGGATAGAAGGCTGTGCGAACCGGCGTGCGCTCACGAGTCTCTAAAAAAATGTCTATCTTGAACAGTATTTGAAATAATTAAATACACGGGTAGCTCTTCAAGTGCGCTTTGGAATAAGATAGGATGTAGTTTTTATCTTGTTCTTATCTGTTTAGCAACCAGATACCTATGCCGAATATTTACAAAGGACTGTTATGTTAAAATCCCCAGCCATGAAGCGTTTATGCGTGCTCATTTTTTTTGGATTGTGCGTTACGCTGGGTTTAACTAATTGCCGTGATAAAAAATCAGCACCGCCACCCATACCCGTTGTCCAAGTTTTAGAAGTTAAAACTACGAATATTCCATTAACTAAAAAGTACATTGCCATTTCACAATCCATGGCAAGTGTTGATATTCGCGCCCGAGTACAAGGATTTTTAACCAAAATGAATTTTATAGAAGGCGCAGCGGTAAAAAAAGGCGATGAGCTTTATGTAATTGACCCAAGCTCTTTTATTGCCAGCTTAAACCTTGCTCAAGGCCAATTAGCCGCGGCTATTGCGCAAAAAGAATACCAACAAGTCCAATACGCTCGCTTAAAAAATCTCGTTGCAAAAGGGGATGTTTCAAAATCAAATTATGATAAAACGTCATCCGATTATAGTGCTGCAATAGCCCAGGTACAAATTGCAAGCGCTCAAGTTGAGCAGGCCAAAATAAATTTGAGTTATACCTCGATGCATTCACCCATAGACGGCATTATAGGTCATAAATACGTGGACGTTGGAAATTTAGTAGGGGGGGCGCAAGATACCTTGCTGGCTAATGTCGTGCAGTTGGACCCAATCTATATACAATTTAGCCCAAGCGTGGAAGATTACGGAACTTTTTTAAAGTATCAACAGAATAGGCCGTTTACCGTGGAGGCTACTTTTCCGCAAAATAAATCCATAAAATTCAGTGGTAAAATGGATCTCGTTAATAATCAAGCCAATGCGACCACTTCTACGGTCTTAATGCGGGCTATTATCGAAAACCCAAAAGGGCTTTTACTGCCTGGAGTGTACGTTGATTGTACCGTAACACTTACCACGAAAAATCCCGCAATTTTGATACCTTTAAAAGCCGTGATGGAGACGCAAGGGCAAAGAAGTGTTTACAAAGTTTCCAAGGAAAACACGCTTCACGCACAGGTGATAACCACCCAAGGTCAGTTTGGAGACAGTTATATAGTGACCGGTGGCTTGCAAGATGGCGATACAATTGTCACTAGCGGTATGCAAAAAATTCGTTCGGGAATGCGTGTTACGACAAAAACTAGTAGCTCTGCTGCGGTTCCTGTAACCAAATCCCCGAAAGATAACAAATAGGACACGCCGTTATGGTTAAGTTTTTTATCAATAGACCCATTTTTGCAATGGTTATCGCTATTTTAATGGTTCTGTTTGGGGTAATAAGTATCCTAGTTTTGCCCGTTGCTCAGTACCCATCAATCGTACCGCCGGTGGTGCAAGTAAGTACCCAGTATTTAGGTGCGGGTTCGGGTGTTGTGGCAGATACAGTGACCACACCATTAGAAACCAATATTAATGGTGTTGACGGAATGATTTATATGTCGTCCGCAAGCACGAATAATGGTAACTCTATAATTTCTATAACCTTTGATGTGGGCTACAGCGTAGATATTGGTGCGGTCGATGTTTTAACCGACACGAACACCGCAAACCCATTGTTGCCACCGGCTGTAATCCAATCGGGCGTAACCATTCAAAAAGTTTCCAGCGACATGGTTTTGGTGGTGAATTTATTAGCAAAAGACAATGCGTACGACGGGGCATTCCTCAGTAACTACGCGGATATAAGTATTACTCCCGCTTTGCAACGTATACCTGGGGTGGGTAATGTTAATAATTTTGGATTGTTAGAATACTCCATTCGTATTTGGCTTAATCCTGATAAATTAGCAAGTATGGGTATTGCGCCACAAGAAGTTATAAACGCCGTTCTGGAGCAAAACCAGCAAGCGGCTGTAGGGGTAATTGGACAGCCGCCTGTACCAAGTACTATCCCATTCCAATATCAAATTTCCACCTTGGGTCAGTTAAGTGATGTTAATCAATTTGCCGATATTATTGTAAAGGTACAAGAAAACGGCCAGGTTGTCCGTGTTAAAGACCTAGGACGGGTTGAATTGGGTGCAGAAGCCTACAACACCACATCCATTTTTTCTGGAAAACCAACCGCAAGCTTAGGGGTGTATCAATTACCGGGATCCAATGCCATGCAAGTTGCCGAAGGTGTGCGCCAGGTTATGGACAGACTTACCAAAAATTTTCCCGAAGGAATGACCTACACCATTGCTTATGACACCACTGATTTTGTCCGCGAGTCTATGATTGAAGTAGTTAAAACTTTAGTCGAGGCAATTATTCTTGTTTTTATAGTTGTTTATTTTTTTCTACAGAATCTAAGAACCACCTTAATTCCCTGTATTGCAATTCCGGTATCGCTTATTGGGACGTTCGCTTTATTTAGTGTTTTCGGTTTTTCCATAAATACCTTAAGTTTACTGGGCTTAGTGCTAGCTATAGGCTTAGTTGTGGACGATGCAATTGTGGTTGTTGAGAACGTTGAAAAAAAACTTGAGGATAATCGGACGGATATTAAAGAGGCAACACTTGAGGCCACTCTTGAAGTGCAAGGCCCAATTATTGCTACAACGTTGATTTTATTAGCGGTATTTGTACCCGTTGCGTTTATCCCTGGCATGACCGGCAGTTTATACAATCAATTTGCGCTTGCCATTGCATTTTCAGTCGCACTATCTGGTATCAATTCGCTTACCTTAACTCCTGCTCTATGCGGACTCTTATTGCAGGCAAAAACTGAAAATAAATTTATAATCTTTCGTTGGTTTGAGAGCGGCTATGAAAAGCTATTGCACCATTACAAAAAGGCGGTTCGTTATTGTTTATTGTATAAAAAGATAGTGTTGCTAATTTTTGCGGCACTAGGACTGCTGACCTACCTTATATTTTATTTTCTACCAACAGGGTTTATTCCGGATGAAGATCAAGGGTATTTTGTTGTAGTAGTTAAAGGCCCAAGCGGCTCGTCGCTTTATCGAACCGAAGATACGGTTGGAAAAGTATTAGCAATTCTCGAAAAAACAGAGGGGGTTGCAAATACCATTAGTATTAATGGTTATAATATTATTGATGCTATTAATCAGCCGGATACGGGTGTTATTTTTGTTATTTTAAACCCATGGTCACAACGTAATACTTCAGCTCTAAATGTTAAAGGGATAATGGCCAGTACTCAAAAAGAGTTTTCTAAAATTGATGATGCAATAATTGCCGCGGTAAATGCTCCATCCATACCGGGTTTGGGTGCTGTGGGGGGCTTTCAACTGGAAGTTGAAGATAGAAATAACATAGGTGTTGATGCCTTGGCGCATGTGGTTGATAAGCTGGTTGCCGAAGGCAACAAACGGCCAGAGTTAAAAGGCTTGTTTTCTAATTTGACAACTGGAGTTCCGCAACTGTTTTTGGATATTGACCGAGTTAAAGCTAAGGCATTAGACGTGTCAATTAGTAACCTGCTATTGACCTTGCAGACCTATTTAGGATCGTATTACATTAATAATTTTACCAAATTTGGTCAGACCTATCGCGTTCTTGTGCAAGCGGAAGGCACGGCACGGTCGAATATTGCTGACATTAACAAGTTGTATGTAAAAAGCGAGCGGGGTGAGATGGTGCCTTTATCGAGTCTTGTGACCGTGAGGCTTACAAATGGCCCATACAATATTCCGCATTATAATTTATACAATGCGGCAAGTGTGAATGGTGGACCGGCACCGGGTTACAGCTCTGGAGAAGCACTGGCCGCCATTGAACAGGTTGCTGCGAATGTTTTGCCCAAAGGGGTTGATTACGAATGGACGGGAATTACCTATCAACAGTTGAAAGCAGGTAACATTGCCGCTTTAGTATTTATGCTGTGTCTTGTTTTCGTATTTTTATTTTTAGCCGCCTTGTACGAAAGCTGGTCTATGCCCTTTATGATATTACTTGCTGTTCCTTTAGCTTTGTTGGGGGCAGGGCTTGCGTTGCTTATTCGTGGTTTAGCTTTGGATGTGTACGCGCAAATAGGCCTTGTTCTGTTGATTGGTCTTGCCGCAAAAAATGCAATTTTAATTGTGGAGTTTGCTAAAGAGAAACACGAGGCTGGTGCTGGAATTGTTGAGGCAGCAATGGAGGCGGCGGCGCTGCGATTGCGTCCCATTTTAATGACCGCCTTAGCCTTTATTTTAGGAGTGCTGCCCTTGGTTTTAGCAACAGGTGCGGGTGCGGCAAGTCGTCACTCAATAGGCACAACGGTTATGGGCGGCATGCTCGTGGCAACGGTTTTAAGCCTTTTAGTCGTTCCTGTTTTTTACGTGGTTATAGAGAGTTTCAGAGAGCGAAAAGCGCCGTCGGTCAAGCCTAATTAGGCGCCATAAATGCTCTTTTCATAAGGGTTCATTCGAAGGCATTAGAGCTGAAATAGTTATGCTATAGTAAAAGAATGCTCCCTTAACAGGTTCAATAATGCCCTTCAATACGGATATCGATAGGTTGATTGAGATTGCAAAAGATGTTTGTGTAACTGCATCTCGAAAAACAAAACCACCAAGTATTTCCTACGAACTCTTTATAATTAAAAAATTCTTGGATAGCATTAATGCGTTGACCGCACAACAACAGTTTTTCAGCTCTCCAAGCCTGATAATTTTAAAAATAAATAGGATTTATAAGTTTATACTTAGCCATGAAAAAATATTATCCGATCAGGAATTTGATAATTATAGAGATGCCTTTTTTAAGTTAATACATCTTTCCGATGGTTTGGAATGGTTAAAGCCGAATAAATTAATGTCTATAAATACCAATGAACAGATGAACCGCGTTCTTTCGTCTTTGCGTCCAATATTTTTACGGCGCTTGTTAAGTTTTGATGCCCAAACCATTAAAACGCGCACCGCACCCGTAGAGGCGCTTCAAGTTAGCACGGTTTTAAATCGATTAAATTTTTTGAGTGCGCATAAAAGTTCGCATAATTATTCTGAGCTTCAGAAGATTCAGATGGATTTAGAAAGCTTTCATACCCGGGCACAAAAGCTGACAGAGCCAATTTCTTAGTTCTTTCTGCACAAACTATTGATCGAATAGACCTGGATGCGTCTTTAACTAGTAGGGATAAAAAATCACTAACAATTCGAATTTTTAGTATTCCATACAAGCACGATGGACGCGCCAGAGACCAACTAATTGGGGATATAAAAAATATTAAAGGTGCGTCTAAAACAACAGTAGCGGCATTAAATGCTTACGTCAGCAATTTAAAATCCTACAGAGCCATTAGTAACATCGTACAGAATGGCAGTCTTCACTATTGCGTATAGTAGATGTCGTCACTAAAAAATACTGCTTTATAGCACCTCCAAGCGTCACAGCTGTTTAGCCGTCATCACGCCTATGTAGGTGAGTAATAGTCCTATAAAAAGATTCAGCACAATATTTAAGCTCGCCCCTAGCCACTGTCCTTTTTCAAATAAAATAAACGTTTCTATCGAAAAAGTGGAGAAAGTAGTGTAGCCACCAAGAAAACCATACAAGAACAAACCGCGTAAAACCGGCGCTACAGACGCGTTTTTTTGTGCAATAATAATGCTTAAGAATCCAACCAACAAACAACCGCTAGCATTAACAAAAAGGGTTCCATAGGGAAACTTTCGGCCTAAAAGAGTATATATTCCAGTAGAGATACAATAGCGAAGAACACCACCAGTACCCGCGCCTAAGAATACAAAAAGTCCATTGATCACATTAATTCCTTATTGTTGTAGGATAAGAATTGTGCTTGAAACTGCGGCCGTCTCATGACAGTAGGTAGCAGTGCCATTCTACAAATATTTTATCCATTTTCAAGCAAACGAAACTACTTTGTCACTAACATGGTTGATGAACAGTAGTACGATCGATATGCGTGAGCGGCTTAGGTTGTCCGGGTTCATTACAATATTTATTATAAAAAAAGTTTATTGATTGGTAGGTTGCGGTGGCAAGTACTGGCGCGGCTACAACCGTTGTGCCTAAGGCTAAGGCACCAACGCCTATCATCAATGCTGGAAAGCCAACAACCACGGCAGGCACAGCGGTTAAAAGCCCAAAGTTTATCAGCAAGGATGCAGCACCCACAGTCAGCAGTATTAAGCCTAAAATTTCGACTAAGGTCGTAGTGGTTGCAAGTGAGGCCTTTATGCTAAAAGACCAATAATTATTGATGAAGTTGAGCCGCGTCCTATACTCTTCTTTATTATCCCAATTTTCATTTGATACGCCAACTGCGTGAATGGTAACTTTATAGCCATCAGGCACGCCTGTTTTTTTTATATTCTCAAATTTATTGAGTTGATGCACGAAGATTATCTCTTTAATCCACGAATAAGTATGCTTTTTGATAAGCATTTGTATCACTAGACTGGTAAAGTCCCTTTTATTTATTGCTGTGTCATTATCTAAGGTGCGCATTTGGCAGTACAATCTATAAAAATAATGAGTAAATCTGCTGGACTTTTTAAGTTGTTCCGAATCGTCGACACAGGCGTCAGCATAGGCTTGGCCTAAGGTATAGTCATCAATAGCTTTAGTCTCATATAGCTCCTGTAAAGCTTGTCGCAGTCTTTTTTCTTCTGTTTGGGGACCAAGGTGAGTTGAGCGATTCACAATTTGAGCTAAATTATAGTAATCAGGATTTTTTGCGAAATAGTCCGTTAGCGCCTTTATGCTAGGTGAGTAAATCTTACCCCATCCAATATCGCTTGGGGTGATGACAGCATGTACTCTAAAGCCACCTAACCTTAAGAGCGCAACCAACTGCGTGCGTTTAGTATGCTCATCGTCACTCGTAATAATGTCTGAGAATAAAAATACATCTGTTACCCCTTTTTCCGTAAGCGTCTGTAATAAACCCGTATTTAAGTCGCTTGCCTTTAATGGCGAGAACCCGTCTGTAAAACATTCTTCACCTTGTTGCTCAGGACGGCGTACTATTGCTTCAACTTGCAAAACTGCAGCCGTTCTTGACATATCCAACATAAGCAACCTTCAATAAAAAAAACCGTTAGTATAGTGAATATTTATTAAGGATTTATTAACAATCCTGAGTTTCAGTGGGAGGCGAATTTCCTCAAATTACCTGTTGCCGAAGGGAGAAGCAAAAATGGGAGCAATTGGTATGGATTTATATTTAAAAACAAAGCGTTTGCGTTATCGTCGTGGTAAGGTAATCCCCCCATTTTTAACTGACGCTAAAAGTAGAAACTAAGCTACTAATTTCAGTTTTTGTCTGGGCGGTATACCTCCAATTGCCATGTTAGGCCGTTCGTTGTTATAAGACCACAACCATTTTGTGGCCATATTCTGAACTTCCTCGATCGTACTAAATAAATACTGGTTTAACCAATCATATCGTACGGTTCTGTTATAACGCTCAACATAGGCATTTTGTTGTGGGTTGCCTGGCTGAATAAACAATAGCGTTATTTTGTGTTTTTCAGCCCATTGTGTAAGCAAGTGACTGATATATTCAGGTCCATTATCACAACGTATCTGAAAAGGCTTACCACGCCACTCAATAACCTGATCAAGCGCCCTAATCACACGCTCAGCAGGCAAAGAGAAGTCAGCTTCAATGGTAAGGCCTTCTCGATTGAAGTCATCAATCACGTTAAATAAACGATAACTACGCCCGTTTTGTAACTGATCATGCATAAAATCCATTGACCAGCATTCGTTTATTGCTTGAGGAACCGTTAGCGCCTCTGGCTTTTCCCTAATTAACCGCTTTTTGGGTTTGATTCTTAAATTCAGCTCGAGCTCTCTATAAATACGATAAACACGCTTATGGTTCCATTTGTAACCTTTAACGTTACGCAAATATAAAAAACAAAGGCCAAAACCCCAATTGCGATTATTTTTAGTCAAACGCAACAACCAGTCTGCAATATGAGCATTTTCATCATTCAGCTTCAATTGGTAACGATAGCAAGTTTCACTAATGCTAAATAAACAACAGGCCATCCGTACGGAGATAAATTTTTCCTGCACGGCTTTCTGTGCAAGCTGCTTTCGACTGGATGGCTTAACTACTTTTTTTCAAGCACCTCGCGAAGAATCTCAGATTTTAGGCGCTCTTCAGCGTACATCTTCTTCAAACGGGCATTTTCAGACTCGAGCTCTTTTAGTCGGGTCATCATCGGCAAGTCCAGGCCACCATATTTTGCACGCCATTTATAAAACGTTGCTGAACTCATGCCATGTTCACGACAAAGTTCTGGAACAGGTACGCATGCTTCACTTTGCTTGATGATCGACATAATTTGACTGTCACTAAATTTTGATTTTTTCATGCAGAATCTCCTGCGTAAAGGGTACGAGAAAATTCTACTTTTGGCATCAATTATTTTTAGGGACGATTACCGTCTCGTATTTGATATATTATGAGGTAAGAGAGTAGCCCCTCATATAGATATAAGGGGCACGGGCGTGAGCGACCGTGGGGGGATTGGTTTAATCAACCGTGGTAATCAAGGTACTCTAGCCCTGCGCTCGAAACGTTTGAATAGTTGCTTGGGTTCTTTTCACCAGACACCCGCTTACAATCCTAAATAATCAACCCTTCGAGGCATACATGTCATTATATAATAATTATATTGGTATAGACATTGGAAAATTTAACTTTGTTGTTTCTGAGCATGGCCTAAAGAAAACACAAGAATATAATAATGATACAACGGGGATCAAAACCTTTATCAAAGACTTTAAGAAATCATTAATAGAAGGACTCTGCATTTTAGAAACAACGGGGGGGTTACGAAAGGAGGTTGTTGCTGACCCTTTGTAAACAAGGATTTAAAGTACATCGAGCAGATACGCGTAAAATTAAAAACTTCATTCGCTCATTTGGGAATGATTCGAAAACGGACAGATTAGACGCAAAAGCACTTGCACTTTATGGATATGAGCGCGCGTCTAGATTAGACGTATTTACTCCTCAATCAAAACAATCATTAACTCTATATGAATTAGTTCAACGACGGAAAGACCTAAAAAAGATGCTGGTTTCTGAAAAAAATCGTTTTCAGGCACCAAGAGCAGATGTGATCAAAGAAAGCTGCCGCGTTATGATTGAGTCAATTACAAGTCAAATAGTTGCTGTCACGCATGAACTCAATTTATTGATTGAACAAGATCTTGCCCTAAAGCATAAAAAAGATGTTCTCAAAACAGTACCTGGTATAGGGGATGTAACCGCCAATGAACTGCTTGTTTTACTTCCCGAGCTAGGAAAACTGAATCGGCGAGAAATTGCTTCACTTGCTGGGTTAGCACCCAAAGCAAATGATAGCGGCCAATTCAATGGGCACCGCTCCATTAGGTACGGCAGAGAAGGAATCAAACCCATATTATTTATAGCAGCAATGGCGGCTAGAAACTCCAACTCAAGCCTTAAAGCGTTTTATGAGCATTTAGTTCTTTCTGGAAAAAAAAAGATGGTTGCGCTTACAGCATTGATGCGAAAAATCATTGTAATTGCCAACGCGCGATTAAGAGATGCAGATCTAACAAGATGTTTGGGAGTTAATTAAAATTATTATTCAGACATAGTTGATTACCTTAATACTTCTCTTAAATCTTGTATCATTTCTTTTGTTTTATAATTTATAACAGTCATAAAAAAGCGGATGCAATGTTTTTGCTTTGACTACATCGCGCTATGCGCATATTTTGCTCAATTACTACACCACTTAATCTTCTCTTAATATTATCAGACATATAATAACGACTTATTCATTCTTCTGGGCAGTACCATCTTTTTATAAATCTACTACTAAGTTTCAAGGATAGATAGCCTAACTAAACTGTTTTAAGAAAATCAATTGCCGAACAGCAATCAAATTATAAAGTAGTTTTTACTAAAAGGGTTATGAGTGTCACTCACTGTCCGACTTAGAAAAGGTAACCTTACAATGCAAGATAATACAGAAGCAGAAGCTATTAACATTTATAATAGTGCAGCGACCTCAACAACGATGGTAGTAAGCAACGAGCGCACGCCCGCAAGCACTTATATAGAAAGTTTTTTAAGGTTGTGCATTGCCGCGCCTAAAGGCGCCGCACAAGTTTATGCGACATTCGGTCCTATAGCCATGATATATAAAAAAAATGGATTGTGGTTAATTGCACCGGTTGCTTTGGGTGCTGCAATTTCTCTCTCTGATACATTAATAAAGACTGTAAACCAATACCATAAAAACGATTTTGCGCTTATGAAAATCTTGGCAGACGGAAGTTTTTTTCTTTCTGAACGGGGTGTCGCTTTTCTTTCAGAATACGGTTTTACTTTGAGTATGATACGACAGTTCATTACCATTTTTTCGCCACTGCTAGGACTTTCAGATTCTGTAGCTAAACCGCTATTTTTAATTGGCGCTCCAATTGCAGCATTTCCATTGGCAATTTTGATTAACAAGCAAACGTATCATACTAAATGCGCTCGTCTTAATGCAGAACCGGGAGTTGAGGGTATTGTTGATAATCCTCCCAATAGAAATCGTGTTAGTAACTTTGTTACCACCACACTGGTAGGTGCAAGTTCAACCTCCGGTTTTTTTAATCAGCTGAGTTTGCAAGGTGTTTTGCCTCCAGGTTCCTATGTTCCCCTATCGTTTACGGCTTTAGGAGCGTTGACAGGTGCGGCTTCATCCTTGATGAGTGAATCGTACTCAAAGATAAGCAAGATATTATCTTTAGCAATAGTTTTGTTGGGTATAAATCCTTCTTTGGCCACCTACTTCATGGCCTTTCCTGACGATATATACGCAGGGGTAAATAACTGGAAAATACCGGATTCTTATTTTTTTACGATGCTAGCGGTGAGCATTTTATTTTTTTTAATGTTGGAATTTTTAACGGTACTCAATGTTTTGACTAAAACGCATGAAGCTCAGCATATTATTACTGAAAATTCGCCTTTACTGATTAACGGTGTCGATAACGAATGCACAATTAGATTGAATGATGATAGTGATGAGGAGCAAGATGAAGAGTCGCGTACTACTCCTGGCTTATTTAATTCATAATGATTTAAATAGTTGCAGATTGAATTTTTGAGAGTAAGATAGCACCCCGGACTTTGCTAAGCCATCTTAGCAAGGATAATCCTTAAAAAGCGAGGTAAAGAATGAACAAAATATACGTATTACTGGTTTCCGCTTTGTTAACAATGAGCGCTGGTGTTGGGGCAACGGTTACCGCAGCACAAAATGCTAAAGATAAATCCAATACGCAATTGCTGTTTCTGGCCGCAGCACCTAAAGCAGTACTTACCCAAGATAAAAACGGTAGTTATGAGCTAACAGTTAGTAATGCACTGGGAAATATGGCCTATTTCACCAATAGACCTGAGCGAAAGTCGGGGCTGATTGAGGTCGACAAATTTATAACTCTCTGGACTAATAAAGAAATTAAAAATAACTTTGCAACAAATCCTCCCAATGTTGCGGTAGCGATGCTAATGGAAAATGGGCACAAACAAAGTTTCATCGCTATTATGAACAAGCCTCTTGTTAAGGGAAATTTAATTACCTACCCACTTACCAAAATAAGTAAAAATAAAATTACGACAGGTACGAGTGTTAACACTATTATTTTTATTGATGACGTAACCTGGAACCCAGGCGGGTTTTAAACTGTTCTTGATGTTTTGAATCGTGGTTGGTTTTATAGCCGACCGCGATTTTTTTTACGCACGCTCGAGTAAATTATAATGTTGAATCGCTACCAGCAGCGGCGTTTTAAAAAACTTTACCACTTAATTAGTAAAACGCCAAAAAAGCTCGTTTACAGGGTTTGCTTTTTAGGTGGCACTCTGTATCAATGAAGGGTGAGATTGCCAAAATGTGGCGACTTAGAAAACATAACAGGGTTGGAAGAAGCGTGCCTCGCACGATGAAGTTAATTCAAGAAAAAGCGTATGCTTTTTGAAACTTTGAAAGCTGTAGGTTTAGGGTTAGAGTACTACGTGCTTAAAATAGGATTCTTAGAAGGGAAAGAGCCGTATAAATTAACAATCAGGTGGTGCGCCCGGAAGGATTCGAACCTCCGACCCTTTGGTTCGTAGCCAAATACTCTATCCAACTGAGCTACGGGCGCATTATTATTTGGCGGAGAAAGAGGGATTCGAACCCTCGATGGGATTCCTCCCATACTCCCTTAGCAGGGGAGCGCCTTCGACCACTCGGCCATCTCTCCAAACAATCGTTGCGAATTATATCAGGAAAATTTCTGGCGTCAACAGCAATTTAAAGTAAACTTGTGCCTATAGGCTAAGAGGTATAGTTGCAACTGCCTATCGATCCTTTTTCTATCTCAAATTTTATTGTAGCTTGAAAGAATATATGTTATAACTAGCGCGCTTTTAAATACACACACGCTTCGACACATAAGGTGGGGTCCCTGAAATGGGGTATCTTATGGGAAGCGTGGAGGCATAACCCTGGAGAGTATAAATGAATGTAAGTATGCGTGAATTATTGGAAGCGGGCGCTCATTTTGGGCATCGTACTCGCTATTGGAATCCTAAAATGGAACAGTATATATTCGGTTCCCGAAATAAGATTCATATTATTGATCTTGAAAAAACAATGCCAATGATGAAGGACGTAACAAACTACGTTGGAAGATTGGCCTCAAACAAAGCCAAAATATTATTTGTTGGTACAAAGCGTGCCGCTCAAGAAAGTATTCGTGAGCACGCTAAGCGTTGTGGAATGCCTTATGTTGATCACCGCTGGTTAGGTGGGATGCTTACAAATTTTAAAACAGTTAGACAATCAATTTTTCGATTAAAAGAATTAAAAGAATTAAGTGAAAAAGGTGCTTTTGCAGGAATGATCAAAAAAGAAGCCCTAATGCTAACACGTGAACTTGATAAATTAGAGCGTGGTTTAGGCGGTATTGAACACATTGGTGGTCTGCCAGATGCCTTATTTGTAGTTGACGTTGGTTTCGAGCATATTGCAGTTGAAGAAGCCAGACGCTTAAAAATACCCGTTATTGGTATTGTGGACACTAACAATAGTCCTGATAATATTGACTACATTATTCCTGGAAACGATGATTCAATGCGTGCTGTAGATATTTATGTTCGTTGTATAGCGGACGCAATTTTAGACGCAAAAAACAGTCGTACCGTTGGTGGAATGCCTGATTCTGAATTTGTTGAAGTGTCGGATGCTAAAAAAGACGATACTGTAAGCGAATAAACTGTTATTTAATAAGGGATGTATATTTCTGTATACATCCCTTTTTGCTAAGTGAGAATTACCATGAATATTACTGCAAGTTTAGTTAAAGAGCTGCGCGAATTAACCGGTGCTGGGATGATGGATTGTAAAAAATATCTCGTACGCACGGACGGTAATTTAGAAGAAGCTATCCATTTAATTCGTGTAGAATCACAAGTTAAGGTTGATAAAGTAGGTTCGCGTGTTGCGGCTGAAGGTATTTGTACGACTGTTTTTTCAACGGAAGGCACTGAGCATGTAGCGTATATTGCAGAAATTAATAGCGAAACCGACTTTGCGGCTCGTGACAGCAATTTCATGTCATTTGCTGAGCAATTAGTCAATATGGCTATGCATTACAAAACTACAGACGTAGAAGTTTTATCCGGTAAAATGATGGTTGGCACTGACCTTACGATCGAGCAAGCAAGACAACAATTAATTTCAAAAATTGGTGAAAACATTCAAGTGCGCAGAATTAGTTCGGTTACAACGGATGGCGCAATAGGCACCTATCTGCATGCAGGGTCGCGCATTGGTGTGGTTGTGGCTTTAAAAAATGGCGATGAAGCTTTAGCTAAAGATATAGCCATGCACATTGCGGCAAGTAGACCGATAGTTATTAGTCGAGAACAAGTGCCAGCCAGTAATATTGAAACCGAGCGCAATGTGTTTACTGCGCAAGCTCTTGAAAGCGGTAAGCCTCAAGAAATTATTGATCGCATGATTGAAGGTCAAATAAGCAAATATTTAAAAGAAGTAAGTTTGCTTGATCAACCTTTTGTGAAAAACTCCGATATTACAGTAGCCCAATTATTGAAAGATAAAAATGCTGAAGTTATATCCTTCATACGCTTTGCAGTTGGCGATGGCATTGAAAAGAAAGAGGTTAATTTTGCCGAAGAAGTAATGTCTCAGGTTCGTAGTTAAAATATGACCGGAATAAAAAAATTAAAATACAAGCGTATTTTATTAAAATGCAGTGGTGAGGCGTTGACGGGTAATTCGCAGTTTGGTATTGATCCGTCAGTGCTTGATCGCATTGCAAAAGATGTTGCGAATCTTTTAGGTATGGGTGTGCAAGTTGGTTTGGTTATCGGCGGTGGCAATTTATTCCGTGGAAAAGCACTCTCTGAAGCAGGGCTAGGAAGGGTAACAGGCGACCATATGGGTATGCTTGCTACTTTGATGAATGCATTAGCCTTACGGGATGCGATGGAGCGCATCGATCTTCCCGCTCGGATTATGTCCGCCATACCCATGCCTGGAATTGTTGATTCCTACGATAGAAGAAAAGCAATACACCATTTAAGAAACAAAACCGTAATAATATTTGCAGCGGGTACTGGGAACCCTTTTTTTACAACGGATACCGCCGCTTGTTTGCGAGCAGTGGAAGTAGGCGCTGATGTTGTGCTTAAAGCCACGAAGGTTGACGGCATATACTCTGAGGACCCTGTTAAAAATCCTAACGCTCAGCGGTTTGATTTTGTAAGTTACAAACAAGTTTTAGCGGATAATTTACAGGTGATGGATGCAACCGCCATTTGCCTTTGTCAAGATCAAAACATGCCGTTGTATGTTTTTAATATGGCAGAACCTGAAGCTTTACAAAAAATTGTTGTTGGTGAGCAAGTAGGGACTTTAGTAGGAGCGCATAATGATTAATGAAATAAAACAAGACGCTGAGAAGCGTATGAAAAAAACTATCGAAACATTGCAACAGGATTTTACTAAAATTAGAACCGGTAGAGCCAGTGCTAGTTTTTTAGATAACGTACAAGTTGATTATTACGGCAACATGACTCCGTTAAGCCAAATAGCCAATGTTACAACAAGTGACGCTCGAACCATTATGGTGACACCGTGGGAAAAGTCTATGGTTGCGGCGGTTGAAAAGGCCATTTTGAATTCGGATTTAGGGCTAAATCCTGCAACATCAGGAGCAGCAATTCGAGTTCCCATGCCTCCGTTGACAGAGGAACGTCGTAAAGAGCTTATTAAAGTTGTTCGCGGAGAAGGCGAGCAAGCGCGGGTTGCCGTACGCAATGTTCGACGTGACGCTAATAATCAACTTAAAGAGCTAATAAAAAACAAATCAATTTCGGATGATGAAGAGCGTCGCGCTAATGATTTAATTCAAAATATTACCGATAAATACGTAGCTGAAATTGATAAATTATTATCAGAAAAAGAAAAAGATTTGTTGGATATATAAGATTTATTGGCATTTAAACCTTGGGATTCCGACGACACGTTGCGGTATAACGACGATAAGTGGCGTTTTCGAGGGTCGTTATAAAAAACACTTTACAACAACTACAATCTTAAATGCTGTCTGGACTCCAGGCAGTATGACAATCTGAAACGACCACTAATTCAATTTTTTTGCCTAAAACTTCTGTTTGTTGCGTTGTTACCGTAGCACTAATAACTAAACTACCCGATTCGTTTGCAAGCGATTGAGTTTGTAAAAGAGGGGAACAACTGTCATCAAACACGCTTTTATGAATCGCTGTAGATAAATGCCATTTTTTTGGACCATGATTATAAACGTGTTTCGTGGTATTACAATGCTGAATATCAAACCAATCACTGGTGCTAAAGCAGATGTACTTCCAATAAATTCGAGTAGCAATAGTGGGTGAATTAAAATGCAATTTGATGCTTTGCTGAAAAGGTTCTGCGCGAACTGCGGTTGATAAAAGCACCAGACCTAAGGGGATGCATTTAAATATATTCATAGACTTGATACCAATTGCGATCAATTTGTAGGCAAAATAGCATCACTGTTCCCAACTTTCAATACTTTTCACAGGCACTTATGGCTCCTGGAGTTGCGTAAGTGAGCATTGCGCCACGTTAGCTTATGGTATTCTAGACGAGTTGCGTTGAACGCTTGCACACAAGCACCGTAGTTGATAATTAAAAAAAAAGACAACTTCGCTCGCACGCCTAAGTGGTTCCTTTGGGTTTTTACGAAGCACTTAGGACCCCAAGGGTTACCATAATCCGAAATTACTTATCGGCACCTGGTTGCAATTACTTTGCCGAGTCTATTAGGAAACGCTTTGAAGCTAACAGTATAAGAGCATGCTCGCGTGGTACAGGTGTGTGTTGGGATAGGTACGATGGTGAGTCGATTTCATACAGCTTACAGCACGAATAGCTGATTGAAGATACTCGTTTAAAAAAGTTTGTAAAAATGGGCGTTCAACACACTATTCGTTTGCGTAATTACAAGATAGGGTTCAATCCACTAATAAATTAGCGCTTGCGCTCTATCTTTGTTGAAAAGAACAGTACTATACGGTTATTAAAATAGAGCAACCAAGATTGGTAAACCTGGGCAATAATAGTATTTTCTGCTAATCTTGCTGTTCAACAAAATTTAGACACGTGCGATAAGGAGATTTACATGTATAAAAGAGTGTTATTTGCAACCGATTTTGATGATGTTGGTATACGCGCCGCGCACAAAGCTCGAAAGATAGCCGAAGAAAACGGCGCCGATCTGCTGCTTGTTCATGTTGTTGAGCCTATCCCAGCCTACGCTTATCCTGGATTTGCCGGTTTTGCAGAGGTTGAGTTATCAATTCGTGAACAAGCTGAAAAAGAGTTGGGTTCTCTTGCGGCATCGCTTAATGTTGATGACGCCCACTGCATGATTGAATTTGGCTCTACAAAAAATGAAATTTTGCGCGTTGCAAAAGAGCGAAAAATTGATTTAATTGTTACGGGTAGTCATGGTAAACACGGTTTAGCTCTATTATTAGGTTCTAGTGCTAACGCAATTTTACATGGAGCTGAATGCGACGTGCTGATTGTAAGACCCAAAGTTGATTAATATTATGGCGTATATTTTTAAAGTGGCTGTTGATGAAATTACTATATGGTTCTAAATCTTTATCGCAGTGCCCCGCACAAATTGCCGCGACAATAGGTAATTTTGATGGGGTGCACTGCGGGCACCAAGCCTTATTAGCCCGTTTAATAGAAAATGCCAACCAGCGTAATCTTCCAACTTTAGTGATACTTTTTGAGCCTCAACCCGATGAGTTTTTTAATCAAAAAGATGCGGCACTAAGACTGTCGACGCTCCGTGAAAAAATTGGGTATCTAGCGCAATGGGATATTGATTATGTTTTATGCTTGAAGTTTCAAGCAAAGCTTGCGGAAATGCCCGCCGAGGATTTTGCGCAGCGTTTTTTCTTTAGCCGCCCGTTAATAACCTATTTGTTAGTAGGGGAAGATTTCCAATTTGGAAAAAAGCGATGCGGCGATAGCAAGCTGCTTCAAGAAATGGCACTAAAAACCAATACCACCGTAGAAATTTTTAAAAATTTTACCCTGAATAATGAACGAATAAGTTCTACGATAATTCGTAATCTGTTTCAAAAAGGGGCGTTAGCGCAAGGGGCGAGCTTACTGGGTCGCGACTATGAAATTTGTGGGCGCGTAGTTTCTGGGACGCAACAGGGACGAAAGTGGGGTATTCCAACAGCGAATATTCATCGGTATTTACCCATGCCTATTAAAGGTGTTTTTTGTGTGCAAGTAACCAACCACTCGAACTCCAATTGCTTTCAAGGGGTTGCAAACGTTGGTTGCAGGCCAACGGTCGATGGAAATACCATTACTATTGAAATTCATATGTTTGACACCACTGAAAATTTTTACGGACAACATTTGCGCGTACGCTTTTTACGTAAATTAAGGGATGAAATAAAATTCGATTCAATCGACATTTTGATTGCGCAAATTAATAAAGATATCGATGCGGCGAAAAGCTATTTTAAATTACTAAACTAACGAGTGTTGTGATGCCAGAATATAAAAATACCCTAAACTTACCAACCACAGATTTTTCGATGAAAGCCAATTTATCGCAAAAAGAACCGGCTCGGCTTGCTGTATGGCAGGAAAAAAATATATACCAGTACATTCGTGCTGCACGCCAAGATAGCCCCGCGTTTATTTTGCACGATGGTCCCCCGTACGCCAATGGTAATTTGCATTGCGGTCACGCGCTTAATAAAATTTTGAAAGATATTATTGTAAAATCTAAAACTTTGAGTGGAATAAATGCTCCCTTTGTTCCTGGCTGGGACTGCCATGGATTACCAATTGAATTGAATGTTGAAAAAAAATTTGGAAAAGCTGGGGTTAAATTAAGCGCAAAAGAATTCAGGGCCAAGTGTCGTAATTACGCCGCAACACAAATTGAAATACAAAAGCAAGAATTCAAACGCCTGGGTGTACTCGCCGATTGGCACAACCCCTACACAACCTCCAATTTTACTTATGAGGCCAATATTGTTCGTGCATTAGGCACGATTATTAAGAATGGACACTTGCAGCAAGGCTTTAAACCTGTCCATTGGTGCATTGAATGTAGCTCTGCGCTTGCAGAAGCGGAAGTGGACTACGAAAATAAAATTTCAGATTCGATAGATGTGATGTTTTCAGTAGTGAATGCGACGGGTTTTTCAACGATTTTTGACAGTCAATTAACCTCTAAACCAATTACGGTACCCATCTGGACGACAACCCCCTGGTCTTTATTGGCTAATGAAGCCGTCTGCTTACACCCGACGTTGCGCTACCAACTTATCGATACAGCAAACGGCTATTTTTTAATAGCCGCGGATTTAGTTGCGTCTTCCATGGCGCGCTACGGCATTGAGCACTATACAATCAAAGGCGAGCAAGAGGGCAAGGCGTTTTTTAATACACAACTGCAGCACCCCTTTTTGGATAAAAACGTTCCTATTATTTATGGTGAACATGTGACTACAGAATCGGGTACTGGCTGTGTGCACACAGCTCCTGCACATGGCCCCGACGATTATCTTGTAGGTAAAAAGTTTTCATTGCCCTTGGAAAATCCGGTGCAGTCGAACGGTTGCTATAAGCCTGATGTTGCCTTTTTTGCCGGTCAATCGGTCGTAAAAGTAAATGGCGCTATCATTGCATTATTGAACGAGAAGAAAACCCTCTTGCTGCATGAAAAAATTACCCACAGCTACCCTCATTGCTGGCGTCATAAAACACCGGTTATATTTTTAGCAACGCCGCAATGGTTCATCTCAATGGATAAAAATGGTTTACGGGAAGCTATTATCCACCAAATTAATACGGTTAATTGGATACCCGATTGGGGTAAGCCTCGCATTATTAAAATGATTGAAAACAGGCCTGACTGGTGCATATCAAGACAAAGAGCGTGGGGGACACCGCTCCCCTTATTTGTTCACAAGCACAGCCGTGAATTGCATCCAGAAAGCCTACGCTTAGTAGAGAAAGTGGCTCAGTTGATTGAGGTAGATGGAGTTGATGCGTGGTTTGATTTGGATGTTGCAGAATTTTTAGGTGCGGATCATGCTTTGTACGATAAAATTACAGATACATTGGATGTTTGGTTTGATTCCGGTGTTTCCCATTTTTGCGTATTAAACAGTAACTCTTCTTTGGGTTTTCCAGCAGATATGTATTTTGAAGGTTCCGATCAGCACCGTGGTTGGTTTAACTCATCTATCACAACGGCTGTAGCGATGTATGGCGTTCCCCCGTATAAAACTGTTTTAACTCATGGGTTTACAGTAGATGCTGAGGGTAAAAAGCTTTCAAAATCTAAAGGAAACTACGTTGCTTTAGATAAAATTATTAATCAGCATGGTGCCGATATAATCCGGTTGTGGGTCGCATCCACTGATTACCGTAATGAGGTTGGTATTTCGGACGAGATTATTAGTCGTAACGCGGACGCCTACAGGCGTATTCGAAATACGGCTCGGTTTTTATTAGCCAATCTTTTTGATTTCACTAAAGAAAATACAGTAGCCAGTGATAATTTGGTTGCAATGGATAAATGGATTATTGCGCGTACTCAGCAGCTGCAACAAGAAATTATCACCGCCTATAATAGTTATAACTTCCACACTATTTATCAAAAAATTCATAATTTTTGCGCGATGGACTTGGGGGGTTTTTATTTAGATGTCATTAAAGACCGCCAATACACAACACCTAAAAATAGTATTGCTCGACGCTCCTGCCAAACCGCCATGTACTATATTATTCATGCACTTACACGCTGGTTG
The DNA here is from genome assembly GCA_963803545.1 of uncultured Gammaproteobacteria bacterium. Taxonomy (GTDB): domain Bacteria; phylum Pseudomonadota; class Gammaproteobacteria; order Legionellales; family Legionellaceae; genus Legionella_C. Next base: position 646,717 of record CAWDMX010000004.1, on the reverse strand, counting down.
GCGCCGATAATTTCATTTACTGCAGATGAGTTATGGCAAGCAATTCCGGAGCAAGGTTCCACATCCATTTTTACAGAAACCTGGTTTGAAGACTGGCCAATTATGAGTGATGTGGATTTAGATTTTTGGCATGAGATGCAACGGGTGCGTAATGAAGTCAATAAGGCTTTGGAATTAAAACGCCAGAGCGGTTTAATCGGTTCGCCACTAGCCGCGGAGGTGACTATTTACGCTTGCCCGAATCTTTTGGCTAAAATCTCTTACTTTGAAAATGAGTTGCGTTTTTTATTGATAACCTCTAAAGCTACGGTTAAGCCACTGGACGCAATTACCGATACGGCCTTACTGAATGATGAATTACAAATAGCGGTAGACGTACAGCCCAGTTCGCATGAGAAATGCGCGCGTTGCTGGCATCGTTGTGAAAACTTAAGTAAGGATGATGGTTCACTCGACCTATGCGCACGCTGTGCTGATAATATTTCCGGTAATAACGAGGTAAGGCTTTTTGCATGAAAAAAATAATAGGGCTATTACTGGTAATTACGGTTGTTGTGGCCGACCAGCTCACTAAATTCTGGGCGGCTTCTTGTTTAGCTTTAGGATACCCTTATTCAGTGATGCCCATGCTCAATCTGCGCCTAGCCTATAATCGAGGCGCCGCTTTTAGTATTTTGGGAAATGCGGGTGGTTGGCAACGGTGGTTTTTTGTTACCGTGAGTGTTGTTATTAGCGCCGTATTAATATCGTGGCTGTACAAAATTCCCAGGCACGCAAAAAGGCAAACTGCTGCCTTAAGTTTACTATTGGGTGGTGCACTGGGTAATTTAATTGACCGCGCCTATTCCGGTCAAGTGGTGGATTTTCTAGATTTTTATTATGGAGCGTATCACTGGCCTACTTTTAATATAGCCGATAGTGCTATCTGCATAGGCGCGTTTTTGTTAATAGTGGATTTACATAAAACAAACACAGTGCAGAAATAAGAGTATGCAAATACATGTAAAGCTGCCTCCGCAACCCTTAATAGAATACGTTATTGAAATAAAGAATAACGCGCTAGCGACTCTGTGCACGTGGTTTCCAGAAGATTGCAGCACCATTGTAATTATTTGCGATGAAAACGTTGCTAGCTTGTACGGATTTAGCTTGCAGGAAAATTTAAAAATTTCGGGTTTTAAAACTCTTTTGCTAGCTTTTCCGGCAGGAGAGGGTTCTAAAAATATTACTACCAAGAACACGCTTGAAGAACAGATGCTGCAGCAGGGCTGTGATAGAAAAAGTTTGATTGTAGCTTTTGGTGGTGGCGTTACAGGCGACCTAGCGAGCTACATTGCGGCAAGCTTTATGCGCGGCGTGCGCTACATTCATGTTCCAACCACGCTTTTAGCCGTCGTTGACAGCTCTATAGGTGGTAAAACTGGTATAAATAACCGCATCGGAAAAAATTTAATTGGCGCTTTCTGGCAGCCGATAGCCGTTGTTGCTGATTTAAATTGCTTGCAAAGCTTAGCGCCTGAACACCTCGTTAATGGGTTGGTGGAGATTGCTAAAATTTTTCTTACCCACAATCAACCGATGTTCGATTACCTCGTAAAAAACCTCTCCAATGTACTCAATAAAGACAGCCTCGTTTTAGAAGTTATTTGTCGTAAAGCTATTGCTCTGAAAGCGGCCATTGTAAGCTCTGATCCAGGCGAAAAAGGGGAAAGAGCGTTGCTTAATTTCGGTCATACTATTGGCCATGCGTTGGAAGTCGCTAGCGATTATCAGTATTTGCATGGCGTAGCGGTGGGTTATGGCATTGTGGTTGAAAGTAAAATTGCTGAATTAAGCGGCCTATTAAGCGCTCAAGATTACCAATTAATAAAACAATTTTTTGCCAGTTTAAATATATACGGAAGTGAGTTGCTAAAATACCAACTAGAAGATTTGATAAGCCGCACCTACGTTGATAAAAAATGCAGAGCCGGTCAAGTGCATTATGTTTTACTAAATAGTGTTGGAAGCTGCGCGCATCGTGGTTATGAATACACTTTTCCGGTAGACACCGCATTGGTACAACTCGCGCTTTCTACCGTTTCTAAGGAGACTCATGGCGGGCAATAGTTTCGGAGATATGTTTAGAATAACCACCTGTGGGGAATCGCACGGCGGTGCTATAGGAGTAATTGTTGATGGATGCCCGGCTAATTTTCCCATTACAGCGGGTGATATTCAACAGCAATTAGACCGCCGTAAACCCGGGCAAAGCGCCATCACCAGCCCGCGCAAGGAATCGGATATAATTCATATTTTATCCGGTGTTTTTGAAGGAAAAACAACAGGCACACCGATATTGCTCATGGCTCAAAACCAAGACGCCAATCCAGGTGATTACGAACAATTGAAGACACTCTATCGACCGTCTCATGCTGATTTTACCTACCAAAAAAAATACGGTATTCGCGACTGCAATGGCAGTGGGCGAGCCAGTGCACGAGAGACATTAGCTCGGGTGGCTGCTGGAGCAATAGCACAAAAATACCTGCGCGATGCCTTGAGTATTGAGATAGGAAGCTACGTGGAACAAGTAGGATCTTTAGCTGCAACTATAGATTATCAGCAGGTATCGTCTGCTGAGATTGATAAAAACATTATCCGTTGTCCCGACGATAAAATTGCCGCCCAAATGATTGCTTTAGTACAGCGTGTGCAACAGCAGGGTGACTCTATTGGTGGAATAATCAAAGGATTTATCCGCAATGTACCAATAGGGTTAGGGGAGCCTGTTTTTGATAAGCTTTCCGCCGATCTTGCTAAAGCGATGCTGAGTATAAATGCCGTAAAAGGGTTTGACATTGGTTCGGGTTTTACAGGGGTAGGCTTACTGGGAAGCGAGCATAACGACCCTCTTATAATGCAAGACGGTGCGGTGCGGTTCACTAAAAACGATGCCGGGGGTATTTTAGGCGGCATATCAAACGGCGATGATATTTATTTTAGGGTTGCGTTTAAGCCCGTAGCAACTATTAGTAAACCCCAAAAAACGGTGACTCTTATTCAGCAAGAAACAATCGTAGAGGCGGCAGGTCGTCACGACGCCTGTGTGCTACCACGAGCCGTTCCTATTGTGGATGCCATGGCAGCACTGGTGATTATGGACCACTACTTAAAACATAAAGCTGGGTTTTGTTAAGTAATTAGATAACGACAATCGCGCTTTTCCGTCGTTTTTCCCAGTTCCATAAAATTTCGTCTTGTTAGAGGAATGGCATTGAAGAAACGGTTCGCCCCGTAGGTTGCGCCATTACACGTTCCTGACTCAACGGAGTCCTTAACACTCACGGCTATATTTTTTGACAGAGCACGCATCGTTTTTCGGGCACGAGAATGGTAGTCTTTATATTCCAAACGAACGCGCGCGCGCGCTAAGCTTAGCGCAGCTTGCTCCTCTATATCAGGGTTGTGCGCTAAATCCCACCACTCGATTAAAAGTTTATTTTTCTTTAACGTATTATCTTCTTTACGTTGATACCAGGCTTTTTTAGCGTCTGCGTTGGAGGCTCGCTCACGACTATTAGGGTCACTTTTTTTAAGCGTATTCTCAATTTGAATACAGCTATCAAATTTTTGTTTATAAATAATTTCATTGCGATCGCACTGTTCAAATAATCGGCAATAAAAAAGACGAATCTCTTTAGCGCTCTCTTCGGTTTCAAACAAATTTGTTAATTGGGTGTTTACTTGAAAAGCCGCAACCTCGTAAGGATTATTGTGGGCAAGTGCCAATTCAATACGCGCACTTAAATCATTTTTTATACGCAGATAAAAGGAAGCAATTGCAATACCTAAAACGACACTCGGAATCATAATTCCCGCAATTAATAAATCCGGTAATACTAAAGAGCTTAAGGCAAGTGTAATAAGCACCACTACGGTTATTACAATAATTATTGGAACAAGAGAACGAGTTAATTTCCAAACTACAAACTGATCTCGGTAGGCAATATCACGGTATTCAAAATACCAAGGCGACAAAATTGGCTGAAGCAATTGAAGGATAATAGAGCGCGCTTCCTCGATAGACTTTGTGCCCCGAAAGTAGTTGTAAAAATCCAACAGAGCAAGATGGGAGCGCTCATTTTGTGTGGACCAACCCGTACGCTGGATGAAGGCATGAGCGTTCGCAAATTGATTAAGATAGGTTAAGGCGTCGCTCAAACTTTCATTTTGTAATAAATAACTAATCGACTCTGTAATAATTCCACTAACATTTAACTCCGGGGAAGGAAGACCTTTATTAAATAGTGTTTTATTTAATAATTTTGCTAACTTTTTAGAATATTGAGTTAAAAATTCATCGGTTAAAGCCCCGTTGACAAAACCTGTTTTTACCGCAATACGCGCCTGCTCAGTGTTAAAATTATGAATATGAAAAAAGAAGTCATTATCTTCGGATAAAGCTTGAAAGTTCAGGTTAGCAAAATAATACTCTGAAACAGCCGTTAATTTTGTTCGAACATAGATTTCAATGCATTTCTGCTCGACGAATTCTTTCAGTCCTAAGGCATAGTTGCGGGCATTGCTTAAATAGCTGTCAACAAAGTCAAAACTTGATGTTTGAAGGGAAATACCGGAGGCTATTTTCGGATAATTATTAATAAAGCTACGATGGCTATCTTCTGCAATAACGGCCAAAAAATCGTATACAACAGAGTCCGAATTATTTTTAAGCGCGTCTTCAAATACTGTATTTCTAAAAGCTTGCCGCTGTTGCTCTAAAGCTGGTTGTTCTGAAGCCAGCGATGAAGGATAAGCACGTTTAGTATTAATTACTATAGAGATATGTTTTTGTACAAACGCATCTAAATATTTTTGATAATTTTTTAATAGTTCTCGCTGAAGCTCATCTAGAGCAGTCGGTATTAATAAACCCTCAAATTCAGGAATGGACTCAATAATAAAATTCGTACATAGGGTTTCACGTTCATGATAATACTCTGACTCACTACTGCAATTGGTGTTTTTTAAAAATTTAATAAGGGTGTTTAGCTCATGAATGGGAGTAAGGTGCTGTTCTTTGAAATCAGCAATTGCTTGATTAATAGCCCTGCTAAATTCGTTTGCGTTTTCTGACTCCGGTGATTCGAAGCTAATATCTAAATGTAAGATTTGCGCCGCTTTACTACAAACACCAGACCATGTACGGCTTAAAACATTTTGATTTGCAGCCGGATTAAGGCTTCTGTTAGCCTCTTGAGCTAATTGACAGGTTTGGGTAATTTCATCAATGAATGCGTTTAAGTTGTCTAAAAAATCGGAGTAGGAAGCAATCTCATATTCATCTGGTGAAAAATTTTCCCAGCTATCAACAACTTTTTGTAGCCAGTATTCTTTTCTTATACTTAAGGTCATACATCTGCCTAATACAACGTGAAAATGCGTTTATTTAAACCAAGCGTGCTTCTACTCTTATTTTTTGAATAGGCATTGGCCAAATTTTTCTTGCATTTTAAATTAAATACAAACCAATATCTATGTATTTTAATCGGGCACATTAATTTTATTGTTGTCAGTTAATTTTTCGGTGTTCGTGGTTTTGGAAACACTGCGTGATATCAAGCGGCCTTAAAAGTTTTTAGAAGGAATTATTGTGCATTTACTGGTGTGCTTACCGCAACTTAGTGTGTATTAATTGCTTGATAACTAATCGCCGCGAACCTCCAAATTCATTGATGATAATTATACTTAAGTACAGGCCACCCCAAATTATGTAAAAAAACTACTAATAATTGGCTAACCAAACGCCGTTGGTGCGCGCGCGAGGTTCTTTAAAACCGTAGCAGATTATTTTGCAAGGCATAAAATATCGTAAGCGCCAGAATGGTTAATACAAAAATCAACAACTTGTGCATCGAGTTCAGTGTGGGTAACGCCTATTTCAGGTTGGGTTTGCAAAAAGACTGATTTTAAATGAAAATTTGATTTGAGTTTGCCTCGATAATGCATGCGAGCAATAATTTCCTGCCCTTTATAACACCCTTTATCAAAGCTAAGATAATGGGTTTTGTGCAGCTCTAACTGATGCGGTAGAAAAAGCCCTCGTGAAGCCGGATATAGTGCAGCAATTTTGCGGTTCAATTGCGCAGAGTGCCAGGCTAGCGACCCGCGTTTTTCAAAAAAGGTGAACGGGGTATCCACGTCGCTCGTAACGATGGCAACGTAATAATTTTCAGCCACCGCATAAATGTAGTAGCCTTCAGCAGCAAAAGCTTGGCCAACTTTTAAGCTTGGAACCGCTAAAAAATCGGATAACTGTGCGCTGTATACGCCAATTACCCGGTTTGTTGGGTGTTCGCACAATACAACGCGCGAAAGAAGGGCGGCTTTTGTTAAGGAATTTAGCGTGTCGGTAAGTAAATCCTTAGGCAAAATTAGCTGCACGCCTTGATTATCAACGATATCCATCAACGCTAAAATACGCCCCTTTAGATTACACAGCGCTCCTTGTTGAAACTTATCGGCTGCAACAGCACGCACATCGCAGGTGAGCTGTCCTTGCAAAAATTCCAGCGCTCGTAGACCTTCTACCGCGATTACAGATAAATGGGATAGGTCAAAAGTGTAATTTTTAGCAGGATTGATGAGCATTTCTTCAGCTAATGGCTGTATCGTTGTATAGACGCGGTTAGCGACCATGTGGGTGGTAGTATTCATAGATATTAATGCTTTTGAAAAAACCAAATAATAGGGTATTATTGTGCAGTTTACTAGCTTGAAATTAGAAGTTTTAATTTCAGTAGGGGTGTGTTGATGGATAATTTATCGGCAAAAAAAGCCAAGATACGCTGGCAGTGTCGCCGAGGCATGTTAGAACTTGATATTTTTTTTGAACGCTTTAATGAACACTCGCTAGACCGTTTAGATGCGTTTGAAATTGACCTTTATGCGACACTATTAGAAAATTACGATCAACTTCTATACCAATGGCTGTTAGGTTTGAGCAAACCGGATTCACAGGAGCTAGCCCAATTTGTTAAACGTATTGCCACCGAGCCTCACCCTAAATAAATCCTCTTATTATTTCCGTATGAGTTTGTTGGTGTACATGCTGTGTTTCGTGATGATTTATAAGTCATCCTTGCATCTATCTCTACAAATCCTGCTATACGGGTTCAGCTTTTACCAAGTTTTGAATGTGTACAGAGGTGGCTTTCCTACAAGTTGCCGCCGTATTCTGTTCACAGAAAGCGCAATTATGTGTATCGATAGGCAGGAAAAATGCTCTTACTATACCGATTTTAAACTGATACACGATATGGGATTAGCGCAGCTCTACTATTTGATCGACGGTTCGAAAAAAAAGAAACTGCTTATTTTTAGCGATCAGATATCTAGAGAAGAATATCGCCAACTTACATTAATTGAGCAGTGCGCAGTCTATAAGTAAGTGATAGAATCCTTGTTCATTTCTTGAAAAATAATGATTATGTTTGAAAGTGATCGCTTAATTAGTGCAACCCCTAGTGTTTCAGAAGAAGCTATTGACCGCGCTATCCGTCCGCTTAACTTAGACGACTACATAGGTCAGGAGGCGGTACGCACTCAAATGCGTATCTTTATAAACGCTGCTAAAAATCGACAAGATGCGTTGGATCATGTGTTGATATTTGGCCCCCCAGGACTTGGAAAAACTACGCTTGCCGCGATTATTGCTCATGAAATGGGGGTTAATCTGAGACAAACCTCAGGCCCCGTTTTAGAGCGCGCAGGAGACATGGCGGCCATTTTAACCAATTTAGAAAAAAATGATGTCCTTTTCATTGATGAAATCCATCGCTTAAGCCCGGTGATTGAAGAGATTTTATATCCGGCAATGGAAGATTATAAATTGGATATTATGATTGGAGAGGGCCCTGCAGCACGCTCTATAAAATTAGAACTGCCGCCATTTACTCTTATCGGCGCTACAACACGCGCAGGCTCGCTTACCTCTCCTCTACGCGATCGGTTTGGCATAGTGCAACGGTTGGAATTCTATTCTATCGACGCATTAACGCACATTATTACTCGGTCAGCGCGCCTACTTAATCTGGTTATAGAAGAGGACGGCGCTCAGGAAATTGCCTGTCGCGCACGAGGTACGCCGCGTATAGCGAATCGATTACTGCGCCGAGTACGTGATTACGCGGAAGTCTGTGGTGATGGTTTTATTACACGTGAAACGGCTAAACTCGCGCTTAAGATGTTGGACGTGGATCAGTCGGGTTTTGATGTGATGGATAGAAAGCTTCTGTTAGCGGTAATCGAACGTTTTGGTGGTGGGCCTGTAGGCTTGGATAATATTGCCGCCGCGATCGGTGAGGAAAAAAGTACGATTGAAGATGTCTTAGAGCCTTTTTTAATTCAGCAAGGCTTTTTAACGCGAACCGCTCGTGGCAGAATGGCATCGGCTCTTGCCTATCAACATTTTGGCCTAAACCCTGTTGCAGTTGAATAATGATTGTTTTACTATTGACCAAAATTGCCACTGAATAATGAAGTATGGAGGAATACTGTGGGTAGCCATGCAAGCGTTTTAAGTTATTTTTTACAAGCTGGTTGGGTCGTGAAAAGTGTAATGGTGATATTAATAATGGCATCTATCACTTCGTGGACCTTGATTATTCAGCGAGCCTGGTATTTTAACCGCAAAAAAAATCAGTGCGAATCGTTTATTCGTCGCTTTTGGGACAGTAGTGATTTAACCAAGTTGTATGCGGATATCGAAGCCAAAAACGAAGCAAAACAGGGGTTGTCTGGAATATTTTACGTAGGTTTTAAAGAATACATACGCGTTAGTAAACAGCGGGATGTAATCCTTGAGCCTATTCAGCGGGTAATGCAGATTAACCACGCTAAAGAAGCCAGTCTATTGGAGCAGCATTTACCATTTTTTGCCTCGGTGGGTTCAATCGCTCCTTATATCGGGTTGTTTGGAACGGTATGGGGAATAATGACTTCATTCCAAGCTCTTGGCCAGTCTTCTCAAGCAACTATTGCTATGGTTGCCCCCGGAATTTCAGAAGCTTTAGTGGCCACCGCCTTGGGTCTTTTTACGGCAATTCCCGCGGTAATTGCCTACAATCGTTATTCAACGCGAGCCAATAGTATTTTAGACCGCTACGATTTATTTCAAGATGAGCTCGTGGCCATAATTGAACAACAAACGCCTGTGCAAGCCCGAGGTTAACGATGATTCGGAATAAAAAAACCAATAAGAAGCCTATTGCAGATATTAACGTTGTGCCTTATATCGATGTGATGCTTGTGTTACTCGTTATTTTTATGATAACTGCACCAATGCTCAGTCAGGGCGTCACGGTTGATTTACCAAAAGCTACTAGTGAGAACTTACAACCCACGGAACGTGAACCCATTATAGTTTCGGTTAATAGCCATGGGGACTACTTTTTAAATATTGCAAGCGATCCAGGATTGCCTATAGAACCATCGGCCCTGATTATCCGTGTAGCTGCTGAGCTTGAAATCGATAAGCAAGAACAGCAAAAACGCGCTGTTTTAGTAAAAGGAGACACCCATGTTGCCTATGGAAAAATTGTAACGGCAATGAGTTTATTAAAACAGGCGGGTTCTGAAAAGGTCGGTTTGATAACCGACTCTAACGATGCTCGGGAGTCCGCATGAACCAACAACCCAGTTACCGCAATGCTTTTATAGTGGCCTTGAGTATCCATTTTTTTCTTGCAGCAATGTTGTTTTTTGAGTCAATGCATAGCGATAGTAGTGTTCAGAAGTCCGCCCAAAATACCCCAGGCCTTGTGTTGCCGTTGCAAAAAAATACCCGTAAACCTGAAATTGTGAATGCAGTAAGTATTGATAACTCAGAAGTGTTGGCTGCGGTTCATCGCATTAAGCAAGCACGGTTGGAGCAACACAACGCAGAGCAATTACGGCAAAAACATCTAGCGCAAGAGGTTGAAAAAGCAAAAGAGGCCACGCGCAAAGAGCAGCGAAACCTTGAAAAAATTAGAGAGCAAGCCCAAACGATAGCTGTTGCGCGTAAAAAACAAATTGCTGAGGAAAAAAAGAGGTTGCAGGCGTTAAATAATAAAAAAATTGCAGAAAACAAACAGATTGAAGCTTTAAAAAAGCAGCGTCAACAATTGGAGAAAGAACAACAGCTGGCTGAGACTAAAGCTTTGGCCTTAAAAAAAACGCAGCTTGATAAACAATTGGCGGAAGAAAAAATTGAGGCGCAAAAAAAGAAAGATTTAGAGCAAGAGCAGGCGCGAGAGCACGCAGCACAGCAAGCGCAGATGGCCGTCGAGATAAACAAATATAAGGCCTTAATTATTAACGCTATTAGCCAACGGTGGATAGTGCCTGAAAACGCGGATAAAAATCTATCAAGTCAATTTAGAATTCGACTCGCGCCAACAGGCGAGGTGCAAAATGTAGTTCTTATTCGCAGCAGCGGAGACTCTCTCTTAGACCGCTCCGCGCAAACAGCTATTTACAAAGCGTCTCCATTGCCGGTGCCCTCTGAGCCAAAAGCCTTCGCTCTGTTTCGAGAAATTAGTTTAACAGTACGTCCAGAAAATAGAAAAGGATAAATATGGTGGTCAAAATTGTAGTAGGCTTAGGGCTTTTCATAGTCGCGTCGGTGGGGTTTACGGTTGATTTAGAACTTACCCAAGGTATTAACTCCGCACTGCCAATAGCTGTAAATTCTTTTGGTGACGCACCAGAGGCGAGAGAGTTTCATGAAATTATCAACCACGACTTAGGTCTGTCTGGTCAATTTAATGTTTTAGGCACCGAGAACCGCAATCGTGCTCTGGATAACTGGCGACGTATGGGCGCCGATTCAATTCTTGTGGGACACTTCAACGGTTTAACCGGGGATCGCTACAGTTTCAGATACGAGCTTGTGGATGCAAGCTCGCAAAAAACAGTATTATTAAAAAACGAATACAACGTCAATAAGAGTCAGCTACGAACTCTTGCGCATCGGGTCAGTGATGATGTGTATCAAAAGCTACTGGGTGAGCGGGGTGTTTTTTCAACTAAAATTGCTTATATCTTAGTGCAACGTGACAAAAACAAGGTACGTTATTCTCTAGAAATTGCTGATGCCGATGGTTTCAACCCACACAGCTTGTTAATCTCACCCACATCACTCATGTCGCCGTCCTGGTCCCCCGACGGCCAAAAAATTGCGTATGTGTCTTTTGAGAAGAAAAAAGCACAAATTTTTACGGTGGACGTGCGTACCGGAAAACGTCGTTTAATTACGAGTTTCAATGGAATTAACGGAGCACCCTCCTTTTCACCGGATGGAAGCCAGCTCGCGGTTGTACTATCCAAAGGGGGCAACCCTAAAATTTACACTGTTAATTTAAACGACGGGAGTCTTAAGCAAGTTACGTTTGGTACCGCCATTGATACCGAACCGCGCTATACCCCCGATGGCAAATCAATTATATTTACCTCAGGACGGGGCGGTGCGCCACAAATATATAAAATCAGTTTGCGAAATAACCTTATTACGCGCCTTACGTACGAAGGCTCTTACAACGCTCGTGCAATGTTAACGCCGGATCAAAAAAATATGGTGATGATGCACCGAGACGAAAGCAAGCGTTTTTCAATTGCAGTTCAAGATTCCAATGGTGCGGTTCTCAAGGTCACTCACGGTGATTCCGATGAGTCGCCTTCCCTTGCCCCCAATGGTCGACTAATCATTTACGCAACCCATAAAGACGATCGCGGTATTTTAGGAATGGTGTCTATTGATGGACGAATGCAAACGCGTATTCCTGTTCGAGACGGCGATATTCAAGAGCCATCTTGGTCGCCTTATTTGGGGTAAAGTACCGGTGCGCAAAACAGCCGCTTATTTAGTTTTGAGTTTACTGAGTAATTACGCCTTTGGCTGGAGCAATTTAGGGCACCGAGTAGTGATGCAAATTGCCTATAATAATTTGTCGGTACGCGCTAAAAAATTAGCTAATTTTTACAATCATAGCGTGGACAACACTTACGCCAGCAAATCATTAGTAGCCGCGGCCGGCTGGTTAGACGGTTACCGGCCGCGCGACAACCCGGCTTTAGGCGCGATACACTATATCGATTTACCCTTTACTCAAGACTACACGCCATTACGTCCCGCCGACGCTATTAATGCTCTAGTAGCTTTGGCTCAAGCAAATGCGGTCTTACAAAACACCCACTACACAGCAAAGCAGAAGGGGTTAAGCCTTCGTGTTCTTATTCATGTAATGGCAGATATCCATCAGCCGATGCACACCATTAGTCGTTACAGCTCTAAATATCCCAACGGCGATAAGGGCGGAAATCTATTTTATCTTGGTAAGAATGCTGTAGCCTACAATTTGCACGGTTACTGGGACAGTGCCGGTGGTTTGTTGCGCACAAAAAACAAATTTAAACGACTGCGCGTTAAAAAATACGCCCTTTCTCTTGAAAGAAAATGGCCTTGTAGCTCCGAGGTTTATTCCCCAGAGCAATGGGTTAAACACGCGCACAAATTGGCCGTGCTATACGCTTATACCCTTAAGCCCGGGATGAAACCGACTAAGCCGTATCAATTGCAGGTTAGAACCATTTCAGAGCGTCAGCTTGCGCGCGCAGGATGTCGTCTTGCAGCGAGACTGAACTATTTATTACAGTAAGGGGTGGTCTTAATTAAACACACGCACTATTAAATAACATACGGAATAACTCCTATTTTAGTAGTGCGTGTGATTTATTACAGGCCTGAGCGTATTGAATTGCCTTCACTAGACTCTTCACCCTCGGGACAAGCTGCAGAACTCTGTTCCGTGCTTTCATCTTGTACAGTTTCAAGGCGCACTTGTGTAGGCGTCTGCGTAATCATTGCGTACGCAGTTGACGCAATACTCGATAGACTAACGGCGGCGGTGGCTGTAACTGCAAACAGCAGAATACCTACCGTTAACGGTACGGCAATAATAGTGCTCGCTGTAAGACCTAATCCTACCGCCAGCACCCCAAGCGTTGCTGCTAGGCAAAATAATCCACTGATAGTTGAAAGGGCTAAGGCGCGCTGGGTAACGGTTAATGGCGAAAAGACGAAGTTATGGTTGTGACCGGTGAAAACGATGTAGCGATTATGGTTATCGATGTAATCACGAGCGTCCCTGTACCGAGGGTTATTCGTATCAATAATCCTTTTAGCGTCTTGCATTTTTTCGTCGTTATCAGGGGCCATACCTTTTCCAAGGTCTGTGTCCAAGTTAACGATATGCTCATGAGTGCTAATGTGTGGGTCATGACCGTGCACCCATGTAATTTCGTAGTTTTCATGACGCGAAGGCCTAGACTCTGAATTGCTGTCTTTTGTATCATTCCATCTATTCCACAACACCGCAATGAGGGGATGCTCTTGTTTTTGAGTGTCCGACATAGTGGCTTCGTCAAAGTCTATCTGTTCATAAGATTTCGCAATATCAGGAATATTAAGATATTTCTGCACCTCGTTGCGTTTAACAACCTGAGAAAAAGAACGATTAATAGCATCGATTGTTTGAGCCAACTCGATTGGGGTCGAGTCTTTGTATTTAACACCCAATTTCGTAGCCAGCAATTTAATCAAATCAAATTCTACGGGTGCGTGCGTGAAAATTATTATTCCATCTTCTTTAAATCTATAATCGAGCACCTTTAATCGAGGGAGATAGCTTTCTTTAATCGTCTTAGATATTGAGGCTGTGTCAATTAATCCCTGTTTAACTAGAAACTCAAAGTTGGTGAACGAGTTTTTTTGATTGCCTCTAATAAAATTAGGGGTTTGTGTAAATTGTTGTTCATAAGCCAATATAAATTCATTGCTGTGATTGGATATTAGAATATCGATAGGAATGTTTTGAGCAACGAGAAATTCTATTAACCATAAGGTTAATGAATCGTTACTGCCTCTATCAAATAAATCATCACCGATTAATAGTAAGGATGCAGGATTGTCAATTTCAAGTTCAGAAATTATTTTTTTTAAAAGGGTTATGAGAGGCGTTAATTGAACGTTGGCTAGTTGAGTTCGCTCATTTAAAGCTTCAATTTCCTGTTCTTTCTCTGTAATATTCTTAAGGATTGCTGTGCAGTTTTTTCCTGCATTATTAATTTTTTTTGTTAGTATTTTCAAGTCTGCAATGTCTTGGGCGTTCGTAACATATGATTCACGAAGTTGTTTATTTAAAACCTCTAATTCTTTCGATTTATCGCTCAATCTATTTTTAAGGTTAGCTAATGCAATTGTACAGTCCGCGACGTCTGTAGTAATTGGTGCTATAATCGTGTTACTTTCAAAATACAATTTTACAAATTTATTAAATAACACACTTTTTTGGTTGTCATCTTTAAACTTTACAACCCGGTGACGCAATAAAAAATAGAGTAATTTAACCGCATTTCCGTGTAAATCGCCAATGGCTAGAAAGCCTAGATTATCAGAGCTTGTGCTAGCCGGGTATTGGTATATATTAACACTTTTTTCCACAACAACTGTAGCGACCATAAAATATTCCTTACGAATAAATAGTATAGAATCGTAGCAGGCTTACATTAACAAAATATTAAGTGGAGCTTTTTTAAACCAATTATTTGGCAAAAAATTTAAAAATGAATCATTGAAAAAATTAGCATCGACCTACTACAAGTCATTGGAATAAATGCGTTGCATTTAGAAAGAATCAAGACGTATAACCGCTAGTATTCAATCAACGCTGTGGTAATTCCCAAAACAGCGCACGATGACGCCCAAGACTTACCACGAGAACTAACGACTTACCGAGCATGCTTTAGGTATTAAATCATCAGAGGAATCGACTTGATTCGCTTTTCTATCTTTAAAAGTCCTACGCTCGCCAGAGTTGCGGCTGCACTTACAAAAGCCATACCCGAAATACCACAAACCGCCGCGGTCGTCAGGCTTGCAATAGCTAAAGTGGGTGTGATTACGGGAGTATAGATAATACAAAAAGCCAGAATAGACAAAGCAATAGCAGCAACACCCAATAGAGCTCTTGCATAACCTCAGCATTTAATTAAACTTCTTATTTTTTGGCAAGGAAGTTGATGAAGTTCGAACAAATAAAAGAGGAACCCGCGGAAGGATTTCGTAGGCTCACAGGAGTTAAACGTACAACTTTTGATGTTATGACAAGCATTTTGAGAGAAGCGGAAGCCCTATTAAAATCTCACGGAGGTAAGCCTAATAAATTAGGCATCGAAGATAGGTTGCTCATGGCGTTGGAGTATTTGCGCGAATATAGAACATACTTTCATATTTCGCGTAGTTATGGGATTAGTGAAAGTGCTTGTTATCGTAATATACGCTGGGTTGAAGATACGCTGATTAAAGATGGAAAATTCTCATTGCCTGGACGTAAAACCTTGTTAAAAAGTGATGTTGAATATGACGTTGTACTGATTGATGCGACTGAAACGCCCATTGAACGACCTAAAAAAAACAAAAACATTTTTATTCAGGGAAAAAGAAGAGACACACGCTAAAGACACAAATTATTGTAGATAAAAAGAAAAAAACCGTTATTTGTACAAATTTCACTAACGGTAAGCGGCATGATTTTAGGTTGTTTAAGGAATCAGGTGTTCATATTCACCCAGAGATTCGAAGTCTTACAGACACCGGCTACCAAGGAATACATAAGTTACATCAAAATTCAGCATTACCCAAGAAAAAAACGAAAAAGACCCCACTGACCAAAGAGGATAAAAAGAACAATCGTGAATTATCGAGTGAGCGTGTTTTGAATGAAAATGTAATTGGTATGATTAAACGATTTAAAATCGTCGCTGATCGGGTAATCGTCCCTAAAAATAATTGATGCCAAAAGTAGAATTTTCTCGTACCCTTTACGCAGGAGATTCTGCATGAAAAAATCAAAATTTAGTGACAGTCAAATTATGTCGATCATCAAGCAAAGTGAAGCAGGCGTACCTGTTCCAGAACTTTGTCGTGAACATGGCATGAGTTCAGCAACGTTTTATAAATGGCGTGCAAAATATGGTGGCCTGGACTTGCCGATGATGACCCGACTAAAAGAGCTCGAGTCTGAAAATGCTCGTTTGAAGAAGATGTACGCTGAAGAGCGCCTAAAATCTGAGATTCTTCGCGAGGTGCTTGAAAAAAAGTAGTTAAGCCATCCAGTCGAAAGCAGCTTGCACAGAAAGCCGTGCAGGAAAAATTTATCTCCGTACGGATGGCCTGTTGTTTATTTAGCATCAGTGAAACTTGCTATCGTTACCAATTGAAGCTGAATGATGAAAATGCTCATATTGCAAACTGGTTGTTGCATTTGACTGAAAATAATCGCAATTGGGGTTTTGGCCTTTGTTTTTTATATTTGCGTAACGTTAAAGGTTACAAATGGAACCATAAGCGTGTTTATCGTATTTATAGAGAGCTCGAGCTGAATTTAAGAATCAAACCCAAAAAGCGGTTAATTAGGGAAAAGCCAGAGGCGCTAACGGTTCCTCAAGCAATAAACGAATGCTGGTCAATGGATTTTATGCATGATCAGTTACAAAACGGGCGTAGTTATCGTTTATTTAACGTGATTGATGACTTCAATCGAGAAGGCCTTACCATTGAAGCTGACTTCTCTTTGCCTGCTGAGCGTGTGATTAGGGCGCTTGATCAGGTTATTGAGTGGCGTGGTAAGCCTTTTCAGATACGTTGTGATAATGGACCTGAATATATCAGTCACTTGCTTACACAATGGGCTGAAAAACACAAAATAACGCTATTGTTTATTCAGCCAGGCAACCCACAACAAAATGCCTATGTTGAGCGTTATAACAGAACCGTACGATATGATTGGTTAAACCAGTATTTATTTAGTACGATCGAGGAAGTTCAGAATATGGCCACAAAATGGTTGTGGTCTTATAACAACGAACGGCCTAACATGGCGATTGGAGGTATACCGCCCAGACAAAAACTGAAATTAGTAGCTTAGTTTCTACTTTTAGCGTCAGTTAAAAATGGGGGGATTACCATCGTTATCGAAATAGACGAAAACGATTTGGTTTAAGATTTAATTTGATTGCAGGAATTTATAATTTTGAGCTTTAAAAATGGTTATGCAAGAAATCTAATGTGTCTAGAGCCTGCAAGGTGATGGGCGTCTCCCGCGACACATTCTATCGGTATCAAGAGCTCGTTGAGGAAGGAGGGATTGATGCCCTAATCAACAAGTCTCGCCGAGCACCGAATATAAAGAATCGTGTTGATGAAGTTACTGAGCAAGCGGTATTGAATTATACGATTGAACAACCAGCCCATGGCCAGCATCGAACAAGTAATGAGCTAAGAAAGTTAGGTGTATTCGTTTCAGGTAGTGGTGTTCGCTCAATTTGGATACGCAATAATCTGGAAAATTTTAAAAAGCGATTAAAAGCCCTTGAGGATAAAATTGCTCATGATGGGATTATTCTCAATGATGCTCAAGTTGCAGCTCTTGAGAAGAAAAAACATGATGATGAGGCCTGTGGGGAAATAGAAACGGCACACCCTGGTTACCTTGGTTCACAAGATACCTTTTGCGTAGGGAATCTGAAAGACGTTGGACGCATTTACCAACAAACATTTGTTGATACTTACAGCAAAGTGGCTTTCGCTAAGCTCTATACAACTAAAACCCCGATTACTGCAGCAGATATCCTTAACGATAAGGTTTTACCTTTCTTCGAAGAGCATAAACTACCTATGTTGCGTATATTAACGGATAGAGGTACAGAGTATTGTGGGCGAGTCGAACAACATGATTATCAGCTCTATTTAGCGATTAATGACATTGACCATACTAAGACAAAAGCGATGTCACCTCAAACAAATGGGATTTGCGAGCGATTTCACAAAACCATTTTAAATGAGTTTTATCAGATAACATTTAGGAAAAAACTGTACTCCTCGCTGGAAGAGCTACAAAAAGATCTGGACGAATGGATTCATTACTATAATAATGCGCGCACTCATCAAGAAAAGATGTGCTGTGGACGAACTCCTCAGGACACGTTAATTGATGGTAAATCGATTTGGGCGGAGAAAAATTTAGCTCAAATCTAAACTGACAGACGCCTTTGAAAAACGGGAAACTGTCCGATCAAGTCTGAGCTACTACACACCACCTTTCTCGACAACTGTTTCAGCGTATTTTTCACCAAAATTATACGATACTGTCCTGTATTCATAGCGTGAATGTAAAATGTCTTCTGTAATAGGAAAGAGCAGGGTGTTGTTTACTAACCGTACTTTAAAGGGTCGGGTTGCATCAATTGCAGGTAACTTTATAACCGTTTCGGCTCCGGAAAACTCTAGTATTCCTGAATCCGGGAATAAACTTTCACCCAAACCGGTTGTTTGGTATTTTCTTTTTATCTCCACGATATTTTTTTATCTTCCCTAGAAAACCACCGCACGTCTACTTCTGTTAACTCATGGTCTAAAATAGGTCTAAGCCCTGAGGGTGGATGCGACTTAGATATTTTATGCTCGGTAAAAACAGGAATCCCATTGTTTATAGAGACTATAAAAGCTTTTTCCCCTGGTTTTTCCAAATTGGTATAGTAATCACCCGGGCCAATCATCCTTTCCTCAGCACGACGTCCTCTGCAAACTGTGAGATTATTCATTCTTAAAATAGTACGCGTCGCACACTCAATGGTTCCGTTATTACTGCTTCGTAGAATGGTTTTGCGGGCTTGTTCATCTCTAACTCTACAGAAAACAGTAGCATCTTCACCGTACGATGCTAACGCTCGAAATGTTTTTGCCTATTTTAAATTCTCCACCATCTAGAATAATGTACTACCTAGGTTTATTGCGAAAATTGAAATCTACCCTACCGTATAGGTGCAAAAAAAATTAATCATATATAGTGCGCGCAAATAATCTGTAGCGGCTTTCTTTTTGTTCAACATTTACCAAGCAATCCGCCACTATTTCTGGTTGCTCCTGCAAAGACGTCTTTTATCAGAAACAAAAAGATGAGCCTTTATTAAACCAGTTTCGTTTTTAAATTTTTTCAGGATCTTTGCCAGAACTCAAGACCTTTAATTTAGATTGCGCTGATTAAACGCTGTTCAACTTTAATACTTTTTACTGGTTGTTAGTGTTTGTATTGGGTATCGTTTTCTAGTTAAAACTAAGGTGCAATTAGAATTAATTCCGATGTTAAAAAATTGTGAATTTTTTATGGGGTTGGGTCTATGCGCTTTCAAGCTGAACCATCTGCGGGGGGTTAATTATCTGAAAAAGGGCGCTCTAAAGTTCTAGGGTTGTAATCTGGCGGAGAGAGAGGGATTCGAACCCTCGATACGTTTTACCGTATACACACTTTCCAGGCGTGCGCCTTCAGCCACTCGGCCACCTCTCCAAGGCGGCAAGAATACCGTTTCTGAATGAGCAAAGCAATAGGGCGGTACCTGTTTTAAAAAATTCTAAGCGAGCGCAATCTAATAAATCAGCTAAGTTGACTATTTATTTTTTTGTCAAGACTGGTTTTTTGTTTTTTTATTAGGTAATATCGTCAGCCGTACAAGGTATTATATTCTAACATTCGCTTGTGGATAACTAATTTTTGCAATTATTTTGCAGATTGATAGACGTACTTATTTTCTCAGACTACCCACTGTTTATCACCCTTATTGTATTTCTCACTTTTAAAGTTATGCACAATTTCGGTGGATAACTTTGTGTATAGTCCGGTATTAATAAGTCGAGCATGAGGCAAATATACAAGGAGGTTTGGATGGCTTTTTTGACAGCAGCAGACGGTACGGCTTTATTTTATTACGATTGGGGTACGGGCGACCCGGTTATTTTGCTACACGGATGGCCTTTACATTCGGCAAGCTGGGAGTCACAAGCGCAGTTTTTAGTCGAGAACGGGCATCGCGTTATCGCTTACGATAAAAGAGGGTTTGGCCGAAGCGATTGGGCGTACAAGGGCTACGACTACGACACCCTAGCTGATGATTTACACAGCTTTATTACAAACCTTGATTTAAAAAATATAACCTTAGTTGGATTTTCAATGGGTGGCGGAGAGGTAGTGCGCTATTTAGCAAAATATGGTGAACAACGTATAAAAAAAGCGGTTCTTATAGCCTCAGTAACGCCTTTCTTATTAAAAACTGCAAACAACCCCCAAGGTATTGACGGTGAAAATTTTCTGGAATTAAAGACCGCTGTGCGCAACGACCGACCTGATTTTTTGAAAAATTTTGCGGAAAAATTTTATAATTATTCACTCTTAAATCGTAGTGTTTCGCAATCGCACCTAAATTTTTTCCAGCTAATGGCTTTAGCCGCATCGCCACAAGCCACGTTAGAATTAATGAATGCCTGGAGCAGTACGGATTTTAGAGATGATTTAGCAAGCATAACTATACCCACTTTAATTATTCATGGAACCAAGGATCAAGCTGTACCTATCGAGATATCGGCGTATTTGAGCGTAAAGTTGATGCAAAACGCGCTATTGATTGAATACGCAGATGAATGCCATGGATTGATAACCACGGCCTCAAAGAGGTTAAACAATGATTTACTTAATTTCATTAGATGTGATCCAATAGCCTTATCCCGCCTAAAAAGTTGATGTCTAAAACAGTTGCGGTGTAAGCAACGATTTTATGCGGCAATTTAGTGCACTACTGCCATAACAACGCCTAGTTGTAATATTTTTAAAGATTATGAATCGCTTTACGAAGCTCAACAGGTTTTAATATAAACGGATATCGTGGTGAATTTAATCTAAAATCGGCATACACGACGGGTACCTTAAATTTGCACACGGATGCCAAATGAGTGTTTTTACGGTACTCTTCTTTTAGAAGCTAAAGCCAAACTTTAACGGGTTTTACACCATCGTTGCAATAAGTCCAGGAGGCCTGCATAAGCGATATTGATGGCCTATATTACTCAATTCATTACGAGAATCACTATATTGAGATAAGACGCAAACACGAGCCAAAATACGTACGGACTTAATAACCAACTAACAATGGTATGGGTTTTCCGAGCCTCAATAATTAAAATAAAGTTTAAACAAGTTAAACCAATAAGCCAAAGTGCGCTGAAAGTTACCCAATGCAGTCCAAAAAAAAGTGGGGTCCAGGCCCAATTCATCATCATCTGCACCGCGAATAATGTTTTAATTTTTCTAGAGGGAGGTTTATTGGATATTGATAAAATCCAGGCAACCACAGCAAGAACGCCATATAATACAGTCCATGCAACTGGAAAAATAAAATCCGGTGGGGTTAGTGAGGATTTATTAAGGTGATAGTACCAAGGATACATATTTTCCTGAGTCTGCAGCCCTATTAAAAAGCCGATACTTTGAAAGATTAAAAACCAAAAAATTAGGTTCAACGCTTTATTTAGCTTCAATATATGTTCTCCAAATTTGGGTTAATCCTTCTTTATAAGATGGGTATTTTAAAGTAACATTTAATTCTTCTTTAATTTTAAAATTAGAAACCCGTCGATTGCTCGCGTAAAATTCCTGTTCCATAGGGGATAAAAGAGCTTCCGAGTAAAATCTCAGAAGAAGGGGGGCTTTATGAAGAAGCGAGGCTGCATAGCTGTCAACTCTATAAGATGGTGCGGGCTTATCATCAGATACGTTATAAATTGCCAAAAAATTTGGCTGTTGTATTGAGGCCATAAGGGTCGCAACAATGTCGTCTATATGAATGCGTGAAAACACCTGATTTTTTTTGAAAATACTTTGTTTCTTACAGTTCATCAACCTGTCGAGCGCGTTTCTTCCAGGGCCGTAGATTCCTGACAACCTAAATATATGCAGGGGTAATCGATTTACTCGAGCAAAATACAACCAATCCTGTTCTGCCTTTAAACGTGCAATTGCTGTAGATGTATGGGGATTGCAGGGGCTTTTTTCACTTACCCAACCCCCATCGTGATTACCATACACTCCGGTTGAAGAAAGATAGCCAACCCATTTCAGGTGAGGCGCTTGTTTCTTGATTAAATCGCCGTATTGGCTAAATACAATATCATCGTCTGTACGGCTTGGTGGAATAGTAATTAAAAGGTGTGTGGCTAAGCTTAAATAGTGCTTTATCTCTTCGGAGTCAAACACTACTAACTTCGTAGTTAGATTATTCCTCTCTTCTTGATTTGGCTTGCGGTGCGTGCCAATCACTTTAAAGCCTTTTGCAATTAGTTCTGGCGCAAGTTTTTTGGCAGTGTAACCGAAGCCAAAAATTAAAAAATAAGGGCGCATGATTTAATCCTAGTCTGCTATAAATAGAAATTGTTTAAGACTGATGAGTAAGTCTATTATAAGCAATGCGTTACAAATAGGGGGTAATTTAATAGCCATGGAACTCACTATCGAATTCACGGCGTCTCGAAAGACTGTAAATTAAAAATAAGGCTTTGCTGCGAAAACGTGCACCGATTGTAAATTTTAATAATCGCTTTATCACCTAATTTATCTACAAGTAGTTGTAAGAAGCGCTATTTTTATACGTTAAATTTGATGCTGTTCCTGACGCAGCTTAATAAAGAGTTTCTCAGTGCGTGAAAAAAATTATTTTTTCCATTTAATATTGCAGCCAATACTGGGCTTCTGCAAATCAGTAATTGCTGTATTGTTTAAAATACAGTCAAGAGCTTGCTGCAAATCAGCCCCTGTGACACTAATATTATTTCCCGGGCGCGCGCCATCAAATTGGCCCCGATATACTAAACGGTTACTTTTATCATAAACAAAAATATCGGGAGTACAAACCGCTTGATATAGTTTAGCTACAGACTGCGAGTCATCAAAAAGATAAGGAAATGTGTAACCTTCTGTCTTCGCAACTTTACGCATGTTATCAGGAGAATCATCGGGGTAGGTTTCTGGGTCGTTGGAATTAATGGCAATAAATTTAACTTTTTTTAGCTGATAAACACTGGCTAATTCGACAAGTTTCGCATTAATTAATTTTACGTAGGGGCAATGGTTGCAAATAAACAATAAAACAGTCGCTTGAACAGTCAACGTACTAGGGAACGATACAGTTTTATTACTAATTACGTCGAGTAAAGTAAATGGGGTTGCTGGTGTGCCTAAAGGAATCATTAAGGATTCAGTTTTACTCATTTGTAAATCCTGTGAATTTAATAAACTAATTTAACAACCGCAATGCATGCAAATAAACTGTTTAAAACAGCCCATAATAAAGCAATGCGCGTAGAGGGTACAACATAAAATGCGTAAGCGGCTATAAATACGCTACCTAGAAAAAAAATCCATTGATTAGCGTACGAAAAACCGATAGATATTATCGCAATTCCTACAATACCTGTTAATAAAAAAATATTGTTAAACTGGCCGCTCAAAAAATAGTAGGTTAATAATTGCAGACATAATAAAAGCGGAAGAGCAATTTGTAAAATTTGACTGATATTCAATAATATTGAGCCATGCCCAGCAATAATAATGATTTCTAAGGCTATAAAATAATCAAGTTTATAGTGCAATGCTGTGGATAAGAGAAGCAATGATCCAACAACATGATAGGGGTGAGGAAAATTTTGCACTAATCCTAGCAAAGTAAAGCACGCCCCTAAAATGCCTATTATCAAGAAAAATTTATCTTTGTTTGTACTCAACACATCACCATCGCAGATAAATGCCTTTGGCCGTTGAATCTTTAATTATTTGGCGGACATCTTTATTCGTTGAAACCCAATAATTCCCCATATTGCTCAAAGCAAATTTTACACGAGGATATTGGCATACCTCGATTACCTCTTGGCAATTAACGCGCTCACTTCCTTCATCGTTCACGTAGAAACACTGAAAATTTAAACTCTTTATATCCGAAGAAAATGCACCCCAATTGGATGGGTTTAATTTAGCCATTAGCGGCGGACTCATAAACTCTTCCTTCGAAACTAGACGCTCCATTTCGATAGTATTACTACTAAAATTATGAATTAAATAATACTGCTGCTGACCGCTGTTATTAACAACTAAGTTGGCCCCCATAAAAGCATAACCGCTCACCTCACATCCCTTAGGAAAAATTTTATGAACGGATTTTTTTTCACGATGATAGCCTGGAAAAGTACTTGCTGCCGCTTGGCTAAGTTGCAAGCCGTTTTGATTCACATTGACTTTGGACGAAGTGTTATAGCTGAAGGCGCTATTATGAATTGTTAAAAACAAACTACCAGTTGCAATAATTTTAAATATATTCATGACGTAAAATGAGCCTTGTTTTCGTGTAATAATAATTATTTTTCCTCTTGTACTAAGGGCAGTGGGTAAAAAGTTCGAAACCCACTAAAAATTAGATACAGGGCTATATAACCAAGAGAAACCATTAAACAGGGTTTATTAATTATTGGATAAGACCAAAGAACCACAACGGAACTAAAACCATAAAGAAACGAAAAGATGTGCATGATAGTTTTTAAGTGTCTCGATTCGGTTAGATAGTCCAGACGCGATGGATAAACGTATTTAATTGGAACAAAAATCAAAGCACACAAGATAATTAATACTATTGCGTTGGTTGTCATTGACGTGTTCAGTATAAACATATAAAAAATGACAATATTCCAATAACAGGGAAAACCTTTAAAAAAATGATCGGGAGTTTTTGCCTCTGCTTGGCAAAATTGGTAGGCTGAGGTAATTATTATGGCTGTTATAATATACAAAGAGAAAGCGCTTGGAAGCATGTCCTTGCGGACGAATAGGAAAAAACAGGGAGTCACAACATAGTTTAGAAAATCGACAATATTATCAAGTAGTGTTCCATCAATGTTAGGAAGTATCAGCTTTACTTTAACGAGCCGTGCTAAAGTACCATCAACGGCATCAATAACTACGGCCACTCCCATGAACCACAAAGCCGTTTTATATTCATGCTGATAAATACTTACTAAAGTTAAGAGTCCAAAACATGCAGCACTTGCCGTAAAAGCGTGTACAGCCCAGGCGACTAAATAATGCAGCGGATGATGACTTAACTTTTTATTTCTCATTTTTTTTCCTGCGGATAACCGATTTCGACTATAAAGTAAATAAAAGCCTTAAAAATTCAGGCATAGCCTACCAGTAAATATCAAAATTACAAAGTTGTAAAACAAAAATTGTACGTTCAGTCGAAAAATATCGTAGACACCACTATACTAATTAACAATAAATTCATGGAGATGAGAAAGTTATGCAAACCGTTAATCCTTCGAACGAAGAGGTAATTAAAAGTTATGAAACGCTAAATAGTGCCCAAATTACTGAACTTATCGCGTTAAGCAATGAAGCATTTTTAAATTTTCGTTATACGCGGTTTATCGAACGTCAGCAGTGGATGATTAACTTAGCGCAACTGCTTAAAAAAAATATAGAGTCCTTAAGTTTAATTATTGTCGATGAAATGGGTAAGCCGTTAACGCAAGCACGCAACGAAATTGATAAGTGTGTCTGGCTTTGTGAGTTCTACGCACAACACGCGGAGGATTTTTTAAAGGACAGGCTTGTTGCTACTGAGATGAGTAAATCCTGGGTTACTTATCAGCCATTAGGTGTTGTTTTGTCCATCATGCCCTGGAATTACCCGTTTTGGCAAGTTTTGCGCTGCGCCGTACCCGCTGTTATGGCTGGCAATGCGGTAGTTCTAAAGCACGCAACAATTTGTACGGGCGCAGGTGTTGCTTTAACCAATCTGTTTGTAGAAGCCGGTTTCCCCAAGCATCTTTTTCAGCATGCATTGGTTGACCGCGATGCTGTTGAGACTATTATAGGCAATCCCTATGTCCGTGCGGTTAGCTTTACTGGTAGCGAGGCGGTTGGAAAAACCGTGGCTAGCTGTGCGGGAAAGCATCTTAAAAAAATTGTTTTAGAGTTGGGCGGCAGCGACCCTTATCTGGTCTTTGCGGATGCGGATGTGGATGAGGCTGCCGAGTGTATTATTACCTCGCGCTTAAGTAATTGCGGCCAAGTTTGTATTGCGGCTAAAAGAATTATTGCTCACGAACAGATTTATGAACAGTTAATCACTACAATAAAACACGGGATGGCTCGATACCATGCAGGTGATCCGCGCTTACCCCAAACAAATTTAGGACCTATGGCGCGTAAGGACTTAAGAGACGCACTTCAAAATCAGATTGATGAAAGCGTGCAGCAAGGAGCGCACATTATACGAGGCGGAAATATCCCCAACGGAATTGGTTATTATTACCCAGCAACTTTGTTAGCGAACGTGAAACCAGGAATGCCCGCATTCGATCAGGAGCTCTTTGGACCTGTAATCGCGGTTATTAAAGCGCACGATGAACGAACGATGGTTGAACGTGCTAATCAAAGCGACTTTGGTTTAGCGGCGGCTCTGTTTACAAAAGATATTAAACGTGCCGAATATCTCGCAGTACATGAAATTATGGCAGGAGTTTGTTTTATAAACACCGCCGTTGTATCCGACCCACGGCTACCTTTTGGCGGAATTAAACACTCGGGTTTTGGTCGTGAATTATCACGTGAAGGCATACATGAATTTGTAAATATTAAGACTATTGCTATCAAGTAGAATAGTGTTAATTCATGCGGATAGTGCTATCAAATCTATGATAGGCTATATACCATAAACTTTGAAAAGTATATAATTCGCGCATATATAATAATGCCCAAATGAGGTGATTGAATGTCTTACAAGTTTGAAGAGGGGAAAGATTTTATCATTGACATGGTTATTGATAAAATAAAAACTAAAATGACCGACGAACAGGCGGTATTTTGCGCTAACTTCTTCCGTCAATTTCTCCAAACTGTGGCGATTGAAGATTTACAAGAATGGGGCATGGATGATTTATACGGTGCCATGATTAACTTCTGGAACTTTATGCAACAGCGCTCTCCAGAAGAAACTAAAATCCGTATTTACAACCCTGATTTTGAACGTCACGGCTGGCAAACTACGCATACGGTGATTGAAATTATTACTAAGGATATTCCGTTCTTAGTGGATTCCTTACGGATGGCTATAAATCGTTTGGGTTTGGTTTCCCATTTAATCATACATATGGGCGGTTTATACGTTACACGCGACTCACACAATAATCATATAACGAAAGTTCTTCCGCGAACTGTGAATAATGCTGATATTCTGGTTGAGGCACCCATATTTATAGAAATCGATAGGCAAACGGATCCTAAGATATTAGAGCAATTGCATAATAATATTGAACGCGTGTTGGAAGACAATCGTGCGGTTGTTGAGGATTGGTCATTAATGCGCCAGAAGGTTCGTGAAGCTGTAATCGAATTAGAATCAGCCGCGGATACTATTTCACCTGCTGAGAAGAAGGAAACCAAAGATTTTTTACAAT
This sequence comes from uncultured Gammaproteobacteria bacterium, assembly GCA_963803545.1. Taxonomy (GTDB): domain Bacteria; phylum Pseudomonadota; class Gammaproteobacteria; order Legionellales; family Legionellaceae; genus Legionella_C. The sequence continues at coordinate 619,305 of CAWDMX010000004.1, read as the reverse complement.
GGATTGAAGACGATCATTTTACTTTTTTAGGCATTCGCGATTACGAAATTGTACGCAATGACTTGGAAATAATTTTACAACCTTTAGCGGAAACCGGTTTGGGCGTATTGCGCAGCGATATAAGCAAATCTCGAGTGCGTAGTTTTGCAGAGATGACTCCAGAGGCTCGTGAATTAACTTTATCATCCCGCGCCTTAGTAATGTCTAAAACAACCACTCAAGCTACGGTTCATAGACAAGCGTATACCGATTATATAGGCGTCAAACGCTTCAATAAAAAAGGTGAAGTTATTGGCGAGATGCGAATTATAGGGCTTTATAATTCGGAGTTCTACAATACCAAACTGGAAGATATTCCCTTTCTGCATTTGAAATACGCCCACATTATGGAGGAGTCACAGCTTGATGTTAAAAGCCATGCCGGTAAAGTTTTATTAAATATTTTGGAAAACTTACCGCGCGACTATATGATTGAAGGCTCTGAAAATGAGTTACTTGAAATTGCCATGGGCATTTATTACATGCAAGAGCGTCGGCGCATTCGTCTTTTTGCTCGTGCTGATTTATACAGACGGTTTATATCCTGTTTAGTCTATGTTCCTAAAGAACGGTTCAATACAGAATTGTTGCAATCCATGCAAAAAGTTCTTAGTGAAAGTTTTCATGCAGAAGAAGTAACGTTTTCAACCTTGTTTTCAGAATCAGTTCTTGCTCGCATCCATTTCATCGTTCGCACTAACCCTGATGATGATACGGTATGGGACTATAAAGAAATTGAACAAAAGCTTATTGATGTAGGGCGCTCATGGACGGATGATTTGCAATTTTTACTGGCCGACTCCTTTGGTGAAGAAAGGTCAAATAAATTATTTAATACGTATAAAAATGTATTCTCTAGCAGTTATATGGACAGTTTTTCGCCAAGAACTGCGGTGTACGACATTAAACATATTGAGGCAATTAGTGAGACTAATCCCTTAATAATGAATTTTTATCGACCATTAGATGAGCTGCCTAGTAATTTTCACCTAAAAATTTACCAACACAACGTAACTATTCCTTTATCGGATGTGCTACCAATAGTCGAGCGTTTAGGAATGCGTGCTATTAGTGAGCGTCCTTACTTATTAAAATTTGCAAACAAGTCGATAACCTATATAAACGAGTTTACTTTGCAGTACGTGGGGAATATGTCGTTCTCAATTGATGAGATTAAGGAGTTGTTTCAAAACGCGTTTATGAGTTTATGGCTTGGAGAGGCCGAAAATGATGGTTTTAATCAATTGGTATTATCCGCTGGGATGAATTGGCGCCAGGTTGTTATCTTACGATTGTACGCAAAATATTTTAAGCAAATAGGGATGACTTTTAGTCAAGAATATATCGAAAATGCGTTAAATAATAATCCAGTAATCGCCAGCAAATTAGTACAACTTTTTGAATTGCGATTTAACCCCCAACATCTACCTACCCGTGAGGAATTGTTCACACAACAAGTAAACGAGTTACTAGCCTGTCTTGAAAACGTATCGAACCTTGATGAAGACAGAATAGTACGTCAATATATACAAGTAATTACCGCAACACTACGAACCAATTTTTATCAGTTGGATAATGATCTTAAAAACAAAGACTATATTTCAATTAAATTAAACAGCAAATTAATTCCCAAGCTACCTAAACCACACCCCTTATGCGAGATATTTATTTATTCCCCGCGATTTGAAGGGGTGCATTTGCGTGGGGGCAAAGTCGCTCGTGGTGGTATACGGTGGTCTGATAGACGTGAAGATTTTAGAACGGAAGTGTTAGGCTTAATGAAAGCACAGCAGGTCAAAAATGCGGTCATTGTTCCTTCTGGTGCAAAAGGTGGCTTTGTTCCTAAACGATTACCTGTTGGTAATCGCGAAGAAATTTTAGCGGAAGCCGTTACTTGTTATCGAGAGTTTATCAGTGGTCTGTTGGATATTACCGATAACTATCAGGACAGTGATAATAGTCAACTTGAACCTGTAATACGCAAGCCCCAAAATGTTATTTGCTACGATGAAAACGATCCGTATTTGGTGGTTGCAGCCGACAAAGGTACCGCTACCTTTTCGGATATTGCTAATGCAATATCACTTGAAAATAATTTTTGGTTGGGCGATGCTTTCGCATCCGGTGGTTCCGTAGGCTACGATCATAAAAAAATGGGTATTACTGCCCGTGGAGCCTGGGAGTCGGTTAAGCGCCATTTTTATCAATTAAATTTTGATATGAACACCACCGATTTTACCGTAGTAGGTATAGGTGATATGGCTGGTGACGTTTTTGGAAACGGTATGCTACTTTCGCGTCACATCCTTTTAGTTGCCGCATTTAACCACATGCATATCTTTATTGACCCCAATCCTAACGCCGAAATTTCTTTTCAGGAAAGGGAGCGCTTGTTTAATTTGCCGCGTTCTAGCTGGACCGATTACGACCGCACGCTAATATCAAAAGGCGGTGGCGTATTTAACCGCAATGCAAAAGCCATTGCTGTTAGCAAAGAAATGAAGCAACTATTTAATATCAAATCTGCTGAAATTGAGCCTAATGAACTGGTTAAAATTATTTTACGCGCCAAAGTTGATTTGTTATGGAGCGCAGGTATTGGTACCTTTGTAAAAGCGCAAAGTGAAACGCATACCGATGTAGGAGATAGAACAAATGACGCAACGCGAATAAATGCAAAACAGTTGCGATGTAAAATGGTGGGTGAGGGCGGTAATTTAGGATTAACCCAGTTGGCACGAATTGAATACGCGTTAAATAATGGATTAATCTATACAGACTTTATTGATAATTCAGCCGGCGTAAGTTGTTCGGATAAAGAAGTTAACATTAAAATTTTACTTAATATCATTGTCATGGCGGGTGATCTAACTCTGAAGCAGCGAAATGAGCTGTTGGAAACGATGACTGAGGAAGTTGCGGCGTTAGTACTAAAAGAAAACTTTTTACAAACCAGGGCAATTAGCCTTACGGCGTCTCAGGGAGTGCGAAACTTAGATTTGCAGATGCGCTACATTAATGAGCTTGAGCGCTCTGGAAAAATCGACCGTGCAATTGAATATATTCCTGATGAAAAAATAATTATTGAACGTAAGTTGATGGGTTTAAATATTACTCCACCCACAATGGCCGTTTTACTTTGCTATAGTAAAACCACTTTAAAAGAACAAATTTTATCAACCAATGTTCCAGAGGATGCGTATCTTAAAACCTTGTTAACTAGTTATTTTCCAAAACCGCTGCAAGAGCGCTTTAGTACGCAAATGGAAAGTCATCCTTTGAAAAGAGAGATTATTGCAACAAAGCTTAGCAATATTATTATAAATGAAATGGGATTTACCTTTGTTTATCGTATGCAGGAAGAAACAGGGGCGCCTGTTTCAGCTATTTTACGCGCCTATATGATTGCTCGAAAAGTTTTATCGATTGAATCAATTTGGAGCAAATTAGAAGAGTTGGAGTCATTTATAGGTGTTGACCTTCAGATTGAACTGGTTATGCTGTATGTTCGTATACTACGCCGGGTAACGCGCTGGTTTTTACGTAATTTACGTACGCGCCTTAATATCAGTAAGGCCATTAAAAATTACGAAAATGGTATGCAGGATTTTAAAAAAGCTATTCCTAATGTTTTTGGTGAAGGCAACCTTGTGCAATATCAAGAGTATATGCAACAGCATTTACAGCAAGGTATTCACGAAACCTTCTCGCAAGAACTCAGTGCTTCACGCTTTTTATTTTCAGCAATGGATATAATCGAGGTTGCGCATAGTCGTGAACTCAGTGTAGATAAAGTGGCTGAAATTTATTTTGCAATTGGTGAATATCTGGACTTAGCGTGGATACGTACGCAAATTATCTCTCACCCCTGTGAAAATAACTGGGAATCTTTATCGCGTGAAGCGCTTCGCGATGAGCTGGATTGGCAACAGCGTCAATTAGCCTCGGGGATAATTGGCCTATCCAAGAACGAAAAAAATTATTTATCGTGCTTTAATGATTGGTCAGAAAGTCACTCTGGATTAATTGAACGGTGGAGACAAATTCTTGCAGATTTACGTGCATCTCCTACTCTAAACTACACAATGTTTTTTGTGGCTATTCGTGAGCTACTGGATTTAACACAGACAACCGTACAGATGTCTGATAGAAAATTAAAAAAAGCAAAAAAAGTTGTAGAAACAAAGTAAATTAGGTGGTGTTTAACTTTCATGGAGCAATAAAATGTCAATGCATAACAAGGATGTTCGCTTACATAATGCTTACTCGGTTAGTGGTTCTTTTCGTTTTAGATCTATGCTGGCAATGACGTCTATTATTTTTGCTTTTTTAACGGCATTAATGCTAATAGCGACTTTGTTGGTTAGTCCTGGAATTATTTCATTTATTACGGCTATTGGGCTTATTGCAGCACTTACAGGTTTAAGCTTAGTCTGTAACAAACTAATTGTACCGGCTATCAAGTGGACTAATTTTGACGATAAAAAATGTTTAGATATTATTTTAAGTAAAACTTTTTCTTTACTATTTAAAAGAGCAAACAGCGATTTTTTAGAAGAAGCAAGCTCACTACCAATCGTTTGCTCCAACAAATAGATTGGCAATATGAGTTGGGGGGTCGTTGCAGGCCAAAGACAGTCGCAGGCCGAGGCCTGCAGTTTCTGGTAGTCTTAGAGCGGGGCAGATGGTACGGTCAGCTCACTTTTATCAACTCACCCACGGCCGTACAAAATCGAGTTAATAACCCATCGGATTCTAATAGTTTAAATTTAGTACTCAGTACTTGTGGAAACGCTACCGTCATTTAGGAGTTAAGCTTGCTCATGAAACGCAAGAACAAGCATGTCGCTACCTCTTTATAAATTTTAAGATATCCAAGTCCCAAAATTCACTCACCAACGCGACAGGTATGGCTCCTGCGGCCCTGGCCATCCTGTTTCCGTTAATGAATTGCTCTAGACGAGCAAATTATTTGCCTTCCACAATGACTGACGCCTTTTCGTATGACCTTATATTTTTCCTTCGGAAAAAAAATCCAGCCCTAAAGCTACCACGAACTACAGGCCTCGGGCTTCCTTGCCCTGAGAAAACATGAGCGTTATATGACATCTGGCGCTAAATCTGCTAAGAAACGAGTCTGAATCAAAGTTTTCAGTCCCTCGAAAAAGACGAAAAGCGGGCCTTTATGATGAGTACAGGGAAATGTGTTAGGAATTTAAACTTTGATGCTCTTGCCCTGAATTGAGTCAAAGATAAAAATAGTATATAATGCCTAAATATTTTACTAATATTCACTCCCTAACTTACTATAAAAAGAGGGTTTTTCATCATGATAAAAGTTAAACAATTAGTAACTGCTTGTTTGTTAGGCTATTTTTCAGTTGGGGCATATGCTGCGAAGCAGACCATTCGCTTACACCTAACGTCTTCCGATACTAACCCCATGCACCAAGAGGATATTGCGCATGCTATGGCAAACACATGCTTTACTAGCACTGATCCTGTTGACAGTCAACACTGTGGAGATAAGGCATCCACTTACTATTCTCATGATCCGGTAAAGTGGATTTTAACTTCTAATCAACAGCATGTACGTGATTGTTTTTATCAAACGCAACAATCGCATGAAGGTTACGGCACTTTACATATTTACGCTGAGGTAAATATCAATCCTTTATTTCCTTCTTTAGTGAAGTGCAGGGCGTTATGGCAACCTATAGCGTGGTGATGTGGAGCTCGCGCATAATTTCTTAATTAAGATAATTTATGAAAAAATGTAACATTTTTGGATTAATGATTGTGGTGTTGTTTTCTACGGGCGTTAGTGCTAGTAACAATTGTTGGCCGGTAATTTCTGTAAATTATGGTGGCTATAAAACTTACCCCATGAAATACACAATTTCTATCGATCAGGGCAGTTTTGATTCTGCTAGACAACAGCTACGTGTTGAAAATGTTGTTAGCTAGCGTTTACGAACATAATGCTCACCCTTTGTATCAAAATGGTAAAGATATTAATGGATTAATATCTATTACTCCAACCGCTCAACACCATTACAAAATACCTTTCAATTTTGATTCAGGTCGATGTCATATTTCACTAGACAAGAATTATATTAGTGATTCTTGTTTTACGACGTCAGCAACAATCGTGAAATATAATCTAAACATTCAGACGGGTCGAACAGTTCGCCTTCACGCAGATCAGAAAGAACATTAAAAGTTTTGTTTGAAATAAGGTTGTTGGTAAAAAACATCGACTTTAATTTTTTAATAATTACTATTTGCAACGGTAATTATTTTTTTACTAGATTTATAATTCATCAAAAATTGTATAATAATCCATTATTGTGCTGTCTAAGATACTAAAACCTAGAAAATACAACCAGTTATTTGTTAGCGTGACTGAAAATCAAGAGCTATTTATTGCGATCAAACATGAGCTTCAACGCACTCATCGAGTTCGTAAAAATTAGCTGCTTGACGAAATACTTGGAAGCAAATATCAACCAATATTTTTAATTTAAAATAGCCCAGTTTAGATTGTTTGAAAAAGTTGTTTTTTTCTGATGCACAAAATGGTGCTTTAGTTGAAAAAAAATTATTTGTTACATTAACTGAAGAGCTAGAAATAAGTATTCATTAGAAATACAGTAATATCTGAATTAGTTCCGACTCTACCAGAACTAATTCAGGTGATTTTGGATCTCGCTTTGGATGTTCTTTTGCGGGATCTTAAAAAATTTTTACACGGTTTGAGTTTTTGAAAAGAGCTTTGTAATCAGCCGTAGACTGATATTATTCATCAGATAGACGAAAATATTTAGTGCCAAAATAACGTTGTAATTTTTTTCTGATAGTTCCGCGACTGATGCCCAGCATTTTGGCGGCTTGCAATTGATTGCCACGACGTCTTTCCAAAACCGCTTGTAATAATGGCGGCTCAACTTCACACAGAATCATATCGTATAAGTCATTAATTGATTTATTTTTATTTTCAGCTAAAAACCGTGTGACTAGACTGTAAACTAAATCTTGCAGGCCCTGATCCTGATCTTGTTGAAAACTAATAGGGGATGTTTTAACTTCTGTAGCGTTCATCATAAAAAAACTTCCTTATTCTTGTTATTTATCTATCCAGATACTTTCAACAAAAGCTGAAAGTCGGAATTATTGTACAGCAAGCTTATTTGATTATCTACAATATTAACAAAAAAAAGGACAAAACTCACCTTCTGCGTGGGAAGTGTATTATTAGTAAGAAGGGTTTATTCTACGGTTAATGCCATAAAACATCGCACTTTTTTTGCAAAGCCGCTTCGAGTAAATTAATCAGGGGAATTGCGCGCTGTTTTAGACTTATTATAACTTCAGCATCGTCATCAGTGGAATTGTTATTAGAAGAAGTAGGGGATAATTGAACGGCATTTTTTAATTGAGTTAAAGCCGCGCCAATTTCATGCGCTTTAATTGCTCCAGGTACTGTACCGCTGTGTCCCATATTTTTTAAAAGCTGTTGTGCTATATCCTGAAAGTAGGAAATATTTTCAAAAGCATCGGTAGAAAAAGTCACTAACATATTAATTCCTAAAAATTAAATACCACAGTAAACTGTGGTATTTAAAAAAGCTAATTATCGTTTGTCACGAGAATCACCTTTAACTTCTCTGTTGCCGGGGTGCTGAGGACGTTGCTCTTGAGCACCGTGTTCTTTGCGTGAGGGTGAAGTGTCTTGACCCATACCTTGTTTGTCGTTTTGTGAATCAGCTTGAACTTTTTGTTTGAAATTATCCATTTTGAACTCCTTGTAAGTAAAAGTAGTATCTCCGTACAACAATTAAACTGTAGTTAGAGATTAATCAAAAAGCAAACCAAACAACAAAATTAATTTATTAAATTGTACGTTTAAAAGGATTGACTAACGGGATAGACTTCTTTAGTCCAGACAGCTCTACAATTTGTAAGCTTATAAACAACTTTATGCTTAATCTTATCGCGACAGGGTATAAGGTCTAAATACAAATCCAACCGACCTGTTTCCTCAGGTGTTCTTCCGGAAAATTGTTTGCAACTACTATCTTTTATTATATTAAGACGGGGATTGGCGATTAAAAATTTCCAGTTCTTAGGCCCTCGAAGATAAACATGGGACTTGTGTCGCGCATCAAGAAAATCGGTGGTGGTAAAAGCCAATACGGGGGAGTTGTCGTGCAGAACAATACGTTGAATAAAGTGATTTGATGAGGCGTAACTGGGAATTGCGCCGGCCATTACGGAAGCTACCGCTATAAATAATAAAGATTTCAAAAAGTTCTCCAAAAAATAACAAATATACCATTAACGGGGTTAAAAAAATCAAATGAGGTGATTTAAGACTAAATCCTCTAATTTACAATCAGCCAAATTAGACGACAATTCATTTTTCATTTTTAATAAATTATTTTCGATATTTTTCTTTACGCTGCTGTTATTAAGTAAACATCGTATCGTTGCTGTTAGCTCCGAGGGGTTGCAGTCGTATTGTAGCAGCTCAGGGACTATCATCTTATTTTCAAGTAAGTTGCATAGTCCTAAATATTTAACTTTCATAAGTTTCATGGCTGCAATGTAGGTAATCAAAGAAGATTTGTAAATAATGCACATCGGTTTTAATAATAGGGCGCACTCTAAAGACGCAGTACCGGATGCAACAACGATGCAATCGCTTGCGGCGGCAACTTCTACCGCTTGGCCATCAGTATACGTTATCGGTAGTGTAGTTTTTGCGAAATAGTGGCGCACCGTAGCGGAGCTGACTGTCTTTGCAATTGGGATTATAAAGTGAATATCAGGCATTTCTTTATACAAAGATTGGGCACTAGCGCACATAACAGGGAGCAGACGCGAAATCTCGTTCATCCGGCTTCCAGGTAGTAGCGCGATTATTTTCTTATTGGTTGGAACGTTAAACTGGCTTCGTAAACAATGTTGATCAGGCAATGTTTTTTGAGCATCAACTAAGGGGTGACCGACAAAATAAGCAGGAACTGCAGCCTTAGTGTAGAGTGATTTTTCAAAAGGAAATATTACCGCCATACTATCTACGTACTTTTTAATAGTGTGGATGCGTCCAGCTTTCCATGCCCAAATTTGTGGGCTGATGTAATATAAAATTTTAAGGTTCAGTTGCTCTTTAGCAAATTTAGCCAATCGTAAATTAAAGCCGGGATAATCCACCAAAATTAGTAAGTCGGGTCTGTGTTCCGTTAAATGTTTTTTTATTAAAGTGAATGCCTGTCTTATGACTCGAGCGTGGCGAACAACTTCGGTAAGACCTGTCACACCATACTGCGCTAGATTGCATAGAAGAATCACTCCCTCAGCTTCCATATGCTTGCCACCAATGCCGCTTATGATGAGTTCATTACTTTGTAAACGTAGTTTTTTTATTAAACGGGCGGAGTGCACGTCTCCCGACTCCTCTCCCGCAATGATGACAATTCTTTTAGGCATTATTGAGACTGGCTTCTAAATTACCTGTTACCAACGCCGTTATCTTTTCAGCGGTAGCTAACGCATCTCTCCCTTCCGCTCCTGTTACTAGGGGTTTGCAGTTATTCCTAATGCAGTTAATAAAGGATTTCACTTCTTCAAATAAGGCATCGCCTTGCTCTAAAACAGATTGATGTCGAGTAATTTCAGGTATGCCTGGGAACATTTCACCATCGCCTTTTTTGAATAATGCAAATTGTTTATTATGATAATCAATAGAAATATAAGAGTCTGGTTGAAAGATTCGTGTTTTACGTTCTATTTTAAAACTAATTCTACTTGCCGTTATATTCGCAACACAGCGATTGGCAAAAGTAATTCGTGCATTGGCTATATCGACGGCTTTTGATAATACAGGAGCGCCTTGGGCTTCAATATGAGCAATAGGACTTTTAACAATAGTTTGAATAATATCGATATCATGAATCATAATATCCAAGATTACATTGACATCGGTACCGCGCGGATTAAAAGGGGCTAAACGCTGCGATTCAATAAACATTGGATTATCAAGGTGCTCTTCTAAGGCAAGACGTGCGGAATTGAAGCGCTCTAAATGTCCAACCTGTAGTTTAACATTGTGTTTTTCAGCAAGAGCGATTAATTCATCTGCTTCTACAACCGTTTTAGTAATGGGTTTTTCAATAAGAACATGAATCCCTGCGGCTATGCACTCACGCGCAATATCGTAGTGTTGGCTGGTGGTTGCCGCAATGCTAACCGCATCCACTACACCGAACAACTCACGGTAATCGTAATAGCTTGTAACATTAAGTTCTCGAGCAACAGCGTCGCAGGCTGCTTGATTGATGTCACACACTCCAATCAAACGAACATTTTCAATTTTTTGGTATTTCTGTGCGTGGAAACGCCCCAAATAACCAACCCCAATAACTGCGCAATTAATTTCGGACATAATAGCAATTTGTTAATAATTTGTCCGCATAATCGCATTTATTAATGAATAAATCAATTCGGATTTATATTTGCCAACTTGCCGTGTATCATGGTTTTTTTTTATTCATACAAGGACTTTGATGCCGTTCTATATTGCTGGGGTGGACGAGGTTGGGCGTGGGCCACTTGCGGGGCCACTAATTACCGCTGCGGTTATTATGTCTAAACCTCTTAATGGGGTTACGGACTCTAAAAAATTAAGCGCTAATAAACGTGCCGTACTTGCCTCATTAATTAAAGAACAAGCCTGCTCGTATGCTTTTGGACGAGTGGAACCAGAAGAAATCGACGCCATTAATATTCATCAAGCAACACTATTGGCCATGCAACGCGCTGTTAGTAACTTGTCAATTGTACCCAGTAAAGTGCTTGTTGATGGGGCTTTTATTCCAAGCATTGCCATGCCCTGTGAGGCGATTGTGAAGGGTGACTTATTAATTTTTGAAATAGGGGCGGCTTCAATTCTTGCTAAGGTTGCGCGTGATAGCGAAATGCACGCAATGGATGTTTTGTATCCGGGGTACGGGTTTGCAAAACATAAGGGCTACCCAACCCAGGAACATCGCGCCGCGTTAATGCGCTTAGGCCCATGTCCGATACATCGTAAAAGCTTTGCCCCCGTAGCCTCTTTAGTTTTGCAAAAATCTTAGGCTGAATTAAATAGTATTCGATGGGTGCTTATTGACATCAAAATTCCAAACCCAGCCAAGAAAGTTACCATTGCTGTACCACCGTAGCTAACAAGAGGCAACGGAATGCCTACGACGGGCAGTATCCCCATGACCATTCCCATATTTACAAACGCCGATAAGAAAAAACTCATCGCTAAACTTGCGGCTAATAAACGGGTGTAACTGGTTTGGGCGAGCTGAGCAATACGAATGCAGCGCAAAGAAATTAGTAATACTAGGATTATGATGATGGAACTACCCACAAACCCAAGCTCTTCGCCACTTACCGCAAAAATAAAATCCGTGGCATGTTCGGGTAAGAAATTTAAATGCGATTGCGTGCCTTCAAGCCAACCTTTTCCAAAAATACCGCCAGAACCAATAGCAATTTTTGACTGGATAATGTGATAGCCTGTTCCAAGAGGGTCTTGCTCGGGATTTAATAGCGTAAGAATACGTTGCCGCTGATAGTCGTGCATAACAAACCACAACACTGGCGCAAAAGCCATAATGACCCCCGCCGCAATGCCAAGAATTACTGGAGAAATACCCGCGACAAATAGTGTGGTTAATCCTGCGACTACGACCATTATCGCCGTTCCCAAGTCGGGTTGCTTGGCAATCATAATTGCGGGTATCATTATTAATAACATGCTAATCATCAAGGTTTTACTGGTTAAAGGTAATTTTTTTTTATCAAGATACCACGCGGTCATTAGAGGCACTGCCAGTTTCATTATTTCCGAAGGTTGAAAACGGAAAATTCCGATATCCAGCCAGCGCTGGGCACCTTTTCCTATCTTTCCCGTGATCATCACCGCAAGTAAGAGCAATAGGCCGGCGCTAAATATCCATGGTGTCCAAATTTTATATTTGTGCGGCGGTATCATAGCAAGACCGGCCATAAGACTTATTGCTAATAGTAGCCTTACGCCTTGGCGCGCTACCATGCTTACATTCTGATTGGAGGCGCTGTACAGCACAAATATTCCGACCGCAAACAAAGCGACCAACAACCCACATAAAGGCCAATCAAGATGAATTGATTGAACCGTTAAGCGATACATAGGTCGATTGTATGCGTTTTTCATTTAGAGCGTACCTTGCTTAAGGTTAAAATAAACATCCAGAACTTCTCGTGCCACGGAGGCTGCAATTACATCGTTCTCAACAATAACCGCGATGGAAACCTCAGGGCTTTCAACCGGTGCGTAGGCGATAAATAAAGAGTGGTCGCGAAGATATTCAGACATCTCGCTCTGGGTCTGTTTGTCGTATTTTTTTCCACCAAACACCTGTGCGGTACCTGTTTTTGCAGCTACCGAATAGGGTGGTTTGCGACCAAACCGATGTCCCGTCCCTTCATGGCTGGTGATAACGTTTTGCATGCCTTGTTGAATAGTGTTCCAAATTTCATCGTCGCGCAAACGGATAGGGTAATCCTCCAGCGCAGGATACAACTGTTCGGTTTTATCGGAGTTTTCAAGGGTTTTATACAGCAGGTGCGGTCTAAATCGTATTCCTTGTCGAGCTAGTGCGACAGTTGCGTTAGCAAGCTGTAAGGGTGAGGCAAGCATAAAACCTTGGCCAATCGACGTGATTAAAGTATCACCTGGATACCAACTGGTTTTTTTAACCGTGCGTTTCCAACGTGGGCTGGGTAGTAAGCCACTTGCTTCTTCGTTCAAATCCACGTGCGTGAGTTGGCCAAAACCAAATTGATTTAATACCTCTTCTATAGCTGCAATGCCTAGTTTTTGACCTAACTGATAGAAGTAGGTGTCGCACGATACGGTAATGGCTCGAATCATGCTAATAGAGCCGTGTCCACTTTTACGCCAATCACGATACGCATGTGTGCTGTGTGGAAGTTTAAACCACCCTGGGTCAAAAATACGGGAGCTTTTGTCAACCACGTTCTTTTCCAAACCCGCTAAAGCTATAAAAGGTTTGATAGTGGAAGCGGGGGGGTAAAGGCCCCGTACAGCCCGATTGTATAAAGGTTTGTCGGTTGCCATAGTTAATTTGCGATAATTCTCAGCGTTAATGCCATTGACAAAAATATTGGGATTAAAGCTTGGTGAGCTAACCATTGCTAGAATTTCACCGCTATGAGTGCTCATCAGTACAACAGCACCGCGTCTGTCGTGCATTGCGGTATAAGCGGCTTGCTGTAAACGAATATCAATTGTTAACAGCAGTTTTTTACCAGGAATAGGGTTTTGTTTTTTTATAACTCGAATCGTTCTACCGCTCACATCGGTTTCTATTTGTTGGTAGCCTACAATGCCGTGGAGGCTGTCTTCATAAAATTGCTCAATTCCAGTTTTCCCAATAAAGTTGGTGGCTCGGTAATTACTGGAGTTAACGCTTTGGAGTTCTTTTATATTAATACGTCCAACGTATCCTAATATATGTGCCGTAAGTTCGCCGAGGGGGTAAAAGCGCATAAGACGAGCTTTCACACTTACGCCTTTAAACTGATATTGGTGTAGGGCAAAAATCGCAACTTCTTCTTGGGTTAATTTTAATTTTAAAGGGATGGGTATAAACGAACGATTATGGTGGCGGGCACGATTAAAATTATCAATATCCTCACTGGAAATGGACGGGAGTATTTTTTGGAGCTGCGCAATGGTGCGCGCACTATCTTTAACCCGCTCAGGGATAATTTCAAGAACATAAATTGGAATGTTTTCCGCTAATAAAACACCGTTTCTATCTAGAATAACACCACGTGGAGGAGCGATGGGCGTGATGGATAGCTGATTGTTTAAAGAGAGGGTATGGTATCGTTTATATTGGGTAATTTGCAAATACGCCAACCGGTATAGCAGCAGCAGGGTGAGGACAACTATAAAAAGGCTAAGTAAAGCTAAGCGCGACGATTGCACCACCTGCCTACTTATATGCTTGTTTGAATTAAACTTAGAACGCATTTTTTAAATTCACAATATTGGGTGTTATGCAACACTATCGATGATAAGGATGGTTGTTTAAAATACTAAATCCTCTGTACAAGGCCTCAAGAAACAGAACACGCACTAAAGGATGCGGCAATGTAAGCGGCGACAAAGACCACGTCTCTTGACAGCGCGTTAAGCTGTCCTCGCTTAATCCCTCCGGACCTCCAATAATAAAACACAGGTGACTGTGCTTGTTTAACAAAACTTCAATTTTTAACGCCATTTGCTCCGATGAAAAAGTATCACCTTTAATAGCTAAAGCAATGATGCGAGCATTATTAGGGATGGCTGCATGCATTACCAGCGATTCTTTTTGTATTAATCGGGGCAGGTCACATCCTTTGTGCCGTTTTATTAGCGGGATTTCAACTAAAGTGAATCGTACAAATTCCCTTAAGTTTTTACTGTAGTTTTTAACCGCCGAATTCACCCAATCTGGCATTTTATTGCCGTAGGCAATAACAGTAACTTTAATCATCGTAGGTTGGACTCATAGCGGCTAAATAGCGGACCGTGAGTAACATGGCCAACCCTATAAAAGCGTAGCAGGCGGGTAGAACGAGTGAGTCAAGAACAAAAGTACCGCTGATAAAAGTCATAATGGTAGCAACGCTTATATTTAAAAAGCTCATCACAGCAGAGGAGTGTGCTTTATCAGAAGATGCGCTGAGCGCAACAACTGAAATGCTTGCCATTATCATGCACAGCCCTAAATATATAACAACCATGGGTATAAAAAGCGACCAAATTATACCGAGGTGAAGCTCAAAATTGGCAGCCATTATTACGCTTCCAACCAGTGAGACATAGACGCCGGCCCGGGCAATGGTGTGTAAAGAAATATATTTGGACAATCGCGCACTAATAAGCGATCCGGTTATTAAACCAACAGGGGGTATGGCGTTTGCTAATCCGTATTCAAAACTGGTCATTCCTGCTAGGTTTATAGCAATAAACGGCGCCACGGCTGCAAAAATATAAATAACACTGCTGCATAAACCCAGCGTTACGCCGCCAAGAACCAGCTTTTTATTCTTAAATTGTTCAATATAAGTCGCCAGCAAATGCCGAGGCTTCAAAGCATGTAAATCACGGTGCGCTAATGTTTCTGGTAAACGACTTGATAAGAGCAACAGCAGCAAGCCGTAAGCGATGCCTGCGTAAAAGCAGCTGTACCAGCCCCAGTATGAATTTAAAAATCCTCCTAAAGCAACGGATAGACCGGGCATAATGGCAAATCCAAGCATTAGATAGGCTGTTTTTTGGTTGGCTTGTTGCGGTAAAAATCCCTCGTGAACAATTGTAAATGTAATTTTTAAACCCACTCCAGAACCAAGTGCTAGTAAAAATCGCGCGACGACCAACAACCAGTATTGATCTATTATTCCTGCAATAATGCACAAAAGACTGCTTATTATTTGAATGCTTATACCCATATAAATAGCGGGTTTGCGACCAAACCGATTGGCTAATGGGCCGTACAATAACTGTCCCATTGCATAGCCAATCAAAAACCACGTAATGGTATAATTAGCTAGGTCGGTTGAAATGGAAAAAAAATGGGTGATAGCAGGGAGCGCCGGGGTAAATAAAACAGCGTTGACAGAGCCGAAAGAGATCAATAGTAAAAGCGTAACAAAAGAGGGCTTAGAATTCATGCGGGTGCTTTAATTCGTAGAAAAAATAGCAGCTATGATAAAGCCCTATTGTCTAATAAGCAATCAAGAATTACGATGTTTGCAACTATTTGCAGCTAAAGAACTATTTTCATTAGTGTTGCTGAAATAAAACCTACTACAGGCAGGGTTAAAAACCAGCCGCCATAAATTTGTAAAATTTTAGTTAAATTTACCGCATTAATACCATTCAATAAGCCAACGCCCACAATTGCGCCGGTTACGGTGTGGGTTGTTGAAATAGGGGTTCCAAGCTCGGTGGCTGCAAAAATTACCGCCGCAGCACCGGCTTCAGCGGCACAGCCTTTGAGTGAGTTTAGCTTGGTAATTTCTGTCCCCATTACCCGTACAATTCGCCACCCCCCAGCAAGAGTGCCTAAACTTATAACGGCGTGACAGGACACAACTACCCAGAAAGGGATGTAAAAAGTATCTCCGAGCCATGAAGCTGAAAACAAAAGAACCGCTATTATTCCCATTGTTTTTTGCGCATCGTTACCACCATGGGTGATGCTTAAAAGTGCGGAAGAAAAAAGTTGTAAAATTTTTAAAGTAGTATTATTTTGCGTTTTTTTAGGAAAGTATCGGCTGAGAAAGGTTCCTAAAAAATACGAGGCTAGTAGGCCTATGAAGGGGGCAAATAATATCCCAATATATATTTTAAGTATTCCTGAGGTAACAAGCGCCCCCAGTCCAGCTTTAACAATTGCCGCACCTATTAATCCGCCAATAAGCGCGTGCGAAGAGCTGGATGGCAATCCGTAATACCACGTTAACAAATTCCAACTGATTGCAGAGAGCAAAGCAACTAGTATAAGGCTCGCGTTTAAAGCTTGCGGTGCAATCAAACCATTACCAATTGTTTTAGCGACCGATAAATTAAAAAATAGAAACGCTATAAAATTAAAAAATGCCGCCCATACAACGGCTTGTCGTGGTGATAAGACGCCGGTGGTAACAATCGTTGCTATGGAGTTTGCGGCGTCATGAAAGCCGTTTATAAAATCAAATACAAACGCGATAAGAATGACGCCGACTATGTACAGACTTGCATTTTCCATAAGTGCTCTTAGCAATAAATATATCCTCATCGTAGCTGAAAAAATTAAACAGAGGCAATACTATTTCCATTGGAAGGTTTGGATGCGAAAAAGCCCATCAAAAAATGAGTACCTTCTTCACTAAGTCTGATTATTGTGATAACCAGACTTAGTGAAATTATACTAGTTAATGCCGTCATTACTTTGGTTAGGCACTATTTTAGCAGCGCTGTGTCCGTTATACGTTGTGCCCGTTAACTTGTTGACGCTATCAAGCCATATCTCCAATCCAGTATCGGACAAATCCAAAGCGTCTTTTAAAACTACCGTTGCCGAGTATTGTTTTTTATTGTTAAATTAAACGGCAATCCAATGTTCTTACAATCCAAAAAAAAGCGTAATCGACGCAAAATTTGTTTAGATAAATACAATTAGTATTAATACTTACAAGGAAGGATTAAGGATGAAAAACAAATTTTTATTAGAATCTATCATTTCCAAGCACCGTTCACCCGTCTTATCTGCATCCGATGAAACCACGCATTTTACTAGAATCTATAGTGCTCCTGGAGAGCGTCGCTCGTATCCAAAAACGGGTCGTGGCTCCTTACGGGTTCAGGGTCAACCGACGTACAAATTGTTGCTGAATCGCGTATTTGCGTTTGCGCCTATCTCTGTTTGTGTAGAGGTGATGGACGCGCTTTGCGCCCTAGATTCGCCTAGTTTTTTGAGCTATATAACGGCTTCGCAAATGGGTTATACGGATAACTTCAATGAATACGTGGACGTTACTCTTGTGGAAAACGCACCCTCCTGTGTATTGGTACGCGCACTTCAACATCTACAAACGTTTGACCAAGAATGTATTCTATCTTTATTTATAGAGCCCGCAACGAGTTTTTTTGCTTTGTTTCTACCCAGCAAAGCAAGCGCGTTTAACCCTACGATCACCTCAACTGTATTTACTTATAAAAATAAGACAATAATTACCCACTTCTTAGATCTTTTATTAAAATTAGAAGAGAAGGATTGTTTAGCTGTATTACTGAAGAAAAATTTTGACAATCAGATTTTGAGTCCAATTGAGCTCGTTTTTCAAAGAACCGACGATCCTAGTATTGTGCTGGTCGTGATAGATAAGCTTGGTAAAAAGTTATTTGCATTAGAGGGGGTTCATAAAAAGTTTTCTATATTCTTGCTTATTAAACAGCTAATAGACGGTAATAATTATCGCGCCTTTATAAAAATATTGAGTGTAAGCATTGATGAAACAAACGCTTTAGATCTCACCGCTATTCGTGAATACGCACAAAACAATCCTGTTTTTCAAACTATTTTAGATGCCTTCTATATTTACCACCTGATAATTACAGACAGCAATTACAACTATAAAACATTGCAAACCTATGTTTGTCAACATCCCGCGATTGTGGACATAAAATGGGAGTTTAACAAAACCTTATTACACTACGCGGCGCAATCCAATAAGGAGGATTTAGTCCGCCTTTTGTTGGATCACAACGCGTGTATTTTTGCTAAAGATCAGCACCAAAAAACACCGATTGACTACGTAATCACCCATAACAATGTCGAAGCCTGGCACGCAATGAATGAGTTTATTTCCGCATCAAACAACGCTGAAATTATGATAGAGCAGATGTTAAGCTCCCTACCCCCTGTTGACAGAACGTTTGGGGTTGCCCAAAAAATACTTTCAAAAACCTATTCCGAAAAAAGATGGTTAAACAATATTACTGGCCACTTGAATAATAAACGCGCTGCGTCCTTACTCTACTTTGTGGATATTGCTCTATTTATCAATAGATTTTCAACACCCGTTCTTCAAGAATGCGCGCGCAACTGGCTGATTAAAATTATTGAAAATCTTAATAACTTCCCGATAGAAAAGAGTAGCGAAACGCACAAACTAGCTGTTTTACTATTTATTTTCAGTTTAACGCCTGATAATTTCAGCATCATTCTAAGCCCTCTTTCCCGTAATGAGCACACCAAAAAAACGCTTCGCGATTTAATGCTTTACGGATATCAACAAACAGGATTTATATCTTCCCTTTCTCGCCAAAATCATTTTTTTTACATCGACTTTTTATTCAACTTTAACGACGCTAATTTATTTAGAGAATTAGCAACGCTCCATTTTTTAACCAACGATCTCTGTTTTATACCTGAAGAAACAATTCTATTTTTATCCCAATATTTGAAGAAAGAAAATTTCAAAGCAATAACCAATAAGCGTAAAAATGGTGCCTTACTTATTTTATATTTAGAAAAAATTGGTTTAGAGACCGGTTTTACTACGGTGGACGACGTGTTTTTAAGACTTGAACAAGAATTAGACTTATTTAATGATTCGGAGATTTGTTTGCGCAACGAAGCGTTGTATTTGATGCTTAACCTGGCGCAACATCCGGTAATTAAGAGTTTTTTAGAAAACTATTACAATAAATGCGCCCCAAATTCGTTCTTTAAACAGCGCATCGAAAGCATTTGTCTTCATTTCAATCGTCAGCAAAATGTACTGCCTCAAAGTTATTTACGCAGTCTACTGCATACTTTCACGGAGCAATTAATCACCCGAGACAACTACCAATCGTGGGCAGAAATATTCTCAATTTATGACGTTGATGAGTTAAACAATTCGAGTAGTCATTTACTTGAGAATATTCGTTCGGTTCACACGCCCAATAGTACGCTTCGTATAGCCATCGACGAGGTGTCCGTTGCGGTTATGAGCGGGTTGGCGGACAACAAACACGCTCCATTAGCAATAGCCTATTCTTGGTGGCTACAGGCTATTTCAGCAAACAATAATAAAACAGTGTACCAAAGCATTCGATTGTATATGAAAAACCGTGATACCGAACCGAGCATTGATGATATTGAGTCTTTGAATCTTCATGTTCTATGGATTGAAAATTTATACCCCCTACTTTCTAATTTGCAATTGCTTATTGTTACCCAACGGTGCGACCTAATCTCCATTGGTGCGTGCTTTCAAAAATACAACGCTCAAATATTGATGCAATTTTTATCCTTTTGTACGAGTATCAACAATTTTACTTTTCATAACTTTCTGACCCCACTCCTAGAAAAGGATGCGGTTTATAGTGCCAACAGCGTGGAAAAAGACGAATTTCTAAACAATTTTACCACCAGTATTGATTCAATTTTATTACACTTTCAGCGTATTTTTTCCATTAAACTAATATTAATTGCGGGCTATGGACAAAGGCCATCGCTCGAATCTTTTGAGCGCATAGAAAATTTTATCGTCAACAACCACCGTTTCTTTAATGAAGAGGCCCTGATTGAGTTTTTAGCGGTGTTTTACCCAATACTCGAGTGCGATGATAGGGCTTTACCGTTTAAATATTTAAAAATACTTAATATACTGTTCCAAAACCAATCAGAGGATATAAGTTTTCAAATTATCGAATACGTGCCTTTGGATGTTATACAAAAAATAGTTCAACTGTGTTTATTCGGATTAGGTTGCGATAATTTTGAAAACCACCTTACCAGCAAGCAGTTGCTAACATTTATATGCCAAAACCGTCGTGAAAGCAGCGCCGCTATTGTTGTTTTAATCCGAAAAATGCTCGGGAAACAGGATTTTACGCTGTTGCAGTCCACTCAGTTAACCGAGTTGGCGATACAAATATTAGCAAGCAAGGACGAGGCTAATTTAATGGAGTGCACCTACGACGGTGTTTGGATTCAACGACTACTGATTTCCCCTTTGTTTATTAGTGAGGTTTCATCAGAAATAATTAACGCTCTTTCCGAGCGTTATCGGTTGATTTCTTTGACTTTGAAGCAAGATGAGCTGGAGCATTATAGCCAAAAACTGCTTCGCCCAAACAAGCACCGCTTGCATCAATTTAAAGTAGGCGACTGTATGAGAGCAATATTTATCGCCCTACAAGATAATTGCTCACAATTGATATTGGACAATAACGACAGTAATAGAAAAATTGCAACGCAAGCATTGCACGTGTTGCACAGGCATTTTTTTGAACATTTACCGGTTAGTGATGGTAATTTTTTTTCTAGTAGTTGCCAAAAGCTTCGCGCTTCACCACTTTTCCAAAACACCGGCGATTTAGTACTTGCTAATAACAAGCTTTATCAGTGGATGAACCGGTATCTTCCTCAGTTTAATTTTATCCAACAAGAGCTTCACGCCATAAAACCTAAAAAACTGTACGATGAAACGGGAAAACAGATAGCTTTTATTACTGAAAATAACTGCGTAGTCTGGATCGATGGTGTTCATTCTAACGATTTCCAGCAGGAATGGAATCACGTGTTTTACAACAAGCAACGCGCGGTTATAGGCTCTACCGACGCATCCAATATTTTTAAGCCAAACTCAATTTTTCAAAATGAAACGGCAGCGCTGCTTTTGGCTAAAATACCGCAGCACGAGCTTGAGGCTGCGCATCAAGAGCTGTTTTTATTAGTGGCTAATGTAGTGCAGGAAAACAGTTTGGGCGTTTTGTACAACGCGTGCGATGCGCAAAAATTACGCTGGGTTAAAACTTTGATAACTGGTTATTTTATCCGTCACAGTGACCGTCTCAACGAACAAAACGGTGCCTTTATCATTAACCATCACGATTCGAAGTCTGTTTACGAAATTCTAGCTGCCCTCACCAATAATAAGATTGCGCTAACCTTTTTTATTAATGCCGTACAAAACCATGAGACGCAACAATTTTTATTTTCGCCGCACGACAACGCTTATTTAAAGAGAATTTTCAAACACCACAATCGGGCTGTTTTTTTAGCGGAATTACTATTGTTGAAAGTTACCGAAGAGTTAAAAGTAAAAATAATGGTGTTTTTTTCACAATTTTCATCGCCTAACGATCGGTTGACCGATGCTTTATTTCTAATAAGGGATAAGGTATTTAAAACAAAAGAAGTCGCGGAAGACCACTTTAATACCATTCTTAATGAATTCTTATTATCCAACGCATGCTGCCAGATAATCTGGAATAATTATTTGTTAGCCCATGAGGTGAACGATGTATGCGAAATTGACCCTGATAAGGCAAAAAACCTAAGTCGTTTTTTTTACAAAGCGAATATCATTGCATGTATCCGACAGATTAATAGCAAGCCGCTTACAAATAACTACCAGTATCGAGTGCTTTTAGTGCTCTTGCATTTTGCTTTTAATAATTTTTTTGTTAATCAAGAAATACGATTCCGCTCACGCTTTGTTTGGAAAACTGGCGAACTTGCGGACCTAACTTTATTTATTAAAAGACATTTTTTACAAAAAATAAATTATGATTTATCACTTAATTTAGGCAAAAAAATTCTTACCAAGCTGATTTTTCGTAACGCTAATGCAGGAAATATTGATCTTTTCTATGGGCTTTATGAAACCTTGCGAATTAATAAGGCATTCTTATTTGCATGGCTTCCGGCCGCTTTGTTAGATAAAAACAAACCGCTTAAAATATTCGATGATAAGGATAAAAAAGTCCTCGAGCTGCTGTCGCAAAATGATGGGTATGTTGATTGGACTAAAATTAAAAAAAGCGTTTATCAAAAAGATAAAAAATTTTCGGTATTTCTGGCGTTTATTCAAAATTACTCCGGCAATCCTATACACTTACAAGAACTCATCAACAGCTACCTGGTTTTGCTTAAAGCCGATGAACACCGCGAGCCACGTCGAGAACTAAGCCAATTTTTAGTGAAACACCCGCACAGTGATGTCAGTCATCTGCTGTTCAATAATGTGCTTCATTTTTACGACAGCAACCCCCGTTTATTAGACAAGCATGTCTTTGCTAATCTTTCACGATATTTAACAATCACCCATATGGATAATTACGACAGCCGTTTAGAACTTATTCACTATTTGGGTCAACATAAGATGTATAACATGGTACGAAAGTGCTGTGGATTACTGGTCCCCCATACAGCAAATCCACAGCTCATTAATAAAATTGCGTTGGAAGCGTATACCGAGCAAAACTTAGAGGCTTTTAAAGAAAAATGGTACTTTTATGTTGTAAAATTGTGGCAACGATTTTGGGCTTATGATTCAAAATACTCGAAAACCCGAACCAACATTGTTAGATTTTGTGAGGAAAATGGAATTGAAGATCCGAAAAGGATTCCTTTTATTCGAAACGGATTAACCCCCATCAAACAAGTTGAGTGGAAGTCTAGTTTAAATGAAAACCATCAGCGATTAAAAAATATGTTAAAAACGCCTGCCGCAGTTAGTTTTTTTGGTCGCTCCTGTTTTGTTGGCAATGAAGGATTACAAACAGCGAAACTCGTAACGTGCGCGTAGTACCATCCTTGGACGCTGCCGCTGTAGGCCGACGCACTGAGCGGTATCAATCGTAAATCACCAAAAGAATGTATTGTGTTCCAGGGAAAACGCACCATCGGTGCGTACCTCTTATTTGAGCGTTGATGGTGTTTAAAAATACGGCGAATCCGACGGCCGGTCTACAGACGGAGCTTCGTATTGTTGGGGAGGAAGCGTATTTAACGGAAAACACCTTACCTCGCACGTAATATCGCGCGCGCGTCTGTTGTTCAGGAATAAGGTAGTCTGAATGCTCAGGAGCGCACTCCATCGGCTGGTCGTGAACCGTCGTTATTATAATATTAATCCCACGATAATATTCTTTAACCGACCACTCATAAAATTCTTTCAAGGGAAATTCTCGGTAAATATCGGCATTTAAATCTAAAATCCGCTCTTGTTGATAGCATTCAATCAGTTTTAAAAATTGTGCTGATTCTTTAGAACTTTGTTGAAAGAAAGACAGGTTCAACGATGTCCGTGCGGTTTTTTCAGACACAAGCACTAGAATTCTAAAAGACTGCTCTAGCGCAGTTTTCTCAATTGAAGAAGGATCTATTGTTACTAGCGTCCCAATAAAAGAATCTATTGAGGGAAAGAAAGAGGCCTTAAACCGGGCCTTAATACTCTCATCATTCCAGTGAGAAACGAGTAGTAAAATTTGAAAAAAACCAATAGGATTGTGTTGGTATGATTGTTCTAGTAGTTTTTTACCCGCTTTGTCGTGTTGGACAATCGTTTTATATTGCGCGTCGTGGCACCAATTAGTCATTAGGTTTACGAGATAACGTAAAGCACCATTATCTTTAACCGCCGCATACATAAAGGGGGAGCACACGGTTGGGGTATGATTCAAAATATCAAATTGCTGCCCTTCGTCATACGTTTTAATTTTGTTGATAATTAAAGCATACTTTTCACGTTGATGAGACGAAACAAGTTTAATCAATAAGTTTGTTAAAATAATTTTTTGATTCTCTAATGAAAAATAACGGAGTATTTCCAGTCCATCCAAAAGTTCGTTATCCCCCCTATTGTTGCGCTGATATTTTTCTATAAAACCTGCCGTATCCGTTAAGACAACAGGCGCTTTTTGGCCATCCGCATATTCTAAGGAGTTAACCCATTCTATCAACCGCTTTGTACCTGTAAGCGAGTCGCTTAAAACCTGTTCAAAAACATTTTTTTGTTCGCGATTGGGTATATTCAGTAAACCAATAACAATATTACGCGGTACGTTTATTTGAAGACTTGAAAATTCGCTGTGGGGAATTAAATGTAAAAAAGTATTTCCGTTCGTATCTTGAAGGGAAAGAATGGACAACGCGGTCTCATCTACGGTTACGAATACAAGATTTAATAAATAATTTAAAAGTTTGGTGTTACCCGCTGCCGCCAGCATAATCATTGTATGATTATTATACAAAGGTTCGCTTAAAAACATAAGTTGATATTTGCGTGTTACATTTAAAAACCCCGCTAAGCTTTCTGAATTAAAATGTACAACGCTGCGTGCGGAAAAACGATTTACCCATTCGGCTTTAAGTTCTTGTATGTATTTGTCTTCATTCAGAAGCTCCACCAACTGGGGGTCGAATGCGTAAGCAACTATTTTTGATGCTTCTTGATTGTTTTCCAATTCAATAATAAAAGAGTCGGTAACAAGCGTATCACTAAGGGTTTCAAGCAGCTCCAAGCGCTGCTCGCTTGAATGCAAAAGGCTCGATTCACAATTGTAGCTGTAATACCTACCATGACCATAAAATAAAGCAACAACCTGATTATCCACCTGAACAATACAAGCGTTATCCTTTGAAAGAGGAATTTTCCATAGGTCGTGAATGAATTGCTCTTTGCAAATAGCGGTTTTTATAAACGATGGGTCTTGTTCGTAAATAGCAACATTTTGCTGCAGTTCGGTAGGTAAATATTTACTTATTTCATCTATTAAATCTTCGTTTGCATGCGCAAAGATAAGGCTATCCGCGCTTTCAAAAGATTTGCAATTATCGACAAGTGTGTCCACTTTTTGTGACTCAGTGATCAGGTCAAAATGAAAGGCGTTACTGCCCTTAAGGAAGTCGTGCAAAACGGTGGTCAAATACAGTCCGTGACGCTTACGGTATTCATTTACAGCACCAAATAAGGTGGTTGTAGCGTTGTAAATAAGGGGTAGAGAAATTTCAGAACCCGAAGGGTTGCTTTGTAAAAACTGAATAATTGTGGCGGCTAATACCAACTGGGTTGGTGCATCGGATTGGGCAAATAAAGGAAACAGTAGGGATTTGGATTGCGTCATAGTGCGGCTCAAAAAATGAAACTGCCCTATTATTGCATTTTAGAATTAAGTAATTATTAAGCATTACCATCTATCCCAATGGGCGAGTCCACCATTGCTCAAACTCACCATCAAGCTCTTTGGTTATGCGACTGACCTAACTGCTACTGACCTCATAACTACACAGAGCCTCAGTAATGGCTTTTACTTTACGGGTAGATACGCCTTGAATATACATTTCAGCCAAAGCCGCTTTTAAAGCCCGCTCTGAACGCAAACCTTTCTCGAGACAATTTGGATAAAATTCCTGCTCACTTTCTCTGACCTGGGGAACTGATAGCGTCAATTTACCCAACTTTGAATTGACCGTTTTCGGCTTGTAACCGTTAGCGTAACCTTGGCGATCTTCACTCCATTCATAATGAGACGCTTGAAGGTGACGAGTCCTACCCAATTTCATTGCTTCATTCAATAAGGTAATCACGGCACCTGTGATTCCGTCAAAGTCTTCGTCACATAACAGGGCAACCGCATCTTAATTTAAACCTTTTATGAGGGTTGTACGTACATCATCGTTAAGCGCGGCCATATGTCTCTTGCGTTTTACACTCGCATCAATAAACGTATCACGACGAATGATATTGAGTGCGATATGCCGGAAAATGGTATAATTTTCTGGCGAAGCTTCTTTTCGAACTCTAGATTCATCCTCTCGGAATGTAACGTCTAGCGTCCAGTGCAACGAATTTTCCACAGCCCAATGTTTACGACTGGCACCTAAAAGTGGCGCGGCTAATGGGACACATGAACTGATATAAAAACGAGTATCCATTGTCCTAAAATTACGTCCTTCTCTAATTGTTTCAACCATCACTATGCTGGTTAATTTTTTCCACTTTCCACCCTCAGGCATGTGTTTTTTATATTTTTTAAAATCAATGGCGTAAGCACGGCGTGTTTCGACCCGGCCATGACCGGCATCAATTTCCTCATGAAAATCGTGCTCCAGATTCTTAAAATCAGCCTCTTTTGCCACGGTTAAAAATGAAGCTACTTCGTCATGAAAATTGCCCTGATTACCTTTGAGTGCAAGTAAATAATCACTTTTTTGCTTTACAATTTTCTCAGATATATCTTTTTGGCATCCCATCGCATCAATGGTGATGATGCATCCTTTAATAGCCAAGCTATTTAGCAATTCAGGAATGGCCGTGATCTCATTGCTTTTTTCAGCCGTTTTTTCTTGCCCTAATACAACGCCATTAGCAGTACTCCAAGCACTAACCATATGAATAGCTGACGTCTGATCAGCTGTGTTAAAACTGCAGCTATAACGTCACCATCTGTTGCTTTTGTTACTGCTTGAATCCAGCGTGTAAAGCAATTGGCAAACTGTTTAGTGTCTAGTTTTCTCATTACGCGTGCGATGGTGTCATCAACTGGAATCCCATTTTCATAGGGTAGAAATTTTCTCAACCAATCGAGCTTAAGCAATCCAAAATCTCTAATTGATTTCCAGCCTTCACAGCCAGATATTGTTGCACTGATAATCAAAAAAATAATTTCAATCAATGGGTAGCGTTTAGTACTGTCAACTCTGGGATCTTCGAGTGTTTGGAAGTGTGATAGCACGTCTGATTGCATGATGTTCCCTAGAAAAAAGGAAGCATTTGATCATTTCTATACGGGTTTGTCGATCCTTAGAATAAAAAAATCGTCTGAATTAGGGCGTCAGCCATGATTTAGACGATCTTGCCCTGCGTCACATAATTGTTCAATAATCCCACCAACTTTGCTACTATCTGTTTCGCAAGCCATTTTTTACAAGACCTAAATGAATTTATAGAAAGAACGATACACTACCAAATAAGTTATCCATTGACACATCGCAATCACTTTATTTCTATATTCTAGGAAGCTCCATTGCAATTCCGCATTAAACAAGCCAAAGAATTTTATCTACATTTCTTATAAACTTTTTAAAAAATGGTTTTTTGGAATAAATTAGAACTAACTTTGGTATACATAACCACTTAAAAAAAGGAAATTCATGCTACCACGATTTGACCATCAGAAAAGATTAACCGTCCCAGAGACTCTGCATGGTACAATTAATCAGATTACAAAATCCATGTTTCAGGCCTTCGTTAGAGCTTACCATCGACCCGGATGTGATTTTTATATCGTTACAGAGGATACTACCTTTGGAGATTTTGATGATTTAGTTATTATAACTAGTCAAGGTAAAGTTACTGCCATTCAATATAAACATGTTAAAACAGTGACTGCTAATACGAGCATCACCATTAACGACCTTATCACCCATAGTGGCAATGGCAAAAAGTTAATGTTTTATAAATATTATCAATCGTTGATGACTCAACATCCCCAATGGATGATGGACCCAGGATTAACTTTTGCAATAGCTTCAAATAGTCCGGTTGATGAATATTTGGCAAGCTGTATTAACCCTACTACAAAACAATTTAAAAAAGAATTTTTTGAAGCAACTGCAACCTATCCGGCTTTTATCTGCAAACTTATCATTGCCAGTATTTTTAAACATAACGAAAAATTAACCCAAAAATTTCCCGAAGACCAAAATCTCTATTTTCATCATCTAAATTGGCTATTAACTAATCTTGAAATGCAATTAAAGTTAACCAAAAAGTTAAGCCCTATATTTCTACCTAAAAAGCGTTTCAAAACAGACGATGAACAAATATCTGCTGTCCGAAATGTGATTAATTCATTGTTGTCACAACAAAGAACTTTGTCTGATGAAGAAAAAAAAAACTAAAGCAGGTACTAAAATCCAGTATCCTTGCCCGTTCAACGATTACCCATTTCGACGTGATACGTTCTAATGTACATCCTGACAGAGAACAAGCGCTTCTTTTTTTACAAAAGCTCCAAATACTTTATTCGGAACCCAATAAAGATGAAACCATTGCTCAGACTAAAAAAGAATTAGCTCAGACCTTTAAAACAGGTAAAGATGCAACTGAAATTTTATATCATCAGTTTTTCTATTATTTTATGGAATGGTTAGGTAATGAACAACCAATCCGTATAACCAACGTACAAATTATGGCAATGTTCACTGAATGGCACAATCGTTTATTGCAATTACAACAATGGATAGGTATTTCTTCTGCTTATCAATCAAAATTAGTAACAACTATTAATAATCACACAATCCCACGCGATAGGGTAATCCCCCCATTTTTAACTGACGCTAAAAGTAGAAACTAAGCTACTAATTTCAGTTTTTGTCTGGGCGGTATACCTCCAATTGCCATGTTAGGCCGTTCGTTGTTATAAGACCACAACCATTTTGTGGCCATATTCTGAACTTCCTCGATCGTACTAAATAAATACTGGTTTAACCAATCATATCGTACGGTTCTGTTATAACGCTCAACATAGGCATTTTGTTGTGGGTTGCCTGGCTGAATAAACAATAGCGTTATTTTGTGTTTTTCAGCCCATTGTGTAAGCAAGTGACTGATATATTCAGGTCCATTATCACAACGTATCTGAAAAGGCTTACCACGCCACTCAATAACCTGATCAAGCGCCCTAATCACACGCTCAGCAGGCAAAGAGAAGTCAGCTTCAATGGTAAGGCCTTCTCGATTGAAGTCATCAATCACGTTAAATAAACGATAACTACGCCCGTTTTGTAACTGATCATGCATAAAATCCATTGACCAGCATTCGTTTATTGCTTGAGGAACCGTTAGCGCCTCTGGCTTTTCCCTAATTAACCGCTTTTTGGGTTTGATTCTTAAATTCAGCTCGAGCTCTCTATAAATACGATAAACACGCTTATGGTTCCATTTGTAACCTTTAACGTTACGCAAATATAAAAAACAAAGGCCAAAACCCCAATTGCGATTATTTTTAGTCAAACGCAACAACCAGTCTGCAATATGAGCATTTTCATCATTCAGCTTCAATTGGTAACGATAGCAAGTTTCACTAATGCTAAATAAACAACAGGCCATCCGTACGGAGATAAATTTTTCCTGCACGGCTTTCTGTGCAAGCTGCTTTCGACTGGATGGCTTAACTACTTTTTTTCAAGCACCTCGCGAAGAATCTCAGATTTTAGGCGCTCTTCAGCGTACATCTTCTTCAAACGGGCATTTTCAGACTCGAGCTCTTTTAGTCGGGTCATCATCGGCAAGTCCAGGCCACCATATTTTGCACGCCATTTATAAAACGTTGCTGAACTCATGCCATGTTCACGACAAAGTTCTGGAACAGGTACGCCTGCTTCACTTTGCTTGATGATCGACATAATTTGACTGTCACTAAATTTTGATTTTTTCATGCAGAATCTCCTGCGTAAAGGGTACGAGAAAATTCTACTTTTGGCATCAATTATTTTTAGGGACGATTACCGCACGAACTCCACCATAAACACGGTAGCTTGAATTCCCGTTTGTATGACAGTGATAAGCTGCCGGCACAAAATAGTCGTGTGATTGTTCTTCAAGGTCTTCGTCGGCAACTATATCTGAGTTCAAGCCAAGAGATAAAAACATATTTTCAACTTCTTGTTTTTTTTGTATTTTTGCTCTAAAAAACTCTTTTGAGGAAGCTATCTGGTTTTGAGCCAAGGGGTTTGCCAGGCTAGAAACATTCCCTTGCATTAATTGTTCAATGCAGTGTTTATAGGCTACTTCCCCAATTTGCGACCTAGCCTCCAAAAATGAATTGTAGAAATTTGTAGAAATTTTTTCATAAAGATCTACCAGTTGAGATTTTTCATCATTAGCCAGCGCTTCTGCTAGTTTTATAGGGTTTCCATTTAAAAATTGATCAAGGCATTGTGAAAAAGTACTTTCTCCTAGACTTTTTCTTAAATTAGATAGCTGAGTATTATACTGGTTTTTAATTTCAGCACGGGTTTTAGCACCCAGTTGATTTAATTCATTTAAAATTTTCTGGTTATTGATGAGGGTAGGCATGCTCGCTTGAACTGCCGTGGTAACTTGTTGTCGAATGCTTGACTCATTATAATTCCATGATTCTTGCCCGTGTTCTGTAATAATTCTTGCTTTGTTACTTTCAAACAGCTGATTAAAAAAATCATTATAAACACGGCCGTAATGGGCGTTATAAACACGTGTGACCTCAGAATCATTAATCTGATAACTAAATTGAGGATGTCTGCGCGCAGCATCCTGCAGATTTTTTCTGTGAGTTTCAAAAAAAACTTTTTGTTTTTGTACCCACCAATCGGTATCACTAGCAGGCCGTAATTCTTTGACTAATGAGTGTTGCCCTTGATAAATCGTCAGCAACTGCTTGCTGATATTTTCCAAAGTTAGTTTTAAAAGGCTTTCCCAGTGAGGCTCATCCGCAAGAATTGTTTCAATTTTATGTATTTTATAATTATTTTTTAAACGAATTTCCTTTAGCTGGGTGATTGCAGCAGCAATTTTTAAAAGCTCTTTTAAGCGTAAAAATTCGGGAAAATAGGCACCTATCTTATCGTAATTTTCGGTGAATAGTTTTGCAAACCTTGCCTCTGGAGAGTCATCATCCTGGTCAAGGGTTGCATCGGAAAGCTCCGGAATGCCCTCAGCATTAAATTGAAGTTTAAGTAAGTGTTTTTTAAGTTCAAGTTCAACATCCCCCAGTAGGACGGTAAGCACTCCATCCTCATTTGTTGATTTCAGGTGCTCTATACTTCCTTCCTCTTTAGTGGTTATCCAGAACCGATGCGCTTGCTCGCCTCTTTTTTTCGCAGTTCGAAGTAAGTTTAGAATATCTTTAAGCTCTGGAAGTAAACGCTCGATGAGATCGTTGTTTGTTTTCGTTATGTAGGGTGGCAGACCCGAAACCTCAACTCCTGTTGTAAACATTTTTAACAGGTAGTCGGCCATAAAAAGCGTTTGATAGTAACCGGTATTTCTTACATTTTCTGGACGTACGACAACTTTTTGCAGTGGATTGAGTATTCCGTATTCTGGCGCATCTAAACTAAATTGAACCCCTGTTATCCCTTTTTGGATCATCTGAGCAATATCGTATGAGGTAAAAAGTATGTTCGGCACCGTTTCACCGGTTGTCGGATCAAGTACTTCAACATTTTCTGTAATAAACTCTATTGTTTTGTTCTTGCGATCAAATGTGAATCCTTTAAAAGAACTAAAACGCTGAATACTCTCTGTTTCTGGAAAATGTAATTGATTAATCGGTGCTAAAAACCCTTGCCAATTACGCTTCATGTGAGAAAAACCAGGAGCTACTAGCGTTGATATATCGAATAAACTACTGCTGGCGTCCGATAGTAATCCCTCCATAGCTTTTATCTTTAAATCGGACGTTTTTTCTGCACGATTAACTTTCCCTTTTTTTTCATACCAACCGTTTAACGCTAGTTCATAAGCATGGTAAGCAACCTTTGAGTATTTAAAATCAGTAATTACTTCACGGGCCAAAAGATTATTGACTGAGGCACAAAGCATTCCATGTTGAAATATTGTAATAATCTCCAAATCAATACTGGACTTTGCCTGACTGTAAAACGGTGCTATATCAATTGCATCGAGTGCTTTAATCATCGCTCCCTGCATGCTTTGAATTACAGAACCTGAGTAATCATATCACCTGGGTTTAGTATGTGCGTTACTAAATTCTCAAAATCCAAAGTTGATTGTTCATAACAGAGAGTGCCTAAGCATTTGATAATCTGGTTAGCCATATAAAGCCCAAGCATTACATTTGCACGAAAACCGCACTTTAATGCCGCTTGATAAAGAATAAGAGCGATATACTCTGCCGCCATTGTTTTGGAAGGTTCACGTTCAATTGAGGCTGCATAATGAAAACAAAGTGCTGCAATTAATGCGTAATTAGCTGTTGATACTGATGTATCAACACATGCCATCATATCTAAGGCAACATAGCCGCACTCATAACTTTCTTCAGCCGTTGGATTTTTAGAAAACAAGCTTTGTATTTTTTTTTCAATGGAAGAATGTGCTTGATACATCGAGGCAATACGAGCTAAATAGGCAAAATCACTTTTTATACTTAGCAATACCTCTTTAGGTCCAGAAAAAAAGGGGTCTTGCCAATTTTGTTTTAATGCACTGGCAATCAAATATCTAAAATATTTATTTTGAATTAGTGCTAAAAACTCCGGTTTTTCCATAGAACGTGTTTGGTAAATGTATTTGTATATTTGTTCAACAGCCTCGAGAATTTCTTTATGATTATCGACGAAACTTGTGCTTGAAATAATAGTAATCAGAGCTTTAAATACAACTGCGTCGTAGGTGGTTTCTTCCAGCACATTAAGCCGAGAAAGTAAGTAGGATTGTATGAGCTCTAGTTTTTTTCCATAGTAGTTACCTGCTAAAAAATCCTCTAATATAATTAGTCCTTTTTTTAAGGTAAGCGGCTCTTGGAAAAATTTTGCTGGTAGGCTAACCGAATCAATGGACCAATTTGACATGTAATTTAGATATTCGAATAGATCGCTATAAGGTACGCCAGAATCTTTTACACGATACAAATTTATGTAATATTCCTCAGCCATCAACCTCTTCGAAGGATTATTTAGGTTGATAAATGCATCTTCGGGGTTGAGTTTTTTCAAAACTTTCGTAGGCTGTGATAAATAAAATTTAGTCAGTGACTTCATGCTTCGACGGTAAGCTTCTGAAGGTCTTTCACCGCTTGAATTAAGAAAAATACTTGAGACGCTGGAGTCTTCATCAGCATGCTCAGCAAAATATTTTTTCAGCTCTTCAGGATTATTTAGCAGCCGATAAGCTTCGTTAAGTTTTTGCATGTTTTCAAGAGAGCCTCCGGGTTTATCGGGATGATTCTTACGAGCAAGATCCTTGTACGCTTTTTTCACCATTTCCGGACTTGCATTACTTTGAATTCCTAATCGCTCGTACATTTCTCTCATCAAAGATCTCTTGTTAAAATTAAAAACTATTAAAGTGCGGCATCATAATAAGCAAATAATTTTATGTCTACTAATTTGGCTTCAAGAGAGAAATTAGATCTAATTAATGACGTTTAGTTTACAACAGATGCTTTCTTTGTATACTCGATTATCAAATTTTCTAGCCGTATACAGTTAATTAAAAATTAAATGATCGTGTCTAAATGCCTCATCAACAACTTCGGCCAACGTTGAAAACTCGCCAGTAATTCTTTTTATTTTGGTTTGAAATTAGCCCGAAATTTTTCTATAGGATAAAAAACAACAGGTCCATCATTTGCCGAACGATAATAACTGGCGCGAGGCAAATGAATCAATTCGCATCGGCGGGCAACGCTTATACTGGTATGAATTGGCTCTATCATCGCTTTTTTCTTCTTCACACGTAACTTAGACGGCCAGTCTTTTTTTAAGCCAATTCCGTTCAACGGCCAATTGGCCTATTTGCGTGTAAAGTCCTTCGCGTTCCAGTGACAAGGATTTCATATCCTTTTTATTTTTACCACTGAATAAATTCTTACGCCCTTCCAGTAACTGCTTTTTTCAGCTGTTAATTTGCGGGATGCACCTCAAACTCAGACGCCAATTCATTGGTCGTTTTATGACCTTTCAATGCCTCAATAGCACCTTTTTCTTTGAGTTTTGAGCGGAATGATTTTTTAGACATTTGAGTACCCTCATACAATAGTTATATCTTACACTACTGTCTCTTTTTTGAGGTCCACGACTACCCTACTCCCATTGTTGTGCAAAAAAATCCAAGAGCACTCTTGTTCTTTGCGGCAAAGTGCGTTGCGGGAACACCGCGAATAAATTGTACCCACCCAAATTTATAGTAGGTAGTATTCGGATTAGTTTTTTAATTTTGATTTCATTTTCAACATTAATCTTGGCAATTTTGGCAATGCCATTTCCTTGACAGGCCATTTTAATGGTGGTGTCTATATCATTACAAGAAAACTGTTTTTTAAGTTTTAATTCTATAGTTTGGTCTTGCATCTTCCACAATATGTCGGCCGCTGGCGTCCCAAATTCCGTAGGATTAAAATCAATACCTAACAGACCTTGGATATCCTTTGTAGTGTGAATTACTGGGTTTCGACGAATAAAATCGGGGCTAGCGCATAAAATAATTGGTGAACTTAATAATTTTTTTGCAATTAAATTATTTTCAGCTAGAGATTCATTATTAAAATAACCGGCTCCACGGATGACTAAATCAAATTTTTCATTAATTATGTCAACGTGTTTATTTGATAACCGTAGGTCAATTTCAATCTCTGGATATATTTTCATGAATTCACATAACGCATCAGTAACATAAAGCCTCCCGAAGTTCATAGGTGCACTAATTTTTAATAACCCCGCAGGTCTTGATGATACGGCCTCTATTGCGAGCAATGTAGTTTGTTTATCGCACATTATTTTTTTTGCGTGTTGGTATACAAGTATGCCTTCAGTAGTTAATTCAAATTTTCTAGTAGAACGTGTTAACAATGTTACACCTAATTTTTTCTCTAGTGCGCGAACCCTACGACTAACCAATGCCGGTGATATGCCTATATATTTTGCCGCATGACTGAATCCGTTGTGATCAACTATTGCTGCAAATATTTCAGTATCTTCATGAAAATTATCTGGCACTGTAATTACACCCAAAATGTATAAAGTACTATTGTAAACTACATATTGTTTACAAATCAATTGCGAAGTACTCTATTCAATAATTAAATTAATTAAGTAAAACTCCAGTTCGGAGTTTCAGATTGCAGGAGCAATCACGTGTTGCTGTTTTTCGAGCAATTTAAAAGCAGACAAATTCAAAGGTTCGATAGTATAAGCGGCTAGAGCAGCCATTAAATTAGTCATTGCATTTAACATTGAACGATGCCGTGTATGCCAAACATGATATTTATGTTTTAAACAATCAAAGACAGTTTCGATTAAATTACGTTGATTTAACAATTGCTTTTCAAAACCGGTCAACACCAATTTTTCCTTCATATTTTTTCTTTTTCTTGTGATTAGTTTCAACCCTTTTTTGAAAAGCTCATCAAATAATTTTTTGCCGATATACCCTTTGTCACCAAAAGCAAGTCCCTTGAGAGCGGATAGTAAAGAACCAGCTACAGCACTGTCGCTGACATTACCTCTGGTTATCTTAAAGGCAATTAATTCCCCAAGCTGATTAATAACCACATGGACTTTTAAACCAAAAAACCAACCAACAGAAGTACGGCCATAGGCTGCAATTTCCTTGAACACTTTATTGCGTTTTGAGCGCTTTAAATGACAAACGGGTAAACAACTTCCATCGATATAATAGATACCCGTTTTTCTCCCGCACTTGCATTGAGAAAACAACGTTAACGGGAAAATCGCTCGACTCATTAACTCAATAAATCGCTGATAGCTAGGCAGTTTAGGAAAATACTGTTTCCAATAGACCTGTAAAAACCCAGTATAAAACGTTTAAAATTTCGATACCCAACCATTTGGAATAGAACTTGGATGGTCATAATTTCGCTAACTGACAAGCAGCAAGCAGGACCCCGTTTACCTTTTGTAGGACTTGTTAATAGTGGTTGAGGCATATTTTTATCTAATTCCTTGCAAAAATCATCGATTTCGCAAAAAATAGAAACCAGCTGACTCTCTTTTAGCATCCGGAAATTCCTTTTAGACGAGAAAAATCAGGATGTTAAGAGCGTCAGCTCCTTTTTTCAATACCTATAAAACTCCGAACTGGGGTTGCTATAACTTATGGTGAATCACATTGGTCTAATGTGTATGAAGCAATGGCTGGCATTGCTTCAGCATCAATTAGACGGCGTGATGCGGCACGATTGAATAGCATGAATGAATTGGTGAAAAAAATCGTGGATTTTCTTATGTTGTCTATGATGGAAATGAACGCTTTATAAAACTAATGTGTGGTGATGAAAGGCATTTTAAAAAAGCATAAAGTGCTGCAGAAAATGCTTTACAGTATGGGGAAGATTATTCCAATGGTGGTTGTTTTTGGGATGGTTATGATTTAAAAACCAGTGGTGTGAAACATTATAAGTATAGAAAAGGATTTCGTTATTCAGATCCTTCACATAATATTTTTTCTGCACCTGAACCTCCACATATTAGCAAGAAAGGAGGCAAAGGTGGCCATTATGATAACATTTACCTCTCAACTGCCGCTCAAGGCAAAACCATATTTTGGAAATTGGACGAAAATTATCTAAAAGCAAGAGGAGCAATACAATGCAGGTAGTTAAGAAATTTATATTGATATTAGGAATACTTAGATTAATACAACCAGTATTTGCTGCACCACCCTTTCAAATTTTAAGAACTTGTATGGA
This sequence comes from uncultured Gammaproteobacteria bacterium, assembly GCA_963803545.1. Lineage (GTDB taxonomy): Bacteria > Pseudomonadota > Gammaproteobacteria > Legionellales > Legionellaceae > Legionella_C. The sequence goes on along the minus strand of CAWDMX010000004.1, from coordinate 582,452 downwards.
TGGAAAACCATATGATGATAAATTAACGATGTTAGAGCTAGATGATGCTAGCGCTGCAGATAAGTCATTAGTTAATTGTATAGATCAATACGAGCTTAAATTTAATAGTCATACTTATGGAAGCCTAACTTGCAGCGGTAAATTTTATTTAATTATTAATGATAAAAAAATAGATCCTGAGTTGGCTGATAATAGGTCTATCAACCCTGAGATTAAGCCGGGCGTTGAATTTACACCAAGAGCAATATGGTACAAAATTGATTTTAAAAATAAAGAATATCTATGTATTCTTGCCCCACTTGCTGAACAAGGAGTTGGTTCAGCACACAATCAATATTATATCGTTGAAAATGGTTTTGATAAAAATATCAGTCCAGAATTATATTTTTACTTCCTAGATAAAAATATTGCTTCAATTACCACCAAAACTTTATAAAACTTATCAAAATCATTGGTAAGCTTAACTTAGAACGAACACTTTTTGGTCAAGTCCAAATGTTGCTGTAAAGATCCACGATTCCCCCACCGTTAAATTATTAACTGTTAATTGAAACTACTTTGTTCTGAATAGACACGTCTTCCTGCTCATTCGCTGCAGACCAAGGAAGGTCGCAGACCGAGGCCTGTAGTCCCTGGTAGCCTTAGAGCCGGATGTTTTGCCGCAGGCAAAATATAAGGCATATGAAAAGGCGTCAGTCATTGGGGAGCGCAAATTATGATCCCCGTAAAGGGGATTATAATTAAGGAGGGCCAGGACGGCCAGGACGCCGCAGGCATACTTGTCGCGTTGGCGAGTGAATTCTGGGGACTCGGATGTCCCAGAATTTATAACGAGGTAGCGACACGCTATCTTCCATTGCCAAAACTCCATCATATCAAAGTATTTTGATGAAGCCTGCCACTCTTCATATTTCTCAGCAAGCAAAGCCCCAATCAGTCGCATTGCCGCTTCATCGTTGGGAAAAATACGTATTACACGCTCTCTACGCCGAATTTCTTCATTCATTCTCTCGGCTAAATTGGACGTCCGTAATCGTTGCCGATAACGCTGAGGTAAATGAAGCGCGGCTATACCATCCTCCAAGCCATTTTCAAGACAATCCATCGCCTTAGATGCTTTTTCTTCATATCTGGCAATGGTCTCTCGTGCCAGTTGTTTGGCCACAGCTTTGTTTTCCGCCTTAAAAATAAGTTTGACGTCATTTGCGATGTCTTGTTTTAAATAGCGCGGGCTGTGGCCTAAAATGTTACGCATAAAGTGCGTTTGGCAGCGTTGCCATATCACGCCTTGAAACTGTTGCTTCACAGCGTTTACAAGACCTGCGTGATCATCAGACACTACAATTTCAAGACCATTCAAACCGCGACTCTTTAGCCGCTTAAAAATCTCGCTCCAACTGCTCTCGGATTCGCTATTGGCCACCAGTAAATCCAGCGGTTCACGTATCCCGTCTGCATTAATGCCATAAACGATTAGAACACCCGTTGGGCGAATAGCGCCATCACGACGAACTTTTACTACAAGTGCATCAACGACTAGAAAAGGGTATTTCATCTCATGCAATGAGCGGTTGCGCCAAGCATCTAATCGCACATCTAAATTGTATTAGTCGCAACTTGATCTGACATTAGCTCTTGACTGAAAGAGAGTTACCCGTTTTGATAAAGGTTCTGAATCTTAAAATCAAAACAAAAAGGAAACTCTCTATGTTACATACTAACAACCCAATTATTAAACATAAAGCGGGATTATTAAATTTAGCGGAAGAATTAGGAAATGTGTCTAGAGCCTGCAAGGTGATGGGCGTCTCCCGCGACACATTCTATCGGTATCAAGAGCTCGTTGAGGAAGGAGGGATTGATGCCCTAATCAACAAGTCTCGCCGAGCACCGAATATAAAGAATCGTGTTGATGAAGTTACTGAGCAAGCGGTATTGAATTATACGATTGAACAACCAGCCCATGGCCAGCATCGAACAAGTAATGAGCTAAGAAAGTTAGGTGTATTCGTTTCAGGTAGTGGTGTTCGCTCAATTTGGATACGCAATAATCTGGAAAATTTTAAAAAGCGATTAAAAGCCCTTGAGGATAAAATTGCTCATGATGGGATTATTCTCAATGATGCTCAAGTTGCAGCTCTTGAGAAGAAAAAACATGATGATGAGGCCTGTGGGGAAATAGAAACGGCACACCCTGGTTACCTTGGTTCACAAGATAGCTTTTACGTAGGGAATCTGAAAGGCGTTGGACGCATTTACCAACAAACATTCGTTGATACTTACAGCAAAGTGGCTTTCGCTAAGCTCTATACAACTAAAACCCCGATTACTGCAGCAGATATCCTTAACGATAAGGTTTTACCTTTCTTCGAAGAGCATAAACTACCTATGTTGCGTATATTAACGGATAGAGGTACAGAGTATTGTGGGCGAGTCGAACAACATGATTATCAGCTCTATTTAGCGATTAATGACATTGACCATACTAAGACAAAAGCGATGTCACCTCAAACAAATGGGATTTGCGAGCGATTTCACAAAACCATTTTAAATGAGTTTTATCAGATAACATTTAGGAAAAAATTGTACTCCTCGCTGGAAGAGCTACAAAAAGATCTGGACGAATGGATTCATTATTATAATAATGCGCGCACTCATCAAGGAAAGATGTGCTGTGGACGAACTCCTCAGGACACGTTAATTGATGGTAAATCGATTTGGGCGGAGAAAAATTTAGCCCAAATCTAAACTGACAGACGCCTTTGAAAAACGGGAAACTGTCCGATTAAGTCTGAGCTACTACATGCCTGCATAGCTCTATCTCTCATTACGGGGATTCCTAGCGGACGCTTCTTACCATTACTTTTAGGGATATAAATACGACGCAGTGGCTGTGCAGTATATCCTTGTCGAGTTAACTGATTAACGGCGTTTAGCTTTTGCTCTGCAGTAGTCCATCTGACTTTGTCCACACCGGAAGTCCTGCTACCAGCATTAGAAGTTACCTTCTTGATAACCAGAAGCTTTGCTGAATGTGAATGAGTTAGTAACCATTGCAGCGCTTTGGCTTTGCCGTATCGCTTATCACGAATCGCTTTTGCAATACGCATTTGAAGTCGACATACTTGTGATTCAATTTCCTTCCACTTTATGGATGACCATTGATCATTAGCCGAGGATGCACCAGTCAAACAAGTCGCTGTCATTTGCTTTTCCTCATATTGTTGATTATTCAAACTCTCTTGCAATAAAAGACCTGCTGGATGTGGGCTCACTTTCGTGTCAGGTAACGTTTAAACCTATATCTTGATCATTACAACCAAGCCTTCGCTTTTTCCAGCATCCTATATCAGCATGATATTCATTCACTTCACAGTGAATCTACCCAAAGGGAACCATACTGGGTTACCACGTTCTGCTTATTGAGTGATGTTGGGTTAGGTGCCTGCTTTTGACCGGACGGCAATAGTGGCTACGAAGGTGCATTTCGTCATCACCTTCCTGCTGTCAGTTCCGTTTGGATAATGCGTATCAATCACTTACGCACCTTAGTACTGACGGTCTGTATACAGATTCACATAGGTTCACCATACCAACTACCTAGCACTTACCCGATTTGTGATTATCAGGAAGGCATGCTTCTTACAATTAATGCCCCGCCAGTAAGCTTTGTTACATTGTCAGGCCAGCTCTTTATTCATGGCCCTAGGTTTACCCGGTAGCACGGGCAGTTCCATCCTTGGGAACAACTCAAGTAAGCGACCTTGTGTCGCACACGAAAACGTACGCTAAGGAATTAGTAAAAATAAACTCATTTCAAATACAATCAATGGCATTCGGTTAATCATATATGACCTTAAATAGGCCTATCGCTCAACTAAGCCAAATCGCTGGCCTTGATGCAATTTCAGCTATTTGATGAGGCATATCCTCTAAAGATGGTAAATCAACATCCAAGTAAAGCGTGTTTTTCTTTTTGAAAGCATAACTTAACTGGGTATCTTTTACCCATTTTAAGTAGCTAAGAGAATAATTAAAAACTTGCTCCATAGCATGGATTTCGCCATTATTTTGTTTTTATCAACCCAATTACCTTCTAAAACAAGTTGATTAACAACAGGCTAATCCATAGGGAGCGTTATAATTTCATGCTATAATTGCTGGGTTTTTTAACCAGGTAGGAAAGCATGGCTAAAGTTTATAATAATGCCCCGGTTCGTGTAACAGTTGAAAAGTTCAGCCACGATGGACGGGGAATAGCACGAGTAGACGGTAAAACCACCTTTATTCAAGGGGCATTACCTGGTGAATTGATTGATTTTCAATACCTTCGGCGTAAAAGTGATTTTGATGAAGCTAAGGTTGTGGCGGTTATAAGCGCATCGCCTCAACGAGCTGAACCGGTATGCGAACACTATCAGATGTGTGGCGGTTGCTCCCTACAGCATTTAGACAAAAGCGCCCAAATTGATGTTAAACAAGAGTTATTGCTCGATAGCCTTCAGCGAATTGGTCATGTTCAGCCTCAGGTGGTTTTACCCGCTTTAGCTGGGCCGAGCTGGGCTTATCGTTATAAAGCACGGTTGAGTGTTCGCTATGTGGAAAAAAAACAGCGAGCATTAGTCGGTTTCAGGGAAAAAAATAGCCCCCGTTACATTGCAGAAATCAGTCAGTGTGCGGTTTTAAACAGTAGTGTTAGTTCCGAAATAGAAAATTTACGCCATTTAATTGAACAATTTAACGACCGCCATTGTATTGCCCAAATCGAGGTTGCAGCGGGGGACGACTTAATTGCGTTAATTTTTAGAAATTTATCGCCGCTTACGGATGGCGATCAACGATTGTTGCAGGACTTTAGTACACGAACAGGTTTTCATGTCTACCTGCAACCGGGTAATGCGCAAACCGTACATCTGCTTTATCCGCCGGATGCACCCGATTACCTACACTATGAGCTACCGGACGAGTCGTTAATCTATCGCTTTAAACCTACGGATTTCACCCAAATTAATCCCGAACTAAACCGACTAATGGTCGGTCATGCTATGGAATTACTCGATTTAAACAGCGAAGACATTGTTCTGGATTTATTTTGCGGCCTGGGCAACTTTTCGCTGCCAATAGCGCGACGCTGCGCAAAAGTTGTAGGCGTTGAAGGCAGCGTTGCAATGGTTTTGCGCGCGCAAATGAACGCGCAAGATAACAGTTTAAGCAACACCGAGTTTTTTAGTGCGGACTTGGATAAAAAAGATGCTTTACAAATACTGAGTGACTACAAATTTACGAAACTATTAATTGACCCACCGCGTTCGGGTGCTTTAGAAATTGTAGAAAACATTGGCAAATTAAATCCTAGTAGAATTGTTTATGTTTCTTGCAACCCCGCAACTCTGGCGCGTGACAGCGCTGTTTTAGTAGCACAGGGATATTGTTTGGTAAGTGCGGGAGTTATGGATATGTTTCCTCATACAGCGCATGTAGAATCAATTGCGGTTTTTCAACGAGGTTAATACTTTATGGTTAAAGTTAAAGAAAATACACCGTGGGCCCATGCCGACGGAACTATAGATGTTGAACAATGGCTGCAACAACTGGGTGAAAAGGGGTATTTTCAAGACTTAAATCTAATCCGCAACGCGTGCAATTTAAGCCAACTGTCCTGCGCGGATCACGCAACGGAAACAGGCGTCTCTTGTTTGCAACAAGGTCTTGCAACCGCGGACATTTTAGCCGATTTAGAGGTGGATCACACCACACTTGCCGCAGCTATCGTTCACGTCAGTGTGCTCTACGCTGATTTATCGTTAGAAGATATTGAGGAACAGTTAGGTGCGCCCGTTGCCAAGCTCGTTATTGGCCTTGAGCGTATGAATGCTATCAACACCATTAATTCAGTAAGAGCCAATAACAGACTTTTCCAAAATAAATTACAGACCGATAATGTGCGAAAAATGCTCTTGGCAATGGTTGATGATGTTCGTGTGGTGTTAATTAAATTGGCTGAGCGCTTGTGTAGCTTGCGTACCGCCGCACAACTACCTGCAACGATGCAGCAGCAGTTAGCGCATGAAGTAATGGATTTATACGCCCCGCTCGCCAACCGCTTAGGTATTGGTGCTTTGAAATGGGAAATGGAAGATTTAGCCTTTCGTTTCTTGCAAGCAGACGCGTATAAATCCATCGCCAAAGGCTTGCGGTCTAAACGTTTAGAGCGCGATAAAAATGTTGAGTTAATTGTTGAGGAACTTAATCAACAGATACGCTTAACGGGCGCTACCCATTTTGCGGTATACGGTCGCTCCAAACATATTCACAGTATTCATCGAAAAATGACGCGCAAAAATGTTTCGCTCGATCAAATTTACGATGCAACAGCCGTTCGAGTACTGGTGGATACTGTTGACCAATGTTATGCAGTGCTAGGGATGGTGCACAACTTGTGGCAGCAAATTCCCGCTGAGTTTGACGATTACATCATTAATCGAAAACCCAATGGGTATCAAGCGCTCCACACGGCCGTGATTGGACCGAATGCTGTTGCATTTGAAGTGCAAATTCGTACTTTTCAAATGCATGAACAAGCCGAGCGTGGGGTGGCTGCGCATTGGAAATATAAAGAAGGCTCCGTTGGTCCCAAAGAAAATCATGAGCGCAAAATTGAGTGGCTACGAGATGTTTTGGCTTGGCATAAAGAAATGGCGTTAACCCACGGCGTTTCTGAGGCCATTGAAACAGAATTTCTTGAAGACCGCGTCTACGTTTTTACGCCAGACGGGGATATTTTAGATCTACCCCAAGGTGTTACTCCTCTTGATTTTGCCTACCATGTACACAGTCAAATAGGACATCGCTGTCGTGGAGCTAAAATCAATGGCGGCATTGTGCCGCTAACCTACTGTTTAAAAACAGGCGACCGAATTGAGATTTTAACCGGAAAAAATGAGCGCCCATCACGAGATTGGATTAATCCGCATCTTAACTATCTTAAAACCACGCGCGCCAAAGCAAAGGTGCTGCATTGGTTCAAAATGCAAGATTTTGACAGAAATAAAAACGAAGGTCGTGACATCCTTGACAAAGAATTGAAGTCTTTAGGCGTTAAAAGTAATAAATTGCTCGATGTTGCCACCGCGCTAAACTTCAAAAAAATTGATGATTTGTACGCCTCGTTAGGCAGAGGAGATCTCAAGCTTGGCCAAGTTGTGCATCGACTGACGCCCACCGATACCTTTGAAACCGATATCAAAACAATTGTAAAACCGGCGTCGCTTCCTGAGTTTAAAGGAACCGATTTAAATATATACGGTGTAGGAAACCTACTAACGAACATGGCCAAGTGTTGTCAGCCTATTCCTGGTGATGCAATTATTGGGTATATTACGATTGGACGCGGGGTTTCCATCCACCGCTCGGATTGCCCCAACATTATTCACAGCAGCGAGAAGCAACGCCAACGCTTTATCGAAGTTAACTGGGGTAATGCAACACGCGATCATTATATTGTTGATATTTGGGTTAAAGCCTTTGACCGACCGGGCTTATTGAAAGACATCACAACCTTATTACTCAATGAAAAAGCGCATGTTTATAGTTTACAAACGCAAATTAATAAACAAGAAAACACGACCTGCTTAACTATAACGGTTGAAATAGACGGTTTGAGTGCTTTATCAAAGCTGCTTAATAAATTACAACAAATTCCAAATGTTTTTGAGGCGAGAAGACAGATTGGCAACGATGTTAAACAAGGATAACGAATGAATATATTACTGGCTGGTGCCTCTGGCTTTATAGGAAAAAATCTAGTCGATGCGCTGACAAAAGATCATACTTTAACCGTTTTAGGGCGAGATAAAGCCAAACTTCAGCAGCATTTTTCATACCCTATTAATGGTATAACGTGGGAAACCTTGAATAATTGGAATCCAAATTCTTTTGATCTAATTATCAATTTGTGCGGAGAGAATATTGCTGCAAAACGTTGGACACCAGCCGTAAAAAAACAACTTATAGACTCACGCGTTACCACTACATCCCAACTTATTGTCTGGTGCCAAGCAAGCCAGGCTAAACCACATTTTATTTGTGCAAATGCTGTAGGTATTTACGGCAGTAACAGCAGCCCCTGCCCTCAAACCTACGACGAAGAATCCGCCATTGAAGTGGATAAACCCTTAGATTTTCTTAGCGACTTAGCGGTTCGCTGGCAACAGGCGCTTCAACCCGGCATAGATTACGGAATGAAGGTTACCAATCCACGATTTGGCGTAGTATTGGATAAGCATGAGGGGTTGTTGAAGAAAATCAAGACTAGTTATTACTTAGGTTTAGGCGCAATTTTAGGTACCGGGAAACAAGTAATATCCTGGGTGCATAGGGATGATTTAATAGGTGCTCTCGTTTTTTTAGTCAACAACCCACAGTTAACAGGAGTATTCAATATTACCTCCCCAAACCCCGTTAGCCAAAAAGTTTTTGCTAAAACCTTAGCTTCTGTTTTGCATCGTCCCTTACTAATGAAAATGCCAGCTATGGTGGTTAAACTTTTGTTTGGTGAAATGGGTGAGTACTTATTGCTCAAGGGGCAGTCCGTAGTACCAAACCGTCTTGTTGGTAGCGGGTATAATTTTGTCTATCCCAAGCTGCAAGAGGCTTTAGCGAACGAGTTTAAAAAATAACCATTTAGTAGCCTTAGTGTATCGACCGGCTGTACCAAACCCCAAACGGGTCGTTGCAATTAGATGCACTAAAAATCTGTTGTCATTCATTTATTTAAGTAGAGCGCGTTTTATCTATGATTCATTTTAATACCGATAATTTAGAGGAATTTTTGAATAACTACTGGCAAAAAAAGCCCGTCGTTATTCGTAATGCCCTACCCGACTTTAAAAATCCTCTCAGTGCTGAAGAGCTAGCAGGGCTTGCTTTAGAAGAGGACGTTGAAAGTCGTCTAATATGGGAGTCTTTAGAAGATAGCCCGCAATGGCGTATTAAATACGGGCCTTTTGAAGAAAGCGAACTTACCAGTTTACCCGCATCAAATTGGACGCTTTTAGTTCAAGGAGTCGATAAATTAATACCGGAAGTTGCGGAGGCTCTGCGCTTTTTTCGTGGTATTCCCAGTTGGCGCATTGACGATATCATGATAAGTCTTGCGGCCTTATCGGGCAGTGTAGGCCCGCACTACGACGATTACGATGTTTTTTTATACCAAGCCCAAGGAGTGCGTAAATGGAGTCTTACCACTAAAAAGTGCACTCCTGAGAACGCCGTTGATGACAGTGTTTTGCGAATAATGAAAACGTTTGAAACCGAGCAAGAATTTACTTTAAATGAAGGTGATATGCTCTACTTGCCAGCCAATGTGGGCCATCATGGTGTGTCGGAATCGGCGCAGTGTATAACTTATTCTTTTGGCTATCGAAGTTATAAAGCACTGGAGCTTTGGGAAAGCTTTGGGGATTTTGCGTCTCAAGCCGGCGCATTAACAAACCTGTATCAAGATCCCAATTGGAATTGCGTTAAAAATACCAATGAAATTCCCTTGTCCGCGATACAGAGCACTCAAAATTTAATGCACGACGCCATCAAGCAGTCGCCTTTAACCACAAACTGGTATGGTTGTTTTGTAACACGACTCGACGAGCAAGCCGAACGCCTGCTTCCATTAGCTTTAGAACAGGTTCACACAAAAGATTTTATGGCGCAATTAGTGGACGGCAAGATGGCTGTGAAAGAAAGCCTGTGTCGCTTTGCCTATTTTCAAGAAGAAGAACGAGTAACGCTGTTTATTAATGGCTGTAATTGGCCTTGTGCCCCTGTGTCATTAGCTCTAATAATAAGCATAGCGAATGAGCCTGAACTATCCGTTAAGTCAATCAAAAGCTTATGTAAAAATTCACATGATTGGCAGTTTCTATTTGAATTATGGCAGTTGCAATGGTTGCGGATACTTTAAAGTATTTAATAGTTCATTAAAATTGGGTGTCATTCCTTTTTTTGGTCTGTCGCAAAAATAGGACAATCGTAAAGACAGACTTATTTTAGGCGAGTTTATGCCGCCACTTGAAACTAAGCATAGCGTTGCCATCCATGCTCATGATGGCAACAATTTTAACTTTCCTCTTGATTTTTTTCGACGATGCCCTGCGCCTTTTTCTACTCCCCAATCAAGTGAGTCCAGCATCAATAAGCACAAATAATCAAACAATAAATCATAGTGCTTCTTAATATTACCTTAATGAGGCTACGCTAGAATTTACTTAGTCTTCTTCAAATGAATTGAGTAATTATGAGCTTAGATGTGCATAATAAAACGCAACTTATGATAATTCAGCGTCGATTAGTAGCGTTGCGTTTAGCCCTCAACCGCGGTGAACTTAGCGAAGACGATTTACAGTATTGCTCAGGGCTTACACCAAACCTTACGAATGAATTCGCAGCTCAGCATCAAAAACCCAGTAGTTTGAAGTTTCCTACAAGTCCAGAGTTCGAGAGTTTTAGTAAAGTCTATAACGTTATAGCTGCCAGCGAAGCATTATCTATCAAAGGCATTGCGGGCATAAGGCTGTTAACGGAATTTGATGCATTTAACCAACTTCATGGTAGCTATATATCGCTTGCGTCTATTGCATCCAACGAAACCGATACAATACTTTGTAACGTACCTGACTTGGCAACACTTGCCTTAATTTGTCCCTTTAACATTAATAGCCGCGATGAGTCGCATGAACTAGTGATTGATTCGTCTAACATGCTAGCTAAGTGGCACCTATGGCTTAAAACGCGCACGAACCGTGTGGAGCCTATTGTAGATAAAGACTCTTTTAGCAAAACAGGTGTGTTGGAAAAGTTTCTTTTTGACTGCTTGGGTCCTCAAGAGTGGTTAACGGATATGGATATTGAGCGTGCCTTAAGAATTTATCAATTAAACAATGTATCGGTTCTTCCTTTTGATGCCAAAAGTATTGGTACAAGCCTTCATTTTTCCCGAGAAGAACATGGCGATACAAAAAATCCTTATAACTTATTCTTTATTATAAATGTGCAAAGCCATGGCAAAAAAACCGTGTACGAGACGGGCAATCACTGGGTAGGCTTAGGTTTTAATATTGACCCAAGCACTAACCCCACGACTATCAGCCCTACTTATACCGACAGCTTGCATTTATCGAGCACGGATAAATCACGCATAGAAAAGGAGATTAAACAAGCCGTTGCGTACAATGAAAACAACGAGGCGTTGGTTGATAACGCCAATGGTGACGTGTACTTTGGCGCATTTCCCGGAGCCAACCTAAAGCCCGTTTGTTATGGGAACACCGAAGGCAGCCAGCAAGACGGCTATACCTGCGGTTATCGTGCGCTTCAAGCGGTTGCTCGCGCTATTTATGAGACGGACGCGCCAAAAGCGCTGCGTGCTTTAATTGCTTGTAAAAGTCCGTCCGATTATACAGCCGAATTGTATAAACAACTGATTGCCCATTACCCACTAACTCCGCAACAGTTTGACGCTTTGAGCCGCACGGATAAGCTTACCGAAAAAATGAAAGCATTGTATTCCCCTCAAGACGCGTCTTACCGACTTGAGCCCCGGGTTGCTGATGTTATCTTCGAGCGGTTGTTTTCAAAAGACGGCGTTGTTAGCACACAAAAAATTCATCAACGCTTCGCTGATAATAAAGCTGTTGGTGGATTACGGTTTAATGCGCAACAATTACAAGACGCGATTACGGAAGGTGTGAATCTTAAAAAACTGCTTGCTGATGAATCCCTGCGGTTCATCGCTGAAAGCACTGAACTCTGCACTATAGATTTTAGTCTTAAGATTGAAGGCTTTTCCAAGGAATTAATCCTTAAAGCTATTTTTATTAAAATCAAAGAAAATCCCGCCATCACAACACTTACTGTTGTTACAAGCGGTGAGTTGGATATTAAACGGCTAGAACATTATTTAATTACAGTGCCGCCCAGAGTAACCATTCTCTCGGAAAATTCAGAATTAAAGCCCTTCAATGCGGCTGTTGCGTGGTGTAAAAATACGCAAGCGGCAACGAGCACTTCAAACACCGCTCATGAGTTGTGGTTGGGCGCGTTTAATAAATATTGCCAAAACGTATCGGATGAGGGGGTGGATACTTTGCCGCTGCCTCAGGCGCCGAATAATGCATTAATCATTGACCAATTTTTTAACTATCTCAGTCAAAATCAACAAGCTATTCGAGCGTTTTCACGCTTAGACCGCTTAGAGCTGTTTACCTTAGCGCAGGCAACCTTGCTTTGTAACGCGTTAAAAAAAGGCCTTCCTTTTACTAAAGCTAAAGTGACGCTTGCAGCGAATGAACTACTGAGTAAGGAATTTATCGCGTTAATCACCGCACCCGAGCTTTTTGAGGTTACGGTAACATTGGCCGAAGGCGCCGGTGTTAATGCAGAATCGTTAATAGTTCAATTAACCGAGCTATTAAAAGATAAATTGCACGTGAGCGAACTCCATTTTGGGGACGATTTATCAGAAAAAGCTTGTGCGCTGCATAACATGCTGAATCAAAAGCGCGCAAATAACGCTCGAAACGCACAGTCAACGGACGCCACAACCGATGCAACAAAACCCGTAGTTCCAGGTAGAATTGGTTGGGCTTTGTTGGATGGCAGCATTGGCAATTTAGCCGTTGAGGTGCAACAACAGGTTCAACAACAGGTGCAGCAACAAGTTGAAACGACTACAACAGCATACTTTGAGGACGATTTAAACCCTGTGGGTACAGAGGTTTACGCAGAATGCAACACCTGTGACGAACTTGTGAGCCGAAAAGATATTGGCGAGAAACTGAAACATTTTTTTGAAAACAGACCTTATTTAACGCTAAAGCCCGAATCGTACTGGGATTTATTGGTAGGATCTTTAGCCAACTATTGTCCAGAAGCCATTCATAGAATGACCTGCACTACCGCAAAATATTTAATTGATAATAGTGAAAGCTTCCAGTACGGCATGCATCCTGACAACTTGCCGGACGGTTTGTTTTTATCGCAACAAACGGAAGATGAAAGTAAACACGTCGTTTTAGCAAGCAATTTTAGCACCCACTCCATCAACCCTCGGGAGTCGTTACTAAAAGCCCGCATTGACAAAGGAATGCCCGCTAAGCAATGGCAGGGAAACATGGAACAATTTCTAACAAAAGAACAATGCACGGCGCTCTACGAACGCCTGTATCCTAAAAAATGGATTGGTACCAACAACAATCCTTCTTTCGAAGACTGTGTTCGCAATTTTTTTAACCTAAAAGGTGATGGCAGCAAGCTCGCCAATCAAAGCGTTGTATTACAAGCAATCTTAGATAGCCAGGTGACCTCCCCGCACAGTAGGTTATTAACAGACATTACGGCGTTATTGGGCGAGCAACTAACCTCCGAACATTTAAGTGCTTTTGCCGAGATACTCTATGTGGGTAACTACAGCGCCTGCGCGCTGTGGGTTGCCCAACTAACTCAATTAAAGTTGCGCGACGCGGACTACTTTATTGATTTTATTGACTGCTTTGTTACCCCCTCTAAAAATTGGAATGAAATTACCACCACCGAATCGATAGACGCCATTCAGCAAATAGGTGATTTGTCACCCGTAAAATTAATTTGGTGGCGTGAATTAACCAAACAACACGTTGCTAACGCCGCTATAAAAAAAGCCCAATTATTAGAAGAGGACGACGACGGTTTCGATTTTATAATTATTTCGGATGATGATTCAAAGACGCATCGATTTGCTACACTGCATCACTGCTACGCAAGTTTTGACTATTTTATAGAACAGTTTGCTAAATTAATGCCAGGCTATCACCTACCGGACCCGTTTCCTTTTAACAACCCCGATTTTCCTATTGCTGACATGCACGTAGGCCTTGACCGGTTACTGACCATTTTAAGCAACGCCCGCAATACGGATGAGCAGCTCCGTCGGTTGCAACAGCTTTGCTTAGGTCCGTTGGAAGCATTCTATGCTTCCCGATACGAGGGTTTTAAGATTGCAACACAAGAGATGCAATTAAACTTGGCGGGTATCAAAGTACAAAAGTGGGGAATTAACACGGTTGCTGATGATAATTGTATTTACAGACTGACGGATCCGTCTAAATTAAAAAACATGTGGAACAACTATGGCAAGACACAATCAATAAGCCTTGAAAGTATTTATAAAATGCTCATGCGTTATATCGCCTCTTTCAATAACAGAGTAAATTATACCGATTTAATGACCATTTTAGACCGTGTTGTGACGATGCAAATGGAGTTCACAACAGACGATGGAGGCTACACAGTAGAACAGGTATTAACAACGGTTTTTGTTTGTGGCGTTGGTAAAGCCGACACTTTGTTAACCTTGGAGGAGGTCGAGCACTTTGTTCAATTAGTCAATCATCGCAATGCGGATACGGGCGTCAAAAAAGAGATAATTGAATTATGTAAGTTTCTGTCAATAGTAATATACGACGCTAGCTTGAATCAATTAGCCGCAGTTGTTGATAAAATTCTTATGGAGTGGATTGACTACAAGCAGTCTTCATGTGAAGGTTTTAGGTTCAATTTTATCTTCCAGGGTTTTTTTGTAGCAATTCCTCAAGCGTTCGCGTCGTCAATATTTAAAGCGCTTGAAAAGCAGGCGTCAAACGCTAAGGGCGAACTAATCACCAACACCTCCGTGTTTCTAAATAGTTTAGTAAAGGATCCTGAGTTCTCAAGCTCATCCCCATTAGCAATTATCGGTTGTTGGGACAAACGTTTCGATTTAAATGATGCGCGCAATAAAGACTACAACGTCCGTCTACTGCAGCAATTTGTTCAGTGCTTAGCCTGTATTGCCATAGAAAAGACCGACCTTGGAATTAAAATAATCTATCCTCAGATGACGTATGAACTCGCTAAAATAGCACTGAAAATTCTCAACAAAGACTTTTCAGATAACAGCGTTGGTAGCGATGCTTCTGAGCCACCTTTAGTAACAAAAATTAAAGAGCTGCAACCGTTCGCATGCATGTTACACCCTTTAACAAACCCGGTAATGTTGAAGCTCATCGCATTTGTTAACCAACACGCTAACTCTGATAACGAAAAAATTAAGGCCACACTCACCGCTATACAAGATTCCGTCGACCGTATTTTAAGCGACCCCCACCTAAAAAAAGCTCGCGATTATCAATTGATATTAAAAAACATTAAAGAAAAATCCGACCGTTCTGTGCATCACCACGCTTCATTAAGCAAGGCCATGCAGCGGTTTCAATCTATTGATGTGAGCGCGTCAACGGAGCTACCCAACATAGACGAATTCAGTGCGTTAATGGATACCATTAGCCACCACGTTGACAAAGCTCAGTGCGCTCTTTCTGCAAGGGAAATAGATCAAATACTACAACAAGCGCTGCCGGCCTCAATTCAATTTGAAACAGTAACCGACACGGCTATCAATGCATCACAAAACGCGAATATAGCCGATGTATTAAGTGCCGGTATCAACGACATGGTGGCTATTATTAACGATTACGTTGACAATCTTAGCCCTCTCTTGAAAGCCGCCGCTAAAACGGCTCTCTACAGCGATAC
This sequence comes from uncultured Gammaproteobacteria bacterium, assembly GCA_963803545.1. Lineage (GTDB taxonomy): Bacteria > Pseudomonadota > Gammaproteobacteria > Legionellales > Legionellaceae > Legionella_C. The sequence goes on along the minus strand of CAWDMX010000004.1, from coordinate 566,849 downwards.
GATGTTTGGTGACCGGTGTATAGCGTTAACCGAGAGTCGCGGTGGTTCTTTATTAATTGAAAAACTAAATCAACTAAAGACCCTCCCTGAAAACACAGCGATTACTCCGGTAAAAAATGCTGTAGCCGATATTTTAATCAGGTTTTATGAATCGCAGGTACGCGCACGTTGTACCGACATGCCCTGCGTTGTCGAAGAGCTATTTAACAGGGCGCTTCCCAATCCGTTAAGCCGAGAGGGCAATAATTTTGACCAGATAGTAGAGCAATTTCCAAATGAAATTTCTCGAGTGGGTGAAGTCGTTAGCTGCCTACGAGCAATTCGCGAGCAAAGACCCCGTTCATTTGAATCCATAGTAGCGCTTATTAGAAACCATCAAAACGTGGCCGATTTAAACAGTGAAAAGATATTTAATATCATGCAACCTGTTGCAACCAGCTTGCCTGCAAATCAACATTTTCCTAAAGAAACACTTAAGCTTGTACTCGCTACAGCCAATGATGAACAGCACTACCAACGCAGTCTGACGTTATTACGCACCCTACTGCCGGACAATACTAATAAATACACGCTTGATACCACTCTCTTTGAGCAGCTGTTTAGACTTGGCGATAAAGAAATTGTTGATAAAACAATTCTTCAAACGTTACTAGACGAGTGCGTACCAGATAAAAAACCGTATTTACAGCCGTTGATTGCTTTGCTGGATGAAAACGACGATGAGAGCAATAAAGACCTCAGTATTTATGATCAATACGTTGCTTTAAAAAATACCATCAATAATGAAGCACTTCTTACAACAATAGTAACCGTTTACCCTAAACCCGAAGACTTTAGAACGTTCACAACGCACTATTTGCAATTAGATGAAAAACCAGACGCTACCGTCTTGCAATTGATTTTAGAGCAAGCACAATCTGGGTCATCACCCGACAAGATATTTGAACTATTAAAAGTCTTGAAAGAAAACAAAAACCAAGCGCCTCGAATTTGGGATTTGCTACGCGCCAATCCCAAACCCAATTTAGATGAGTTGTTAGACGCATTAGCCACTAGTCAACTGGAAGCCTTAGTCAAAAGATACGATGTGGACCCTTATAACTACCGCAGCGCCAATCCGTCTTTAAACAACACGTTATACGACGACACCCGTTTTACATTATTAGTTGATCAATTAAAAGATATGGGGCAGGGGCGCAGCTTACTGCGAACCGAACGTCAGCAACTGCATGATTGGCTTTGTTACGTCAATTACTGCGGTAAACAACCAATAATAACTACGCTGTCCGCTTCTAAAAAAGCAGTTAAAGACATGTATCGGAGTGAAATTAAAGCCTTAGTTGATTTTTATAAGCACGAGATTTCCAAAGACGATGCGCACGTTTCTCCTAAAGATAAACATCGCTACAAACTTCAGTACATTGCTTTGATGCGTGAGTGCATGTACCGAACCACGTGTAAGCCACCAACCGTTGAAAATTCGCATCAAGGGAATGGCATGCACGCCTACCCCACTCAATTATTGTATTTATTCCTAACCATCCAACACAATAACAATATGGTTGGACAAATAAAAACCGGTCAGGGTAAGTCATTAACTGCGGCTATGGCGGCCGCTCTAAGCTGGCTTGAAGGATATACCGTAGATGTTGCTACCAGTGACAGCGTGTTGGCCAACGATAACTATGAAGAAAATAAGTATTTTTTTGATTACTTGGGTATTAAAACACATTTAATAACCCAAAACTCTCAACCCCAAGCCTATCAGCGTGGTGGTATTAACTATTCAACAATTCCTGACTTGGCGTTCTATCGAAGCGCTATGATTAGCCAAGGCCAGGAGGCGCTATTTGCAGATAAATCATTGGCCGTAGTTGATGAAAGTGATTTTTTTATTTTGGACGATGACAATCGCTATCGCCAAGCAACGCCGTTAGAGCACGCAATTACCGGAAATGAAAGTCCTTATAAATGGGCGTACCAAATCATTGTAAATTACGTAGACAATCAAGACACAATAACAATTAAAGAGGAAACGGTTTATTTGTCTGAAATAAAGCGGCTTTTACAAAAAGGCTTAAGAGACGTACCCGTTGAGCAACAAGCGGTCTTCAATACCCTGACTCAGGCCGGAAATGAGGACATATACCAGAAACGTCTGACAACCTGGATGCTTGCTGCAATCAGCAGTAAAAAATTGATAGAAGGGATTCATTACAAAGTGTTGCCCGTTAAAAAAATGATACAAGGCGAAGAGCAAGAATTTTCAAAGGCCTGTCGCCTCGTGAACAGCATACCGCAAATACAAGCGCAATTTAGTAATGCCGTACAGCAGTTTTTACACGTGAGACAAAATAATCGGAACGAGAAAAAACTACAGGGTCGGCTGGCTGATTTTTTAGTAGAACCAGAAACGGCCTACATAAGTTCTCTTAATGCCTCCTTAGTGCTTGAACGATACAATCGCATAATAGGAATGACCGGAACAGCAGGTTCTCTATCTGAAATAAAAGAACAAAATGCAAACTATAAGAAAATGCAGCTTATTGAAATTCCACCGTTTAATACCTCAAAACTAAGCACCTTAAAACCACGACTCACGCACAAAAAATTTCTAGATAATACGACTCGAGAAAACACACAGCATATCCATATGATTGTTGAAGATATTCTGCACCATCTAAAACAGAAAGACCCGAAAAAAAACGGTATTCCACCCGTGCTTGTTCACGTGGGCACAGAGCAACAGGGGCAGGCTATTATTGGAGCACTGCAAACTCAATTAGCGCGTCCTAAAAATGAACGGTTAAAATCACAAACGACTATTCAGGAGTTTTTTAGTAGCATTAAACCCACGGAACAAGAGCGCTATGAGGAAGCCGTAGCCGTCAAAAAAAAGGCGGGGGAAAACGGTTGCGTTAGCTTTTCTACGGTTTTAGGCCGTGGCGCGGATATTAGCGTAGCGCATAAAAAAGGATTGTATGTAATTAGTACTACTGCGGATACGCTGCTGTATTCCGCTGAAGATTTGATGCGCTCGGCTCGCCAAAGGAGCGGTCGGACGGCTCGAAACGGTCGTCCCGGAACGTTTAAATACATTTTAAAACGTTCTGAGTTTATGGCGGCTTTTGAAGGCCAAGCCCGAAAAATTTTAAAAAGATTACCCGCGGAAATTAACGCCGTAGAAAATGCTATTGCTCAACTCAATGCAGTGCGTAGTCCTATTCGTCGGCGAGCACGTGAAGTGCGCGAGCAGGTCGACGCAATAAAATACACGTTCCAAAGAGCATTTGAAGAGCAACTCAAAAATGCAACGACAACCGATGAAAAAGCCACTTTAACGACTGGGTGGACTAATTTTTTAGATCATTTTGATAATTATTTGGCGACGAATGAACATCAATTAGATATCGCCTTGTTGATTGATTTTGCGTGCACCAACTGGGCGCAGGTAGGCACTAAAGTCTTTACTGCTGATGATTTTATCCAATTTGCGCAGCCTAAGCCTCAACCAGAAATGGAGCGCTATACACCTCCTGAAGAATTACTACCCGTACAAGCAAAAACACTGCCTCAATTGTTAGGTTCTATACAAGGGTCTAACAACACGAAGAGTGTTTTATCTACAGAAAGTATTTTGAAGACTTTAAACCTAAACGGCACCGAAACAAGTCACTTAAAAAAAGAAATAAGACGTATACTCCAAGCGTCTTATAAAGCGCATACGACAGCCAACCTTAAAGCGATAACCGCGAACGAAAAGGCCCTTAACGACGTAGCGGCCTTAATCAAAAATTTCGGTAATAACGATGCTATAAGCTGTTTGGATGAAGAAAGCCAAACGCATTATCATAGGTTACTGCAATCTAAACACGCTTTTGAAAACCAACATATTCGCTATCTTACACGCTTTATGAAGCGCGCTTACGATTTTTTACCCGAGCAAACGAGCGCCTGGAAATTAAAGAATCAAGACAACTATTGGGGTGGCTCAACGGACTCAAGCATCCCGTCTATTAAGAAAATATTAATTGACGAATTATGCCACTATAAAAACAATAAATGGACATTGAGCCCGGTGAGCGGCGATAGAAAAGGGCGAGTGCGTGATTTAATTCAATCACTTGAATCGGAGAATTGCGATAGCACAACTATTTTAGCCGCAATCGGTGAGGCAAGAGTTACTTTATTGACTGATGATTGCTTTAAAAATCGGCAACTCGATAGCGGTATCAACGGAAGATTGTTTACCCTTCTGGATAAGGCACAAAAAATAATCCTATCCTCAGAGCCGCCAAAAAACACAGAATTATTCGAGGAGGGCTTAAAAAAGCAGTGCTTCAATATAAATGAGGTGATAAGCACGGCTTATATTCGTCGATTAGACGATGCGTTAGTAGCTGACTTAAATCTTAAAAGCTATTTGAAAAATGACTCAGACAGCGGGCCGCAGTCCTATTTAAAACTAATGCAATTGCAAAGCGTCGTTGCCTTAGTGCTAACCAACCCTGCGGTTATACAGCAACATACGGTGCTAGTGAAATTAAACTCCTATCTTGATGCCGTTCGACGTGATTTGGCTGATTACCACAAAACGAACAATCGTCCGTTCACCGAAACAATCGCTTTAACCGCAACGCACGCCATTCAGCATACGATCAAGGACATAGGCAAACAAAAGTACGACCGCACTGTAATTGACAACGCACAACTGGACAAGGTTACACAGGGTATCAAAATGGATGAACATCATACCGTTCCATTTTCTATCGCTGATACTGTGACGAGTGAAATAAAAAGTAAGGTATTGTTTAAATTATTAAATACGCAGTTGGGATACCAGCGATTACTCAAAGGTCTAGAAAAATCATTCAGTGTGTTTAAAAAATCATCTGAAAAATTAACCTTTACTCAACTAACTATTGAAGCCGCCCCTCAAAAATCCGCTACCGATAGTTTTTGTATAAAAATAAACTTTGAAATAGCAGGCAAGCCTCATAGTATTAGTCTGAATTCTGATAATACATTTAAAACATTGTTCGTTATACCCGATAAATCCGAAGAAAACGCTATCGCCCCACCCTCTTCTCCAGGATTTTAATAACACTGTCGCAAATAAAGTATTATCAACTTTTTTGCGACAGAACCCTATAAAAATGACGGCTTTGATCAAAAAGCCAGAACAAATTAGTGCAGACTGCTTGGTTAAAAGGTGACGGCTTTTTCAGATAATAAAAGTTTAGCTTCCAGTAAAAACTACGCTCGTAACTTCAGTTTTTTGAGGCGGTCCCCCGCCAACGGCTGCATTAGGCCGGTTGTGGGTGTCTCACCTCCCTCAAGTACCGTAAGTCCGCATTGACAAGAAACACAACTCCTTTACCGATCCCTACAAGACGTAAACAACCTACAGGACGTAAACAAGATCATGACGCTTCTTGAAACTCCTGATGCACGGCTTCTGCTTAGCCCCTAATGCTTTTTTGCGCAATCTGTGTCTAAATTCGAGTTTGTTAATACTAAGTTAAGAATAACAAATTATACTCTTTGAACTTTAATTATTCTTTTAGTGGCGATTACGGCGACGACAGACCCAATCACTGGATTCCAGTCGCCCAATAATTACGACTAACGGTACAGCTACGATGAGTGACCCCAAAATGCCTAATAAAGATACTCGTAAACGACCGCGGCCTCATGACGGGAGTTTGTCTCCTGCTGCTAAAAGTCGCCGCCCCAACGCTGCTTATATTTGGGTGGATGAGTCACCCAACTTTTTTAAAGACCACGCTCCTGACGCTATTAGCCCCGCAGCATTATCAAATGAAGACGGCGTTGCCGTAGTTTCAATGTCGCCCACGGCGCCTTCGATTGCAGTTATGGAAAGTGCTGCAAGCAACGGCTTAAGTCCACAAGCAAGCCCCTTGGAAATTAAGCGCGCTCGGTTGCTCATTAATTACTTTATTACCCAGCAACAGCAGCTGTTAGCGAATGCTGAGCACAGCAGTGACGTAAGTACGGCTCCCGTTGTTGGAGCAATTCAACAACTTTTAAACATTAAAACCAAAAAACCCCTGGATACTCTTGCGGGTAAATTTATTGTAGACAACCAAGCCATTGAAGATTTAGACGCATTGATTCGCGTCTTGAACACTAAAACCATTGAGGAATTGCAGGGTTTTATAGGACTAAGCACTCCATCTGAGCTCGATCAAAAATTAAAGACTATCAAGATGGCTAATGCCGATTATAGGGCTTTCTTGAACGCCTTAACAGCTTTGGGCTACTCAACAGACTCGGCTAATCGCATTATTCTAAGAAAGTCGTCTAAAAATACCTGTAAAAAATTAATTGAGTGCCACGACGCAATTTATACCTTATTTTTTAATAACCACCTCGAGCAAGGTGCTTGCTATAAGGCGATTACTGATATCGCCTCCCATGATGGCGGTTCCAAAACCCTGGCGGCGCTTATTAAGCTGTGTCCAAAATTACTTGAATTGAACTTTACAAGCGACCAAATTGCAAAAATAGCCGCTAATATAGGCGGTTCCAAAACCCTGGCAGCGCTTATTGAACTGTTTCCAAAATTACTTGAATTGAACTTTACAAGCGACCAAATTGCAAAAATAGCCGCTAATATTGGCGCTTCCAAAACCCTGGACGCGCTTATTGAACTGTTTCCAAAACTACGGGAATTGAAATTTACAAGCGAGCAAATTGCAAAAATAGCGGCTAATGGTGGCGGTTCCAAAACCATGGCAGCACTTATTGAGCGCTGTCCAAAATTACTTGAATTGAATTTTACGAGCGACCAAATTGCAAAAATAGCGGCTAATAATGGCGGCTCCAAAACCCTGGAAGCGCTTATTGGTCGCTGTCCAAAATTACTTGAATTGAATTTTACTTGCAAACAAATTGCAAAAGTAGCGGCTAATAGTGGCGGTTCCAAAATCCTGGCAGCACTTATTGAACGCTGTCCCAAATTACTTGAACTGAACTTTACAAGTGAGCAAATTACAAAAGTAGCCGCTAATGGTGGTGGCTCCAAAAGCCTGGCGGCGCTTACTAAACTGTTTTCAAAACTACGGGAATTAAACTTTACTTGCGAACAAATTGCAACAATAGCGGCTAATAATGGCGGCTCCAAGACCTTGGACGCGCTTATTGAACTGTTTCCAAAACTACGGGAATTAAACTTTACAAGCGAGCAAATTGCAAAAGTAGCGGCTAATGGTGGCGCTTCCAAAACCCTGGCCACAGTTATTGAACACTTCCAAGTGTTGAGGCAATTGGGTTTAAGCCTAGACAATATTGTTAGCGTATCCAGTCGTTATGGAGGCTCTATTAGTATTCGATGCCTTGCTAAAAGCATGGAGCAAATTATTAGTGCCAAGGTAGACCCCCAGCAACTGATTGTCTTAAATGCGCACGATCGCCAACAATTGCAAGAGCACTTAAGCCTTGCCTTACGGCAAGAAGGCATTTCCTCTAGTGAATCATTAATGGAGGACTTACTGGCCATAATTGACGAGCAACTAGAGGCCGGCGATATACCCACAGCGCAGCCCCCAAGCCCCGTGGGCACGCAGGGTTTTTTTTCTGCAACCCGTCAAACCGCGTCGGCCTCCCACGGAGAAAGTTTCCAGAGCAACCCCGGTTCGAAGTATGGTTAATACTGCGTGGGAATTGGCCTTAACAATAGATACACCAGAAGAAAATTCATACTTAAAAAAAAAGCGAGTACCGCATTGCCAACCTAAGCCGGCAATCTGGTGTTGCAATTTAGGGCAAATAAGGTAATCCCCCCATTTTTAACTGACGCTAAAAGTAGAAACTAAGCTACTAATTTCAGTTTTTGTCTGGGCGGTATACCTCCAATTGCCATGTTAGGCCGTTCGTTTTTATAAGACCACAACCATTTTGTGGCCATATTCTGAACTTCCTCGATCGTACTAAATAAATACTGGTTTAACCAATCATATCGTACGGTTCTGTTATAACGCTCAACATAGGCATTTTGTTGTGGGTTGCCTGGCTGAATAAACAATAGCGTTATTTTGTGTTTTTCAGCCCATTGTGTAAGCAAGTGACTGATATATTCAGGTCCATTATCACAACGTATCTGAAAAGGCTTACCACGCCACTCAATAACCTGATCAAGCGCCCTAATCACACGCTCAGCAGGCAAAGAGAAGTCAGCTTCAATGGTAAGGCCTTCTCGATTGAAGTCATCAATCACGTTAAATAAACGATAACTACGCCCGTTTTGTAACTGATCATGCATAAAATCCATTGACCAGCATTCGTTTATTGCTTGAGGAACCGTTAGCGCCTCTGGCTTTTCCCTAATTAACCGCTTTTTGGGTTTGATTCTTAAATTCAGCTCGAGCTCTCTATAAATACGATAAACACGCTTATGGTTCCATTTGTAACCTTTAACGTTACGCAAATATAAAAAACAAAGGCCAAAACCCCAATTGCGATTATTTTTAGTCAAACGCAACAACCAGTCTGCAATATGAGCATTTTCATCATTCAGCTTCAATTGGTAACGATAGCAAGTTTCACTAATGCTAAATAAACAACAGGCCATCCGTACGGAGATAAATTTTTCCTGCACGGCTTTCTGTGCAAGCTGCTTTCGACTGGATGGCTTAACTACTTTTTTTCAAGCACCTCGCGAAGAATCTCAGATTTTAGGCGCTCTTCAGCGTACATCTTCTTCAAACGGGCATTTTCAGACTCGAGCTCTTTTAGTCGGGTCATCATCGGCAAGTCCAGGCCACCATATTTTGCACGCCATTTATAAAACGTTGCTGAACTCATGCCATGTTCACGACAAAGTTCTGGAACAGGTACGCCTGCTTCACTTTGCTTGATGATCGACATAATTTGACTGTCACTAAATTTTGATTTTTTCATGCAGAATCTCCTGCGTAAAGGGTACGAGAAAATTCTACTTTTGGCATCAATTATTTTTAGGGACGATTACCGAAGTGCATCAGCACTTTAACAATGTACCACCGCCCTCATGGATGTAGTTTTACTTTATTTTTGTCTCACTGTTGTTGGCACAGAGGGGAAGGTGCTTCTGTTTTTAGTATAGTTCTAGAAGCGCCTGAAACACCCTATTTTGATTCAAGATAGAACTTATTTGTACGATACTAAATTTTGAATTCTTCATGCAGAACCTTCTCGCGTAAACATTAGGAGAAAACTGTACCTTTGACATCCGTTATCTTGAGGAGGTATTACCCGAGTCATTTTTTTCAGGTGCACTATTATCGAGTTCTTCTGACTTTTTAGGATCTAATAAGGCTGTAAATTTTGATTTAAGAGCTCTAAAATTTTGCAAAACTACAACCTGAGGTAACTCCTTGGTTGGTGATTCATGATAGACTATGTTTTCGAGCTGGACTGGATTATGAAAGGTAAATAAGTCAATAATAGATATTATTAACTTTAAAAAACCACTTCCTTTTGGTTCTTGAATATTATTTATATTGCGTATTTCTTCCTTTAATAATGAGAGCTTAGTTTCTGGTTCTTTTTTTGGATTTATAACAATTGCTTTTAATTTTCTTGCAGCACTTAACTCCGTCTTAGATAAAGTATTATTGAGAAGCCTGTCAATTTCTTGGGCTATTTTATCCAGTTTAATGATTGCTTTTTGATGCTCTAGAAATCCTTCGAAGCTTCCTTGATAAGGCGTACTTCTGTCCCTTTCTTTAAACCAAGAAAAAGGGCCCAGATCCCCCATTTCGCCCTCCTTCACCAACTTATCGTAGGTTTCTTTAAGCGCTAAGGTTTGCCAATTATTTTTCACGGCCTCTTGAGTACAAACTTGCAAGTGCATCACTTTAGCAGCATAGGCCATTTGCTGTTGATTTTTATGCGTATATTTTTCTATTTTTTCAAAAATAATATCAAGTTTTTTGCTATCACTAAGACCATCGTCTATTTTCTCACCCGAAACATGCTGAGCAATTCGCTGAAAGGAATAAATTATATGATCTTTATCAAGATTTGGGTCGGCTATCAGCTGGTCTACTTCTCTGCGAACTTCGTTAATTGACGTCCTAATCTTTCCAATGGCATTGGTTTCGTGACCAATAACCTTCAAAGCATTCACCATTTCTTTCGATGGAGTTAAGCCGGGATAATCACGCCATAATTTAGATTTGGAGTTTAGACCGTTTACGGAACTACGATTGAAAAAATCTATAATATTGTTTTTATGAACAGCGTGCCCACCGAAGCGCGAAAAGCGCAATAAATCGTTAAAAGCATGGCCATAATCAATTCGTCCAAGTCTTATTTTGCCATCAAGCTCCTTAATGACAATCATATTTCCAGGGTTAACATCATGGTCACCAACTAAGGCAGACAATGCAATAGCTCTAGCTAACTCGACTTTTAATGAAGGATCTTTATCAATATTGTAATACCCTTTTTTAGGATTACTGTGACCTGAAATGAGCTTAATATGTGATTTTTCACGAGGTTTTCCTAAATAATCATCCAGAGATTGGACAGTGGCCCCATCTCCACCCGTTAAATAGCGTGAAGTAATAGCAACTCGGGGGCTATCGACCGAGGTTACGAATAAAACAGACGGCACACGCGGATTGTCTTCACTGTGATCGAAAGATTTTGCAATACGCGCAGCTAAAAGTTCACCAAAATTCTCGCTGTCTGCATAGCCGGATTTAATTTTTCTTATAAGAGAGTTATCTTGTATTGCGGGTTTGTACTGGTAACTATTACCCTGTTCATCTTGTACTCGCACACTACCTGTTTCTCCACCAGCGAACACAGCAGTATCTAGGTCAATAAGAATTTCACCTTTGTCGGATCGGATACTTTTAATCATCATGATAAAACTCGAAACAATATGATTATTATTACAGTATACCCAAAACCGTGCATTTGTACAATTTTAAGCTACCAAGTGCATTTTGTAGCGAATTTTCTCAAATTACCTATTGCCGAAGTACCCCCATAAATAAGTATTAAATTGCAACGTTGCCTCAATATTGCTGTTGCCGAAGCGAGAAGCAAAAATGGGAGCAATTGGTATGGATTTATATTTAAAAACAAAGCGTTTGCGGTATCGTTGTGGTAATAGGGCTATGAAAAAACGTCTATTGGATGAATTTTGTGAAACGCATAGTTATCACCGCAAAGCTGCAGCTCGGTTGCTCAGACAAGCGCCAATTTTCGATCGAAAAACGAAAAAACCAGGAAAAAGAAAACCTATGAACCTGACGTATTATTAGAACCACTTAAAAAAATATGGCTTGCAACAGATCAAATCTGCTTACAAAGAGCGCTTCCTTTATGGCTGGAACACTATTAGAAACATCATGAGCCTTTATTAGAAGCGATATCTAGTCAACTTCTATCAATGAGTGCTGCTACGATTGATTGGTGTATTCGTTTCAGGTAGTGGTGTTCGCTCAATTTGGATACGCAATAATCTGGAAAATTTTAAAAAGCGATTAAAAGCCCTTGAGGATAAAATTGCTCATGATGGGATTATTCTCAATGATGCTCAAGTTGCAGCTCTTGAGAAGAAAAAACATGATGATGAGGCCTGTGGGGAAATAGAAACGGCACACCCTGGTTACCTTGGTTCACAAGATAGCTTTTACGTAGGGAATCTGAAAGGCGTTGGACGCATTTACCAACAAACATTTGTTGATACTTACAGCAAAGTGGCTTTCGCTAAGTTCTATACAACTAAAACCCCGATTACTGCAGCAGATATCCTTAACGATAAGGTTTTACCTTTCTTCGAAGAGCATAAACTACCTATGTTGCGTATATTAACGGATAGAGGTACAGCGTATTGTGGGCGAGTCGAACAACATGATTATCAGCTCTATTTAGCGATTAATGACATTGACCATACTAAGACAAAAGCGATGTCACCTCAAACAAATGGGATTTGCGAGCGATTTCACAAAACCATTTTAAATGAGTTTTATCAGATAACATTTAGGAAAAAACTGTACTCCTCGCTGGAAGAGCTACAAAAAGATCTGGACGAATGGATTCATTACTATAATAATGCGCGAACTCATCAAGAAAAGATGTGCTGTGGACAAACTCCTCAGGACACGTTAATTGATGGTAAATCGATTTGGGCGGAGAAAAATTTAGCTCAAATCTAAACTGACAGACGCCTTTGAAAAACGGGAAACTGTCCGATCAAGTCTGAGCTACTACAACTAGGGACTACAGGTATAGACCCGCGATTGTGCTTGGTCTGTAGCATTATCCGCTTGAAGCCTGAGTTGCTTTTGACAATCAATTAATGCTTTTTGTGTTTTTTCTATCTCCAAAGGTATTGGCTTTGGATTGGTAAAATTACTCTTAAGAACTAAACTATAAGACAAGCATTTTTCCGCTTTTACGAAGTGCCCTAATTGCTGTAAGCTGCGCCCTAGATTGTGATACGAACTCGCTAAGTCAGAACTATCTTTAGTACAGCTCCCTCTTATATTTTTTAAAATACCCTCAAAAAAATTAGCTGCACTTACAAAATCTTTTTCTTTAAAGCACACTGCTGCACGGGACGCTAATTGTTTATTTTTTTGCAGCAGGTTTTCATTAGCTGTGTCTAATTCTGCATAGAATTGTCTTCTTTCATAATGTTTAGCTGCTGCTCGGTAATCGACTAGCATGAATCTTTTAAATTTCGTGATCCCAGGAGCTGATTCATATGCTTCAATAACAGATTTAACTTTTTTAAACACGTCCTCTTCTAAATTCAATAAACGATATAAATCCTCTATTACGCAAATGTCTCGCCTATCTATATCCTCTGTTTTTTTCTGACATCCTTTCCAAATAAAATCTAAAGAATCCATTAAGTTTCTACGAAATAGTTGGCCGTGATTAGTAAAATTATTAAAATAATTCTCAAATTGTTCAGCCGTATGTCTGCTCGCTGTATCAGGGTCTTCTAAAAAACCTAAATTTTCTTCTATGACATCAATAATGACTTTCAACTTGGCAGCCGTTTGCGCTATGGTATCATTTTTATTAAAACTGCTTATCTCTTTTTTCGTCTCTGCATCAGGCGCATCTATTTCCAAATGTTTTTTATCTAAAAACTCCCAAGACTTGCCGTCAAATAAATGGCATTGCCTCCCCTGTTTAAATCCCTCCACCCCTTTTCTTGCTCTAGAGATTGCGCCCACAAATTGCTCAATTTTTTGTACAGCTAATAGCCTTTTTTCCTCAGGGTGACGACACAAATTGGCCGGGCGGGTTTCGGGTAAATATAGACTAACTTGAAAATGGAGTTGATTGTGCGGACTTTTTGCAAAAGAGACAGATACTCCATCATGCTCTTCCCCTACGGTCTTCCATTGCAATTTTTTTTCAGGAAAATCTTTTGCAATTAATTGAGAAAGCCTGTCTCGTAGAGGAGATGTGCCTCTAGCTAAAACAATTAGTTGATTAGGCTCATCCACCCAATCAATTTCTTTTTTTATTTTAGGAAAATCATAGATCATTTTTGCGTCAACATGAAATAACACAATGCGATTATTACCCACACAAATAACGATATTACAGGTGCTAAAACCTTCCGTATAAAGACCTTTAATATCAAAATGCGTGCAATCATCCGCTATTAACCTGGCGCTGTACCCCTGAGGAACATTAATAAACATAAACCACTCTTCTCCACGAACTTTTAAAACGCATGATGTAATTGAAACAATCATTTGTCAACGTTTTAAAAAAACACAGGGACGCTGGTACGGCAGGTGTGATCTTATAGCCACTTGAATTTTAATTGATCTATTTGAAACGCATAATCAACAGCCTCTGAGCGTGATGAAAATTGAGCAATAACTTTTTTTGATTATATTCATGAGATTCGCCCAACATTTTTCAATGGGATTAAGGTCTGGCGAGTACGGTGGCAGAAAAAGTAACGCACATCCTGCATTATTTATAAGTAGACGCGTTTCTTCTGATTTATGAAATGTTGGGTTGTCCATCACCAGAATGTGACCTTGGTTTAATGTGGGTAATAAAAAATTAGCCAACCAAAAATTAAACAATATTGTGTCTCAGGTACCTGTGTAACATAACGGCGCAATCAGCCGACCCCCATTCAACCCAGCCACAAAGCTTTCCCTGGCATAGCCTCTACCAGAGATTTCACCAATCACTTTTTGTCCTTTTAAGGCCCCCTTATTCTCGAGACATAAACTTATCAATTCCAGACTCATCAATGTATACCAGTCTTTCTGATGGGTATTGTGAAATAATTTCTACAAACTCTTGTCGTCTGGATTCATCTCTTTCAGCATAGAGCGACGTTTTTTTTGCGTGTGATTTTCAGACGACTCAATGCTTTTGATATCCCTGAAGCAGTGACATTGAAGTGCGCAGCAATTTCATTGAGATAAGCATCAGGGTGGGCGGAAATGTAAGCTTTTAAAGCTGATGCATCCACTTTATAGGGAGATTTGATTCGTAGCTTGGGCTCTATTGTCCCTAATGTGCTTAACCTGCTTCTCCAGCGTTGGATTGATGAACGACTGACACTAAATAATTTACATGCTGCCTTAATTGAGTTTCCTGAATCAATGAAGCGTAAAACTGATCCTCTTAAATCTGTTGAATATCCCATAAATATGACTGAAGTTAAAAACGACAATTATATACAATTTATCGGTCATTTAAAATTCAATTAACTATAAAGTAAGCCGCAGCGATTTTTATTCATTTGCTACAAGGCCGCAAAGTCAAAGAGAGCAATCGGCACCGTCAAGTTGTGCAAAGACAACCCGATTTTAAGTTGAAAAGATCATTTCCTAAATTTTAGGCGCACTCAGTGTGCATAACAATGTCCTGCCACTCGCTCCATGCAAAAGCCAAATTATTTCGTTGATCATTGGCCGCCATTTTATAGCGATGATCCCCAAATAAATTTCTTACTTGTCCGTGAGCTGACAAAAATCGCTGCGCTTGTTGGGGTGATTTAAATTTTCGCATCTGCTTTTCTTGCTGTCGTGTAGGTTGATAGGAGTTTTCCGCTCTATTATTTATCCCCTTGTGCTGGCGATGCTCAACACTAGGTAAAATCTCTCTTTTAGCTGCACCATAACTTCGAAGTTTATCGGTGATAATCACTCTTGGAACGTATTGCAATCCTTTGTGTAACTTTTTAAAAAAGCGCTTGGCTGCACCTTTACTCTTACGTGACTGCAGCAAAATATCCAGTTCGTAACCATCTTGATCGACTGCACGCCATAGCCAGTGCTTTTTGCCTTTCATGACAAGACATATTTCATCCATGTGCCATCTATCACCACCCCTTGGTGCGCGTCGCTTTATTTCACTGGCGAACGTCAGACCAAAAGTTAGATTCCAAGACCTTACGGTTTCATTTAATGCCTCGCACTACAAGAAGTTTTGATATATCACGCAAGCTCAGCATAAAACGGTGATACTGCCACACCACATACCCAATCAATGATTTTGGATAGCGGTAACCCGGGTAGTAATCTCCTGATTTTTTGCCCGTGTTACGATTCGTCATTTTAATCCCTAAAAGCAATAAGCACCTGTCCTTTTAGTTTATATCGGTTTGCACAACTTGACGGTGCCTAAAATTGCCTTAAGGTAATCTTTCATTCCATTGCTTGTCACATTCCAATTAGTCACACGATCAATACGCACCTTGCCTTTTTAAAGGTCAAGATGCGTTTTTTGGCATTGCATCAATCGAACTTCCAACCCACTTTACCGGTTAATCCATGATCGCGAACCTGCTGCGCAACCTGCCCTATATACGCCAATCGTAGATTCAACCCTTTTTGAGGCAGGTCTGCGTCCAATCCGGCGTCAATCACCAAAGCATCTTTGGCAATCGCCGCGCCTTGAATTGCGAACGGATTACCGCCGGCGGTGAAGGCAAAGCTTGAAAGCGGATTGACTCCGGTGTACGCATGGCGCCAAGCGAGCATCACCCGCTCACTAATAAGCTTATCTTTTGTTTGCGTTAAAGGCTTGGTTTGTTGCACGCCTAAATGGGTGTAGAAAGTATCAAAATGATTGCGCCCGGTTAAACCCGAAACGCCATTTTCTTGCCAACGACCCGTACCACTGGTGACGTAGGTGGCTCCAACAAAAGGAACCAGATTAAACGCCGTCAAACTTTCTGCGTAATCTATTTGACCAAAGAGCTGGGTCGTGCCACCAGTCGAGCCACCCTGTAAACGCTCGTTAAAAGTGGGCAGCTGTGCTTGGCGGTTCACCTCAAATTGATGCCAGGTGTAGGCTGCACCCATTTTGGCCCGCACCCACGCCCAATCATGGCGGCTGTAAAGACCTAAGGTGTAATCATCACTTTTAGCCGAACTTAAGCGCGCTTGACTGTTCAAGCGACTATTGCCATACCCCGCCAGCACCCCTAAAACATTGCCGTGAATGGACGCATCCGCGCCAATAAACAATCCTTGAACCTTTTTTGAAACAGCGGCTGTATCGCCGCTGCTCTCAAAATCGCCCCAACTGCCGTACCCTTGCGCCCACAAATAGCGATGGCCAAAACGCTTAACGCGCTCCTCACTGGTCGTGCTTTCTAAACGTTGCAACACCGCCTGTCTGGCGTAGCGGCTGTCTTCGGTGAAAGTACTTAACAGAGAGCTGTATAGCTCACCAGAAAGCGTATTAAAAGCCTGCTGCGCCTGAGCAATGCTCGCCGCATTCATCACCGAGTCGTACACCACATTGCCCACACCTAAACTTTCCACCGCATTTGCCGTAGCGGTTTGATTGGCCGTACTTGCCGCGGTGGCAAAATTATTCACCGAGCGGGTCATGTCCAAATACACGTTATTGGCATCGTACGTGAGTCCTATATCGAAAAAAGGCATCATCTGTATCAAGGCATCATAGGTACCTGTGCGCCCACCCGCGGCGCTCAAAATGGTATAGCGCTGGCTGGTATAACTCCCTTGCTCTCTAATAACCGATACCGTGCCGCCATTGATTGTCGCCGTACCCGTCACATCAATTAAATCAGACGCACCCGCAGCATTAATTTCTACCTCATAGGTCGAACCTGGATTTTGCACGTAATTCCCGCTAATGGTCAGCGTGCCTATAGAGTTACCCGGGGCAATAGTGCCGTTAACCGTGGTGTTGCTTAAACTACCTACGCCTTTGAGGGTTGTTCCTGCGGCAACCACGGCTGTCGCTTGACTAAAAAGCCCATTTATCGCAAGTGCCCCTTGATTGACTAATATATCGCCCGTAAAAGCAGAACCATCGCCCATTAAACTTAAGCCGGACGCGCCTTCTTTGCCAAGCGTACCCACGCCACTAATGGCGCCGTTGTACTCTACGTCTTGCTGAATATCCAAGTTTAAGCGACCGGCATCAATGGCAAGCTCGCCAGTAAACTCCATGCCTTCATCCGTAAAGGTGAGCGTTGAATTGCCGGCTTTAGCCAGGACGCCACCACCCGTTATCCGACCCGCGTACGTAAGGTCTTGGTTGGTATTCACCTGCAAGCGACTGTTGCCTACATTAAGTTGCGCCCCACTGCTGCCATTTAAATTGTTGATGCTGGTATTAGGATTAAGCGCGCTATCCAATACGCTACCGGCATCCAAGCGCACCTCTTCGCTGCTGCTGATGCTGCCATTGGCGCCCAAAGACAAGCGGCTTGCGTTAAGCGTGGTGGAACCTGTGTACGTATTCACGCCCGTTAGCACCACCTGGCCTAAACCCGAGCTAACCACTTCACCCACCGCATTGGCTGCATCAACTAAATTGGCATTAAGCGTAAATACGTCATTGCTACCAAGCGCTTGAATATTTACCAAACCTTGTAATTGCGTGGAGTTGGTGGAATCTAGGGTTAAGGACGTGCTCCCACCCTGCTCGGCTCTAGGCGAAATACCGCCAAGGGATTGCGAGCTGCTGCCACCGCGTAGGGTGGCATTAGCACCAATTATAATATTGCCCGCTCCTAAATTAATGCGGTTTGCACCGCCTGCAACTAAAGAGGCCCCGGAGGCCAGTGTAAAGTTGGCGCGTCCACTGGCATTATCTAAATTTAAAATTCCGGCTTGCACAGCAGAAACGGGAGTGCGAAGCGCCTCGTCTTGGGCGTAAAGATACAACGTACCGGCGTTAACTGAAAACTGTGTGGCGGCTCTAAGGTTACTCATACCACCCAACGCCCAAACACCGTTATCGTTTTTATTAATATAAATAATATCGCTCGATAAAATACTTCGCATTGGGTCACGCATATCGAGCAGGCCGCCAACCGAGCTGCCACTGGTGCCCGTTTCAATGTTAAAAAAGGCATCCGCGTCGCCACCAAAAGCAATGGAATTGGCCCCCCATTCGTCTTGATTCCCTGCAAATAAAGTAGTCCTGCCATTATCAATATTTAAACTAGACACGTTCTCTCTATTATAAATCGCGCCCCCATACTCTCCTGCCGAGTTACCGATGAATTGGGCACCACTATCGATGGTTGTGAACGAAGGGCCCAAGGAAGCTGACTCTAAAAAAAGTGCTCCACCGTATTCATCCGCAATATTATTCATAAACTGCGCATCATTGCCGATGGTAAATGTTGAGTTATTAGTAAAAATTACACCACCATTAGTACCGCTATTATTTGTGAAAAGTGCGTTAATACCAATTGCTCCAGTAGATCCAAAAGATTCTATTCCAGCACGACCAGAGTTGTTATTAAAAACTGCATTATCACCAATATCTATTGTACAAAAGGAAACAGAAATTGTACTAGATACAGTGTTATCACGAAAAATACTGTTATCCATTAAAGTAATAGTACTATTACTTGCCTCAATTATGTTGCCGCCCATAATTTGAATATCACTAAAACGAATACTGCTAGCATCATTCGTTTTAGTGATATTCAACGTTGAGCGAAAAAGCGATATAACCGCTGCATTGGACAATTGAAAATTCTGAATTTCCAATTGAGTGTTGTCAATGACCATATTTGTTGGTGGGACATTTTGACTGTTTAATACCAAAGGCGCTTCGCTGTTACCGTCTATAACAGAATCCGCACTAGTATAAGTTACCGTTTGACCAGGGGCAGGAAAGGAGGCGGTTTGAGCTTGCTGAGAATTTAAAAGCAATACACTTAAACAGGAAACAGTGATGCACGATTTTGATGTAAAGCGCAGCAATGGGACGTAAAGAAACTCAGACAACCATTTTGCAACAGGTGTCATTTTAGACCGTGATTCCAACATTGATTCATCCTTGATTTAATAACCCATTTAAAAACTGGCAAACTAGCAAACTAACACGACAGTATGACAAGTTTTTTATGAAAAGAAAAGATTGAATTGAACGGTATTTAGCGTGTTGAGATAAGCGGGCACTAACTATTGCAAACCACTTTTTTGGAAAAAGTTGTGTCTTTAAAAAAAATTAAGAATTATATTGACTTGAGTGGTTATTAGTAGCGTTGGAATTTTCTTGCGTGGCTAATTTTAATTGATTTTTTTGTCGCTTATAAGCAATTTTTAATTTCCAGTATTTTGCTTGAGCAAAAATAAAACCAAAAATCAAACCTATTGACAAACTAGCAACCAGTAATAAAGAAAGGGGGAGCGTGTAGGTTGCCAGAAATAAATCAACACGAACATCATTATGATTAAGTAAGGAAAATGTTATACCAAAAATTATTATTATGATGTAAAAAATAATTTTTAAGATCCGCATCGCACTTCCTTGAATAGACAAAATTAGAACTTAGAGTATAGGGCTTAAAACCCATACCGCAACATTGAATAAACTTTACAGATGGGGCTAATTAGGCCCTGTAAAAAATACAGGACCCACACAATATTAAAACAATAAAGTACTATTCAGCTAACTAACAAAATTACTCGCTATCTTTGTTAGCCATTTTCTCTTTAAGCAAATCGCCTAAAGTTGTGTTAACGACACTGTTATCTTTACGTGAGTATTTTTTAATTTCCTCAGCTTGATCTTGAGCGTCTTTAGCTTTAATCGATAAAACAATGGTGCGGTTCTTTTTATCGATATTCATTACTTTTGCTTCTATTTCATCGCCTTCTTTATACAACAGTGAGGCATCTTCAACTTTTTCATCAGAAATTTCGGTAGAACGAATGGTGCCGGTTACGTCCTCTCCCAAGTCCAAAGTAATTAATTTAGCTTCGACCTCAGTTACTTTTCCTTTGACGATTGCACCTTTGGTGTAGTCTTCAATAAACGTTGCAAAATTATCGCCTTCAAGTTGTTTGATACCTAAAGAGATACGCTCACGCTCTGGGTCAATAGCTAAAATAACGGCCTCTAACTCTTGTCCTTTCTTGAAGTTTTTAACCGCTTCTTCGCCCGCAGCAGTCCAGGAAATATCCGATAAATGCACCAGACCATCAATTTCACCGTCTAAACCAATAAAGATACCAAAGTCCGTAATTGAACGAATTTTACCGTTCACTTTTTGACCTTTACTGTGCGCTTGCGCAAACTGGTGCCAAGGATTACCTACACACTGTTTCATACCTAAAGAAATACGACGACGTTCTTCATCAATTTCAAGAACCATAACATCGACTAAATCGCCCATTGATACGACTTTACTTGGATGCACATTCTTGTTTGTCCAGTCCATTTCAGACATATGTACTAGGCCTTCTACGCCTTCTTCTATTTCAACAAAGCAGCCGTAATCAGTAATATTAGTTACTTTGCCTTGCATTTTACGACCAACAGGATAACGTTCAACCAAATCAACCCATGGATCATTACCTAGTTGCTTCATACCTAGTGATACACGATTTCGTTCGCTATCAAAACTAAGCACTTTAACTTTAACATCTTGTCCAACTACCAATAATTCACTTGGGTGCTTAACACGCTTCCAAGAAATATCTGTGATATGCAGCAGTCCATCAATACCACCTAAATCAATAAACGCACCGTAATCGGTAAGGTTTTTAACGATACCATTCAGTATTTGGCCGTCATGTAAAGAATCCAGCAGTGCTTGTCTGTCTGCCGAGCTTTCTTCTTCAACAACCGCACGACGTGATACAACGATATTATTGCGTTTCAAATCCATTTTAATTACTTTGAATTCTAATTCTTTTCCTTCAAGATAAGAAGGATCACGAACAGGTCTAACGTCTACTAATGAACCGGGTAAAAAGGCACGAATAGTTCCAATTTCAACCGTGAAACCACCCTTCACTTTACCGGAAATTAAACCAGTAACGGTGTCGTTGTTTTCATGAGATTTGGATAATTTGCGCCAAGCTTCTTGTCTTTTGGCTTTTTCGCGTGATAATAAGGTTTCGCCAAAGCCATCTTCAATCGAGTCAAGAGCAACCTCAACTTCATCACCAACGCTTACTTCTAACTCACCATTTTTATCGAAAAATTCTTCAATAGCAATTCGTGCTTCGGATTTTGTATTAGCGTTAACGATGATAAAGTCGCGATCGATTTTAACCACTTGACCTGTAATGATTGCGCCAGAAAAAAACTGGGCTCCTTCGATGCTTTGCTCGAATAATTCTTTGAAACTATGTTCAGACATGTTAGTAAACTCTTAGTAATTAAAAATAGAAAAGCAATAAAATTTGCATTTCCCCCAATTATTGGAAAAACGGATGTCTTGTTAAAAGGTCTAAAACCTGTGTAAAAACTTGATTAACCGTTAAACCAGTTGTATCAATACTCACTGCGTCATCCGCAGCTTTAAGTGGTGCGTGTAAACGCGTTGTATCTCGCGCATCACGTTGTACCAATTCTTCTACAACCTGTGCGAGGCTAACATCAATCCCTTGATTTTTCAACTGTAAATACCGGCGTTTTGCTCTTATTTGCGGTGATGCGGACAAAAATATTTTCAGAACCGCGTCGGGAAAAATAATGGTTCCCATATCACGACCATCGGTTACCAAGCCGGGAGGTTTAGCAAAAGCGCGTTGACGTGCGACTAAGGCCTCTCTTACTTCGGGTATAGCGGCAATTTTAGAAGCATTTTGTCCGCACTCTTCACTGCGAATTGCTGTGGAAATCTCCTCATTCTCAAGATAAACAACTACCTTTAAATGGGGATCAGACTGAAACCGCACATCAAGCTGTTGAGCTAGTGCGACTAAAGCGGGTGCATTGGATGCTTCGATAGCGTATTTAGTTGCGGCGTAGCTTAATACGCGATAAATACATCCGCTGTCTAAAACATGCCATCCTAAGTGATTTGCAATTTTATAACATAAGGTACCCTTCCCCGTACCACTTGGACCATCCAAAGTAATTACTGGAACAACTATTTTATTACCCATTACATTCCTTAACTCGTAAATTTATTGAGTTGGCGCTTGTTATAAATTGGGGAAACGACGTATCTATGTTTTGGCAGTTTTTAACTTTTACAGCGGAAGCTGCAACGCTTCCTGCAATTATAAAAGCCATGGCAATTCGATGATCGCCAAAACTGTTAATTTCGCCTCCCTGCAAAACACCGCCTGTGATGCGTACACCGTCATCAAAAGCATCAATGCTAACGCCCAACTTTCTCAAGCCCTGAACCATCACCTCTATACGGTCGCTTTCTTTGGTACGCAACTCTGCCGCTCCTTCTAAATACGTTTCGCCCTTAGCCAAGGATGCGGCAATAAATAGTATAGGAAATTCATCTATTGCAATAGAAACTAGGTGCTGTGGTATGTTAATGCCTTTAAGGGGTGCGTAACGTACCCGAAGATTGGCCACGGGTTCTTGACCGTACAACCGCTCATCCAAAACCGTGATATCGGCACCCATTAAGGCTAATATTGATAGAACGCCTGCGCGTGTTGGGTTGATACCCACGTTTTTAATAAGCAATGACGAACCAGGAATTAAGGTTGCTGCAACTATAAAAAAAGCGGCTGACGAAAGGTCGCCAGGTATTGTTATTTCCGTTGCACACAACTCTTGATTATTTTTGATGCGTATCTTGTTAGCATTCTTTTCAACAGTACAGCCAAATGTTTGCAACATTTTTTCGGTATGATCGCGAGTAATTTGCGTTTCAATGACAGAGGTATCACCTTGAGCGTATAAACCGGCTAATAAAATGGCCGACTTCACCTGTGCGCTGGCAATGGGTAAAGGGTAGCAAATACCCTGCAAAAAAGCGTTAGCCCCTATATAAATTGGCGGGTTACTTCCGGTGGTATTAATATTTGCGCCCATTAAATTTAAAGGTCTGCGAATGCGGTCCATGGGTCTTTTTTGTAAACTTTCATCACCAATAAGGGTCGTTGCAAAAGATTGCCCTGCTAGAACTCCCGTTAATAAACGCATTGTTGTGCCGGAGTTAGCGCAATCAATCGGTGTTTTAGGCTGTTGAAGCCCTGTTTTTCCAACACCATGCACTCGTATTAAATCAACGGACTCTCTTCGAATAACAACGCCCATCATTTGCAACGCTTTGAATGTGGCAAGACAGTCTTTTGCGGTTAATAAACCTCGTATACTCGATGTTCCCGTCGCCAATGCCGACAAAAGTAACGCACGATGCGAAATAGATTTATCCCCAGGTATACTCAGTTCTCCTCGTAGCTCAAAGCAAGGCATACTAAGGACGCTGCTTGCAATCACTACGTATTGACCTCGGCAAAGTCTTTCATAAACTTAATAAGTTTAAATACTCCTTCTATGGGCATGGCGTTGTATAAACTTACGCGCATCCCACCCTTTGAACGGTGGCCTTGTAGCGCGACTAAGCCCTCACATTCAGCCCCATGAACAAATGCAGCATCTAAACTCGTATCACGCAAGCTAAAACAAATATTAACTAACGAACGATTTTTACCAAGAACAGGGCAATGGTAAAAGTTGGTGGAATCAATGTATGCGTACAAAAGCGCTGATTTTTCTAAATTACGCAAGTACATCGCCTGAACTCCTCCTTGACTTTTAAGCCAACTAAACATTTTATTAGCTGTATAAATAGAAAAAATTGGTGGCGTTGTGTACAAAGATTTGCTGTCGATATGATTGCGGTAATCAAGAAATGCAGGAATGTTATTACGCCCAGCTGGGGTCAAAAACCCCTCTTTGATAATGACTACGGTAAGGTTTGCGTTAGCAATATTCTTTTGAGCGCCAGCAAAAATCAAACTGTAATCACTAATATTTATCGGCTCTGTCAATAAACAGGAGGTCATATCCGCAACGATGGGAAGCGTGGTTTGCGGAAGGGGACTTCGCAATCCATCTACGGTTTCATTGGCGGTGTAATACACGTACTTGGTTTGTGAATTTGTGCGAATGTCGCTAAATAAACACGCTTTTTTTAAACGTTTGGCTTCTTCAAAGGCGTTTGCAGACCATAATCCACTTACTATATAGGCTCCCTGCTCACCGGCAGTTGGAAGTAGATTCATTGGGATCATGCTAAATTGTAAACGCGCTGGAGCGCCCAAAAAGAGAACTTTATAATTAGCGGGAATAGTTAACAATTCCCGCAGCTTGTTTTCCGTTTCATCTAAGAGATGGACAAACGCAGCAGTACGGTGCCCAACCTCTAAAACAGATAAACCTAGATTGTTCCAATCCAGTAACTCTTGTTTAATTTCTGATAAAACGTCCAATGGTAGTGTTGCGGGTCCTGCACCAAAGTTAAAAACTCTATTCATTGTCATTGTCTATCAAACTACCCTCTTCTATTATAGGAACTTCTTCATCCAGCTCCTCAATACGCTGCATTCCAACGACTTTTTCACCTTCGCTGACGTTTATTAAGCGAACACCTTGGGTGTTTCTACCTATAATAGATAATTCTCCTACTTTAAAACGGACCAGGGTTCCTCGGTCGGTTATTAACATTGCACCATCGGTATCGTTTACTTGCGATGCCCGCACTACCTTACCATTGCGCTCGCTTATTTGAATAGAAATTACACCTTGTCCGCCACGTCCAGAAACGCGGTATTCATTAACGTTTGTGCGTTTACCGTACCCGTTTTCAGTAGCTGTAAGGATTGTGCCCTCATCGTTGGCTACTACTAATGATATTACCGATTGCTCTTGGCCAAGACGAATTCCACGTACTCCACGTGCTGTACGTCCCATTGCTCGTACCTTAGATTCATTAAAACGCACTACTTTGCCCGCGTCCGTGAACAACATAATATCTTTATCGCCACTGGTAATATCAACACCCACCAAACGATCGCCCTCATCCAGATCCACAGCAATAATTCCATTTGCACGGGGACGACTAAAGGCTTCTAGAGGTACTTTTTTAACGGTACCGAACTTGGTGGCCATAAAGACAAACAACCCCTCTTGGTATTCACGCACAGGCAGCATTGCAGAAATCGCTTCATCTGCAGCTAAGGGTAAGATATTAATAATAGGTTTGCCGCGAGATACACGGCTTGCTAAGGGCAGTTGGTAAGCCTTAAGCCAATACAATTTGCCGTGGTTTGAAAAACATAGTAAAGTATCGTGCGTACTTGCAATTATTAGCCGTTCAATAAAATCTTCATCTTTGACATTGGTTGCGGATTTGCCCTTACCACCCCGGCGTTGGGCTTGATACATTGAGGTCGGTTGATATTTTACATACCCTTCATGGGAAAGCGTAACTACGACATCTTCTTCTGTAATTAAATCTTCAATCGTTAAATCTTCTTGAGACGCAATGACCTCCGTACGTCGCTCATCGCCAAACTGGCTTTTAATTTCAAGAAGCTCTGTGTGAATAATTTCCATTAATTTATCAGGTGATGACAATATTTCTAATAGGCCTTTAATCAAAAGTAGCAAATCATGAAATTCGCTTATAATTTTGTCTTGTTCGAGTGCCGTTAATCGGTGCAAGCGCAACTCAAGAATTGCCTGCGCTTGCAGCGGCGAAAGTTGATAGCCGGTATCCTGTAACCCATAAAAATCCGATAAATCATCAGGACGACACGCATCGGCTCCAGACTCTTTAAGCATGGATTTTACTAAGCCGGCGTTCCACTTTTTAGCGATTAACCCCTCTTTAGCGTCTTGAGGAGTTGGCGAGTTTTTAATCAACTCAATCATTTCATCAATGTTTGCTAGTGCAATACCTAAGCCCTCCAAAAGATGGGCGCGATTACGTGCTTTTTTTAGTTCAAATATAGTGCGTCGGGTTACAACTTCCCGGCGGTGATGAATAAAATGCAATAATATTTGCTTCAGATTTAGCAGTCTAGGTTGCCCGTCAACCAAAGCCACCATATTTATACCAAAAACATTTTGCATCTGTGTGTGCGTGTAGAGATTGTTTAACACCACCTCAGCAACTTCACCCCGTTTTAATTCGATAACAACACGCATACCCTGCTTATCGGACTCATCGCGTAAACCCGAGATTCCTTCAAGTTTTTTATCGCGAACTAATGCAGCAATTTTTTCAACCAAGCGAGCTTTATTAACCTGATAAGGTAATTCTTGGATGATAATTGCTTGCCGATTATTACTATCGGTTTCGACGTCCGTTCGAGCACGGATGTAAATACGCCCGCGTCCAGTATGGTAGGCCTGCACAATGCCGGCTCGACCGTTAATGATTGCTGCAGTTGGAAAGTCTGGTGCCGGTATATACTCAAGCAACTCATCAATAGACAACTCTGGATTTTCAACCAACGCCAAGCACGCATTCACAACTTCGGTTAAATTGTGCGGTGGAATATTTGTTGCCATGCCCACAGCAATACCCGACGAGCCATTAACCAAAAGGTTTGGAATGCGAGCGGGTAATACTACGGGGGCGAATTCAGTTTCATCGTAGTTGGGGCTGAAATCAACGGTTTCTTTCTCTAAGTCCGCAAGCAAGGCGTGCGCAACTTTAGACATTCTAATTTCGGTATATCGCATAGCAGCCGCACGATCGCCATCCACGGATCCAAAGTTACCTTGACCATCAACCAGCATATAACGCAGTGAAAAAGGTTGAGCCATGCGCACAATAGTGTCATAAACCGCCGTATCGCCATGCGGGTGGTATTTACCTATCACATCGCCCACAACTCTTGCGGATTTTTTATACGGCTTATTCCAATCGTTATTGAGTTCGCTCATTGCAAACAACACACGCCTGTGTACAGGCTTCAACCCATCACGCACATCCGGCAGCGCTCGCCCAACAATGACACTCATTGAATAATCAAGATAGGATTGTTTTAATTCATCTTCAATGCTAACGGGGATAACTTCTTTGGCTGAGTCGACCATAATTAAGACAGTTCCTATAGAAAAATTTGCCTGTAAGAATACCACAACAACACTGTATATAGAATATAATCCTGAATACAAAACAAATAGAGTTGCAAGATAGTAATTAATTTTATAAAGCTGATGATTAAAATTGACGGCTACATTTCATTTTACTATAGTTCCCAGCATGCAACGCTGCTTAGCTGATAATTTAGGAGACACAATGACCACAAAAACTGCTCAACTAACTTTGGAAGGCCATGAAACGGTTCACTTGCCGATTTACTCTCCTACTCTTGGAAACGATGTAATTGATATCAATAGCTTAAGCAAGTTGGATTTATTCACGTATGACCCAGGCTTTGTGTCAACCGCGTCGTGTGAATCTAAAATAACCTATATTGATGGTGATAAAGGAATTCTACTGTACCGAGGCTATCCTATTGAACAGCTCGCCGAGAAAAAAGATTTTTTAGAGGTCAGTTATCTTTTATTAAATGGGGAGCTTCCAACCGGCCCTGAAAGAAAAACATTTACGAACCTCATTAATAACCACAGTATGGTTCATCAACAAATGTATCGATTTTTAGATGGTTTTCGACGCGACGCCCACCCTATGGCAATAATGGTTGGTATCGTAGGTGCTTTATCGGCTTTTTATCACGATACTATGGACTTAAACAGCCAAGAAGACCGTTATACTTCGGCGATTCGCTTAATTGCAAAGATGCCTACACTTGCCGCGATGAGTTACAAATACTCCGTGGGTCAGCCTTATATGTATCCGCAAAACAATCTTTCTTACGCAGAGAACTTTTTGCATATGATGTTTGGCGTACCAACAGAGGACACCAAGCTTAATCCCATTATTGTTAACGCAATGAACACCATTTTTACCCTGCATGCAGACCACGAACAAAACGCTTCCACATCCACTGTTCGTTTAGCGGGATCTACAGGCGCTAATCCTTTTGCGTGCATCTCTGCGGGTATTGGAGCGCTGTGGGGGCCGGCGCATGGTGGCGCTAATGAGGCGTGCTTAAACATGCTTAAAGAAATTGGCGACGTTGGAAATATTGATGCGTTTATCAAGCGCGCTAAAGACAAAGACGACCCTTTTAGACTAATGGGCTTTGGGCATCGCGTGTATCGAAGCTACGATCCTCGCGCAAAAGTTATGCGCAAAACCTGTCATGAAGTTTTACAAGCGGTTGGTGCTAAAGACGCCCCTCTGTTCAAGTTAGCGCTTGAGCTTGAGCGTATCGCTTTAGAAGATGAGTATTTTATTCAGAAAAAACTATACCCTAATGTTGATTTTTATTCGGGTCTAACATTAAGCGCTATCGGTATACCTACGAATATGTACACCGTAATTTTTGCTTTAGCGCGCACCGTTGGCTGGATGTCGCATTGGATGGAAATGGTTGCAGGAAAAGCTAAAATTGGTAGACCACGCCAACTGTATACCGGTGAAAAACATCGCGATGTAAAATAAACTACCCTCTTTTTGCTAGCACAATTAATTGGATTATGTTAATTTATAGTCCAGTTAATTGGGTTAGATTTACATTTATTATGAGTACAAATCTTCAGTTTAAAAAAGAAAAACAAGTTATTATTGATTGGCTAATTGAACACTTCCCAGGCGCTTTTTTTAAGCAGTCCAAACAAGTTAAACCTCTGCAAATTGGTATTTTTGACGAAATAATCATTTTTTACGAACGCCTGGAATCCCCCGACTTTAGCAAGAAAGCTTTACGCGAAGCGCTGAGCTATTACAGCTGTTCTCCAGCTTATCTAAATTGCCAAAAACTGGACGCGGCGCGCGTTGATTTATACGGAAATGAAGTCGATGTTGTCACCGCAGAACAAGCCAAATACGCTTTTCAGCGTTATCAACAGCGTTATACAACTAAAAAAGATAAACCTGTAGCTGCGCAAAAACCAACGGACACCGACAATTAGTTGCTCGCCCCTCAGAGAACGTTTAACAAATTCTCTGAGGGCTTTATTGAGCGTACTATAGCTAGTTAAACTTCCAGTTTAATGCAATTAATATACTATTATTTGAAACCTTGTCTGCAAAAACCCCTTGATAAAATACATCCATTTTTAAAGAGTCGTATTGCAGAATTTTAAATTCAATTCCTGCGTTTACTAATGCGCTGTTCTTCGCAATTGGCGTGCCTCTAATTAAAAAATCAGCGCCTGTTGCAAAAGCCATGGTACTAGTGGGTAATGTACTAGCGTAAGCATGCTGCCATCCGAGCATTCCATTGCCATTCAATCCTAATTTCTCTGACTTGTACAGAGTAGATTTACTTCTAAAGCCCAATGTTGTAACCGGTGTTTTCATACGATTGGCCGCACCGCGAAGCGCACTCACGCCACCCCGTTCATTAAATCCATTCGTTCCTGCTTCAATAAGAACAAGTTGCGCAATCGGGTCTATTGGAATATTTTTATACAAACCTTTAAGCTCCATTTCTATAAAGAATTGATCCGAGTAAAGCTTATAATCAGATTTCAAGTAGTTAGCCAAGGTAGGTAATGCAACCGCTCTCTTGGTGGAGGCAGAATACCAAAAATGCCCATAACCGTATCTAAGATAAAAAGGCTGGTGCGTATATTCTGAAAACAAGGCAAAATCAAATTGATTTAAATCAGCTTTTGAAAGTCTATCCGGCACCGTATCTTGACGAGTACCATAACCTAGCACGCTACCTATTTTTACATTTGAAGTAATATTTTTATCCACACCTATAAAGAATCCAGAACTGCTCCCATCTAACGTGGCGGCATTATTATTGGTGGTACGTGTGGTTTTAGCATTATACGTTCTTAGCCATAATCCTTCATTTTTATTAGAGCTTTCATCCGCAAGATGTTGAAATATAGCCTCTCTCAAATAGCGGCTTTCCTCAATTACAGAGCCTAATGTTGAAGCATGAATTTCTCCTGATAACAAATTAAAAGCGGCCTGGGCTTGGTCTGTTGTAGTTAAATTAGCGATGGAAAGGTACAGCGGATTCGAAGGTCGAATCGTTTCGATGGCATTCGCGGTTGCAATTTGGTTTGGGGTTACGGCTTGTGCTGAAAAATCGACGCCACTCCTAAACACACCCAAATAAACATGATTCGCATCATAACTCAAATCAAAAAAAAGATAAGGTAAATTAGGGTTAGTCAAATCCGAGTAAGTTCCTGAAACCCCTCCTTGGGCTTCTAAAATAGTATACGTCGTTCCAGGGGCATACGGAGGTTGGTCTGGAAGCAACCTCACTGTTCCTCCATTGATAGTTGCAGCTCCTGATACGAAGATTGTATCGGAACTACCTGAGGGATTAAATTCTAATTCATAAAAAGAACCGGGTTGCTGAGTATAATTACCGTTAACAATTAAGGTTCCAATTGAATTGCCTGGCGCAATTGTTCCGTATACTGACAAGTCATTTACTATTCCGACGCCTTTTAAGGTTCCTAAACTTCCTATACTGAGAGCACCGCCAAACTGTCCATCCATCGCGAGCGTGCCCTGAAAGATATTCATGCTTCCTTGATAGCCCAAACTGTTCCCACTTAACGTAAGTTGACCAGAACTGGTTTTTTCAATAATTGCGGTAGTATCACCGATAAAGGAGCCCGCATAAATTGAATTCATGTCTTGTTCTAAGGTTAACCGTGCAAACGAAGAATCAACCGCCCCGCCAAGACCGCTTAGAACCTCCATACTAAGTGCGTACCCATTTAAATTAAGCTGACCACCATTAATGGTGTATTGCGAATGATCACGGAGCCCTCCAGCAACGCCGGCTTTAAGAATACCGTCTTGTACAATCGTTCCTCCAGTATAAGTATTGTTAGAATTATTAAGGATAAGCGTTCCAGACCCTTCTTTCGTTAATGAGCCCACTCCCATAACCGGGCCATTCAACCGTAATGCGGTTGCAGGGTCAGTGGCGAACGTTCCTCCAAGTAAACCAAGATGAGTGCTGTTATCTAAAGTCATTGACGCTGTAGTGATTAACGCACCAGAAAAAAAGACAAGTGAGCTTGTGCTACTTCCTATATTTTCAGCAGCACTAATGCGTAAAGCTCCTGTATCAATAAAAGTTCCGCCCGTATAAGTACTTGCTCCTGCCAGTGTTACTGTACCTGTGCCAAACTTTAGCAAAGATCCCAACCCGCTTAAAACACCGCCGTATAGTCCATCAAAATTTTGATTAAAAATAAGGGCGGCATTGGCAGCTGTTGTATTGACGTTTTGATTATTAATAGAAGTCGATGTTCCTTGTATCCCACCTTGGTTAATCGTTGTTTGGCCGCTGTAGGTTTGGATTCCCGTTAAGGTGACATTACCGCTTCCATCCTTTATCACATCACCCGCGCCGCTAATAACACCGTTGTAAGTACCATCAAAATTTTGCGCAAACTCTAAAAAAGCGCCACTATTGACACTAACATTTCCAGGTAGCGTTGCAGTGGTTGCCTGAATTGTACCATCCATTATTAGTGTGCCGTCCGAATAATTATTCAGAGAACTTCCTAGAATCATTGTTCCATCGCCCATTTTTCGAAGCTGCCCTACCCCCGTTATTTCTCCGTTATAGGTGAGCGTTGTGCCTGCATCGGTAAAGAAGGTTCCGTTTCCAACATTAAGAGTAGCCGTTCTATTGATTGTTAAATTAGCTGAATTCTGTAGAACTCCTCCATTAAACGTTAGTCCTCCTGTGCCTAAATTAGCATCTTGGCTAATGCTAATTGTGCCTTGATTCAAAAAGGTTTGGCCTGTATATGAATTATTATCTGTAAGAGAGAGCGTTCCCGCACCTGATTTTTGCAAACTCCCCGAGCCGCTAATAACCCCAGCATAGGTATTAGAATCGGAGCGATTAAAAATCACTGCGGCATTATTAACGATGTTGCCCGCAATACTGCCGGAAGCGCCGCCACTGCCAATGCTCACAGTACCTGCACTGATGTTGGTGTCCCCGCTATACGTCTGATTTCCTGTTAGGGTGAGCACTCCAGCGCCAAGCTTGGTAAGCGTTCCAACCCCTGAAACAATCCCAGCGTAAGTTAGGTTGTTTGAGCGGTTAAACAGCAGCGCCGCATTATTTATAACATCTCCGGCAATACTACCAACCGTGCCTCCCGCACCAATTTGCAAGCTTCCCGACGACACGGTTGTTCCACCGCTAAAAGTATTGGCGCCTGTGAGCGTGAGAATTCCTGAGCCTAATTGCTCTAAGACGCCTAGACCACTAATTACACTGGAGTATGTGATTGCATCAGAGCGATTAAAAGAAACCGTACCATTATTAACAATATTCCCGGCAATAGAGCCGGTTACACCGCCATTACCAACGCGCAAATTGGTTGTGCCGTTAACAGTAGTTGTTCCTGCACCCGATTTATTCCCCGTTAAAACCAGCGTTCCTGCCGATATAGTGGTTGTTCCTGAATACGTATTGTTGCCAGAAAGAGTTAATATTCCAGCACCTTGTTTTTGTAAAGAACCGGTACCGCTAATCACGCCATTGTACGCTAAATTATCGGAGCGATTAAAACGAAGAATAGCGCTATTGGCGCTATTTCCAACAATACTACCTGAGGTTCCCCCATCACCAATACTTAAGGTACCGGTTGTAATAGTCGTTGTACCCGTATAAAGATTATCCCCGGTCACGCTTAAAACACCCGCACCTGATTTTTGCAAACTCCCCGAGCCGCTAATAACCCCAGCATAGGTATTAGAATCGGAGCGATTAAAAATCACTGCGGCATTATTAACGATGTTGCCCGCAATACTGCCGGAAGCGCCGCCACTGCCAATGCTCACAGTACCTGCACTGATGATGGTGTCCCCGCTATACGTCTGATTTCCTGTTAGGGTGAGCACTCCAGCGCCAAGCTTGGTAAGCGTTCCAACCCCTAAAACAATCCCAGCGTAAGTTAGGTTGTTTGAGCGGTTAAACAGCAGCGCCGCATTATTTATAACATCTCCGGCAATACTACCAACCGTGCCTCCCGCACCAATTTGCAAGCTTCCCGACGACACGGTTGTTCCACCCGAATAAGTATTTGCACCTGTTAGGGTTAAAGTACCTGAACCTTGTTTTTCTAAAGTGCCGCCAACGCCTGAAATCAGCGAGGCAACTGTAGTTGATGTATTTAAAACACCTGTTTTAAGCTTTTTAGCGCCTACGTTAACTGTTCCCGCGGTGCCTGAAAGGCTTCCTATTGAAATTTCACTGGCCGTCAATCCTGAAATAGTCAAGGTGCCTGCATTTATAATAGTAGCGTTGGTTGCGGTACTGCTGCCTAAAAAGCTGAGCACTCCCCCGCTGTTGTTATTAAATAAAAGATTAGTTCCAGCATCTGCTGAATTCGTAAAAGTAAAATTTCGCGTATTAGTGATAAGTTGAGTATTTGCTGAATTATTAGAAATTCCTTGGCCACCCAAGGTTAAAGCGCCACCCGCGGTTAAGTTGGTTATCGTGTATTGTGTTGCGCTGGCGTTAAACTCAAGAGCGGACAAAGTTCGTGCAACATTATTGTTATCCACCGTTGTAAACGTTGTCGTTCCTGTAAACGTTGCTTTGTCCGCTGCAGAACCCAGTGGTAAACCAGGAATGCCGGCACTCCAATTCCCCACAGCTCCCCAGGAAGTATTGAGTGTTCCGGTCCAGGTGGAGTCTAGAGCAAAGGCTTGGGATGAAATAAAAAAACAAAACAACGCGGGAATAATTGTTTTATCAGAAAAACTACAATTTGTTATTAAAGCCATTAAAAAATCCTTTTTATTCATGGTAGTTGAATTTAACCACTGCATTTTAGATGCTAAACAATACACAAACTTGTTTGCATACGCTCTTATCTATTAATTATTATCGATTTTTAATTAGCGATTAATTAGTAAGAGTGTCCGTTTGTTTCAGTACGATCACGAGCCCCCGCTTTGCATTTCAAGAGAACTTAATTTTCTGCACACCAACACATAATTGGCAGCAACTGTTTTAGTAAAGCTTGCTTGGCGTGTAATTGGGTTATAGGCGATACCTTTTAAACCAATCACGTCTAAGTTTGCACCACGGGCCATCGCAGCAAGCTCCGATGGTTTGATAAACTTTTGATAATCGTGCGTTTGACGCGGTAGTAAATTAAATAAATATTCAGCTGCAAAAATGGTTGTCGCGTAAGCTTTCACGGTGCGATTGATGGTTGATAAAAATAAATACCCATGGGGCAGCAAGAGTCGCGCACAATGGTTAATAACTGTTTCAGGTGATGCAACATGCTCGAGCATCTCCATACAGGTTATAACTTCAAAGGGCGCCGATTCAAAGGTCTCAAGAGGACCGCACTGATAATCTACGGATAGATTGGTATTAAGAGCATGCAATTTAGCCGCGTTAATAACCGATTGCTCTGCGTCTATTCCCGTGACTTTAGCCCCCGATTTAGCCAGGGCCTCTGTTAAAATCCCTCCGCCGCACCCAACATCCAATATTTTTTTCGCCGCTACAGGCACCGTATCGGTAATAAATTGCATTCTTAATGGATTGATATCGTGCAGTGTTTTTAACTCCCCATCGACGTGCCACCATTGCTCGGCTAACTGAGCAAATTTGCGCAACTCGATAGGATCGATTGTAGATTCAGTGTTCATAGTTACTCAATAGGTCGATTGGTTTAAAAAAATTAAGGACATCCGGATTGTTTATAAAACTTAAATTATAAGGATGCTCCGCCGTAAGGCTTGAGAATAAACGAACTTCGGGTATTTGGCTTGCAATTTTTCCAAACAGCAATAGGTGGGCATCCGGTTTAATAATGGCTATTTGTTTGAATAAACTCTGCATAAACGGTCGCCATTTTTTTGCATGGTAGCTCACTTGAGCGCTCTCATACACAAGCGACGCGTTGAGCAATAAAAACCCTTTACCAATCATTTTGGTAAAAAGCTGATGCGCGGTTTGCACGTAGAATTTTTTGTCTAAATGTGCGATAGCGGGCTGTGAAAAATCAACCGATAAATCATCCCGAGCAAGCAATAGCATCTTTATAAAGTTGCGTAAGGATGTTGCGCGATTTACGTCTTTACTAAGGCCGCTTTCACTCCATAAATGGTGAACGGCGTTATCCCAAAAAGCATAACCGTTTGCCGATTGGGTACGTGGATAGGGCGATTCACCCAATAAAATATAGCGCAAATTTACTAAAGGCTGGCTGAACGCCGCGAATAGGTTCGTCTGACCTGGAAGCCAATTTTTACAGGCCAACAATTTTTGCCAATACTCTGAATCCAGCTCTTGTAAAGCGGTTTTAATTATTGGATGCCAATCGGAATCTATAGTATTTGAAAGTTCGAGCAAGACTCAATCCAGGTTAGCAAAACAATGATTTTATCAAAACACCCGATGAGTTACGAGCTAATTTAAAGAGATATCTTTTTGTTGTGGTTGGCGTAAGTAGAAGAATTTACGACCCTTTGAGAGTTTGCTGAGTGCTTTAGAATGAGTGATGCCCTACTTCGCAGTCGAGCATCACTGTAAAAAAACCTTGTATCAAATAGTGATTACACCGATAACAGTAATTTATTAACTCGGTTTACAAAGTTTGCTGGATTATCAAGCTGACCGCCTTCGGCTAATACCGCTTGATCAAATAAAACTTCAATCCACTCAGCAAATTTTGAATCATCTTCAATACTGTGCAGACGCTTTATTAAATCGTGTTGCGGGTTTACTTCAAAAATAGGCTTAGACTCTGGTACTTTTTGACCAGACGCTTGTAAAATACGTTGCATTTCCATACCCATATCTTGATCGTCTGCAACCACACAGGCCGGAGAATCGGTTAAACGATAGGTAACAGCAACGTCTTTGACCTTATTGCCTAATATTTCTTTAATCTGCTTTAGCATTGGAGCCATTGATTCCTGTTGATCTTTTACCTCAGCGGCGTCTTCTTCGCTATCCAAATCAATCTTACCCTTACTAATGGATTGCAGTTTTTTTCCATCAAACTCACTGAGATAACCGGTTAACCATTCATCAATTCGATCGTTTAATAACAAAACCTCAATACCTTTTTTCTTAAATATCTCAAGATGAGGACTGTTTTTAGCCGCGTTATAGCTGGATGCTGTAATAAAATAAATTTTATCCTGCGTTTCTTGCATACGACCTATATAATCCATTAAGGAAACATTTTGCTCAGCGGAGTCACCATGAGTTGAGCTGAAGCGCAAAAGCTTAGCAATGGCTTCACGGTTTGCAAAATCCTCAACCGGCCCTTCTTTAATTACTAACCCAAATTCTTTCCAAAATTTTTGATATTTTTCAGGATCGTCCTGGCTCATTTTTTCAAGCATTGTTAAAACGCGCTTTGTGGAGGCCGTTTTTATAGCATCCACTTGTTTATTGTCTTGTAAAATTTCTCGCGACACATTCAATGGTAAATCGCTGGCATCGATAACGCCTTTGATAAATCGTAAGTAGCGCGGTAAAAACTGTACCGCCTCGTCTAAGATGAAAACGCGTTTTACATACAATTTTAAGCCGTGCTTGTGCTCTTGTTGCCACATATCAAAAGGGGCATGTCCTGGAACATACAATAAGCTAATATAATCTTGCTTGCCTTCGACGTGATTGTGTACCCAAGCCATTGGATCTTCATAATCATGGGAAATATGCTTGTACAACGCTTTATAATCGTCATCGCTTATTTCTGATTTTTGACCCGTCCATAAGGCCGTTGCTTTGTTAATTGTTTCAAACTCTGTTACGGCTTCTTCTTTTTTTTCAGCATCTTTATCTTCAGACGGCTCACTAAGTTCGGCTTGTTTTTTCATATCGATAGGCCAGCATATATGATCCGAATATTTGCTTACAATGCTTCGAATACGCCAGTCGCTCGCAAACTCTTCCTCGTCTTTTTTAAAGTGAAGAATAATCTCTGTGCCACGGTGTGCAATTTTTTCCTCAGCGATGGTAAATTCACCGTCCCCTGTGGACTCCCAAACCACGCCTTGATCAGCAGAAGATTGAGCTTTTCGAGTTTTAACCGTTACTTTGTCCGCCACAATAAAAGCCGAGTAAAATCCCACCCCAAATTGACCTATTAGGTGCGAGTCTTTACTTTTTTCGCCTGTTAAATGGCTTAAAAATTCCTTAGTTCCCGATTTAGCAATAGTCCCTAGATTTTCAACAGCCTCGTCTTTGGTCATACCTATGCCGTTATCACGAATAGACAGAGTTTTAGCTTTCTCATCAACCGCTAAAACAATTTTCAAATCAGAGTCATCCCCGTAAAGGGTGCTGTCGGATAATGCCAAAAAGCGTAATTTATCTAAGGCATCGGATGCGTTGGAAATTAGTTCGCGTAAAAAGATTTCCTTATTGCTGTATAAAGAGTGAATCACTAAATTTAAAATTTGTTTAACTTCGGTTTGAAAACCTAAAGTTTGTTTTTTTGCTGACATGATTATTTTCTCCACAAAACACACTAGTACTGTATTTGATTAACTCAACTGGCTTAATATTTTTTGACTAGAGGTATATGGAGACTCTATCCATAATTTCAAGGGGCGCGTTGTATCATATTTACCCGTGGCCTATGTACAAAGATTGTAATCGGGTCGCTGCTAATAATTACGTCGCCGCTGCTATCAACGACCTGCGCCGCTATAGTGTGGCTACCTCTGTATAATTCCCTAACTTGAAAGACCAAGGATTCTTGTGGCTCCCCAAGAGGCGCTCCGTCTACTATCAGTTGAACAGCGTTTCCGGGTTGCAAACCCGGTTTAATAGCAATAGCTACCGTAGCGGCTCCCTGATTGTTACGTACAGTTTCCTCGTTTTTAGGATTTTCAATACGAAGAAACGAATAGCTTGCTCGCTGTTTCTTTACCCGTACCCTGGAAGGCGACTCTTTACTATCCGGAGAACTATACACCGGAGTTTTTGGAAGGATTATCTCTTTAGCACCTGCTGTAGGTTTATCACTGAAATGAACACTTCCATTGGTATCGGTCCACTGATAAATTTGGGCAAAACTCAGCAGTGGAACCAGTTGTAGTGCGATTAGCATTTTTTTCATAGCATTCCTTGCTTCAATTAGGGCTGTTACAAACTGTAATACAATTCATACTCCATCGGGTGAACCAATACTTGCATTTGCGCTATCTCGGCATTCTTTAACCCAATATAACT
The DNA here is from genome assembly GCA_963803545.1 of uncultured Gammaproteobacteria bacterium. Classification (GTDB taxonomy): domain Bacteria; phylum Pseudomonadota; class Gammaproteobacteria; order Legionellales; family Legionellaceae; genus Legionella_C. The sequence continues at coordinate 528,378 of CAWDMX010000004.1, read as the reverse complement.
TTCAATAGTACTTTCGGTGAAAACATTGCCTTTTAATAAAAACGCGTGATCCGTTTCTAAATAATGCACGGCTTCGCGCAAGGAAGAACATACCGTCGGAATACCTACCAATTCGGCTGGCGGTAAATCGTATAAATCTTTATCAATAGGATCACCCGGTAGAATTTTATTTTCAATCCCATCAAGTCCTGCCATCATCATTGCGGCAAAGGCTAAATACGGATTAGCCATAGGATCTGGAAAACGCACCTCTATTCGGCTTCCTTTTGGATTATTAATATGGGGAATACGGATAGCCGCCGAACGATTTCTTGCTGAATACGCTAACAAAACGGGAGCCTCATAACCTGGAACAAGCCGTTTATAGCTGTTTGTCGTTGGGTTAGTAAAAGCATTCAGAGCACGTGCATGGCGAATTATCCCACCTATATAATACAGGGCGGTTTGCGATAGTCCTGCGTATTCATTGCCTGTGAAAATATTGACCCCATCCTTCACTAAAGACTGGTGGCAGTGCATGCCGCTGCCATTATCACCGACCAATGGTTTGGGCATGAACGTTGCTGTTTTGCCGTAATTGTGCGCCACATTTTGCACCACATACTTGGTAAACTGAACCTCGTCTGCTTTTTTAACCAAGCTATTAAATCGGGTCGCAATTTCATTTTGGCCAATAGCAACTTCGTGGTGAAGTGCTTCAACCACAATACCGGCGCTTTCTAAAATTGTGCTCATTGCAGCGCGCATATCGTGCGTGGAGTCTACCGGGGGTAGAGGAAAATAGCCGCCTTTTATGGCGGGTCTATGGCCTGTATTTCCACCTTCTAAAAGCTCTCCTGAATTCCAAGAGGCCTCTTCACAGTTTAGTTTAACAAAACTGTGGTTAATACTGGTTTGCCATCGTACATCATCAAAAATAAAAAACTCAGGCTCAGGGCCGAATAAAGCCGTATCGGCGATACCGGTTGATTTCAAATACTGTTCAGCACGCAAAGCAAGCGAGCGCGGATCGCGTTCGTAACCTAAATTGGTCAGAGGATCAACAACATTACACACCACCGCTAAAGTAGTGTCTTGAAAAAATGGATCGATAATTGCCGTATTGCAATCAGGAACAATTGCTAAATCCGATTGATGTATTTTCTGCCATCCTTTAATAGAAGAACCGTCAATCATTTTGCCATTTTCCAATAGCTCTGGGTCAACCGATGAAATAGGAACCGTAATATGTTGCCTTTGGCCTATCGTATCCGTAAAACGAAAATCCACAAACTTGGCATCGAATTTTTTTATCAAAGTAAATAATTGTTCACTCATAGCACTCTCCAATCTGGCGTGCCGAAAGTTTACCCTAAGTGACAATGTAAACCCAATACAATAGACTGTATTACTGCAAATAGTAGTGCGATTTTTAAAAGTCCTATTGCAAAAAGACTTTCCGCTAATTTAAATTGGAAAATGAGAACATGAGTGCGTATCAATATCAGGCGGTAAATCGAGCGGGCAAAACAAAAAAAGGAATTATTGAAGCCGATAGTGAACGGCAAGCGCGTCTATTTTTGCGTGATAACGAGCTAACCCCTTTAGAAATATCCATTGTGACAAGAAAAGTAGCGCATAAAACCCTGAAAATCTCTACTACTGAACGGGCATTGCTCACTCGACAATTGGCTACGCTGTTGAGTGCTGGAATACCCGTTGAAGAAGCTTTAAATGGAGTCATCGAACAAAGCGAAAAACCCTCGGTTTCAGAAGTAATTATTGGCGTACGCTCCAAAGTTTTAGAGGGCTACTCGCTTGCTCAAGCTATGGATGAATTTCCAAACACGTTTCCAGAACTATACCGCGCGACCGTGGCTGCTGGTGAGCAAACCGGCAGACTGGATTTAATATTAGATAAGCTTGCTGATTACAGTGAAAACCAGCAAGCCATACGCCAAAAAATTCAGCAAGCTTTAATTTACCCCATTCTAATGATTGTAATTTCAACCAGCATTATTAGCTTCCTTTTGGTTTTTGTTATACCTAAAATTATTGAGGTTTTTATTAACAGTGGCCAATCGCTACCGATGATGACCGAAGTTTTAATTAGAATCAGCTCCTCAGCTAGAGCGTATGGAGTCTATTTTTTACTATTTTTTACACTTCTTTTTTTCGGTTTCAAACGCAGTTTAGGCTATTCTAAATTCAAAACGCGCTGGCACTCTTTTCTGTTGCAACTTCCAATTGCTAAATACTTAATTAAAACCACGGACGTCGCGCGCTATATTCACACGTTTAGCATTTTATTTGCAGCCGGCGTTCCTGTTTTGGAATCGATGCGCGTTTCTGCAGGTGTTGTCACCAATGTAATAATACGGCAGGCCTTCACTCAAAGTGCGCTGCACGTGAAGGAAGGTAAAGGCATCAGCAATGCGCTTAAGTCGAGTCATTTTTTAAGTCCGATGACGCTTCATCTGATTAGCAGTGGCGAAAAAAGCGGACAGCTAGCCGAGATGATGCAGCGCGCCGCGTCCCATTTAGACAACGAAATTAAAAGACTTATTGACACCGCACTCAGTCTCTTGGAACCGATTATCATTTTATTGATGGGTGTTGTGGTATTATTTATCGTTTTAGCAACGTTGTTACCCATTTTTTCTATGGAGCAACTCGTCAACTAAGGAGTTTTCATGCAAAAGCAACGCGGTTTTTCACTGATTGAAATTATGGTGGTCGTAGTAATTTTAGGAATTCTGGCATCGATTGTTGTTCCCAAAATTATGAGTCGACCTGATGAGGCGCGCGTGATAAAAGCAAAGCAGGATATTTTAGCTATTCAAAACGCTCTAGACCTGTACAAACTTGACAATGGAAACTACCCCTCTACGGACCAAGGTCTCCAGGCTTTAGTAGAAAAACCTACCTCCTCACCGTTGCCGGCTAACTGGCAGATTTATTTGAAAAGTCTTCCTCGAGATCCATGGGGACGCGATTACATGTATCTAAATCCTGGCGAGCACAGTGAAACAGATATTTTCACATTCGGAGCGGACGGCCAAATCGGGGGCAGCGGTATAGACAGCGAGATTGGTAATTGGGATGCACACTAAGCGCGGCTTTACCTTAATAGAAATAATGGTGGTTGTGGTTATTTTAGGCGTAGTTGCTAGTTTCAGCTTTTTATCTTTTGGTAATTTTGGATCGCAACGAAAAACGTTAATGGTGGTAGAGCAATTTAGAGACTATCTTAAATCCTTACAGCAGCGGGCTGTTTTAAGCACCGCTACTTACGGGGTTTTAGTACAAGAAAGTCGTTTTTCCACTTATATTTATAACCATGAAGCCTGGCAGATAATGCCTGCAAGCAGCAATTTGCGCGAGCAAAAATTCGCCTATTCAGTGCGCGTTGTTAATGCTAATATTCTGCCTGAAAACCCACAAATAGTTATTGATCAAAGTGGGGATGTTACCGATTTTAAGCTGCAGTTCAATACACTTATACTTAAATCAACGAACAACCACTTTACTATTAATCATGAAAAATAAAGGATTTACTTTAATAGAGGTACTTATTGCGTTAACCATTATTGCGGTGGCGTTAACCGCGCTTATGAAAGCAACAATTTTTAATGTTACCGGTGCTTCACGCCTTAAAGAGCGCATGATAAGCCATTGGGTTCAAGAACAAGGCCTGCTATTTGTTCAGTTAGGCTTAATTGGGGTTAAACCCAATCACATTACTACCGAAAGCACTGTTATGCTTAATCAGCGTTGGTACTGGCGCATTCAATACCATAAAACAGCGCTGCCGTCTGTGCAAAAAATTTCTGTTGTCGTGTCAAAAAAACAATCGGGCCCCTTTAATAACGCCTTAACGGGCTATAGGTACACGCGGTGAAAAATCAAGGTTTTACGCTTATTGAAATTTTAATAGCGCTAGCGGTTTTTACTATCTTAGCCGCGGCAACCTCCACCATTATTTATAATGTTAGTACGACCCGCGCCCGTGTATTGCAGCAAAATGAACGTCTGGAATCACTGGAGCTTGCTTTAAGCATGTTTAAATACGACTTACTACAAGCCATCGACCGACCAATAACCATTCATAAAACGTCCGCAATTTTCGCATTTTTAGGCGATGAAACCTCTCTCGAATTTTCGCGTGGCGGCTACGTTTATCCGCACGTTTTAAGGCGAAGCGCCTTAAAACGTGTTGCTTGGTATTGTCGCGATTCCAGTTTAGTACGCAGAAGTTGGGAGCGCCTGGACGTGCCCACTCGCGCGGCTTATTCTGAAAAAACAGCATTAGCTAATCTTACGAGTTGTAAATTGGGTTATTTAAATAAAAATCTTCAAACGCTTAAAGAATGGCGTGGAAAAGCTTTGGATTCAGAGCAAAATAAGGAACCCCTACCAACCGCGGTGCAGTTGCATGTAAGCTTAGCCGACTGGGGACATTTGAGTTATCTTTTTGCGCTGCCGAATAACAAGCATTATGAATACAAACAAATTTAATCAAGGCAGCGCCCTGCTGACCGCGTTAGTGATAGTAAGCTTGGTTAGCATTCTTGCTAGCGCAATGAGCGTTCGCCTAGCTCGTGATATTAAGCGAACCGAACTTATTATAACAAGCGACCGTATCAATCTTGCCGGCAAAGCCGTTCATTTATGGGCCTTGGATTATTTATTAACCAAAAAAACAATACATTCGCCGGATAACAATGCTTTAATTGCTGTATTTTCCAACCACAGTGCTGAAAACGCTATCACGATTAGTGGGCGCATTGTCGATTTACAAGCGCAATTTAATATTAATAATACGAGCGATAAAAAATATCTACCTACCGCAACAAGACTCCTAAGGTCGCTTACTTTTTCCGAAGAAAATGCCAGCCGCTTTATTCGTGCTCTGCAAAACTGGCAAGCACGCTCTATTTTGGGTAAAGGAGATACGTCTTATGATGACTATTACAACAAGCAAACACCACCCTATTTATCAGCGCATCAGTTACTGACAAGCGTCTCAGAATTACGATTGCTTTATACAATAAACCAAAATCGTTACAAAGCGCTTTTGCCCTTCATAACAGTTTTGCCCGAAGCATCACCGATAAATATTAGGAGTTGCTCTAAAAAAGTTCTTATGGCTCTTTGTCCTAGTGTATCCGACAACGAGGCCGAGGCCATCATCAGCGCGCGTAAAAACCCCAATTTTGAAGAGGAAAGCGAGCGGTTATTAAAAAAATGCGCACGGCCCGATGGTAGTACGACCCTCGAAAGCACCTATTTTTTAAGCGTTGCCCACGCCCAGCACCCCTTGCTCGAACACGACAGTTATGTATTGTATAAACGAACTAAAAATAAAAATAAAACTGTAGATGTGGAGGTTATTGCCAGTGGCTTAGGCCGCTCTCCTTAAACAAACTATTGGCATCCAAGCCGCGCATCTCTTTTAATTTTCATCAAGAAAAAAATCAAGGCTTTATGCCCATTGAAATAATTAGTATTGTTTAAATGAACCTTATTGTTTAGACAATACTAACTGTTTCAATGGAGTTTATTTATGAAGCTATTTTTTGAGCTGTCTGGTACAAAAATTGAATTAGATATTGATCCCGAAGAGCCTATATCTTCCATAAAACAGAAAGTCGCTAAAAAATTACGGGTGCATTTTCGTCAAATTTGGCTTTTTTACAAGCAACAGATTGTATTCAACGATTCTGCTATGAGCCAATACTCAATCACAGAAAACAGTGTGTTGAGCGTGGTAATTTCGACCTTGAATAAGGTCGATTTGGTTAAAATTTTCCAACCAGCGGTGGAGATTTTAGAAGAGGAAATACAACTTAACTTACCCGATGCAGGCGATGAAGAGGACGCAACGCAGGAGTTGGTTCGAGATTTAGAGGAGTTTAGTACGTTATTGCGCTCTACAAAATCCTTAGCTGAAGAGCTCGCAGGCAGCACGAGCCTTGTAAACGTATTTATCTTATTACTAAAAACCTGCCGCGACCAAGTGGACCCAGCGGTTTCAGATACGCTCTTTTACGAATATCTTTCTGAGTGGATTATTAACCGTATACAAGCCTTACGCGCTCCGGCTTTAGCCCCCAATTTATTTCTTACAATCAGTATTGAAGAAGTATACGCAGGTTCTATTGTAGACGCTAAGCAGCGCATCAATGCTACTGATTTAGTGCTTGATGAGTACGCCGAAATTGAAGCAATCCATTTAGTAACGGAAGGCGTTTTAATTATTGCCTGCTTAAATACGCTTATTGACGCGCATGGGTATAAATTAGTCTTATTTTCCAAATACAGCTTAAAGGACCAACTTTATTTTATTGAACGGATGAAGCATGCCTGCGCCTCAAAAAACTTATTGTTCCCGCCCATTTACGCCTCGGCAGTCTACGACCCCCAAAATTACGCAACGACTTGCAGTGAAGCTCCATTCGTACAAAATATTGATAGTATGCAGGTAGCGTACTGGGGCGAGGATAATTTTCAACACAAGCAATCGATACGACGTGCTTTAGAAGCCTCATTAAAAATTACAGATAGTCGTGATTGTGTTTTCTTTGAGAGTGATAGCGCCTGTGTAGAGGAGCTTTCGGTCTTAGGGTATTCGGCTCATTACGTAGACCCTACCGATGGCTTCTGTCTTAGTCGACAGCTTTCAACCTTCTTAAAAGCTCTTGAGCAACATGAAACAGATAAAGCTGCCAGCGAGCGCGTACTTTGTTTGAATAGCCTCTTTGAAAACTCCACCCACAAAAACCGCTTCACAATCGGTAACAACCCTGACATTTTAGTGAAAGAAACCAATCCCTAATGCTGAAACCGCTTGAGAGTTTCTGGTTAATTTGATTTCAACGATTAAAAGCTGTCATCAATACAGAAACTCTTTTTCAGCCAAAATGTTAGGCCCACGAAAAGACGCTTTCAAAACACTAGGGGCTATTTTTCTTTGGTGGCTCATCATTCGGCTCGGAAGGATTATTTTTAGAATCCAACACCGACACCGCATTTTTAAAAAATGCAGTATTAAACGCGCCCGTTTTTTCTTCAGCTTTAGTTTTAGAAAAAAGCAACGCTTGACCGGTAAATTTATAATTAATTGCATTCACTATCCCAAGAGTGAATACAGTGGAACAGATATTAACCACCACTTTCGCGAAATTACGCGCCCTCCAGCTCCAAACCGTAGGATCTTTATTAAGCCCAGCCCCGTTAATAAACGTCGCGCTTGCTTTATTAATGGCGTCTTTAAATTCGGAACGGCTTTGTTCACCGTGTGAGCTCGTTGAATAGGCGAACGCAGCGTCGTTTAAAGCGTTTTGGTATTGACTCTTTTTGTCTTCGACCGCCGGATCGCTTGAAAGATTAGTACTAAATTCAGCAAAAGCTTTCTCCAGTATTTGTGTGAATTTGCACATTTTATCAAAATTTTCATCCTGTTGATCAGCAAGTGAAGCGCTTTCATTAGAATTTATGCCTTTGTATAAACCCAAGCTCCCGGTATTCTCCGTTAACTCTTTTTCTATTTCTGCAATTCTACCTTCTAAGTAATCGGAATTTAAGCTAGTCGTTATGGTACCGGCTAATTGAGCTTTGAGGACAACTAGTTCTGCTTTACCCTCAGCTACAAGCATTTCAACTTTAGCTCTAGAAACCTTACCCAAATCAGTATCAACATTGTAAACATGGTCTAAGGTGGATTGCGCCCCGTCATGGCCATGAACGTATTTAATAGCAAAATCATTTACCTTGTCGGGTCTTACCTCCACAGAGTCCAGCTCGTCCGAGTTTGCCGGCATACGATTCCAGATAATATGAACCAGAGGGTATTCCTGTCTTTGTTCGGGTGTCAAAGCTGCGCCATCAAGGTCAGGGGTATCCAATAATTCATGGACTTTGTTGTCTTGGACAACTCTTGCAAATACTTTATTTATTTGATCAATAGTTTTCGCCAATGCTTCGGCTGTTGAATCGTTGTAAACAACACGCATTTTAAGAGCAAGATCTTTAATAATATCAAAGCGAACCGGAGCGTGAGTAAATAAGCTGATACCCTCATCACTTAAGGTGTAATCAATGACTTTTAGTGTCGGTTTATAGATAGTTTCTACAATCTTAGTAATGTCAGTTAAGGGAACAATCCCTTCCTCAATTAACGACTGTAAGCCGATAAAAGAGGGTTTTTGACGCGTTGAAATCCCTATGGCTTCTCCAAATTTTCCCTCACTTATCTTTTCGTAAGCCGTAATAAAGTCGTTGCTATGATTGGAAATAGTGATTGCACATTTTACTGCATTAGCGTGTAAAAACTCCAATATCTTTAAAGTGAGGTAGTCGTTACTTCCCCTATCGGCTAGCTCATCTCCAATTAGGCGAACGAACGACGCCTGGTCGGTTACTTCCAACTTGCCCATGAAATCTTTAAATGAATTTATGATTTCGTGGAGTTTTGCTTTTTTTGTATCGGGGTCTTCGATAGCCTGAGCGCTCGCAAGTCCTTCATAAATCTCGACAAATTGAGCATAGTCTTGCTTTTTAGTAGAGTCGTTTTTAAAGCGAACGACGTTGTTGTAGAGCAGAAAATAAACAAACTTTAGTGCGTTGCCGTGCAGGTCGCCAATAGTGGCGGAACCTAAGTGCGGAACTGTTTCCGTTGGATGCTCGTAAATATTCACTTCTTTTTCATCAAGTTCGAAGGTCATATTCAATATCCTCATTAGAATCTACTTAATAAAAGTATAAGGCAACAATGTTAAGACATTATTAACGCACCCCACCCCACGGGTTAGCTGCAAAGAACGCGATGAACGCGTCTCAAGCAGTCGTCTTTTCAAAAACGACTTTACGCGCTTGAGCAAACCCCCCTTATCAAATAATGAACTGTTTAAGAATAAGCACTGCGTAGAATGCAACTAGAAAGTTTATGTGTTTATAGGCTCTGTAAAGACGCAATACGCGAACGCCGCAACCAACATTTTGCGGTGCAACAGGGGTTCAAAAAAAACTAGTTTTCCTCTTCGTATTGCTCAGCAATAAAATCCTTGTTTTTAATTTCTGAATACACTCGTTCAGATATTTTAATTTCCGCAGCAGACAGCTTCGGTTGCAACCGTTTTATTTCAATATTCGCTTGCTCGTTTTTACCTTCAACGGATATCTTCAACCAAGCGTAAGCTTTGCTTTTATCTTCGTTTAAACCCAGTCCGGCAAGATACATATACGCTAATTTACGTTGCGCATCGGTATTGCCCTGCATAGCGCTGCGCGTAAACCAATACACCGACTGTTTGTAGTCCTTATCAATACCCGTTCCGCTTAACAACAACTGACCCAGCTGCAATTGCGCTTCATCATGACCTTGTTCAGCCGCTTGCTTATACCAATTGGCCGCTTTTGCGGCATCGCTTTCGGTGCCTAAGCCATTCAAATAGTAGTACCCTAAATAAGCCTGCGCGCCTCTGCTGCCTTGGACGGCCGCTTTTGCAAACCAGTAAAACGACTTTTTAAAATTTGCAGGGATGCCAAAGTTACCGGTATACAACAGCCCAACACTATACTGGCCCTTCACCTCGCCCTGCTCGGCCGCTTTGGTGTACCAATACAAGGCCTGAGCGCTGTTTTTCTTTACTCCCGTACCACGGCGTTTTCATGAGTAATAATTGATCATTAGTGATGAGGAAAATAAAATAAAATTCTAATCCCTTTCCACCCAAATTTATCCTGAACTATGAAACCAACAATACAGAAACTTTTGCCCCATATTTTAGGCGAGCAGAAAAAAAACAACCATTTTTCTTACATGAAGTTGATCCTAAACCATCAGCTAAAAATTAATCTTGCTAAATAATCAAGATTCCAGCCAACTAACTTTAAATTTAATCGGAGACTTCTTTTTTTTCCTTTAGGCGGCTTTGATTTTACAAGATTGAATAAAAACCTTTTTGTTCTTGCAAAGTTCTCAGCCGCATTTTCTTCGTATTTTTTATCTTTGTCATCATTTAAGTGCACATCTAAACACCAGTGCATTGCTTCCACGCCCCAGTGACCACGCACATAGCTTGCTAATTTGGAGTTTAATTTGTCATGATCAGTTAAATAGTAACGCCATTCAGTACTTGTCTCTTTTGTATATTTACTTGAGCTAATTGTTTCAGTAGCAATAATGGTCTTCATTTGAGTAAATCCTAATTTTTGGATATCTTGAGGAACATCAAAGGCAAAATAGCGCCGGCGAACACAGCGCCCATGAGATTCATCAAAATAATCATCCACTACATTATCCATTGATTTACCTTGGTTTTGAGAATATTTTTCAATAGCTTCAAATAATTTAGGCTGATTCTTCTTTAGCTTGATAACATAATGTGCTTCTTGTTCTAAAATTTTAGAGATGATTTTTTCATTGCAGCCCATAGCATCTAAAGAAACGGTTGCTCCTTCCAGGTCTAACAGCTCAAGCAGTAATGGAATAGCCGTTATTTCATTTGATTTACTATCCGTTTTCACCTCACCTAAAATAATACTATTTTCAACGCTCCAGGCACTAACCATTTGTATTGCTTTGACTCCCTTCGCATCACACTTGCTGGCACGTAATGTTTTCCCATCAATGGGCACTTGATCTTCCTTTTTTCGCTCGGGGTTAGATGACCAAACAACATCGCGTATTAACCTACTCCAACAAGCCGGAGAAATGATAATAAACGCGCGTCGATAAGTGCTGTAGCTAGGAAGGCCATGGCTAAGGTCAATATACTTCCTCAGCCAATCTTGGTGACTTTCCGCCCATAAGACAATATCTTCCCAGCCTTCCGCTCCGCAAAAAATGGCGCAAACGGCAATAAACAAAATAGTGGCTAGAGGATGAATGACTTTTTTAGAGTCTCGTGGGTCATTAAATTGATTTAGCTTGTCAATAACATCAGACATTTGTTAACAAAATCCATTTATAAAAATGGAGAGTATACAATTTTTTAGTGAAATATTATGCCTAAATTTTACTCATGAAAACGCCGTGACTCCCGTACCGGTCATATACAAGGCGGCAAGATTAACCTGGGCTTTTCCATAGTTTTGTTCGGCGGATTTTTTAAACCACGTAAACGCCTCTTTTTCATTAACAGCTACCCCATCACCCACGGCGTACATCAAGCCTATATTACGCTGTGCAATGGGATTATTATTTTTAGCGGCTTGACTGTACCAGTGAAATGCTTGTTGATAATTCTGTTTGACTCCTTTGCCTGCATCGTATAAATACCCAAGGCTTAATTGCGCCAGAGTATTATTGTGTGCCGCCGCTTTTTCATACCACGCAAAAGCTTGAGCCTCGTCTTTATTAATTCCATAGCCGTATTGAAACATGCGCCCTAATAAATACATTGCCTCATCGTTGCCTTCACTGGCCGCTTGATTCAAGTGAGGGTAGGCTGTGCTGTAATCGCCGTTTTCAAACGCTGTGAAACCCACAATTTCATCGGCAAAAGCAATGTTGGTGGCCAAACAAGCCGCAAAAATGAGCGCACGCATACACAATCCTTTCAGGGGTATTTATTAAAGCGTAGGTCAAGAGCGCTACAAATCAAATTTATTTATAAAGCTTCAAAAATTGCCGCAGCCCCCATACCCGTGCCAATACACATGGTTACCATTCCGTAACGACCGTTAATTCTTTTTAAATTATGCAAAAGGGTCGCCGTGCGAATAGTACCGGTGGCGCCTAAAGGATGGCCTAAAGCAATTGCACCACCAAGGGGATTCACTTTATCAACCGGCAGCTCTAGGGTTGTAATCACGGCCAAGGCCTGAGCCGCAAAAGCCTCGTTTAACTCAATCCAATCCAATTGGCTCAGGCTAATTCCCGCTTTTTTTAAAGCCATTGGAATTGCTTTTATCGGACCAATTCCCATTATCTCTGGGGGGACACCCGCCACCGCAAAACTTAACAACCGCGCTCGTGGCTGAAGGTTAAACCGATGCAAGGCTTCTTCATTTGCTAATAAAGCAATGGCCGCACCGTCGCTTGTTTGCGAACTGTTTCCGGCGGTAACCGAACCTTTACGAGCAAAAACCGGTTTTAACGCAGCAATAGCATCGTAGGAGGTGTCCTGTCTCGGTCCTTCGTCTTCGCGTACGGTTCTCGTTTGTAACCCTGCCTCACGACGGGCGCAATCGAAGGTGGGCGCAGAAAGTTCAATGGGGCATATTTCACTAGTGAAATATCCTTTTTTTTGAGCATTAATTGCTTTGAAATGACTTTGTGTAGCAAACTCGTCTTGTTGTTCGCGGCTAATATTCCATTGTTTAGCCACGTTTTCAGCCGTAATACCCATACCAAAAGCGATAGCGCGATTTTCATCACTGAATATTTCAGGGTTCGTGGTATATTTGTTTCCACCCAGCGGCACCATTGACATGCTTTCAACACCACCGGCTAAGGCCAACCCCATCGATCCATTCTGAATACTGGCCGCAGCTGTGGCGATACTTTGCAAACCGGAGGAGCAAAATCGATTAATAGTCATCGCCGGTACGGACTGAGGCATTCCTCCAAGAAGCGAGGCAATCCGAGCAACGTTCATGCCCTGTTCTGCTTCGGGCATAGCACAACCAATAACCACATCCCCTATCTCGTGCCAGTCTACGGAGGGATTGCGTTGCATAATATTCGTGATGCAGTGCGCAAGTAAGGTATCGGGCAGGGTGTGTTTAAAAACACCCCGAGGTGCTTTACCTACCGGTGTTCGTAAAATGTCAACTATAAATACATCGTTCATAAATTCTCCGGCTTAATTACGCAGATGCTTGCCTGTAGCAAGCAGGTGCGTAATACGTTGTTGGGTTAAAGTGTTGTCCACCAATTCCATAAAGGCTTTTCTTTCAAGCTCCATAAGCCACCACTCGTCCACCAACGTGCCTTCATTAACCGACCCGCCGCATAAAATATGAGCAATCTTAAGAGCAATATGGTAATCGTGTGCAGAAATAAAATCGCCCTCCAACCAATTGACTAAACCCGCTTGCAAGCGGGCTGCGCCCTCAAGACCGGCAACCTTGAAATATTTGGCAACCGGCGGTTGGTAATTGTTGTTAAGCAAATACGTAATCTTTGAGATTGCAGCGTGCAAAACTTCGTCACGATGCATAACAACTGCATCATTGTCTTGAAGAAAATGGGCTGTTTTTGCGTCTAAAGCACTGCTGGCAACATAGCCTGTAGCAACCTGTTGAAAGAATTTTTGTACCGTATTAAAAACCGCCTCGCCGCCCGCTAAAGCTGCCGCTCGTAACGCTAACTCTTTACAACCCCCGCCGGCAGGAATGAGCCCTACCCCAATTTCAACCAGCCCAGGATAGCTTTCAAAGGCACAAACAGCGTTGGAATGCATTAACAACTCACAGCCGCCACCTAAGGCTTTACCGCGAACAGCAGCAACGACGGGAACAGCGCTGTACTTAATACGCATCACCGTTTGTTGAAATTGATGTATGAGTTGCTCGATGGAATTTTTTTTATTCTGCTCCATTAGCAACGCAATATACTGTAAATCGGCTCCAGCACTAAAAGTGGTGTTGCTTTTCTGATGAATAATAAGTCCTTTGTATTCGTTTTCCGCAATAGTCAGTGCTTCATTTAGGCCCTCCAACACATGGGAATTGAAGGTGTTGGCTTTAGTTTTAAACGCAACCGTTAGAATATCGTTATTAATCTTGTTTACTACTACCCCCTCATTTTCATAAACGATTGCCTCATTTCCCTGTTTTTCTTCGGGTAAGCGTTGTTTTGACAATTGCCGTTGGTAAATCGCTAAATTATCTCGAGAAAGGAAACCTTTGTGTGGTGAAAAGGCTCCTTGGGTACTGTAAAAACTAGAAACCTCATGCATCCATTGGGGTAAGCAATTGCCCCGGTGTGGGTTGTTTTTTTCTTGGATGAAATCGGTGATTAAAGAAAATCCGGATTCTTGCCAAATTTCAAAAGGCCCCTTGTTCCAGCCAAATCCCCAGCGCATCGCCAAATCAATGTCGGCAACCGATTCGGCTATATCCGCAAGGTGGTAGGCGCAGTAATGAAACAAATCACGATAGCAGAGCGCCAAAAACTGCGCGTGCTTATCTTCTGAGGCGAGAAGGCGCTGCATTCTTTTCTGCCCGTCTTTTTCTTTTAAAATTTGTGCTAACTCTGGACTAATTTCCGCCTTTATCGGCTCGTACTCACCCGTATCTGTAGATACAACTTCAATACGTACACCGTTTTTTTTATAAATTCCTTCACCTGATTTTTGGCCAAGACGTCCTTTGTTTATTAAGTGCTTAATCCATTTTGGCAATTGAAATAACGAATGCCAGGGATCTGCGCTAAGTTCGTTATGCATGGTGTCCACAACATGCTGTAAGGTGTCTAGTCCAACCACATCCATGGTTCGAAACGTTGCTGATTTTGGTCGTCCAATTAATTCGCCCGTCAATAAATCGACCTCAGCAGGCGAAATACTTAGTTGCTGCGCGTAATGCATCGTTGTTAATAAAGAAAACACCCCTATACGATTGGCTATAAAATTAGGTGTGTCTTTTGCGCGCACCACACCCTTACCAAGACGATGCGTAAGCCATACTCCGAGCTTGTCTAATAATGCCTGCGTTGTTTTAGCCGCAGGAATAAGTTCAACAAGATGCATATAACGCGGTGGATTAAAAAAATGCACGCCGCAAAAGCGTGTTTGCACATCATCCGGCAAAAAATTACTTAGGGTATTGATGGATAATCCCGAGGTATTAGAAACAAGAATTGTTTTATCGTTTATAAAGGGCGCAATTTTCTTATACAAACTTTCTTTCCACTCCAGACGCTCACCAATTGCCTCAATAATTAGGTCCGCGTTTTTTAGCTCCTCGCAATTATCCTGGTAGTTTTTTGGGAAAATTCCCGCCAAGGTATCCGCGTTGCCAAGCGGTGCGGGTTTTAATTTTATAAGATTTTTAAGCGCTTTATCGACGATAGAGTTTCTGTTTTTCTCCTCCCCGGCTAAATCGTACAATAACGTGTGAAATCCGGCGTTAGCGCAATGCGCTGCAATTTGCGCACCCATCACACCGGCTCCTAAAACTGCTACTTTTCTAATCATTAAATCGTGCATAACCGTCCTTAAATATCAAACCGAATGCCTTGGGCAAGGGGTAACGTGTTTCCCCAGTTTATTGTGTTGGTTTGCCGGCGCATGTAGGCTTTCCAAGAATCCGATCCCGACTCTCGACCGCCGCCGGTTTCTTTTTCTCCACCAAAAGCGCCGCCTATTTCTGCACCGGATGTTCCAATGTTAATATTGGCTATTCCGCAATCGCTGCCCATGGCACTTAAAAAAAGCTCCGCTCGATTAAGCGTGCTCGTAAACAGTGCCGATGACAATCCTTGTGGAACGGCGTTATGAAGATTTAGTGCCTGTTCAATCGTGTTAAAGCGCATAACATACAGAATTGGAGCAAATGTTTCTTTCTGCACAATCTCACAATCGTTATCAATATGGGTGACTAACGTTGGCTGCACATAAAACCCCGGTTTAGCTAATTTTTTACCCCCGTAGACAACAGTCGCGTTGTTCTTTTTTACAGCCGTTATTGCCGCTTCAAATTGCTCAACTGCTTTTTGGTCAATTAATGGACCCATAAGCTGCGAGGGGTCTAGGGGATCACCAATAGTTATTTGCTGATAGGCATTCTTTAATTGCTCCACTACCTTTTCAAAAATACTTTCGTGAACCAACAAGCGCCGTGTTGAGGTACAGCGCTGGCCAGCAGTGCCAACCGCACCAAAAACAATAGCGGGTATGGCTAATTCTAAATTAGCGGTTTCATCCACAATAATAGCGTTATTACCACCCAATTCGAGTATCGTTTTTCCTAAGCGTGCCGCAACGACTGCCGCAACTTTTTTACCAACAGCCGTAGAGCCGGTAAACGAAATTAACGGGATTCGCGTATCACTAACCATGGTTTGCGCAAGCGTATGATCCTGAGGAATTATGAGGTGAAAAATATCTGGGCAGTTATTTTTTTTTAAAACCTCACAGCACAGTTTATGCACCGCAATAGCGCACAGTGGTGTTTTAGCGGAGGGTTTCCAAACGGTTACGTTGCCACAGATTGCCGCAATAAATGCGTTCCACGCCCATACAGCTACCGGAAAGTTAAACGCTGAAATAACACCGATAACCCCGTACGGATGCCATTGCTCATACATGCGATGCCGTGGTCTTTCCGAGTGCATGGTTTTGCCGTACAGCATTCGCGATTGACCAACCGCAAAATCGGCAATATCAATCATTTCTTGCACTTCACCATCGCCCTCTTGCTTGGATTTGCCCATCTCCAGCGCAACAAGACTGCCTAAATAATCTTTATGCTTTCTTAAACTATTACCCAATTGACGAACAATATCGCCCCGTTGTGGCGCGGGGCATTGGCGCCATTGAAGTGCTGCAGACTCTGCTTTTTGCATTATTTGTTGGTAGTCCGACTCTGCAGCCGTTGACACCGTTGCAATGGGCGCACCCGTAGAGGGATTGTAGGAAGTTAGTTCTTTTCCCGCTAAACCACCCTGCCAACTGCACCCTGCAAACGCACCTGAATTATGCGCCTCAATACCCAGTTTACTTAAAAAATCCATCTTAAAAACTCCTGTTACTGGTAATAGGACCCAAACCTGTTTTCTAAAACGTCCGTAAGTTTAAAATTTTCTTGTAAAACAAAGCCTTTGTATTTTTTGGGGTCACTTAGCACCATGTCAAGCACCACACAAACACCGGCGGCTGTACTTACTTGAATTGCAGACCACTCAAGATTGCCAATTGTCGCCGGGTATATTTTTTTCAAGTAGCTTTTTTCGGTAAGCACGTCATTTTTAATTCCTTCAACGCTCACATAGATTATCACCATGTCTTGATAGGTTTTAGGAATAGCTTGCTCAAGAATTTTTTTCAAGGTGGCGCGGTCTTCATTAAGTTTTAGGTCGTTCATGAGCAAGCGCATTTTCTCACAGTGACCGGGGTAGCGTATTGTTTTGTAATTCAAGCTTTGAATTTTGCCTTCGTAAAGACTTGCTAAACTACCAAGCCCCCCTGAGGTGTTGAAAGCCTCATACTCCGAACCATCAATTTGAATGGACTCCAATCCTTCTAAAGGCTTAAGCACACTAACTTTTTCCTGCTCTATTGCATAGCATGGATTGCCGTACTCATTGATAACACCATCGGTTGACCAGGTTAAAGAATAATGAAAGGCGTTGTTTGCTCGTTGCGGCAATGCCCCGACCCGAAGTTTTGCGTGATGACAGCTATCAAATTCCTGCATCAAGCTATTCGCTGCAATACTAATAAATCCTGGGGCAACACCGCATTGGGGTACAAAGGCGGTGGTTGCATCTTGAGCTATTTCACGAATAGCTTGGGTAATTTTTGTATCTTCTGTTAAATCAAAGTAATGAATATTTGCTTGTCGAGCGACTTTTGCGACGTGAATATTTAGAAAATAAGGGAGGCTTGATACTACAGCGGTAATTTTATTGTTTTGCATATAGTCAAGCAACAGTTCTTCGTTTTCAACATTAAGGGTTGAAATGGTCAGTTTTGGCGTGCTATTCCGGAGTCGGGTTATGTCTGCTCCTGAAAAATTGATATCCGCCAGATGCACACGGTATTTATTTTCGCCCGTTAATAAACACGCTATTAAACTCCCAACTTTTCCCGCACCGGTTATTAAAATAGTTTCCATGGCTAACCTCTCCTTATTGAAAACAAAATAGCGCCTCGCTATTTATAAATGAATAATGCTTGTACTTTTTGTGACAATAGAATTAAATTATTGTTTAAACACGCTTAAAAAATCAAAATAAAGCGGTTGTCAAATTACAGAACCTGTAATCATATCATCCCTAAGCCTTTCAGAACATGAGCGCTATTAAAAATTTGGCGCATTTTGATGCTGAAAAAAGCGTGGCTGTCGAAATATTCTTTGATTCTACAGGAGCGCCACCGTGCGTGCCCTATACCATTAAGGACGAAATGGGTTGAATTGATTTCTGTTTTAAGTTGTATTATTCTTACGCTATTTTGGTGCATTGATAATGGTTAGCGTATTTAGAGTTAATTTTACTAAGCGTTTAACCGCACTCAAATCCTATGCTTATCTGCGTTTTCTGCTGTACGGGCTTTTTTTAACGCTAGCCTTTGCTCCTTTTCATCGTCCAGGGTGCGCTTTTTTGGCGTTAGCCTGCCTTTTTTACGAACTCACGTTCAAAAAATCGCTTCGTCCATTTTGGGCAGGCTTGTTGTTTGGCATTGGTTTTTTTGGTTTTGGTATTTCGTGGGTGTTTATAAGTGTGCACACTTTTGGGCATCTTAACTACTTTATTTCAGCGCTAATAACCTTTGCATTGATAGTGTATTTATCACTTTTTACCGCAGGTTTTTCTGTGTTTTACAGAGGGTTGGCATCAACCAATCCTGTTCTTACTGCGGGTCTCTTTTCTTCATTATGGGTTATTAGCGAATTGCTGCGTTCAACTTTTTTAACCGGTTTCCCATGGTTATTGATAGGCTTTGGACAGATTGACTCCCCCCTTAAATTTTTACTACCGGTCATTGGGGTTAGTGGCGTCGGTTTTATAAGTTGCTTACTCTCCGCTTTTTTGGCCTATTTCTTTTACAGCCGCCGTATTGTTTTTTTATTATTATCCGCAAGTTTATTAGCAACGCCTCTTCTTTTGAAAAATCACCCTTGGGTAACCACTAGCTCGTCGCCCTTGTCTGTTGCTATTGTGCAAGCGAATCTTTCTATGCGTGATAAATGGGATGAAGGTCTATTTTGGCAAATACTAAAGCATTATCAGACTACGACTGCAACGTTATTAGGAACACAGGTTATTGTCTGGCCTGAGTCCGCAATTCCTTTACCAGCCGACTATCTCAGTGACTTTTTAGAGGATTTGCAAGAGCAACTTAAAGCGGCTGGTAGTTCATTGTTAACCGGTATTCCCCAAGCAATGAACCATAACACACAAAGTTTTTATAATTCGCTCTCAAGTTTTGGGGCAAGTAGCGGTAGCTATCACAAGCAACATCTGGTGCCGTTTGGAGAGTTTATTCCCGCCGCTCTTAGCAAAATCACTACCATGCTTGATTTACCCGATACCAATTTGCGTCCTGGAAACAAACAACAATCCCTACTTCGTATCAGCTCCAATTACGTGGCGGCTCTCATTTGTTATGAGATTGCCTACGGAGAGTTGTTACGCGCGCAGTTGCCAGCGGCTAATTATATAGTCTCTATCAGCGATGATGGTTGGTTTGGTCATTCGCTTGCTGTATACCAGCAGCTGCAAATGGCTCAGGTGCGCTCTTTAGAGACGGGACGCTACCAACTTGTGGCAAACAACGATGGTTTATCCTCGCTCATAAACGAACAGGGACGTGTGGTTTCCTCTCTGCCTGTTTTTGAAGAAGGCGTGCTTAAAGGCACCCTGTTTAGCGCGTCAGGAGAAACTCCGTGGGTAAGCGTTGGCGACCTACCTACCGAATTACTATCCTTCACAATTCTATTCATTTGTCTGATACGTCGAATTAATTTGCGTAAACAACGCTCTGAAACTCTTGCTGCAAAGACTAAGAGGCGCTATCCTTACCAACCTTGTTGAACAAATTTATAAACTATGGATATTAGCTATAACCCTCAAGACCTTGAAGAACAGGCCCAGCAGTTTTGGTTAAAAAAACAAAGCTTTAATGTTTCTGAAGATTTAAATAAAGAAAAATTTTATTGTTTATCCATGTTTCCCTATCCCAGTGGGACGCTGCACATGGGGCATGTGCGCAACTACACCTTAGGCGACGTAATCTCACGCTGGCAGCGCGCGCTTGGGAAAAATGTTATGCAGCCTATCGGGTGGGACGCTTTTGGATTGCCGGCTGAAAATGCTGCGGCCAAACATAAGGTAGCGCCTCAACAATGGACCTTGCAAAATATTGCGTCCATGAAAGAGCAACTATTAAAGTTGGGTTACGCCTACGATTGGAAGCGCGAATTTGCCACCTGCGACCCCGACTACTACCGTTGGGAGCAATGGTTTTTCATTAAACTATTTGAAAAAGGCCTAGCGTATAAAAAAAATGCTGTTGTTAACTGGGATCCTGTTGATAATACCGTTCTCGCCAATGAACAGGTTGTAGACGGTCGAGGATGGCGTTCCGGCGCCCTCGTTGAACGACGTGAAATTTCACAGTGGTTTTTAAAAATCACAGCCTACGCAGATGAGCTATTATCTGGACTGGATAGCTTAAGCGGGTGGCCTGCGCAAGTAAAACAAATGCAGCGCAATTGGATAGGCCGTTCTCAGGGCGTTGAAATTTTTTTTAAAGTTCACAATTTTAATAAACGCTTGAAAGTTTACACTACCCGCGTAGATACGCTTATGGGCACGACATTTTTAGCCATTGCCAGCGAACATCCTCTTGCTAAAGAAGCCGCCCGAAACAACCCCGATATTCAAGCTTTTATTGACAGTTGCCAAGGCGTTCGAATGGCCGAAGCAGACATAGCTACAATGGAAAAAAGAGGTATCGCCACAGGATTTAACGCCATACACCCTATAAGTGGTGAGGAAATTCCGGTTTGGATTGCAAATTTTGTATTAATGCAATATGGATCGGGGGCTGTGATGGCGGTCCCGGCTCATGATGAACGCGATTGGGCTTTTTCCAATATTTATGACCTGCCAAAACGGGCTGTTATTTCACCGTCCAATAAAGAGCACGACTTTAGTAAATCAGCGTATACAGGCACAGGTACACTTATCAACTCCGGACAGTTTGACGGTTTATCCAGTGAGCAAGCCTTAGAAACAATGACCACGTATCTTCAGCAACAGGATTTAGGTAAATTAACCGTTAATTACCGTTTGCGCGATTGGGGTGTATCAAGACAACGGTATTGGGGCACGCCTATACCCATGATTCATTGTGAAGAATGCGGTATTGTACCGGTTCCTGAAGACCAATTACCTATCAAGCTTCCTGAAAATATTAGCGTTACAGGCCACGGATCGCCTCTTGCTGATTGCCCGGAGTTTTTACATGTTCAGTGCCCTAAATGCGGACAGGAAGCCTTACGCGAAACAGACACCTTTGATACCTTTATTGAATCCTCTTGGTATTACGCGCGTTTTGCCTGTAAAAACCAAGACAGCGCCATGCTTGATGATCGCGCAAAATATTGGACCCCAGTTGATCAATATATAGGTGGTATAGAGCACGCAGTGATGCACCTTCTTTACGCACGTTTTTTTCATAAACTAATGCGTGATGAAGGTCTCGTCAATTCTGATGAACCCTTTAAGTCCTTATTAAGCCAAGGTATGGTTTTAAAAGATGGGCATAAAATGTCTAAATCCTTGGGCAACGTAGTGGATCCCAACCATTTAATAGCAACCTACGGTGCGGATACCGCACGATTGTTTGTGATGTTTGCCGCTCCAGCGGAGCAATCACTGGAGTGGTCGGATACGGCTGTTGAAGGCTCGTACCGATTTTTAAAACGGTTGTGGAATTTCTGCTACCTGCATTCGGAAACTATTCGAGAAACCAATGAAGCGATTCTTGACGGAAATATTTTTACCGAGTGGGAAAATGGTTCAACCGCGCTAAAAAAATCACGCTTAATAGTCAATCAAATTCTCCAAACCGCTACGCACGATTACGAACGGCATCAATTCAATACGGTTGTATCCGGGTGTATGAAGCTTTTTAATGAACTCTCGGCCTATAAAATTGAGTCGGAAGCGGATAAATTCTTTTTAACGAATTCAATTAGTGTTTTACTGCGTTTACTTGCACCGATTACCCCTCACATTGGGCATGCGCTATGGCTTGATTTAGGCTTTGAGAAAATTATCATTGATGCCGGATGGCCTCGGGTTGATAAAGCCGCCCTAAAGCAAGATGAAGTGGATTATATGGTTCAAATAAATGGCAAATTACGAACCCAGTTTGTTGCAGCACCGGATGCAGAAGATGACGAGCTGATAAGACGTGCGAAAAAAACGGCTGCGTCATTTTTAGTTGATAAAACCATTGTTAAAACTATCATCGTATCCCATCGTCATTTAGTAAATTTGGTTGTTACCTAATGATTAAAAAAATCACTTTGCTGTGTTTTATCATTGGCTTAGTGAGCGGCTGTGGGTTTACACTTCGAGGAAAAGCGGCTATACCTGCGTGGCTCAACCGTGTAGCAATTGTTGTAGTCAATGCGAACCCATCGCTTGCCACCGTTGCGCAGGATCTACTTCAATCCTACTCCGTTACCATAATAGCCGACCCGAAGAAAGCTGACTTTGTTTTAACCCTGGAGCAAGATTCATTAAATCAACAAATTACGAGTGTAAGCTCAAGCACTACTCCTCGGCAATATCAGCTTGTTTATTCGCTCCACTATCTTTTAACGAATGTAAAAAATAAAACAGTGCTTCTTTCGCAAACAATGGTGGTTAATCGGCAATTTACCGTAAATAACGATCGTATCTTAGGCTCTGATTTTGAGGGTTTGACAATTGCCAAAGAAATGCGCCGCGATGCGGTTCATCAGATAATAACAAGAATTAGCCGGCAACAATGATTATTAAACACAACGCACTCACCTACCACGCTCACGACGTTAGCGCGGCAATTTACTGGATTATTGGAAAGGAATTATTTCAAATTAACCAGGTTGCGGACGCACTTAAAAAAGTATGGCGACAGAAAAACGCAGCTGTAGACAATGAAGTTAAAATTCTAACGGTTGAAAAAGACAGCGATTGGTGCGAGGTAGAACTAGAGGCCAACAACTATTGCTTATTTGCAAACCAAATTCTACTCGACGTACGTTGCAGTAAAAAAACGCTCGACAGTGTTGGAAAAGATTTTTTTAAACGCTACATACTTGCGCCCAATAACAGTTGCTTACTCATCGTGCGCGCACCCCATTTAAATTTAAAAGCCTTGCAAAGTTTATCAACGCAAAAAAATATTGTCTTAATAAACACCTGTTATCCTGCCAAAACTACGATTTCATCCTGGCTGAAAAAAGAGTTCAAGCAAAAGTTTAATTGCTCTGACCCTCAAGTTATTGAACGGGTTGAACGCTATACTGAGGGCAATTTATTAGCCTTAAACCAATTTATAGATAAACTGTACTTATTATACGATGACACTCAAGGTTTAAGCCTAACAGCGGTGAATGAACAACTTTTTGAGCAATTTGAGTATTCAATTTATGAACTTGCAGAGGCTTGCTTAGGAGCAAACGCAACTAAAGCACGCTCTATTTTAAAAAATGCTGAGTTTAACAAAACGGAACCCACGCTTGTTCTTTGGGTTTTAGCGCAAGAAATTCGTATCTTGATGCAGCTTTCTCAGCTCCTTAAGCACTCTGAAAATTTTAATGAAATTGCCGCCGAACTAAAAATATGGTCGTCTAAAATAGCGCTTTATAAGCAGGCTCTTTGCCGATACCGTTACGAAGATTTAGTTGTGTTACTGAAATTTTGTAATCGTTTAGATACTCTCATTAAAACGCGTGGCAAAAAACATTTGTGGAATTTATTCGAACAAATTGCCTGTTCACTTTGTGTTGGTAAACTGGTAGGCTTTTTTGAATAGCTGGGGGATTTACGGAGGTACATTTGACCCTATTCACAATGGTCATACTCAAACCGCTGAAATTCTTCAAAATAAATGCGCATTCTCGCATCTTGTTTTTTTACCTTGTAAAATACCCCCATTGAAAAATCCTGCCCACGCAGCAGCCAATCATCGATTGATTATGCTGGAACGGGCCTTACTTGCCTGCTCGTATCCTGTAAGTATTGATTGCCGTGAAATGCAGCGAACTACGCCGTCTTACACCATCACGACCCTAAAAGAATATCGACGTGAAAAAGGAGTAAATGCTTCGATCACCTTTATTATGGGCATGGATAGTTTTATTAATTTAGAAAAATGGTACTGCTTTGAGAAAATTTTATTGCTAAGCAATCTATTGGTGTTAGAGCGTCCCGGTTACTCCTCTAATCAACTATCTGCTGCTATGCGTGGTTTATTAGAGCAGCATTATTGCAATAATCCTGGCAACCTTAAAAAAAGTCGCTACGGGTTAATCGCAACAATTAATGCCGGCAATTTTTTTATTTCCTCTTCCCTGATTCGCTCTTTAATAATCGAACGCGCAAATTGGCAGGAATATCTGTCGCCTGAGGTTGCTGATTATATTAATCACCACCAATTGTACAAGAACATGTAATATTAAAGGTTAGGTTATAAAGCATCGTATTCTAAATAGCTCGTAGTGCCGTGCGCGCTCAATTACAGACTTTAGTTGCAGCGGTCAATTGACGCAAAGTATTCTGCTTATATAAGAGTAGCTAGCGTACCAGAACCCAAGTTTACAGCTTGGCGCGTTTTTTTTATTAGCTCAAATAGACCTACATTATTTACATGTTACTGGAAGCGTACCTGTCCCTTCAGCACGCTACTCCAACAGCCACTTCCTGATACCAACACATTCCGGAGGGTAATCTTTTTCACAGGAGCCAGGCGATGCGTCAGGTGCTTCAGAAAAAATTCCCTGCTTACGCAAAGGACTCACAGGCGGTGATAAATAGGAATTTTCAGCAATTGCCCAATGTTCTGGTACTTCCTGAAAATCGGACAAGAGTTCGTCCGTTAAGGATTCGCTTGGATGCAATTGAGAACTGTTTAAATACTCTTGTAATTGACGGCGATTTTTCGGATTCAGTATTACCAACTTACCGGGGTCAACCTTGGCACTAATAATTTGATTCCTGTTGCTAATAATAAATTCAATATTCTTAGAACCTCCGCGACGGCTCGATAGCTTAGCAATATTTTTTAACGTCAAGCCCAGCTCCCTTAAGACTTGAAAGTGTTCAATAACCGCGGCTACAGTTTTAGAGCCACCACCAATAGCCGCTATTTTCACGATATTTGCGATACTAAAACCAAGGTTAACTAAATTTTTCGTCTGTTTAACTACTATGTCCAGCGTTTTTGAACCGCCACCATTGGCCGCTATTTTTACAATATTCTCGCTAGAAAAACCTAAATCAAATAAGATTTTAGTCTGTTCAATAAGCGCTTCAAGCGTTTTGGAGCCACCATTATGGGACGCTATATTTACGATTTCGTCGATAGAGTAACCAGAATCCAGTAAAGATTGAGCCTTATTAATAAGCACCTCCAGCGTTTTAGAGCCGCTATCATGAGATGATACTTTTACAATCTGACTTATATTTAAACCAAGATCCATTAAGGTTTGTATTTGTTTAATAATTGCGGCCAGAGTTTTTGAGCCGGAATCATTAGACGCTATTTTTACAATCTGTTCGCCCGTAAATTTCAACTCAATTAATTTTGGGAACAGTTCGATAAGCGCCACCAGTGTTTTGGAGGCACCGCCCTGGGATGCGATATCAGCAATCGCTTTATAACAACTATATTGATCAGGGAGGTTGTTTAAAAGTAGCGTATAAATTTTATCGTGGCACTCAAGTAATTGTTGACAGCTATTTCTAGATGACTTTTTAAATATAATGCGATTAGCCAAAACCGCTGAATAGCCCAAAGCTGTTAAGCTGTTAAAGAAAAAAGAATGAGTGCTTTGACCCATGTTGGTGTTCTTTAATTGTGAACCGAAGCCAGATTGTGAGTTCTGTACTATAAAGTCCTGCAATTCCTCAATAGTCTTGGTGCTGAATAGGCAAATCAATTCGTCTAAATTTTTAACAGGATGATTGTCTACGATGAGTCTACTCGAGAGAGTATCTATGGTTTTTTTGGTTTTAACATTTAGAAGCTGTTGAAGCTGTTTAACCTCTTCATCAACAATGCCCTTATCTACTTTACTAGTTTCCGCAACCCCCGCTAATAATTGCTGTTTTTGTTCAATAAAGTAATTGATAAGTAAAGCGGAGCGCTTAGTGTCTAACGTGCTTGCTTGTGGGCTTAGTACAATGCCTGCTACCCGTTCAATAGGCGCAATTAAAGCAATCGTTGGTGTCAATGTTGGTTGAACTAAAATTATTGCATCCTCATCACTTTTTTTGGCTAAGTGAGTAGCACTAGGAGAGTTACCACTTGAGTAGTCTCCTGACTCATCTATCCAGGTATAAGACATTGTTGGTGGAGGCGAAATTATTGCATTCTCATCACTTTTTTCGGCTAATAATTCTGCTGAACGAGAAGCACTAGGAGAGTTATCACTTGGAAAGTTGTTTGACTCATCTACCCAGATATAATGGATACAGCTATAGCCGAGGTTTGGGCGTATGTTTTTGGGAGAAGGGGCAAGATTCACGTCACTAGATCGTGGTCTTTTAAGAGTGTTTCTATTAGGCATTAAGCGCTCACTTATCATAGGTACTATGTTCATAGCAATTACTTAGCGAGTGGAATCAAGCGATTCGGACTACAGCCGCAGCACTCACCAGTAAAAGAATAATTAAAATGCAGATAGTATATTTTATTATTATTAACTAAATATTAACAACAGCACATTACCCAATGTGTTCATCTTTGGACTTGGGGATTAATGGAGCCTTCAACCTCTACAATAGATTTTGCTAGGGAGGATAGAAAATTTTGCTAAAGTATAGCGGCAATCATTTTTAATAAAACGGCTTGCTATCAAACGCATGTCTTCTAAAATACGCTTCTTTTCTAATTCGATTTGAGCTTTATTAATTTTAAACGATTATTATTCAATTGTGATGCAGCAGTCGTAAAATATAGATTAGTTTGTTCTAAATACGTTTCAACCGCAGACTCTATACCCATTGCCAATACAAGGACGGGATCAGGGTGATAATTTGTAGTAGAAGTTAGCATTTCTTTATTTCTTCAAATTAACAAAAAATTCGTAACGCGCACTATCGTGGTTCACAGGATAGTAACGGACTTACTATCCTTAAAAAAACTAAAAAATACGGTTTTGTTGCATCCGTGCAAGACGTATTTCCAGGAGTGGCGCAACACCCTCAGAAAACTAGCGCGCGCAATTTTTTTGCGTAAATTTGAACACTGCTATTTAGCTGGTTTTATAAAAAAAATTGCTATCAATAAGCTTATTGTGTAACAAATAGGCATTACTAATAAGGAGTGGTTGTAGTTGGCAATGGTATACAACGGTACTCCATTCTGAGAATAAGAAGAACCGTGATTTAAAAGTATCCCGACTACAGGTTGAAAAACTGCCCCGCCTATTAAAACGGATAAATTATTAAAACCCGATGCAGTACCCACATGCTCAGGAATATTATTTTCTTTGACAACGGCAAAGCTCACTGTTTGTCCGCCGGCGCCCAAACCCAACACAAAAAGCACGCCATACATCCAAGAGAGACTTATATTAGGTGCGTATAATAATAGTAATGTCGCAAACAAACCCAAACCCGCACTTAAAGCAAGCGCAAATTGACGGGTTTTGCATCGATCACTGTACCAACCCAATAATGGGCTGCCAACACCAATACCAAACCACACCATACTGCACAGACCAGAAGCGACAATAACACTGACTTGAAACTTTTGCTGCAAGTAAGGAACCCCCCACAAAGCCGCAAAAACGGCAATAGGAGTCCAAATTGTACAGGCATAAATTCCCACCATCCATGTTTGTTTATTTTTGCAAACTTCTACTAACCGGCGCCATTCGCTTAAAAATTTAGTTTTAACAGGCAACGATTCTGCACCACGTGGGTAGTCACGAACGACAAGCCAAAGCAGTAGCGCCAGAAACAAACCAATAGCCGCAAGAATAAAACTTGCGTGACGCCATCCTACCCGCTGAATTAGAGAGGCAAGCGGCACCTCACCGAATATTGCACCAACTGAGCTCATTAATTGCGCTATACCGGCCAAAAGTGCAAATTTTTGTGGGGGAAACCAACGAGATATTAAAACTAATACTCCAATAAAAGAAAAGGCTGATCCAATTCCTATCAAAAACCTTCCTAAGGAGGCGGTGACCATTCCATCCGTTGACGCAAAAAAGAAACAGCCTATTGCACAAAAAAATAACGCCGCTGTCATTAATTTTCGAGGACCATAGCGGTCGAATAAAATGCCGGCCGGTAACTGCATTGGTGCGTAGGCGTAAAAATAAAAGGCAGAAATAACTCCAAAACCTGCGGCATTAACGTTAAAGGTTTTCATCATTGATGAGGCCATAACGCCGGGTGCTACTTGTAAAACAAACTCATATAAATAAAAAGAGGCCGCCAGTAAAAAGATTAAATACGCTTCAAATCGGTGTTTTTGTTTTATTATTGGATAATGTGCGCTCAAAATTTACTACCTTACAAAATTTTAGAGTTTGGCTAATTTATACCCGCTGGATAAATAGCTCCTAACACCGCTGTACATCGTGCTCCAGTGACACTGGTTAAATCAATAGGAGTTCTTGTAAGCGCTTTCTTTGCTAACCACGCAAACATATGTGCTTCAATAAAATCAGGGTTGATACCTATTTTTTCTGTGGATGAAATATTTAGGTTTGGTAACAAATCACTTAACAGCCTCAAAAGACTAATATTATGCGCACCTCCCCCACAGATCAATATTGTAGCGGGAATATTTCTTCTTTTTTTTAAGGATTGTGCAATAGTTGTAGCCGTTAAATGCAAAAGCGTAGCCTGCACATCTTTTGGTTCAATCGGCTTCGTGATATGAGCCATTACCCAAGCTATTGTGAAGTATTCCTTACCGATACTTTTGGGAGCGTTACGCTGAAAATAGCTGTCCGCTCTAAGCTTTTGCAATAAATCGTTATTAACTTCTCCCGTTGCAGCCCACATGCCCTCATTGTCGTATTCTTTTTGTTGATGCAGCATAATCCATTCATCCATTAAGCAATTACCTGGACCAACATCAAATCCCAAAACCTCCTGGCTTGTTAAATAGCTGATATTGGCTATTCCTCCAATATTTATAATTGCCAAAGGCCAGACTTGTGGCTGAAATAAAATTGAATGAAAATACGGTGCAAAAGGCGCTCCCTGTCCGCCATTAACCATATCGCGAGTACGAAAATCAGCAACAACTGTAATTCCTGTATTTTCCGCAATAGTATGGGCACAGCCCAATTGAACAGTATAGGGAACTTCGGCGTAAGCATTGTGTTCAATAGTCTGACCGTGACTGCCTATAGCCATTATATCTTTGCGCGTTAAGGTTGCAGTCTGCAGCAACTGATTAACGGCAACTGAAAACTCCAAGCCTAACTTTCGATTAAGCTCAGCATAAAAAGCTAATGATTGGCTAGATTTCAAACTTAGCTGCGTCAGTTTATTCTTCATTTCCTTGCTATATCCACAGGTTAATCCGCACAGAAATTTGTTAGCTGTTGTATCAATTAATGCGACATCAATTCCATCCATGCTTGTGCCGGACATAAGCCCAATATAGTATCCCATCAACTTGAGCTTACTGGATTAATTTTGAAACATTTTTTAAAGTTTTTACTGGTTTCAATAGCAATGGTTTCGTAATCGCAGCCTCTAAGTACGCTTAGCGCTAAGGCAACATGCTTGACTAAGGCGGGATGATTTTGTTTGCCTCGAAAAGGCACAGGAGCTAAGTACGGCGAGTCGGTTTCAATTAACATTTTATCTAAAGGTATTTCTTTAGCAACCTGTTGAAGCGCTGTTGCGTTTTTGAAAGTGACAACGCCCGACATAGAAATATAAAAATTCATTGCCATAGCACGCTTGGCAATTTCTAAATTTTCAGAAAAGCAGTGCATGACCCCACCGACCTGGTAGGCGCGTTCCTCCTCCATTACCAAAAGCGTATCCTCTGCCGCTTGACGCGTATGTATGATTAACGGTTTTTGAGTTTGAATGGCCGCACGAATATGCTCTCGAAACCGATTTCTTTGATTTAATTGGGAGTTTGTATCGCTGTCGTGGTAGTAATCTAAGCCCGTTTCACCAATTGCAATACAGGCGGGGTGGCTTAACGAGAGCTTAATTAAATCATCAGCGCTTGGCTCTTGAGTAACCTTGTGGGTAGGATGCAAACCTACCGATATACTAATTTCAGAAAACTGATCCGCTATACGGCAAAGCTCGGGAAATTCCTCAAGCACGACACATACGGATAAAAAATGACCAACATCGGCAGCTCGCGCTGCTTGTATTAGGTTAGCAAGTTGATTATCAAATTGGGATAAATCTATAGCGTTTAAATGGCAGTGCGAGTCAATTAACATAAGTTCACTTACATAGTATCGTTTGGTTGCGTTGATTTTAACATTCCAGCTAAAACATTTTCAATTTTATTAATCAACTCACGGCTCGTGTCGTCCACAAAACGTACACCCAAACCGGCAGGCTTTCCACCCTGTGCGCCCCGTGGGGTAATCCACACAACTTTTGCAAGCACCGACGCCGGGATACTTTCATCAGGGAATGTAATAGTTACCTTTATTGTTGTTCCCAGGGAATAAACGTGTGGTGTCCGTATAAAAATACCGCAACCTTTCACAAAGGGCATATAAGCATTGTACAAAGCTGTTTCATTTTGCAAATAACACTGCAACAATGGAATTTCATCAACCATAAAAGCTCCTACTCTATGTACCCAATCAAAAAATCTTCAAGTGCCAGCAAATGATTAACCGGCGTATTCTGATTGTTGTTTTTTTTAATGTTATTTAATTTATCTATTTGTTTAAATAGTATCAGTGGTTTAATTGCCGTTGCAAGATTTTCTAGCTTAGCATTAAAAACTATATTTTCATCTATTTCCGTAAAAAATGCTCGGAGCATCTGCGCATGGAGATGGTACAAGGCTTCAATAAGACTCATAAAATTATAACGCGCCCATTGCGCAGCTACGGCGTTCAAAGACTTTTTCTTATTAAAAACTGAATTAATTTGTTCGGTAATGTTGTCCAGTTCATCCATTAAAGCAATAGGATACAACTGATCAGTGACGCAGTGTTGCTTTATTTCCCATTGTTGACAGCGACTTACAATTGTAGGTGTAATATGTTGTACCCGCTGAGTTACTAATAAAAAATAAGTATTATCAGGTGGTTCTTCAAGAATTTTAAGCAAAGCATTTGCAGCACTGATAGTTAATTTATCCGCGGCGCTAATAACAATTACTTTAGTACAACCAATTTGAGGAGTATTGAAAATATCAACTTGCAGTTGGCGTACTTGCTCTATTTTGATAGTACCATCTGTTTTTTCTGGGGCGATTAAAGCTAAATCAGGATGATTACCCAACAGCACTAATTTGCAAGATTGGCATTGATCGCAAGGCATTGGTCTTTTTTGACATAATAAAAGCTTCGTAAACGACTGCAATAAGCGTTCCAGCGGCAACCCTAAAGTATTCACTAACAAAAATGCGTGCGGCAGCCTTTTTTTTTCACAAAGAAGACTTAAACGCTCAATGGTAGGTAAAGTTGCAGCCGTATTAGCGTTCATGCTCACCTAAAAACCTATCTAAAATACTAATGATATTTTCTTGAACTGAGGCAAGGGGTGCGCTTGCATCGACACAGAAACAATGATCCAAATCTTTTATTTTATTATGATAACTCCGATAAGCTCTGAAAAAGAAATCTTCGGATTCTTGTTCAATTTTATCCAGTACACCTCGTTGTTTAACTCGTTTTAAACCTTCTTCAGGTTCAATATCTAAGAAAATAGTTAAGTCGGGTTTAAAGTCTTTTAAACATACCTGCGATAGTTGGGCAATTACACGTTCGTCAATGCCCCGCCCTCCTCCTTGGTAGGCGTAACTGGACAACTCGAATCTATCTGAAATAACCCAGTCCCCAGCGCTTAGAGTTGGTTGAATAACCTGTTCAACTAACTGCACCCGCGCCGCGTACATCAACAATAACTCACAAGTGGGAACTATGGGCTCATCGGATGATACTTTTATCATTAAATTGCGCAGGGTTTCTCCAAGCTTTGTACCCCCAGGTTCCCGGGTAACTAAAACGTGTGGAATAAATCCCGTTAAATGCGATTTAATTGTTTGGATAGCCGTAGTTTTTCCTGCACCCTCTAAGCCCTCAACAACAATAAAACAGCCTGGTTGCTTCATATCACTTCCTCGTTGTAAACGAATATTCTTACTTTTTACGCAACAAATTTTTGATAGCAGCTTTTTGCAGAGTATAGGTTTCTGAAAAAACGTGGCTGCCATCCCCTTTAGCGACAAAATAAAGATAGTTCGTAGGCTCAGGGTGCGCCGCGGCCCATAGCGACTGCTTGCCCACTATTGCAATAGGCGTAGGTGGTAACCCACGGTACTTATAGGTATTGTAGGGCGAATCATCCTGCATATCCTGATGTGTTAAGTTGCCTTTATAACGCTCACCTAAGCCGTAGATTACGGTTGGGTCCATTTGCAAAGGCATTCTTTTTTTCAACCGATTACTAATGACCCCAGCAATTAATCGCCGCTCGGTCGCCAAAGCCGTTTCTTTTTCAAGAATTGATGCTGCAATTAGTAATTCATAAGAGTTTTTATAAGGTAAATCTAAATCACGATGCTGCCAAACCTCGGCTAGATAGTTTAAAAGACAAGTATTAGCCGTATTTAAAAGCTGAGCTGAATCGCTCCCGGCATCGTATTGATAGGTGTCGGCTAATAATAAGCCTTCATTATTCGCACGTTTAGGTCTCAAAACTGGGCTGCGACCAACGGTATTAGAGAGGTAGGGAGCCGTACTGATGTTTTTCAAAACTTGCGCATACTTAGAGCCTTCAATAATTGAAAAATTTAACTGAAGCACATCTCCTGCAATAACGCGTTCTAAAAAATTCAGAACCGACTCATTGGGGTTTATTTTATAGACACCCGTTTTTAGCTTGCGAGCCAAACCTCTAAATACTAATGTTTTTTCCACAATAAAAGGAAACGTTATCAATTTTTTTTTATAAAGATCAGTAATTATATTATGAGCGGTTTCAGCAGGTTTTATGTCTACAATTGCGTTTCGCTCATTGACCAAAAGCGGTTTGTTTAATTGAAAATAGCTAAAACCTAAAAAACCCGCAATTACTAAAAAAAAAAGGGCCGCCAGCAGACCTAGCTTAACGACAAGTGAACGACTCATCTAGCTCGCTTAAACAACAAACTGCCGTTAGTACCACCAAATCCCAATGAGTTACTAAGCGCGTAATCAATTTTTCGTTGTTGAGCCGTGTGCGCTACATAATTCAAGTCGCAACCTTCATCCGGATTATCAAGATTAATAGTCGGTGGGGCCACTTGATCGATAAGCGATTGAATACTAAAGATTGCTTCAACAGAACCAGCTGCACCTAATAGATGACCGGTCATTGATTTAGTTGAGCTCATAGCAAGTTCGTAGGCGTGGTCCGCAAACACACGTTTAACTGCTTTGGTTTCGTTTTTATCGTTCAAATACGTAGACGTTCCATGCGCATTAATATAATCAACTTGCTCAGGATTAATACCTGCGTCGCGAAGTGCGTTTTGCATCGAACGTGATGCACCATCCGCATCTTCATCTGGAGCGGTAATATGATAGGCGTCTCCAGACATGCCAAAACCGAGTAACTCGGCGTAAATAGTAGCGTTTCTTGCTTTAGCTTGCTCGTACTCTTCTAAAACTAAAACACCAGCCCCCTCTCCCATTACAAACCCATCTCTGTCTTTATCCCAAGGTCGAGAGGCCTGCTCAGGAGCATCGTTTCGTTTTGAAAGCGAGCGAACCGCTGAGAAACCCGCCAAGCACAGTGGTGTTAACGTCATCTCAGCACCACCACAAATCATGGCATCGGCATCGCCATAAGCTATCATGCGAGCAGCAAGGCCAATGTTATGAGTGCCGGTTGTGCAGGCGGTAACAACAGAAATGTTAGGACCTTTCAAGTTATGCTTAATAGAAATTTGTCCTGCTACCATATTAATAATCCCAGCAGGAATAAAAAAAGGCGACACACGTCGCGGACCGCCAGCAGTTAATTTATCCTGATTGTTTGTAATTGTTTGAATACCGCCAATCCCTGCACCTACGGCCACTCCAGTTCGTTCCGCAAGCAGTCCTTCAAAAACCAACCCCGATTGCGCAATAGCTTCATCCGCTGCAGCCAGACCGTATTGGGTAAAAACGTCCATTTTACGTGCATCTTTGAAGGGAACATGGTCCATTGAGAAGTTTTTAACTTTAGCCCAAATTTTAGTGCTATAGTCGGTAGTATCAAAATCCTCTACCAAACCCACACCACTAATCCCGGATAAAATATTAGCCCATGTTTCTTTTACATTAAGACCTACAGGAGTAACCATACCCATGCCAGTTACTACTACTCGCCGCTTACTCAAAGATGACTCCTCAAAGATTTACAATCAAAAACTACTGCCAAACAAGTGTTATTTTCGATGGCAGCGTATTGACGATTAGTTAATCTTCTTTATTAGTATTGGATTCAATATAGTTAATTGCTTCTTGGATAGTGGTTATTTTTTCAGCTTTTTCATCCGGTATTTCTGTTTCAAATTCTTCTTCCAATGCCATAACTAATTCAACGGTATCTAAAGAATCTGCACCCAAATCGTCAACGAAAGAGGATGTGTTATGGAGCTCTTCTTCTTTAACACCCAACTGCTCGCCAACAATTTTTCGAACGCGATCTTCAACTGTATTCATTTATTTTCCTCTTCATTTAAAAACAATGGGGGGTAGTTTATTCAATTATAATAATAACGCAAGTTTAATTATCACACTTGCCTTAATCCATGTACATGCCACCGTTTACATGAATCGTTTCACCCGTTATATAAGCTGCTTTATCAGATGCCAGAAAGGCTACTGTATTAGCAATATCATTTACCGATCCAAATCGGCGAACAGCAATCCGCTTGAGCATTTCATCCTTAACAAAATCAGGAAGCGCATCGGTCATATCGGTATCAATAAAACCTGGAGCGACCACATTGACTGTTATCCCTCTGCTGCCCATTTCTTGAGCTAAAGATTTGGAGAAACCAATTATACCAGCTTTTGCAGCACTGTAATTGGTTTGCCCACTGTTACCACTGGAGCCCACGACCGAACCAATAGTAATAATTCTACCCCAACGGCTTCGAAACATCGATTTTATAGATGCTCGAGTCATTTTAAACACACCATTTAAGTTGGCTTCGATGACGCGGTACCAGGCGTCGTCGCTCATTCTTAATAACAAGTCGTCCTCTGTAATTCCTGCATTGTTTACTAAGACTGATGGTAATTTTTTTTGCGCAGCTAATTCTAAAAACAAGGCATCAATGCTATCACTACGAGTAATATCAAGAACCATTCCATGTCCGGGTAAATCTTTCTGCTTCAAATAGTCCGTAATAGCTTGAGAGCCGGCCTCACTGGTCGCGGTGCCAATCACATAGCTCCCCTCTTCTGCTAAGGTTTGCATAACCGCTTTTCCAATTCCTCTACTCGCGCCGGTAATTAAACATAATTTTGCATTTGTATCAGACATATAATTAGGCCTCTTGGCAATAGTCGATCATTTTAGTAAAATTTTGCACATCGTTGGTGGTAAAAGTTCGTAGTGAGGGTTCAATGCGCTTTACGAGTCCAGACAGTACTTTTCCAGAACCGCATTCTATCACGGTCTCAACGGCATTACTTTTTATTTTTTGTATGGTTTCTACCCAGCGTACTGGCGAATACAATTGTTGCTGTAATAAAGTCCTTATCGACTCCGGAGAACTATAAAAACTGGTATTAACGTTTGAAATCACCTTAACGG
This sequence comes from uncultured Gammaproteobacteria bacterium, assembly GCA_963803545.1. Lineage (GTDB taxonomy): Bacteria > Pseudomonadota > Gammaproteobacteria > Legionellales > Legionellaceae > Legionella_C. The sequence goes on along the minus strand of CAWDMX010000004.1, from coordinate 492,527 downwards.
CTGGGGTTTTAAATTTTGTGGTGTTTAACACTTTTCCAAATTCAACAGCAGCTTCGTTTAATAAGGGGCAATGGCAGGGAACACTAACGGGAATCAATTTTGCAAGTTTTGCATTTGCTTGCTCTGCAAGACTCACGGCACGAACCACTGCCGTTTGGTGTCCTGCGATAACAACCTGCCCTATTGCATTATAATTAGCAGCAATTACTTGTTCGCTATTCGTGCTTGCTTGCAGGCAAATAGCATCTACTTCGTTATCCTCAAGACCCACAATTGCCGCCATAGCTCCTAAGCCTAAAGGGACAAATTGTTGCATCAGCTCCGCGCGTTTATGAACTAATGTTACCGCGTCTGAAAAAGTTATAGCATCGGCACACGTTAAAGCGGCGTACTCACCAAGGCTATGTCCGGCCATGACAATGGGTTTTATGGGGGTTAGCTCTTTAAGTAGGCGATAAACCGCCACATCCGCCGTAAGCATAATAACCTGCGTGTATACAGTCTGATTAATTTTGTTGTCAGCATCCTGTTGCACAAGTTGCCATACGTCGTAATCCAAAAGCTGTGAAGCTTCCTGGAAGGTGTGCAGCAACTGTGGGTATTCTTTTGCTAATTCCGATAACATGCCAACAGATTGTGATCCTTGGCCCGGAAAAAGTAATGCAATATTTTTCATAATAATTTCTCTTTAATAGCGAATAACCGAAGCGCCCCAGGTCATTCCGCCACCAAAAGATTCAAGCAATAGCAAATCGCCCCTTTTAATCCGCTTTTCTTTAATAGAAAAATCAAGAGCAAGGGGAATGCTTGCAGCTGAAGTATTTCCTTGATTTTCAATAGTAATAATTACTTGGGAAAGCGACAAATCTAATTTTTTAGCGATGCCATGGATGATGCGAATATTCGCTTGATGAGGTATGAGCCAATTAATATCTGATTTTTTCAGGTGCGCTGCTGCTAATATTTCATCAACAACATTGCCCATCATGGTAACAGCAATTTTAAATACTTCATTGCCGCGCATGGAAATAACAGCGTTTTCATCAATAAATGAATGATTAGGGTAGGTCAAAAAAGCATCTTTATCAAAAGAGGAATGCAACTGACTGGCAATAATACCCGGCTCATTGGAAGCACTAACAATAACAGCACCGGCTCCATCACCAAACAAAATGCAGGTTGTGCGATCGTTCCAGTCTAAAGCACGAGTCATAGACTCGCTACCTACGACCAACACATGTCTAGCGCTACCGCTTTTAATATACTGATTCGCAATATCCATCGCGTAAATAAATCCACTACAGGCAGCGCTAATATCAAAAGCCGGAATAGTGCGAGATAGTTGTAAAAAATGCTGAACGTGGCAGGCCATGCTAGGAAAAAAATGATTGGGCGTGCAGGTTGCTACCAAAATTAAATCAATTTCCTCAGCGCTAATAGAAGACGATTCAAGCGCGTCTTTTGCAGCCATGCACGCCATATAAGAAGTGGTTTCTTTATCGTTGGCAACATGCCTGCTGCTAATTCCAGTGCGTGAATGAATCCAATCATGATTGGTTTCTAAATGCGCCGGCAAGTCATGATTGGATAATTCTTTAACAGGCAGATAGCTTCCTGTGCCATTTATAACGGCGTTAGTCATAGCAACAAACCTTGGTTAATAAATGATTTAATCTGATCGCGTACTAATAAAACTACATTATTGTTTACCTGATTAACCGCCTCTTCAATAGCGTTTTGAAAAGCAAACTGATTGGCTCCGCCGTGACTTTTTATAACTATACCATTGAGACCCAATAAAGTAGCGCCATTATAACGAGCAGGATCCATGCGCATTTTTAATTGTTTTAAAATTGGCTGGGCAATTAAAGCGGTGATCTTTGTAAAAATATTTTTAGAAAAAGATTCTTTTAATACAGAAAGCATAAGTTTTGCCAAGCCCTCACTGGCTTTTAACGCAACATTTCCTACAAAACCATCGCAGACTACTAAATCAACTTTGCCGGAGTAAAAAGCATCGCCTTCAACGTAGCCAACGTAATTAATCAAAGGGCATTCAGCAAGCATGTGCGCGGTTCTTTTAACTTGATCGTTGCCTTTAATCTCTTCAACACCAATATTCAAAAGAGCAACCTTTGGTCGTTTTTTTTTGTCCAAAGCTTCTACAAGAGCCGATCCCATTACAGCAAACTGAAAAAGATGTTCAGCGCAGGAATCAACATTCGCGCCTAGATCCATAACACGGGTTCTGTTAATTTTTGTGGGAAGCTCTGCAATAATGGCCGGTCTATCAATTCCGGGTAAGGTTTTTAAAACAAACCGTGCGGTGGCCATGAGCGCACCTGTGTTACCAGCGCTAACGCAGGCATCAGCTTTTTTTTCTTTTACTAAATTTAAAGCGACTCGCATTGAAGAGTCTTTTTTTGTTCGTAGCGCGTGGGATGGTAGTTCATCCATTGTGACGGATTCAGACGCATGTATCACAGATAGTTGCGAACTATCTACGAAAGAACAGTCTTTAAGTTGCTTAACAATTTCTGGTTTATTACCAACCAGTAAAAGATGCAATTTAGAATTATTTTTTAAAGCACTAACGCAAGCAGGAATCAAAACAGACACGCCATGATCCCCGCCCATCGCATCAATAGCAATGGTAATATTTTTCAATATTTCTTACTCTTCAGTTTCGTACTCAGTACCCGTATCCAAAACTTTTTTACCACGGTAGTAACCATCCTCGGTTATATGATGGCGACGATGCGTTTCACCTGTAGTAGAGTCAACCGACAAAGTTGGTAATGTTAAACTGTCGTGTGAACGACGCATGTCTCTACGTGAACGAGACTTTTTATTTTGAGCTACGGCCATTGCTTTACTCCTAGGCAATTTGTATTCGTTGGCGCAGTATTTTACCGATGTTTTATAAAAATTCCAAGTCTTTTGTGAAAAAAACTATAAATAATAAATAAATTCAGCCATTTAATTGATAAATCCACGCACTTCCTTGTCGCAGTCGCGGTCATCAGCATGCAGCTGGGGGGGAATCAAATGCAATTCATCGGTAATAATATCTACTAGAGAAATATGATTATTGACAATGACAACCGTTTCATATTGGCTTAACATTTCTTCGGCAACCTGCTCGGAATAACAAAGCGCTAGCTGCGAATAATTTTCATAACTGTAAATATAATGTTTCAAACAGCGCTGACATACTAATTCCAACTGCGCTGTTGTGCTCAAATCTAAAAGCAAGTATCTGTCAAACTGTTCAATTTGGTAGTCACACTTGACGCAGTCGGCTTTGGCAACATGAGAAGCTAAGCGCTCTGTGAGGGTTATGGTAGCTGAATACAAGGTATTAACATTCAAGTTTTTAAGATTTAGCATTGTACAAAAGCTCCTTAATAAAATTGATTGCACGAAAGAATCAATTACTTTTTTCACCGTGCCACCTTACTAGGAACGCTCGGCTTTTAAAAACAGGATCATAGCACAGATGTAGGTTTATTAAACAGAAATTGCGACCTTAGATTGTGCTTAGAAAGACCTAAGGCTATAATCATTCGTTTGATTAGTTGCTTTGGATGCGCTGTTTTATGAAGGCTAAGGTTATTGTCGGTATGTCAGGAGGTGTGGACTCCTCTGTTGCAGCGTGGTTACTGCAACAACAAGGCTATCAGGTAGAAGGCTTGTTCATGAAAAATTGGGAGCTTGATGATAGTAATTCGTTTTGCGCAGCTGAGCAGGACTTAGCGGATGCACAAGCCGTAGCGACGCAACTTGCTATTCCGTTACACAGTGTTAATTTTGCAGAAAAATACTGGAACGAGGTTTTCCACCATTTTTTAGACGAGTACCAGAAAGGACGCACACCCAATCCTGATGTTTTGTGCAACAAAGAAATCAAATTCAAAGCCTTTCTAGAATACGCACTTAATTTAGGAGCCGACTTCATCGCAACCGGCCATTACGCAAAAACATCCAATGGATTACTTTTTAAAGCCAAAGATCGCGATAAAGATCAGACGTATTTTCTTAACGCTATCAGTTCTGATGCCCTACAACGCACCTTATTTCCCGTGGGCAGTTATTTGAAATCAGAGATCCGGGATTTTGCAAAAGATTTACAGTTAGTTACGCACGATAAAAAAGACTCAACGGGTATTTGCTTTATTGGTGAAAAGCGTTTTAAAAGTTTTTTACAAGAATTTATTCTTGCCCAACCTGGTGACATTAAAAACACCAACGGTGAATTATTAGGACGTCACGATGGCTTAATGTTTTATACACTGGGGCAACGGCAGGGTTTGGGTATAGGCGGTCGTCAATCAAGTAATGATGAGCCCTGGTATGTAGTTGATAAACAGTTATCTACTAATACCTTAATGGTCGCTCAAGGGGCGGATCATCCACTGTTGTTTGCACAAGGTCTAATTTGTCAGCCCATTCATTGGATAAGTAAGCAAATAATTGATTTACCTCTTACCTGTTACGCAAAAACGCGTTATCGACAACCTGAGCAAGCATGCTTGGTGTCGCCTCTCTCAAATAATGAGCACTGCATTCTATTTTCTGAGCCCCAGCGCGCTATTACTCCCGGTCAATATATTGTTTTTTACCAAAAAAACCAGTGCTTAGGCGGTGCCATTATTGATCAAATAATTCGATAATAGGTTATAATTAATACTACTACAATAAAGGCAGAAAGTTATGAGCGTTTCAACCGTTACATCTTCAGGCATCATTTTTACTACGGCTGCAGCCGATAAAGTAGCGTCACTAATTGCTGAGGAGGAGAACACCAACTTAAATTTACGTGTATCTATTAGTGGTGGTGGTTGTTCGGGCTTTCAATACGGATTTACCTTCGACGAATGCGTTAACGACGACGATGTGGTTATCACCCAACACTGCTCTAACGCCCAAGACTCGGTCAAATTACTCATTGACTCCATCAGTTATATGTATCTTGAAAATGCAGAAATTGACTACTCAGAGGGAATGCAAGGCGCGCAATTCATCATTCGTAATCCTAACGCTAAAACTACCTGTGGTTGTGGCTCGTCTTTTAGTATTGATGACGAGTAAAATAAATCTACCAATGATTATGGAGAATGTCTTTTTTAACTCAACGCAGAGTTTGTTTGCACAATGTAGCGTTGCCCGTTCTTCATAAACATATATCGTAGCCATACGCGCATGGCCTCACTAGTGATTTTAAAAAGGTTCATGTTTTGTGGTATTTATGTATTATAAAACCCGAATGTACCCAGCTAGTAAAAATAACCACGTTAATGCAAGCTACGGCTTTTTTAGCCTACAAGCCCAGACAACCCTATTTTTCGCACTATTTATAAAATATTGCTGAACTTAAACCCTGTTCACAACAAGGTACGGAGCCGAATACGCTTGTTTGACGTCGGTTTTCTTAATAATAGCCATTATTATTTGCAGACTTAACTAAACTTCAGCTATCAGAGCATTTCTAGCCCTATAGTCTTGAACCTTTACTTTATCCATTGCTATTATAGTTGATCACTCTAAATCAAGGATGAGTATGCTCAAGCGTGATATATCAACAACGAATATTCTTATTGCTTCAGCAGGCGGTATGATCGGTTCGGGTTGGTTATTTAGCCCTTTTATTAGTGCCCAAATGGCTGGAAGCAATGCCCTTATAAGCTGGATTATTGCCGCTTTCTTTATGGTTATAATAGCGTTACCCCTTTGTGAGTTAGGAGCAATGCTGCCAATATCAGGTGGATTATCAAATTATCCAACGTTCACTCATGGCAAAGAGGTTGGCTTTTTATTTGCCTGGACCTCTTGGCTTTCGTATGTAGTGATGACACCCATTGAAATTCAAGCCATCCTTCAATATTCAAGCTATTTTTTTCCATTTTTAGTCTCCCAAAACTCAGCAGCGTTCCATCTTTCAGGATATGGGTACGCCGCGGCTATTTTAATTATGTCGGCTGTAGTAATGATTAATTCCTACGGAATTAAAATGCTTGTTGAATGCAATAAGTACGCAAGTATCGTTAAATTTATTTTGCCAATAACAGCAATAGTTTGTTTAATATATACAGCGCCCAATTTTAGCAACGTGCAACTAACTTTAAACGATAAAAAATCATGGGAGAATATTTTTACCGCCCTTTCCGCAGGTGGCGTTGCTTTTGCTTTCACAGGATTTCAAAACGGACTCGTTCTCGCAGGAGAGGTTAAAAACCCGCAACGAAATATTCCTTTGTCAATTTTAGGCTCCGTATTAATTGGTTTTTGTTTGTATTTTATGTTGCAACTTAGTTTTATTATTGCCTTACCCGCCGAGTATATTAGCCAAGGATGGCATAATATTGATTATCCTGGTGTGGCCGCACCTTTGGTTGGTTTAGCTTTATTAGTTGGCCTCAGTTTGGTTGCAACCTTGCTTTTATTTGATGCGGCATTATCACCATTTGGAAGCACGCTAGTCTATACCGCAGCTACCTCACGAATACTGTATGGCATGGCGCTTAATGATCACCTACCAAAACTATTTTTAAAGTTAAATCGACATAAAGTGCCTTATATAACTTTATACGCGAATCTCTTTGTGGGAGCATTGTCTTTTTTACCTTTTCCGGGATGGCAAAAACTAGTAGCTTTTTTATCGTCTGCAAGCATACTATCCTATAGTATCGGACCTATCTGTTTTTTAGCATTCAGAAAACTCAAACCCGATAGTATGCGCCCGTTTCAATTGGCGTTTGGTTATTTCTGTGCGTATCTCGCCTTTTATTTTTGTAATTTAATGTTGTACTGGTGTGGTTTTTCTATTTTGTGGAAATTAAATGTTGCCTTGCTCATTGGACTTTGTATTTACGCAAGCTACCACCGTAAAAATCCGTTTACAGGAAGCCCTATGGTTTACTGGTTCTTTTTATATATAGGCTCGTTACTTGTAATTTCATATTACGGCTCTTTTGGCGGAATAGGTCTCCTTCATTTTCCGATTGACTGCGTGATTGTATTACCCTTTAGTATTTTTATTTTAACTGTTTCGCAAAAAATGCTGAGTTTCGCTAATCATGATTTTAAAGAAATTGAAGCCCGGGAAGACATCGCTTTCTAAACACGACCATTATAATAAGGTGACGCAAACGCAATCACCTTATTAACGACCAAAACACTGGTATAAACGAATGAAATAGTTTACAAATACGCGTATTTATTTTTTTATACTAATAGAGATTATCGATAATGAGCGCGTTATGACTATTTGGATTGATGGGGATGCCTGCCCTAAACCAATTAAAGAGATTTTATTCAAAGCAGCTGTGCGGACTAGAACTCCATTAGTACTCGTGTCCAATCATTATTCCTCTATTCCACCCTCGCCCTTTATAAAGCTCCTGCAAGTAAGTTTAGGATTTGATGTGGCGGATAAAACCATTGTCAGTCTTTTGGCTGAAAACGATCTTGTTGTTACGGCGGATATCCCTCTTGCCAACGACATTGTCGATAAAGGGGCTTTTGCACTTAATCCCCGCGGAGAGTTTTATACCACCAATAATATCAAGCAACACCTCTGCGCACGCAATGTAAACGAGTCCTTACGAAGCAGTGGAATGATCCAAAGTAATTGTCCGGCTATCAGTGCAAAACAAATTCAGGGTTTTGCCAATAGTTTAGATAAGTATCTACTAAAAAAATAAGGCATCTTTGATGCGTTTTCTACTCTAGTCTATTTCGGGTGTTTGATAGTTAAGTAATTCATACAGATAGGTGGGATTTATAATAATTTTTTCTTTATCTACTTTTCTAAGCTTTTTAATTGCGCGTTCAATCTGTAATGCTGTTTTCTTATCGTCCAACATCCAGGACTGCATAATTTTTATTGGCTTAAAACTACGCGTAAATTTACATCGGCTAGAGCCATCCTTATGCGCTTGAAAACGTTTTTCTAAATTATTTGTAGAGCCTGTGTACAGGCTGTTATTGTTGCATAATAAAATATAGACCCAATAATTTTGTGTCATTTTAGTTTTTAGAAACCCGATGAAATTAATGTAATTCTTGCAACAATTGTTGGACTATTATTTGTGGATTTGAAGACTGCGTTAATGCTCGACCAATTACTAAAAAATCGCTACCTGCTTTTAACGCAAGCTTTGGAGTCATAATTCGCAACTGATCATTATGAGCGTCATTATCGAGGCGAATACCAGGGGTTACTGTAAGAAATTCCCGGCCAAAATTTTGTTTCAAACCTCTAACCTCATGAGCAGAACACACAACACCATCCAAACCTGAATTTTTAGCAAGCAATGCTAAGCGTCCTACATGCGCTTCGAGTGTGGATTGAACTCCGTATTCATGCATATTCAATGAGGTCATGCTGGTTAAAACAGTAACGCCAATTAACAAAGGTTTCTCAGTAAATTTATCAACCGCTGCGCGCGCAGCCGTCATCATTGCCGTGCCCCCCGCGGTATGCACGTTTACCATAGAAACACCGAGTTGACACGCGGCAGTACAGGCTTGCGCTACCGTTGTGGGGATGTCATGAAACTTTAAATCCAGAAACACTTGGTAACCCAAATTAATTAACCGGCGTACCCATTCTGGACCAAAAAGGGTAAACATTTCACTGCCAATTTTCACTGAAAAATAACGTGGGTCTAAATATTTCAGCAAATTTTCAGCATTTTCACGTTTATTAAAATCCAATGCAATGATGAAGCGTTTCATTTAAGCGGTTTCAACAAGGAGTGCGGTTTTAACCGCTTCACAAATTTGTTGCAACTCTTGTTCCGTTAAATACGGATGCATAGGAAGGCTTACAACGCGTTTACTGGCGTATTCGGCACGAGGAAAATCTCCTGTTTTATACCCTAAATGGGCAAGTGCTTCTTGCTGATGCATAGCAATTGGATAATGTACTGCCGTAGGAATTCCTTTTGCTTGTAACGCTTGTTGAAAGCTCTCTCGGTCTTCAACTTCAATAGTAAATTGAGCATAAACACTATTGTTTTCAGGTAAAATAGCATGAATATCGAGACAATCAGCAAGCAAATTATTATAGCGACTCGCAACCTGCTGCCTGAGTTTTATTTCCTCAGGGAAAAGCTTTAATTTTTCAAGTAAAACAGCGGCTTGAATAGTATCCATGCGGCCATTAATACCAATTCTATTATGGGAATAACGAGCGTTTTGTCCATGAATTCTTATTTCTTTTAAGCGTTGCGCCAAAGTATCATCGTCTGTAAAGCAGGCTCCCGAATCACCATATCCACCCAGTGGTTTTGAAGGGAAAAAACTGGTACAACCAATCGTAGAAAGTCCGCAGGAATGATTACCATGATGCGTTGCGCCAAAGCTTTGTGCGCCATCTTCTATAACTGCAATGCTATGTTTGTTCGCAATACGATTGATTTCTGAAATATCCGCACACTGTCCGTATAAACTTACCGGCATAATAGCTTTAGTTTTAGCGGTAATCGCTGCTTCTATTTTCTTTGAATCAATATTGTAGGTGTGAGGCTCTATATCAACAAAAATAGGGGTAGCTCCGAGCATGAGAATGACTTCAGCCGTTGCAAAAAAACTAAATGGTGTGGTAATAACCTCATCGCCAGCTTTAACGTCTAACGCCATTAAAGCCATTAGTAGTGCATCCGTTCCACTCGAATTTACCACCGCGTGTCGAGCCCCTACAAATTCAGCAAGTTGCTTCTCTAACTCAAAAATTTCTGGACCCATTATGTATTGGCCGTGGTTGAGAACCTTTTGAATAGCATTTTGAACTTCTGTTTCAATACGTAAATACTGTTTTTTTAAATCGATAAATTGCATAAATGTCTCAGATTAGTAGATAATTCGATGGTTTGAAGTTTGTAAACTAAAAAATAAGGTATTTTACCCTATTAACTGCAACTTGGGTAATGATTTCAGCACGGGTAAGACGGCCATGAATCCGACTATAAGTCAAATAAAAGTATGTTTCTTTTGTTTGATACCATCTGGATGTTTACCAACCGTATAACCTTAAGTGGAAAACTTATTTAAACAGAAACCAAAAAAGCCATCACAATAAAAAAAGAGTAAATATTATACATAAATTAGCATAAGCTAGCAACTAAGGCTAACTGGCTTTGTCACCAATAGGGGTTAATTCCATAGAGCGCTGGTTTATCAATATCACTCTTTACAACCCTTATTCAGCAAGACTTAATAGAACTAACACCGATGGCTTCATTATCTAATACTAATTTTGTAACTATTTGAGTATTAATAAACTTTTATGGCTTATAGAATGTAAATATATCCAGGTTATGAAACGCTTCAAAGTAAGGGTATTACTGTGCAACTATCACTATGCCTGTATACAGCTCGTAAACTTTTCCTTAACTAATTATGAATGAAGCCATTTCATTTGCAGTTGTAAATTGCGTTTTATCGAGGATGAGTAAATTTGATTAAGCTCAATTAGAAATAATGATTCAGTTGCTTTTATCTTAAAGCAGAGCACTATAAGTGCTCTCTTGTTATTGGCATAATGTTTTTTTCAAAAAAATAATAATAAACAGCAGCTACTGTTCTTGGGATAAATGCATTTTCAACTAGGTAATATTGAGTTAATGAGGATCCAGTTCCTGATTCCGTTAAGGCTGCTTGTATACACAAATAGGATTTAGTGTTTTGATTAATTTTATGCCATAGAGCACAATTAGAAAATATGATTCCTGGTTTTATTTCGGGATTCACCGATTTGTTAATTGCCCTGCTTGCTTGAATTTTTTGATCATTAAAAATCAAATAAAAGTCATTCTTACAAGTTACCATTCCGTAAAGATGGCCATTAAATGTCTCACTAAACTGATTTTCGCAATTAGCTTCATTAGTCTTTGCAACAACACCATCAACAAGTTCTGTAAGAGTGATGAAAGCATTTTTTGGTTTAAGATCGATACATGATCTTAATACTTCGAATGGAGGCTCAGAGTGGCTTTGATTTAAACAAAGTACTCCCACTACAATAGATATAATTTGAGCTATAAACATTGCACTGCATTCTTTGCTTTTAAAAAATCTTTGTTTAACTTCCAAAATATAGTTCCTCCATATGCTGCAGTAGATTCATAAACATGAGTGTAACTTCCTCATTTAGTGATTTTTTTACGAAAAAGGGACTCCTGAACAGAAAGTATGTTGTGTTCTTGATCTGTAAATTTAAAACCATCCACAAATTTAGCGTATTGTGATCCTTTCGTTTTCGAATCATACCCATCCCAAAAACAACCACCATTATGAGAAATATTCACCACCTTCAAGAGCATTCCATGGTGCTTTAATAAGATGATTCATATCCTTTTTCATCTGCGGCACACATAATATTTCTAAAACATTCATTTCCATCAATAATAATATAGGTAAATTGTTTATACTTTTTAACCAAATTATTTACAGTATTTTGATGAGCCGCATTCCTTCTTAGCAGGGTTGTTGATGCTATACCAGCCATTTATTCATAACTATTTTTTAATGAAGACTCGCCATATGCAATACCCGCAAGCAGTTTTTCTTCAGATACTTCATTCAAATTGATCCAACATGATCAATTAGGTCTCGAGCAAGTGTTTTTGTCTTCTGATAGTGTCTAAGAAGAATTAGGGCAAGAAGTTATAAATTTGTTGCACCAACCAAAATCTATGGGTGTTTTGAAAGAACCATCTGCACAAACATCACCTCCCTATACGTACACTGGATTTCCAGAAGGAGATACACGCCACATACCGGCTAGCACATCGGTTGGGGATAATCCTATTGCGTCGCACACGCCTTGCCAAGTTTTTTCCATAATAGAGCGATTGCTATTTGAAGTATAAGCGGAATCTGTTTTAGTGTTTGTGGTCATAATCGCTGATACCGTTTCAGTATACAGATGTATAGAGTTCATGATGAGGGCACTAATTACGCTAAAAATAATTAAAACCCGCATTGCATTCTACCACAATTAGAAGCTGAAAAATTACACACTTACTACGTAATAAATACAAAGGTAACATACAGTACAGTCTAACGGGGCCGAATGCTCATTTTTCTAAATAAACTAAAGCGGAAGTATCCCGTGCTAATATCTTTTTTTCGCGGAAAAATTAGAAGAAAGCGATTTGATTTAAGGTCCAATTTGACTGCTTGAGTTTACAATTTTAACCGTTAGGTAGGTTGTGCAGGAGATCTAATATATCAACAATTTTTACATCTCATTACTTTTATATCATTCCCTTAGTTTTAAATAACTCGTTGATTTCGGAGGATAAACGCCACTAAAATTCTTATATTTAATACCTCTAATAACGTATACGATAAAAAGACTATTGTGTGTTCTGGATGATGCAAACACAATCACATAAAATATATTTTGACTCTTATATATAATTATTATACAATCTTCAAAAGTTGCACCGTTGAGAAGTTTATGCCTACAGCTAGTAAGAGCGCATTGATAACAAGAGCAGATCTAGAACTAATTAATCAAAGCCCGGGCTTTAAAGAATGTTTTTGTAGATTGGTGTACGCGTATAATATTGCTCCAGAAACCTACCGAAAACCGCTTCTAAAAAAATACAGCCTCCAGCTATTTACAAACTTTATTGAAATACTTGAGCAAACAAAATCGAGTTATAGTTTATCCAATCGAGACAAAAAAGAATTTAATGATCTTATTAGAATTAGTGTTGAAAAAACTCAAGGACCTATATTCAATAAGCAATACGTATCTACAGTCTTAGCTTGTTATATAGCTACTGGAAAATCTCGCCCTCCAAAATCATTATTTTTACAAGAGTTTAAAAATGAATTTAATCGCTTTAATAAAAAGTCTCATTTAAAGGAACTAACCTATGATCAAGAGATGTTACTAGATGCGATTAAATTGGATTTAGATGGAGCAAAAATTGATTTTCTTACAAAGTTTTTAAATCAAGTAGGACATCATCAAAATTATTTTACTGTTAAACAATTACCAATAGCTATTTTTTTAGCGCTATTTCCAGTCATTTTTTTAAGAATTTTAACGCATTACTGTGGATCTATATTAAGATATTTGTTTTACCTAGCTCCATTACCCTTAGCAATAGCGGCAAGCATTTATCACACTACTAAATCAAGTAATCAAGATGAAAGTTTTAAAGAAAAAATAGTTTTTGATATAGAAATAGAAGACGAAAAATACTTTCTCGTCACTCAATTGAGCAAAAACAAACCCATTCAGAAGCAAAGTAGTGTAAATCTAATGACTATTCCTCAACATAATATTCAACCGCGTGTTGAGATTGATGACCCCGTAGCAAGGCAAGAAATTAAGAGGAAAAACGAAGAAGCTCGCTTTCAGCGGTTAATCAGACGTAAGGGTTTACCATTTATCGCTCCAGAGCACTCATCTGACACAACGTTAGAATCTATAGACGACACATTAACTATTTCAGATCGTATTTTCTTTCCAGTAGTGGTTACCAAGGATGATAAATTCTATGTGCATTTGCATGAAAAAATTGAGTATTGCATAGAACCTAGCGAACGCAAAAGTGTTCTAGATTACTTGCAATTTCAGGCGCGTACGGTAGGCAATAGTAAAAGTGGCAGTGGTTTAAAATTTCATAAGGGACCTCCCATATACTATCATCTAAGAGTTCAAGGTAATGCGGCTAAACTGCGTTTTACAGTTATACCTATTGAAATTTTTGGACATACAGAAAAGACATGGGTCATTAATGGGTGTTATTTAAAGAGAAATAATGCTCAAAAAACATTAGAGTTATCAAAAATCAATTATCATAGTAAATTAAGTGATAAAGAACTTAATGAGTTCGTTGCTGGTTTAACTGAAGACAATAATAGGCAACTGTCAATGTAATGCCGCTTTGTGCACTACTAGAGCTCTTGCATAACCTCAGCATTTAATTAAACTTCTTATTTTTTGGCAAGGAAGTTGATGAAGTTCGAACAAATAAAAGAGGAACCCGCGGAAGGATTTCGTAGGCTCACAGGAGTTAAACGTACAACTTTTGATGTTATGACAAGCATTTTGAGAGAAGCGGAAGCCCTATTAAAATCTCACGGAGGTAAGCCTAATAAATTAGGCATCGAAGATAGGTTGCTCATGGCGTTGGAGTATTTGCGCGAATATAGAACATACTTTCATATTTCGCGTAGTTATGGGATTAGTGAAAGTGCTTGTTATCGTAATATACGCTGGGTTGAAGATACGCTGATTAAAGATGGAAAATTCTCATTGCCTGGACGTAAAACCTTGTTAAAAAGTGATGTTGAATATGACGTTGTACTGATTGATGCGACTGAAACGCCCATTGAACGACCTAAAAAAAACAAAAACATTTTTATTCAGGGAAAAAGAAGAGACACACGCTAAAGACACAAATTATTGTAGATAAAAAGAAAAAAACCGTTATTTGTACAAATTTCACTAACGGTAAGCGGCATGATTTTAGGTTGTTTAAGGAATCAGGTGTTCATATTCACCCAGAGATTCGAAGTCTTACAGACACCGGCTACCAAGGAATACATAAGTTACATCAAAATTCAGCATTACCCAAGAAAAAAACGAAAAAGACCCCACTGACCAAAGAGGATAAAAAGAACAATCGTGAATTATCGAGTGAGCGTGTTTTGAATGAAAATGTAATTGGTATGATTAAACGATTTAAAATCGTCGCTGATCGTTATCGAAATAGACGAAAACGATTTGGTTTAAGATTTAATTTGATTGCAGGAATTTATAATTTTGAGCTTTAAAAATGGTTATGCAAGAAATCTACTAATTAACTGGTTTTCAATAAACGGATCTAGACAACGCGAAAACTCTGAGACATGCATAGGGTGGCCATTTTAGTAAACACGCCACAGCCGAGCATATCCTCTTGTTTTTAATTGGGCATTCTTCTGGCATGCATTGCGCCACCCAGTATGCGTTTATAGCGTTGTACGCCAAGCTCAAAATAATTATGCCGATCATACCCCTGCTCTTTTTGCCAAACCATTGGGCTATTGGCAACCATTTCCGCAATTATTCTATTTCTTGTGGTATTAGACCTGGAGGCAATGACCGCATTTTTTATCGGTGGAATGATAACGTCGGCTTTCGGTGAATGCGCTAACATTAGATCATAAACAAGCGTTGCATCGTATGCGCCATCCACGGGCTTTTCATGAATAAAATATTGTTCGTTAAGTTTTTTAATTTGATAGCTAATAATTGGGACTTTTTCTTCAAAACTAATTTAATTTTCAAAAATCCACCTAAATTTCAATTTGTTGGTTAATTTAAAAAATAACCATCCTCATGATACGCATGTATAGTTAATTTAAAACACCATCCTTTTCACAAGCCATTTTTTATGGCTCTTTTTTTTGTTTGCGCAAAAAGAATAAATCTTGGCTTTCTTCTTTTGCACTGGCCGAATAATGCTCAAAAAAAACATAATTAAGTGATTGGGTAATCGTCCCTAAAAATAATTGATGCCAAAAGTAGAATTTTCTCGTACCCTTTACGCAGGAGATTCTGCATGAAAAAATCAAAATTTAGTGACAGTCAAATTATGTCGATCATCAAGCAAAGTGAAGCATGCGTACCTGTTCCAGAACTTTGTCGTGAACATGGCATGAGTTCAGCAACGTTTTATAAATGGCGTGCAAAATATGGTGGCCTGGACTTGCCGATGATGACCCGACTAAAAGAGCTCGAGTCTGAAAATGCCCGTTTGAAGAAGATGTACGCTGAAGAGCGCCTAAAATCTGAGATTCTTCGCGAGGTGCTTGAAAAAAAGTAGTTAAGCCATCCAGTCGAAAGCAGCTTGCACAGAAAGCCGTGCAGGAAAAATTTATCTCCGTACGGATGGCCTGTTGTTTATTTAGCATTAGTGAAACTTGCTATCGTTACCAATTGAAGCTGAATGATGAAAATGCTCATATTGCAGACTGGTTGTTGCGTTTGACTAAAAATAATCGCAATTGGGGTTTTGGCCTTTGTTTTTTATATTTGCGTAACGTTAAAGGTTACAAATGGAACCATAAGCGTGTTTATCGTATTTATAGAGAGCTCGAGCTGAATTTAAGAATCAAACCCAAAAAGCGGTTAATTAGGGAAAAGCCAGAGGCGCTAACGGTTCCTCAAGCAATAAACGAATGCTGGTCAATGGATTTTATGCATGATCAGTTACAAAACGGGCGTAGTTATCGTTTATTTAACGTGATTGATGACTTCAATCGAGAAGGCCTTACCATTGAAGCTGACTTCTCTTTGCCTGCTGAGCGTGTGATTAGGGCGCTTGATCAGGTTATTGAGTGGCGTGGTAAGCCTTTTCAGATACGTTGTGATAATGGACCTGAATATATCAGTCACTTGCTTACACAATGGGCTGAAAAACACAAAATAACGCTATTGTTTATTCAGCCAGGCAACCCACAACAAAATGCCTATGTTGAGCGTTATAACAGAACCGTACGATATGATTGGTTAAACCAGTATTTATTTAGTACGATCGAGGAAGTTCAGAATATGGCCACAAAATGGTTGTGGTCTTATAACAACGAACGGCCTAACATGGCAATTGGAGGTATACCGCCCAGACAAAAACTGAAATTAGTAGCTTAGTTTCTACTTTTAGCGTCAGTTAAAAATGGGGGGATTACCATTGTATTTTAGTCACAAAACGCCCTGATGCGCCACCGCCACGCCAGTAACCGGATTGACCCGTTTATCAATCTGAGCGAGCAGGTCTTCAACAACTTGATCGTCTGGGTAAAACCTATCCATAAGGGTTGCTGCCTGAGTTATGTGAGGTTCATCAATGGCCAAATGCGCTTTACGCCAATAACGACCGATATTCACCTGATAAGACTCTTAATGTTATTCATCGCGACCAAACCGTTTTAAACCTATGGAGTCTATAGCGATAGCCGCTATGTTTTCATCTGTTTTTACCTTTTTTATAGTATGGTCTTTTAATAGGCAACCACGTCAAACGTTTAGAAAGTGTTGTGTAATCAAAAAGGTTAATCGGTGATTTCATCAAGCGAAATAAAGCCCATCATTGCCGTCCATACTCTTGATGGCAACAATTTTAACCTTCTCCCTTATTTTTTTGCGACAAAGCCCTGGGGTCTTGTTCACGGGGTTCAATTGTCAACAGCCCTCTAGTTCTTTTAGAAAGATGCGTTCAAATAATTACAATGGCAAAACTTTTTATAAAAAATTCACGTTTTTTTAAAAATAAGTGCAGCACTGCAATTCTGTACTGTAGTTTGGGTAGTGTAAAAAATTAATTAATCTCATATTTACTTGTATTATCACCCTAACGTAACTTTCTGACTTCTAGTTTTTGCAAAAAAAAAATACTGTGGTAAATTATCCTTCCGTGTTCAACGTTGCGAAAAAAAGAAGATTTTTTAAATTAATGAAAGAGGTGTTTATGAAAAAAATAGTTAAATTAGCTTGTTTAAGTGTGCTTTGTTGTGCAGCGGTAGCTAATGCAGACCCAAGCTGCAATGATTTTAAAATTATTGTAAAAAATAATCTAGGGGACTTGCGGGTTAAAGATATTACACTGATGGGCGCGACCATTCAGCCTGGGCACATGCAAACTATTTCAGGAAATTCCGAAGTGGTTTTTACGGTTAGTGATATTACGGGCGATATGCATGGTCAATTACTATTTCAAATGGGCTTAGGTGAAAGCAAAAAAATTGAATTACGCTTTGATTTAAAAAATAAAGCATTTAGCCGTTGTGCCGTTGATGATTTTACCGCTAAAGTTTCCGGTGGAGTTCCAATCGACAGCAACCGTGGTATCAATAAAATTACCTACACACTTGGATAAATTAAACATAGCCGCACTAAAATTGCGGTTATTTTTCTCTCGTAGTTAACTACTCCTTCACTGATAATTTTTCGAGATAACTATGGATAGTACAGGCAAAAATTTTATTAATGGAAAATGGCAGGCCGGACAAGGTGCTGCTATGCAGTCCTACAATCCTGCGAATAACTCTATTGTTTGGACCGGCTCAATTTCTACGGAAGATGACGTTAATCAAGCCTATCGCTCTGCTCGCAAAGCGTTTCCAATTTGGAATAAAGTAACAGTTACAGCACGCTGTAATTTATTGCATAATTTTGCTTCGCAGGTACGGGAGCACCAACAGTCTATTGCGCACCTTATTTCTAGCGAAACCGGCAAACCATTATGGGAATCAATAACAGAGGTTGCCTCAGTTATTGCTAAAATTTCTCTATCCATACAAGCCCATCAAGAGCGTAACAAAGAAATAAATGCGACATTGGCCGACGCCCACTCTGCATTACGCTATAAGCCTTTAGGCGTTGTCGCGGTGCTCGGAGCGTTTAATTTTCCAGCGCATCTTAGCAATGGACATATTGTCCCGGCCTTACTTGCGGGTAATACGGTAGTTTATAAGCCCAGCGAATTATCCCCAGCTGTTGCAGAAATAATTATGCATTGTTGGCATAAAGCGGGGTTGCCAGATGGGGTTCTCAATTGCATACAGGGTGATGCCAGCACGGGTCAATTTTTACTGAATGAACCAGTAAATGGCGTCTTCTTTACGGGAAGCTACACGACTGGTAAGCGTATACATCATCATTTTAGCGGCCGGCCTGAGGTTGTTTTAGCTTTAGAAATGGGCGGTAATAATCCTCTAATTGTTGACAATGTTGACTGCATGCAAGCCGCAATTTATCAGATAGTTCTGTCTGCTTTTTTGACCTCAGGTCAGCGTTGTACATGCGCAAGGCGCCTTTTTATAGCCGATAGCTCACAGGGTGACGCGCTATTGGCGCAATTACTCTTATCCATCGCGGCTATTTCGGTCGGTCCTTTTCAAAATAAGCCAGAACCATTTATGGGCCCGATAATTAGCGCTAAGCAAGCTTTGCATTTTCTAACAGCACAACAACAATTAATTGATGCTGGAAGTACCCCTCTTGCGCCCATGACGTTGCTACATAAAAACACAGGGTTTTTGTCGCCTGGTATACTTGAAATCACGAATAAAAACCAAATTTTTGATCAAGAAATTTTTGCGCCACTGATTCAAGTGTACCGCTATAAAGATTTTACATCAGCAATTGAGGAAGCGAATAACACGCGTTACGGACTCGCCGCAGGTTTGTTAAGTAATGATAAAGAAAAATACCACCAATTTTATCAAACCATTAATGCTGGGCTTATAAATTGGAACCGACCAATGACGGGAGCCGTAGGTACCCTACCCTTTGGAGGAGTCGGTGCTAGCGGTAATCACCGACCCAGCGCTTATTTTGCGAGCGACTACTGCGCCTATCCAACAGCAAGCCTTGAAAATCAAGAACTTAGCCTACCCCAGAACTTGTTACCGGGAATAACACTAGGATAAATTTATGGCGGCTATAGAAGTAAATTTTGATGGTTTAGTAGGCCCTACGCACCATTATGCTGGATTAGCGCCAGGCAATCTTGCGTCTACTGAAAATGCTTTTTCAGTAGCTAATCCACGTGCTGCGGCTCTTGAGGGATTAGCCAAGATGCGTCTGCTAATGAATCTTGGTGTTAAACAAGGCGTTTTTCCACCGCATCAACGCCCTCACGGCGAACAATTACGGCATCTGGGTTTCACGGGAACGCTCACGGCTCAAATTACAACCGCGTATAAAGAGGCGCCGGAATTATTAAGTGCCTGTTATTCAGCTTCAAGCATGTGGACCGCTAATACTGCCACAGTTGCAGTAAGTGCGGATACAAACGACAGCCGAGTCCATTTTACGGCTGCGAATCTGGTCAATAACCTACACCGCCAATTGGAATCCAGTTTTTCAACAAAAATTTTACGTACCCTTTTTAAGGACGAAAACTATTTTTGCCATCATCCGGCTTTACCACCAACTACGGCTTTAGGAGATGAAGGTGCAGCCAATCACAGCCGTATAGCAAGTTCGCACCAGAATGAAGGCATCAATTTGTTTGTTTATGGAACATCAAACTTTAAAAAAAACAAATTGCCGCAACTGCATTATCCTGCGCGTCAAACCTTAGAAGCATCAATGACGGTTGCACGATTAAATCAACTTCGGCCAGAAAAAACACTATTTGCCCAGCAGCGGTCGATTGCCATTAATAATGGGGTGTTTCATAACGATGTAATAAGTGTTGCCAACGAATCCGTTTTACTCGCTTATGAACAGGCCTGGGTAAACCAGGAGAGCATTATTTCTCAAATACGAGCACAAGCGAATTTTGAACTTATATATTTAAAAGGAACAAAAGAGTTTTTTAGTCTGGACGATGCGGTGCGAAGTTATCTGTATAATTCGCAGCTAATAACAACCGAAGCAAAAAAAATGACGTTAATTGCCCCCATCGAATGCCGCGATAATTTACGTATTCAGAACTATATCAACCATATTATTAGCGATCAATCCAATCCAATTGATGCGGTCTATTTTCTAAACCTCCAACAAAGCATGCGCAATGGCGGAGGTCCGGCATGCTTACGACTGCGCGTTCCCTTAAATTCTGAAGAATTCAATACAATGCATCAGGGTGTGCTACTGACGCCATTATTGCTTGAGGAACTTGAGAACTGGGTTGTTAGATACTATCGGCAAGAACTATGCATTAATGATTTGAGCGATCCTAATTTAGTTGATGAGGTGTATACGGCCTTAGACCGCTTAACTCAAATTCTAAAGTTGGGTGCGATTTATCCCTTTCAACACGCGGGCTAGCAATTGAAACATTGGAAAACCTTATTCGGGCGAACTATAGCATCAAAGGATACAGTACGAGTGCACGAAAATTTTTTTTTCCGCTGGCTTACTTTCGATGATTGCACCTTACAAACAATACTGTATAAAAACAATCCCGAACTTTACGGTCTGTATTATATCAAACCCTTAACGAGTGCCGTTGTTCTAGCGCCTGGTAATTGTTGCCTGCTGGGTTTGGGGGGCGCGGGCGTTGCGCATTATCTAGCTCAAAAAATAAGTTCTTATACCATCGATGCGGTGGAAATAAATCCTGTTGTGGTCGATTACGCTCAACAGTTTTTTACCACGGACATTCTTAGTAATTTAAATATATATTGCCAGAACGCGAATATCTTTGTTCGGCATCATGAGGAAAAAAAATACCATCATGTTCTTGTGGATTTGTCCGTTAGAGAATGTATGCCAGCCGACTGTTATACTGCAAACTTCTTTATGAACTGCAAGAACTTGTTAAAGCACAATGGAGTTTTGGCTGTTAACATTGCGGCCGCGAATCAGCAAATGCAAATTTTTAAATGGATCAGCGCGCTATTTGGCTCACAGGCAACTATTACCGTTAATGTTAGGTATTCTGCTAATATAATTTTGCTCGCCAGCACAAAAAAATCAATTAATGCAATTATTGCAAACGCACCTAAACATTACCAAGCTCGTTGGGATAGTCAGTTGGGATTAATTTTAACCTATTAAAATTGGCTTTTATGCTTACCTAATTCAGAGAAAAACTCCGGCTTATTTAGTCCTATTTTAGAAAATATTTCTGGCAGGCGATCCCAACTGTTTTCTTGATCAATACTTGCAACTACTAAATCAAACCCTTTTTTCTTATCGCTCTCAACACCCCAACCATTAATGAAACACAATCCTCGGGTTCTCTTTGCAGCTATGGATCCTAAGTTTTCAGCGCTTAAAAGGTGTGCGTGTGCTTCTTCGTAAAATTGTTGCATGAGACGTTCGTTTTGCGCATTCGCAAAAATTTCACTTTGCTGAACACTTTCTCTGTATTTCGCATCTTCTAAAAGATGCGTACCAAGATTCACTTTTGAAGGAACGTGATCTAGGGCTGCTGCGGCTCGAATACATTCTTGTTCGCTGATATGAGCAAATGGGTATTTTTTTTTGCCTTTTAAGGATTTATATATTGCTGCTAATGCAAGATAATAATTAATTTCCTTGGCAATCATTACCTCATTTACTTGATTAAATAAGCGGTTGTGCTGCAAAGGTTTAATTTTCTTCAACAATGAATTGATAGTAAACTTTTTTAAAAAAATCATAATTGTCCTAATAAATGGGTGCGGGTGGGGATGAGGTTAGTAACCATTCTAAAAAAAAGACGGCAGATAAAACAAGAATTATGGTAGAAATTAATTTCAAACTTACGCTTGCCGTTTCCTTCAAGTCCTCCGTTAAAGCGTGGTGTTCGGTTTGCTCAGGAGGTTCAATCCCATAAATTTGATTTTCAATCATATTTGACGTTAAGTAAGCGATAAAACCAAAAAATAAAGCCGGGATAAAGATAAATAAAAACAAAAAAATTCCGGCTTTAAATTCCGTTATGGAATAGCTGCTTTTTAGCCACTCACGCGACATATAAATAAATTCCGGTAAATGCAATTGCCAGCCGATAATTAAGGGTAAAAATAAATACAATGAAAAAGCAAGTAAGGTTAAGCTTACAATCATACTAAGCATGCACGTGATAAACAGCTTACTATTTTGCTGGTAGCGATCAATTTCCATATTATGAAGCTCTTAAAATGATTAAAAATACTGGAAAACCCTGATATAAAACTGATTTACGATAGCAGAAGATTAACCCTTTTTCCAGCATTGACCAACTGAAAGCTATAAATTCATGGTAGGATGTCAGGCTAATCAAAGGAGTTTTACGATGTTGCGCACTGTATTCATAATTTCTGATGGCACAGGAATAACCGCTGAAAACCTAAGTAACAGTTTAATTACGCAATTTGAAAACATTACTTTTGAAAAGTTTACCTTTCCCTACACAGACACGCTTGAAAAAGCGCAGCAGTTGGTTGCACAAATTAACCAAAAGTTTGTAGAAACGGGCATCAAACCACTGTTATTCATCACTATTATCAATACAGAAATTGCTGATACCTTAAAACAAGCCTCGGCCAATGTTTTCGATTTATTTAACACTTTTCTCGAACCTCTAGAGCAAACTTTGCAGGCTAAGTCTTCCTATACTGTTGGTAAAGCGCATGGAGTTGCTAATAATTCTTCTTATAATTACCGTATGGAAGCCGTAGATTACGCGCTGGCACACGATGATGGCGTTAAGGTTCGCGGGTACGATCGGGCTGATATTATTTTGATTGGCGTTTCGCGCTGCGGGAAAACCCCTAGTTGCATTTATATGGCCTTGCACTTTGGTATCTTAGCCGCAAATTACCCCTTCACAGAAGAAGATTTGACGCATTATCGGCTTCCAGAAAGTTTACGACTGTATAAAAAAAAGCTGTTCGGCTTAACTATTGATTCACAACGATTGCAAAATATTCGTACCGCACGAAGACCCAATAGTCTTTACGCCTCCTTGGAGCAATGCAAAATAGAAGTTGCTGAAGTAGAAGCCATGTACCGGTATGAAAATATTCCGTATTTAAACTCTACGCATTTTTCAATTGAAGAAATTGCGACTAAAATTTTGACCATTGCTGGAATTAAACGCAAAATTTAGTAAATTCTGTTTTCACAAACGCACTCCCTTTTTTAGCGATTAACATTAAGGGAGCGCTGATACGCAACAGGTTAGAACTGGTAAACCAAACCTAATGAAGCTACGCCATTTCGACTAAAATTAGTCTTATATCCAACATCTAAAGCCACGTTGTTGGTTGCATAAATACGTGTTCCTAACAGTATATCAACATCCATTTTATTGGACTGACTTGACCCGAAGTAGTACTTGTTGGTTTTTATTTCAGAACCGATTAATCCAATACCAATATATGGAGAAAATATAGTGCTGGTATCGTAATCAAGAAATCCATTAACTGCTAAAGAATTATAACTACTTTTTCGGTAATAGCTGTCTAAATTTAGATACGAATACTGACCTTCAATACGAAAAGAATACATTTTATAACCAACACTTCCAGCCACAACCGTATTTTTATGCGACTCTTCGAAATTGTTATAATAAAGCTTGCCAATACTACCAGCGGCGTACCACCCCTCAATAACATGTGTGCTAGCGTGAACGGTGCTAAATAGCGCAGTCATAGCAATAGCGGGAATTATTTTTTTTAACATTGTTTACCTCAAGTTATTTTTAAACGACTAAACACCGCTGTCCTTAGACTATACAATACTGGATAAATCTGATAAAAAATAACCAGTTCGTTTCTATTTATGAATCTCGTGGCAATTATTATTCAGTAATGAATTAAAGTAAACATTATTTCTTTGCAAAAAGAATAAAATTTTCAGTCGGTTACGCACAAAACTGGTTGTAAATTTAAATGAATTTCATTCTTTAATTGAAGTTGTGCGTTAACAACAGCTGTTTTAAATGCTCGTCAACACAACGCCTATCCCGGCTAAGTTTTTTTTTGTACAATGCTTGGTAAATGTAGAGGACTTGTTTGCTAGTCTGTGAGAACGTATTACATATCTATGAGGGTTGTAACAACATTACTAATGATTGCCAGAACCGGTGTCAGTTACGCAATCCTTGTTATTGACTTAATTTTAACAAATATGTATAATAATTAAATGAAAAAAACAATCATTTTTGTAAGTACCCTCATTCTAATTATTTCCCCATTTTTAATTTGGGAATATTATCCGAATCCTATTACCCTAAAACAACAGGATTTTAATAAATTACCTGGATGGCAGTCGGCCCAGGTTAAAAAATCTTTTGAAGCTTTTAAAATTTCATGCGCCACTTTTTTAAGGCAAAATCCTGAGCGTTCGGTCGGAAGTCAAAATATTCCCTTAAAGGTAAAGGATTGGCTGCCCGCTTGCAAAAGTGCCGTTCAACTTAACCCAGTCAGTGAAACGCATGCGCGCCAATTTTTTCAAAAGTGGTTTACACCTGTTGAATTTTACCAAAAAAAACCAATACGTGGTTTGTTCACAGGCTATTACCTCCCCCTATTACACGGCAGCAAAACTAAAACTTCTGAGTTTTCTGTTCCAATTTATGGCCTACCTAAAGATTTATTAACGCTTAATTTAAATGATTTCTCCAGTGTGCGCAGTAATGAGCATGTTGTTGCACGGCTACATAACAATAAATTAGTGCCCTACTACACTCGCAAGCAAATTAATCACGGAGCTATTAGCGACCAAGCCCCAGTCATCGTTTGGGTCAACAGTTATATTGATAGATTATTTCTAGAAATACAGGGTTCTGGTGTGGTCGCTCTTGCAAATGGAGAGCAGCTATTTTTAGGCTACGCAGGTGAAAATGGTGCCGCCTACACGCCTATTGCTCGAGTCATGATTAAACAAGGGGTAATGACAAGAAAAAACGCATCAATGCAAGGCATAAAAACCTATTTACTTGAACATCCGCAAGAAACAGCACCCATCATCGATCAAAATAAATCGTTTGTATTTTTTCGTGTTCTTAAAGATACCGCCGCATTAGGAGCGCAGGGAGTTACTCTAACTCCAGGTTATTCTCTAGCGGTGGATAGAAAATGGATTCCTCTTGGCATGCCACTTTGGTTAAATACTACCCACCCTCAACCGTACTCAAATAAAGATAAAAAACTGCAACGCTTAATGATTGCTCAAGATACGGGCGGCGCTATTCGTGGAAAAGTTCGTGGTGATGTTTTTTGGGGCGCTGGAGATTCCGCTACTTTTATAGCCGGTAAAATGAAAAACACGGGGCGGTATTGGCTATTAGTCCCCCGTCATTGTGTGCCTTCACTCGCTAAGAAATTTGACCTAACAACTTAAGACGTAGTGGTTCACCACAAGCTTACGTTTCAGACCAAGCTGTATACTCCACGAATCGTTGCATGCTTTAGGTCAATCAATAGTGGTTTCGATTTCTGTAGGTTTTCCCTCCTCAATCGGCGTTGTTACAATCGGTGCTAAACTGTGCATAGCCTCTTGTAAACTAACAAATCGATACCCTTTTTTTTCATACATTTGTAGCAAATCTTCTAAAAAAAGACTGTTTAATAAATTTGCGTGTATCAATAAAATTTGACTGCCCTTGATATTATTAGAACGTTTATTGACCTGTGCTTCGGCACGCAAAGTTTGCTTCCACACATAATCCAAGTAGCGGTTTTTTATGCTTGTAAGATGATTTGGACGTTGCCTCCAAGGTATAGAAAGAAGCTGAGCATTAAATTGATAGTCCTTACTGTCAACAGTTACCGGCGCAATTACGTATTTATGATCGCTCAAATAATCGTAAACTTGCTGTCTCTTTTCAGCCTTGCCCTCAGCAAGATACGGGTAGCGAAAATATTTAATACCCGTAAATAATGGCTGTAATTTTTTATCAGCTCTGTCTATATTAGCGATATAATTTTCTGCAGAATTCGTATTCAAATTAGGATGATTATACGTATGATTGCCTAAGACCATATTTTGGGTCTTAAAATCCTCCAGCAATTCCCACTGTCCTTTTTCGATAGACCCGGCTATTACAAAACCTGTAGCCGGAACTCGGTGGGCAACTAAAGCATTTAAAATTTTATAAAACCGATCGTGCTCGCGCTTTAGATTGCCAGCGTTGTTATTAGCTGAGCCTACAAAAGGCAAATCATCTATCGTTATCGCAATTTCTTTTTCTTGAGCAAAACCACTTTGACTCATCAAGCAGCTCAATACGCATGCACCAATCATTCTTTTAGTATTCATAGCCAACCTAATTTAGTACTGATACAAAATAGATGCAAATAAAATGCCAATTAGAAATATTTATTTTTTTATGCATTTTAAAGTAAACGCCCCTTAAGTTGTCTATAATTTATACTACAAAACCAAATTGAGGCACTGTTATGAAAAAAACTACTGCTAGAACTTTATTTACAATTCCTGTCCTAACATTGAGCTTGGTACTTTTAATGTCGGTAATTGCATGCAAAGCACACAGTGCAACTACAAAGCTTGTACCCGGCGTCCAAATAGCATGGGTCGCTACGGGCGGCCATTACAACAATAATTATCAACGGCATGGTCGTTACAACTATCGTCCCTATACCTATTGCCATGGCGCAAATTGTGGGCGCTATAAACCCGCATACATTGCTCCACGTTGTGTCAAGCACTGTTACGGTGGCTATCATCACAGAACCTGTACGACTCGTTGCAGATAATTTATTTTAGTGAAATTTATTTTAGACAGTGAATTCACCTAGATTTTAAGCTATTATTACGCTTTTAAAATCTAGGGTTAATTACCATGAAAGTAGGGAAAAATACATTTAATTGCGGTGCTCAACTACAAATTGATGATAAAAACTATCACTATTTCAGTATCACTAAATTAGAAAAGCACTTTCCGAACAGTAAAAACCTTCCCTATTCTCTAAAAGTTTTATTGGAAAATCTTCTACGCTTTGAAGACGGCAGTACCGTTACCACTGACGATATTAAAACCCTAGCCAACGCCCATAACAGCGACAGCCAACATGAAATAGCCTATCGTCCTACTCGTGTTTTAATGCAAGATTTCACCGGAGTCCCTGCCGTTGTTGATCTCGCGGCAATGCGGGCCGCAATTAAAAATCTTGGTGGAGACGCCAATAAAATTTCTCCCTTATCACCCGTAGATTTGGTTATTGATCATTCCGTTATGGTGGATAAATTTGCCAGCAACGATTCTCTTGATATCAATACCAAAATTGAGATGCACCGTAATAAAGAACGCTACGAGTTTTTGCGCTGGGGACAGCAAGCTTTTAAAAATTTCCAAGTCGTCCCACCAGGTACAGGTATTTGCCACCAAGTTAATTTAGAGTACTTAGGGAAAACAGTTTGGAGTAGTGAGCACGAAGGTACGTTGTACGCCTATCCGGATACCTTAGTTGGTACGGACTCGCACACAACAATGATTAATGCTTTAGGAATATTGGGCTGGGGGGTCGGGGGAATTGAAGCGGAAGCAGCGATGCTCGGTCAACCCGTCTCTATGCTAATACCGGAAGTTGTTGGCTTTAAATTATCCGGTATCTTAAAAGACGGAATTACAGCAACCGACCTTGTCTTAACCGTCACTAAAATGCTGCGTGAGAAAGGCGTGGTAGGTAAGTTCGTTGAATTTTTTGGTCCGGGTTTATCAACATTGCCGTTGGCCGATCGCGCCACTATTTCTAATATGGCACCAGAATACGGCGCGACTTGTGGCTTTTTCCCAGTAGATAATGAAACAATTCGCTATCTACGCCTAAGTGGCCGCGATGAACACACTATTAAGTTGGTCGAAGCCTACTGCAAAGCACAAGGAATGTGGTATGACGAAAACAGTGTTGATGCTCATTTTTCTACAACCCTTACCTTAGATCTTTCAACTATTGAACCGTCTTTAGCCGGTCCTAAACGTCCGCAAGATAAAGTGAGCTTAGCAAATTTACCCGCCGAATTTTCTAAATTTCTTACGGAAAATAATAAAGAAAATGAAAAAAACACGGTATTTCCGGTTATTAATCAACCCTATGATTTGCGTCATGGCCATGTTGTTATCGCAGCAATAACAAGCTGTACCAATACATCCAACCCCAGTGTTATGATGGCGGCCGGTTTATTAGCAAAAAAAGCAATCGAAAAAGGCTTAATTCGCAAACCCTGGGTCAAATCTTCTCTAGCTCCTGGTTCTAAAGTTGTGAGTGACTATTTACAGCAAGCAGGATTACAAACCTATCTGGATCAACTTGGTTTTAATTTAGTTGGCTATGGTTGCACAACCTGTATAGGCAACTCCGGCCCATTGCCGGATGCTATTGCCGAGTGCATTACTAACAATGATATCGTTGTAAGTGCCGTTCTTTCAGGAAATCGAAATTTTGAAGGTCGAGTTCACCCGCAAGTACGCGCTAACTGGCTTGCGTCACCGCCACTTGTCGTTGCTTACGCTTTATCGGGGACAACTACCGCTGATCTTGATAAAGATCCATTAGGCGTAAATAGTGCGGGCGAGGCCATATATTTAAGAGACGTTTGGCCGTCAAATGCTGAGGTTGCGGCCCAAGTTGCTAAGGTAACGAGTCAAATGTTTAAAAAAGAATACTCTGAGGTTTTTTTAGGTGATGAACACTGGCAGGCTATAGAAGTTGACAACACACCCACTTATAAATGGGATTCGCAATCAACTTATATACAACACCCACCTTTTTTTGAAAATCTTCAAATGAGCCCTGAACCCATTAAAGCCATTGAAAAAGCGAGTATTTTAGCCGTACTGGGTGATAGTATTACAACCGATCATATTTCACCGGCAGGCTCTATAAAAGCAAATTCTCCAGCGGGCTTATATCTTAAAGAGCATGGTGTTAATGAGGTTGACTTTAATTCTTACGGCTCGCGACGCGGTAATCACGAAGTAATGATGCGAGGAACTTTCGCTAATATACGCATTCGCAACGAAATGACACCGGAGGTAGTAGGCGGTTATACACGCTACGTACCAACACAGGAGGTCATGCCAATTTACGATGCGGCGATGCTTTATCAGCAAGCAGAAACACTCTTAGTCATTATTGCCGGTAAGGAATACGGCACCGGTTCTTCACGAGATTGGGCCGCGAAAGGCACTAATTTATTAGGTGTGAAAGCGGTTATTACGGAAAGTTTTGAAAGAATTCATCGTTCTAATTTGATTGGCATGGGTGTTTTACCATTGCAATTTCCCGAAGGTGTTAGCAGAAAATCGCTGCGTATAACAGGGGATGAGCGTATAAGCTTGACCGTTGATAATCATTTAAAACCGGGTCAGTCTATCCAAATGACGATATATCGTAGCGACAACCGTGAAGAAATTGTTTCGCTATTATGTCGAATTGATACAACAAATGAACTCGAATATTTTCGTCATGGTGGTATCTTACAATACGTTCTCAGAAATTTAACGGCTAGCAATTAATCTCTGTATTAGGGGCATACAACCGCAGTATGCCTTTAATACCTTCACTATTTGTTAGGTTTAGGATTTACATGCACCCACCCAAAAAAGTTCTTTCTGTTTTTTCATTGGTGATGATCAATGTAATAGCAGTTGACAGCCTGCGCACCTTAGCTATAAGTGCAAAACTTGGTTTACCTCTTATATTTTATTATGTGGTTGCCGCAGTTGCTTTTTTTATACCGGTGGCTTTGGTTGCTGCAGAATTATCCACGTCCTATCCGGAAAGCGGTGGTATTTATATATGGGTACGAGAAGCGTTTGGTAAGCGTGCAGGATTTATAACCATCTGGTTGCAATGGGTTTACAACGTTGTGTGGTACCCCACAATAATGTCCTTTATCGCAGCTACTATGGCCTATTTATTTGCGCCGTCTTTATCGGTTGATAAAACATATTTGCTGATAAGTTCACTAAGTTTGTTCTGGTTATTTACTTTTTTGAATTGTTTTGGAATGCGATTTTCCAGTTTCATAAGTATACTTGGTGCTCTTTTTGGTACCCTATTACCCATGATTGTCATTATTTGTTTAGGATTTATGTGGTGGTTGCAAGGAAGGCCAATTGCTCTTACCCAAACGAGCACTTGGCTACCTAATTTGCATTCCCTGGGCAATCTCGCCCTTTTTTCTAACATTCTTTTTGGATTAATTGGTGTTGAGATGTCCGCGGTGCATGCCGATGATGTTCGCAATCCTCAGCGCGATTATCCACGGGCCATATTTTATTCACTAATTATTATCTTACTTTCACTAATGCTCAGTGCTTTAGCCATTATTGTGGTCGTTCCCAGTGCCAATTTAAATATAGTTTCCGGATTAATTGAAGCTTTTTCAATTTTTTTTAAAGCCTACAACGCGGATTGGATGGTTCAAATAATAGCCTTTTTAATTGTCATTGGAGGGTTAAGTGGGGTTTCCGCTTGGATAATTGGACCCGCAAAAGGTTTACTTGTAGCCGCTAAAGATGGTGCGTTACCCCCTATTTTTTCAAAATTAAATAAAGCCAAGGTACCTGCTCCAATTTTAATCGCCCAGGCTGTAATTTTTTCGTTGCTTTGTTTGTTATTTATTGTATTTGATGATGTTAACGCAGCGTATTGGTTGTTAAGCGATCTATGTGCTCAAATGGCATTGCTGGTTTATATTTTTATGTTCATCTCAGCAATCAAATTACGCTACTGCAATTTGAAAAAATCTGGATCCTATCGTGTTCCAGGTGGTAATTGCTTTTTTTACTTAGTTGCAGCCATAGGAATAGCGTGTTGCATGGTTGCAATGATCAGTGGTTTTATACCTCCTGCGTCTATTAATTTGGGTAACATTTATGTATTTGAAGCATTTTTAGTAGTAGGACTAATTATTTTTATTTCCTTTCCTTTTTTCCTAATGAAAAAACAATACTCTCGTTGAGAGTATTGTTTACTAAAGGCTTATCCTTAGTGTTTTATCCCTCCCCGAAAATCCAACAGCTTGCTAAGTTAGCTTTTAACCACACACAATAGCGTCGTTTTATAGCCAAATGATGAATTAATTCGTTTTCGATTATAATATTTTTCGGTGTATTGAACACAAATATTACCGCGAAAAAACCAACATTAATTTGTTAAAATGTACGAGTCAAATAAGAGGTGAAAGAAATGATAAGAGCTTGAAGGGTAATTCCCCCGTGAAATAATTGATGCCAAAAGTAGAGTTTTCTCGTAATCTACACGCAGGAGATTCTGCATGAAAAAATCAAAATTTAGTGATAGTCCGATCATGTCGATTATCAAACAAAGCGAAGTCGGTATTCCGGTTGCTGAACTATGTCGTGAACAAGGCATGAGTTCTGCAACGTTTTACAAATGGGGCGCCAAGTACGGTGGTATGGACTTATCGATGATGACCCGTCTTAAAGAGCTTGAGTCTGAAAATAATTGGCTAAAGAAGATGTATACCGAAGAGCGTTTAAAGGCCGAGATACTTCGCGAGGTACTTGAAAAAAAGTAATAAGGCCATCCAGTCGTAAAGAGCTGGCATAGTCGATTTGGCCACCTAATTAGAGGTGTTATTATACCCCTCCTAAACACTAGGTAAAAAATGACTAAACGAACAAGACCAACCTTTTGAGCTGATTTTAAACTTGAATCAGCGCAATTAGTATTAGATCAAAACTACACAGTACGAGAAGCTTCAAAAGCGATGGGTGTAGGCAAATCAACGATCAATAAGTGGGCTAGACAGCTAAAGAATGAGCGTAATGGCATAGCTAATCAACCCAATGCAATAACACCCGACCTACAAAAGATAAAAGAGTTAGAAAAGAAAATTAACCGGATTGGGCTGGAGAAAGAAATTTTAAAAAAGGCTACCGCTCTCTCAATGTCGGACTCACTGAACAATCTGAGTTAATTAAAGCACAAAGAGAGAGATATAGTCTGAGCACACTATGTTCAGTTTTTGATGTACATCAGAGCAGTTACAAATACTGGGCATCACATACAAAGAAAATTAATGTTAAAAAAATAAAAGCAGAAACTATGGTCAAACTATATTTTCCGAAAGTAAAGGTTCGGCGGGCGCGAGAACCGTTGCTAGTATTGCTTCAACGCGCGGGATGCCATTAACGCGCTACAGAGCAACTAGGCTGATAAAGCGGCTTGGTTTGCATAGTTGTCAGCAGCGAAAGCATGCTTATAAAAGGGGTGAGAGCGAGCATACTGTAATTGAAGACCATTTATCTAGACAATTTAATGTTGCCGCACCCAATCAAGTTTGGTGTGGAGACGTAACGTTTATTTGGTCAGGAAGAAGCTGGACCTACTTGGCTGTTGTAATGGACTTATTCTCACGTAAGCCCGTGGGATGAACGATGACTCACTCGTCTGATAGTGCGTTACCATGTAAGGCCTTATCGATGGCGTCCCAATCAAGAAGTAAGCCTAAAATATTGATGTTTCATTCAGATCAAAGCTGAACTAATACAAGAATCTTAGTCTCGACTCAATCTGACAGTATCTCTTGACTGAGCGTTCAAGTGATGGCCATCGTTAGCGTAAAAGCCAGTGTGCTTGTTCAAAAATTTGACTAATATTGTCGATTATTTAAATCGCGAATTTTTTTATCCGTCTTGAATTGTGAGAGAGCATAAACCGCCCATAATGCAGCAGCCAGCCATCCAATAAGTGTTAATTGCAATAATAAGCATACTATTCCAGCTATTGGGCGAGAAATGGTAAAAAAAACTGTAAAAGGTAAAAATATAGCCATAAACAAACGCATTGAAGATTCTTAAATTTAAAATAACTTAAAGCAATTATAGCTTATTTAATAAATTTGGATCCATTGTTTTTCGTGTACAATCTGTGTTACGACGCTTTTTTAGCCAGACAAGATTGTGTTTGTAAATGCCGTACGTAGATAAAAGCCTCGAGGTAAAGTTTGTATTTTAGTACCTTCTGCATCAAAACCATAACACAAAGACTTTGCATTACTGGCTTTTGGACGAACGTGCAACGCCCTGCCCACCGCTGCTGATAACTGCGCCAACTGACCCGTGCTAATCATTTCAACCAGCTCCTCCCAATCGTCTGCTAGAGTTTTTTCTTGTTCAACCGAAGGCGTCCAAAGCATCGCTTTACCAATCCGTCTTTGATTGTAGGGTATAGAATTATCACCCTCTATTGGTATCCATAAAACTTTTTTTAGTTTGTTAAAACACGTGGACGATAACCACCGTTGCTGTTGTATAGTTAATAATGGTATCGAGGTTACATAGGTTGACTCACTAGGTTTTCCATTATGATCCAAAGGAATTGTTTTAAGCTCCACTCCTAGGTGGTGAAAATCAGGAAGCGCTAGATTGCCTGCGGTGGTTCCTAATGCAATTTCAATGGCTTGACCTACCCAGCCTTTGCGCTTGGTTGCAGCCAAAGGAATAGCCAAATTATGCTCTAAAGCTAATTGCTGAAAACTAATACCTTCAATATTTTGGCAGGAAATCAATAATTCTTTTTCATTAGTCGGTGATTTTTTTGGGAACATTAGCATCCAGAGGTTCGGTAACACCAGCCATTGTAAACGGGGGTATTGGCGGTTGCACACCAGCGGCTTGAAATTGTGCCATTATTGCAAATAAGACTTTAGAGCGAATTGCAAAGCGCGTGTGCAATTGCACGTTTATAAAATACCGCGCTTCAAATTCAAGCAAGGCATCGTCTATCTTTTTTAAATACACCTGGGGCTCTGGATCATCAACAATTTCAGGAATAATATTCAAAACATCTAAAATAAGCTGCTGAACCATCACTGGATCATCCGTCCGACTTACTTTTATTGGAAAGACGGTTCGAATAATACTGTCTTGATGGGTCCAATTTGTAAAAGGCTTATTAAAAGTTTCTGCGTTAGGGATAAGTACTTCCATATTGTCCCAAGACGATACACGCATGGATCGAATACCAATATGAGCAACTCGCCCTTCGTGATTCCCCAAGGTAATTAGATCACCCTCACGTACCGGTCGTTCAATCAGCAGCATAAGGCCGCCAACAATATTACTTGCAAAATCGCGCAAACCAAAGCCCATACCCACAGCCAAACCACCAAGTATCATCGACATGCCACTAAAATCGAGCCCTAACACACGTAAAGTAATAAATCCGCCAATTAAGATAACGGCGTATTGAGTAAAAACAGAAAGACTATTGCGAATTCCGGCATCGCTGGCATCACGATACAACCAACGAAAACACAACTCACGCGTCCATCGTGAAATCCACGCAAACACCATAATTAAAATAACAAACTCAATAATACTCACAAAAGTTATATGAATGCCGGAGACATTGACAATTGGATATTCACCAAGCTTATAAAGTCTATTAAATGCTTGCGCATCTGCCGGCCAGTCAAACAGACGCAATAACAAATACAAGCAAAACAGTAACAGAAAAATTCGTAAAATTTTATCAATAGGTTTTAAAACTACCTCAATCCATAACCATCCGTTTTGCACCCCTGTTACCATCCATTCGGAAACCAGTTCCAGAGCATCAAATAACAAACCCCGCATAACCACATAGGCGGATATAACGAATAAAATTTGCAATTGATAGCGGCTCAACGTCCATGCTAAATTGACGTAGCCAAGGATTCCAATCAAAGCGGTTACAAGTAATGTGATGGGCGTTAAAATTACCAACAGCATTACTGCACTGCGTAAATAAGATTTTTTTGTCTTGAGATAGGGTGTTAAAAGTTCATTAATAACATTACGACTCTTCCAGGCAAATAGCGACGATGCCATCAGGAACAACATAAATAAACGGTTAAATATATCTTGCAATAAGATAGCCATTGGTAATTGTTGGCTGAAAACCATCAGTCCGGTAATGGTTCCACCGATTAATAAAAGCCATTTCAAGCGGTAATACAGCCGCACATCAATACCAGAAGCGTCTGAAACTCGCTCCATTAAAGCCAGACGAGCGATGAGAATAAGCGTATGAAACGTGAGCCACACTAAACATAAATTAAACAACATTCTATAGTTCGCAAAGGGTATTCCATTAAAGTAAAAAATAACAATTCCAACGGATAACGCGCCTATCAACTTCATGTTCCGACTTAACAAAATAAGAGCCTTATCGTACAAGTGACCTGAAATACGCGAGCGCTCTTTATCTTGGGTTAACTGTTTTAATAGTAAATGCAGGCTTATTACAATTGAGGCTGTCACTATTCCCATTACCCATATTAATAAACACGCCCATTTGTTTTGCCATAGGTAGTTGTCCACAAACTTGAGGGTTAGAGATTGTAAATAGTTGACCATTTGCAGCGGTGTTTCGAAGAATTGTTTGACTATCGTCGGCCAGCTCGAAAAGCTGTATTCTGCTAGACTTTGCCGAACGGAAAGCTGATTTTTTAATTGCTGCTGATGATTTTCTAAGTCTTCCTGTAGCGTTTGTTCCTGAATACCAATACCGGTTACGCGTGAATTAATAATACTAATCAACGACGAAAACTGCTGTTTTAAATGCGCATCCGTAACATGATCCAACTCATTTTTTAAAACAAATAAAATCTTCTTCAGCGATTGTTCCATGTCTGATAATTGGCTAATAATATTTTTATAGGTATCTGTAACCTTCTGTAAGGTATGGATGTCTGGGCTTTTTAGAAGTAAATAATCGGCACGGGCGAGTACCCGTTGTAGATTCAACTCTGTAATTTTTTGTTGCGTTAAATTTATTATTTGATTGTTCAAGAGTGTTCGGGCTTCAAGTAAATAAGCGGAATTAAATTCGTTGGTTATTTTTACATCTTGCTGCAGCTTCAATCCATTTTCATACAGTTTTTTTAATGCCTCGTTTAATTTATTTTCTTGTACTTGTAGTTTTGCAAGCTGATTTTGCAAAGCGTTTTTTGACTTCCAAAGTTCAAGTGTTTGATTGTAATTGGCTAACACCGTTTGATAGCGGTTGGCTAAACTAATAGTTTCTTTTATAAGTTCGATAGTTGCTTTATTAGCCTCTGTAAGCGTTTTGATTTCAGCTATTTTTTTTTGAGAATTACTTTGCACGGTTTTTGTTGAAAATTGTTGCAGCTGCTTCACGCGTTGATTGAAATCATTTTGCACTTTTATCTGATTAGCCAAAAAGTTTTCTAAACTGCTTATTTTGGCGCCATTCAATGCGAGAAGAGAGTCATTTTTGTGTAAATATTGAAAATATTCCGTTTGATTGCTTGGTGATCGTAAGTTTTTTGCATCCTCAATAAAATGCGAAAGATTCATTTTCTCTTGCGAAAGATACTCTATTAATTTAGGAGTGCTTTCAACAGATTTAGCAAAAAGAATCGACACGCACAGCATCAAACAAACGATAGACAAAACAGTTTGTTTGAGCCATTTGCTATTACTGCGCTTTGAGGGGTGCACGACGTATTCCTAATTCAGTTAAAAGTTCCTCGGGGATGGATGTAGGCGCATCGGTTAAGAGACACGATGCGGACTGGCTTTTAGGAAAGGCAATAACATCCCGAATTGAATTTGAATTAGTTAATAACATAGCAAGTCTATCAACGCCTAAAGCGATTCCACCGTGCGGCGGGCAGCCAAATTGCAATGCGTCCAACAAAAATCCAAATTTATCATGCGCTTCCTGCTGATTAATACCTAAAAGTGTAAATACGGCTTGTTGCATATGAGGCTGGTGAATGCGTATAGAACCGCCACCAATTTCATAACCGTTGATAACAATATCGTATGCTTTAGCTAATACTCCAGTGGGATTTGCGCACAGAGCATCCTCATCCAACACCTGTGGGGACGTAAAAGGATGGTGCATTGCTTGTAGGCGTTTGGTTTTATTATCCAACTCAAACATTGGCCAATCTACAATCCAAACCAATTGCCATCCTGGCTCTACTAGTTGGCAGTCATGACCCAACTTAACTCGTAAAGCCCCCATTGACTCATTAACAATACTTGCTGTATCAGCACCAAAAAACACTACGTCGCCCGTTTGTGCATTCACACGGGTTAAAACTGCATCAATAATTTCTGCCGATAAAAATTTAAGGATGGGTGACTGCAAGCCACTCGCTCCTGCAGACCGATCGTTTACTTTGATATAAGCAAGACCTTTGGCGCCATATATACCCACAAAACGGGCGTAATCATCCAGCTCTTTGCGACTTAATTTACAACCCGATGGTAAGCGTAATGCAACAACCCTCCCCTTTGTATCTGCAGCCGGAGCTGCAAAAACTTTGAAATCACAATTTATTACTAAATCATCAATATCTACTAATTCCAAAGGAATACGTAAATCGGGTTTATCACTACCAAAACGTTGAATCGCTTGCGCATAAGTCATTCTTGGAAGTGTTGCCGGTAGTTCTACCGATAGAATTTCTTTAAAAATCTTTTTCAACATGCCTTCAATAAGCGATTGAATAGTAATTTCGTCAATAAATGCCATTTCAATATCTAATTGCGTGAATTCAGGCTGACGATCAGCGCGCAAATCCTCATCACGAAAACAGCGTACGATTTGATAATAACTATCAAACCCGGCCATCATTAACAGCTGTTTAAACAACTGTGGCGACTGTGGCAACGCGTAGAATTCGCCGGGATGCACACGTGATGGCACCAAATAATCACGCGCCCCTTCCGGAGTTGCTTTAGTGAGCATTGGTGTTTCAATATCAATAAATTTATTTTCATTTAGATAGGTCCGCATGCAGCTTACTAAATTATGACGCAACTGCATGTTTCTTTGCATATTGGCTCTTCTTAAATCCAGGTAACGATAGCGATAACGTAAATCTTCGTTAATAATATGATGCTCATCCGGCAAAAAAGGAGGTGTTTGCGCGGAATTAAGAATTTCTAATTCCATACCCAAAATTTCTAAGTCTCCATTAACCATATTCCGATTTATCATTCCCTCAGGCCGACTTCTAATAATACCCGTAACGGATACAACAAATTCATGGCGTAATTTTTCAGCGCATTGGAAAACATCCACCATTTCAGGTTCGTAAACAACTTGAATTAAACCACTGCGATCACGAATATCTAGAAATATTACACCACCGTGATCACGCCGATTATGCACCCAACCACAGATGGTTATCGACTGTCCTTTAAGCTGTTGACTTACTGCTGTAGCGTAATGTGAGCGCATAGTTATATGTCCGTTACAAAATTATGGTAATTATTGTGATTAAGGTAGACTGCTTTAATCCGCTTTGGTTGATTTTGCATCACCGGATTTAGCGGCTGCCTTCTCCGGTACCGACTTAGTATCGCCGCCTTTATTTTTAAAGTCAGTTGCGTACCAACCGTTTCCCTTTAACTGAAATCCAGCAGCAGAAATTAAGCGAATAGCTGTATTTTCATAGCAATGAGGGCACAGAGTGCTGGGCTCGCTATTAATTTTTTGAATCATTTCAAATTGGTGGTGACAACTCCCACATTCGTACTCATAAATCGGCATTTACCAACTCCGTAAAACTACTAGACAATTTTGTTATATTACCACAATAAGACAAGGTTGTAATAAGAGGCATCTGCATTTTTGCTTCTAAGTAATCAATATTTTCCCTTAAAACCTCCATAGAGTTGTCCAAGCAGTTAGCAACCCATCCGGCACAGGAAATATTACGTAAGAGAAGCTGCTCTTGAGTGAGTAACGCATGGTTGATACACCCCACGCGCATGCCAACTACGACAATAACTTTTAGAGATTCTGCTTGTATAAAATCTATCCAAGACTGGTCGTCATTAATAGGCGCTAGCAGCCCCCCTGCACCTTCTATCAGTAGATTACCAATTTTTTTAGCACACCACTCCTTATAAAACGCCCTCAGTTGGCTTAAGGTAATTGTCGTGCCTTCATATTTCGCCGCAAAATGGGGAGCAATAGCCTGTTGATAGCACCAACGATTGATTTTTAACTGCGGAAAAGCATTGTGTTTTTGTAACAAGACCATATCCGCATCCCCACCACTCGCTATAGGTTTCAACGCTTGTGTTGGTTGCTGGCGCTCATTAAAATATTTGAGTAAAGCAGCGGTTACAAAGGTTTTACCGCAATTCGTGTCGGTTCCCGTGATAAAAAAATTAGTCATTATCCACCTTGTTTTGTTGCGCTGTTAATTGCTAGCTACTTTTTCTATAAAATAACGCACTTTTTCACAAAACTGCTGCGGTTGGTTTAAAAATAAAAGATGCGCTGCGGGCTTGAATAATTGATAAAAAAAGTGAGGAAATTTTTCTTGCAACCGTGGGAGCGTTCTCCAAGGAACAATACTATCTAAATTTCCGAAGAAATAAGCGACTGGAATTTTTACGCGAGCAAGCTCTTCTATGAAATTCCATTGTTCTAAATACTGCAATCCTTGATAGAGACCCTCGCGATTGCTTTTGAATGTGAACGCGCAGGAACCATCAACTCCCTGGGCGCGGATAAAGCCGACCAGTGTTGCTTCAAAATTAAGCGCTAATTGCTGCGCAAATTTTTGCAGTGTCGTGGCACTTACACCAGGCCAATTAGCGCTTTTTATAAAGCAGGGTGTCGAGGCGACGTTTATCAAACAGCTAACTCGATGCGCTTCTTCTAAGGCTAGACGTGTTGCATACAAGCCGCCTAACGACCAACCGACTAGAGAAAATTTATCCGGACAGTACGCGAGTAATTTTTTTTTGAAGAGCGCCCATTCCATATTCGAGCTGTGCCCGAAGCCGGGTAAATCAACCAAGTATAAGCTGTAGTTTTTATCTAGATACGAAACAAGTGAATGCCAAACTGTACTGTCAAACCCCCATCCGTGAAAAAAAACAAGTACAGGCCCGGTTCCATATATTTCAATATTAAGTCGCATTAATTTTAGCCAAAGCCGCAAACAAACCATCAATATCACTCAAACTGTGCGTTGAATTTAGTACAATGCGTAAGCCCGTTTGCGACCTTGGAACTGTAGGCTCTCGAATTGCGTGGCACCGTATATTTTTTACTAATAGTGCTTGGCTGAATGCTATGGCGTGATGAGGATTCCCAAGACGCAATTGTTGAATTGCTGTAGACGAAGGACTCCAGACTAAGTTCGAGCACCCTCTTTTTTGAACAAAGTAAGATATTAAGCGACTCAGATGCTGCCTTTCATGGTCTGCCTGTTGAACTATCGGCAAACTGTGCAACAACCCATAGGCAATCGCCGGACTTAAAGCGGTGGTATAAATATACGTTCGAGAGGCCTGCACCAAAGCATCTATCCAATTTTTACAGCCTACGACTACCGCACCAAAAGCACCCATAGCCTTGCCGAAGGTTATTAGGCGCAAAGCAACATCGGATTGCGATAAATTAAAGTGGCTAACAGCCCCCATGCCTTTTTTACCCACTACGCCAAAGGAATGGGCTTCGTCTACTAATAAGGCACTGTTATGCTGATTACAAATAGTACTAAATCTTCTTAAATCAGAAAAGGCACCACTCATACTGAAAATACCTTCCGTAACTACCGCCTGAGGCAGTTGAAGACTCGTCAGCTTTTGTTCCAAGTGCGTCGCATCGTTGTGATGAAAACGAGTGTATAACGATTTACTAGCGTGCAAGCCGTTATACACCGAAGCATGAACGGACTTATCAATGAGAACGGGTAGCTTAATTTCTTGCAGTAAGGCTGTAATACCTTGATTTGCAGCAAATCCTGAGCTAAATAATAAAGCCGCATCGCAACCCAATGCATTCGCAAAACTTTCTTCCAACGCGCGGTGTATTGATTGGTAGCCATTTATTAGTGCCGATGAACCACTGCCAACAGGAAATTTTTTAAAACCATCAATATAGGCTGCTCTTATTCGGCTGTTATTGCTTAGGCCAAGATAGTCGTTACTGCTAAAATTTAATACGCTCGAATTGGCCAGTACGTGCTGACGGTGCAGGCCTTGGTTTTTTAAGCGTACAAGATAGGTTTCTAACAGCGCATCGATCATAACTCAAACGCGTTTATACCTAATTTGCTAAAAAGAGCGTGATCTTTTTCAAGCTGTGGGTTTTCTGCAGTTAACAGCTTGTCGCCGATAAACACAGAATTTGCACCGGCAAAATAACAAAGCGTCTGAAGCTCCTCACTCATTTCCGTGCGTCCCGCGGTAAGTCGAATTACACTTTTTGGCATAACAAGGCGCACGGTTGCAATCGTTCTCACAATTTCTAGGCCATCAATAGGAGCCGTATCGCCCAAGGGGGTTCCTTTCATTGCAATTAAACGATTAATTGGAATACTTTCAGGAGGGGTTTCAAGATTAGCAAGAGTCATTACAAATTCTATTCTATCGGCTTGTGTTTCTCCTAAACCAAGTATGCCACCACAACAGAGGCTGATTCCCGCCCGCCTTACTTCGTTTAAAGTAGCGAGCCTATCGCTAAACTTGCGGGTCGTGACCACTTTATCGTAGTACGATGGGGATGTATCAATATTGTGGTTATAAAAGTCCAAGCCGGCTTCTTTAAGTATTTGCGCTTGCTCAGCATTGAGCATTCCCAAGGTCATGCAGGTTTCAAGTCCTAAATCTTTAACCCCTTTAATCATTGCGACCAAGTCCGGAAGCACCTTATCCGGTGGACAGCGCCAAGCCGCACCCATACAAAACCGTTTTGCACCATTTTCTTTAGCCGTTTGCGCTTTTTCCAATACTTGGGTGACCGATATTAACTTTTCCTTTTCAACTTTAGTTTTGTAATGCCCACTTTGCGAACAATAACCACAGTCTTCGGGGCAAGCCCCGGTCTTTATACTGACCAAGGTTGCAACTTGTAAGTGGTTAGCCTCATGATGTTCCCGATGCGCTGCGTGCGCCTTGCTTAATAAATCGTTAAATGGCTGTTGGTATATTGAACTAATTTCCGCATGTGACCAAACTCGATTCTTATTAAGCATTAATCTCTCATTTAATTTTATTGGTTGACATGATAAAGTGCGGTTCTTGTTTGTCAATCAAAAGTTTACATGTCCACAATAAGCACTCTTATCGAGCGCGATCTAAAAAAAATCTGGCATCCGTGCTCGCAAATGAAAGACTTTGAGCAGTGTTTACCGCTGGTGGTTGAAAAAGCGGAAGGGAGTTTTTTATTCACCGATAAGGGTCCCATAATAGATGCTATTTCAAGTTGGTGGTGCAAACCGTTAGGACATCGGCATCCATCGGTAATTGCCGCAATCCATAAACAACTGGATAAGTTTGAGCACGTCATTGCCGCTAATACGACTCATGAACCTTTAGTGCTTCTGGGTGAAAAACTAACCAAAATAGCGCGAAAAGAACATGTTCTGTTTGCAAGTGATGGCTCGAGTGCGGTTGAAATTTCTTTGAAATTAGCATTACACGCCAAGCAACGCAAAGGACAAAACAATAAAAATGAATTTATTTCCTTAGCCAATAGTTACCACGGTGAAACATTAGGCGCACTCAGTGTCAGTGACTTAGGAATTTATAAAAAACCCTACGCACAACTTAGCCTTACCTGCCATTTTTTGAATGATATACCCTACGTAAGCGGTGAAACGGACCCATTATGGACAGACGCCTCCGATTACTGGCGCCAATCATTAAAAAAACTAGAATTGTTGAAAGCGAATGTTTGCGCAATAATTGTTGAACCGATTGTACAAGGTGCAGGAGGAATGCGCTGCTACAGCGCCGATTATTTAAAACGATTAAGCTTATGGGCCCATGAAAATGATATCTATCTTATTGCGGATGAAATAATGACCGGGCTGGGCAGAACAGGCACATGGCTTGCTTGCCAACACGCTGACGTCAATCCGGATATGATTTGTTTGTCAAAGGGTTTAACCGCCGGCTCCCTGCCTTTAAGCTGTGTATTAATTAACGAAGAAATATTTGATCTTTTTTATGATGATTATAGAAAGGGTACAAGTTTTCTTCATTCTCATACTCACAGTGCCAACGCTTTAGCCGTATGCGCCGCCTTAGCCACTCTTGAGGTAATGGAGCAGGAAAATTATTGTGAAAAAGCAAAAAGGTTGCAGCGTAGCTTGCTTGAAAACTTTAATAGAGTTGCTTCGTTAACTGGAAAGCTTACAAATATACGCTCTGTGGGTGCAATCATTGCTGGAGATTTATTACCTATTGAAGGCAGGCGCATGGGTTTTGAGCTGTATCAAAATGCTCTTGAAAATGGTGCGTTGCTTCGACCAATAGAAAACACGGTTTATTGGCTTCCACCGTTAAATACGCGCAATGAAACTATTGTTAATTTAGCACAAATCACCTTACACTCTATTAATACTATATACAGGGATTCGTAATGTTAAAAACTTCTCTTTTAGGCTTTCTTTTAACAACGTTCATCTTTCCCAATGGGGCATTTGCTGATTCTTGGCAATGTATTGCGCACGATAACACCTATCAAGAATGGACCGTTGAGGCTAATTACCAACGAGGAGCCTTAAATAATGCTATGGGTGATTGTAAAAAAGAAAGTACACAGCCTTCGAGCTGCGTTGTTGCAAAAGAGGATTGCGACCTGCTGGTAAATGGGTTATCGGTGAGACCGTTATGGCAATGTAGTGCTTTAGATGCGATGGCTTTATCTTGGAAAAGTAATATCTATAGGAAAGCAGACGATGCCGCACTTGCGGCCAAAGCGTATTGCAAAGAAAACAGTGCGTACCCGGAAACCTGCTATCTGTATCTTTTCATGTGTAAAAATTTGAACCCTTTTAGTTAAATATGTTTTGCGTAGGTTTAACCGGTAGCATAGCAAGCGGAAAATCCCTGGTTGCTCAGTATTTTATGCATCATCACGCGAAAGTAATTAGTGCTGATGCCATTGCTCGGGAATTAACGGCGAAAGGTAAGCCCGCGCTAGACCTTATTAAAGAAAGTTTTGGCAACTTTTTAATCAACCCATTAGGAGAGCTGGATAGAGCTGGGTTAAAAAAAATTATCTTTGCTGATAAACACGCTAGATATAAACTTGAAAGTATACTGCACCCGCTAATCCGCGAATCGATTAACCGTAAAATAAATTCTAGTTGCGCGCGCTACTGTGTAATTGAAATTCCATTGCTTACTCATCGTGAAGATTAT
Source organism: uncultured Gammaproteobacteria bacterium (assembly GCA_963803545.1). GTDB lineage: Bacteria > Pseudomonadota > Gammaproteobacteria > Legionellales > Legionellaceae > Legionella_C. The sequence continues at coordinate 447,954 of CAWDMX010000004.1, read as the reverse complement.
CCGTATCTCGATCGCATCTTGATTGTTATCGCACAACAAGCATCGCAAATAAAACGGATGATGGAGCGCGATAACTGTTCAGAGCAAGAGGCTCGTACTATCTTAAGCTCTCAACAAAACGATGAGCAACGATTGAAATTAGCCAACGATGTTTTTTACAATATTGGTTCAAAAAAACATTTAGCCTGTGCCGTAAATTATTTGCATAACAGCTATTTACATTTTTCTCACAAAAGAACATTATAGCGCCTTAAAACACAGTTTTATTATTGTATTGATAGTGAATTTTTCCCAAAATCATTTGCTCATATGTATAGGTAAATGACCCTTATTCTTTTAAGGACATCACGTTTTGGGAATCGATAAACGGCTAAGGAAAGCTCATGCAAAATACCTCTACATTTCAGCTAGCCACTCATTATTTGTCTAAAATTGCCTTGCGCCTTGAATATCTTTTTCAAACCATCACAGAAAGCGTTGCCAATGATCATCCGCTAATGCATCACTGCGCAATAAAAAATTTATTAGAAATTATCCAAATGATTGAAAAGCCCGAGTTAAAAAGTAGATTTTTAAAAGAGCTCATTCGAATTGAACACAGTCTCCTCAAAACCCATACTACTATTTCCGCAGAAACAGGCGCAACTTTGCATGACCGTATTCAACGTTTATCGCATGTTGTCGGTTTTTTTGGGGAAGAGATCCACAGCAATCCTTTTTTACAATCGATTCGGCCACTTCCATTGCAACAGGTGCCTGATTACGAATTAAATCCCCCTCAACTCACTGAGTGGCTGGAAAGCTCAGCTGAGCTGCGTAAATTGGATCTGCAATTGTGGCTTACTAAGTTAAATACATTGATAGCAACTGTTGATATCTATTTAAAAATACTGCGCGAGCGTGCAAATTTTAACGCTGTGGAGAAATTCAATGGTATCTATCAAAGAATATTACCGCCTAAAACGATGTGTCATCTTATTATGTTAACTATAGAACGCTCTTTCGGTATAATTCCTCGTTTGAAAATTGGTCATTACGACCTAGTTCTACGTCTTTATGACGCGCGTACCCTCCGTGAAATAAAAGAAACGCCGGCTAAAATTTCCCTTGCTTTATGCCAAATTTAATTTTAGAGAAAGCTTCGGTGCTTTAGCATGAGAATTGCACTGTATTATCAAAAACTAACAACGCAGCCTTTAAAAAGTGTATACTCGTGCAAACTGAATCATACGCGCAACTCTAGGGTTAGAAAATCAGCTTAGTATGAGCTGTTGTAAACTGCGCTAGTATTATCAGTAAAATAACTCTTGCCATACCGGTGATTTTCTTATAAATATCACTTTTTAAAATAAATACTATTTATAGCCATAGACAAATTTTTTTATTATTATACAACTTGTGTTAAATATAGTGAGATTATAAAATTAGTGACTAATTCTACATTACCATCATCCGCCCCATCTACTGATGGAGGCTATAAACGCGGTTTGAAAGACCGGCACGTACAACTTATTGCATTAGGCGGAATTATAGGATCCGGCTATTTTTTAGGAACTGGTGCGGTAATTAATCAGGTGGGACCGGCCGTATTTCTGGCTTATATATTAGGCGGACTAATTATTTATTTAACCATGTTATGCATGGGTGAGCTCGCGGTAGCTATTCCTATTTCTGGCTCTTTTATTACCTATGCAGCAGATTTTATATCCCCCTCTATTGCTTGTGGCGTAGGGTGGTCTTATTGGATAAGTTGGATTGCCTATATTCCCGCAGAATGTATTGCCGGTGGTATTATCATGCAGCATTTCACAGGAGTCCAAGGGTATATTTGGGCCTTTGTTTTTGGCTTATTAATTACTTATGTAAATATCGCGAAAGTTGATAAATTTGGGGAAATTGAGTTTTGGTTAGCCATTATCAAAATCTTAGCCTTACTCGGCTTTGTAATTTTATCAGTATTAATTTTCTTTGGACTTATCCACGATCGAGCCTCACTAGGCGGTATAATCGGAACAAAGTATATCCTTGAGCAAGGAGGGCTTTTTCCTAATGGTGGAATGGTCTTACTCACCGCTATGGTTTTACTGCTCGTCAATTATCAAGGTTCAGAAATTATAGGCCTTGCGGCCGGAGAATCAATTGACCCGGCTCGCATGATTCCTCGAGCCGTACGTAATGTTACTTTTAGAATTTTATTTATCTATATAATTCCAGTATTTTGCTTAGTCCTGATCTTTCCCTGGCAAAAAGCGGGTATTCACAATTCTGTATTTGCTGACGCGCTAAATTTTCATGGCTTGCATTGGGCGGGAGCAATTACTAGCTTTGTTACGCTTAGCGCTACCCTGTCGTGTTCCAACTCTGGCGTATATGGGATTGTACGCTCATTAAATGCTCTAGCGAGAAATGGCATGGCGCCGCAAGCGCTCAGCAAACTTAATCACAACGCAGTGCCTCAAAACGCCAGTATCGTGACGATGCTTGCAATATGGATACTATTACCCGCTGGCTATTTTTTTGGGCAATCTACAATTTATATAGCGCTTTTACTAGTATCAGGGTTTACCGGTGCGGTCGCTTGGATATCTCTCTGTTGGTCCCAAATTAATTTTCGCAAATGCCTTTATCAAGCTGGATACGACACTCGAGACTTACACTACACCACACCGGGCTCTCCCTACACTGGCTTTATCGCAATTGGCTTGATGTTGTTGTGCTTAAGTTTTCTTGTTTTCAATACCGACCCGAGTTACACCATAGCTCCAGCTCTGCCTTATTTACCGTTTTTAGGGCCCATAACTGTTTATAAAATTGCCTTTATTATGGGTTTAGCAAGCTTTTTCATTCCTATTGCTGTCTATAAGTTGGGTGGATTTGATAAAAACCGTGCGGCAGCGATGGAACGTAATAAGCATCTGCATTTTAAAGATATATTTCCTAAACGAAATACAACCAACCCGCTCTAAGCTTTAATAATTAGACTATACTTTTTTAAATAGTCTACTATTTAAAAAGGACTTTTCATGAGAAAAATAACAATGGGGCTACTCATTGCCCCTTTAAGTCTTAATTGCGCAAGCCATAATTTAAATACTTTTTCAACTCAACCCTTAGACGCTTTACTATCGCAAACCGTTCCGGGTTACGCTTTTCAGAAAACGCAAGGAACCATCCCCGCCAACCAAATCGTAGCAATGTTAACGAAACAGGCTCCAAATTTAAACCCTGCTGTCAGTGAAAAAGTTGCTGCTACACTCCAGTGTGCTGAAAAATTACACCTGGCGCACAGTAATATGCTTGCTATTATTGATTATTCACGTCCTTCAAACGAAAAAAGATTATGGGTTTTTGATATGCGTGCGCGCACGCTTTTATACCAAACGTATGTGTCTCATGGCATTAAATCCGGATCCCTACAAACGGATTTTTTTTCAAATGTTAACAACAGCAAAGCCAGTAGTTTAGGAGTATTTAAAACTGAGAAGCCTTATTATGGTCGAGATGGACTCTCTCTTCGTTTAGAAGGTTTGGACGTCGGCTTTAATAATAATGCCTACAATCGTTATATAGTTATGCATGGGGGTTGGTATGTTAATGAGGACTTTATAAAAAAATACGGTCGCGCTGGACGCAGTTGGGGTTGCCCGGCTGTTCCCGTAAGTATGACAAAATCTATTATCGACTCTATAAAAAACAATGCTTTATTAGTAGTTTATGGTAATCCCCCCATTTTTAACTGACGCTAAAAGTAGAAACTAAGCTACTAATTTCAGTTTTTGTCTGGGCGGTATACCTCCAATTGCCATGTTAGGCCGTTCGTTGTTATAAGACCACAACCATTTTGTGGCCATATTCTGAACTTCCTCGATCGTACTAAATAAATACTGGTTTAACCAATCATATCGTACGGTTCTGTTATAACGCTCAACATAGGCATTTTGTTGTGGGTTGCCTGGCTGAATAAACAATAGCGTTATTTTGTGTTTTTCAGCCCATTGTGTAAGCAAGTGACTGATATATTCAGGTCCATTATCACAACGTATCTGAAAAGGCTTACCACGCCACTCAATAACCTGATCAAGCGCCCTAATCACACGCTCAGCAGGCAAAGAGAAGTCAGCTTCAATGGTAAGGCCTTCTCGATTGAAGTCATCAATCACGTTAAATAAACGATAACTACGCCCGTTTTGTAACTGATCATGCATAAAATCCATTGACCAGCATTCGTTTATTGCTTGAGGAACCGTTAGCGCCTCTGGCTTTTCCCTAATTAACCGCTTTTTGGGTTTGATTCTTAAATTCAGCTCGAGCTCTCTATAAATACGATAAACACGCTTATGGTTCCATTTGTAACCTTTAACGTTACGCAAATATAAAAAACAAAGGCCAAAACCCCAATTGCGATTATTTTTAGTCAAACGCAACAACCAGTCTGCAATATGAGCATTTTCATCATTCAGCTTCAATTGGTAACGATAGCAAGTTTCACTAATGCTAAATAAACAACAGGCCATCCGTACGGAGATAAATTTTTCCTGCACGGCTTTCTGTGCAAGCTGCTTTCGACTGGATGGCTTAACTACTTTTTTTCAAGCACCTCGCGAAGAATCTCAGATTTTAGGCGCTCTTCAGCGTACATCTTCTTCAAACGGGCATTTTCAGACTCGAGCTCTTTTAGTCGGGTCATCATCGGCAAGTCCAGGCCACCATATTTTGCACGCCATTTATAAAACGTTGCTGAACTCATGCCATGTTCACGACAAAGTTCTGGAACAGGTACGCCTGCTTCACTTTGCTTGATGATCGACATAATTTGACTGTCACTAAATTTTGATTTTTTCATGCAGAATCTCCTGCGTAAAGGGTACGAGAAAATTCTACTTTTGGCATCAATTATTTTTAGGGACGATTACCTTATTACCCAAATGATAAGTGGCTTGGCAGCTCTAAATACCTAAACTGCACTATATCGAATACTACAAACTTAAGCAGCTTGGCTGAAAAAGAACCATCCAAACCGATTGAAGTACGCGAGGATATTGTCTTTCTTGATACTAATAAAAATCAAAAACACGAAGAAAATGAACCCATAATGGCCATAAGCGCAGACAAATATCAGCAAAATTTTTCAAAGTCAGCCCCCCTAGAACGCATGTTACGGCGTCAGGTTAAAAACGAAGAATATATAGCGTTAACGGAAATAGAGTTAAAAAAATTAACTAAAAATTCCTTCAAACTAGATGACATTTCATTTATTGTACCGCTCATAAAAATGCAGCGCGGGTATTACGCTACTGAAATGCATCCGATTAGTTTGCCAAAAATTAAAGAAATAGTGAGTACTCCGACTAGCTTTAGTATTAACTTTACGTCCAAACCCTCTGTGGATATACGCAATACCAGTCAGTTTATTCGATGGCTTGGGTTGTAAACTATAGGCCTGCTCTTGTTATACGTTATTTACCACTTTAGAATAACGACCACGGCTAATATTTTATAAGTACACCATGCATCTAGTCCATCATGAAATAACGCAGCGCGAGATTATCGATAAGCTACAGGTTCAATCCCATTTTGATGTAGAGCAGCAATGCCAATTGCGTATTGATTTTCTGAGCAATACCCTAAGACAGTCAGGGTTACGAACTCTAATTGTAGGTGTTAGTGGCGGAATAGACTCGACGGTCACAGGACGCTTGTGCCAACTCGCCGTCGAACAACTACGCAAAGAAAACTACGACGCACGCTTTATTGCATTACGACTTCCATACGGCCTGCAAAATGATGCGCTGGACGCGGATAACGCACTGTTATTCATTGATGCGGATGAATCCTTGGAGGTCAATATTAAAGACCCTTGCGACAGTTGTTTAGAGGCTCTCATTAGTACCGGCTTTATATTTCACACGCCAGAGCAACAAGACTTTATTTTTGGGAATATCAAAGCGCGACAGCGAATGGTGGTTCAATACGCCATTGCTGGTGCACAGCAAGGATTAGTGGTAGGGACGGATCACGCTGCTGAAGCACTGATGGGCTTTTTCACTAAATTTGGCGATGGAGCCTGTGATCTCGCCCCACTAACGGGCTTAACCAAACGGCGCATTAAACATATTGGGCGTCATTTACACGCCAACGATAGCCTGGTAAATAAAAAACCGACCGCTGACTTGGAAAATCTTCGCCCTATGCGTGCTGACGAAGATGTGTTTGGGATTAGCTACGACCAAATAGACGATTTTTTAGAAAACAAAATTATTGATAAGGACGCCTATACCACCATTATGAACAGCTACTCAAAAAGCGAACATAAGAGACAATTACCGATAACGCCCTTCAATCATAAAATTTTATAACCGCTTTATAACCATTTTCGGTATTTAAAATATTTATAAGGAAGCCAAGCTGAGAAAAGCATCAGCACAATTGCAGAAGGATAACCCCAATGCTGGCTTAACTCCGGCATGAAAGTAAAGTTCATGCCGTAGATACTTGCTATAAGTGTGGGCGGTAAAAAAATTACTGCAGCAACGGAAAATATTTTTATAATATTACTTTGCTCAATATTAATCATCCCAAGAGTTGCGTCCAATAAAAAGCTGATTTTATTACTGATGAAATTGGCGTAATCACTTAAGGAGTTAACATCGGCAATAATCGTGTGCAATCTTTGATGGCTGGAATCGTCAAATTTATTTTTTGCATTTTGAGTAAAAAAAATGACTAGGCGTGTAAAAGTCATTAAGCTTTCTCGCGCTTTGGTGTTGAGGTTGCTTTTATGCCCAATATTTTGCATTACCAACTGATAGTCCGGCTTAACACTTGGGTTATCCGATTGCAAAATAGTAACAGAATACCCATCGAGGTGATGGCCAATGTATTCTAATGAGTCCGCCAGCCTGTCTACTGCTGCTTCTAAAAGGTTTAATAAAATTAATAAAGCAGAATTGGTATTGGCTGGAAGCTTTTGCAAATTATTCGCGGTAAAGCGAAAGGCATGAGGCTCTATATAACGAATTGTTATTAAGTGAGTGTTTGCCAATACAAAAGTAATCGCGTCGTATTGAGGGTCTATGGATTGCGACTGCGCAACCATTGTTGCCGTCATATAAAGCGCATTGTTTTCAGTGTACAAACGGCTGGATAGCTCAATCTCCCGCATCTCCTCTTGTGAGGGTATCTCTAAGGCCGTGTTTTTTTCAATCCAACGCTCTTCTTCTTTTGTCGGACTAACTAAATCTATCCATATAAAATCATCTAAATCATACTGTTGCTCTAAAGAGATGTGTTGTGGTTTAAAAAAAGTTTTTACTCCATACCCAACTATCATAATTTGCTCAATTGCTATCAAATACCTAATATAACAGCTAGCTAATTCACTATACAATACGCACCTGGTTATAAGTTTCATCCTTACCATTGCCTTTAGCAACCACCCAAAAAAATAACCGCACCCTACTCTAATATTTTAGGCTAACCCTAGCTACTCTCCGTAAAGGTATTCATGCAGGCAAGCCCTAACTAGCTTAGACTTTGTTGCACTACTGATTAACTGGTTTTCAATAAACGGATTTAGGCAACGCAAAACTCTGAGGCATGCCAAGGGCGGTTGTTTTGTTAACCACGCCACAGCCGAGCATAAACTTTTGTTTTTAAATGGGCATTTTTCTGGCATGCATTATTTTTTGGGAGGATTACCGTATGAAGTGTCTCACATTAAAAATTTACCCTGCGGTTGAACGAATGTGCCGCGTCGGGTTCTTATTCAATATCCATTCATAAGGCAGAAAACCTCAACAGTTTAAATGATGAGGTTTTAATAAATTAAGACTAGGCTCTATAACTACAAGCTATTAAAACATTCGTGGGCTAAATTGACTATTATTTCCGTCATTTTGATTTGCAGAAGCACTCTTTGTTAATTGCTGATTTTCGTGGCTTAAGCGTTGAATTTCTTGTTGCATCTTAGCCATCGCGCGCGCGAGGTTAATGAGAGTGTCTTCAGTGACTCCAATATTGGTAACCTTGCTTTCTACGCCAGTATCGTGAGCTAATTCTGCAAAGTGACGGTCAAGAACATTTTGTTTGTCGGGATCGTTCGCTCTTAGCATAAAACGAATCCTGGCTTCGAGATGTTCTGCTTTTTCTTCGGGACTAAACTTAGCATTATCCGCATAAACAAGTAATATTTCTTCAGCATACGTATTAGCTTGTTGATAGTTAGCGTTTTGTTGGGGTATGTCTTGATATATATCTAATGCCTCTGCAAAATAGCCATTATCCTTTAGTAATCCTGCAAATTTAAATAAAACATGATCATCAAGTTCTATTTGGCTTACGTTTAATCGAGCTTTAGCTATCTCACCTAGTTCAATTAATTGACTTAATGATTGATAGAACTCTTCCTCATTAGCAATCGCTTTAATTCCAAATGTTTCCAATATTTCTTTTTGTATAGTTTTTATCGGTATAAACCTATCTATGATGTTTAAATATTTATTTACATAGTGATGCTCAGAAGGTTCAAAGGAAAGCATCAAAATCGGAACTCCAAATCTCTTTTCCGCGAAAAATCCTGCTTCACTAAGTGCGTTAATCAATGGTTTAAGCACTTTGCCAGTAGACGCTTCTATAGATATTACTATAATGTTATCGTCATAACCTAACAAAGAAATTTCTTGCTTAGGCTGCTCGGAATTTTTATAACATACCTGACGATTAAGTGCACCCCCACTAGCACAAGAAACCTTAAAATTGCCTTGTTTGACCCACATAATTATCTCTCCTACAAACCAATAGAAAATTTATTATACATAAAAGTTAATAATTGGTCAATAAATTTATTGTGAGTGGACCTCAACTTTAGCCATTTAGGCCGCTAATGAGAGCTGGTAAATCAAAGTATTAATCGTTTCATCCGGGGGTAATCCCCCCATTTTTAACTGACGCTAAAAGTAGAAACTAAGCTACTAATTTCAGTTTTTGTCTGGGCGGTATACCTCCAATCGCCATGTTAGGCCGTTCGTTGTTATAAGACCACAACCATTTTGTGGCCATATTCTGAACTTCCTCGATCGTACTAAATAAATACTGGTTTAACCAATCATATCGTACGGTTCTGTTATAACGCTCAACATAGGCATTTTGTTGTGGGTTGCCTGGCTGAATAAACAATAGCGTTATTTTGTGTTTTTCAGCCCATTGTGTAAGCAAGTGACTGATATATTCAGGTCCATTATCACAACGTATCTGAAAAGGCTTACCACGCCACTCAATAACCTGATCAAGCGCCCTAATCACACGCTCAGCAGGCAAAGAGAAGTCAGCTTCAATGGTAAGGCCTTCTCGATTGAAGTCATCAATCACGTTAAATAAACGATAACTACGCCCGTTTTGTAACTGATCATGCATAAAATCCATTGACCAGCATTCGTTTATTGCTTGAGGAACCGTTAGCGCCTCTGGCTTTTCCCTAATTAACCGCTTTTTGGGTTTGATTCTTAAATTCAGCTCGAGCTCTCTATAAATACGATAAACACGCTTATGGTTCCATTTGTAACCTTTAACGTTACGCAAATATAAAAAACAAAGGCCAAAACCCCAATTGCGATTATTTTCAGTCAAATGCAACAACCAGTTTGCAATATGAGCATTTTCATCATTCAGCTTCAATTGGTAACGATAGCAAGTTTCACTGATGCTAAATAAACAACAGGCCATCCGTACGGAGATAAATTTTTCCTGCACGGCTTTCTGTGCAAGCTGCTTTCGACTGGATGGCTTAACTACTTTTTTTCAAGCACCTCGCGAAGAATCTCAGATTTTAGGCGCTCTTCAGCGTACATCTTCTTCAAACGAGCATTTTCAGACTCGAGCTCTTTTAGTCGGGTCATCATCGGCAAGTCCAGGCCACCATATTTTGCACGCCATTTATAAAACGTTGCTGAACTCATGCCATGTTCACGACAAAGTTCTGGAACAGGTACGCCTGCTTCACTTTGCTTGATGATCGACATAATTTGACTGTCACTAAATTTTGATTTTTTCATGCAGAATCTCCTGCGTAAAGGGTACGAGAAAATTCTACTTTTGGCATCAATTATTTTTAGGGACGATTACCCGGGTATTTATGCAAATCCGGTTGATTTTCAAACTTTGAAAAATACTTTGCAGCCCAAATTGAGCGCCTGACAATCGAGAGGATATCTGAAAAAGTTAATTCTTCTTTCTTGTAGTACCAAGATGCCGTTTCCATGCGGACAAGCGCTTTCGCTTGATGAATACTACATGCTATAAGCCACGAGTGTGACAATAGAGAAGAACCCCATCCGTAAAGGCGTGGTTCTTGCAATTGCCTTATCAGACCATTGCCGTTGAGTTTCGACGTGCCTTAATTTGATTTTCAAGCGCTTGAAGCAGAAACACCTCCACGTGCGTGGAGAAGACAACTCTACTGCTACACCCAAAGATATAGGGGTAGAAACACCTCCACGTGCGTGGAGAAGACGCCAAAGCTGTAGTAGCTCAGACTTGATCGGACAGTTTCCCGTTTTTCAAAGGCGTCTGTCAGTTTAGATTTGAGCTAAATTTTTCTCCGCCCAAATCGATTTACCATCAATTAACGTGTCCTGAGGAGTTCGTCCACAGCACATCTTTCCTTGATGAGTGCGCGCATTATTATAATAATGAATCCATTCATCCAGATCTTTTTGTAGCTCTTCCAGCGAGGAGTACAGTTTTTTCCTAAATGTTATCTGATAAAACTCATTTAAAATGGTTTTGTGAAATCGCTCGCAAATCCCATTTGTTTGAGGTGACATCGCTTTTGTCTTAGTATGGTCAATGTCATTAATCGCTAAATAGAGCTGATAATCATGTTGTTCGACTCGCCCACAATACGCTGTACCTCTATCCGTTAATATACGCAACATAGGTAGTTTATGCTCTTCGAAGAAAGGTAAAACCTTATCGTTAAGGATATCTGCTGCAGTAATCGGGGTTTTAGTTGTATAGAGCTTAGCGAAAGCCACTTTGCTGTAAGTATCAACAAATGTTTGTTGGTAAATGCTTCCAACGCCTTTCAGATTCCCTACGTAAAAGCTATCTTGTGAACCAAGGTAACCAGGATGTGCCGTTTCTATTTCCCCACAGGCCTCATCATCATGTTTTTTCTTCTCAAGAGCTGCAACTTGAGCATCATTGAGAATAATCCCATCATGAGCAATTTTATCCTCAAGGGCTTTTAATCGCTTTTTAAAATTTTCCAGATTATTGCGTATCCAAATTGAGCGAACACCACTACCTGAAACGAATACACCTAACTTTCTTAGCTCATTACTTGTTCGATGCTGGCCATGGGCTGGTTGTTCAATCGTATAATTCAATACCGCTTGCTCAGTAACTTCATCAACACGATTCTTTATATTCGGTGCTCGGCGAGACTTGTTGATTAGGGCATCAATCCCTCCTTCCTCAACTAGCTCTTGATACCGATAGAATGTGTCGCGGGAGACGCCCATCACCTTGCAGGCTCTAGACACATTTCCTAATTCTTTCGCTAAATTTAATAATCCCGCTTTATGTTTAATAATTGGGTTGTTAGTATGTAACATAGAGAGTTTCCTTTTTGTTTTGATTTTAAGATTCAGAACCTTTATCAAAACGGGTAACTCTCTTTCAGTCAAGAGGTAATGTCAGATCAAGTTGCGACTAATACACCTGATTGATACCGTTTTACATAATTGCGCAGCGTTTCTTCATCCAACATCAAAATATTTACGACATCCGCTACTGTGAAGCCTATCCCTAGAGAATAAACAGCCTTTATTCGATCTGCGGTACGTTTGTCTTTGCAGGCATAGTGCGCTTGCCTCAGAGTGATGATTTCTGATGGTGTGAGAGTGAGTTAGTTCATGCCCCATAGCATGATCTCATTAATTTATATTGCAAGATTTTTTTTAAAAAAATCCCTAATTTTCATTCGCGAAACGTATATATTAATTTAAAGCAGAGTATTAGCTAGGCTGAATATTACTCAAATTCAACTTCTAAAAAACTATCAGCATCAAAATCCAGCGTCATACAACGAATCTGAATTTCATGCAATCCATAGACTAAAGATTTTTTTATTTCTTCAAAACTGAGTTCATAGATATCTTTGTGGTAAAGCAATTTAAGATTTTCCAGATATCCAAAACCTTTAGTTCTATCTGTCAGTATATAAAATTCAGCATATTTGAGCATATCTATCCTGGGTATAGAGCCACAAAGGCCAATATGTACAATACTGACAAAATCACTAATATGCTCTTCGAATACTCGTTCTTTTAATGTATCTAATCGGCGTGCCTTACGAGTCTTCAATCGCCCTAAAAATAATTTATCTAATATAGTACTGGTGAACGAGTAATCATTCCAGGCATGCTCTTGCCAATTTATTTTTGAAAAATTTTGGACTTTCTCAACGATATGATCTAATGAAGAAGCTTGCATCTCTTTCTGTTCTTCAATTACTCGCGTGTTTTGCTCATCATCTGAAGATACTAATTTATTATTGTCGTGCGTAATTGTTAATATCTGTCCATCAAGTTCGAGCTCATCTATCCATTTTGCTAATCCAGCATCGCAATTGAATAGCTGTTGACAAAATTGATTAAGCAAGCTGCCTGCAGCGCTTGAATTCTGTTCAATTTGTTCTATCGCTGTTTCTATATCGTATGATAAGTTGCAATTTACCTGTTCTTTGTCTGGAAGTTTTAAAATTTTCTCATGAATTGCTGCCCCATTTGAAGAAACAAATAGGGAGGTTCCATCTTTCAATAACAAATTATTTTTTATTACTGAATTTAAAGCGTTGGCGTATGTGGATGGTTTTGCTACTTTGTACGCTACCATTTTATCAAGTAAAGAAGCATAGGTTAGATACTTATGAGGCGCTGCTTTTACCTGAATACTTGTATTGGTACCCTCAGAAATAGCAAAATCAATAGGTTGAGTTTCTGAGCTGGAAAATAGACAGTTTTTATTATACTTCGGTATTACCGACGGTATATTTTTATAACTAAAAAAAACACCCTCTCCTAAGCATCCCTCAGCAAATTTTGTTGAAATTAATTCACACCATCCAGGTTCTAACACCTCTTTCCAATTTAAACGCAACGATACCTGTTCGCTGACAGTTTTGCTTAGTTGGTGGATTCTGATCACTGGTCCATCGAGATTGGTGGCAACTGCTGATCGCCATAATAACTCGTAGACTTTTAATTGATTTCCGCTAAGAAAATTACTTGCAGCTTCTGGATTTAAGTCATAATTGGTGGGTTCGAGCATTGGGTGCGCATGATATAAATGTTTCATATTTAATCATCTAACTCTAATGACCTGTTGAGCATAAACGCAAGCATTTCTTCAAACTCATTGAACTCTACCCATGCCGTATCACCAATATATTCAATTCCTTGATACGTCATTGTTTCGGGGTTGTAAATATAAAGCTCTTCATCCCTGTTTCCAAGGTATAGAAATCTTTCATCAAATGAATCTCGTAAATTAATATTAGCTTCCACGAAAGATTCTTGAAAAAGCCAATATTTTTCAGTTGGCCAAATAACCAAGCCATTAAACAATACGCCATTTGAATAAGATAACAGTCTTTCAAATGCTGATGGAATTATATAATTAAATTTATCTTTGATTTCGTTTTTGAACTTCAAAATCTCCGCATCACTTGCCTGAGATGGAAGTCCGGGGGCTTCATATTTCTTTAACCAGTGATTGATTTTATTAATCAGAATTTCTATCGACATCATACAACTCTACTAATGTGCTGTTAGGGATGCGGTCACAAAAATAACCACGATTGGGATTTGGATAAACAATTGCATTTTCAGGGGGAACAGGTAAAGCAACCTCAGTTGTATCACCATGGTTCATTAATTTAATTTGTAATTCACCCGGGTTGTAGTATCCATGAATTGAGCGATGTTCGACATTATCCCGTATCAAAATTAAATTATCAAAGTCATTTGTTCCACCATCATCTAATGGAATTCGGTGGTGAACTTGGTACCCATAAGGTATGCCACCTTCATTTTTCATCATAGAAATCTGGCACTCAGAAAGCCCCGCTTGTTTCAACTCTGGATAATGAGTTTCCGATATTTTCTTTAACCATTGTCTTCGAGTCGAGCTAGAGAATTTGGATCGCTCTAATTTATATATAGTTCTGTCTTTTTTTTTATATTCAATTAGTCGATAACGAAATCCATGCAGCGCCCTTGCTCCAGTGTAATGATAAACAAGAGCAGCTGACATTTGTTTTTCAATATCTCGTTCTTCCTGCCATTTAAGTAATCTTTGATTTAGTTTTTTTAGGTACTTTTTATCACTTTTCTTTTCCATTAAGAAAAATTTCATAAATACTTGTAATCTTACTTTTAACTTCTTGCTCTTTAGCTTTTCCATGACCTTATCGAAACCAAGTCCTAAAAGGCTTTTTATCTCAGCAGTCGTTCTTAAATATGAAATAAATCCACTCATGCAAACTGCTCCAATTCAATATCATCTTTTACGGGAGATTGGCCTTCGTAAAGTTCTTGAAGAATATTCATCACTTCAGTGGGCGATAATTCTAGCTCCGTACAGGCTAGTTTTAAAAACTCTGCGGTATTGATTGCTGGGTATTCTGGTAATTGTTGAACAGTGCCTTGCCAATTAATTGTAATACCACTGTTCATATCAATCATATCCTCCAATTTTTTAGCGGCCTTGTTTGCAAGTATGGGATCGTTAAAAATCATCGGCTTATTCTCAGCATTATCATAGAGAATAAAACTACCTAGTTGATTTAACCCAGAATTTGGCAGATTCACCTCAATAAAATATTTGTCTTCATGGTCCAAATGATTTTGGGCTATATCTAATATGGAAAGCTGTACCCTACCAATTCCAGCATGAAAATTATTTTTTACACCCAACCCCAACTTTTCAGGGTAATGACGACTAATAATTTGATCTAACACTGACCGGATCAAGGCTCCTTTAATTAAACCAGCATCTAGCCCATGACTTGCGTTTTCATAAGCCTCTTGAATATCGTCATTTATCAAGCTATGAAAACGCATGCGCTTGATGTTGGGCATATTTTTTTTCTTATTATCAAGAGGCAAAAATTGTTTAACTCTGTTAATAAAATGCCATGCAATGCTTTCTCCCTCAGCATCCGGATCGGTTGCTATGTAAAGAACCTCTAAGTCGGGCCACAATAGCGCAACTCTCTCATAGACTTTAGCTTCATTTTCAGCAATTGTTGTCCACTTAGGTTCGGTGGCAGTTATTGGGTCCCAGGAGGAACTGGTATCCAGTTGGGCCAAATGGCCATTTGTAGCTAAAATTTCTAATTTCATTCCTTTGTTAAGGGCATTTTGTAAATGGTCGCTTTTATGAGGAGACTCAATTAGCATGAGTTCGTTAGAATTTAGTCTTTTGCCCTTACTCATCATATGATAAAAGAGGTAGTCACTTGGCTTTTTCAACGCTTGTCGATTTAAATTATGCCCATAATTTACAGCAATCTGATCTACAGCAATAATAAAAACCTCTTTAGCTCTTGAAATAGCAACGTTGATAAGGCTCGAGTCTTCATCATAAAAGTGTTTTTCCCCTGGGTTGGCTGACTCTACCATTGAAAAAATAACTATAAGTCGCTCTGAACCTTGTAAAGAATGAACTGTTCCTACAACAAGTTGATTTGCAAGTGCATTTTTATCTCGGAAATCTTCAGAAAACTCTTTAGCAATAGCTTTTCTTAATACAGGAACTTGGCCTTTAAATGGCGTTAATATTGCAACCAAATCAGCAAGTCCCTTTTGATCATTATCTGAATTGTAATGGGCAAGAATGGCGCTTTCCTGCTCCTTTAACCACTTGGCAATTAAAGCAGCCTCAGCCAGGTTGCACCTTGATCCACCAGTCAGTTTAGTTGACTCACCAGGAACCACTAAAAAACCTAACGGCGCCCGCCATTCTTTTTTAGGTTCCGTAGCTGCTTCTACAATTTTTAGGGCTCCAGAATAGACCATTTCATTACATATTTGGATAATCGGTTTTCTACATCTGTAATGGTTGGTAAGCATAACACCGGGTACAGTTTTATTTTGGTCATAAAGCTGTGTTGCATTTTGGGCCATCAACATAATGCTGCCAGCGGACATCATCAGTCCATTTTGTTTGAGTGCCTCTTTATCATTCAACAACTTTAAATTATGTTGAATTAATTGATCAACTGTTTGTTCAATATTCCAAACAGGCTTTATTTGCTCCGTATCGCCAACGACTATTGCTCGCTTGGCAAATGAAAATATGCAAGCGCCAATTTCTGGGGTACCTTGGCCGGCTTCATCTACAATTAATAAATCAGCTTGATCATATAAATAATCAAATTGACGATTACTATCATTACATTTCATCAGTTTTGGCGCAGAATAACTTGTTGTAACAAATACAGGGGCAAGCATAGCCAGCTCACGAATTTTTTCTATAGCCAGTTGGGAGTAATGGGAATCTTCCAATATCTGTTTTCGATACAGAATATATCGTGATTCCCAATAACGAGCACTAAGGTGAAAAAGCCTAGGCCTAACTGAAACATCTAAAATATCTTGTATGTCCTGTAAAAGGGTGATGTGAAAATCATCCCAGCTAAAAGCTAAATAACTTTTAGTACAATCAATAGCATAAATAAAGCGCTCCGAAATCCCGGCTTGGGTTCTTCCGGTTAAATCCCCAAGTTTATAAACAATATCGTCTTGTTTTTCTTTTAACTTTATTTGTAATTGTTCAAGTTCAGACTGGGCTAATTCATATTTATTAATAAAATCCACATGCTCTTTGTAATTGCTAAATGAAGCATTTTTTTCCTGCACTAGCGTATTCTTGTGAAGCAATAAAACTTCCGATTTATGTTGTATAAAATTGATAATGTCATTTAAATTAACATCATTTTCTGCTGGGTGGATACCCAATTTATCAAGCTTATTCAACCAATATTTACTATCCTTTATCTCCCGCTTCTTTATATAGCCCCTTGTTTTCCTTAACAATCGACTAAACATGCTGGGTTTAAATTCTTTGTGCGCTTCTTTATTTAACTGATTGATAGAAATTAATTTATTATCTAAGTTTTTAATGTCTTTATCATAATTAGTGATTAATTGTTTATAGGCTTTAATGTCAAATGTGGCCTTGATATGCTCATATCTATTCTTGAGCTTTGCCCCTTCTTCTTTTTTCGCTGCATATGAAACGAAGCCAGATATCCATGAACTTAATAAATCGGTAATCAACCCCATCTCTTTATATATTTTTTTTATCTTACTTCTAAATAAATTGGCTACCTCAGCAATTTCCAAGCTTTCATTAAAAAACTCTTGGGCCAAGGAAAGATAACTATACTCAATATAGGATATATTATTAACAACTCTCCCAAAGTCTTTAGCTGCGAATTCAAAATCCCAAGGGCTCGATGGGCATCTTCGCGTTATTATTTGAAAGTTCTGATAAGTGCTGTTATCTTTATTTACGGAAGCTGGTTGATACCATCCATAAGAAACTAAATGGGGTATCCATCGACTTTCAATACAAACTTCATTGTCCGTGCGCTCACCATTTACATCTCTTAAAATAGGTCCTGGCACGGAATCAAAACTTGAAATAATATTAGTAACTGCTTGATTAGTTGCAGCACAGGCAATGATAATAGGGCATTCAGGGCTTTCTTCATTGGAAATTAATGGGCGTATCCATTCATCCGCTATGACAGCCCTTAATAAACTTGTTTTGCCAGTTCCTGGCGGACCGTTGACAGCTAGTGTATTACCGTTGTTAATTTTTACAAACAGAGACAAACTCATTCTTTGTGATGGATTTAGAGGATAACAAACTCTATTCTTACTAGAGCTAATACTGTCCATATGCCCTAAATACACACTTAGATTATCCCAGGTTTGCTTTTCTTGATGAGCGGTAAATGCTTTTGTCAGCTCATTGTCTTTATTAATTATATTTTTGAACAATGGTAACAAATCATTGTTAGCGTGTTTAATTACTTTTGATACATCGCTAAAGCAACTTCGTATATTTTTTGTTGCTCCAGATACGGCACATCCGTCAACCAGTTTGAACCGAACCTCTTTGTTTCTCAGCCTAGCAACATTATTTTTTGATTCATTATATTTTTTAATCCATGCTTGGCAGCCACCCTCCTCGTCTGTTAATGCATTAAAGCATTCATCAACAAAATTTAAGCATTGCTCTAAAGATGCGCCACCGAACAATTCCTTTTCAATTGACGTGAATTTACGCCCAAAGGATTCTTTATTTGAGAGCATTAATCCTTCAACTTCTGCTTCCTCACCCATTATTCTATGATTGAATAATGGAAAATCATCGGTTGCTTTGACCCAAGTATAAGGAACTTTTTTTGACTCAGAAATTTTAGCGTCATGAAGTTTAAGTGCCAAAGGGAAAACATAGATAACAATAGTATTGGCATTTTTCGTTTTTGCATTTTCTGGTTCTAAAAGCATTACGAGATGACGGACAAATTCGGTCTTCCGCCCAGAAGAGGCATCAAATATGTTTTTACAAAAGAAATGTTCTAATACATATTCAATCTTATCGAAAGTGAAGCTTTGAACGGCCTGAAGCTCTGTTTCCAAATTTCCATAACCATCAAATGCTGTTCTTTCAAGCCCATCTTTCCAATATTTAATTACTTTCTGTTCAAATGTATCTTTTGGGCTGGCTTGTTTCCCAGTGGTAGCAATATGGGTTGGTGCTCTTGCAGTATTTTTTGATTCAGGAATGGCCAAATTATCTAAGCCGGCTTGGTGGCTTGCAGACTCAATAGCGCCATAAAATTGCGCTTTATGTTTCGAAATAAAGGCGGCACAAACTTTGACATCCTTTTGGGCCTTTGGTGGTAATTCAATTTTAAGTTTCTCAGCAATAGCTGTAGCAAAATTTAACTGTTTGTCAGAGGGTAGCATTCATTAAATCCATATATTTTTCAATTCCAAAAAAAAATTGGCAGATTATATAATATATAGTCTCAAGGATCTAGGTTGTGTCCGTAAGCAGTTGTAAATTAGGAGTTAAAGCCATCGCTAAAATTCGGTATCAATAGAGTTGTCGAAAAAAAACCGAGGAGATTAGTGATAACAGATAACAGATAACAGATAACAGATTACAATGTTACTGTTGGAAAAGATTTACTACCAGAACTTTTATCGCAGCGACTGTGGCATCAGGATTAAACGCAAGGCTTGCATTAGCCAAAAATAATTGTCCAATCTCATATATTGTTCGCTATCAATCCGTGCTTAAAATCTATCTGAGCAACGGTTCATCACCAACCAATAGCTTCAAAACAATTTTTACTTTAAATTCAGCCTAATAGGTCTTTTTTACTCATCGTTTAAAAACCTAAATGGTTTATTTTAATCGCTTAGCAACTAATTGCTGAATTTTTGTTTTAAAACCGTGGCATTATAACAAGCGCATATGAAGGAAAAAACAAGCTACTAACCCAGTCTGTTTGTCGCTAATAGCCTCGCTGCAAAATACGACTCTATCATTAATGAGAATTGGATAATACAGTCTTCTCCATTGAGGAGTCTTTTATTACCGTAGAATAAATGATAGCCATTATCATCATCTTTGATTAATAAAAACTTTAGCAACTCAGCCAAATCATCATCGCCAATATCTTCATTATCACTAATAGCTGCTTCCTCTTCTGGAAGAAGGTAAAGCGGTAAATCGTATTTTGAAATAACGGAAGACATTAAATCGCACTCTAGGCCTATCCATGGACCAATAAATCGATAACATTCATCAACGCTAATATCGCGTTCAAACTCTAAAAAAAATTTAGTCATAATTGCTCTTAAAGATAAAAATTTAGACTATAATAGCATAGTTTTTTCATTTGGGTCTTTAAAAGTTCTTTTTATGTGTTTGCATGGCGAAAAAAAAACCACTGCGCATTCTATGATTTCAATCCAGAGAATTGTTTTTTTAATCACTGTGGCTTCTGTACTTATGTATTACGCCTCTCACGACCTTCTGCGGCATTTGCGGACACTACAATTTTGTTTTGTAACGCTAGGCAGTCCAGTTGGAATTATTAGTGTGTAGCAAAATATTATTTACCAAATCCGGTTTCTTAAGTTCACTGAAGTTTCCCGTTAAATTTACTATCAACTTAACCTCCACCTCTCTATTTTCAATAAAAATTTGCAAAAAAACCCTTACTGTGTGTAGTTTTTTATTTTGCGAAAAAAAAAGTTACGTTTTTGATTATAACGCTAATACAATTATTTAAGCCTGTATTTTAAACCATCAAACCCAGTGCATCATTAATTTTTTTAACAACAGCCAATAATAAAAAATCCTGGTTTTGACGGCTTAATATGGAGACGCCAAAACCTGCTGAACGATTTTGTAAGCTTTCAACAGGAATAGTAATTTGAGGCAGTTTAGCTACCCCTGACAGAGCAATAAATGGCCTAAGCCTATTGTAGTTAAATTGATTTACTTTTGAATAGGTTTTTTGAATTAATGGGGCGATATCTGGTGTTGTCGGTACGCACAATAGTCCACTAGAGGACAGTAAATTATTAATAGCCAAACTATATATTTCTTTTTTCATATACACTTCAGGCATGTTGGATCTATCTGTTTTAGATAGAGGACTAAAGTCCACAAAAGTATTTTTTTGAAATTCTAAATTATACATTTTTACGATATCACTCATGTTCTCCCATGCTTCGGCGCAAAATATTTTTTTAAAAACAGCGCTCATACCAAAAGAGTTATCATTAATATCCGCGTGAATACTTTCTAATTTAATAAAATAGGGTTTTATCCTTAAAAGCTCAGAAATTTTACTAACAAATACCGTAAAATTTTTTTTATAATCGGGACTCAATAAATGCATAAAATCGTCAATGATATATAAAAATTTAATTTTATTTAATGAATTTTCTGGTACAGAAAATAATGCTTTAAATACCAAATCGATAATGTCAATTTTTTTTGCTATAAACCCGACCGTATCGAAACTCGGTACAAAAGTTTTCACTCCATCCAGTGAAATCAATCCATGAGACGGACGCATACCGTAGAGCCCACAAAAACTCGCAGGTATTCTTACCGATCCGGCGGAATCCGTGCCCAAAGAAAAGTCCACTAAATTCTCAGCAACTACAGATGCCGATCCACTTGAAGAACCCCCTGGAACTCGCTTAGGGTATTTAATATTTTTAGGAAGACCATAAAAATGATTAACTCCCGTACTTCCTGAACAAAACTCACCAGTTATAGTTTTACCTACTAAACTGGCTCCAGAAGACAACAGTTGCTCTATGCACAGAGCATGCTTCCCACATGCTTGTTGTTTTTTTTCCCAGCTAGGATTTCCACACCCTGTCTTCTGCCCTTTAATATTAATAACATCTTTTGCTGCAAAACTAATATTACGCAATAATCCATCTTTAACTGGATCAACCTGCACTGTATTTATGAATCCAGAAACCTGAGTTATTGTTTTATGCATAGTGTTTTTAGACTCTTTGATAAAATTTTTGTTGAAAAATCTTTAATTTGTTAGTTTATTGGGGGGTTGGATATAACAAGCAATTGCTTACTTACTAAATTAAGCCAAGGTTAACCCCACTAAACGCACAGGTGCTTCTGTTCCATCTTTTATCTTCAATGGGAGAAACATGATAAAACTACTTACGGGTGGCAGTTTATTTAAGTTTGTTGCATTCTCAATTAAAATTTTATTTTGGCTTAAAAATGCACTATGGACTCCAAACCCATCCTCGGGTCTATCGGGGGATAGAGTATCAATTCCAAGGGCTGCCGTACCACGATTGAGTAATAAATCTGCGGCATCGCTTGTAATAGAGGGAAATACATAAGCGTTACGATATTTTTCCGGTTTCCCCCAAAATCTATCCCAGCCTGTATTGACCATAACACATGTGCCTGGGCTTATGGTGCCGTGTGTTTGCTCAAAGTCTTTAATATCCTTTATGGATAAGCTATAGCGCTCGTGTGCTTTACTTGAAATATCTATCACAACACAAGGCATGCATAAATCATTGACTTCAAACTCATGAATGCATTTTCCGCTAGCAAAACAATGGCTTGGAGCATCCATATGCGTGCCAATTCCCGCAGGCATGTTTATTGCCATAACACGAAATTTATCCTCACTGTCGCACTCTGCGTAATCTAAATCAACAGTATGATTAAAGCCGCAGCTGCCGTCCCAACTAGGTGTGTGGGTGTGTGGTTGTCTAGTGTATGCGTCAAGTCAATGATTTTAAATGGGAAATCCAACCGTTTCTACTCCTTTTAGTAGGATTAAAATCCTGGTATCTAAACCTTAGTATCACCGCCTGGTTGAACAATCAATAGGGGTTGCAATCCTTAAAAACACCATTATGTTTGATAAGGTTCACTCCTTTGCACAGAAAGTTTAACAAATTCCTACTCATCGGTGAACGGATAAATACTCTGGTTGCTTAAAATTGAAAAAAGTTCGACCGAATGTATTGAATGAAATATATTGATCACTATGTTATAATTAAACTCAATCGCGTGCCATAAAACATCAATTGTAATAATTTTTAGTTTAAGGGGTTGCAATGAAAAAGCTCAGCTCAAACAAATTAGTGTTGCTAATCGGGCTTGAAAGTAGTGGCAAAACGGCTGTATGCAATCGGCTTAAATCTGGTTATTATAGCCCCACCTTGGCGACCGTAGGCTCCCCAGTTTATAGAAGTGTACCGGTACAAACCACTGGAGATTTGATTGACCTTCAAGATTACTCAGGCAATCCAAAATATGAACCACCCATATTAAAGGAAAGGCTCTCGCCTGAAAAGCGAACAGCCCGTACCCCAGTTTTTATTGTTTGCTTTGACCTTTCAAAGCCCGAGCGTTTAAATGAGCTGCACGTTTATTTACAGCCGTATAAAAAAAAATATCCTGAAGCTCCTTTTATTATAGTCGGCACAAAATCCGATACTCTTCATGATGATACCTCTCTCGCACAGCTGAGAAATTTTGCTAAAGAGAATCAAAGCCCTTGCTTCATTACCAGTGCTAAAAAAAATACCAGAATTAATAATGTTTTCCATGAAGCCTGCACTCTTGATAAAACTTCATACTTGCGCTCATTACTTAAATTGAATAATTTAATCGAGAAGTTAAACGACATTAATGTGGAAGAGGAGTTTATTTATGCATTAAACAGTCTGCATAAACAACTTGCTAAAAAGTATGATAACCAAATATTGACGGCTACCCTAAACTTCGTTAAACAATTCGCGCGATTAGTGGTTCCTATTGAAAACCGCAAAAAAAAGCATATGGGGCTTGAACAGTTGTCACGTTTATTTCAAACATATGAAAATTCTTGTAAACACAGCAGTTCGTATGTTATCTCTAGGCTCACAGCTATTGCTATTATCACTGGGATTTGTGCTGTGGTAGGCATTAGTTTTGGCGCATTTTTAGGGGTAGGTATTGGGCTGTTGGCTGGAGCCTGGACGGGGCCCGGCTCCATTGCATTTGCAGGCGTAGGATTAATAAACGGATCGTTAACGGGTTGGACTTTAGGAACTATTATAGCCGCATCGGTTACAGGACTACTGTTTAGTGCTAGCGCTATAAAAGTAAGCGGAAGTGTTTTTTTCAAAAAAAATGACGCTGAAAAGCTGGCTGACGATATTTCAACGTTCGAAACAACAATAAAAAACCGTTACGCTTTTAAGCCTCAAGCTCCAGACTCCACAACGAACCATGACGCTCAAAAGCCTTTCTCCGTTAAACGCTAATGTTCAATTGAGTGGGGCCATTACACTTCATTATCATTGGCGCCACCATGCTTTTGGTTGTTTTATGTTCCTTTTTCAACCGATTTATTTTCATGCTAGATTTAACTTTGGTCGACTACTGATTAACTAGCTTTCGATAAACCGTCTGAGGCAACGAAAAAACTTAGAGGCATGCCAAGAATTGTCGTTGGTTAAGCACGCCACCGCCAAGCCTACACTTTTGTTTTTGATTGGGTATTTTCTAGCACGTATTGTTCTGCCCAATATGCGTATGTAGTGTTGTACGCCAAGCTCAGTAGAATTGCGCTCACCATAATCTTGCTCTTTTTGCCAAACCCTTCGGCCATTGACAAAATTTTCCGCAATAATTTGAATTCTCATGGCAATAAACCCAGAACCAATGACCGTATTTTTCACCGGCGGACGTTGCACCGTAAGCGCCATCGCCAGTAAACCGCTCGACCTTCTTATCAATTTAAGCCATCAGGTCTTCAACAACTTGTTCGTTGAGGTAAATCTGTCCGTAAGGGCTTCTGCCTGGACTATGCGATGTTCATCAATAGCAAAATGCGCTTCACGCCAAGAACAACAGGCATTTGACTTATAACGCTCTTGATGCCATTCATCGCAACCAAACCGTTTCAAACCCGTTGAGTCTGTCGTGATAGCCGCTGTGTGTTCATCTTTTTGGCCTGCTTTTTATAACGTGAACTTTTAATAACTAATCTATTTAACCGTTTAGAAAGTATTGTGCAGTCAAGACAGTTAATTGGGTATCGGCTAAATAGGTGATTAAAATAAAGTGGGGTTGAAATCAGAAAAGAACTCTGCCCGTATAATTTGCAAATTGAAAATAAGCACATCCTTTCGTCTATCAGGACAATATTTTCAGCCCATCCAAGTGTATTTTAAAAAAAATACTCTGAGACTAAAACAGCTTCTTAAGTATTTGTAAAAAAATTGGTATCCACTAAGAAATTCTGCAAGAGAAAACAGAAATTTAAATCATGGTTTAAGTAAGATAATTACAATCGACAGGCTCATAAAAAGAATAAATATTAACCAATTAGTTTCACAAAATGAATAAAACACTTTTTTTGGGCGTTTATCTGGGCTTATATTAAGCAATATCTTATTGGCAGTCTCCTTGATATCGCATAAAATATTTATTTTTTTACAGATATTTTATGCCCTTATCAGCTGAAAAAATTATTACTCGTTTGGCAAATCAGAATGCCGAAGGCATCATCCGATTTTATGAAGACTATACGACGCGTACCGTTCCCTTTTTACTTACCCTTTTAACCGCAATTCTTAAATCAGTAAGGTTGTTATCGATTGCTGAAAGCAGTGAAGCCGAACCTATTTGGAATAACTGCTTAGAAGAGCAACAAATAGCTTTTGACAGCAAACATACTAAATTTTTGAGGAAAAGTAATCTAGCGAGTTTTTCGAGCGTGTTTGGATATTTTCTATTTGTTCATACGATAGATGTTAGCAACAGTGACACCGAAAGGGCCTATGAACGCATTAGGATGGGAGTTTGTTATCAATCACTGCATTGCACCCAACTTTGGCTTACAAAAAAAATAGCTGCAATTCCTAACCCTTGCTTAGCTATTGATAGCGATTTACTGAGCGAAATATTGGGAATTGCTCTAGCAACTACAGATTCACACAAAGCAGCCGGCTATATCTTATTCGTCAATACATGTTTTGGCTTAATGCAAAAAATTTCGGATAAAGAAATGAGGAATGATTTAATGGTGCGTTTAATGGTTGCGTTGAACCAGGCTAAAAAATTATTTTCGGAATCCACCAACGAAATTCACAATCTGTATTTTGGAAACGAAGAAAAAATAGCTAAAGACTTTAGATTTTTTAAACGCTTTTTAGAAGAGCATACGCCAAATGCTAGCTGCCACAATCGTTTAAATTATGGCAGCCGCTAAGCTCTTATTTTAAAGAAAATGAAGATTTTTCAGACTCTGATGACTCATCCGCAGTTGGCGAAGTATTCACAGGAGAATTTCCTCTAAGTGAGGGCAGTGATCCTTGGTTTGTAGTCGCAAACAGACCAAAAGGTATTGGCGCAGGCAATAAAGATGATGCGGTGCGATTAAACGTTGGAGCGCCTGGTACTTCTTGTACGCCAAGGTCTATCTGCTGAGGTTGTGGAAGATCTTGAGTTGGCAAATCGTGCTCAGGAACCATCGCTGCAGCTGGGACAGTCGGAAACAAGCGTCTACGTATGTTATCTGCTCTGCGTCTATTTATCAAAGGATCCCTTGTTGCTCTTTCTTGTCTAGGCGCTCTAGGCACTAAAGCTACAGGTCTTGGGAGTTGAATCGGCGAATTTTGCTCAGGAACCATCGCTGCAGCTGGGACAGTTGGAAACAAGCATCTACGTACGTTATCTCCTCTGCGTCTATTTATCAAAGGATCCCTTGTTGCTCTTTCTTGTCTAGGTGCTCTAGGCTCTATAGGCTCTATAAGCTCTATAGGTACGGGCCTTGGGAAATTAGTTGGAGTTCGGACACCTTCATCAATTTTATTATGCTTCTTACCCATTTATAAATCCTAAAATTAAATTCAAAGGATGTATACTATTAAATCAAAAATTTATCCATTCGTCATAACTAAATTCATTTACCCTAAACCATTTAATAATTCTATTTTAATTTTAATATACGCCAGGCACCATTATAGCTTTAAAAACCACAGTGTAAATATATAAATTAAAATGTCTTTAAAAAATACAGACAACAACTTGTATTTACTTGTTTTTTTTTAAAAATTAATTTGACTGTACTCAAACTCTACATACTCTTCTATCATTTTTTTAATCTCAAGCTCAGCACCCTCTTTAGTGGGAAATTCTGTATTGAAAGGTGTTGCTGGCTCATTAGTTGGGGAATCCAGACACTTAGCAAAACCACGAGCAACAAAATTTCCTGTCGATTTTTTAGAAATATTGTAGGAAATTTCGAATTTTTTATACAGGTAAACAATCACAATTAACTCCTCTAAACAATAAAATAGCGTAGTAAACCAACTAAATTATAGTTAATAAATTAATTTAATTATTTAAAAAAAATACGTGAGCAACATAAAAATGTGAACCCACGTATTAAATACTGCTAAATTAAAAATTATAAATCGTGCTTACGACAGACCATTGCCCAGTGCGCCCCTACACAGCAAGATAATGCTGATATAAAGAACAGTGCAAAGACTATCATTGCAGACCAAGCTAGAGTGTTTGGTGTGGTAGATAATTTAACTACATTGGCATTGCTTTCAGCTGCCGGAGAAGTAATAACATCCACATCGTTTACATTTGCATCATTAACCGATGTAACAACAACGGTGCGCGATAAATTTTGAGTATATGCTGTAACATAATTACCAACATGCGCAGTAATCACAGCACTCATTAACAAGGCCACTGTCCACGTTGTAAAACCGTACACAATACCTAAATCGCGTTTCGGGCAATAACAACGTCCGAGGTAGCCGGCTGCATAACCTGCGGCCATCATGGACGAAATTATACCTACTACAACCCCAATCATACCACCAACAGCCATTACTACCGACCCATCACTCGACATGCTAAAAGACGTTAGACCTATAGCCACACCAAATAAATTTAATAAAAAACTTAAGCCAACACCAACAACGGCACCAACTAAAATTGCACTCCAACATATTTTTCTATGCAAAGGGTACATGCTTCTATCAATAGTAACTGTTTTATCATCTATCATTTTAAATGTTCCTTATTTTTAAACGATTATTAAAACACGCGGGCTAATATCCAGATAAGTACCAAAATACTCACTGGAATTCCGACCAACCATCCAACTAAATATTTAAACATATCTATCTCCTAGATTTAATTGAGTATTTAAAATAAATACCTTCTTTTTATTTCCAACATCAAGGCATTCATACTTGTTTTTGCAACACTTACAACTTTATGACGGGCACTACTTCTCCCCCCACCAAACCAACCAACTATAAAAAAACCAGCTAATGCGCTCATAGATAAAAACCGATTATTATCAATGAAATTTACAAAATAATTTTTATGGGTATATAGCTTATTTTGTGCGTTATTAACTTGAATTTTAGTGTTAGCTATTGCTACCAGCAGACTGCTCTGGGAGTTCATGCTCACCTCTCATTGGTGTATTAGATAGACAGCTACGCGTTTTTTCGAAACTCATACGCTTGATATTTTTCTTCAGACGCAATAGCAATAACGCAAATGCTACTATATTAAAACCGACTGTAGATAGTATACCTATCAATAACGAGTTGAAAAAAAATGTTGCCTCATAACCGATTAAAACCTCTAAACTTAACCACGTAGAAAAGCTTAAAACAATTAGCAGTGCAAAATTAGTTAAAAAAGGCAGAAAATTTAATCCAGCTAATTTAGCCTCAAGTTTAACGAGCGCCCAAAGTCCTTTAAACGCTTCAACCTTATTAATTATTAAGCCTTCTAAATGCTGAAAAAAATTCATTTTTTACTTAGCATCATAGAAAGGAAATAACCAAGTCCACCAGCAACCAAGAGTGCCGTTAAAGGTTTTTCTTTAACCAATTCAATTAGCTCATCGTTATATTTCATAACATTGTCTTGAACATGCGCTATCTTATGTTTACCTTCAGCTATAAAATCCACAGTGGCGTCTTTGGTGTGCTGAACCACTCCATTAACTTTTTCTTTACCCTCTTCGTAGGCATGGGCAATTTTCTGTTTTCCCTCTTCAAGCATTGATGATGCTTTATTTTTTAGACTTTCAGGATTCATATTAGTTGGGTTGATTGGATCGCTATAATTATTCATGCTAAGCCTCTGTTTTATTATTATCTATAGTTAAAGCCGATTCAACTGCTTTAACCCCTTTTACACTTTTTATTAATTGCTGTAAATTACTCGCCTGCTTTTCATTGGAAACCTTACCCATAATATGGACAACACCGTCTTTAGTTTCAATGCTAATTGGCCAATACTCTACATCTTTATCGCCAAATAAACTTTCTTTTAAAATAATACCCTTAACTTTTGCTGTAAGAAATGTGTCGGCTAGCGGGGACTTACTTTCTTTAACTAACAAATCATCGGCATTTACTTCAGTTACCCCATGCACCGAATTTGCTAAATATACGGCTTGCTCGTATTGATTATCCGTATCCACTTTACCCTTTAACGAAACTATATTATGGGATGTTTTTATAGCAATCGGGGCACCCTTCAATGCCAAGGATTTATTAAATAAATGCGTCACTTTTTTATCAATAGAAGAATCACTAGCAAAGTTCGGTGCAACAATCGCCTGCTTATCAGCACTAACTACTATTGCGTTGAGCGCTGTTATGACTAAGGCACCGCATAATAATGTTTTTTTTAACATGGGAACTCCTGTAAATAAACCCTATTACTCATAATATTTTTCAATCACCGCCATAATATTGCTGTCGGCAAAATTAGGCCATTTGTTTTTATCAAATCCTGGTGCATCACTAAGCCGTTCTTTATCTAAATTAACCAAAAAACAATCTTCTGCTTTATCATAAGTAAACAGATGCCAAGGCATAGCAAAAAATTTGTTACCAAAACCTAAAAAACCACCAAAATCAAGAACTAAATAATTCACTTTACCAAATGCTTTGTCAATAACTATTTCATTAATAGTTCCTAGCGTTTCACGGGCCATGTTTTTTACTTCAACACCTACAATCGCACTTGCTTTAACTATACTCTTAGCACTCATGTTTTTCTCCTACGATTCCTATCTCATCCATCTCTCAAAGTTATGTCATAAGCCACTTATAAGATACCTATTGCAGCACAATTTAGTATACATTAATATGCCTACCACGCAACATAACAGCTTATTCTTGTGGAGATAATATGGAACCTATAGCAAGCTCTAAAATCACCGCTCTTTTTAGAAGTGAACCTCGTCTTGAAAAAGTTATTCAAAAATTAACTGAGAAAGCGGTCGCGCATCACGACATATCTGTTCAAGATGCGCCTCAAAAAATTATTAATACCTTTGGGGTTAATACAATTGACTCCATGAATTTACAAAATAATCAGCAAACGCCCACTAAAGAACCTTTTTTAAGCGACGATAGAAATTTGTTAATTAGTTTTTCATTTTCAATTCCACTTTTCATTGGGCTAGTGATTGGTGTATTCATTATTGGCGATGTGCGCATTTTAGCAGACAATATTATTTTTGGATTTTTAGGCGCAGTAATTGGCGGCGTCGTTGGATTCATTTGTTCGAAATACGTGAGGCGAATAAGTGCTAATAAAACAAAATTTCAACAAAAAAACGGGGGTTTTTTATTATGGGTAACTGTGCATGATAATGAAACAGTACCCGTTGTCATGGATATTTTAAAAAAACATAATGCTGAAAATATTACTCTTACGCAATAACACTTCTAAATACCTAAAAATTTACTATCCTTAAGTAGGAGGATTTTACTTAAGGAGAACATTGACATGGATATGAGCAAAATTAGCGACGAACTGGGATCGGATACTTACAACAGCCGTAATGTTTCAGAAGCAGCCGCACAATTGGTTACAGAAACTAAAAAAATGGCGACTTGCGTGTTTCAAGACGGAAAAAGCAAATTTACTGACGCGCAAAGTTCCTTAGAAAGCTACTCTGCTGGCTTGGCCGTAAAAGTAAAAGAAAAACCTTTGGCCTCAATTTTAGTGGCGGGTTTTGTTGGATATATTCTGAGCGCGCTAGTTCGGGATTAAAATTATTTCAGGGCTTCACGTCGAAGCCCTGAAATAATTACTGGTACAATTATTAACTCAATAAAAACTCTATAAGTTTTAATTATTTAATCAGGATTACTATTATCTAATAAGAGCTTTTCAATTAAATTGTTATTATTTTTTGTTGCATAATACAAAGGAATCCTCTCAGCATTATCTCTAAGGTTTATTAAACGAACGCCGATATTTTCGACCAACCACGCGGACATAATACTATTGTTAGCCCTAACTGAAATGTGCAAAATTGAGAACCCATCGTTATTCACAATACTTGGGTCTGCACCTTTATTAATCAAGGCGACCAGCGTCTCCAAATTTCCCGTAACTGCCGCAAGCAATAACGCCGTATTTCCCTGACGGTCTTTATCGTTGAGATTCATACGTGTGATTTTGCAACAACATTCTATCATTACGGCATCGCCATATTGAGCAGCATAATGCAAGGGCGTGGCTTTATGAGCATCGGTTATTGTCGCACCGCCTTCCAGGGCAAGTAGTACTTCGCAGTTTTGTCGTTGATAGTTTAATATAGCCGTGTGAATAGGGGCACGTGAGGCTTTATTTTTTACAAAAGCTAACTGCGGCACTGCATTTACAACATCGACTAATGCTTCATGAAATGGGCTGTTTGCCAACTTATGAAGAAGTGTATCTCCATGGTTATCTTGCAAACTTAGCGCGTTCGATGTTAGCGGAAGAAGCTCGGAAAATATTTTAGCTTTGCGTTGAATCAATCTATTTAAATGTAAAATTGGAACGAATAATGCGCATTGAATTGGCAATTGTTTTTGAGCGTTCGCTTGATTAATATTAGCGCCTTTTTCTACAAGCACCCGCACGGTGTTTAAATATCCTTTAATAGCGGAGTTATGCAAAGCGGTCATACCATGCGAATCTGACTCATTAATTACTTCTGCATCGATGGTTGGTAAATTTGCTAAAAAATAATGATACCCTTGCTCGGATGCATACTGTATTGTGGACATGTTATTAAAACAGGCTATTTTTTCTGAAAGACTAGAAGGTATGTTTTTTAAAAATTTATCTAAATAATTTTCCGCGTAGCTTAAATAACTGGTATATTTAAACCCCCCGCTTTCTTCAAAAAATATGTCACGCGAAATATTTTCATAGATCCATGCCTCCAAATCTATAAGCTGTGATTCATCGGCAGCCGCAGTTGGTAGCTTCAATTCTTCGCATAAGTCTTTGAGACTTGTAATCATCGTCAATCCTTAATATAAAACTTTCATAACCCGATCTTTAAAAAAGTATTATGTCCCTGTATTGATTAAATTGCACTACGTTAATGAGATTAACATCTCATTCTGCGAGCATAATATAGACCGATTTTAGACTAAAAACATTATTAACAGGAACGGTGGCTACACGGTTCGTAGCACTGATAATTTTAATATATTTTAGTTGTGAGCTACTACTAATTATAAACTGCTATAAAGTTTATTAACTAATTTCCGCTATACTATTATGAAACTTACAATTGGAGAAACTATGAGCCGATTGTCGATTGTATTGTTATTATTTATCAGCTCAATTTGTTATGCGGATAAAAGGTTTGCCGAGGCATTTTGTCATGAGGCGGATTATTTTTGTTTAAAAACACAAGCAGGCGACTCGTGGGAACATTTATTTCCTAACGCTGAGGCCCGAGATATTGTTAAGCGTGTTAATAGAATGAATATTGCCTTACGAGCCGGGTATATTATTGCCATTCCTAAAAATTTAGACCGTCTTACAATTTACGATGTTTCTCCTTTCCCTCGTTTTATTGAACCTAGTGGAGAAAAAACAATTTTTGTTAATCAAAATAAATTAGCGTGGGGCGCATACGATGAACAGGGCGAATTAATTTGGTGGGGACCAATTTCCTCAGGAACAACTAAATGCCGTGGTGGTTCAACGGGATGCCTTACCCCGCCCGGCTCGTTCCGTATTGTTCGCAAACAAGATATAGAGTGTGTTTCTACTGCCTTTCCACGTCGTTCAGACGGTAATAACGGTGGTGCTCAAATGCCTTTTTGCATGCATTTCTATCGTGGATACGCGTTGCATGGTAGCGATACTGTGCCGGGATATCGCGCAAGTCATGGTTGCGTTCGATTATTTACTGAAGACGCTCGGTGGTTAAATGAGGAGTTTATTGATGTGCCAGGCGGAGGTATGCGAGGAACGAAAGTTGTTATTGATGATCCGCGAAACTAATCATTATTGCGGCTCAAAAGCGTTCGTTGTACCGCAACGGCTGCTGGCTAAATGTGCGGGCTAAACTTACTCCAAAAAAGCTTCTACAGCTTTTGTTTCTTAGTTTTCAGTCCCCTTATTGATAATTAACGTACGTACACAATAAGATTCATTAGTTCAAACAAGAGCTACCCCGCATTCTGCTATTAATATAATTACAGGTGGACGCTAGTAATTCTAAAGAAAATTAGGCAGAATATGCCTTGCTTGATTTATGCAATTAATTTTTCAACGTTTTCGTAGAATAAAGGGGAATTGGTTATGAAAATGACATTAGCCGCCGCAGCTATTTTGAACGTGGCGATATCAACTGCTTTTGCAGCATCTGCTCCAGTTGCTTTAAATAGCGACAGTGAGAAACTGTCTTACAGTATTGGTGCTGATTTAGGTAAAAACTTTAAAAAACAAGGAATTGAAGTTAGTCCTATCGCCATGGCCAAGGGTTTAGAAGATGGCATGAATGGTTCGCAGTTGCAATTAACAGACGAACAAATGAAAGACGTTTTAAATAAATTTCAAAAAGATTTAATGGAAAAACGCAACGCCGAATTTTCTAAAAAATCGGATGAAAATAAAGCTAAAGGAGAAGCCTTTTTAGCGGATAATAAATCTAAAGCGGGTGTTGTTAGCCTACCAAGCGGACTGCAGTACAAAATCATTGAAAAAGGCAATGGTGCAAAGCCTTCTAAAGAAGATACGGTTACTGTTGAATACACAGGAACTTTAATTGATGGCCAAATTTTTGACAGCACGGATAAAACGGGTAAACCCGCATCATTTAAAGTTTCACAAGTGATTCCAGGTTGGACTGAAGCTTTGCAATTAATGCCAGCCGGTTCCAAATGGGAAATTTTTGTGCCAGCTAATTTAGCTTACGGTCCACGAAGTGTTGGTGGTCCTATTGGTCCAAATGAAGCATTAATTTTTAAAGTACACTTGATATCTGTTAAAAAATCAGCCGCTTAGTTAATATTGCCCAATCTTTCTGATTGGGCTTTGCTATGAATCAGTTTATGAATCGACGTCTGATAATTATTTTTTTATTGGGCTTTTCGTCTGGCCTTCCTCTCGCTTTATTAACCACAACCCTCCAAGCTTGGTTTTCTGAAAAAAACCTATCAATTTTTACGGTTGGTTTGCTAAGTTTAATCGGACTACCTTATCTTTATCGAATATTTTGGTCTCCATTAACAGATAGATTTAGCCTTTTTTCAATGGGTAAAAGACGAAGCTGGATTTTTACAACGCAACTGGGGTTGACAGTTGGCTTTTTTATAATGGGTTGGATTACGCCAAGCCACCCATTGCATTTAGGGGTTTTTGCGCTGATTCTCGCGTGCTTATCAGCAACACAAGATACCGTAATTGATGCGCATCGTATTGAGTATCTACCAGAAAATGAACATGGAATTGGTGCCTCAATAGGCGTGTTAGGATATCGGGTAGCGCTACTAGTTTCCGGAGGGTTGGCGCTGGTGATTGCAGAAAATTTTGGTTGGGTACTTACTTATCGCATAATGGGTCTGTTAATGGCGTTGATGACTATTACTGTACTAGTAACTAAAGAGCCGGCTGGGTCGGCTACTAATACCAATTCTTTGCTGTTTTCTTTTGTTGAGCCATTAAAAGAATTATGGCGTCGTCCTTATATTATTGCCTATTTATTTTTCATATTTTTTTACAAATTAGGCGAAGCATTTACTTCGACCACTAGTGGAATTGTCATGCCTTTTCTGATTCAAGGCCTTGGGTTCTCATTACAAACAATAGGATATGTTAATAAAATTTTAGGTATTTCAGCGATTTTGATTGGCGGATTAACTGCTGGATTTTTATTAATGCGCTGGACTATGTATCGCTCTCTGCTCATATTTGGTCTCATTCAAGCCGCAACCAATCTTACTTTTATTGCACTAGCAATTGTCGGTAAAAATTGTTGGCTACTCGCTGTGGCTGTAGCTTGTGATAATTTTGCAGCGGGTATGGGGTCAACCGCGCTAGTTGCTTTGTTTATGAAATCTGTTAATAGAAATTATACCGCCACGCAATTATGCTTGCTCGTTGCTGTAGCAAGTATACCCAGAGTGTTATCTGGGCCATTTGCCGCTTTTTTACAATACTACTTAGGGTGGACCGGCATGTATGAAGTGGCATTTTTAATCGCATTATGTTTTATACCATTTCTGAAAAAAATTAAGACTATAATCTAGATTAAATACATATCTTGTAATTAACCAGCTTCTAAAAGGATTTTTTTATGCGTGCTATTTTTTTTCATAACCTAAAAGCCGCGCCACTGATTGGATTGGTCGAAGGATTATGCCTTTACTCCATTCCAATTTTTCCACAACAACAATCTTTTTTTACGTTTGTTGTTGTAGTGATGATAATTTTTACCGGTACAGTACTGCAATTAAAAAGACCTGTTCGCGGGTTTTTAGTTGCGGGTTATTTAATGCTACTGGCTTTAGCGACGTTGCTAGGATTGTGTACCTTTCTATTGTTGACTAACACATTTAGTCATTCATCAGCAGTTTTAGGGTTACAGCTATTAATTGCGATGTATATCTTACTTTCATTTTACGCATCGTTTATAACTGAAGAAAAATTTATTCTTTCCTACTACAGCTTACACAAGCAATCCTGGGACTTAATATACAGTTTTAGCGCCGGAATATTGCATACTATTTATGTCATGGCGCTGTTTGAATTGGCTGTGTTTATTTTTTCGTATACACACCTGCCGTTATCCGGCTTAATTAACAATAAATTTTTTTGGTGTATTGTACCGCCGCTAACTTTTGGTTTAGCAATTAATCGTTTTTCAATAATCAAAAATTTCGAGAAATTTTTAGAACAAATTATTGCTCGTTGCTCATTTTTATTACCACTTTCGGCCACCATTACAATCTTATTTTACACTGCCTATCCCTTTGCGCCCCACCCTATTCCTCCGAACGTGTGGGTAATTTTTATTATTCTAAATATCCTTAACATTGTATTGTTTAATGGGGTATTTCAAAATGGACATGCGCAAAGTCCGTTTAGCCAATTGTTCACTAAAGCTCTTTACCTGCTTTTTATACTTAGTACAGGGTATGCTTTTTTGGTTGTTTTGCACAGCATTGGACTGCTTCTAGAAAATCTAGCTGATCTCAATTATTATCTGTTTTTTTTCTATACAACCGTGTTATTTTTTTACTACCTAGGGTATTCTTTCTCTATTTTTGAAAAAAGCGACGCATGGCTAAATAGCGTCAAGATTGTGAATATATTTATGGCGCTTTTAGTCGCATTTGGATTTATCGGCCTAATAGCTTTTGGTAGTTATCTTACCCACGCTCATAAAAATAATTACACGGCAATTGAACACGTTAATCAGCTTTTGCAAATAAAATAGCACCAGCTGTTTTTTTACAGCGCATAAAAACTTACAGCTTAGAATGGCGAACAGAAAAATCGCCATTTTCAACCAACAACACTTAAAATTGGTTTAAACAACTTCCCTGTCGTTTAAAACCAACAACGCAAATATTTTGTTATAAGCGTAAATAATGGAAAAAATAGGCTATTAACTCAATCTATATGTCGCTGATAGCCTTGCTGCAAGATACGCTTCTATTATCAATGAGAGTTCGATAATGCAGTCTTCCCATTGAGGAATTTTTTAATACCATAAAATAAATGTTAGCAAATCAGCCAAATAATCGTCGTTAATATCTTCATTATCACTAATATTTACCTCCTCTTCTGAGAGAAGGTAAAGTAGTAATAAGTGCGCCGATAATAATTCTGTCTCACGCGCGTATTATTTTTGCCACAGAATCCTAATTATTACTTTTTCTTTTTAGGCAGATAAAGATCCGTTATTGACCCTTCAAAAATTTCCGATGCTAAGGCTACAGACTCAGACAACGTAGGATGAGGATGTATCGTTAACGCAATATCTTCAACATCACAACCCATTTCAATAGCTAATGCTGTTTCTGAAATAAGATCACCAGCTCCCACGCCCACAATTCCGGCGCCTAAAAGTCGTTTTGATTTAGGGCAAAATAACAGTTTCGTTAACCCCTCCTCACGCGCCATGCTCAAAGCCCGCCCACTTGCCATCCATGGGAACACCGCTTTTTCATGATCAATATTTTTTTCTTTGGCTTCTTTTTCAGTTAAGCCAACCCAGGCAAGTTCAGGGTCGGTGTAGGCAACGTTTGGAATGCATTTTGGTTCAAAAAAATGCTTTAAACCTGAGATAACTTCCGCCGCCACACGGCCTTCTGGCATAGCCTTGTGCGCTAACATAGGTTGTCCAATCACATCACCAATAGCAAAAATATGCGCAACATTAGTTCGCATTTGATTATCGACTGCAATAAAACCACGCTCATCAACTGCTACACCCGCTTTTTCACAATCAATATCACCACCATTAGATTTACGACCAACTGCTACCAAAACTTGCGCAAAGCATAAGGGCTTATCTGTTTTATGCGCGCCTTCCATTGTTACGTAAATCCCGTCTTTTTGAGCATCTACAGCCGTAACCTTTGTTTTTAACAAAAAAGTAACGCCCTTTTTTTTCATTTGTTTATGAATAACGTTCACCAAATCACTATCAGCACCCGGAATTAATTGATCCATAAACTCAACAACGGTAACTTTGACCCCTAATGCCGCGTATACGGTCGCCATTTCCAAGCCGATAATCCCTCCACCCAGCACTAATAAATCGCCTTTTATATCAGCAAGTCTTAAGGCGCCAGTTGAGCTAAATATTCGCGGGTCTTCAGGTATAAACGGCAAGTTAATGGACGCACTACCTACGGCAATAATCGCATTAGTGAAATCAATGGTTGTTTGTTCGTCATTGTTATCAACAATTAACTGGTGTGAACTACTGAATTTAGCAAAGCCCGTCACCAATTCTACTTTACGTTGTTTTGCTAACAGCTTTAAACCACCGGTTAATTTGTTTAAAACACTGTCTTTCCAGCTTACAATTTTTTCACGGTTAAATGTTGGCTTACCAAAAGTTACCCCTTGGTCCTCAACATGCTGTGCTTCATCTACCACTTTAGCGATATGCAGCAAGGCTTTAGAAGGAATACATCCAACATTAAGACAGACGCCACCCAAAGTTTGAAAACGCTCTACAAGAACAATTTTTTTTCCAGAATCACCCATCAAATCCGCAGCACGAAAAGCTGCTGTATATCCTCCTGGCCCGGAGCCAATTACAACCACATCCGCTTTAATGTTTTTTTGTTGATTACTCATACTAACCTCGTAAAATTTTATAATAAGAGCCGACGAACATCGGCAATTAGATCCGCAATATATCGGGTAAACCGCGCCGCTTCTGCCCCATCTATAACTCTGTGATCGTAGGAAAGCGATAGCGGTAATAGCAGGCGTGGTACAAAAGCATGTCCATCGTATACCGGTTGCATACGCGCACGCGATAATCCTAAAATAGCCACTTCCGGGCTATTTACAATAGGTGTAAAAGCCGTGCCACCAATTCCGCCTAAACTGGAAATTGTAAAACAACCACCACTCATTTCAGCAGGTGTAAGTCCTTTATTTCGGGCAGTATTACTCAGCCGACTCATTTCTGCAGCAATTTCTAACACCGAAAGCGTGTTTACATTTTTGATTACGGGAACTACTAACCCATTTGGCGTTTCGACAGCAATACCGATATTAAAATAATTTTTAAATATCAAATTTTCGCCGCTTGCATCTAAGGATGCGTTAAATTGCGGGAAAGTCATTAAAGCCTTGCTTATCGCCTTCGTTACAAACGCGAGTACGGTGAGCTTAATCTCGCAATCTCGCCGATTCTGTTCCGATTTTCTGAACAGTTCTAGGTCGGTAATATCCGCTTCATCAAATTGCGTAACGTGGGGAATTGTCACCCAGGAACGATGCACATTAATAGCGGTTAATCGTTTAATTTTATTTAAAGGAACACTTGATATATCACCAAAGCGGGTAAAGTCAACAATCGGTGCCGAAGTGATTTTTAATCCGCTGCCGCTATCGTTGTTGGTTGCTGATAGTTTATTTTTAACGTAGCTGGTAATATCGTCTTTAGTTATTCTGTTTTTCCGGCCGCTACCCTTTACTTTTTGAAGCTCAATACCTAATTCATGAGCTATACGCCTTACTGCTGGTCCAGCGGCGACAAGATGGGCAGGATTGTTGTCCGTAGCACACGCTACCGCAGTGGGTACAATGGATTTAGTTGAGGCTAAACGGCCCTCTTGTACGGGTGGTTCTTCTGAGTCTTTTTCATCGGCTTTATTAGGGGTAATACTTTCTTCAGCGATAGATTCAACGCGCATGGTCAGCAATGGCGAGCCCTCAGCAACTTTATCCCCAATCGCAATACGGACATCTTCAATAACCCCTGAAAACGGCGACGGAATATCCATTGTTGCTTTATCGCCCTCTAAAGTAAGAAGCGATTGATCTTTTTCAACAGAATCGCCTTTTTTAACACTAATTTCGATAACTTCTACATCGGTAGCACCACCAATATCAGGTATTTTTACCAATTCAGAACGCACAGACGGTTCCTTTTTAGTTGACGGCTTGGTAGACGTGGAATTATCGGCTGGTGGGGATGAAGCTGTTTCCTCTGCTAACACGGTTGACTCAGACGGATTTTGTTCTGCGGTCTCAGTTTCCAATATCAATACGATATCACCCTCTGACACCTTATCTCCTATTTTGAGCTTGATTTCTTTAACAGTACCAATCGCCGTAGATGGAATTTCCATACTCGCTTTATCGGACTCTAATGTAATTAAAGGGGTGTCTTTTTCAATTGAATCACCTGCCTTAACCATTATTTCAATTACGTCAACCGCGGTTGCACCGCCGATGTCAGGAATAATTATTGTAGTATCAGCCATTTTTTTCCTCTAACAATCATTGAGTTACCGGATCGGGTTTTTTTAAATCAATACCATAGCGTTTTACAGCATCAGCAATAACAGACTTAGGCATAGCGTGCTCTTTAACCAAAGCCTCAAGGGTTGCCAAAACCACATATTTCGCATCTACTTCAAAAAAGTGGCGTAATTTTTTACGAGTATCGCTGCGTCCGTAGCCGTCTGTACCAAGGGTCGTATAGTTAGCCGGTATAAATTGACGTATTTGCTCCGCGTAAATACGCATATAATCGGTTGCTGCAATAACCGGCCCAACACACCCATTTAACTGCTGCTCAACAAAACTAATTTGTGGTTTATCATCGTAATTCATCCGGTTAGCACGCTCACAGGCTAGTCCATCACGGCGTAGCTCATTGAAACTCGTGACACTCCAAATATCGGCCGTTACATTGAAGTCTTCTTGCAACAATCGCGCGGCTTCGATTACTTCTCGAAGTATAGTTCCAGAACCTAATAACTGAACGTGTGCTGTGTTCGGCTTATCAACCGTCTGCAACTTATACATTCCTTTAAGAATCCCACCCTCACTACCCTCAGGCAAATCCGGATGTTTATAATTTTCATTCATCACCGTTAAGTAATAAAAAATGTTTTCTTGTTCAACAAACATTCTTCGCATGCCATCTTGAATAATTACCGCAAGTTCATAGGCGTAAGTCGGGTCGTAGGTTACGCAGTTAGGAATGGTTGACGCCAGAATATGGCTATGACCGTCTTGGTGTTGTAAACCCTCTCCGGCTAAAGTTGTTCTACCCGCAGTTCCGCCTAACAGAAAACCACGTGCTTGCATGTCACCTGCAGCCCATGCTAGGTCTCCTATTCGTTGAAAACCAAACATTGAGTAATAGATATAAAACGGAATCATTGGGAGTTTGTTGTTGCTATAAGAAGTAGCCGCAGCCATCCATGAACAAAAAGCCCCCGCCTCATTAATACCTTCTTCAAGTATCTGACCATCTCGCGCTTCACGATAGTACATTATTTGCTCGTGATCGACCGGCGTATACAACTGCCCTACCGGAGAGTAAATGCCTATTTGTCGAAATAAGCCTTCCATACCAAAAGTACGGCACTCGTCCGGTACAATAGGAACAATTTTAGGTCCTAAATTTTTATCTTTTAACAACACTGATAAAATGCGAACAAACGCCATCGTTGTCGATATTTCTCTGTCACCAGAACTTTTGGTAATGGCCGCAAAGGCAGAGAGCTCAGGAATCTCAAGTGGAGTAAATTTTGTGCTACGGGTTGGTAAATAGCCTCCTAATTGCTGCCGTTGTTTTTGCAAAAACTGAATCTCTGGACTGCTCTCCTCCGGTCTGTAAAAAGGAATCTCCGAAATTTTATCATCGCTGATTGGGATACTGAATCGGTCGCGAAAAGCACGCAAATGCTCAATGGACATTTTTTTCTGCTGGTGGGTTATATTCTGCCCTTCACCAGCAGCTCCCATTCCATAGCCTTTGATAGTTTTAGCAAGAATAACAGTAGGGGCGCCATTGCCTGCAACGGCTTGTGCATAGGCTGCAAATACTTTTTGTGGATCATGGCCGCCACGATTTAAACGCCAAATTTCTTCATCCGAGTAATTTTCTACTAATTTTTTTAACTCGGGATATTGACCAAAAAAATGCTCTCGCACATAGGCTCCATTATTAGCCTTATACGCTTGATAATCACCATCCAAACACTCTTCCATTCGTTTTTGCATAATACCGGTTGCATCGCGAGCAAATAAGTTATCCCAACGCCCACCCCAAACTACTTTTAGTACATTCCAACCTGCCCCGCGAAAAACACCCTCCAACTCATTAATAATTTTACCGTTACCACGAACGGGACCATCTAAGCGCTGCAAATTACAATTGACAACAAATATTAAGTTGTCGAGCTTTTCGCGTGCAGCAATTGAAAGGGCTCCTACTGATTCTGGCTCATCCATTTCCCCATCACCAAGAAAAGCCCAGACTTTGCGATCTTCTGAGGGGACGAGATTCCTATTTTCCAAGTATTTTAAAAACCGAGCCTGATAAATTGCTTGCAATGGACCTAGACCCATTGACACGGTTGGGAACTGCCAAAAATCACCCATTAACCACGGGTGTGGGTAAGACGAAAGGCCGTCTGCCTCAACTTCTTGACGAAAATTAGCCAGTTGTTGCTCCGATAAACGCCCTTCTAAAAAGGCGCGCGCATAGATACCTGGCGCTGAATGCCCTTGAAAATAAATCAAGTCACTGCCTTGACGCCCTTCAGAGCCTTTAAAAAAATAATTAAAACCAACTTCGTACAAAATGGCCGCAGAAGCATAAGAGGCTATATGACCGCCCAATTCTGGCGCTTGATTACCAGCACGTAAAACCATCGCCACGGCATTCCAACGGATTAAAGCTAAAATACGCTTAACCATACCTTCGTCGGGCGGCATTAAATTTTCTTCATGCACTTTGATTGAATTACGATAAGGACTGTGCATCGCGTCTCTGATTTTAACACCTTCATTGTTTGCTTGATTAAGCAACTCTTGAAGTAAATACGCTACGCGCTCAGCACCATCATGAACATAAACGGCTTGTAAAGCATCAAGCCATTCTCGCGTTTCAATTGGATCAATATCTGTTTTTTCATGCGCCATGTTTAATCCTCAGAAAAACTTAATAGTACAACCTAATTA
Organism: uncultured Gammaproteobacteria bacterium; assembly: GCA_963803545.1. GTDB lineage: Bacteria > Pseudomonadota > Gammaproteobacteria > Legionellales > Legionellaceae > Legionella_C. Next base: position 405,327 of record CAWDMX010000004.1, on the reverse strand, counting down.
ATGGGTTAAATTAGAACAGCCCTGTCGACAATTTTTAATATCAGCAGCGCAGTTACAAGTGACTTTGCGGCATTGTAAAGGATCACGATACGATTGCAAATTACGAGTTACTGCTACTCCCTGAACGTATTGTTCGTGTAAATAGTATCGAAAATGCTCTGCCGCTTTGGCCTTTGACTCGGCGGTACAATCTTTGCAATTGTTACGACAGTTAATCGTACACTGATTGAAGTATTGCTGGCATATACTTAAACAAGTGGGTGGTTTTTCGGGAATTTTAGTATTTTTTGCGCAGCCAAACAAGAGCACAAAAGAAAATAAAAGAACAAAATAACTAATTTTTTTCATAGGAACTCTTTATTTAAGAAGCAAGTGCATTGCGCTAGAGCCATGCAATTATTGTTAGTAATGCGATTAAGACCACAAATAAAATTAAAGCGTGCTCTACAAGGACTTGAGCCGTAATAAGGGATACTTCCGAGTCTTTGTCAGAACGCGCGGCTAAATTTCCACTAGAACTTAACATTACAGAATTATTCACAGGCGACGTTAAAAACAGTTTAGTATACAACGACAATCCTTGCTGAAAGTTGCCTGCTAATAGATAAAACAAAGCCGTAATTCGCGCAGTCGTCCAATCCACATACATTAGTAGCGGCGAAATTGCTCTTCGGGTCCTAGGATTTTCAGCGCATAAGCTTAGTAGGCGATACAACACAAGCCCGATGGGGCCTGTAATTATAAACCAAAAAATAACTGCAAATAATTGTGCGTTAATTCGACTAAAATAATAATTAACTGGCGATTGCCCATCCTTGACGTCCGCCTTATCCAACGACGTTAGCGGAAAAAAAACATTATTAGGTCCCAAGCAGTAATAAAATAATGCTAGCCTAATAAAAAACTCTAAAAATCCAAATAATAGTAAGCGAGTACAATACACTATTAGGCTTACCAACAAAACAATTGGTAATATTACCAACGCACTGATTAAATAATCAGAATTTTCAGAATCACTAATGGAAAGCTTGCGGCACAGTGTGTTCACATAATCGGGAAACCATCTAAATCGCTGCACGGCAATACTGTGCACTAAAAATCGTTCGCTGAGTAAGCATAGAGCAATAATTACTAAGTTCATGACTAATCCTTCCGCATTTTATCCGATAATGCAATTGGTGTAGGGTATTTTAAAACTACCAAATATGAAGAAACTATGAAAGTTAATATTGTCGTTGCTTGAATTAAATTGGACCCTACATCAGATATTAAATTCGTACTTAGTGCAATACTTGCAACCAGTAAAGAAAACTCACTCGCCTGCCCAAGCCGAAAACCAACTTCCTTAGCAACAGCCTTTTTTTCACCCGAACGCGTTAATAAGTATTGAAACAGGAAGGGTTTAATTAATAAAACAAGTCCGGCTAAAATACATGCGGGAACCATGACCTGGGCTGCGTAATGAAAATTAAAAGTTGCGCCAATAGAGAAGAAAAACATAACTAAGAAGAAGTCACGCAGAGGTTTTAAGCTTTCAGCTATATACAAAGAAATAGGGCTGGAAGCAAGCGCCACACCCGCTACAAAAGCACCGATATCTTCTGATAAGCCTACTTTTTGTGCGATAACCGACATTCCCAAACACCAACCAATCGAAAGTAAGAACACGTACTCCTGCGTTCTATCAAATCGCGCCAACAATTTTACCAAAACATAGCGCTCAACAGCGAACGCAAATACGGTTAGTAAGGGTAGAGTAACGCCTACCATGAGTAAGTCATTAATCGCAAAGCCATCTGTTTGCATACCGTTGATAAGAATTAACACGACAATAGCTATAACGTCCTGCATCAAGAGCACACTAATCATTACTTCCCCAGTGTGTTGATGATGCAAGATGGTAGTGGGAAGCAATTTTAAGCCAATTATCGTGCTTGAAAACATCATAGACGCACCTAATATGGCCGACTCCGTTACACCCAAACCAAAGCCGCGGCCTACCGCGTAAGCTATTAGGGCAAATATTGCCGAACTTGCTAGAGCAATCCAAGTAATTTTACGAATCATATGAATTAGGTTTTGCGGCTGAAGATGCAGTCCAAGTAGGAATAGTAGAAATACAATCCCCATTTCACCAACTTTTTGAATTGTCGAAATATCAGAAACGAGCTTCAAACCCCACGGACCAACAATAGCACCTAACATAATATAGGCGACTAATAGCGATTGTTTTGTATAGAGAACAAGCGTCGATAAAACCGCTGCTCCAGCAAAAATTAAAAATAGGGTATAAAAAACAAAATCTTCGTGCATAGGTAGATTGCCTTAACAAAAATTAACCGTATAAGCTAGCTGGAAAATGATAATTCCCAAAGGATACCACATCTTACGATTGAACCAATCATTGATTATTACTGCGCTATAATTTATAGCTGCGACTTTAATGAATGTCACTTTCGACCTTGCCTCGAAAAATATAATAGGAGTACAGCGTGTAAGCAAGCAAGATTGGTAGCATAACAACGACCCCAATAAATATAAAACGCAAAGTAGAGTTAGGAGCGGCCGCGTCCCAAAACGTCATTTGGTGGGGTACAAGATAGGGATAAACGCTGATAGCTATACCGATATACGCGCATAAAAAAATAGCAATACTACTTAAAAATGGCTTCAATTCATGCAGTGTTGATAAATGCTTCCAGGTGTAGGCAATCATAAATGCGGTGGTAAGTGGTAGCGGTGTAAGCAATAGAATATTCGGAAAACTATACCAGCGATTGAAAATTTCCGTACTGTGCAAAGGCGTCCAGATGCTTACAAAAACCAAGAAAAGACTAACTAATACCAATAAGCCTTTGGCAAAATGCACCATCTTTTTTTGTAGCTTTCCTTCGCATCTATAAATTAGCCATGTAGCCCCTAACAATCCATAGCCACACACTAATGCGATGCCAGTGAGCAAACTGAATGGTGTAAGCCACAAAGTTGTATTAACGATATCGGGTATTTTTGAAGGGGGGAAACCCTGAACCATACAACCAAGTATTATCCCTTGAAAAAAAGTTGCTGTTACGGAACTTATTGAAAAAATCCAATTCCATAGAGCTTTAGATGTATCGGCTTTGAAGCGAAACTCAAAGCTTACCCCTCTGAAAATTAATGCGATCAGCATCAGCATAATTGGCATATACAAAATTGGTAGTAAAAGTCCGTACGCGGATGGAAAGGCACCATAGAGCATCGCCCCTCCAAACACCAACCAGGTTTCATTGCCATCCCAAACAGGAGCGACAGAATTCATCATAATATTCCGCTCCTTTTCGCTGGTCGTAAACGGAAATAAAATGCCCAACCCCAGGTCAAAGCCATCCAGTATTACATACATCAGGACTATAAAAGCAAGCAAACTTGCGAAAAAAAATGGCAGCATAGTATTATTTCTCAGACTGATCAGACATATATTGGAATGGCAGATGCTCAACTGTAGCTTTTTCTGGAGCGACATCATTTTTAACAATCAATTTAAATAAATAATACAGATAAAAGCTAAAGACTACGCCATAGGCTAGAGCAATTAAAGTAAACGAAATAATCACTTCTTCTTTTCCGATGGCGGAAAGCGCGTTTTTAGTTAACATAAGGTTATAAACAACCCAAGGTTGTCGTCCAATTTCAGCGGTTAACCATCCAGCAATACTCGCAACAAACCCTAATGGCGCTAATACTATGCAAAGTCTATGAAAATATTTGTGTGTGTATAAAACATTGCGCCATCGTAAATACAACGCCCACAAAGCGACCGCTAAAAAAAGCAAGCCTATGCCTACCATAATACGAAAATTAAAGAACACAGCAGCAACGCGCGGTTGCGCAGATGCCGGTACAGAATCTAACCCTTGCAGCTCACCGTCCCATGTATGCGTATTGATAAAACTTGCTAGTTTCGGAATTGATACTGTGTAAAAATTTTGTTGGCTGTCTTGAGAAGGCCACGCAAAAAGAACGAGCGGCGCGCCCTTTTGCGTTTGCCATAATCCTTCAATAGCTGCGGTTTTAACCGGTTGATGATGGTGAATTATTAGCCCAACCACATCCCCGACCACAATTTGCAGGGGTACTATAATTAATGCCGCCCACATAGCGAACGATAGAGAAATTTTAGCAAAATCCGTATTTTTTTTCTTAATTAAAAAGTAACCTGATACCGCCGCAACAAAAAAACAGCTCGTGACGTAGGACGCCAATAGCATATGTATAAACCGAGGAATGAATGAGGGGTTAAAAACAACGTCGTACCAATTGTCGACTATATATTTACCATCGATTAAGTGATAGCCACTTGGTGTTTGCATCCAGGAATTAGCAGACATTATCCAAAATGCCGAAATAGTAGTCCCTATAGCCACAAGCAGGGTCGCTAAAAAGTGTAATTTTGCAGGCACTTTAGACCAACCAAACAGCATTACACCTAAAAACCCCGCCTCTAAAAAAAAGGCGGTTAAGGTTTCGTAAGCAAATAAGGCTCCCAGCACATTGCCAAACTTGGTAATAAAGGGGCCAAAATTAGTTCCTATCTGGTAGGCTAAAACAATTCCCGATACAACACCCATACCAAATGTAAGGGCAAATATTTTTGTCCAAAACTTACAAAGTTTGAGGTAGTTTTCATTGTGAGTTTTAAGCCACATTCCTTCCATAATCACTAAAAAAAGTGCTAACCCTAAATTTAGGGTTGGAAACAAAATGTGAAATCCAATACTAAATCCAAACTGCGCTCTGGATAAAATTTCAACCATACTTTTCTCTTACTTAACTTGCAACCTTCCACGAACCATCAGCTTGCCGACAAGCCTTTCCATAAATTTCCTGGCTTTTACCACCAATATTGGCGTGCGTTGTGTATTCGCGGCACGGTTGGCTGTTCGCATAATAAGTTTTTGTAGGCTTCACTTGATAGGCGTTACCGGTATCGGGATTTTTCCAAGATACCACTTTGCCAACAGGCGCTGTTTCTAAGGCATGCTGCACTTCTAAGCGATCAACCTTGTCCATGCTTTTTCCAATATTACCACCAAGGTAGGCACCGAGAAGGGCCCCACCGGCGGCGGCGGCAACTTTTCCTGAACCACCACCAAACTGACTGCCGATTAATCCACCCACCACACCGCCTGTAAGACCGCCAACACCCTCATTGCTAACACCTTGACAACCGGTGAGAACTACGGCAAGAGCAGCAACAACTAGCGCTATTTTTTTCATTAAAAAGTACCTTTATTGTTCAATAAAACACTATTTTAGCAAGTTCGCTACCGTTCGACAACAACTATAATCTGCATGGTTACAATTGCTTGTTTAGTGACTTATAAAGTGCAAAATTCTTGTAAGCTTTGGCTCCTTATCACGTCAAACTCGGAGTGAGATGATTCAAAAATCATCCGATAAGGCTCCATTTCTTCTACATAAAGGGCGTAGCAGAAATAAGACTATAATCGATTCCACGACCGCGTGTTGTGACTTGGCATAATAATTCGTAGGCTATTGTTTTAGCAGACGCCGCAACGCGCTCAACAGGAATCCCTGCACCCCAAAGCTCCACTTTAGTACCAATTTTTGCATCTTTTACCCGGCTTAAATCTACAGTCAACATATCCATACAGATAGTGCCGACAATGGGGGCAAAGCCGTTATTAATACGGACGACTCCGTTTGAAACGTGACGAGGATAACCATCACCATACCCGACCGGAACAATGCCTACAATTGAGTCTTGTTCTAAGGTATGAGTGCCACCGTATCCTATTTTGCTTCCAGCAGGGTAATGGTGAATCGCAGAAACCGCAGAGATAAACTGCATCACGGGTTTTAAACCGAGATCTTTACCTGTTTTACTGGCAAAAGGTGAAACACCATAGATAATAATTCCCGGTCGTACTGCATCAAAATGACTTGCCGGGCATTGGAGTAGAGCCGCTGAGTTCGCCGCACTTTTAATCGTATATTCATCACCGGTATTTATAGATGCGAACAACGCACGTTGTAAATGTGTTGCCACTAAACTCGCGTCATCCGCATTAGCGAAATGGGTGATTAATCCGATTGGTTTTTGTACCCATGGGCATTTGCTAAGAGCCGAGACGACCGCTGGAACCTCCGATGGATTAAATCCCAAACGGTGCATACCCGTATCAACTTTTACCCAAACCTTTATTGGTTTTTTTAGTGGCGATGCCAAAATCCACTGCAGTTGATTGCGTTGATGAACAACAGACTCTAAATTTTTGTCCACCAAAACCGCTAGCTCTGCGTCACAGAAAATACCTTGAAATAAAATGCACGGGGTTTTAGCATCCAGTTCTCTTACGGCCAAGGCCTCTGCAAGACTTGCCACACCAAAGGCCGCTACTTGGCCAATTAAAGTAGGTATAATGGCCGCTATCCCGCATCCGTATGCATTAGCTTTCACCATAGCTATAATTTGTTGCTGGGTGCATTTTTTTATTTGCACTATATTATGAGATAAGGCTTCCTTATCAATAATTATTCGTGTTGGTCGAGTGTTCATTATCACTCCAGTTCTTGGTACCCATTAAAAGCTAAATCTTCAAAACGTGTGTATTTACCTAAAAATGAAACTTTTACCTTACCGATTGGTCCATTTCTCTGCTTAGCAATAATTATTTCAGCGGTTCCAGCATCAGGACTGTTCTCGTTATACACTTCATCCCGATAGATAAAACATATTAAATCAGCGTCTTGCTCAATCGCTCCTGATTCGCGTAAATCAGACATAACTGGGCGTTTATCTTGCCGTTGCTCAAGACTTCGATTTAACTGAGATAAGGCTACTACTGGAACTTTTAGCTCTTTCGCTAAAGATTTTAAACTGCGTGAAATTTCTGAAATTTCCGCTGTTCGATTCTCCGCCCTAAATCCTGGTACTTTCATCAATTGCAGGTAATCAACTACTACTAAACCTAATTGACCATGCTCTTTTGCTAGACGACGCGCACGCGCACGCATTTCAGCAGGGGACAAGCCAGCACTGTCGTCTATAAATAATGGTGCCTCAGAAAGCATGTGCACGGCTGAGGTTACTCTTGGCCAATCGTCGTCGGTTAATTTTCCTGTTCGTATATGGTGTTGATCAATCCGGCCTAAAGAGGACATCATCCGCATTGCTAATGAATCCGCTGGCATTTCCATAGAAAATACGAGCACAGGCTTGCCGCCTTTAATAGCTGCGTGCTCAGCCATATTCATTACTAATGTAGTTTTACCCATTGAAGGACGGCCGGCCACAATAATCAAATCGGAGGGTTGCAGGCCTGAGGTTTTCGCATCTAAATCTGAGAGCCCGGTCGCAAGCCCCGTTAATGCGTCACCGTTTTGATACAGTTCATCTATTTTTTCAACCGCACGCACTAGTATGGACTTAATTGATTCTGGTCCGCCATCTGTAGCCGTTTGTTCTGCGATAGCAAATACTTTTGTTTCAGCCAAATCCAAAAGTTCGGCTACCTCGCGACCGGCGGGATTGTACGCCGAGTCAGCAATTTCACTAGCAATGAAAATAAGTTGGCGCTGCACTGATTTTTCTCGAACAATATCAGCGTAGGCTGTAACATTCGCAACACTTGGGGTATTGTTTGCAATTTCAAACAGATAGGTCTCGCCGCCTGCCGCGTCCAAGTCGTTGTTAGATTTGAGATTATCCAATAAGGTCACTACATCGAACGGTTGGCTCCGCTTTACAAGGTCGACAATAGCTTTAAATAAAGTTCGGTGTTCCGTACGGTAAAAATCCGCCTCGCAGAGTTTCGTGGATACTTTATCCCACGATTGATTATCCAACATCAATCCGCCAAGAATTGATTGCTCCGCTTCAAAGGAGTGGGGGGGACGCTTTAGTAAATCACTGGATTGGTGATGTCGCTCTTTAAGCTCAGCCATAAGAATAGATCAAAATATATAAAAGTTGTTTATTGTAATACTTAAAACAAAAAAAGCCCACGATTGTGGGCGATTTAAATAATGGTTACGCGCGAATCCAAGTTTGCGTGCGTCCTAATATAGACAACCCTATATACCCACGCACATAAAGTTTATCGCCTTTAAGAGTCATCTTAGCGCGGTATATTTTACCAGTCTTAGGATCCATTATTTGCCCATTGGCCCATTCATTCTCACCAACATTTTTTAAGCCCCAAGCAAATTGCAACCCAATGAAAGGCTTATTTTTCTGAGCGCCAGGACATTTACTGCAAATTTTTTCATTACCAGGAGCTGGAAAAACACGAACAATGTTAGCGCTTAAAGTGTTGTTTTTATCCGCTATTCGTACAATTGCTTTCGGTTTTCCTGTTTTATCGTCTATTGTTTTCCAAAGTCCTGCAGCTGAACCGGCGAAGGCAAGCGGTGAAAAAATAATACTTAACATCGTTACTACGCCCAAGCTCCGTCTTATCATAATTTTCTCCATTATTCAGGTAAGTGTCCTCTGAATTAGACTAGGTTAGAAAAGTGGCCTTTGCAATACCTAGTCTAACTTGATAAGTCTAGTACGGTTTCACAACAACTGTCGTACCAACATCAATAAAGTCTTCATTTAGCCATTTCGCCGCACTCGGGAGCACCCGAACACAACCGTGACTGGCGTTATAATTAGGAACCTCATACGCAGCGTGGATAGAATACCCTCCTGAAAAATGCATGCAATAAGGCATTCGAGCGCCACCACCTGTTTCAATCGGGTATAAGCTGGATGTACAGTCCTCCCCTTTTTTCGAGTAAACTCGATAAGTACCGGTTATAGTACGACAACCACGCCCAATATCTTCGCAAAAATCTTTCCCGCCGGACGCACTGCCGGTTTGCACTCGGTTTCCTTGTGCGTCATACGCGGCCCAGGCTGTGGCTTTTGGATCAAAAACAAATACTTTATTACCCGTGGCTTTTCGCTGCATAGGGAAATAGTTACTGCCTTTACTATCGGCGGTGTAGGACGCGGTATAGTGCGTGTTACCTCGATCATCAACAACGGGTACAGAATTATCCATACGGGCGCAGCCCGTAACAAGTACGGCAATTGGAACCATTACAAGTAGCTTCTTCATAATTCTTTCCTCCCTTTTTCTTTTTTATCGGAAGAATTGGGCTAGAAGTTTAGCTTTTTTAATAAAATTTTTTATCTTGTTGTTTTATTTGGGGTCTTTTTGTATTTTTGGTAGCAATACGGCTATGGCTAGGCGCAACTGTTCGTCGGTGCATTCAAAACAGCCTCCTCGAGGCGGCATTGCACCAAGGCCCTCTTCAGTATGTTTAAATAACAAAGCCAAACCTTGTTGCAATCGAGACTGCCAGTCCTGGCGCACTCCGCATTTAGGCGCTCCTAGCTCAATCAAAGGCTTTGCAGCATGACAGGTTGCGCAAAACTGCTGAACAATTTGCTGCCCTTCATTTTTTGATCCTTTGATGGAAGTCAAAAACTGTTCGGGATTGTGTGTGGCGGAAAATAGAGCGCAGCTGTAGCCGCCTATCAAAAAAAATTTAACAATTTTACCCATTAGTTACTCCAAATCAGTGACTTGTTAAAAAAATCATGATATAAATTTAAGCTGGTTTATTAAGGGAGCTGCTATGGATAGTGTTAAAAGTACACCCGTTGTAGAAAAGTTCAACCAACTAAATTCGGCTATTACCCCACCTTTTCTTACCCGCAACGATATAAAAGAACTCGTTTTCGATGCTCCCGAGAGCAATCAAGATACTATCGAACTATTAAAAAAACAAATTTCAAACGGAAAATTTGCAATCAATAACAAGAAAATTGCCCGCAGTCTACTCTGCTTTGGTTAATTATTTTGCTTGCATGCGTAGCGCGCCGTCTAAGCGAATTACTTCACCGTTAATAAATTCATTTTCAATAATATGTTTCACTAAAGCCGCAAACTCCTGCGGCTTGCCCAATCTTTTTGGAAAAGGAATGGTTGCGGCCAAATTATCCTGGACTGTTTCCGGCATAACAGAAAGCATTGGTGTTGCCATTAAACCCGGTGCAATCGTATTGACACGTATTTTCCACTGCGCAAGTTCACGGGCGGCGGGCAGGGTCATTGCACTAACACCACCTTTGGAAGCACTATAAGCCAGTTGGCCAATCTGTCCTTCGTAAGCCGCGATGGATGCAGTATTAATTATCACGCCATTTTCCTGAGCAGACCCATTATTTTCGGCGGTAGTGATAGCATGAGCAATCACCCGCATTACGTTAAACGTACCCGTAAGATTAATAGCAATTGCACGCTCAAAATCCGCTAGAGGCATCGGCCCCTCCTTACCAACAAGGCGCTTAGCCGGTGCCACTCCAGCACAATTAACGCAAACACGTGGAACGCCTAGTTTTTCAATTGTTTTATGCAAAGCGATTTCCACATCAGCAGCAAGACGCACATCGCAGACCATCGAAAAATCAGCCTCAGGGTTGGGGTGCAAATCCCAACTGGCCACCTTGGCTCCAGTGGCATGTAACAATTCAACACAGGCCGCGCCCAAACCGGAAGCCGCACCGGTTATCACTATGACTTGATTTTCAATGATCATAACACGCCCTTCTTTTGTAAAAAATTTGTGCTTAACCGTTTAAATGCATCGCTCGCAGCATCCCCAATCCACTCGAAAAAAACCATTTCACGGGTTATTAACTGACCGCCTAAATTTTTAATTCGTTTAAGGCCGTAGGTATTATCTATAACAGAACGGCTACCAACCGCCTCAATAACTATAAAAACACCGTAACCGGCTTCAATTAAATCCAGCGCAGTTTGCAAAATACACACATGGGTCTCAATTCCTATTAAAAGCACCTGCTTTCGACCGGTACGTTTTATCGCCGCTTGAATGTCGAGTTTACGCCAGCAAGAAAAAGCAGTTTTCTCAAACACAGGCAATTCTGTAGAGGTGTGCAATTCTTTGATTGTACTACCTAATCCCTGGGGGTATTGTTCTGAGATAAAGGTAGGCACAGCGAGCTCTGTTGCCAGTTCCATTATCCACTGGCAATGGTGAATGACGTCTTTCGCATTGTTAATTAGCGGTGTTAGCTTCTCTTGCACATCAACCAATAACAGAATGCTGTTCTCTTTTTGAAGCAACATACAAAACTCCCTTTATAAAAATAGGTTTATAGTAGTACGAATAAGGCTGCCGTTAAATAATTCCCTTCTGGAAACATCGGAAGTGTAGGGTGGCAGCAGGCAGGCCCCAAGCTTGCAATTTGCCTAACTTGTTTGTTTACCGCTAAAGCTTGGCTTTGCACCAACTTAGAAAATTCAACCGCACTAATGGCCGAAGAACAATTGCACGTCATTAACAAAGAACCCGAACGCATTACCTTAAACAGCTCACGATGCAAATAGCGGTAATAATTTTTAGCTTGCTGAAGGTGTTTTTGAGAAGGGATTAATTTAGGCGGATCTAAAATTACCACATCGTAATTTTTTGCTTGATGCAAATAATCGCGTGCATCAGCGGTGATAAATTCAATTTCCACCTTATTCAGAATTGCATTTTTTTTTGCTTGGTTTATTGCGGTATCCGAACTATCCACCGCGGTTACTTTACGCGCTCCAGCTTTAGCTGCGTGCAGTGCAAATCCGCCCATATACGTATACAAATCTAAAACTGATTTGTTTTTAACAAATTTAGATAGATAGTGATGATTTTCGCGTTGATCCAAAAAAAGTCCTGTCTTTTGAGTGTTATTGAAATTAATTTCGTAAGCAACACCTTCTTCGCTTATCACAACGCTGCAATCATTATTTTCCAGTTGGATATCTGTCCAACCATCTTGTTTTAAAGGCTTCGCTTGAGCAAGCCACAGAATTCTTTTAGGCTTAAAAACGCTCTCTATAGCCTCTTTAATCGTTGTTTTATGACGCTCAACCCAATAAGCCGAACTTGCAACAACAAGCACCCCATCGAAATAGTCCATGGTAAATCCTGAAAGACCATCCGCTTCGCTGTTAAACAGGCGAAAAGCATTCGAGCAAGTGTTGGATAGGGCTAGATTATCTCGGACAAGTTTTGCCTGCTTGAAACGGTTTGTAATGATTGCTAGACCATCTGGAAACTGTTCAAACTCTGCGGCGGTTGCTAGCATCCTTACGCGATACAAAGAGTGCTCATTAAACATTCCTACACCAATAAGCGTATTATTTTGGGTGAATACTTGAACTAACTCGCCGGTAACAAGACGTCCTTTCGTTAATTTAATAGCTTTTGGAAAAACCCATGGATGGCCATTGCAAACAAGTCCTTGTTTTGCTGGTTGTAAATAAACAGCTGGGTACATAGCTATTCCACCTTTAGTAAAATTGCGCTAATCTACACTTTGTAAATAGCGGCTGCAAGTCGTTGCCTTGAAGCATGCCTTATTATTATCTTATGGACAGCTGATGCGTTTTTATAAAAATGGAATGATTATCTTTCTAATATTTTTCTGCGGCAATAGTGTTGCAAGCCCCTGGTTTACGGGGCCGCTTCTTGCGCCCTCCGGTCAAACAATTCCCCGTGGCCATACGAATTTAGAAACCTACGCATTTTTAACGAACCTTGCTGGAATATACACGTCGTTTGGTCAAGTGATAACGACACCCGGCAACCAAAGTTTAATCGTGAACCCCCTCTTAGCGCACGGTCTTTCAGACACGGTAGACCTTCAGTACAGTGTGCCTTTTACCTATAATCGTAATGGCGATGTGCGATACAAACATATTGGCGATACGTCAATTAACCTAGGATATCAATTACTTAGCCAGCACAGTTCAACCTGGAAACCGGATTTACGAATAAGCTTACAAGAATTAATTCCCACCGGAAAATACAATTCTCTAACTCCGGAATTTGCAGGCACTGACGCAACAGGTTTAGGCAGCTATCAGACCGCATTAGGATTTAATTTTCAACATCTACTCCCCTTGTTTACCCATTACTATTTGCGCACGCGATTAAGTCTGGTCGCAGTGTATGCTGCCACAACGCATTTATCAGGGGTATCAACCTACGGCGGTAATGCGTTAACCCGTGGATCCATTCAGCCTGGTAATCTTATTAGCGGTGACTTTGCGACGGAGCTTAGTATCAATCAAAACTGGGTATTGGTTATGGAGGTGTTTGGTTCCAAACGTGCGCCGTCTCGTTTCAAAGGAGATACGGGTTTGAACCGCAATGGAATTCCTGATTTAATTGGACACGGCTTGAGCAAACAATTAACGATCGCACCCGCTATTGAGTATAATTTTTCTCCAAACATAGGCATTATTGCCGGCATTTGGAAAACTTTGCGCGGCGAATCCAGTTCTGATTTTGGTTCTGCGGTTATCGCTCTAAATCTGTACTGGTAGAATAAGGCGTGCTACCATCGCTTAAAATTTTTTAGAGGAAACAGTATGTGGTTTAACAATGCTTTTATTTACAACTACGAAACAAATGAGCAATACGATTTAGCACCTTCCTTACAAGCTGAAATTTTAAAGCCTTGTCCACCACACGCACGATTTACCTATGGATGGCTGCCGGTTTGGACCGATGCCCTAGCACAAGAGGTGGCTGGATCAGCACTGATTTGTTTGGGCAAAGAAGAGCGCATTCTCCCACGCGCCGTTATTAACAAGTTTTTAATAGAGCGCGTACAAGCTATTGAAGCACAACAGGGTCGTGTAATAAAAAGATCGGAAAAATCGCAAATGGCTGAGGATCTGGAGTTTGAATTACTACCAAAATCGTTTTGCATTCAAAAACGATTGCTTGCTCTATTTGACACCGTAGAAAAGCGTTTAATTATTAATTGCTCAAGTGACACTCAAGCAGGACATCTCACATCACTGCTACGTAAATCTATTCCCGGCCTGCAGTTAGAGCCACTTTTTCATAACGAAAATTTAGCGGTTATTTTTGCAGAATGGATTAGCAACCCAAACTCTTTACCTCCCTGCTTCCAACTCGCTTCAGATTGCTTATTATTTTCACAAGACGACGTTAAGAAAAAAGTTTCGTGCAAAGGTTATGAATTACCGTCTGAGGAAATTAGCACGCTCTTGGCTCAAGGCTTGCTCGTTGCCGAAATATCATTAGTCTACAACGAACGCATACAATTTACTTTGACCCAAGATTTAACTATAAAAAAATTAAAATCGTTGGAATATCTTGTTGATGAGTTTAATGACATTGCACAATTGGAAGACGAGTGCTCACAACACGATGCATCACTAACCCTTGTATGTGGAGAATTGCGCGCTTTAACCAACGATTTATTAGACTGCTTACAGCAAAAAAAGATACAACCTACTGAGGAAGAACGCTGTCTAGCGTAGCGTTAAACGGGCTTTGCAATCGTTAAGTCGAGCTTACGGTAAGTTTAGAGTAGCCGCACTGCCAACGCGGCTCTGTATTGATCTTGATTTTTCGACTAGAAACGACCCTTACTTTACTCCCCTTACTAATGGTACAATTAATAATCATTTATTTTATTAATTAAATACTATGCCCGAATATAATGATTGCGCTTTTTCTCTAGTTGTTGACAACATTTCCTCTAAAGCCGCCTTATCCCAATCCGAGATAAATCTGTTTGTTGCAAATAAAATGGGGGAGTTGCTTTCTAAGAAGTCCATTAACCAGCTTGTTGCCCATTTTAATGGCACTTATACATCAAAGACCAACCTCATTGAGTTAATCAGCTATCTTGCTGAAAACTGGGACTCACTTGACGACAACACTAAGCGAGCAATCGCGCTTAAAATAAGCGAAGGAGCGGCTCATTGCATGCCTGGATTTCATAATGGTTTAATTGAAATATCAAAATCTATTGCCAAGTGCGAAAGCCTTGCTTTTTACCTGCAACTAATTCGAGAAAACATAGTAGAAAAGGTCGCGATATCCCTAAACTGCTTTGACACTCATGCGCACGAGTCGGTTTTTTTAACGGCTCGCGCTAAAGGCCTCGGTGTGCGTGCAAACACCAACGATGCTTACGCAAGAGTAGCGCTTAAGGGCGAGACTGCCGATGCGTTAGACGCGGCATTTGCGCGCGATTACTCGTTATTTACCGTATTTACATCCGTGCAAGAGCACTTGAAGAACAGTGCTCGCGAGTATTATTCCTATCGAGGGCCGTTAGCAAATGAATATTATTCTTTACAGGAATACAGTGAGTGGGAAGGGTTACTAAAGCGGGTTTTTGAAGGCTTTAACCCGAACGAGTGCGGTTTAGAGTCCATTTTGCTTCTCGATGATGAGGGCGCGGTATGCGATTTAAACTGGTCTTTTATTAATAATAAATTACTGCGTGCGCTCGTAAGCAGCTATATTAACTGGCCTGAGGCGCGTAAAAAATCTTTTCTCACACTTGTTGATACAACCGATTTAAATCAACGCACAACATTTATGAGTGAGGCCTTAACAAACGAGGATGTTACAGGCGATGCGTTGAATTTTTTGTTGGCTGTTTTTAAAAATGATATTGATAATGCCGAACTGAGCACGCCTTTGCTTACCTGGCTCAGCACACAACCGGACTCTTTTTTACTCCAAGCCACGACGCACTACCCTTATTTGTTTCAAGCACTCTCAAAAGTGAAACCATCACCAAAGGCTACGCAGGTATTTTTTCCCATGTTGAGCTATCGAGATAAGAGCCAAGAAACCGTCCTAATGTCAGTCGCGCGATACCAGCCCGAGGCGGTAACGGCTATTATGGAGGCAGTGATGAAGTGCACCCCAGAACAACTATTCACCATTCTCAATCAAAAAAACTCTCAAGGCGCAACGACGCTCATGTTTGCCGCGCAATACCAATCCGAGGTGGCAACGGCTATTATTGAGGCCGCCATGAAATGCACCCCAGAGCAAGTATTCACCATTCTCAATCAAAAAAACTCCCAAGGCACAACGGCGCTCATGTTTGCCGCGCACTACCAGCCCGAGGCGGTGACGGCTATTATAAAGGCGGCCATGAAATGCATCCCAGATCAGATATTCACCCTGCTTAGTCGAATAAACTCCCGAGGCGAAACGGCGCTCATGTTTGCCGCGTACTACCAGCCCGAGGCGGTGACGGCTATTATAAAGGCAGCCATGAAGGGCACTCCAGAGCAGATATTCACCCTGCTTAGTCGAATAAACTCCCGAGGCGAAACGGCACTGATGATTGCCGCACAATACCAGCCAGAGGCGGTGACGGCTATTATTGAGGGCGTCATGAAATGCACCCCAGAGCAAATATTCACCATTCTCAATCAAAAATACTCCCAAGACTCAACGGCGCTCACGCTTGCCGCGCAATACCAACCCAAGGCGGCAACGGCTATTATTGAGGCCACCATGAAATGCACCCCAGAGCAGATATTCACCCTTGTTAGTCAAAAAGATTCCCATGGAAAAACAGCACTGATAATTGCCGCGTACTACCACCACGAAGCGGCAACGGCTATTATGAAGGCCGCCATGAAATGCAGCCCAGAGCAGGTATTCACCCTTTTTATTCATAAAAATTCCTATGGGGCAACCACACTCATGCTTGCGGCACAACACCAACCCGAGGCCTTTGATAAATTGGTTCAAATAATTGCTCAACAAAAAATAAAAAAAATACGCATAGTCGATATTTCATCAGCCCTTAAATGTTTAAATAAAGAGTCTAAAAATAATTTATCGCCCTATACTCAATTAGCATTGTACAGCTTTACTATAAGGTCAGAATTTAACGTATTAAATTTTTTTGGGTACAGTAAAACCGATAAACATCGCGCAGCTAATGCCTTACTGGACGTACTCAACGGCACAGCAGACGTTGCTATTTTAGATAATTTCAAGGGGCCTTTGTCGCAGGGAAGATTGCACAAGCTGTATAAAAACATTGAGCCGCTCCTGTCAGAGCAGAACAAAGGACAAAGCCCTATGTCCGGACACAATTGCTGAAACAAAGCTTGATTCGTGCGTGATTTCTAACTCCGTTGGCGGACAATGGAGTGCGATTTAAAAAGTAGTTTTTAACATTTAAAATAGGGCTAACAAGATACAAGCAAGGGGGAAATTACTTTCAAATTAAAGTAATCCGTCAATTTTCAATTCAATAAAAAATTAGAGTTTTTACAGGTATTGCATTAATGTGTGTGGGGTGCGCGTGTTGGCGGAGAGACAGGGATTCGAACCCTGGGAAGGTTTCCCTTCAACGGTTTTCAAGACCGCCGCAATCGACCACTCTGCCATCTCTCCGTTGCGGATTATATCGCACTATTTAATCCTTTGTAAATAATTTATTTTAAGTTCGCAAAAATATTTTTGATGCGTATAATGTTCACCAGTTTTATTGATAATTGAATGTCAGTTTGTTTAGGTAATAATAATGAAAAAAATACAGCAACTCATTTTAGCCTCCGCTTTAGCCTCTTTAACAGCCTGCTCTTGGTGGTCTAACACCGATGAGGACACCAATCCTTATAAAGGTATGACTGCGCAACAATTGTTTAAAGAAGCGGATGCAGCAATGCGAAAAAAAGAGTACGCAACCGCTGCAAAAAAACTAGAAGCTTTAGAAACAATGTATCCCTTCAGTGAATACGCGGAACAATCTCAACTTGACTTAATTTACGCCTATTATAGTAAAGATGATTTCGCATCCTGCGCTGCCAGCGCAGAACGATTTATTCACATGTATCCCCGTGCAAAGCATGTGGATTATGCGTATTACATGAAAGGCCTTGCCAATTTTCAACAAACACGTGGGACCTTTGCTAATGTTTTACCGCTTGATGAATCGTGGCGCGATCCGGGCACCGGCAATCAAGCTTATACCGATTTTTCACAATTTGTGCAGCGTTTTCCTGACAGTAAATACAAGCGTGACGCTTTACAGCGTTTAATCTACTTACGAAACATGTTTGCTCAACGTGAATTGCACATCGCCGATTTTTATTTTACAAGAAAAATGTATGTTGCGGCTGTTGAGCGAGCCAATTACTTGGTAAAAACCTATCCACAAGCACCATCTGTTCAGCAGGCACTGCAAATAATTATTAAAGCTAATCAAATTTTAGGTTTAACTCAAGCGCATGATGAGGCTGTAAGCGTGTATCGCGCAACCTATCATGCTAATCCCAAACCCTAAGCATATCCATTTAGGGCGTGCCGATAGGTTTTTATTCGCATTCGTAATGCGGACCGGTCGTTTTTTATTAGGGAGCTAAAGCTCCCTATCCATTTAAATATTTTAATTGGTTAGTCGTGCTTCAACCATTAATTGACGCATATGCTTCACTGCGTCTTTAAAACCACAAGACAGTGCGCGCGCCACTATAGCATGACCAATATTTAGCTCGTGCAGTTGAGGGATAGCCGCAACTGCTTGAACATTATGATAATTAAGACCATGACCGGCGTTTACAGTTAATCCCTTACTTGTCGCAAACTCACTGGCCGTAATTATTCGAGCCAACTCCTGTTGCTGCAATAAGGGGTTGGTGGCGTCTGCGTAGCAACCTGTATGAATTTCAATAACGGGCACTCCAAGTTCAATTGCCGCCTTTATTTGAGGAATATCAGCGTCAATAAACAGTGACACCTCGGAGTTAATTGCTTTCAACCGTTGTACCGCTTTGGCTATTTTTTCAAAATTTGCGATAACATCCAATCCGCCTTCAGTGGTTATTTCTGCGCGATTCTCAGGGACTAGGCAACTGTGCTCAGGCATAATTTCCTCTGCAAAATCCAGCATGGCATTGGTTACGGCCAATTCTAAGTTCATTCTAGTTTGTAAAATTTCCTTAATTAATCGCACATCTCGTGCTTGAATATGCCGTAAATCTTCACGCATGTGCAGCGTAATTCCATCCGCACCCGCCTCCTCGGCATCTATTGCAGCCTGAACAGGATCGGGATAACGTGTTTTGCGTGCTTCGCGTAAAGTGGCAATGTGATCAATATTCACACCTAGTAAAATTGGTTTTTTCATAAATAATTTCGCTTAAATATAATAATATAGGATAAAGACTAGTTTATGCTTTAAACGTACGAACAAATAAACTACGTGATTTTAAAACGCGCCCGTTTAAAAGTCTATCAATTGCTTGCCTAAATAATGGCTTCGCAACTCGTAAAACTTCCAGATCTGTAAAATTTCCTTCAGTGATTTCTTGAGCCTGATACCCTGTAATCCCTTGCGTTGATTGCGTAAACCCTTTGCCGAACTGGAAGGTGTAACAAGCGTCTAATTGAATAGGTAGGCTGTTTAACTGGTAGCCGCTGTCGTGCAATAGCCACCACTCAAAGCTGCGTAAGATTGATTCAAGAGCACTCGGGTTATCAACCACCGTTAGTGCTTGTAAGGCGTAGTAATAACGATTGTAAATATTGGGATGCGGGTCGCAGGATTTAAGGCAATAAAAAAGCAATTCATTGAGATATAAGCCTGCAAACAACGATTTTCCAGCTAACTCGAAATGCGCAGCAGCAGGCTCGATATTTTGTAAAAAAGCAGCCTGCTCATTGTTAAAATACAACCACACAGGTAGAAAGGGCTGGAGCAAACTATTTTTTTTAGAACGCGTGGCCCCTTTAAAATAGGTGCTAATAATACCGTATTGCTGAGTAAAAAAAATTAAGCGCTTGCTGGTTTCCCCACTTACGTACGTATGTAATAACAGTCCCTTAGCGATCATAGCCTAATTGTTTCAATAAATGTTCGTTGTTAGCCCATCCCGGTTTAACTTTGCACCAACATTGTAAAAATATTTTTTTCCCCAATAGTTTTTCCATATCCAATCGTGCTGAAGTAGCCATTTGCTTCATCTTTTCACCATTATCACCAATGACAATTCGTTTATGGCTTTCTCTATCGATAATAATTAATGCATGAATGCGTATAAGTTTCTCTTCTTCTTTAAAGGACTCTATTTCAACCGTCGTGGCGTACGGTATTTCTTGTCCACACAATCTGAATATTTTTTCTCGTAACAATTCGGCGCATAAAAACTTAATTGGTCTATCAGTAAATTGATCGCTGTCGTAAAAATGGGGACTTTCTGGCAAGAATGGTTTTATTTTATTTTGTAAAATATCTATTTGAATGCGAGCTTGCGCCGATATAGGAATAATTACATTAAAATCATGCAGTCCTGCGATTTTATCAATCCAGGGAAGGAGCTGATCTTTGTCGCCAAATTTATCAATTTTATTAATGGCCAAAATACATGGGATTGCAGCTTGTTTAATAGAGCGCAGAATATAGTCATCTTCTTCTTGCCATCTCATAGCCTCCACAACAAAAACCACGACATCCACATCACGAATTACACTGTTGGCTGTTTTATTCATAAGTCGATTTATGGCATTTTTTGAACCCATGTGAATACCGGGAGTATCCACATAAACAAATTGCGTGTCGTCTTGGGTACTAATCCCAAGTATGCTGTGACGCGTAGTCTGAGGCTTACGCGAAGTAATACTCAATTTTTGCCGCAATATACAATTTAACAAAGTAGATTTTCCGACATTTGGTCGGCCAATTAACGCCACATATCCACAGAAACTACGCATTAAAATATCAATCCTAGTTGAATTGGCGCATGATAACATGTTATAGCGACAAAGTGCCGTATTGTACTATTTTAAAACACTTAGCTTTCATTAAAATCTTCTTTAGTGTATACTTTTTTAAAGTTTAATGTGAGTGAGAATTTCATAGGAGTCATTTAATGAATAAAAGGATTGAGATAAAAAATTTCAAAGATTGGTTCAACAGCATCCCCGAGTCGTTTAAAAGTGATCCTAAAAATTTGAAGTATGATGCACGTACTTTACTGCGGATGATTGGCTATTACGGTATTAAAACGCCCGAGCAAGCGCTTGTTTTTTTTCATTCCCCCGCTGGCAAACATATCCTTAATGCTATTATTGAACAAATGCAGGTTGAGCAAGAGATAATTAAGCAACAGCAACATGCACAATCACAACATCATTCCTTACTTTATCGCATGTTGGCGTTATTTTTGATCCATCTTTTCTCAGAGCAAAAAGCCCACGCAAAAGCTATTAATGGGAACGCTGTACAATTAAAAAATGATCAAAAACGACGCTTGGCTGTGCACAATAAAGCCGTCGCCCACGCAGACGAGCACTATGAAGGATTTTACCAACCTTCGTACGACTTGGAAGATTTTGATGCATTTCTTGAGCAAACGATTGCCTATGAAAATGAACATATTTCCCGACAAGAATACCATCTGCACGAATTAACCCAACTTATTAGTTCTCTTGAAACAGAACTTGCGCTGCATTTAACCAATCATGATGTTATTAGCGAAAAACTTGACGAGGTTAGTTTGGTCGCGGCCGATGGGCATGAGGCTTTAAAGAAATTACGAGAAGTGTACCAACAACGTATCTCTAATAGAAACGCCTCTTTAGTAGATGGAGTTAGCGCTTCAACGGACACTGCCGTGGAAATGAATGCGAATGTTGCGGATAATTTAGCTCTCACTTTCATTAAACAACTGTTAAGCTTTTCTAAAGAGCATGTTTTTGTAGATACTGAGGGCAATGCATCGGATTTTAAAAATGCCGCTTACGTTTTACGTCCCGATTTTAAAATTGTACTAGACTCGGGTGGTGTTAAATACATGATTCCACGGCATAAAACTTTAGAAGACTTAAACGCTGTAGAACGCAAAGCTGCCAAGGCGGAGTTTGATGCTAACAATGTTACAACGGTTGGCCATTCCTATCGTTGCGAGCATCATGAAAAAAAACAATTCTTAGCGAAAAAGATAGATGCCACTCAAACTCGATCGCACGAAATCAAGTCGGCTATTGAAGAAGCGCGTAACAATGTGAACTCTTTACAAAGCCTACAAGCAGTTGTTCGACATGAGCTGAATAATGCCCAGCCTAATTTCGAAAAAATTGCCAATGTTTCTAATGCGCAAACGCCATCCCCGTCACCAAGGCCTCGCGTCAAGTCTGAGTTTTCTAATTCTGATGCACGAATTCTAACGGGTCTTGGCTTATCTAAAGAGCAATTGACGCTGTTGCGGGAAATAAATAGTAAGTTACCTTTAGATCCCAACAAACCCCATCCCAATCAGCCACGAAATGCCCAATTTGTTGAAGTTTTAAGAAAAAACCCGTCTGTACCGGGCGCAGGAATTGGTCCGAACAATGTTCCTCCAGTACCAAACAACGCTCCCACTAAACCGCATACGGCTCCTACCCCCTTTTCAACCAAACCTAAAATTTGATTGCCTTTTTCTTAAAAAACTTCGTGGTGGAGTTTTTTAAGAAACTTATTAACGCGCTACAAGTTGAAGAGCTGCCCGAATTAGTTGCTCGCAATTTTTTTGACCGTCATCAATTTTCTTAATTAACTTGGTTGCTTCTTGTGGTTTATAACCCAAAGCCTCGAGCGCGAAAATCGCTTCTTGTTGCGTGTTGAAAGAGCTCCCACCCGCCATTATTGGTTGATTACCAACCTCAATAGGTACTGTTTTTTCAATGTTGTCTTTCATTTCAATAAGCAACCTTTCTGCCGTTTTTTTCCCTATACCAGGAAGTTTAACTAACATCGAAAGATTTTCGTCTCTAATAATGGCAACAAAATCCGGCGGACTAACGCTTGACAAGATGTTTATGGCAACTTTGGGGCCTACGCCATTAATTTTAATTAATGCTCGAAAAAGAGCGCGTTCACTTAGCGTCGCAAAGCCAAAAAGTAAAAAAGCATCTTCGCGAACTACGGTATGCACCTGCAATTCAATGGGGTTCACCTGCGCTTCTAATTCGAAAAAAGTTTGCAGCGATGTTTCAATCTCATAACCCACACCATTAACATTTAAAACAAATTTGCCGGGATGCGATTTGTCAATAATTATACCTTTTAACCAACCAATCATCTTTTTCGTCTCCGTGTTTGACTGCGTGCCGCAATACCCAGCCTGTGATGTGAATGGCAAATAGCAATGGCTAAGGCATCGGCTGCATCGTTTTGTGGCGCCTTATTCAAATGCAATAAACTTACTACCATACTTTTAACCTGTGCTTTTTCAGCAGCGCCATACCCCACAACCGCTTGCTTAACTTCACGCGCCGAGTATTCGCTAATAACTTTTCGATGCGAGGCGGCGGCAACCATTGCAACGCCTCGCGCGTGTCCTAACACTAAGGCTGAGCGCGCATTTTCATACATAAAAACTTCTTCTATTGCAATTTCTTCCGGAGAGTACATATCCATCAGCTCACAGACACCGTTATAAATTTGCAGCAAGCGAAGGCTGAGTGCTGCGTTAGAGTCGGTACGAATACAGCCACTGTCAATGTAATTGATTGTATTTTTTTCAACACGAATAAGACCATAGCCCGTCACGCGTGAGCCTGGATCAATGCCTAATATGGTAGTCATCGACTAATGCGTTTCATAAAACAATTCGGAAAACTGAGCATTGCTGTGCACTTCTTGTACATCATCCAGATCCTCAAGTGCGTCTATCAATTTAACTAGGGATTCGGCGCTGTCGTCATCTACCTCAACTCTAGTACTGGCGCACATAGAAAGTTCCGACTGCTCTATTTTAAATCCAGCATTGTTTAGCGATTGCAGCACTGTGTGATAATTCTCCGCTGCAGTAATCACCTCAATTTGCCCATTCTCGGTAATTATATCCAATGCGCCGGAATCAATTGCTACCTCCATGACAGCTTCCATATTTGCAAAGTCGGTAAGCAAAATTGCACCCTGTTTATCAAACAAGTAAGCAACAGAACCATCCGTTCCTAGGTTGCCCCCATGCTTAGTAAAAGCATGCCGTACGTCGGACACGGTTCGATTTTTGTTATCCGATAGGCAATCAACAATGAGTGCAACTCCGTTGGGCCCATATCCTTCATAGCGCATTTCAAGCATTGTTGCCGCATCTTGGTCACCAACACCACGCTTAATAGCGTTATCAACGGTGTCTCTTTTCATATTTGCCTTAAGCGCTTTGATAACCGCATCGCGAAGTCTTGGATTAGAGGACTCATCCGCACCGCCAATTCGTGCGGCTACTGTAATTTCACGAATTAATTTAGTGAAAATTTTACCACGCTTTGAGTCTTGCACTCCCTTTCTAAACTTTATATTCGCCCACTTGCTGTGTCCTGCCATGTTGCACCTGTAATTTCAAAAATTGTTAATTATACCTTGTCAAAGGATTAAAAAAAATGATAATTATAGTGTTTTATTCGTGGCAGGGACGTCCATGTATTTATCCGGATTCGGCAACCATCACCAATCAGAAGCGATTGAAGGCGCACTGCCTTTGCAGCAAAATTCGCCTCTGCACTGCCCTTTAAATTTATACGCGGAGCAATTAAGTGGTTCGGCCTTTACTAAGCCGCGCGCAAGTAATTTGCACAGCTGGTTGTACAGAAAAATACCTTCTGTTGCGCATGAGGACTTTTCTCTTTGGACGCATGATAAATCCTTAGAAACAGAATATTTACAGCCGCCAAATCCTTTCCGTTGGTTCCCGTTTGAGCCTCCCCTAGATCCTATCAATTTTATTGAAAGTTGGTTTGCAATTGCCCAAACCCACTATGCCGCAACCTATTTATACCACTGCAATCGTTCTATGCAGGCGGAGTATTTTTCTAATAATGATGGGGAACTTCTTATCATTCCCTATTCTGGTGCAATAGAGCTGTTCACGGAATTTGGTACGTTGACAATAGCTCCAGGTACCATAGTAGTTATTCCACGCGGTGTACGTTTTAAGGTTAGCGTGCTGGATTCAATAGCCTGCGGTTATATTTGTGAAAATCGGGGTACGCCTTTCTCGCTGCCAAACTTAGGCTTATTAGGCGCAAATGCTTTGGCTAATCCACGTCATTTTAGATATCCATCGGCAGCTTTTGAAAAAAAAACAACAAAAAAGTGCCTTTTAATTTGCAAATCACAACAGCGGTGGTGGCAAGCAAAAAGCGATTACTCTCCCTTAAATGTGATTGCTTGGCATGGAAACTACGCTCCTTATAGTTATGATTTGTCGTTGTTTAATACTATGAATACGGTTAGCTTTGATCATCCTGATCCGTCAATTTTTACGGTTTTATCGTCAGAAAGTGACACGCCTGGGGTTGCTAATCTCGATTTTGTTATCTTTCCATCACGCTGGATAGTTGCAGAGCATAGTTTTAGACCCCCCTATTTTCATCGCAATATTATGAGTGAGTTGATGGGGTTAATTCATGGGGTTTATGAGGCCAAAAACGAAGGGTTTTCTGCTGGGGGTATTAGCATTCACAACACAATGACGGCACACGGCCCTGATGTTAGCACCTATAACCGAGCAATTGCCTCCAATCGTCAGCAACCCAGTTATGTTGCGAACACTTTAGCTTTCATGCTTGAGTCACGCGATCCTTGGTTAATTAGTCAAACGGCTCTACAGCATCCTAAAAGAGATACGCGTTATTCGCGTTGCTGGCAAAACTTTACCGAAGCCGATTGCAGTTAATTTTTACAATTTAAAGCTGTATTCGCATAACCTAATTGCCAAAAATATATACATAAAACAATTGTCAGTAAAGAGTTTTCAAAACATGCAAAAGCGCTTAATACACTCTTTACTGTTTACAGTAAAAAATAGTTTTATTTCAGCGGTATATCTAAAACAAATCTTCTTGGGTTAGACCTAGCTTTTCAAGTAAACCTCGCAACGTTCTTAAAGCTTCTACTTGAATTTGTCGGACGCGCTCACGCGTTAAATCAATTTCCTTACCAACATCTTCAAGTGTTGCTTTTTCAAACCCACGAAGTCCGAATCTTCTAGCTATAACCTGCTGTTGATTTTCTGTAAGTTGATCCAGCAGAGCCTCTATATGCATGCGCAAGTCTTCGTCGGTTAACAGCTCTGCAGGATTAATGCTATTTTCATCAGCAATAGTGTCTAATAATGATTTATTTTCATCATAACCAACGGGTGTATCAATTGATGCCACCTTATCATTGAGACCTAACATTTTTTTAACATCCTCAAGCGGCTTGTCAACCATTTCCGCAATTTCCTCAGGGGAAGGCTCGTGATCTAATTTCTGGGTTAACTGGCGTGCTGCGCGTAAATACACATTTAATTCTTTTACCACATGAATAGGCAGCCTAATAGTTCGCGTTTGATTCATAATGGCGCGTTCTATAGTCTGTCTTATCCACCAGGTAGCGTAGGTTGAAAACCGAAAGCCGCGATCGGGATCAAATTTTTCAACGGATTTCATCAGCCCTAAATTACCTTCCTCAATCAAATCAAGCAACGGCAGTCCTCGGTTTAAATATCTCCGTGAAATTTTAACGACTAAGCGCAAGTTGGATTCAATCATTTTTTTGCGTGCTTGGCCGTCCCCTTTCAGAGCCAAACGCGAATAATGCACTTCCTCGGCCGCACTTAAAAGTGGTGAGAACCCAATTTCACTGAGATACATTTGGGTTGCGTCCATTAATTTTGCGGTGTTTTTAGTACGTTGAAAGGTTGGAAACAACGTTTCATCGGTATAATCAACCGCTGCAACCTCTTCACTCTCTAAAGCGTCGTCCGCTTCGGAGTTTGGAAGCAAGGCCTCATCACTAGGTTCCCAATCGTCCAGTACCGCAACATTTTTTACCGACTCGTCGTCTGCGCGCATGATTTCACCTTTTGTTTTAGGACGTATCCTAGATAAAAGAAAAACATTGTAAATTAAATGAAGCAATGACTAGGGTTTTAGGAAAAGCAGCGGATTTATCGGTTTACCTGCTTTTCTAATTTCAAAATGTACGCCCCAGAATTTTCTATCTACAATTCCTATGTCGGCAATTATTTGCCCAGCTTTAACTTTTTGTCCTTCTGCAACCTTATTACGCAAATTATTGCCGTAGGCTGTTAACAACTGGTTGTTATGTTTAATTATTATTAAGTTACCATAACCGTTTAGCCCATTGCCAGCATATGCAACAATTCCTGCAGCCGAAGCTTTTACCCCCTGTCCTTTTATACCTGCAATATCTATGCCTTTTTTACTTAAGCTCGGTGAAAAAGAGGTTTTAATTACCCCTTTTACAGGCCACAGCCAGTGACCGCTGGCTGTGTGTGCTCTTAAAGATGCGCTCATTTTTTTTGCGATTGGGGTGGGTTTTGAACTTCGGTGAATTGTATGAGGGGTTTGTTGAGTAGGTTTAGCACTACGAGAAAAATAGACGACTTGTCCAACGCGCAGCTTATAGGGATAACGGAGTCCGTTGTAGCGCGCAACCTGCCGATAATCACGATCGTAACGGAACGCAATAGCGTAAATGGATTCGTTTTGTTTTACCCGATAATAGGCGGGAACGCGATTATGTGACGCCCAGTTTAGCTCGCTTACCGGTGCTACATGTGGAATTTTAGCGCAAGCCACGAGCATTATTGAGCCGATTAAAAACCCTAGTTTATGGTTGTTAATAGCTATTCTCCTTGCCAGTCGACACTATTGGCCCAGGCCGATAGCGTGTCAAAAACCTTATAATGCGTCATGTCTAAATTAAGTGGCGTTATAGAAACTTTTTTTTGATTAACCGCGTAGAAGTCTGTTCCCTCTCCGGCATCGGCCTCAACTCCTGGAGGGCCTATCCAATATATGGCTTTTCCTCGTGGATCCTTAGCTTTTATAGTGGGAGCGGAGCTGTGTCTTGTACCCAACCGAGTAATAGCGATGCCTTGAATCTCTGAAAGTGGCAAATCAGGAATATTGATATTTAAAATTGTTTGCGGTGGCAGCATTTTTAATCGCAACTTGCTAATTAACTGCTTGGCGATGATTGCACCCGTATCGTAGTGCTGAATATTATGACCAACCATTGAAAAAGCTAAAGAGGGATACCCTAAATAGCGTCCCTCTACTGCTGCGGCAACCGTACCGGAGTAGAGAATATCGTCCCCCAGGTTTGCCCCCTCATTGATACCCGACACAACAACATCAACAGCGTTATCCAGATAGCCAGTTAACGCTAAATGCACGCAATCGGTAGGGGTTCCTTCCACACAAAAATGACCGTTATCCAATTGACGCACACGCAGCGGTTGCGTGAGAGTTAATGAATTACTCGCACCACTGCGGTTTCTATCCGGAGCCATAACGATTATCTCACCGAGCAAAGCTAGTTGCTGCGCTAAAGCCCGAATACCCGGTGCGTGCACGCCATCATCGTTACTGATTAGTATTTTCATTATCAACTCTCAGGGGACTCGAGCCAGCGGATTATCGCTAAACGTTGTTTTAATTGCTCTTCGGTTATGGCGACACTTTCTAAATCCACCGCGTTTATTTTTTGCTCTGCAAGCTTGTTTTGCAGCGTAATTATCGTACTACCAAATTGCTGCGGGCTGCGCTGCAGCTCATAAACCAAACCGTTAATTTCTTTGCCCAGTGCATTAAGTTTAGCGCAAGAAATATCCGCAGGTGATTTTTCCGGACACAGAGAAAGCGCTTCCTGCAGTGCTTTTAAATGCATTCGATAATAATTTTCATTATGAGGTGTGCAACCACTGATAATTAAAATAAGACCTACTATAAATATTTTAAACATATAATTACATCAAATTAGGTAAAGGTCACGATAGTATCATTTGTGTTTTAGAGATGCTACGGCAATTTTTTGCGTGGGCTATCAGCACTTTAGACTAAAATGTATAAAAATTTGCGTGTAAAAATACTGCTAAACGTTTTTATTGTGATTAAAAACCCCTCCTAACAATAAGCTTAAGCCCCCTAGCAAATTACTAATTAATTGCGTAGGATTGTAGGTCGTAAAAACAAGGCTTGCATTTTCTAAGCGCCTTGATTTTGCGCCAATCGCAACGGTCAGCTGTACAATCAAGGGAGCACGCATGAGTCAGGACCGCATGGAATTTGATGTTTTAATTATTGGTGCCGGCCCGGCAGGACTTGCGGCAGCCATTAAACTGAAACAATTAAGCCAGCTGCACAACAAAGAAATTAGCGTTTGTGTATTAGAAAAAGGCGCGTTTGTAGGCGCGCACACCCTTTCTGGAGCGGTTTTAGAGCCACGAAGCCTCCAAGAATTACTTCCAGAAAGCTGGCAAACTGCTCCGTTCAACACCCACGTGGTTGAGGATTTTTTTTATCATCTTAGTGCTAAAAAAGCCCGTCGACTACCGACTCCATCGCCAATGAAAAACAAAGGGAACTACTTAATTAGCCTTGGAGAGCTGTGCCAATTTTTAGCCCAGCAAGCGCAAGAGCTGGGAGCGGAAATCTACCCAGGATTTGCGGCAACACACTTACTATATAACGATAATGATGCGGTTATTGGTGTGGCAACTAATGATGTTGGGGTTGATAAACACGGTCAGAAGACAGCACATTACCAGCAAGGAATGCACTTGTTAGCTAAGCACACGCTTTTTGCTGAGGGCTGTCGCGGTCAATTAAGTCAGCAACTGATTGAAAAATTTGGTTTAGCAAAAAATGCAGACCCTCAAACTTACGCTTTAGGCCTTAAGGAAATTTGGCAGGTTCCTGCTAAAAAATCGCATCCTGGGCGGGTCATTCATACCGTTGGTTGGCCCTTGGATAATCAAACTTATGGCGGCTCTTTTATATATCACCTTACAGACAATCGTATAGCCTTAGGGTTTGTCGTAGGCTTAGACTATAAAAACACTTGGATGGATCCCTTTTTGGAGATGCAACAATTTAAAACGCACCCTTTCGTTGCGTCTATGCTCGAACACGGTGAACGAATAGGTTATGGCGCGCGGGCGCTTAATGAAGGCGGTTGGCAATCGCAACCGCAACTCACTTTTCCCGGAGGCAGTTTAATCGGTGATGCCGCGGGGTTTTTAAACGTGCCTAAAATAAAAGGAATTCACACCGCTATTCAATCCGCGATTATTGCCGCGCAAGCCTGTTTTAAAACCTTGGATAAGGATAGCCCACAAATATTAGTGGGCTATTCCCATGATTTAAAAAAATCTTGGGTGGAAAAAGAATTATACACCGTACGTAATATTCGACCCGGATTTAAATACGGTCTTTTTATTGGCCTGCTCAATGCTTTTTGGGAAACGTATATTAGCGGGGGCAAATCCCCTTGGACCCTATCGAATACCGCTGATTATACTTCCTTAAAAAACGCTCAATTAAGCACTAAAATTAACTACCCCAAACCGGATGGAAAACTCACTTTTGATAAACTTTCGTCGGTGTATCTCACCAACACCAGCCACGCTGAAAACCAAGCTTGCCACCTGGTGTTGAAAAATCCCGCTGCGGCGATAGATGTAAACTATAAAAAATTTGCATCACCAGAAACACGCTATTGTCCTGCGGCAGTTTATGAGATTGTCAATCAAGATAATGCGGTTTACCTACAAATAAATGCGCAAAACTGTATCCATTGTAAAAGCTGTGATATCAAAGATCCGACGCAAAATATTATTTGGCAGGCGCCTGAAGGCGGTGGTGGCCCTAATTATTCCCCGTTAAATTAATGATAAACGCGCGACGACCGTAGTTTTAGCAAAGGTCTCGCGCCTCCATTCATTCGTTTTTTTGTTGATTAAAATAAACCGCAACCTGCGTTTTACTCACCTCACTCAGCCGCCGGGGACTCCACTGGGGCGACTTATCCTTATCTATTAGCAACGCGCGTACTCCCTCATAAAAATCCACTCCTTGAAGAAAGTTCTCGGCTAAAATTTCATCCTGTTGCAAGCATTCTAACAGCGTGAACGACCTTGTTTTTTGCAACAAGCAGAGGGTGATTTCAAGGCTTAGAGGCGATTTTTTCTGTAAAATTTCAGCCTGTTGTACGCACCACTCGTCCTTACTTTCTAGAAGTGAGGTCACAATTTCAGCGACGGAGTTCTTATTAAAATGACCGTTTATTTTATCCAATAGTACAGTAAGTACTTTTGGATCAGGCAATTGCGAAAACTTTTTAAGAAAATTAGAAACCTGGTCAAAAGGCTCAGCACTCAAGTCTAATTTTTGCAGTTCCGAAAGGATGAGTTTTGAATCAAAATCGGGTGCTAAAAAGTCTACAAGCCCCGCCGCTAAGGCTTGTTCGGCCGCTAAAAAATTGCCTGTTAATCCCAAATACACGCCTAGCTTTCCTGGGCATTGGTTTAGTAAGTAGCTGGCACCCACATCGGGAAAAAGACCGATGCCTGTTTCTGGCATTGAAAAACTGAAACTTGCTCCCGTTACCCGATGAGAGCCGTGCAATGAAATACCCACGCCCCCACCAATGGTTAAACCATTCATCAGCGCAATAAAAGGCTTTTTCACCTTGCTAATTTCATAATTAAGCTGGTATTCCTGCTTGAAAAATTGCAGCGCGCGGTTTTTATTTTTTTGGCCTTGATGGTACAACCAACGCACATCTCCGCCTGCGCAAAAAATTTTCCCCGGTAATGCTTGCAGCACTATGGCGTGCACCGTTTTGTCAGCCTCCCACTTTTTAAGCTGTTGCCTACATGATTGAATCATCTCCAGAGTTAGTGCGTTTAACGCCGCGGTTCTTGCAAGCGTAATAACCCCCAAAGCCCCCTCTCTGGTAAAAACAATATCGTTCATTATTGACCTTTAAATGCAGCGGTGCGTTTGGCGAGAAAAGCGCTAACGCCTTCGGCTTTATCGTGGCTTGCGCACAGGTTTGCAAAATGAATGGCTTCTAAATGCAAGGCTTCATCTAGGTTTAAATCGTAGCCTCTATCAATAACAGTCATAACGCTTGTGACCGCAAGCGGCGCCATTGCAAGAACGCTGGATACTATTTCGAGCGCTTCGGGTATTAACGTATCAGCGGCTACAACCTTACTCACTAGTCCCCAATTTTCAGCGGTTGCAGCATCTATAAATCGTCCGGTCAGGCATAAGTCCAGTGCGCGTCCTTTTCCAACCAATCGAGCAAGTCTTTGGGTGCCTCCGTAACCTGGAATGATACCCAGCTTGACTTCAGGCTGGCCAAATTTCGCGCTTTCACTTGCAATGCGTAAGGTGGTCGCCATAGCCAACTCACAGCCACCACCAAAAGCGTACCCATTAATTGCCGCCATCGAAGGCTTGCCTAAAGTTTCTAGTTGCCGGAAAACCTTTTGACCAAATTCCGCAAATTCTAAACCCGTTTGGGTGGTGCATTCTGCTAGGCGATTAATATCAGCACCCGCTGAAAAAGCTTTTCCGGTGCCGGTAATAAGCAGCGCTTTTACCGCCCTATTTTCTTTAGCATCGCTAAATATTTTTTGCAATTTTTCTAATACTTCTTGGTTCAAGGCGTTTAATTTTTCAGGCCTATTTAAAGTAATAATTAAAATACCTTGGGGATTTATCTGGTTATCTACAGACATATTGCTCTCCTTAATTAACGGTAACATCCGTGTCTAAAACTGATTTTGCGATAATTTCACACATTATCTCATTCGTTCCTTCCAGTATTCGATGAACACGCAAGTCTCTAAAAATACGTTCAATATGATAATCGTGTAAGTAACCGTAGCCCCCAAGCAATTGTAGGCACTGGTCGCTAATGCTAAAGGCCACCTCCGTTGCCATTCGCTTTGCCATGGCGCACAATCGCGGTGCGTTGCTGTCGTTTTCATCCAACGCCTGCGCGGCACGATACACGAGCAAGCGTGCGGCCTCAAAGTCTGTGAGCATGGTTGCATAACTGAAGCGCAGAGCTTGCATATCTTTTAAGGGTTTACCAAATTGATTGCGCTGTTTTAAATAGTCTTGAGTGATGCGAAGGCAGGCAAGCCCCCCCCCTAAAGCACAAGAGGCAATATTAACACGCCCACCGTTTAATGCGCTTAGTGCAATCTTAAAGCCCATACCTTCCTCACCAATTCTGTTGCTAATAGGTACGCGGCAGTTTTCAAAATAAACCATACAGGTTGGCTGACTTCGCCACCCCATTTTTTTTTCAAGTTTACCAAAGCTCAATCCTGGAGTACCTTTTTCAACCAATAAGCAGCTGATTCCTTTATACGTATCGGCGCTGGTGCGCACCATGCAAAGGTACAAATCACTCACGCTCCCACCTGAAATAAACGCTTTAGTACCATTAACAACGTAACAATCCCCTTCTACAGTAGCGCGTGTACTCAAAGAGGCTGCATCAGAACCCGAATCGGGCTCGGTCAAGCAATAACTGGCCAGAGCTTGCATTTTACAAAGACGAGGCCCCCATTTGGTGCGTAAATTGTCGCTTGCAAAGCTATCGATAGTTGCCACAACCATATTGTGGATAGATAAATAGGCACTGGTGGTAACGCACCCGGCTGCAAGCTGCTCAAAGAGTAAAGCCGCATCCAGCCGGGTGAGGTTTGCTCCGCCTATATCTTCTGAGACGACAATACCCGCCAAGCCTAGAGCAGCGGCTTCACGAATAACATCAACCGGAAAATAGCTTGTTTCATCCCAAAGTCCGGCGTTCGGAAATAATTTATCACGCGCAAAATCTGCGGCCATATCTCGAAAAGCCAGATGCTCCTCGCTCAATTTAAAATCCATCTTATTCCTTATGATAAAGCCATTACCATGCTATTATTGCCAATTTTTAGCATTGATGAAACATAAAAAGAATAATACGCATGCAAACCACGAATAAGAGCTTGTCAACCCCTAATAAATTAACGGGCGTCCTTAAAAAATATTTTGGCTTTGATGCTTTTCGTGGTCTGCAATACGACATAATCAACGATCTTATTAACCAACAAGACGTCTTAGTCTTAATGCCAACAGGCGGCGGTAAGTCGCTTTGCTATCAAATACCTGCCCTTGTATGCGCCGGTGTTGCCATTGTTGTGTCCCCCTTAATTGCTCTAATGGAAGACCAAGTTGCCGCGTTACGGCTGCAAGGGATTCGTGCGGCCTATTACAATTCGTCGTTAAGCAGTCAAGAATCACGCCAGGTGCTTTCTGAACTGCATCAAGGTCAATTGGATTTACTCTATATCGCACCGGAGCGATTAGTAAGCGCGGCTTTTCTTGAGCGTTTAACAGAATGCCATATTGGGTTATTTGCTATTGATGAGGCGCATTGCATTTCCCAATGGGGACATGATTTTCGGCCGGAATACGCAGCCCTTGGTCGATTAAAAGAGCATTTTCCAGAAGTACCAATCATTGCATTAACCGCAACGGCTGATAAACAAACGCAAAACGATATCGTTAATAAGTTAAACTACCAGCCTAAGGTTTATTTAGCGTCTTTTAATCGACCCAACATACATTACACGGTAATTGCCAAAAATAATGCCTTAAAACAAATACAGCAATTCTTGTCTACTCAAAAAAATAACGCCGGGATTATTTACTGCGGAACCCGTAATGAGGTGGATAAGTTAACTGCAAAGTTGCAAGCACTTGGTGTTGCTGCACGAGGATATCACGCCGGTTTGTCCTACGAGGAACGTCGCGAGGTGCAATCGTTATTTCGCTACGACAAAGTAGATGTAATTGTTGCAACCATTGCCTTCGGCATGGGTATCGATAAACCAAACGTACGTTTTGTTGTGCACTACGACCTACCTAAAACTATAGAAAGCTATTACCAAGAAACAGGGCGTGCAGGGCGTGACGGCCTACCCGCAAAAGCACTTTTGCTCTACGATCCTGCTGATAGCGCCCGATTACGTGGTTGGATTGCCGCCATTGAAAATGAGGACAAGCAACGAGTTGAAACCAGTAAGCTGAACCACATGGTAGCGTTTGCCGAAGCAATTCATTGCCGACGCCAGATACTGTTGCGCTATTTTGATGAACGCAGTGAAACCGACTGCAGTTACTGCGATGTGTGCGACAATCCCCCTGTAACCGTTGATGTTACCGAAAACGCGCAAAAAATGCTGTCCTGTATTTATCGCCTTAACCAAAACTTCGGCTTAGGCCACGTTATTGATGTGTTGCGCGGTAGCCGTGCCGATAAAATTCAACAGTTTAACCACCACACGCTCAGTACCTATGGCATTGGTCAGGATAAACCTATTAGTTATTGGCGGTATCTGGGCTGGCAACTTATTCATCGGGATTATTGCTTTCAAGATATCAATCATTTTAATGTGCTTAAACTTCGGAAAAATGCGGCTGCCGTCTTGAAAAATACCGAAAAAGTAAGGATTGCTTTGCCGCAAACCGAGTTTGTGGATAAAAAAGTTACGAGCCGTGACAAAGACAAAGCATTGTATAAAAACAACCCTGTGTTTGAGGCATTAAGAACTTTACGTCGACGCATAGCTGAACAAGAAAATAAACCGCCGTTTATGATCTTCAGTGACAATACATTATTGGAAATGGCCAAGGTTAAACCTAAAAATCTAGAAGAGCTTATACAAATTTCAGGAATTGGTCAGCATAAATTAAACCATTACGGTTTGCGGTTTTTACAAGCCTTACGTGAAGAAATTTGCTCGGAAACAACGAATACCTCCAGTTAGATTAGCGCTCCTGAAACAACGCACCGTTCAACTATTTTTAAGCGTACACCTGCACACCTTCTTGCCGACATCCCTTGCTGCTGGCATGCAATATTTTAGAGTGCTGCTTTCAATTTAAAATGGGCTTCATAACAATAGTTTTGTTAATATTTTCTTAATAAATAAGCCTTATAATTACTAGAATTAGGGCTAAATTATAATGAGAATTACCATGCCAACACCCGCAAAGATAATCGAAGACTTTATAAAAAATAGACACCGTTACACTGAACAGAAAACTGTATTTACTATTAGTTTGTATTTATTTGATTTGGCTATTAACGATAAGGACGCGGCTGAAGCTTTCCTTAAAGAGCCAAACCGATTTTTACAAGCACTGCCTTTGTGTCTTTCAAAAGAAAGATTTTTAGAGTTCGCTCGTGCCAACTCCGAAATATTGATTCGTAAATTATCCGATTACGCTCGTCTTGATGAAGCCCTGAAACAAGAGATGCTGCACGCGGCTTCAACTAAGCCTGAAAATAAGGAGTTGAATAAACCTCTTGAAATAATGAGAAAATTTAATTCGCCCGTATCGCAACAGGGCAGAACCTTTTTAGCCGCTAATTATAATAAGCGTATTGTTGAAGAAGAAGGTCAAAAAGGCGTAATAATAGAGGAGCAGTTTATTCCTATTGTTACCAGAAATACGCGTGATTTTAACCACAAAATTTGTTCCGCAGGCGCCTCTTCAGAGCGTGAAATAATCCTTCTGGATCCAGAAGATCCCATATTAATAGCTTCATATGAGCTTTTGAAACAGCAATTAAAACCCGCCTCAAATTCAGAGGACATTTTAAAGGTTGTAAAAGAAATGACTCGAGCGTGCTTGCCTTTGACGTCACCCGAACCGTTGATAAAAGCCCATCTGGATGCGGGTAAACCAGTAATTTCTCTAAGTGAATTTATTTTAAAAAAACAGGGGGTGTGCCGGCACCATAGCTTGTTAAACGCTTATTTTTTATCGCGTTTAGTGAGCGACAATTTACTGCACGGGAAAGTTATTCACCATCGTCAAAATTTTGACAACGGCGCTCACATTTGGAATTTGTTTCGCAATAGTAAAGACGGCAAAGTTTACTCACTCGATTCATTGTGGAACGATTTAACGTGTATCACGGATAATCCAGGAGCGATTAACCGCCTGTATAAACAAAACGTGGAAGCTACGATTCATAGCAGGCATTTCGCTATTACACCAGCAGAAGCTATTAATAAACTACCGCTTCATGCTATCAAGCAAGCTGCGGGATTTTATAATTCGCCCCAAAAATTTAATGCTTTTAAAGTTAATTTTAAACAAGAAACCCCTCGGTCGCTGCAAGCTAAAATAGATGAAATTAAAACTGCAATTGAAGAGAATACATTTGAGGTCGGTGGTTATTTCCTTTTTAAAGGCGGTCGTCTACTTACCTTGACTAATGGCCAAGAAAAACGTGTTCCACACCGTGTCTATGAAATTTATGAGGCCATTAAACAAAGTGACCTTCGTTATGTAAATTGTGCTGATGGCGCAAAGATGCTTTGGGAAGAAATAAAAAAACATGCTCAGGATGGGATGGCTATGGCTCGCCCAAATCAGCACGAAAACACAGCGAAGCTGTACGCGGATATTGTAGATTACAAATATGATAATTCTGCTTTTATCCGATCACCTCGACCCTAAAAACGGTCGCATACTCTGCGCCTCATGACTTGTTAGAGGCGTTTTCAAACAACACTTTTTTTTAAAGTTCATCACCCTTTAAGTGTTCTAGTCAACCAGTGTTGGCCACCTTTATTATTCTTTTTTCATAGGCCACTGGGGCTATATCTCCCAGTGTTGTGTGTAGTCTCTCATGGTTGTAATAAGGACCCTAATTTTGAATTTTAATTTTCATTGACTCTCTAAATAAGTGAGTAACTTAAATCAACCATTAATGCTTTAAGCTACCAAAAAATCGCTCCACCACCGCACTATCCCAACAAGCACCTTTGTCGGTTCTGTCGCACAAATTACGAAAAATAAAATGTCACTATTAAGAGAGATTGACAATATCTACACCGAAATACCGTTTTACGGCTATAGAAAAGTTTATCGCCAATTAATTGAAAATGGCTTTAAGGTTGGTGTTAATCAAGTGGCTAACTATATGAACGAACGTGGTTTGAAGGTAATTTATCCCACTAGAAAAATAAAACCTACGCTCGCTAATTTAGAGCATAAAAAATATCCATATCTACTGTTGACGGTCGATTTGTTTGTTTGGCGGCAGTACAGGCTGATGCGAGTTTTCCGCTCTATTATTTAGCCCTTTGTGCTGGCGATGCTCAACACCGGGTAAAATCTCTCTTTTAGCTGCACCATAACTTCGAAGTTTATCGGTAATAATCACTCTTGGAATATATTGCAATCCTTTGATTAACTTTTTAAAAAAGCGCTTGGCGGCAGCTTTACTTTTGCGTGACTGCAAAAAAAATATCCAGTTCGTAACCATCTTGACCGACTGCACGCCATAGCCGGTGCTTTTTGCCTTTCATGACAGAGCACATTTCATCCATGTGCCATTTTTCACCACCTCTTTGGTGCGCGTCGCTTTATTTCACTGGCGTACGTCTGACCGAAAGTCAGATTCCAAGACCTTACCCTTTCATGGCTAATTTTAATGCCTCGTACTGCAAGAAGTTCCGATATATCACGCAAGCTCAGCATAAAACAGTGATACGCCCACACCACATACCCAATCAATGATTTTGGCTAGCGGTAACCCGGGTAGTAATCTCCTGATTTTTTGCCTGTGTAACGATTCGTCATGTTAGCCTCTAAAAGCAATAAGCATCTGTTCTTTTCGTTTAGATGGGTTTGCGCAACTTGACGGTGCCATGGTCTCTATTGTAATCCTTGATACGACTGACTTTTATACCATCACAAAATCGGAAGGAGCCTTTTTGATGCTTTATAATTGCCTCAACCCGTTTAACTTTTTTGGGCATGGTTTCGAATAAAATCCTTCAATTCCTCAGGTTTTTTCGGCGGCTTATAAAAATACCCTTGCGCAAAATCACAGTTGTGCGTAATAAAAAAATCACGTTGCAGCTCTGTTTCAATACCTTCAGCAAGAACCTCAAGATTTAGACTATGACCTAAATTAATAATCGCTCGGGCAATTGCGGCATCACTATCTGGGGCAACTAATCCCATTATAAAAGTTCTATCTATTTTTAATTTATCTACCGGAAACTGTTGTAAATAAGAGAGGCTCGAGTAGCCTGTCCCAAAGTCATCAATAACAAGCCGGGTACCCATTTCTTTCAGCTCGTTCATAGTTTGCACGGCATTTTCTACATCATCCATTAACAAGCTTTCCGTAAGTTCTAATTCTAAAAATTGTGGCGGCAAACCGGTTTTCTGTAAAATAGCCTGAACGGCTTCCGGGAGGTTTGTTCGCCTAAATTGCCGCCCTGAAATATTAACCGCCATGTTTAAGTCACTGTATCCCTGATTATGCCAGCGCATAAGTTCGGTGCAGGCCTCTTCTAAGACCCAGCGGCCGATATCAACTATTAATCCATTTTCTTCCGCCATTCCAATAAAATCTAGAGGAGAAACTTGGCCTAAAATATGGCTGTTCCAACGGATAAGTGCCTCAAAACCCACAAGTTTATTATTTTTTAAATTCATCAATGGTTGGTACAACAGATAGAACTCATTTTTGCGTAAGGAGTCCCGTAAAGCGGTATCCAATTGCATTTTGTTGATAGCCCGACGATTTAACTCCACATCAAAAATACGGTAGTTATTACGGCCATTGTCTTTTGCATGGTACATGGACACATCCGCATTTTTCATCAAAGTTTCGTAGTCCAACCCATCTTTTGGATAAAAACTAATACCAATACTACCGGTAACTTTAAGGCTATGCTGACCAACCTGGAAAGGACGTTCAATAGCTTTAAGAAGATTGTGAGCCGCCGTACGCGCTTGTTCCTCCGATGCTATCTCTGATAACAAAACCACGAATTCATCCCCCCCCAGCCGTGCAACGGTATCAAAGTCGTTAGTGGCAACTAATAAACGATTGGAAACCGCTTGTAATAATTTATCGCCAACGGTATGCCCCAGGGTATCATTGGTCATTTTAAAATGATCCAAATCAAGAAATAAAAAAGTTAAAATGGATTTCTTCTTCTTAGCTTGTAAAATAGCTTGTTCCACCCTATCCAATAATAAAACTCGATTAGGTAATTCGGTTAGCGAATCGTGCGTTGCTTGACGCAACAATTGCTGCTCCATCTCGCGACGTTGTGAGATATCGGTTAATAAACAAACATAGTGACGAACTTTTGCAGTAGTATCACTAACGGGAGCCACACTCATCTCACACCAATAACTTTCTTCATCGCGTCGCATACTTTGCATTTCAACCGTTTCTTCGCGTAGCTCTCGAATTGCAAGCATAATTCGTTGGTGGTTCACTTTGTCACGACTATTGCCGTGCACACTAATAAGCGCCTGCCCAAGCAATTGTTTTTGATTGTGCCCTGTAATGCGCTCGAAGGCTTTATTAACATAAATTAGTGGCAGATTCTTTTTAGTAATATCGACAATGGCAACACCATGGGTACTAGCCTCAATAGCACGCTCACGAATTCGAAGCTCGTCGTCTGCTATTAATTTTTGAGTCACATCGCGAAAACTATAAACACGCCCAACTATTTCATCACCTACCATTTGAGGTTGAGTAAATCGCTCAAAAATACGCCCGTCTTTAAAATGCAGTAAAGGCAATTGCCCCTGCCACGTGGGATTTTTGTATAAAAACTCAACGTCCGCAATGACCGCGTTTTTATCTTTAACCTGGGCCAGAATGTATTCAAAACCAATACTCTCAGTACCTGACTCAAGCATATAAGAAGGGATACGCCACATTTCCACAAACTTTTGATTCCAATCAACAACCTGCCCTTCGCCATTAACCATCATTATGCCATCGGCTGTGCATTCAAGGGTTGCGCGCAATAACGATAAGGATTTTTCAAGCTCGGTATTCTTAGCAAGAACATCGTTTGTTTTAATCTTAATATTATCGGATAACGGCGCGGATATGGTGCGCTGGAATTCAGGCTGGGTATGATACCACTGCTCTAGTAAGGACGATAATTCCGGTGTTAAGGACATCACCCCCATTTCCACACAGACGTTAGTAAGAGAAGGCTCTTTACCCAACTTTTTAACGGTTTCTGCGGCTTTAGCTACTTGTTGATAGTTCACTTCCTGCCTGGGCATGACGTATATCCTTGGTGAACAAAGCGTATAAATAATTAGTTTGGGCTATACCTACAATTATATACATAGTTCTGAATTTTGCTAATATATACGTCTTGCCAATTTTACGGAAGTTTATTATTAATAAGCATTTTAATACTCGTGCTATTCACGCAGGGCAGCAATCAGACCCATCAACGGGGGCTGTTATGACTCCCATTTACGCCACCTCAACCTACAGACAGTCGGAACCTGGAGTGCACCAGGGCTACGAATATTCGCGCACCCAAAATCCCACACGAGAGGCTTACGAAAAATGTCTAGCAAGCTTGGAGTCTGGAGCCTTTGGCTACGCTTTTGCATCAGGAATGGCCGCAATCAATACTGTTATTGATTTATTAGATCACGGTTCGCATGTGGTTGTAAGCAATGATTTGTACGGCGGTACTTTTCGGTTATTTGACCAAGTTAAAACGCGTACGGCTAACTTATCGTTTACGTTCGTTAACATGAGTGACCTTAGTGAAGTTGAGGCTGCAATAAATTCCAACACTAAAATGTTATGGCTTGAAACGCCATCCAACCCTATGTTGCGTATTGTGGATTTACAAAAAATTGCACGCATTGGGAAAAAATACGGCCTTATTTCTGTTGCTGATAATACCTTTGCCGCCCCCTGGATTCAACGACCATTAGAATATGGAATTGATATAGTGGTGCACTCAGCAACAAAATATTTAAATGGCCATTCTGATGTTGTTAACGGGGCGGTTGTTATCGGCGATAACACACACCTGCACGAACGTTTAGCCTTTCTACACAACTCCTGCGGCGCTATTGCGGCGCCTTTTGACAGCTTTTTAGTTTTGCGAAGTTTAAAAACGCTACCGATTCGTATGCAGCGTCATTGTGAAAATGCAGCTGCACTTGCGGACTACCTTGCAAAGCACCCTAATATTTCAAAGCTTATTTACCCCGGTTTGAACTCCCACCCCCACCACCCATTAGCTAAAAATCAAATGCACGCCTACGGTGGAATGATCTCCTTGGTACTTACAGGGGGCTTGGACTACGCTAAACGCTTTTTAGCCCGTTGTGAGCTTTTTACCTTAGCGGAAAGCTTGGGGGGTGTGGAAAGCTTAATTGAGCATCCAGCAATTATGACTCATGCATCAATCCCCAAAGCCACTCGTCAACATTTAGGAATTGTTGATGGTTTTATTCGAATCTCAGTTGGGATTGAACACATAGACGATTTAATCGCAGACTTACAATACGCTTTAAGCTAAGGATGACACTATGAAACGAAAAAAAAATGGCGGTCAATTCCAAGCAATCTTAGCGGTTCTTTTATTGATTGCCTCAACCACTCTCTTTTTTATGCCCATTCTAATCATTGGCTTGATAAAATTAATCCCTATTCGCAATTCGCGTATTTTTTGCACAAAAATAATCGACAGAGTTTGTTCTTACTGGAGTGCCGTCAACAATTTTTATGTTGATAATTTACAACCGGCTCGCATAATTATAGAACCTGTTGATAGCGTATCCATCGACAAGTGGTATATCGTTATAGCCAATCACCAAAGCTGGCTTGATATAGTGCTACTCCAGAGGGCTTTTAATAATAAAATTCCGACTTTAAAATTTTTCATTAAAGATACTTTAAAATGGGTTCCTTTACTGGGGTTTGCGTGGTGGGCCATGGGTTCGCCTTTCATGAAGCGCTACTCAAAAGCTTATCTTTCAAAAAATCCAATGAAACAACATAAAGACCGAGAAGCAACACAAAAAGCACTTGCTTTATTTAAAGAAATACCTTCGGCTATAACTAATTTCGTTGAAGGAACCCGTTTTACTGCGACGAAAAAAGAGCAGCAACAATCCCCCTACCTAAACTTACTGAAACCACGTGCTGGTGGAGTAAGTTTTGCGGTATCGGCGCTCGGAAAAAAATTAGATTGCATTCTAGATGTAACGATTATCTATAGTGATAAAAAACATTCTCTATGGGATTTTCTTTGCC
Organism: uncultured Gammaproteobacteria bacterium; assembly: GCA_963803545.1. Classification (GTDB taxonomy): domain Bacteria; phylum Pseudomonadota; class Gammaproteobacteria; order Legionellales; family Legionellaceae; genus Legionella_C. The sequence goes on along the minus strand of CAWDMX010000004.1, from coordinate 362,519 downwards.
ACCGGATGAGCGAAATAACCGTTAAAGTGCGAAAAATCCCAATACCCGAAACATTTACGGACAGCCAATACTTTAACTCTACACGTGGCCAGGAAGAGTTTCGTAGCTGGTTGAACCGTCACTGGCAAAATAAAGACGACGCAATTCAGCAGCTAAAGTTAAAATAAATATGCTTCTAGCTGTTAATAATATGGTACTCTTGGGGCTATTTTTTACATTAAGTGATTACTAATGAACCACAACTGTCCTTCCTTCGACCAGATTGAGTTGCATGAATCTTTGTATGCAAACCTTGACACCTTAGGCTACAAAGAAATGACGCCTATCCAGGCACTCAGCTTACCGGTAATGCTTACAGGGCGTGATATTATCGCCCAGGCTAAAACCGGGAGTGGCAAAACCGCAGCATTTGGTTTAACCATTTTACAAAGTATTAAAACAGATGTGTACAGCACGCAAGCGCTAGTATTATGCCCAACGCGTGAATTAGCCGATCAGGTGGCGCAAACCTTAAGAAAACTGGCGCGACTTATGCCAAATGTGAAAATTCTGAACCTATCCGGCGGAATACCCATGAAACCCCAATTGGACTCTTTACGCCACGGAGCGCCTATCATTGTTGGAACTCCTGGTCGTATTCAAAAACATTTGCAGCAGCAAACGGTAGAATTATCAACCTTAAAAATCTTAGTGCTTGATGAAGCGGATAGAATGCTTGACATGGGTTTTTACGAGGCAATGATTAATGTAATGCGTTTTTGTCCAAGTGCCCGGCAAACGCTTCTTTTTTCCGCGACCTACCCCGACGCAATTAAACCAATTGCCAAATCTTTTATGAAAGAACCTGAACACTTAATGGTTGAAGAAAGCCCGATGTCTACAACCATTGAGCAACAGTTTTATGAGGTGACGCATAGCTCCGAAAAGTTGCCTTTGCTAACCCGAATATTATCCCATCATCAACACGAGTCCACTTTAATATTTTGCAATACTAAAGAGAATACCGCGTTGGTTTTTCAAACATTAGCTCAAAAAGGGTTTTCAGTTGGGCTATTAAACGGTGATATGGAACAAATTGATAGAGATCGCGCCATCATTCGTTTTACTAATAAAAGCTGCTCTATTTTAGTAGCATCGGATGTAGCGGCTCGTGGTTTAGATATTGCCGACTTACCCTTGGTTATAAATTACGATCTCGCCTTTGAATCGGACGTGCACACGCACCGAGTTGGTCGAACGGGAAGAGCAGGTGCTAATGGCTTAGCAATCACAATTACAACACCTAGTGATGGGGGCAGGTTGTGCGCGCTTGAGTCGCAAATTCACACGAGCCTGCAATGGAAAAGCAACGATAGTCTAACGAGCGCACTAAGCCCCCTGCCGGCGAAAATGATTACGTTAATGCTAAATTCAGGGCGTAAAAATAAAATTCGTGCGGGGGATATAGTTGGAGCGTTGACTAAAGACGCGCAAATACCTGTGCAGCATATTGGCAAAATTACTATTACCCCACTCTATTCTTATGTCGCAATACACAAAAGTAAGCTTGCAGAAGCTTTGTCCTATTTTAAAACCGGAAGATTAAAAGCTAAATCTATTGTTGCGCGTAAACTGGATTAACTTTTTTGCAGTTGCGTATGATATTTTTCAACAGCCATGGAGTTACATCTTCGGGCTGTTTTTGCAACAATACCGCTAATGTATCCTACCCATAGGTTGATTAGCGGGGGCCTTCTGTTTCGTGTCTGTAAATAATTGGTTTGGGAATTGGCGGAATCGTTGAAAAATCGCAGGTACAGCTATTCACTTGATTCAAGGACGTTGGAACTTCAGAGAATTGCTTGGCAAAACAAATGCTAACCTCCCAAGCGCTTACTCCGGCTTTAATACTGGCCGGTAAGGTCCATACTCTTTTCGCTGAGTATAATTGCCCAGCTTTTTCAGTATCCCATATCTTGGGTGAATAGGAAGCGTTGTATACTAGGTTTTGCCCTGTTTCACAACTAATGAGCTGGCGCTCCCATAATGCTCCTTTAGGTATAAGAATTGTTTTAATTTTTTTCAAAGTGCGCGCATCGGATACCGTAATAGTCACATCAAAATCTTTCCAACAATTATCTTTGGCAACGGTTAGGTAACAGGGAAAAGCAAAACTTAAGTTTGGTAGCAATAATAGAGCCGTTGATTTTAGCGCATTGAAAATTTTAAGCATGGTATTTCCTAGAGATATAGTGGTTATTATAATAATTTAGCACAATTAATACACGCACTCTTAATTCTCAAAAAATTCTTAAAAACAAAAACTCGGTTAAGTACTGCAGCAGAGCACACAACAACTCTCGTGATTAAGTAACAAAAACCAACTATATTCATTCTCTATAAGCGCTTTTTTTCCAGCAACGCCCCCTAACCCGATGGTTTAAAAATAGGGGAAATATTTGCGTACAGGATAATAAGAAAAGACGAAGTCTTTAATCGTTGACCGTAGTTTCTTAATATCGTAGGTTGGAAAAATTGCTATAATACCGCAAAATACCTGAATGCTCACAGAGTTATCCACAGAAAATGTGAATAACTTAATTATCAAACCGGGAAAATAAGCCTGATAAACATAGAAGCATAGGGAGTAAAAATAAAAATACATCTCTAAAAAAAATACGGATTTATTTTTTTATCCACACAGTGAAATAAAAACCTATAAATACCGGTCTGCGATAATACCTAAAATAAACTATAAATAACAGTCTTGACATTAATATTATTTTATCAAAACTGGACTATTATTGCAGCGTCGGTATCAACTCGAACACGTTTCAATTTTAAATATTTAATTTATGGGTGTATTGCGCAAGAACGTTTTTAAACAAATCCGACCGCTCACTTGCGCAGCGTTTGCAAACCCTCTTAAAAACGCCGTGTACCTGTTATTAAAATACGATTTTAAGAGGGTTTTTGTATAACAGTTTTTTTGAGTATTAATTAAATTAAGGTATTTGGTACTGGGGTGGTGATACGGCTGATACCAGATAATCCGAGCCTTCGCTCGTATAGTCGCAAAACGCGCCGCTTGGAATCCATACCACCTGTGGGTGATGGTTTTTTAATGCAACACTATCAAAAAGTACCTGCCCCTGATTTAAAGCATCGGCGTCCGTCATTTTCTGCTGGTAAAAAAATGTCGAGAATGAAATGGACCACATTTTGTTTTCATGCTTGAGCGCATTAGAAAATAAATACCACAGATCTTTATCGAATGGGTGTTGTTTGGCCATTGCAAACTGAGTTTCTTTAACAAGTTCATAAGAGGGACAGCTTAGCGCATGCGATAAGCCTGCATTAATGATGCACATTAAAATACTGCAAGATTCAAATTTAGACATATTACTTCTTCCGTTGTTTTCGAGGCGAAAGAATAATATGTCTATTTTTCATTAACTTCAACACTATTTAACTATTCCTCAGCAATAGTCATAAGACTTGCGTTGCCTCCGGCCGCGGTCGTGTCAACAGTGGTGGTGCGCTCATGGCAAAATCGAACCAAATAATTAGGACCGCCGGCTTTTGGCCCGGTTCCCGATAAACCTTCCCCACCAAAAGGTTGCAGCCCAACAACCGCTCCTATCATGTTACGGTTAACGTAACAATTCCCAACATGCAGCCTTTCTTTGATGTATTTTACGCGCTGGTTAATTCGACTATGAATCCCCATCGTCAAGCCATAGCCTGTGTTATTGATATCTTTAATCACTGTATCAATATTTTTCCAAAGATAAGGGATTACGTGTAATACCGGGCCAAATATCTCTTTTTCAAGAGAAGATATTGAATCAATTTCTAAAGCCGTTGGTGGCATAAAGAAACCTTTGTCGCAAAATTCGCTTACTAAGCACTGGTGAATTAGAGTGAACTTTTTACTCATTTCAGCTACGTGATTGCGCATAGTAGTTAACGCATCGGCATCTATAACGGGGCCAATATCGGTACTCAACCACAAAGGGTCATCAATTTTCAACTCATCCATACATCCTTTCAATAACTCAATAAACCGTGCATACACTTCTTCGGGGACGTAAACCACGCGTAAAGCAGAGCACCGTTGACCAGCACTGCCAAACGCTGAGTTAATCACATCCGTTACCACCTGCTCTAATAAGGCTGACGAATCAACAATCATCGCATTCTGCCCACCTGTTTCAGCTATCAGAGGTATGATTTCCCTTTCCCGAGCAGCGAGAGTTTTATTAATATGGTGCGCCGTTTGGGTAGAACCTGTAAAAACCACTGCTTTAACACGCCAATCCTCTACTAACGCGGCACCAATTAATTCCCCCTTACCAGGAAGCAGCTGGACGACCTCCTCTCCAAAACCTGCCTTATAAAAAAGTTGCATTGTAAAAGCGGCTATTAGCGAGGTTTGTTCCGCGGGCTTAGCAATGACACAGTTACCCGTTACCAGCGCCGCTATTATTTGCCCCACAAATATCGCCAGTGGAAAATTCCACGGGCTTATGCAAAGTACCACGCCGCGAGGGTGCAAACTTAATAAATTGGTTTCGCCGGTATATCCTCTTAGACTTATTGGTTCGCTCATAATATGAACAGCATGTTCGGCGTAATAACGGCAAAAATCAACCGCCTCTCTTACCTCAGCTATGCCATCGTTGCACGTTTTTCCGGCTTCAAGGCAGAGTAAGGAAAGCAGTTCTACTTGGTGTAACTCCAATAAATCCCCCAGACGAAGCGCGTATTGGGCGCGCATCTGCACGGAGGTTTTACTCCAGTTGTAAAAAGCCTTTTCACCGCTTTCTAAAGCCTGCTGCGCGTCATCATAGCTTGCGTGTTTAACATATCCTACCAACTGTGTTGCGTTTTGTGGGGAGAATACAGCAATTGCCTGTTGCGGATCTTTGACTGATGTAAAAGCTAATTGTAACCAGGCCTCTTTAGCTAACTTTGCGTAGCTCTGTTGAAGTTTCAACACCGCGGCTCGATCGCTTAAATCCAGTCCTTGAGAATTAATTCGCGGGTAATAAATATCTTTTGGTAAAGGAATGTTTTTATTTATCTTGTCCAATAAGGATTGCGCGTGCACCAACGGATTTTCAATTAAACTTGCAACAGACGCCTGTTCATCCACTATACGATTTACGAATGATGAGTTTGCACCATTTTCTAACAATCTACGCACCAGATAGGGTAATAAATCCTCGTGACTGCCGACCGGGGCATAAATTCGACACGGAATATTCATGCAGTTTTTGGGTACAATTTGACTGTATAACTCATTACCCATGCCGTGCAAACATTGAAATTCGTAATCTCGATACGCGCCAAAAAGATGTATTACCATAGCTACGGAATACGCATTGTGCGTCGCTATCAAAGGGAAAATAACGTCGGTCATGGTCGCAATTTTTTTCACACAAGCTTGAAACGACACATCAGTAAAAACTTTGCGCGTAAAGACGGGGTATTCGCTCAAACCCTGCATCTGTGTTTTTTTTATCTCACTATCCCAGTAAGCTCCCTTTATTAAACGCACCATAATTCGTCTTTTTTTACTGCGCGCAAGTTCTGCAATCCAATCAAGTAGAAAAAAAGCTCTCTTTTGATAGGACTGTACCGCCAATCCAAAACCATCCCATCCAGCAAGACTATCCTCCAAAAACACCGCTTCTATGACGTCCAAAGAAAGCTCCAACCGCTCACTTTCTTCTGCATCAATAGTTAGCGGTATATTGAATGATTTTGCGGCCTGGGCTAGGTGCAGTAATTTTTGTGGTAATTCGCTCATAACGTGTAAAGTCTGCGCTTCTTCATAGCGGGGATGCAGCGCTGAAAGTTTAATCGATATACCCGGACGTTGGTAAACGCTGGCCTGAGCGTAAGATTGGCCACCAATTTTATTAATGGCGTTCATATACGAGTCAAAATAGCGCGCCGCATCATTTTTTGTTAAGGCGGCCTCACCTAGCATGTCATAGGAATATAAATACCCTGTAGCCTCTTTGGTTTGCGCATTTTTTAGAGCCTCATCAATGGTTCTACCTGTAACAAATTGCTTGCTCATTATACGCATCGCTTTTTCCACGGCCTTACGCACTACGCCTTCACCGCTGCGTTTAAGCACACTATAAAACGCTTTGCTGAACTTATTTTTTGCCATTTCTGGGGATAATACTTTACCGGTTAGAAGTAAAGCCCAGGTAGTCGCGTTAACAAATAAAGAATCACTTTGGTTATTATGCGCGCCCCAATCAGCCCCGCTAATTTTATCTTTAATCAAGTCATCAATTGTAAGGCTATCCGGAACCCTCAATAATGCTTCGGCAAGGCACATCAGTGCTATACCTTCTTCACTTGCTAGCGAGTATTCACTTAAAAACGAATCAATACCTGTGCTTTTTTTTCTTTTTTCACGCACAGTTATAGCAAGCTGTTCGGCTAGTTTTTGAGTATTTAGCAGCTGCTCTTGAGTTAAACTCGCGTACTTTATCAGCTCTTTAACTAAGATTAACTCATCAACTCTGTAAAAATCATTGATTTTTCTACAATGGATTGACGAAGGACTTACATTTTTTTTTACTAACATAGTTGCCTCACAATTATTTGCCCCAACGAATGATTAACAAATCCACATAGTGATTTATATTAAAAATCAATCACCTAATTATTTACTAAAATACCTTTTTCCATTGCTGTTTTACTTTTTAACTTTTACACTTATTAAAAATCTATGATTAAGAGGCGACTGTGTACCAAACTATTCTTCATGCTACTGATTTAAGTGAAAATCATTTTCATTTATGCAAAAAATCTCTTGAACTCGCAAAATATTTTAAGGCTAAGCTGCATTTTCTTCATGTCATTGAAACGCCACGTTCGCTGCAATGGGCGCAGGGTTTGGGGTTTGCCAATTTAGTCGCTCCGGTCACCGTTAATGCCGACTTAGTGATGTCTACTTTAAGTGAGGCATTAAACCTTCCTAAGAAATATTTTCACGTCAGCATCGGTTGCGCGCACACTGATATTATTAAAAATATTATCAGTTTAAACTGCGGATTAGTAATTATTGGTAGCCACCATCCAAGCTCCGTGCCTTTAATAACCGGTAGTACTGCGCACACAATCATTAATCATGCTACATGTGATGTGCTGACACTAAGGGCCGACTAACTAAAATAATTCCTTAGGTTTAGAGTAAAAAAACGCGTCCGTCTTATTTATAATAAAGCTATTGTAAGGTATTTTAGTATTTTATAGATACTGCTCCTTCTAAAATTCTAAAATATTTGCACGTTTAGTATTCCTAATTAGGCACCTGTATTGTTAACGTGAGAGTCGGCGTAATAACCGATGGTTTCATCCGGTCTTTCAACAGCCTCGACCAAACCTGTTTGATGAGGTAAATAGCTCAAATCGAGCGAGTTACCGATTAAGGCTCGGATAATGCGCTCACCCGAACCTGGCATTCCTGCATGCATAATTTTTTTATTGTCAATCAATAAAATATCGCCCTTCTGCCATAAACAAGAAGAATAATGCTGACGCATTAACCCAGCAAGATCGTCGATTGCGTTTTTATTAAAACACTCTTCGACGCGCCGCTTATCAAATTTTCTAGTGAAAAAGCTTGATTTTAAACGTGCTAATTTGGTCTTCAAAATAGCTATTGATTGCTTTGGTGAATGAAAAAAAGACGCGCACATAAGATAGCAATATTCTAGAATTTTTAATACGCTCGCCGGAAGCCGCCAAACAAAGCGGTGCCAAAACCATTCCTTTCCTTGATAATCTTGTAAAAAATGCTTTCGTAAAATTTTATTCAAGCGAGTTATTTCAAATAAATTGATCTGTAAGGATTTTTTTTGTGTTTTAGGATTTATTAGAACATTAGGTTTGTAAAGTAAAATTAATCTGTTGGTGCCGCTCCCCACAATTGGCAGTTTAAACTTAGCGCAAATTTGTTCAATTTTACTGTGAGAAATATTGTATCGTTTTGCCACTTCTTGCAGCGTCCACTTTGCTACAAAAAAGTTATTTTTCTCCAATTGTTGTTGAATATTTGGATCCAGTGCATTGTACACCGCCTCCATATTAATCATTCCTGTTTCTCCCCCTGTTGTGGAAGCTTGTAAACAACAAAAGAAAATATAGCCAGGGACATCCGGCGAGTAGTAATTTTCGCTGTGAAACCCCCCTAAGTACAGAGTCCCTCCGGTCTTATAGACCGAGTTGGTATGCAAAACAAATCGCAAACTACCGACATGCGTTCGGCCCTCCTCAGACATAAATGCATCGCTAATACCCTGAAAACCATCAATCTGAGTCACTGTATTTTCAAAATCCTCATCGGATTCAATAGTAAAACCTCGCAAAAGAACCGCGCCAAAAGTTGTAATATCGGCTAAAATTTGCGCGGAATTCCTGCGTAAAAATTGTTGTAAGAATGCTTTATCTTTCGATAAGTGCGCTTCAATAACTAATGGTAATGAGTTGTCTTCACACACCACCTGTCTTTCATCGCTGCGCAAAAAACGGGTAGTAACGCCTTCGTATTGGTTGTGCATTCCTGCTCCCTGGAAATAATGTGGGCTTATATTCTAATTTTACAGATTTCAAACCACTGTTTTACTTTATTGTTTTGATAATTATAGCAATTTTTTTTAGCAAAATAATATTTGCAGTGTATACTTTAAAAGTGATCATTAAGAATAGGAGCAATTGTGAAAGAATCGAAATCTAAATTCCCAGATTTGCAAGAAATAAGTACTATGGCTGGTAAACTTTTCAACGACGTGAAAAAAAGCGTTTGTACAATTATCGAAGATTACAAGCACAAACGTGATACCGCACAAGCTACTGGTGCAAAGCCCGAAACAAGTCGTCCTGTTGAGCCTAGCACTCCTGTTGAGCCTAGCACTCCTGTTGAGCCTAGCACTCCTGTTGAGCCTAGCACTCCTGTTGAGCCTAGCACTCCTGTTGAGCCTAGCACTCCTGTTAAGCCTAGCACTCCTGTTGAGCCTAGCACTCCTGTTAAGCCTAGCACTCCTGTTGAGCCTAGCACTCCTGTTAAGCCTAGCACTCCTGTTGAGCCCCATGATCCCGCTCAATCCGCTGCACCAAAGCCCTCTACGCCTAAAAAACCGCGAGCAGCAAAGAACGTTAGCAAAGATGCGTAATTTAATTTATTGAAGGCCGGACTAGTCCATATTTTCTCATTTTTTCAACAAGTGTGGTTCGGCCCATATTTAAATAGTTAGCAGCATGTGCTACTACCCAGTGCGATTCGTCTAACGCTTGAATAATCAGCGTCAACTCGGTTTTAACAAGATACTCTTTGAGATTAATTCCATCACCACTGACGATTGGACTAGTCTCTTGGCATTGCAATAAAATCGCACGCTCTTGTCTGACAACGCCGTCTTCATGCACCGTGGTCGGTGTTTTAAATCGTTGTGGTAAATCATTGAGATCGACAATTCCATTAGGAAATAAAATAGTTAATCGCTCTACAAGATTAGCAAGCTCTCGCACATTACCTGGCCATGCGTAATTGATAAAGGCCTCCATAGCTGCGGGCAATAAATGCACCCCAGGTTTTTGTAGGGCGTGCAATTTTGTAATTAAAGTTGTGACTAATAAGGGAATATCTTTTTTGCGCGCGCGCAATGGGGGCACTTCAATTGGAAAAACGTTCAAACGATAAAATAAATCTTCTCTAAAATTGCCGTCTCTAATCGCCTGTTCCAAATTACGATGAGTAGCAGCAATAATGCGCACATTCGCCGCTATACTTTTATTTCCACCCACTCGTTCAAAACAACGTTCCTGTAAAACACGTAGTAATTTTACTTGCATATTTAATGGCATATCGCCTATTTCATCTAGAAATAATGTTCCATTTTCCGCCAACTCAAACCGACCTTGACGGGCAGTAATTGCTCCCGTAAAGGCACCCTTTTCATGGCCAAACAACTCACTTTCTAACAACTCAGCCGGTATAGCTCCACAATTTACGGGAACAAAAGGCTTTGTAGCGCGTGAAGAGTGGTTATGGATGCTGCGAGCAATTACTTCTTTACCCGTTCCAGACTCACCTAAGATGATAACGCTCGCCTCAGTTGGAGCAACTTGCTCAATGAGCTTGCGAATAACGCAAATAGATTCACTCTCACCAACTAAACCTTGTGCCATAGTATTAAGCCCCCCGTCAAAGGGCTTTAACGATTGCGAATCATTAAACCTGCATTTATAAAGAGAGTACAAAAACATGGGCAGCCGGAAAGGCGAATGAAGCACATCAACCACATTTTTAATAGTGGATGGTAGTAGTTTTTCATCAAAATCAACGAGAATAACCGAGACTCTAGGAGCTAGAGCGTGTATTTCAGAAAGTAAGCCAATGGTTTCTTCGTGTTGGTCGTGGGCGCCTATGAGTATTGCTGAAGTGCGCGCAAGCACTTGTGATTTTGGATTGCGGTAATTGGCACCCGAACAGGATTTACCAATAAATTCAATAATAGTGATAAGCTTGTTTCTACGCTCACAATTATCATCAATAATAAATACATCGCTCGAATTCATAACGACCCTGTTATGAGTTACCTAAAACAAATAATTTCTTTAAAACCTTGACAGCTTTGGCCCAAACAAATTTTTTGATTACCTATGGCTTGAGTAATTCCAATATGCTTTTCAATAACAAATGATTTAACCGACATGTACCCTAAATGACGGCAAAAGGAGAAGGCAGCGCGCTTACCGCATTGCTTTTGACCATCGTAACACCAATCAACCCGGTAGTTATTAAAGCGAGGTACTGAAAAACGCGCTAAACGGTAGTCTGTTTCTTTTGGAGGCTTATGAGTAATTTTTGCAATACAACGAATCGTTTTAAAACCATTGCAACGCCAGTCTTTACAAAGCCCTGCCGAATTAATGTAATGCGAAACCCCAATGTTGTAGGCAATGGTGGCTTTGTCTGCTTTTTCATACCCCATCATCTGACAATAACGCGAGGCAACTTGCAAACCACACTGTTTGCCATCGGTGGAGCAGTAATTTAAAGCTTTACCGTGGTAAATTGGCAGCCAAAAACTTCGGGAAAAAGAATCCCGTGAAGCGGAATAGGCGCAGGTTGACACTAGAACTATCAACAACAGAATCCCTTTAATTTTGTTCGGATGCATGCAATATTCCCTCGTAAAACGTTTTATATGGTAGCCTAAAGCCTATTGGCTGTGCAACCGCAGGCACTATCTTCTAGTCTAATATTATTCAAAATTATTTTAATAATACAACTCCACATTTTCATAACCCAACGTTTGCCGAAGCAAATCAATCAATGCGTCTTCTGGTAAAACGGACCACGCCTTTGCAGTGCTCAACTTGGCGCAGGCGTGTTCATTTTTATAATGCAATTGAACTAAGCAATTTCCAGAATGCGCTTTCAACAGGGACTGCACGGCCTGTAACAGATGTTCGTCGTTTGAACCAATAGTTAACTGTAAGAAGCGGGCGAAACGAACGCGCGCATCAGCGATTGATTGCAATTGAGTCGCGGATATTTTAACTCCGCCGCTAAAGTCATCATGAGCCACATCCCCATCTATGATAATTTTCTGACCTGTAGATAATAAAGAGGGGTACGTGTCGGCAATTTCTGAAAAAACCACCACATCAGCCTTAGAGCTGGCGTCCTCAACAGCTAGGATTAGTAATTTTTTCCCGCGTTTTGTGAGTATTTTACGAATACTGGTAATAACTCCGCATAGTACCGCTTTTTTACGCGTGCTTGGATTGAGTTGCTTAATTGGGGTGATATAACTGCCAAACTCTTTTAAATAGTGACTGGTTGGATGGCCGCTCAGGTAAAACCCCAGTGTTGATTTTTCATCCTCAAGTACAACCTGTATTGATGCAGGCGTACCCTCCAAATAGGCGGTATCGCTGGTGTCTTCCTCACCAAAGAAGCTAAATAAATCCGCTTGGCCACTGTGTAAATTTTGCTGATTTTTTTCAGCAAGCTTCAATGCCTTCTCAATAGTTGCCAGTAAAGAGGCTCGTGTAATGCCCCAAGAGTCCAGTGCACCGGCTTTGATAAGCGATTCTAAAACTCGGCGATTAACTTTCCGTAAATCAAGGCGTTGACAAAAATCAAACAAACTACAAAATGCTCCATTCGTCAGCCTCTCATTTACAATACAATTTATAGCCGACTCGCCAACTCCCTTGATAGCGCCCAAGCCGTAAATAATGCTATTTTCAGCACCCACACTAAATCTATAATTCGATAAGTTGACACAGGGCGGCCAAATTTTTAGGTGCATTTGCTTGCATTCGTTAATGAATACAACAATTTTATCCGTGTTGTCCAAGTCTGAAGACAAAACCGCTGCCATGAAAGCCGCTGGATAATGGGCTTTAAGCCAAGCGGTTTGATAGGCAACGAGGGCATAAGCGGCCGAATGCGACTTATTAAACCCATAACCGGCGAATTTTTCCATAAGTGCAAATATCTGCGCTGCATTTTGTTCATTAACAGAACGTGCTACGGCCCCTTCTATAAATATAGTTCGCTGCTTTGCCATTTCTTCCGGTTTCTTTTTACCCATTGCGCGTCTGAGCAAATCGGCAGCACCCAACGTAAAGTTTGCTAAAACCTGGGCAATTTGCATCACTTGTTCTTGATATAAAATAACCCCGTACGTTGGTTTAAGTATAGGCTCCAAATCCGGATGAGGGTATTCAACTTTGGAACGTCCATGTTTACGGTCAATAAAGTCATCCACCATGCCCGATTGCAATGGACCGGGTCGAAACAAGGCAACCAACGCTATAATTTCTTCAAAACAGTCCGGTTGCAATCTATTAATCAGCTCTTTCATACCACGAGACTCTAACTGAAATACCGCGGTCGTTTGGCAGTTTTTTAAAAGATCAAAGGTGGGAGCATCTCGTGTTGAAATGATCGAAATATCCAGAAGGGCTTGATTTTTCTGTTGAAGTTGCTCGTTAATGGTGCGAACAGCCCAGTCGATAATTGTCAAAGTGCGTAAGCCTAAAAAGTCAAACTTAACCAAACCCACAGACTCCACATCATCTTTATCAAATTGACTAACAATTTGGGTAGAACCCTGCTCGCAATACACCGCGGTAAAGTCGGTGAGTTTAGAGGGGGCAATTACAACTCCGCCTGCGTGTTTACCGGCATTGCGCGTGATACCTTCAAGTTTTAATGCCAACTGCAGCAGCTCTTTAACCTCTTCTTCATCCTGATAACGACGCTGCAACTCTGTTTCAGTTTCTAAGGCTTTGGTTAAGGTTATACCCAGCTCAAAAGGAATTAATTTAGCCAGTTTATCAACAAAACTGTAGGGATGGCCAAGCACGCGCCCCACATCACGAACCACCGCTTTTGCAGCCATTGTTCCAAAGGTAATTATCTGAGAAACACTGTGACGTCCGTATTTTTGGGCAACGTATTCAATCACGCGATCGCGGCCTTCCATACAAAAATCAATGTCAAAATCAGGCATGGATACGCGTTCGGGATTTAAAAACCGCTCAAACAGCAACTCGTACTGTAAGGGGTCTAAATCAGTAATGCCTAAGGCATAAGCAACTAATGAACCCGCTCCCGAACCGCGACCTGGCCCCACTGGAATTCCATTTTTTTTGGCCCATTGAATAAAGTCAGCCACAATCAAAAAATACCCTGGAAAACCCATGGAATTAATAACATCCAGTTCCAGTTGCAAGCGCTCCTCGTAAACAACTTTTCGCGCTTTTAATTGTTCGGGTGTTTCTTGGTGCAATAAAATACTGAGCCGTTGTTCAAGTCCCTCTTGAGACAATTGCGATAAATACAGCTTTTCAGTGGAGTGCGCTGGAATGGGAAAATTTGGTAAATAATTATTACCAAGGGTTAACAACAAATTACAGCGTAAACTTATCTGATAAGTGTTTTCTATTGCTTGCGGCAAGTCCGCAAAAAGCGTTGCCATTTCCTGCGCACCGCGTAAATATTGGTCGCAGCTGAAATTGTGTTCTCGTCTGGGATCGGCAAGACTTAATCCACGGTTGATACAGATTCGTGCTTCGTGCGCTTCAAAATCGTGCTTATCTAAAAATCGCACTTTATTGCTTGCCACTAAGGGTAAGTTCAGCGTTTCAGCAAGCTGCATTAGCGCACTATTGTATAGGTTTTCACGCGGCTGATTGGTTCGTTGTATCTCTAAATAGAAACGGTTTGGAAAAATGCGGGCAAGATACTGCGCCTGCTCGATTGCACCCTTCATATCGCCGGCAAGTAAAGCCTGACCAATCAAACCATCACTCCCGCCTGAAAGGGCAATGAGTCCTTCTGAGTATTCGTGTAACCATTCATAGTGGACGCGTGGCTCACCTAGATATTGCCCCTCTTGGTAGGCTTTTGAAATTAAACAGGTGAGGTTGCGGTAGCCTAATTCGTTTTGACACAAAACAATGAGCGTACTGACGTCCTTGTTTTTATGCGCAAAATGACAGGGTAAATCTCCGCCAATAATAGGCTTAATGCCCAGACTTACTGCGGCTTGAAAAACTTTAACCGCGGCAAATAAATTACAAAAATCAGTAACGGCGACCGTATTCATGCCTCGGCTTATTAAGGCGTGCATTAATGGTTTTATGCGCACCAAGCCATCCACAATAGAATATTCGGTATGTACATTTAAGTGGACAAAACGCGCAGACATTAAAATCCTCTGATAAACCCAACAGAAAAAGTACTAGCCGGCATGATGTGGGTCTAAAACATCGCGAACGGCATCTGCAAATAAATTACTTGCGAGAACTAAAACAAACATCGGCGCAAAAGCAGCCAGCATTGGCCACCATACAATCGGTTCTCGAGCCAACTCTAAGCGCGCACTATTAATCATATTTCCCCAGCTAAACGTTAGAGGTGAAACCCCCACACCAACATAGGAGAGAACGGCCTCAGCCAATACTAAAAAACTAAAATCCAGCACCAAGGTGATTATGATGATTGGCATTACATTAGGCAATAAATGCTTGACGAGTATTCGAACGGAGCTGGTGCCTAAAACGCGCGCTATCACTACAAAATCAAGTTCGCGCAATTTTAAAGCTTCTGCACGCAACAATCTACATAAACTTGTCCAGCTTGTAATACCTAAAATAAAACAGAGCATCAACAAACGTGCGTCGGCGTTTTTATCCAAGGTTCCAAAATCATTGGGATGGTTGGTAATATAGGTTTGCATCGCTAAAACGGAAGCCGTTATCAAAAGAATCCCTGGAATGGAGCTTAAGGTTGTATAAATATATTGAATAATATCGTCAATCAACCCACCATAATAGCCGGCGCAAATACCAAAAAATAAAGCAAAAGGAACCATGAACAACGTTGTGAGCGTGCCTATTATTAAACCCGTTCGAAAACTTTTAAGCGTCATGTAGAAAACATCCTGACCGATTTTACCGGTTCCAAAGATATGAAAATGCTTGGATAACTGATATAAAACCGCTGAAATAATAAGGCAAACACCTAAGGTCACTAAGGCAATACACCATGCTTTGCGTGCGGCTGAGGAAAGGTTCAACTGTTTACAAAGAGCGTAGACTAGAGCACACCCCGTTAGTACTAGCGTAAGGCTGTTGACTAAGCCCTTTAGAATGTCCGCCCCAATCAGCTTGCGTTTATCTTTTTCGGAGTGAATCGAGGCTGGCAGATATTTCAAGCGCGGACGGTATTGCTTTATTGCGCCATCGATTGCGGTCATTTCTGCGGTTAAAGCATGGCTTGCAAAGGGCTTGGAATAACTTGTTTCCTCGCTGTTACGAATGAAAAACACCATCTTATCCAATACAGAAACCAAACTGCTGTCAACTTTGCTGCCACCTGCCATCGGCTTCGTATGCAAACAATCCAAAATTGCGACGCTAAAGCAGCACAATAAAATAACACCTGAGATAATGGCCATTGGTCTTTGAAAAAGCACGCGGAGAAGCTTTCTGTTTTTAGAAGAATGAGCGCTGTATAAAATGCCTAGAAAAACAGTACTGGTTAGGCTTAGAAAAAGCCAATCGGTCCATAACAAAGACATATTAAAACCGCACCCGTGGATCAGCCCACGCGTAGGAGATATCGGTAAGCGTTAACCCCGCGATGTAAAGCACGGAGCCTAAAAAAACCATGGCCCGGACTATGGCAAAATCTTGTTGGGCAATGGCATCAATTATATAGCTGCCCAATCCTGGCACTCCAAAAAACGACTCCAAAACCAAACTTCCCATGAATAAAGAAGGAATGATAACGACCACACCGGTAAGAATGGGTAGCAACGCATTAGGTAGAACATGGGCGCGCAGTACCTGAAACTCAGAAACACCCTTGCTTCGCACGGTTTTCACATAATCTTTATTGATTTCTTCAAGAAAAAGTGTGCGATACCACCGCGTCCCGGCACCTAAAGCACTTAACACCGCGACCAGCACAGGCAATACAATAAATTTAAAACTTTCAGCACCACTGCTATAACCTGAAATGGGTACCAACTTTAACACTTTAGCAAAAAGAAACTGTCCGCCAATAATATAAAAAAGACTGGAAATTGACATTAAGGCAATGCAAAAAATTACGCCTATAATATCCAAAGCACTGGAGCGAAAAAAGGCTAAAATCATTGCAAAGTATATATTCAACAACATGCTCAATACCAATATCGGCACGGCTATAGCAAGACTTGGCCACATACGATGCCAAATATCAAAATTGATATTACGACCGCTGTCGGATAAGCCAAAATCAAAAACCAACAGTTTTAATGATTTTTGCACGAAAAGGGTTTGGCTTATTTTTTTCAAAAATAGCGCTTCACTGTTATAAAAAAGCGGCAAATCGTAGCCGTGATGCGCTTTCCATTGCGCTATAGCCAGAGGCTTAACTCTCTTTTGTCCTAGATGAACACGGGCCATATCATCGGGTGAGTTCACCATAAAAAAAAGCGCAAAAGTTATTATATTAATTCCTAATAATATTGGAATAGCGTACAAAAGTCGTTTAATTAAATAACGGATCATGGCTTAAGTCTCAGTGCTTTGGATTTGTTGTTTTTTCGATACGCCCTTATCAATGGCACGCAGCTAAGCACCATCAATAAAAACCCAACCCCCAGCGGCCAAATTTTTGCCTGATTCCAGGCGCGGCGCAATTGGTTGCGCTGCGCAACATCAATCGAAAGATAACGCAGTTGATTCATATTAAAACCACTTGGTTTAGTAACACGGAGCCACGGTTGAGCAAGAGTGATATTTTCGGTATTTATTCCCCACACCCAAGGTGCATCATGGCGCACAATAGCCACCATTTTATCAATAATTTCTTGTCGCCGTGGACCATTGGGTAGGCTTTTCATCGCCTCAAATAGTGTATCAAAACGAGCGTTGGAATAGTTGGCCGCGTTTTCCCCACCAAACGTAACTTTTGCATTTTTACTATACAACATAAATAAAAAATTCTCAGGGTCAGGATAATCAGCCGCCCAACTCCAACTAAAGATTTGGGCATTGCCGTTGCGCATTTTTTCCTGAAACCGGTTGTACTGCGTTGCTCTAATATCCAAATCAATTCCGATGTGGGCAAACTGTTTGCGCATCCACTCCAATTGCGCTTTATCATCTGGACCTCCCGACGTTGTGATATCGTAGTGCAGCACCAAATTTTTCCCAGTCTGCGGATCCCGTCCGTTGGAATAGCCTGCCGCCGTCATTAACCGCCTCGCGTCATCCAAATCTCGACGAACAATTTTATTGTCAGCCCACTGATAAACGTAAGGATTTATTCCATTTTCACCGGCAACAAAACCAAATATCCCGGGAGGAATAGGACCTTGCGCAAGTTGACCGCGTCCATTTAAAAACAGGCTAATGTTTTCTTGATAATTAACCGCAATAGAAATGGCTTGGCGCAATAAGCGCGCGCGGTTACTACCACCGCCAACAACCGAGTCAAGCATATTAAATCCTAGGTAATAGATACTCGAATCTGAGGTTTTAGTCAGCTGTAATTTTTTTTTCTGCATCGAGGGGCTCAATTGTAAATGCCCTAATGCATCAATTCGGATGGCTTGATCAAAACTATCGGAGCCAATCCCTGATAAATCGTAATACCCCTGTAGAAACTTATTCCACCGTGGAATGCTTTCTTTTTCCAAAGTGAATACCGCCGCCTCTATCATAGGAATTCTCTGGAGCTTTAAGGGTTCATTTTGTAAAGAGGCTCTGCTGGGATCCACGGGGAAATACTCCAAGCGAAAATTGGTGTTTTTTTTCAAAACCATACTTTTATTGGGATTGTTTTCACTTAAATAAAAAGGGCCTGTGCCAACCGGATACCAATCGAAACTAATATTCTTTTCACTCATGTCTTTTTGCACGTAAAAGGCTTCCGCCTCCCATGGAATTGGCGAAAAAAATGGCATTGCGAGCCAAAATAAAAATTGCGGATATTGACCTTTCAACGTAATCTCAAAAGTGTATTTATCTACTTTTTTTAAACCGCTCATCGAATACTTACGCAGGTCAACATATTGCCCTTCCACACGTGGAGAAAGCCCGGCGCCAAACTCCCTAAATCCTAAAATTTTTTCACTCATTAAACCGTATATTGGTGAGTGAACCGCGGGATTGGCTAAGCGTTTAATTTGGTAAATATAATCATCTATTACGAGTTCCCGCGTGCCCGTGTAAGCAAAATCAGCCAGTGCGGTGATATTGTTGTCCTCCAGAAAGCTCTCTGGAAGATGCAAATAACGGTATTCCCCTTGGTTGTTTTTTGCCAAAGCGGGGTGCTGCTGAAATAAAATACCCGGCTTTATGCTTAGGGTGTAGACGCTGTAAGCAATATGTTGAATATCCTCGCCACGAATGACTTCATGTCGACTGTTAAGATACCGGATGGCGGGCATGGTATGCGTTGTTAGCGGTATCAACTTGTAAGGCCGTTCGTAATAATCGTATTGCAAAAAAGGCTCATAAATTTGGGCGATAAATTGGTATTCATTGCTGGAATAGGCGCGCGCTGGATCCAGGGTTTTTGGCTGTTCGGTGAACGACGCGTAATAGATTGATGCGCGCGAATTATTTGCAGAATAAGGATTATTCAACACTATAGCGTGCGCGCAATTAATCATCAGACTCATGGGTAAAACCCACGTCCGGACACTTCTGGTCTTTTTCAACATAATCCTTGTTAAGAGCTTTAAACCTATTTAGTAGAAGCTAAACAAGCCAATAAGTCCTCTTCCGTCCATATAGTAATTTTGAGGGCTGCTGCTTTCTCTAATTTAGAACCAGGTTCAACACCCGCAATAAGATAATCGGTTTTTGCAGAAACCGACCCACTGATTGTTGCACCAAAGGCTGTCAATTTTTCTTTTGCTTCATCTCGACTCATCGCCTTTAATGAACCGGTTAAAACAAACACTTTTCCGGCTAATAAGGCGTTCCTCACACCATTATCGGGGACGCTCATCTCGGCGCACTGTACTCCGGCCTGCACTAATCGGTTAATTACGTGCACGTTTTCTTTTTGTGCAAAAAAATGGGTAATATTGTTAGCCGCCACAGGGCCAATATCTTTTATTGATAGCAGCTGCTCTACGTTGGACTCCATTAATGAGTCCATATTTTTAAAATACCGTGCTAAATTGGCCGCGCCCACCTCACCTACTTCACGAATTCCTAAAGCAAATACAAGGCGATTGAATGTTGTGTGTTTACTTTTTTCAATTGAGGCTAAAATATTTTGAGCAGACTTAAGGCCCATTCTGGGTAAACTAAGCAAATCCTTTTCTGAAAGAAAATACAAATCAGCCACGTTTTGAATGAGCTTATTGTCAACCAACAGCTCAATTAGTGAAACCCCTAAGCCATCAATACGCATAGCGCGTCGGGCAGCGTAATGCCAAACCCTTCCTTTTAACTGTGCTGGGCAGAGCAAATCACCACTACAACGGGCTACCGCTTCCTCGGTATTACGAAAAACAGCGGCGTTGCATACTGGGCAATTCCGGGGTAACTCTATTGGTAAAATAGTATCGGGTCTGTTTTCTAAAACCACGGAAACTACCTCGGGAATTACATCTCCTGCCCGTCGAACTATGACGCTATCGTTAATAAATATTTCTTTGCGTGCAATCTCATCCATGTTGTGTAAGGTGGCGTTGCGCACTACCACTCCGGCAATATTAACAGGATTTAGCCGGGCCACGGGTGTTAAAGCTCCTGTTCGACCAACCTGAAAATCCACCGCTGTAATGGTTGTTATTTCTTCAACAGCCGGAAATTTATGCGCGCAAGCAAAGCGCGGAGCACGCGCAACATAACCCAGGTCACGCTGCAGGTTCATTGCATCAACTTTATAAACTACTCCGTCTATCTCGTAGGGAAGCGTGTCTCGTTTGTTGCGCATTTCATGATAATAGTCAAGACAACCGGATACACCGTGCACCTGCTTGATGTCTTTCGCAACACGAAAGCCCACATCCTCAAGCCATTGCAGCTGGGCAAAATGGCTCGCGGGCAAATCCCAGCCTTCGCAAGCACCAATATGGTAACAATAAATAGCTAAAGGTCTGCTTGCCGTTATTCCCGGGTTTAATTGGCGCAAACTACCAGCCGCCGCATTGCGCGGATTAGCAAAGGTTTTTTCACCCAAGCGACGCGCCTTTTCGTTAAGTTGTTCAAAAGCACGTTTCGGAATGTAAACCTCAGCACGCACCTCAATAAACGAAGGGGGGCACGCGGTACGTAATCGCAATGGAACGGCGGCAATGGTTTTGATATTAGCGGTAATGTTCTCACCAACCTGGCCATCACCACGCGTTGAGGCCGACACGAGTACCCCCTTCGCATAACTTAAATTTACAGCTAAACCATCAAATTTCTGTTCACACGTAAAAACCAACTCTTTTCTGTTATCCAGTCGCTCGGTAATACGCCTAACAAAAGCATCGAGTTCGGACTCACTAAAAACATTGCTCAATGATAACAAGGGTTGCCGATGTTGGAGGGGCTCAAAAAACTCTAAAGGTGCGGAACCTACACGCTGAGTCGGTGAGTCGACTCCCACACACTCAGGATGCTGAGCCTCTAACTCCTGCAGTTTTCTAAAAAGCTTATCGTACTCGCTGTCGGAAATTTTCGGAGTATCAAGTGCGTAGTAATGATAGTCGTAATCGCGTATTGCGTCTTGTAAGTGGTTAATTTGTTCAGAAACAGAAAGCACGCTAATTCCTATAGCTTTAAGCAAAACGCTCATAATAGCATTTTGTTAAAGTTATTTACTATAGTCTCTGTGCAACGGCTCTGAGGAGTTTCCTACCCCGTGCGTCGTTGTCCTATGCAATGGATTGGAGTAATTGGTGCCCTTGCAGGTGTTTAGGAAACCATTATCAACCGTCCGTATTTTTTAAGTACGAAAAAAATTTTATAGCCGCATAATGGCCGCTGTTTTTAAAACCACGCATTAAGCAAATAAAGGACTTATTTTCACGTTATTTTAATTGATATCGTTACGGCCTTTTGGACTCGTATAACAAACGCACCCATTCCTTTATAAACTAATCTTACGCACACTGAAAAATTAGGCGGTCCTATTTTTAAGCTCCTGCTATGCAATCTGGTTCGCTCGCGCAATCAATTAATACTTAAGGACAAAGCGATTTAACTGAGTTTTTATGTTCAGCATTTTGAGCTTGCGACAAGCAATTATATCTATGCCTTTGTAACACTCCAGCTACCCATTTAATGGGTAGCTTAATAGCCTGCATTCTCAAAATTTGCTAAATTTATCGGATTAATACCATCTGGGAACTTGGTTAATTATCTCAAGTATTAATCTATTGGACTAAGCCAGGTTGAGCTGCTTTATCGCTATAGTCATCGGGCGGTGTAGTGGAACCGGTCGGTGTAGTGGAACCGGTCGGTGTAGTGGAACCGGTCGGTGTAGTGGAACCGGTCGGTGCACTGGAACCGGATTGTGGGGAGAAAAATGCTCCATAATTAGAAGCCTGTATCGTCCACATCTGTGGCTCAATGTTGCTAACAAACACAGCTGTCGGCGCCAATCCATGTCCACCGCGCCGACTAGCGCTAACATCAGAAAAATAATGGATAGGTCCTACTGAAAAAATTACCGCCAGGCCAAACAAGAAAATCGGAAAGAATAGTGGAAGAGGCACTGATAGTAGGATTAAAACGGTACAAATTATGCTAAATAAAATAAGTGCAGCCGCAGTTATCAACATCAGAAACCACACTGGAACCAGTTTTTGGGAAATTAATGTAACGCCATTCAGAGCTTCATAATCGTCCAGCCCACCACCTTCTAAAAATTTTACAAGCAGCTCATGGTTGTTTATTAATAGCTGACGATTGCTATTACTTATACTGCTCATAGGGTTAAGCATAATTTGTTTAACAGCTAAATACTTCTCAAACTCGCATAATGCCCGCGCATGCTGGACTGCTAGGTTAGCTAAAACTTGTGTCTTTTCGCTATATTTATCAGCATAAAAGCCATCGGCTTCCAGTTTAAGTTTATTAAAAAAATTGTTTAGGAGAGTATAAACGTTCCGTTCCGTTTCTTTATCATTTTCAATAGGTAAACCAGTGCAGGCATAAGTCATTTTAGTATTCCAGTAAAATTTTAAATTTGAAGTATAAACTCTAATTATTAAGGTTTTATTAACACGGTTTTGCAGTTAATCTCACGGCGAAAAAACAGACACTTCTTTGTTAAAATGTATTATTTAACAAAGAAGTGCAAGAAGAAATGGTAGGCGTTTTAAGGCAAGACACTAAAGAGTTTAAAGAAGAATCGGTAAAGTTGGCTGTGAGCTATTCTAATATCAACCAAGCGGCAAATGAGCTAGGTAGTCCCTAGTTTAAACGTGCATGAGTGGGTGAAGAATGAAATAATCGGTCACGAAAAACATTGAAATTTAAAACACCAAATTATATTTATAACGAGGGTGTTGCATTGACAGATTGAATCTACACCGGAATTAAATGAGCAGGAATTAGTCAATCAATATGTTAAAGCAAACTACAATCACTTGAACCCATTAAAATCTGTACGGTGATTTAACCATAGATATTCGATATTACTTAACAAAAACTTCAATTTAATCCCTAAAAATAAGGCGCTTTTTTTAAAAACAGGAGGTGGTTTATGGGGCTTAATTATTTCTAACAATTCAGTGCCAGGGTAATACAAAGTATATACCCCAGAATTTATAATAAGGGTGCAAAACGGGAATTTAACCCTGCATCACAGGCTCGAAATATCTCAGCGACAGAATCCTATTTTTGTGGTGCCCAAGTTGAAGAACAATCTGTGAAAGCACTGCTAAAACCGGCTGCATCTTTTGTACTAACAGTAACGTAAAGGTCAAGCACGCCATTTTCCTCAGGAGTCATATTCTTGGCAGATTTCATAAATAACTCGCAGCTAGGGTCTTTTTTAGAAGTATTCCACATGTTATGAGTGGTTATATACCATAATTTTGGTTCATTTTTAAATGAACTCTTAATTTCGAGGCCACAATGACCTTCAAGGAAAGGATTTTCTCTTAAACATACTAAAATACTAAAGATGAAATAGTATGCTTTCCGGAGTTTTTAACATGTAAATTTATAGTTTGCGAATAATTACTGGCTATAACTAAATTGCTCATCCCACAGAACAAAAGCACCCACAAAAATTTACCCTTCATTTTAACACCACCCTAAAAAATTAAATAAAAAAAAACAAATGCAACACGTGCTATTTAACTGCACAGTGTAGCTAATAGTACCAAAATGCAACGGGCACCAATACTCTTAATAACTCAAAACACATGAGCTAAGTGCGAAACTCGTAGTTAATAGCAACGCTCTGTTGCCTATAATTAAAAAATTAATGCATTTATACCAAGGATCCTAGTAAAAAATGGGCGTTTGATATACTATTTACTCTTTTTTTTTGACAGTTGAATATGCACCCTTCCATAAATGACGCGGCTCATAGAGCCGCTGCAATAATACAACAGATTCGACCTAATTTTACCCCACGTGTTGGGATAGTTTTAGGCTCAGGTCTTGGTAGTTTTGCCAATGAAATAGACGATGCTGTTTGTATTGACTATCAACAGCTACCTGGTTTTCCACTATCCAAAGTGATGGGTCATGGCAATAAGTTAGTCTTAGGATATATAGCCGGAGTGGCTGTTGCCTGTTTGCAGGGACGTTCTCACTGTTATGAAGGACATAGTTTTGAGGTTGTTACAACCTATGTACGAACCCTACGTGTTTTGGGTTGCAGTCATTTTGTAGCCACGAATGCTTCCGGATCTTTAAATCGTGATATGCCCCCCGGGTCATTAATGATGCTTCATGATCACATCAATTTACAACCCGGAAACCCTTTAGTAGGTAGCAATGATGCCGACTATGGCCCTCGTTTTTTACCGCTTAATAATTTATACGATCCGCAGGTGCAACATTTGCTTGAACAGGCAGCGCTTGAGAGCACTATCACTTTATACAAAGGGGTCTATTTGGCAGTTCTAGGGCCTAATTATGAGACCGCTGCTGAAATTCGTGCGTTTAAAATGTGGGGCGCGGACGCTGTTGGTATGTCGACGGTACCCGAAGTATTAGTGGCTCATCATTGCGGAATGAAAGTAGGCGTGGTTGCCATCATTACAAATTACGCTACCGGCCTTGATGATAAGATGCACGATCATTCGGAGGTTGTTAAAACCGCAGAACAAGCGACCTCAAATTTACAGATTTTATTAAAAAGTTACATAAAAAAACTTTTATGACTTTAGAACGGTTCTGGCAACAGTTGTCTATCGAGAAGCGTAGTTACGATCCTTTATTAATTGCCTCAGTGGTGGATCTCACCCTGTTAGATAAGGCGGCAACGCCAGAATCATTGCAAGAACTACAGAAACGCGCACAACGTTTCCATGTTGCAGCTGTTTGCATTCATATAGACCAATTGCCGCAGTTAATCAACCAAGGAAGTTATAAGCACGCAACCGTTGTCAATTTCCCAGATGCGACGAGCTCTAACCGTATAGTTGCGGATGAAATTATAAAAGCCATAACGAATGGTGCTAATGAAATTGATTATGTTTTTTCCTATGCCCTATATATTGAAAACCCTGATAAGGCCTTAGCGAACTGCTATAAAGCCTGTTTGCTCGCCCATCAAAACTCATCATTATTTAAAGTGATTCTGGAAACTGGAAAAATTTCCAGTCTCGAAACTGTCTATAGTCTCAGTCTACAGCTTCTGGATCTCGGTGTGGATTTTCTCAAAACTTCCACCGGAAAATTCCGAGTTGGCGCTACTCCTGCTGCGGTTTTTGCCATGCTAAAAGCAATTGCCGATAGCAACATCCCCTGTGGTTTGAAGGTTTCTGGCGGTATAAAAACCCTTCAAGATGCTTCGGTTTATATGTGCTTATCAGAAAATGTGTTGCGCAAAAAAATTGATAAAAGTTGGTTTAGATTGGGTTCAAGCAGCGTACTTGACAGCTTAGATAGATGCAATCAATCCCACCCACATTATTAGCCCATACCAATTATTATTCAAAAACGCATCAAAAGAACGCTCCCTACGCTTAAGTAACCACTGTTGGTAGCCCAGTAGTGCCGCGCCCATACACCAAAAAACAACAAATTCGCCGGGTAAGGACATTTTTGATACCGCAAACAACCAGCAGCTGTGAAAGAAAACCTGCAGTAACGCTATAATTTTTCGGCTGTAACAGCCAAAATAAAGCGCTGTCGATTTCACTCCTATTCGGGCATCGTCAATGCTGTCACTGATAGCGTATTGCGTATCGTATGCGATAATCCAAAAAAAATTTATAACCCAAAGGAGCAGCGTATCGCTATTTAATAACTGACCTGAAGCGCAATAAGCAATTGGAATTCCCATTGAAAAAGCAAGACCTAATACAACCTGAGGCGCTTCAATATAGCGTTTGCAAAAAGGATAGGCTGCGGTTATTGCCACGGCTATAACTGCATAGGGCAGGCAATTTTTAGGTAAGTTTAATAAAACAACCAACGCTGCGAATAAAAAAACAAGCAATACAATAATCGCCTCAACAAGGCTTACGTCCCCACTGGTTAGAGGACGATGTTTGGTCCGGGCAACGTGCAAATCAATATTTCTGTCCACTATATCATTCACTACACAGCCTGCAGACCTCATAAAAAACGTACCCAATCCAAAAAGCCACAAGAGAGTAAAATGGGGCATGCCTTTATTAGCAAACCATAACGAGTACGCCGTTGGATACCACAGCAACAAGACGCCAATTGGCTTATCAATGCGAGCTAATCGACCATAGGCTTTCAATTTATTAAAATAATACATGAAGACAACCAAAATTTTGTACTTTAATACAAAGAACAACCCAATACCACCTTCATTTAAGCAAATTATCCGACGCTTAGTTTAAGGTAAAGACTTGACTGCTGGTGCCCACCGTTTATGAGCTTGAACAACACCCATTAAACCATCGAACAATCATTTTTAATGAAAAATGCTTCGTCTAGAACTGCGTGTTGCGATGGGTATCAATTGAACATACGGGCTAAAAAACGCTTACAATAATCACAACTAACGCCTATAAAATACGAGCCACCGTTAATAAAACCAGGATAATTTTTACCAAAACTCGGTGTCGCACAAATTAAAAAATAACTGCGTTAGCAATAAATTCACTATTCTACTCGTAGTTTTCAACACTATTCATGAACGGTATATTCTATGCTTGTGCAACCCATTTCTATCAAAGAGTGATGAAATATATTACCATCAACAATATAATTATCCACCCACGTACTTATGGACGATATTCAAACGCTTGTAGCTAAAACAGTACGATTAAATTCTCTCGCGTTTACGCTTGCAATAGACGCAGAAAAAGCACAACAAACACTTTCTCCTGATGAGATAGATGAATTTGTTGCCGCCAATCTTGGACCGTATTTTGCAAATAAAAAGTCCATTGCCGCAACGATTAGCCATTTTCATGGGATATACACCTTGGGCGATAACCTGATTGAGCAAATGAGTCTAATTGCTGAGGCATGGGTATCCTCAGACAAACCATTGGACGAAGGCACCAAAAAGCAAATTGCAGTAAAAATTGAAGAACGGGCAAGCCAATGCACTCCTGGGTTTCATAACGGCACCAACGAGCTGGTTAAACTTCTTACGAATACCGAGTCGTTAGAAACCTATCTTCAACTGATGAGGGAAGATATAGTAAACCAAGCCTCCATGGCACTGGGTAATACCGACACGCATAAGCATGAGCGTGTTTTCTGCACCGCGCGAATCAATAACTTAGGGGTTAGAGCAAACAGCAAAGATGTATATGTTGGCAACCTCACAAACAAAAAAGTCCTTGCACAATTAGAAAAAAGCTTTACTGAAAAGTATCGTCCAGTGCTCATTATTGAACAAGTAATGGGGAAAATGCGTACCGTACTACGTGAGCAGTACCGTTATAGAGGTTTAAATAAAAGCCCAGACGGATACCGGTACGGCGATTACAACGATTGGCACGCCTTTTTTAAACACCTGTTCAACTTTGATGGGATATCTGTTGAAGACATATGTGTTCTATCCGAAGAGTATGCTGTAAAGGATATCAATTGGGGTGCAATACAGCGCAGGTTAGTAAACCGCTTTTTAAACGAATATTTTAGTTTTGGAAAAACTAATCTGGGATTTCTATTTGCCGAAACACTGCACAATACTTTTGCCCAAGACAACCTAGCGTCTATTATTAAAGACCTTTTTAACCACCGTATCTTAAAGGATGCAATCGATATCAACGCATTTATATCATTAATGAGTGCTGACCTTAACAAAATCCCTGTTGCCGTGGGCTGGGTTAATGCGCTGGATGCCCCTAGTTTGGTACGGGCATTTACTCAATTGGATTCGTATCCAGAGCTTAAAATCTATACACCAAACACCTTATGGAGCGATAAAATTACAATATTGTCAGATGAAATGATAGTGCGTGTTTGTGAAGCCTGCCCCCAAAATATTGTTGCCTTTATACCGCTAAAACCTAGTCTTTTAGAATATTGTCTTGCCGGAAAATCAGACGAGCAAGCGTTAAAATATATGAGCGCGTTGTGTAAAGACAAGGACGCGGAATTTGTCTACACTTATCTGTTGGGTGCTATTACCGCACGCACGCCAAAAAGTTTAATAGAGTATCTTTATTTTTTTGAAACCGACAGTAAACTTTCGAACGTATGGATATCTTTCTCAAGCTACGAACAATTACTGGAGAGGGACATATTTAATAATAGTATCCTTGCGTTTGCAATTAAATATCTACCCAGCTCAGTTCCATCTCTGTTGGAAGCTGTTAAAAAGCTTGATAAAGAAAAACAAACGCTGATTTTAACACAGCTTGATAATTACTGCTGCAATGCCCTGATGATTGCGACTAAAAATGAACCGGCTTTTGTTAAACTCTTCCTGCAAGTCATTTCCAGGCTTGATAAGCCGCAGCAGACTCAGATATTAACGCAAGTTACCCCTGATGGTCTAAGTGCCCTATTCGTTGTGATTGAAAAACAATCTCCTGCGGCAAAAAC
Source organism: uncultured Gammaproteobacteria bacterium (assembly GCA_963803545.1). Taxonomy (GTDB): domain Bacteria; phylum Pseudomonadota; class Gammaproteobacteria; order Legionellales; family Legionellaceae; genus Legionella_C. The sequence goes on along the minus strand of CAWDMX010000004.1, from coordinate 333,815 downwards.
TCTGTTGCGAATTATTGCAACCCTCAGTAAAGAACAACGCGATCCGATATTAGCGCAAATAGACTTTAAGATGTTGGGCAACGCTTTGTTAGTTGCATCGGCAAACCAGCCCACCGTTATTGAGCCCCTCTTGCACGCCATCACTATGCTCGATAAAAAAAATCACGCTCAAATAATGGCTCAAGTTGATAATAATGGTTCAAACGCTCTAATGATTGCCGCTAAATACCAACCCACTGTTGTGGAGTCTATTTTACAAACTATTGCAGCACTCCCCAACGCACAGCAAAAGCTAATATTGGGCAAAGTTGAACTCTATAGTTATAACGCCCTAATGATTGCCGCTACTTATAACCCCACCGCCGTTAAGCCCATTCTGCAGACTATAGCCACATTCAACAAAGAACAGCAAGCTCAGATATTAGCTCAAGTCGATTATCGTGATCGGAACGTCTTGATGCTTGCCACCACAAAGCAGCCCACTGTCGTGAAGCGCTTGTTACGGGTTATTGCAACGCTTGGCAAAGAACAGCAAGCTCAGATACTAACCCAAATCTATCCCAGTGGTTCTAACGTTCTCGTAGTTGCGATTAAATACCAGCCTACTGTCGTTAAACCCTTTTTACAAGCTATTGCAGCGCTTGATAAAGAGCAACAGGCTCAGATACTCAATCAAACAGAATTTTATAATTATAACGCTCTAATGATTGCAGCTACATATGAGCCCACCGCCGTTGAGCCTATTTTACAGACTATCTCAACACTCGATAAACAACAGCAAGCCCAGATACTAACTCAAGTTGATTACCGCAATCGAAACGCTTTGCTGATTGGCGCTATAAAACAACCCACAGTCGTTAGGTTCCTTTTGCAGACCATAGCAACACTCGAAAAAGAACAGCGCGATAAAATATTAAACCAAATAAAATATTATTATTGGAGCGGTGAGAAAAATTTGCTCGAACAGCAGGCGTTCTTGGTGCTTATTCTTGAAGCAGTTATCGGCTTACCCATAACGCTTAATAAAAAATATAAATTTGTACTTAATATACACCATGCGCTGCTTCATACGCAGACATTAAAAGTACCTGTTGTTATTAATAATGTTTGGCAAAAGGATATAGCAACGATAATGGACGAGCTTGAACAGTACACCATCCAAAGGGAGGCACTCGGCATACAAGAAAAGTACGCCGATAAACATTTCATTTTAACGAAGAAGCTATGCAACGACATAAACAATGTCTTTAGCCGATTTTTAGAGTCAAATCAGTCATCAGAAGCGTTTGAACGTTGTAGAATTTCGATGACTAGATGTATACGTGCGGCGCAAAGAAGCGACGTGTTAAACGGTGCACCTCAATTAAAAAAAATATTGAAAACTGCATTTTTAGTCTTATCAGTGGTTGGCATTATTTATCTGCTTTACAAAACAACACGCAAAAAACCCAACTATCGCAGCCAATTCTTCCCTTCTACAAAAGAAGCACCAAGCAATACGCTTAAAAAAAGTACCGAAGACGCTAAAAAAAGAGTTGCGCATTAATCAAGAAGCTTACAGCAGCTTTAATCAACACCTAGTTTAAATTTTATTTACCCCCAAGACAATATCGTCATTTCTCAGGTTGAACGGTGTTCGTAGGCGTGGGATATAAACCGTGGCTGGTCGTAAATTCAACTCCGAATGGAATGCTCTAAAATCAACAAAGACACGTTCTAAAAATAATAACTAATTGCGATATAAAACAGTTTATTTGTATCCGGTTGGTATTTTTAATGCGAAATTTATTTCAATCAAGTGGTTCTTACCCACGGGCGGATAGCTTGTATAGGGGTCGGTAATTTTTGCAATGCACCGAGCGCTGCATTTCTATTTTCAAACTGCCCCACGGTCAAAACATACCACTTTATCCCATTTTTAGTTACTTTTTGAGTCCGATATAAAGTAGCATCTAAGTTATTATCTTTGAGAAATTGACGTAGAACTTTCTCTCTTTTACTAGCCAAAATCTGAATGGTATAGGGTTTTTTAACCGGTATTGCGTTAGCTTTAATGGGGCTATTTTTTGATTTTAAACCAGCAATCGACTGGATAAAGGAAACTTGCGCAACTTTGGTCGTGCGTTCGGTCTTTGGATTATGATCCCTATTATTTCCTAGGAGACTGAATTTTTGGAGTGTTTTTGGCATTAAAATAATACTATCCATCACCGCTGTAGTACCAGGTTCATCCCGTTCCCCTTCTTCTAACAAAACCACATGCTTCAAAGGTGGTGGTTGAACTTGTTTTTTTACGGACGCTAAAGTCCAAGGCGCGATAAAACTTGATAACGGTATAGCCGATAAAGCCAATTGGGTGTTTTTGGTTTTTTTGGTGTTTTTGGTGTTGTTGGGCTGCTCTTTAGTACTCAACTTAGATAAGTACGGTACATAACTGGAGTTTTGCCAAATATAAAAAAGACAGGCAAAAACTAAAAAGAAACAAGATGTGTAACAAATTTTTTCAACGGAATTGTTGTTGGATTTAGTTGGTGAAAAAAAAGTAGGCAATGCCGCGTTTATAGCGGCCATTTCACCTTTAGTTTCTGTATAAAACCGATTTAAATCCTGTTCGCTAACTTTGAGAGACCGAGGCAAATCTAAGGTACTAAGAACGTAAGTTTTTGACTCTTGCGCACTTAAAGGACCCAATAACACACTGTGAATACCCTGCTCCAATAAGCTTTGGGGTAGCGCGTGTAAATTTTCATTAAGAGCATAGGTGCCGACTAAGCATAAATGCAGATAACATTCGTCCCCTTTTGTGCATTCTAAAAACTGTTGTAAAACAACTGGGCTTAGATTTTCCGCGTTATCAATTATTAGAAGTAAATGTTTGCGGTGATTATTCACTTGTCCAATTAACAGAGAAAAATCCAATACGGAATCACACTGCAAATAATTTGAACTTAAATAACGAGCAATACTTTCAAGAGTAAGACAGTCATCCGGTATGAGCAGCGCGTCTACAGACGGATCTAAATACTCTTGCAGCAAAGAGATGAACGATGTTTTTCCACCGGACTTAGTTGCCATAATAGCCATTAACGAATTATTAACTAATAAGCGGTTAATTAACTCAACTTTAGCTATCCAACTGCTGGGCTTGAACATGGTTCGTTTGGACATTAGCCTATGATTCACCATAAATATATTTAATAATATTATTCGAGACTGCTTTTACTGTTAACTTATCCGTTTCAAAACTGATATCCGCCAGCTCCTCATAGAACGGTTCGCGCTCATCACGAAGAACCTCTAAGCGACCCTCCAAATCATTAGTTTGCAAGAGTGGTCGTTTTGTATCACGCTTAGTGCGTTCAAATTGTTGTTGTAAAGAGGTTTTAAGATAAATCACCGTTCCGCGTCCAGCTAAAGCATTACGGTTCTCAGGCGTCATTATTACACCACCACCTGTGGCTAAAACAATGTTGTTTTTTTGGGTTAGTTCCTCAATTACTTTTTGCTCCCGTTTACGAAAGCCGTCCTCTCCTTCAATGTCAAAAATCCAGGATATATCCGCTCCAGCTCGTTCCTCGATTACCTCATCGGAATCATAAAAATCCAGTTTAAGGTCTTTTGCCAAAGTACGACCAATGGTGCTTTTGCCAGCGCCCATAGGCCCAATTAAAAAAATATTACGTACTTTAACTATGCTCATTTTTAATTACATACCTCGTCAGCTGATACAGGTTAATATTAATATTACATAATTAACCTGAAGGTAGATATTTTAAGAAAGTACCTTCAAATTGAATGGGTGTCCCCATCGAGCCCGGATTATATACTGATTTAAACTTAGTTGGCGAGGTTTAGTCAGAAATAACCCGCAACAAGCAAACATTATTTTTTCCATGGGCGGTTGTTAATGGAAACTTTTTTTGCATTAGCACTATCCCGACCTTCAATGGTTGTTAATGAAAACGAATTGGTAATAATTCTTGGTGTTATAAAAATTAACAACTCTTCATTTCTACTGGTAATATTTTTATTTCTAAACAGTGCCCCAATAACCGGCAACTGGCCTAGAAAAGGAATGCGATTAATAGCGCTGGATTTATCTTGTTGGTAAATTCCCCCTAAAACAATAGTTTGGCCGTTGCTAACCAAGACATTTGTTTGTATTTCTTTGGTTAAAATAGCAGGAACACCGTTAAATAATTGCGCTGATGGCGTATCTTGATTTATTTGCAAATCCATCATGATTTTATTATCAGGAGTAATTTGTGGCGTAACTTTCAAACTTAATACCGCTTTTTTAAAGGCAACAGAAGTTGCACCGCTTGATGTTGATTCTTGATAGGGAATCTCTTGCCCCGACTCAATCAACGCCGGCTGTTGATTTGTTGTAATTAAACGAGGACTTGCAATAACCTCAGCACGACCTTCACTTTCCAATGCTGAAAGCTCCAAATCCAATAAAATACCATCCCCAAGTTTTGCTAAGGCAATACCAACGGATGCCGGCGACACCGCTGCAGGTACTGCTGCCAAATCTAAGTTTAAACGCTCGGTAAACGGCAATACATTGGCCGCGCCGGCGCCTCGCGCCATTTGATTAGCGCCGTTTAAAGTTCCGCTTAAATGGGATGGCTTAGATATCCCGAAACGTATCCCTAAATCCTGGCTAAAATCTTTGGTCACATTAACTATTCGAGATTCAATAAGCACTTGTTTCACCGGGATGTCTAATTGTTTAATAAGCTCTCGTACTTCCTCTATCTGCGCGCCATTATCTTGAATCCAAATCGTATTAGTACGCACATCCACACTTAAGGTGCCCCTTTTTGATAGCAAAGATGTATTTTTGTCTTTAATTAAGGTAGCTATATCCGCAGCTTTTGCGTAGTTTATTTGAATTAAATCCGAACGCAAAGGTGATAGGGCTTTTACTTCAAGTTGGGCTTTCAAGTCATCCTTCTCCCGCTTTAATAAGACCTCGGAAGGCGCAATAAGCATGATATTTCCTTGAATACGTTTGTCCAAACCATTGGTTTGTAAAATTAAATCAAGGGCTTGATCCCAGGGAGTATTGTTCAAGCGCAAGGTGATATTACTATCTACTTTATCGTTAACAACAATATTTATACCGGTGAACTCGGCTAAAATTTGCAACACCGAACGCACTGGAATATTTTGGAAGTTCAAGGATATTAATTTCCCGGTATACACTTTTTTACGTAGTTTAGCCTCTTTAATTTGCTCGGCTGTTAAAGGGAAAACATCAATAATGAATTGCTTGTTCACTTGATAGGCAAAGTGTCCGTAATCGCCATTATTGCGAATAACTAATCTTGCGGTTGTACCATTTTGACTAAGCGATAAGGTTTCTGCAGGACTTTGAAAATCCGCAACATCGTAGCGTTTTCTTAATGCAGCGGGAGTTTTGGTATTGTTAAAATTAACCACAACTTCTTTGCCTACTTGAGTCACCTCTATGGGTATACTCGAATCCGAAACGTCTACTAAAACCCGACCGCCATCTTTGCCCGTGCCACGAAAATCAATATTTGCAATGGCATAGCGCGCGTTTATAGGCCGATTGGTTATAAATATTTCCCTCCGAGGCTTAAAAAGCTCATGGCCTTTCCCACTTAGTGTTAGCGAATAAACCTTGCCGGCGACAGAGCCTGAGTAAGAGGCTGATGCTAGTAAATTAAGTAGTATCCGCACGCGATTACTTACCGCTACAATTTTATAGTTGTCTAATGCACCGAGTCCTATTTTTTGAGTTAATAGACTAGCATCAATTCGATTAGTACTGTCTAAAAAGTCCAAAACCAATCGCATTGGTTTTTGTGTAATAAAACTTGCAGGAAGATGCTTTATCGGCTTTTCAAATTGAAAATCAATTTTGATTCTATCATCTGGTAAGGGAATGACCTTTACACCCGTTAGAGCGTTATCGTTAGCAAAAACCAAGCCGCAGCCGAATAATAAAACGAATAAAACAATACATGTACGCAACGCATAACTCCCTATTTACTCTAATTTAAGGTGAACTTCGTTATTTTTTTTTGCCATTTACCCAGTACCTGAACAGACTCCTCAATTTTAAGAGAAGTGCCATCAATAGCAATTATTTTACCAAAGTCCTGCCCAATGTAGTTGCCAACTTTGACTCGAACAATAGAATTTTTTGGTGTGGCTATAAGAGCCCAAACCTGGTTTTTTTCTTGAATAACCCCCACAAATTTCAAAGCATCTAAAGGAAACGCTTCTAATGCTTCTTTAGGTCTATTTGTATTAGGGGCTTGTGCATCGGTCTCTTGCAACATTTTCTTCTGCTTAAAAGGACTTCGGCGACTTTCCTGTTCAGGATAAATAAATGTTTGCACTTTTAATGGCTTAGGAATAGGAACAATAGCCGCGGCTTTTCGTGCTTTAACCTCAGCAATATAACGCGATAACTCAGTGCTTTCATTAGCGCCACACCCGTTTAGAATAAATATAAATACACTAAACGTTACTAGAAATTTAAAAACTTTCATTTAGGACTTATAACGATATATTTTAGCCATAATCTTCATTTCAAGAAGATCCCCAAGATTTGTTTTTTGCTTATCACTGGCTTGCACCGTGATAACAAAATCATGCAAGGTAACGATTCGGCTCATCTCCACTATGCGGCTAATAAACACGGCTAATTGGTGGTAATTACCGACTACAGTCATATTAATCGGTAGCTCGATATAAAAATCGTGAACAACCTCCGGTTGTGGAGCAAATAATTCAAATACCAATCCACTTGCAATTCCCGTTTTCGAAATATCTTCTAGTAAGCCCGGCATTTTATCTTCAGCGGGTAATTCTTTTAACATAGCGTTAAACCGCTCCTTCATTTCCTTTAACTGTGCAACATACTGTTTCAAACTTGCGGCTTGTCGCTGTTTGTTTTCAAAATCAGTTCTCAATACCTGCTCTTGAGTGACTAACGCGTCGTACTCATCAATTTTTGGTTTGATAAAAATCCAGAAAGCAATCGCTATAAGAATTAAGGCGAGTACTGCAGATACTAAATATCTTACAAAAACAGGCCACTGCCCAACATTGTCTAGTGTTAATTCATTAAGATTAAAATTAGTCATAGCTCAAAAGTCTTCATTTTTTAGGTTTAAGAATAAAGCGGAGGTTAAATTCATTATTTACAGCGCCGGCTGTATTCTTATTCTTTTTAATCTCCGTTAAATTGGGTACTTGAATCCAAGGGTTTTGCTGAATATTGCGCATCAGCAACGAAACATTGGTATTCGATTCAGAGTAGCCCATCAACGTTATAACATCACCCGCTTTTTTTATGTCTGTCAAGTAAACACCATCTGGTAAAACTTTGATAATCTCATCAAAAAGATGAACCGTTAAAATTCGGTTAGCCTGTAATCGTTGTATAATTTTCATTCGAGCAATTAGATTGTCTTTAAGGGCTTTAAGGCCATTTATTTTCCTAATTTGCGCATCAAGCAATACAATCTCATCTTGCAATTGTCGATTGCGATTTTTTTGATGATCAACAAAAGAAAGCGCAAAAAAATTTAAGAATATAGCGATTAGAATTGCTAGAACCACCGATAGGCCAATTAAAATATAAAAGTCTTGCCTGCGTTGTTCTCGCTCCAGACTGCGCCATGGTATAAGATTGATATCTGTCATTTGCTAATTACCCGAGAGGCAAGTCCACAACATAGTACATAAGCCGCATCTGAATAATCAGAGGCGTCTGTTGCAGATGGTGAATAGTTTTTACAATGTTTAAACGGGGTGATAATAGAGGCAGAAATGCCGGTTCCGCTGCTAATTTTTTCTATGATGTTAGGAACACAGGCAAGACCCCCTGTAAGCACGATATGGTCAATATAGCTGTATTGGCTGGTAGAATAAAAAAATTGTAAAGAACGCTTAATATGCACTAATAAAGTTTCTATAAAGGGGTCTAGAACACTGTCAATATAATCGGATTTATTTGCAGGATTGTTAACCAATTGATGCGCCTCCTCCATAGAAATTTGGTAATACTGCATAATAGTATTTAATAAATGCTCCCCACCGAACTCTTCCTCTCGGTTGAAAATAATTTTAAGATCGCGCAGCACATATAAATTAGAGAAAACAACCCCCAAATCAAACATTGCAATTATTTTATCTTTGCCGGCCTCAGGTAGTTCATCGGCGGTTAGCCGTACAATTCTTTCAATAGCAAATGAATCAACATCAACAACACTACCAATTAAACCCGATTTTTCTAGACATTCAAGACGATGGGTTACGTTTTCTGTTCGCGTGGCCACCACTAGAATTTCTTGTAGAGCTTTGTTTTTTAAGGATGGGCCTAACACATAAAAGTCAATATTCACTTCATCGATGGGATAAGGAATAATTTTTTCAGCTTCAAAAATTACCAGCTCTTCCGTCTCAGCGCTGTTTAAACCAATATTTATTAACAAGGTTTTAGCAATTACTACGGAGTCTGGAACGGAGACGATTGCGTTTGTACTTTTACAGCCGATTTGTGCGTATAATTTTTTAATAGTTAAACTTACAGCGTCTGTATCTTTAATAATATGACCGTCAACCGAATTCTCGGGCAAAGACATCTGCCCATAACTAATAATTTCGAATTGGTCATTTTTAGCTAAAACTTCAACAATTTTAACAGCCGTAGAGCTAATATCAACACCCAGAACCGAGTGGTTTTTTTTATTAAAAAAGAAAGATTTTAAAAAATCCCACACGTTCACAACTCCTTTTGTCAAGCCGTACCAATTCTTTTTAAAGTTAAATTAGGATAGAAGATTATAATCTTGATTTACAGATGCTAGCCTATGCTCGCTAAAAATGGAATAGCTAATACGCTTAGGTTGAAATTTTGCAATCGCTAACCCTGGATTCAAATTCGCAATTATCAAATTTTAAGAGTATACTTTCGTGCTCATAGCCTCGCATAAATGAACTAATAATGATAAAAATACCCTATTTCTGGCGTAAAGGATTATGGACGCTGCTTAGTCTATCATTTCTATTAACAGTTATAATTGGTGGACTCTATATTTATCTTGAAAGCGAGCTGCCATCTGTCGAATCTTTGAATACCGTGCAATTACAAGTTCCCCTCAGAATTTATACTATCGATGGAAAACTCATTCAGGAATATGGTGAAAAAAGACGCATACCAATTGCTTATAACGATATCCCTAAAACACTCGTTAATGCCTTACTTGCAACCGAAGATCAACGTTTTTTCGAACACTCGGGTGTCGATGTAATGGGGCTTGGTCGAGCAACCTTACGAATGATTAAAACCGGAACTAAATCGCAAGGTGGAAGCACTATAACCATGCAAGTAGCGCGAAACTTTTTTTTAAGCCGCAAAAAAACTTTTTTACGAAAATTTAATGAAATACTTTTAGCCATAAAAATTGACCGCGAATTAAGTAAGGAAAAAATACTTGAACTGTATTTTAACCGAGTGTATTTAGGTAATCGTGCTTATGGAGTAGCCGCTGCCTCTTTTACCTATTATGGAAAACCGCTTAATCAACTGACCTTAGCGCAACAGGCGATGTTAGCCGGTCTGCCACAAGCACCGTCCACACAAAACCCTATAATTAATCCTGCTGCTGCTTTAAAAAGACGTAACCACGTTTTAGAACGGTTGCGTGAAGAAAATTTAATTAGCCAACAACAGTTTGAGGACGCGTTGTCTCAGCCGTTAACCGCTAGTTACCATGGTCCTAAAGTTGAAGTTTCAGCGGCGTACGTAGCCGAAATGATACGTCAATCGTTATTTGAGCATTTTGGAAATAAAGCCTACACCCAAGGGTATAACGTTTTCACTACACTCCAAGCCCCCTTACAAAATCGTGCCAATGAAGCGGTGAATGAGAATTTAATTAATTACGATAAACGCCATGGGTACCGTGGTGCCACAGCCAACGTAGATTTAGCGGATAAAACACCCAAGCATTTGACCTTCTTGCTGCAAAAATATACTTACATTAACGAGCTTGTTCCAGCAATTATCACTGAGGTAAACGAATACGACGCTACCGCTTTTATAAAAAATGGAACAACTGTTTCAATACCGTGGGAGGGAATTTCCTGGGCGCGCCTAGCGTTGAAAAAAGGTTGGCGTGGTAAGCTTCCAGAAAATGCAAAAAAAGTTCTCCATATTGGCGATGTAGTCTATTTGCATCGTGATAAAGAGCACTGGTCTTTATCACAGCTCCCTAAAGTGGAAGCCGCTTTAATTGCACTTAATCCTCAAAATGGGGCCGTGTCCGCTTTAGTCGGTGGTTTTAGTTTTGCCAAAAGTAAATTTAACCGAGCCACGCAATCGAGCAGACAACCTGGTTCAACTTTCAAACCTTTTGTTTATGCAGCAGCCTTAAGTAAAGGCTATACTTTAGCCACCCTAGTTAACGACGCGCCTATTGTGGTGGACGACCCCAGTCAGCCCAACCTCTGGCGCCCGCATAATGCTAACTTAACTTTTAATGGACCCACTCGTTTAAAAGAAGCTTTAGTGCGCTCAAGAAATATGGTTTCTATTCGAGTTTTAGACGATCTAGGCTTTGATTATACAATTAATTTTGTAATGCATTTTGGTTTTCAAAAAAGACAATTGCCACGCGCTTTATCCCTGGCTTTGGGTAGCCTTTCCGTAAGCCCTATGGACATTACTGCCGCTTATGCGGTATTTGCTAACGGCGGCTATAAGATTCAACCCTTTCTAATAGACCACATCACTGACAATAATAACACTATTTTATTACAGGCAAGACCGGCTGTGGCGTGCAGTACCTGCAATGAAGATGAAAGCAGAACTATGAATTTAGCCCCACGCGTTATTGACGAAGATATTGCTTTTTTAATGACTCAAGCTATGCATGAGGTGGTAGAGCGCGGTACAGCCAGGGCTGCAAAGTCTTTAGGCAGGCACGACTTAGCCGGAAAAACAGGCACAACTAACGATCAAGTCGATGTTTGGTTTGCAGGATTTACCACACAATTGGTTACAACCGTTTGGGTAGGCTACGACACTCCTCAACCTTTGCACGAGTACGCCGCGTCTCTTGCACTACCACTGTGGGTTGATTTCATGAAAACGGCTTTAAAAAACGTGCCTGAACAATTCTTGGCTCAACCTGCAAATATTGTTGCGGTGCAGATAGACCCAGTTACAGGTCTATTGGCCAAAATAAATCAGCCAAACGCCATAACCGAATATTTTCGTGAACAAGATGTACCTACAGAAGATGAAGCAAAATCTCCCGATGATTACGACGAAACTAGGACGCAGAAAGAACCCCTGCCGCAGGAAAATTTATTTTAAATAGAAAATATTTACCTAAAAAAATGAGCGCTAAAAGTATAATTTTTTCAAACTATTTAGTGAAATAAATTACGCTGGTCGCATTATAAAATACTCAGGCTATCTTAGGGCAAAGCCTATCCCATAAAGCGTGCTGTTTGAACCCATGCTTTGTGGTTAACTCTCGACCAACGAATATAAACAGCATCGCATTAATTTTCACACCTGAATACTTACCCTATTTTTTCGGACACATCCATACCGCGGAGAGGGAACCGCGGATTTATAATCTTTAATATATTACTCTGGTTTGGCTAATCAATTAGCCAACGCTTCTAATGGCGGTACGTACTCATAACCGAGATCCTGCGCTACGGCTGCGTAGGTAATCATTTCTTTATGAACATTCAACCCACGTAACAAGTGTTCATCACTTAATAACGCATTTTTCACGCCTTTAGTAACTAAGTTAAGTACAAAAGGCAGCGTTGCATTGTTTAATGCGAATGTCGAAGTTCTTGGGACTGCTCCTGGCATATTGGCTACACAGTAATGAACAATGCCATCGACGACGTAGGTTGGGTCTTGATGGGTTGTCGCGCGACTTGTTTCAAAACATCCACCTTGGTCAATGGCCACATCCACCAGTACCGAACCGGCTCGCATAGTTTTGAGCATAGCGCGGGTGACTAATTTTGGTGCAGCAGCCCCATGCACTAAAACAGCACCAATTACTAAATCTGCATGTGCAACATAATATTCTAAGGCTTCGCTGGTGGCGTAAATGGTGTTTAGTTTGGCGCCGAATTGAAAATCAAGTTCGTTTAAGCGCGCCAAGGATCTGTCCAATACAATTACCCGCGCTTCCATACCCATTGCCATTCTTACCGCATTAGTACCAACTACACCGCCACCGATAACCACCACATTAGCCGCAGCTACTCCCGGTACGCCGCCCATTAGAACCCCGCTTCCGCCCTGCGCCATTTCAAGACAATGCGCGCCCGCTTGAATGGACATTCTTCCAGCAACTTGCGACATAGGCACCAGCAGCGGCAGACCTCCGCAATTATCCGTAACCGTTTCGTAAGCAATCGCTGTAACACCGGACTCTTTTAGTAAGCGCGTCTGTTGCGGGTCTGGTGCTAGATGTAGGTAGGTGAATAATGTTTGGTTGGGACGAAGTCGCGCGCACTCAATCGGCTGAGGCTCTTTTACCTTTACAATTAAATCAGCCCGTTGGTAGAGCTCATCGGCATTTGCCACAATTTCAGCGCCTGCAGCTGTGTATTCTTCATCGGTAATGCCGATACCTAAACCGGCATTGGTTTCAATTATTACCCGATTGCCAGTCTTAAGAATTTCGCCAACACCATCGGGTACTAAACCAACACGATTCTCTTGAGGTTTTATTTCCTTTGGTACGCCAACTAACATAATTTCTCCTAGGTTATATTCTTTAGTTCACTGATTAGTTGAGGTACAAGCTCAAATAAATCACCAACCAGACCATATGTTGCAATTTGGAAAATAGGAGCATCCTCATCTTTATTAATAGCAACTATGATTTTTGCTTCTTTCATACCCGCAATGTGCTGTATTGCACCTGAAATTCCGATGGCAATATACAAGTTTGGAGCAATAATCTTGCCGGTTTGACCAACCTGATAATCATTAGCTACAAATCCCGCATCAACTGCCGCACGAGAGGCGCCAACAGCAGCTCCCAAATGGTCGGCTAGCTCCTCAATTAATTTAAATTTTTCAGCATTTTGAAGACCTCGGCCACCTGAAACTACAATTTGAGCATCGGCTAAAGACGGTCGTGATGAACGGGATAGTTCCGTTTTAATAAACACCGATTTATTATTGGATGAAGTGTTTTCTTGGCAAGATATCAGACAAGCCTGTTGTTTTTCTAAGACCGGATCAAATGCGGTGCTGCGCACCGTTAATACAATTATGGCGTCCAGAGACTCTACTACTTCTAAAGCGTTTCCAGCGTAAATAGGATGCTCAAACGTTTTTTTATTAATTATTTTTGTAACATCCGAAATTTGAGCAACGTCCAAATTAGCCGCAACCCGGGGTAAAAAATTTTTCCCAAAAGTAGACGCGGGTGCCAACAGGTAACTGAATTCTCGAGCAACTTGGGTTACCGCATCGCTAAAATTCTCAGCGAGTTTATGCTGCTGTTGTAGGTTATCAATATGAATTACACTACCGACCCCCTTAATAATGGCTGCCGCTTGCGCGACAGCAAGACAATTGCTTCCAATTACGAGAACAGTTAGCGGTTCACCCAATTGCAAAGCAGCATTTACCATATTGAGGGTATTAATATTTAACACCCGATTATCGTGTTCAGCTACTAGTAACGTGCTCATAGTTCTCCTAATTACAACACTTTTGCCTCATGGCGCAGTTTGTCCAACAGCTGTGTAACGCTCTCTAGCTTCACTCCCGCGCCTCGAGTTTCAGGAGACTTCACTTCAACTATTTTGAGATGTTCGTGCAGATTTAATCCTAAGCTTTCTACAGAATTAATCCTTAACGGTTTTTGTTTTGCTTTCATAATATTTGGTAGGGTTGCGTACCGGGGTTGATTCAGACGTAAATCAACACTTACTACAGCTGGAAGCGGCATGCTTAAGGTTTCAAGACCGCCATCAATTTCACGCGTTACCTTAAGCTTATCCATCGCAACATCCAATTGTGATACAAACGTCGCCTGAGGCCACTGCAATAATCCGGCGAGCATTTGCGCAGTTTGATTGTTATCCCCATCAATGGATTGTTTTCCTAAAATAATCAACTCAGGATTTTCTTCATCAACTATTTTTTTTATAATTTTAGCAATATTGAGACTGCAGTACGGCGCATCGGATGTAAGTAAAATTGCCCTATCGGCTCCAAGGGCCAACGCATGACGCAGCGTTTCCTGGGCAGCACTAACACCAATTGAGACCGCAATGATTTCAGCAGCCTTTCCTGATTCTTTTAGTTGCACCGCTTGTTCTAAGGCTATTTCATCAAAAGGATTCATAGCCATTTTAACGTTTCGAGTATCCACTTTATCACCGTCAACTCGAATTTTTACATAAGGATCAACCACGCGCTTCACTGCTACTAAAATTTTCATAGATCCCTATTTGTAAAAATAAATGGAAATATTGCCAGAAACAACAGGGTAACTTCAAGTTTTTATTTCCAGAGTCCTATTTAGCATCAAAAGCATGGGAAACTAGAGGCAGCCAATTTCTTCTTTTTAATACCTTGCATAAAAGTCCCATTACAACAATGGTTAGATAGGCAGCGCTGAGTATATCCGTAAGGTAATGCTGGGTTAAAAATATCCGGGTACTCGCAACCGTTAGGGCAAAACACATTAATGCCCAAAAATAGCGAGGAAATAAAACTCCAAGCGCTAATGCTAAACTGAATACCGTCGTTGTATGCCCGGAGGGCATTGACAGGTATTGAGAATGAGAATGTATTCCATAAAAACCAAATAAATGCTCTTTAAACCACAAGATGGGACGCGCTCGCCCTAGGAGAATTTTAATAGCAACTGACACCACATTGGCCACGGTCACACTTGCCCATACAAACCAAAACCGCTGCTCATACAAGGAATTATTAGTAGCATAGCGATAAAAAAGCGCGAGAGCGAACAATACAATAACGTAAAATTTTGCCTCACCAAGAAAGGTAATCATGGTAAGTACTGGTACTTTTTGAACCAAGTTTAAAGCATAAAAATATTCATCAACGCGCCGATCCGCGTAGATAAAAAGCACTAACCCTATAAAAAAAACCGATACAAATACGGATGGCTTTATCGCAACACGATACAAACGTTGAAAACTGGTCATTGCATCCTCAAAAAAATTAATAGTAATAACAACCTTATGGATTAAACCTAGATGGCTACCTTTCATAAAGTAGGTAATTTTTAACGCTCACTACAGATCAAAAAATAAAACGACACGCTCACGATTGTCTTATAGACTTCTAACAGTCACAAAGTAATTATTGAGACAACAGACGTTTTCGCAGATACTAATTCGCGTGAATATCGTTCGTGATTTTTTGAACGGTTGAAGTATAGCATAATATTTATTTTTTACTGTTGAGTCGCTAAAAAATCCTAGGGCACGATAACCACAATATTTTAACCAGCAGCAACTTATGATCAAATAGCTTCATTACGTAAAATGAGGCTATTTGATTGCCCAACAGTTTTATTGCCACCCACACTCTTCATGGCAACAACTTTAACCTTCTCGCAGATTTTTTGCGACAAAACCCTCATACATACTCCGCTGAACAATCCCCCTATCCGTACTTTCAAATTAAAGAACTTCAAGCTACTATAGCGTTACTCATTTTCACTAAGTTTAAACCAATGCTCGAATTAACTATTGTTCAAAAAATTTCTTTATGGATTTTACCAATACTATTAGCTGTTACCGTTCATGAGGCTGCCCACGGCTGGGTTGCTTCCCGCTTGGGCGATAATACCGCGCGGCTTCTTGGTCGTTTAACGTTTAATCCTATCAAGCATATCGATGTAATTGGCACCATTATCGTTCCGATAGTAGTTCTTATTATAAGCAACTTTAATTTCGTATTTGGCTGGGCCAAACCGGTTCCCATTGATTCCCGCAACTTTAAAAACCCACGCCGCGATGTTGCTTTGGCCACGGCAGCCGGTCCATTAGCTAATTTAATAATGGCCATTTTGTGGGCGGGTCTCGTCAAAATAGGGCTTTTATTATTACCTGTTTACTCTTCTGTTGCTTTGTTTTTAGTCTTATCGGCGAATGCCGGGATCGTTATCAACCTTTTACTCGCTTTTTTGAACTTACTTCCGATACCTCCGCTTGATGGCGGTCGTATTTTAGTAAGTGTGCTGCCCTATAAACAAGCGTCATTATTAGCTAAAATTGAACCCTATGGTTTTTTTATTCTTTTAATTTTATTATTTACCAATGTTATAAATTGGATAATTATTAGTCCTATCATGTGGTCAGAACACCTGTTAAAAGTTCTTTTTCATATACCTCACAATGTTTAAAATTTTAGCAGACGCGAGTCTTCCGGCCTTAGAATCGTATTTTGATCATCCATTCGCACTAAGGCTTTATAGTAATGAACGGGAGCTTTTAACCAATATTCATGATGCTGATGTTCTGCTGTGTCGCTCAACTTTAAAAGTGGATGCCAGAATTTTGGCTAATTGCAAACTACAAGTTGTTGCAACGGCAAGCAGTGGCACGGATCATATTGATGAAAGATTTCTAAAACAAAATAATATTACACTCCTAGACGCCAAAGGTTGTAATGCCCAAGCGGTTAGCGACTATGTACTTTCAACTATCGCCTATTTACAAAAATTCAAAAATTTTACTGGTACAAAAATAGGGGTAGTTGGCTACGGTGCAGTAGGCTCTTTTCTCGTAAAACGGTTACAAGATTTGCAATTTAAAGTGAAAGTATACGACCCTTTCAAAACCTGTGTGCTAGCCCCGCAAATTTCATCGCTAAATGACTTTGCAGACTGTGATTTAATAAGCGTTCATGCAAATTTACATACCGACGCGCCCTATTCCACTTATCGGTTACTAAACGCACGTACGTTGACTGCTTTTAAAAAAAATTGTGTAATTATTAACGCGGCACGCGGGGAAATTGTAGACGAAGCAAGCATTGTGCAATTCCCATTGACCTATTGTTGCGATGTGTTTTCCACCGAACCTGAGGTTGGGAGTAAAATTTTACGCTACAGCGCCTTAGCAACACCCCATATTGCTGGGCATAGTATTGAGGCAAAAAAGGACGCTGTGCGTATTATCAGTGCTAAAATCCACAATCTATTCAATTATCCGCAGCAACCAATCGAGGCAACAGACACGCCAATTGAGGTTGTTATTGATGATACGGCTGATTGGCAAACGGCTGTTTTGTCCTATTACAATCCTATTGGGGAAACAGAGCTTTTAAAAGCCGCTTCTAATATTGGAGCGCAATTTATCCATCTTCGAAAAAAACATAAGTTTCGCCATAATTACTCAGTTATACCCCAGCTAACTTGTTTTTTGAATAATACTTCCAGATATAGTTAATTGAATTTTAAATTCACATCGAAAATCCTTAAATCTACAAACAGCTTTTGAATACTTATTTTAAAAGTACCACGTAAATTTTAATTAACCTTTGCAATTGAGCGTGTCTTTATTTTTTTATTACTCGTTGGGCTATCTCTTTAGCAATTTCACTGTCATCAAAGGAAAGCGTTTCATTGCCTATAATTTGATAGTTTTCATGGCCTTTACCAGCAATTACAATAATATCATCAGGATTTGCTCCACTTATTGCCTCCGTTATTGCCTGCTTCCGGTCCCCTATTACCAGCGTATTTTTTTTATTCGCAATACCCATAGCTATTTGTTCAATAATAGTTTTAGGGTCTTCGAAACGGGGATTATCACTAGTGACTATAATTTTATCGGCGTAACCTTCTGCAATTTTTCCCATAATTGGTCTTTTCGAATTATCCCGGTTACCGCCGCAACCAAAGACTGCAATTAGCTTTCCTTTTTTAAGCGTTGAAACCGTTTTTAAAACGTTTTCAAGAGCATCTGGTGTATGCGCATAATCGATTATAATAGTAGGGTTTTGATGGACAATTTGCATGCGTCCAGGTGCGGAGTTTACTTTTCCTAAAACATCTACCGCCTTCAAAGGTGGGGTATTTGAGCAAACCAGACTGCAAAAAATAGCCAATGCGTTATAAAGGTTAAACAACCCTATACCGCGGAAAGTGATTGAATACTCACCCCAGGGAGAAATGATATCCATAGAGGTGCCCAATAAACTATTTTCCCAGCGTAGTGCACGAACTGTGCAGCGTTCATCTAAGCCGTAGGTGATAATTTTGCAATCTAAATTTGCGGCTTCAATCATTTGTTGTGCGTAAGGGTCGTCCAAATTAATAATGGCCCACTTTAGTTTTTTTGTGCCGAAAAGCCGCGCTTTAGCAGCAGCGTATTCTTGCATGCTGCCATGGTAGTCAAGATGATCTAAGGTGAGATTGGTAAAAATTGCCTGTTCAAACACTATGGCGTCAACGCGCTTTTGATCGAGAGCGTGGGATGACACTTCTAAGGCTACATTTTTTATGCCTTCATTGCCGTAGCCGTTCAATAGTCTCTGTAAACTAAGAGCGTCTGGCGTGGTATTAGTGCTGGCAGTCAACGCACTAGGCTTTCCTTGACCAATTGTCCCAATGTAGGCTGCTGATTGGCCCAGCAAGTCGTAGGCTTGAGCTAGTAGATAGGCAATTGTCGTCTTACCATTGGTTCCGGTAACCCCTACAATATTTAATTTTTCACTTGGGAAGCGGTAAAATCGACTGGCTATTGTCGCTAATTTATCAGCTAAATTGGCTAAAGGATAGCATTCTACCGCTTTCAAAATTTCTATCGGAATTGAAAAATTTTGTTCGTCGTAAACAATTGCGGTTGCCCCTCTTTCTATCGCTTGCCTGATAAACTGACGGCCGTCCGAGTGCGTACCCGGGTACGCTAGAAAAAAATCTCCTTGCTGAATATTTCGACTATCATTTTCTAGGTTTTTAACCATTAGAACGCTGTCTATTTCTATCCACGGTTGCAATAAATTGGCTACATTAATCATTAAACGGTGCTCTGATCAGGAGAAATATTTAAAATACGCAGCGATCCGGCCATTATTTTTGCAAATAAAGGCCCTGCAACCGTTGCTCCGTAATAGCTGTGCTGCGTAGGCTCCTGTATGACACAAACTACAATTAACCGGGGAGCCGAAACAGGCGCAAGCCCAATAAAACTTGAACTATACCTTCTTTGGGTGTATCCATGAACACCGGCCAACCGCGCGGTTCCGGTTTTACCCGCAACGCGATACCCAGGTACACGTGCTTGTTTACCCGTGCCTTCCTTACCCAATACCGCTTCGAGCATTAAGAGTACTTGATTGGCTATTTGTGCATCCAATACCTGGGTGGATGGTTCTGGCTTTTCACAGCGCAACAACGTTAACGGCCGCAAAGCGCCTTGATTTGCGAATATTGAATACGCTTTTGCAAGCTGTAAAGCAGTCACCGATAGACCGTAGCCAAAGCTTAAGGTTGCAAGCACAAAGGGGTTAGCATCTTTAACACGCACGATGCTCCCATCACTCTCACCAGGATAGCCACTTTCTGTACGCTGACCAAAACCCACACGACGCAACACACCAATAAACTGTTCCGGAGGACTCATAAGTACCATTTTAGTTACTCCGACATTACTTGAATGTTGCAATACTCCAGTAACATCTAAAACGCCGTAATTACGAATATCTCGAATGGCACGCCCATGAACCATCATCCAACTCGGTCGGGTATCAATAATGGTATCAGGCTTTACCATTCCACTTTCAAGCGCACTTGCAATAGTAAAGGGCTTTATTACAGAGCCGGGTTCAAATAAATCGGTAATAGCCTTATTTCGATACTGTTCCCGAGTATAACGCCCTCGTGAATTTGGATTAAACGAAGGGTAGTTTGCTGTTGCTAAAATCTCACCATTACTGCTGTCAATCACAACAACCGAACCGGATTTCGCCGCAAAATGTTCTACCGTTTTGTGAAGTTCTGTAAAAGCGAGGTATTGTATACGTCTATCAATACTCAACACCAAATCATGGCCCGGACGAGGTTCACTTAGAACTCCAAGCTCTTCAATTATTCGCCCGGAACGATCTTTAACTACTCGGCGTTTTCCTGGAACACCTTTTAGCCAATCGTTATAGGCCAACTCCAAACCTTCAATACCTGTATCATCAATATTTGTAAAACCCACCAACTGTGCGGTACTTTCTTTTTCTGGATAGTACCTTTTAAATTCTTGCTGAAAATTAACCCCGTCAATTTTTAGTTCGTTAATTTTTGAGGCAACGAGCGGTGTAAGTTGCCGCTGCAGATATAAAAACTCTCGTGATTTATTTTTTTTCAAACTTGCAGCGATTTTTTTGGGATTACTGTGTAGTAACGTCGCTAATTTTTTTAAAGTTTTAGAGTCTGGTGAAAATTCTTTTGGGTTCACCCACAAGGATTGAACGGGCGTACTAATTGCTAATGGCGTGCCTTTTCTATCAACAATAATTCCACGATAGGCAGGAATAGTTTCCACACGAATACTGCGTGCATCACCCTGGCCTTTTAAAAAAGGTCTGTTTATAATTAACAAGTCGAGCATTCTCCAACCTGCTATTAAAAATAAAACTATAAAAAAAGCGGCCATAACCCGAAGACGATTTAAATGATTCATTAAATACAACTCATCAAGGTTGTAATAAAAAAGTTTGTTGATCCGAGGGTAAATGCATTTTCAATTTATAGACTGCTAACTGCTCAACACGTTCCGGAGTAGCTAAACTTGCTTGCTCCAACATTAATTGTCCCCATTGCAACTGCAAATTATGTGCTTGTTGATGCAGTTGCTGCAAATCACTAAACTCTGAGCGCGATTCATTAATGGTATAAACCAAAGCAATAGCGCTTACTAATATACAAAATAATAAAATAAATACTACCCTCAATTCTTTGGTTACAGTAATGGCAAATAGTTGGCCATTAAACAGGTTGTTCTCGTTGATAGCCTTTGCTGCTGCATTCATACTTTTTCTCCTACACGTAATACCGCACTACGTGAACGAGGATTATCGTTAATTTCACCTTCTTGCGGTTTAATGGCTTTGCCAATGCGAATAAATTTTTTCATCTTGTGCGTTTCTTGAATAGGAACTGAAATAGGCAGTTGTGGGCCCATTTCTTCATTGCGCATAAATTGCTTCACGATGCGATCTTCTAATGAATGGAAGCTAATAACGGATAAACGCCCTCCGGATTTAAGTGTGTGTACCGCGGCCGATAGTCCTTTTTTTAAATCATCCAATTCTTGATTGATGTGGATACGTACCGCTTGAAAAACACGAGTTGCAGGATGTTTATGCTTCTCCCATTTTGGATTGGCTTCCTTAACAATCTCTGCAAAGCGTGCAGTGGTCGTAATAGGGGCTTCTAATCGGGCACGAACAATAGCGTTGGCAATACGTCCGGCAAAACGTTCTTCGCCGTACTCGCGAAAAACTTTAATCATCTCACTTGCATCCGCATTATTAACATACTCAGCAGCACTCAAGGTCTGAGTTGTATCCATTCGCATGTCTAATGGACCTTGCTGCATAAAGCTAAAACCACGGGTTGCGTCATCAATTTGTGGGGATGAAACGCCTAAATCCAATATAATGCCATCAATTTGTTGGTGGATACCTAAGCTTTGTGTTATCTCCGCTAAATTGGCAAAACTTCCCGGAAAAAAAGAAACACGCGCATCGTTCGAAAATCGTTGTTTTCCAAAATCAATTGCTTCCGGGTCTTTATCTATAGCTATCAAACGACCGCTGGTTGTTAGTTTATCTAGAATAGCTTGGCTGTGACCTCCGCGACCAAAGGTTCCGTCAATGTAGATTCCATTGTCTTTAATATTTAAACTAGCAATAGCTTCAAGCAGTAATACCGATTGATGTGTCATCATAAATTCCCAAGTTTTTCATCCGATAAACCTCCGTGTTTTTCGAAAACAGCTGTAAATAATTAATAATTTTATTAAAATTACGAAACTTTTAGAACCAACAATTTTCGTAAAACTAATTTAACAACGATTAATTATTTAATTAGCGAAAAACTGTTACCTACAAAGAGAACGTACTTAATTCTGGCAACCCATCAAGTGGTGAACCCTCACCAACCAGCCATTCCTCTCGTCTTTGATGCCATAATGCTTCATCCCATATTTCAAACTTATTACTTTGACCAACCAATAATGCAGCCTTTTCTAGTTGCGCATACTTTCGAAGCTGTGGTGGAACAAGTAGCCTCCCTGCACTATCCAACTCCATTTCAGTTGCATGCCCTATTAACAAGCGCTGCATCTTTCTAGCCACCGTATTAAAACTTGGCAAGTTTTGTAACTTCTCTTCAATCTTCAGCCATTCCGGTGTTTGGTATAACAGGAGACAAGAATCCTCAGGGTCAATCGTGATTACAATCGAAGCGCACAAGGATTCTCGATAGCGGGTTGGCACCGCTAAGCGACCTTTAGCATCAACAGTAACTGCGTTAATTCCTCTGAACATAATTATATCAACGCGGGATGAAATTAATCAACCCACAATTCTCCACTTTTTTAATATTTTAACCCACTTTATTACACTATAGGAGTAAAATTACAGAATCGTCAACTAAAATGCGTAAAATTATTATTTTTTAAGCGTTTACAAGTATCCAAGCTCGTACAGAAGCTTTGCCCGAAAGTCCTTTGGACAAAAATTTTAACGGTTAACAATGCAGGATCATGCGGGCATGCGCGCGGATTTGGTTCGGTATGAACAACTTGAAATGGTAAAAAGAGGGCTTCTGGTATAAAAAGGTGTTAATTATCGTATGCAGGGTTTGTTTACGCTATCCATTTTTTTGTACCGCGATATTAATGCCTAACAAAACCAAATCAAGCATAAGGTGATCGTATATAGCGCAATGTTCAAACAATGGAGCAAATCCACCGGTTGCAAGCACCGTACAGTGCTGATTAAGAAACTTTTCCTGCTTAATATTTGCAATAATTTCTCTACAAGCTCCAATAGCTCCGAAATAAATACCCGATTGAATTCCCTCAATAGTTGATTTACCAACCGTGTTTTCAGGCTTTAGTATTTCAACAGTCGGGAGCTTTGCCGTATTATTAGCTAGAGCATCAACGGATAAACGAATACCTGGTAAAATTGCACCACCGCAATAATCTTTTTCAGCGGTTATTACGCAAAAAGTAGTTGCGGTACCAAAATCAATAATAATAAGGTTGGTGTTTGGAAAAGTTTCAACTGCGGCAATTGCGTTAGCAATTCTATCCGCTCCAATTTCTGAAGCTTGTCGGTAATGAAAGCCTAGTCCGGTATTTATTTGTTCACTTACAATGAAGGGCTCTTTAGAAAAATACTTCAAACAAGCCGCCCTCAATGAATAATCAAGCTGTGGAACCACAGAGCAGATAGCAATTTTAGTAATTAGTTCTGATGAAAAATTATTTTCACGCAGCACCATCTTTAAAAAAATTCCAAGCTCATCAGAAGTGCTAATTTTAGAGGTCTGACGAAAACGCAGCACAATTGCATTGTTTGCAATAATACCGCCGTAAATATGGGAGTTGCCTACATCAAGACATAACAACATAGAATACACTCTATTGTTAAAAGGGGACTATCATAATACTGCTTAGATAGTTGCTCAACACAATTTATCAGTACGTTTAGTAAAAGTCGGTCGATAAGCCGGGTTCTGTCGTGGACAATCATTCATCTGGGATATACGTCACCGCATACCTCAAGCAACCTACCCAAACTCCGTACGGGTCGTACGTTCTCATTTTCATGAAAAGAGTTTCTATTTGGTCTTGCTCCAAGTGGGGTTTTCCCTGCCACGACTGTTGCCAGTCGCGCGGTGCGCTCTTACCGCACCATTTCACCCTTACCGTTATTCATAATGAATACCGGCGGTATATTTTCTGTGGCACTTTCCGTAAGCTTGCGCTCCCCAGGCGTTACCTGGCACTTTACCCTATGGAGCCCGGACTTTCCTCCCCTTATTGCATAAACTAAAGAGCGACTGCCTAACCGACTTTGGGAAGAACTGTATCAGGATGATTACTTGAAAGCCACTAAATTTTGGCTAAAATTACTATTTATAATGCAGCAATAGTGAATAACGGTGGAATTAAATAAGGCCGCGTATGCGGCCTTATTTTTATAGATATAACTTTAATTAATCGCGCGTGCCAATAAATTCATCGTCAAAATAACGCTTAAGTTTAGTACGCAACGTTCCACGACTGACGCCCAAGACGCGTGCAGCTTTTGATTGGTTGTAGCGAGTCAACTCCATTACGGTACGGAACAAAGGAGCCTCAACTTCTTCAACAATTAACTGGTATAAATTTAAATTTAAGTCTTTATTAGTGACTGAATTTAAATAACGTTTTACCGCACCAACTACTTGTTGCGTTAACGCCTCGTTAACAGGTTCCATAGTTTGCGTTACTGCATTCATCATTTTCTCCATCCATTTAAAATAAAAAACCAAATCTATAAAGACAAAACTATTACGTCTTGATTCTCATAATAACAAATACTTCAATTATTGTAAACATTGATTTATATATATTCGTTTATTAAGGGAAGCTTAAGGATTTAATGAGCATAAATCAAGCTTTTTTCATCAAATTGGCTCTTTTTTTTTATGTATTGTGCATATTTGTCTTTTTTTTAAAGACACCACCTGCATTCACAGTTAAAAATGCAGGTGGTTATAATAAAGTCATACTAAAAAAATAATAAATATATAGATAAAATATGGCGCTATTAAAACCTCAGCATTATTCTATCTCATCAACGGTGAAACTTTCTCCACAACCGCATTCGCCCTTTTGATTGGGGTTGTTGAATACAAATTTAGCGTTTAAACCTTGCTGGCGGTAATCAATCTGCATGCCTTTTAAAAATGGGAAGCTCGTTTTATCGATATATATAAAGTAATCCTTGTTAAGCGACAGAATAATATCATTTTCCGTACTTGCTATCGCGGGCTCAACAACATAAGAATAACCCGAACAACCTGTTTTTTTAACACCAAACCGTACAGCTGTATTCGCTTTTTCTTTCGCTAAAAAAATGAGAATATGCTCAATTGCCGCCGGAGTTAAAGTAACAGTAGCCTGTGAAGAAGTGTGGTGCGTGACTGTCATGGTATTTTCCTTAAGGTTGTAATTTCGCAATAAACTTGCGTCGTTAAAGCTTTTTTTTAATAGTAGTATAAAATTTTTCAAGCAATAATACTGTGGAGCAATTTTTTTTTGTTATTCCCAATAGCGCACTGATAGCCACCCTGCTTAGTTGCATGGTACTACAGCGCTCCAATTCGCAACACAACCACTCCAGCCCAGCAATAAGATAGGGATCACCCCGTACTGTGAAACGCGCTTTCACAATTTTTTTAGCGTCATCATGCTGGATATACACGGTGCCAAACTGCAAACTCGCCTCAACACCCGCTGTAACTGAAAAAACATCCGCTTGTGCGGTGTCTAACACGCCTGAATGAGCGGGTTTGAAAAAATTGTTCTCTACAAAGCAATTGTATTTCATGGAGTACTCAGACGATGCAAACGGGTTATCTGATTGTTCATTAATCGAATTATATAGTTGACCTCTTCCTCTGTTGTGAATCGACCTAAACACAGGCGCAAAGAACTATAGGCCAGCGTGTCAGAAATGCCGAGGGCTTGCAATACATAGGATGGCTTATTGCTTGACGCCATGCAGGCTGATGAGGTTGAGACGGCCAACTCGTTAAGACTAAATAACAAAGACTCTGGATTAATGCCTGAAAAGCTTAGGTTCAAGTTACCCGCAACTCTACTTTTTTCTGAACCATTCAGTTGAATTCCCGGTAAGTCTTTTATTCCCTGCCACAATTTTTTACGCAAATGCTCCAGCCGCTTTTCCTCGACCACCCGACCTGCTTCGGCAATTTTGAAAGCCGTAGCCATTCCAACTATTTGATGGGTGGCAAGGGTGCCCGAGCGCAGCCCCATTTCTTGAGAACCGCCAAAAGTTTGTGGGTGCAACCGAACGCGGGGTTTGCTTCGAACAAATAAAGCCCCTACTCCTTTCGGACCATAATTTTTATGCGCGGAGAACGACATTAAATCCACCGCTAAGGTTTGCAGGTTTAGCGCTAATTTCCCCGCACTTTGAGCCGCATCAACGTGAAATAAAATACCCTTTCCGCGTAGTAAATTTCCGATTGATGCAATGTCTTGTATAACCCCAATTTCATTATTAACGTGCATTATTGAGACCAAGAATCGTATCCGGTCTTAATGCCGCTTGAAGTGTTGCTAGATTGACTAACCCATCGGATTCGGGAAGCAAATAGTCAACGCTAAATCCTTGCTTTTCTAACTGACGATAACAATCCAAAACAGACTTATGCTCGGTTGCCATAGTCACCACATGCGTGCCCTTATTTTTATAAAAAGTAGCCGCGCCTAATATTGCTAAATTATTGGCTTCGGTTGCTCCTGAGGTAAAAATAATTTCATCAGCGGATGCGCCTACCGATTCCGCTAAACACGCTCTGGCCGTATCAATTGTTTGTAGTGCATCTATCCCAAAACTATGGGTGATGGAGGCGGAGTTTGCAAAAACACCCTCTTTTCCTAAACACCCTAACATGCCCTTAATTACCGAGCTATCAGTCGGAGTCGTTGCCATATAGTCTAGATAAATTGGTAGTTTAATCATTTTTTAAATTATCTTTGGGTAGCGCTTTTTCAAGATAACTGAGCACGCCTCGCAAAATTCCTACCTCCATTTGCTCTAAGCCAACTCGTTTAAGAAGCCGGCGAATACGTTCACGAACACGAATATTGGTGGGTTTAAAAAAATTAATAGCGCTGAGCACCGTTATTAAATGCGTGTACAGATTTTCAATTTCCTCATAACTGGCTAAGGGTTGTTCACGCATAGCAACCACGGCTTGGGGAGCAAGCAGTTTCATCCGTAACTCATAAGCAATAATTTGCACAGCCTGTGCCAAATTGAGCGAACTGTATTCAGGATTGCTGGGAATATTTACATGATAATGGCAATGCAATAATTCTTCATTTGTTAGGCCTGCGTGCTCTCGGCCAAAAACAATTGCGACTTGTGCGCTGTCCTCACAAGATGCAACCTTCGCCGCGCATTCGGTTGGAAGTAAGCCGGCTAACGACAAACCTCGGGGTCTAGCACTGGTTGCAATAACTAGGGCGCAGCCTTGCAATGCGCGCTCAAGGCTTGTCGTTACTACGCAGTTATCTAGAATGTCATCAGCTCCTGCGGACATTTCCTTCGCTTTTAAATCTGGAAAAAGCCGTGGATTAACTAAGTAAAGTTGATTCATCCCCATAGTTTTAATAGCACGCGCTGTGGAGCCAATATTTCCGGGGTGGGAAGTTGCGACTAAAACAAAACGAATATTTGTAAACAACATGTAACGATAACTACCTTTAAAAAAATCAAACTATACCTTGCAGAACGCAGTTTGCCAACAATAGGCTCGTGTAAAAGTTCAGCTTACGCGATTTTTATTTTTTGTAGGCCAAAAATACGGAATATAAATAGTCTTTTTATAAATAATTAACAAACTTTACCACTACTGCGCAACATATATGTGGTAGAATTGCTGCTTTTTAAAATCTGAGATTTTGTTATGCAACCGCTGTTAAATATTGCTGTTAATGCCGCTCGACTTGCCGGAGATTTAATTTCTCGGCATATTGAACAAATTGAACGAGTTAAAGTTAGTGTAAAAAATGGCGATGAAGTTTTTAGTGAAGTGGATATTAAAGCGGAACAATTGATAATTAATTCCATTTTAAAGTCCTACCCCAATCATGGCTTTATTGCCGAAGAAAGCGGCGTACACAATCCCGATGCTGAGTCCGTGTGGATTATCGACCCATTGGATGGCTCAACCAACTTTTTACACGGTTTTCCTTTCTATTCGGTATCCATAGCCCTTCGTGTTAAAAATAGAATTGAACATGCGGTAGTATACGATCCTCTACGGCATGAATTTTTCACAGCCAGCCGCGGGTTTGGCGCTCAGCTAAACGATAGGCGCATTCGTGTTTCCAAACAAAAATTACTCAGTGAAAGTTTGTTAGGCACCGGTTTCCCTATGCGCAATCAAGAGCTTGCAAAGCGGTACCTTCCGACTTTTGAATCTTTAATTGGAAAGTGCGCTGGGGTACGAAGAACCGGTTCAGCTGCCCTGGATCTAGTGTATGTTGCCGCCGGTAGAATTGATGGTTTTTGGCAATTGGGCTTACGCCCCTGGGATATAGCCGCAGCTTCGCTGATTATCAAAGAAGCCGGCGGATACATTAGCGATTTGCAAGGCGGCGAAAGCTACTTGAACCACGGTGATGTAGTTGCTGGCAACACCAAGATTTTTAAACCACTTTTGCAAACTATTGCGGGTGCTCGGTAGGCAGTCAAATAATTACTTAGGATTATCAGCCTACATCGGCTAATAATCCTAAACAGTTCATACAAATTACGCCCTACATTCGTAAACCTGGAATTGCCCCTAATACTCCCGGCAAACTTTTGACCGCTGTGGCGCCAATACTCTTACTGAATTTATCAACCAAACTAGGTTTAACAGTATAATCAACAATCTTATCAAGTTTTAACTGATCTCTTATCAACTGGCCACTACTAGCAAACCCATCAATTAACCCTTTATTTTTCGCTTGAATCCCCGTCCAGAAAAGGCCTGAAAAAATTGAGTCGTCTATTTTTAAGCGTGCTCCACGACCTAATTTAACTTTATCAATAAATTGCTCATGAACCTCATCAAGCATTGTTTGTAAAATAGCAACTTGCGCAGGATTTAAGGGTGAAAATGGATCGAGAAAACCTTTATTAATACCTGCGGTAACTAAACGACGCGTTACACCTACTTTTTCCAAGGTTCCGTCAAAACCAAAACCATTGTAAATCACGCCTATGGAACCAACCATGCTTGACGGATTAGCGTAAATTTCATCGCCTGCTGCAGCAACATAATACGCAGCCGACGCACACATATCCGTGCAAACTGCGTAAACTTTAATTGTGGGGTGCAATTTTCGATAGTATTGGATGGAGTTAAACATATAATCCGCTTGTACGGGACTTCCTCCGGGACTATTTATCCGTAAAACCAACGCTTTTAACTCTTTATTTTTATAAGCCGCATGTAAGCTTGCAGCAAAATTTTCAGCGCTTGAGTCGGTATCAGAGATGGTTCCATTAATATCTATCAATCCAGCGTGGGGTGTGGCAAGCACCGACTCACTTGTAAATAAACTGTCAAACTTAAAATAAGCTACTATTAATACTGTAACAATAACGATGCCTTTGACCCAACGCCAGACCCTTTTACGCTTTTCTTGGCGCAGGTATTCTAAAGCAAATTGGTTAAGCACACTTTGGGAATCGGGTGTGGACGTGACATTACTCATAAGACCTACTTGATTTTTTGAAAAGGATCCTTATTTTACGGAAAATGCACCAGTAATCAATCAAACGAGCGATAAATATGCGAATGGATAAATTGACATCAACGTTTCAAAGAGCACTTGCCGATGCCCAATCACAAGCGCTAGGTCAAGATAATAATTTTATTGAGCCTGAACATGTCTTACAATCCTTATTGAAGCAACCGGGTGGCAGCTGCAAGCCTTTGCTTATCAAAGCGGAAGTAACTATTGATTCATTGGAAGACTCGTTAAAAAAAGCCATTGCTCATTTTCCAAAGGTTTCAGGTCTTGGCGGGGAAATCCATATTTCCAACAGCCTAAATAAAATTCTAAACCTCACTGATAAATTAGCCCAACAACGGCAAGACAAATTCATAGCCAGCGAATTATTTTTATTAGCGCTTTTTGAAGATAATAATTCCTGCAAACGGTTGTTGGAACAGGCCGGCGCGACAAAAAAAAACATTGAACACGCCGTAACAAAACTTCGTGGAGATGAAAACGTGAACGATGCCAATAGTGAAGAACAACGGCAAGCTTTAGAAAAATACACCGTCGATTTAACCGCGAAAGCGGAGAAAGGCGCTCTAGATCCCGTTATTGGTCGCGATGATGAAATTAGACGTACTATCCAAGTTTTACAAAGGCGTACCAAAAACAACCCCGTTTTAATAGGCGAACCGGGTGTTGGTAAGACCGCTATTGTTGAAGGATTAGCCCAACGGATTATCAACGGTGAGGTACCAGAAGGATTAAAAACGAAACGTCTTTTATCCTTGGATATGGGCTCTTTAATTGCGGGGGCAAAATTTAGGGGGGAATTTGAGGAACGTTTAAAAGCCGTGCTTACTGATTTAGAGAAGCAAGCCGGACAAGTAATTCTTTTTATAGACGAGCTGCATACAATGGTTGGCGCCGGGAAAGCAGAGGGAGCTATGGATGCCGGAAATATGTTAAAACCTGCTCTAGCACGCGGTGAACTGCATTGTATCGGTGCAACAACGCTTGATGAATACCGACAATACATCGAAAAAGATGCGGCTTTAGAACGTCGGTTCCAAAAAATTTTTGTAAAGGAACCGAATGTTGAAGACACTATCGCCATATTGCGCGGCTTGAAAGAGCGCTACGAAGTGCAT
The DNA here is from genome assembly GCA_963803545.1 of uncultured Gammaproteobacteria bacterium. Classification (GTDB taxonomy): domain Bacteria; phylum Pseudomonadota; class Gammaproteobacteria; order Legionellales; family Legionellaceae; genus Legionella_C. The sequence goes on along the minus strand of CAWDMX010000004.1, from coordinate 303,114 downwards.
CACGGTATCACTATAACCGATTCGGCAATAATTGCCGCAGCCACCTTATCCTATCGTTATATCACCGATAGGCAACTCCCGGATAAAGCTATCGATTTAATTGATGAAGCCGGAAGCCTCATTCGTATGGAAATTGACTCAAAACCGGAAAGTCTGGACAAATTAGAGCGGCGTCTAATTCAATTAAAAATAGAGCAAGAAGCTCTCAAAAAAGAAAGTGATAATGCCTCAAAACAACGGTTACAAACGCTAAAACATACGGTGGAAAACTTAGAGCAAGACTACCGCGATTTAGAGGACAGGTGGAAGTCGGAAAAAGCCAGTTTACTTGGGACCTCTCAACTTAAGGAAACCCTTGAGCGGGTAAAAATCGAGGTTGAGGCAGCACGTCGTGCGGGCGATCTCGCGCGAATGTCCGAGCTACAATACGGCAAAATACCCCAGTTAGAAAAGGAAATTTCAGCCTTAGAAACAGTAGAGCCTGCAGAGACTCATTTAGTTCGTAATAAAGTTACCGCAGATGAAATTGCCGAGATAGTTGCAAAATGGACTGGAATTCCTGTTAGCAAAATGCTGGAGAGTGAAAAAGAAAAACTTATTGGCATGGAGGATATGTTGCATCAGCAATTAATTGGACAAGATGAAGCTATTACTGTTGTAGCTAATGCAATACGTCGCAGTCGAGCCGGAATTTCAGACCCCAATCGCCCAATAGGTTCCTTCCTTTTTTTAGGACCCACTGGAGTCGGAAAAACGGAACTTTGTAAAGCTTTGGCCGGTTTTTTATTTGACAGCAGTGATGCAATGATTCGTATCGATATGTCCGAATTTATGGAAAATCATTCCATAGCTCGCTTGATTGGGGCACCACCCGGTTACGTTGGTTACGAAGAAGGTGGCTATTTAACAGAGGCGGTTCGTCGACGTCCTTACTCGGTTATTTTGTTGGACGAGGTGGAAAAAGCGCATGCTGATGTTTTTAATATCTTATTGCAAGTTTTAGACGATGGCCGTTTAACCGACGGTCAAGGAAGAACCGTAGATTTTCGAAATACTGTCATTGTAATGACCTCAAATCTTGGTTCATCAATGATTCAAGAAATGTCCAGTAAAATAAGCTACGAACAATTAAAAGAAGCTATTATGAGCATCGTAGCTCAGCACTTTAGGCCTGAATTTATAAATCGCTTGGACGATAGCGTTGTTTTCCACCCATTAATGCAAGAACAAATTGTGCGCATTGCCTCTATTCAAATGTCCCATTTACAAGAAAGAATGCAGTCTCAAGGATTAAGCTTAGTGATTAATAAGGAAATATTGGATTATTTAGCTGAGGTAAGTTACAACCCAAGCTACGGCGCGCGACCTTTGAAGAGAACCATTCAGCAAAAACTGGAGAACCCCTTAGCCCAGGCTTTACTTTCGGGACAGTTTAGTCCCGGTAGTGTTATTACTGCGTGTCTAAAAAATAACCGTATCGAGTTCCGTTAAGCGTGGGCTTTAATTAATACACGACTAATTTAATCGGTAATTGCTTATAAGCAACTGACGCATTGAGCTGCTGAAAGAAATGTTATTTTTAATATTTATTCACTAGATAGTAAAAGGAACTTCGTCAGCACCACTAAATTTTGTAATGATTTTTTGATGAATATTATCAAAAGCTCTATTGCTCATAATTAAAATCGCGTCACCAGCTTGGGTATTTGCAAAAACCGCATCCACTATTTTATCAGTGGTGTTTAAAATTTCACAGGGAATTGATAAGCGCTCACAGACTTCATTGAGGCTAAAGTCGGGCTTTAAAATATAAACGCAATCCGCACCAGCCAAAGCGTCGGCTAATAAATGGGCATGTACACCACTTCGCATGGTGTGCGAGGCGCATTCCAAAACAACTACTATTCTACGGTGGCAATCACAAAGTTTGACCGCCTGTATTGTTTTTTTAATGGCTGTTGGATGGTGGGCAAAATCGTCGTAGACTGTAATGCCGTTCTTAGCGTACTTAACCTCTAAACGTCTTTTTACGGGAATATATTCCGCTAAGGCTTCAGCGGCTATCTGAGGGTCAATTCCGGCCTCAAAGGCCGCAGCAATGGACATTAACGCATTTTCAACATTGAATATTCCAAGCAAGGACCACGCAACCTCCGCAACTTTAATGCCGCGGTAGTACACTAAAAATTGTGAACCACGAGTATCCAATAGCTCGGCCTGCCAGTCCGCCTGCGCATTAAGAGCCGTAGTTTTTACTGACGAATGTACGCCACGGCTAAGCACTTGCGCTAAGTTCACGTCGTATTTTGGCGCAACAATAGTAGCTTTATTAGGAATTGTGCGTAAATAGTAGTGAAACTGCTGTTGAATTGCGGCTAAATCCGCATAAATATCGGCGTGATCAAATTCAAGATTATTAAGCAGCGCCACCTCAGGTCTATAATGCATAAATTTCGGTCTTTTATCAAAAAAAGCACTATCGTATTCATCGGCCTCAATAATAAACCACTCCCCTGTCCCTAAAAGGGTCGAGGTTTTAAAATTACTGGGAACGCCGCCAACTAGAAAACTAGGATTAAGACCTGCTTCTGAAAAAATCCAGGCAAGCATCGAGGTGGTTGTGGTTTTACCATGGGTTCCAGCAACAGCAATCACCCGGTATTTATAAAGAATATTTTCAGCAAGCCATTGCGGTCCAGACAGATAATTTTTACCTTGGTTTAGAATTGCTTCAAGTACCGGCAACCCTCTTTTTATTGCGTTACCAACAATCACAACATCCGCGGCTAAAGCACGTTCGCACTCCTCATAGCCTTCGACCCACTCAATGTCATTTTCTTCTAATAACGTGCTTATTGGAGGATAGCAAAAGGCATCACTTCCTGAAACCGTGTATCCCGCGTCGCGGGCTAGTAACGCTAACGCACTCATAAAGGTGCCACTTATACCTAAGATATGAATGTGCATGGATAAATTCCTCAAAAGATAATTTAGAGAACATACCCATTATCGCGCATTTTTGCCAGCTTATAACGTAAGGTACGCTCACTAATACCTAAAATAGCCGCAGAAGCTTGCCGATTGCCTGCATTATTTTTTAAAGTTTGTTCAATTAAATCAAACTCATTGTTCAAGGCTTTATTCGCAATTAAACTTTTTTTGCTCGGTTTAATCTGCTCAGGAAGATAAATGTGGCTCAGTTCAATCACGCCTTGCGTTTGCAAAACTAAGGCCCGTTGGATGACATTATTCAGCTCACGTGCATTTCCAGGCCATGAATAATGCAACATCGCTTGGGTTGCTTCCTCACTTAAACACGGAGTAATGGGGCAATTATTACGACAATGGCGTCGAATCAAATAATTCGCTAAGGGAATAATATCGTAAATTCGTTCCCGCAGTGGTAACCAATGCAGGGGGAAAACGTTTAACCGATAATAAAGATCTTCACGGAAACGTCCAAGTTTAACTTCATCAAGAAGCTGCCTATTGCTTGTAGCAAGCACCCGAACATCAAGATTTACAATCTTACTGGCGCCAATACGCTCCACTTCTTTTTCTTGTAAAACCCGCAGTAATTTGGCTTGCAAACTCAAGCTCATTTCACTGACCTCGTCAAGTAACAAGGTGCCGCCCTGTGCTTGTTCAAACTTACCGGGAGAAGCTTTGTACGCTCCTGTAAAAGCGCCTTTTTCATAGCCAAATAAGGTTGCCTCTAGCATTTGTTCGGGTATTGCAGCACAGTTGATGGCAATAAATGAGGCGCTCGAACGCGGAGAATGATCGTGGATAAAATGAGCTAAAACCTCTTTACCCGTCCCGCTTTCACCGCTTATTAACACACCAACGTCCGATTGGGCTACTCGTAAAGCCATCGAAAGCAGAGCTTGGCTTTTTGGGTCTTTTGCGATGGGTTGGGTATCATCGTTTAAATCAATCTTAATGTAGCGATTCACCTTCTCAGTAATAATACTCGGACTGCAAGGCTTTTGCAGATAATCAACTACCCCGCGACGCATGGCATTTACTGCTTCTTCAATACTGCCTGAGGCCGACATTAAAATTACCGGAACTCCGGGGTGACGGCGTTGTATTTCTGCTAAAAATTGCTGACCTTCCACTTTATCAAGACGGGTGTCGCTGATAACAATGGACGGACTATGCCTATCTAACATAGCTAATGCTTCTTTTCCGTTTTTAGCGGCAAGATAGGAATGACCCGCCTGACTCATAGTTTCTGCCAGGGCATTACGTAATTCTAAGTCATCGTCTACGATTAAAACGTCACTCATTGGAAGTCCTTGTATTGAGTACGAAAATGTATTTATGAATCAATCGAATTGCCGCTAAAAATAAATACGGATTAATACTGTATCAAACTTTTACTAATTTAAAAATAGCGTTGTTAAGTTAATGAAATAATTGTACTTTTACACGCGTTGGTCGAGATTTATTTACTCAGTTACTACATCAACACCTTTAGGCGGAGAAAATTGAAAAAGTTGTTTGGATAACTCCCTGTTATTTTGAACGTTTTGCAAACTAATAAGGGTAGTTTGTCCAAGTTGATCATTAAATTTGATTGTTTTCAATAAGGGCCCTGTAAAGCCTAAGCTAACTTTTTGGTAGTTTTCTTTCGTGGATTTTGCTTGCAAATCATACGTGCTTAATGAAGCTTTAGTGTTTTTACTAACGGTAAAATCACGCTCTACAGTATTGTCTAATCCACTAAGAAAAAGAGCTGGCGTCCCGCCAACGCCTTTTTCTTGTTTTTTAACACTTACTTGCTCTAGATCCACATCATAAATCCATAATTTATTACCATCTGCGACAATAAGTTGCTCCATGGGTTTTTTTGTATGCCACCTGAATCGGCCTGGACGTGATAAGGCGATTGTTCCGGAGGAGCGTGATATTTCACGTGTCCCAACGGTTACTACTTGTTGAAAATCAGCCTTCATGGTCCGCATTGAATTAAGTTTGGTTTGCACTTCTTGCGCAGCGGTTCCGGCAAGTACCAGTGGTGCGTAAAAACTGAGCGCTACTACCATTTTTTTTAACACGGTGTTTCCTTATTCTTGATATTACTCTTCAGAAGTACTGGCGACTAATACATCTCGGTAGCCACCATCTAAGGGACCAACAATTCCCGTTCTTTCCATTTCCTCAACGAGCCTTGCGGCACGATTGTACCCAACTTTTAAACGTCTTTGCACCGAAGAAATGCTTGCTTTTCTCGTTTGTAAAACAAAATCAACCGCCTGATCGTATAAAGGATCCGCGTCTTCCGTGTCCTGACCTTCATCTGCAAAACTACTGTCAGAATCACTAACTTGAGTTATTTCACTGATATAGTTAGGCTCACCGCGCGCGCGCCAGTCGTCTGCTACCCTATGTACTTCTAAATCATCAACAAAGGCACCATGTACCCGCAAAGGAGCCCCCGAACCTGGAGCAAGATACAGCATATCTCCATGCCCTAATAATTGCTCCGCGCCTTGTTGATCTAAAATAGTACGCGAGTCAATCTTAGACGAAACTTGGAAAGACATACGAGTTGGAATATTGGATTTAATCAAACCGGTTAATACATCTACCGAAGGCCGTTGCGTGGCTAAAATTAAATGGATGCCTGCTGCTCGTGCTTTTTGTGCAATGCGCGCAATAAGCTGTTCTACTTTTTTTCCAACGACCATCATCATGTCGGCCAATTCATCGATGATAACAACAATATAAGGTAATGTTTCCAGATTAGGCGCTGTTGGCTCAACGGAGCTATTGGGCTTCCAAAGTGGGTCGGTGAGTGGCTCGCCAAGAGCATTTGCCTCAATGATTTTAGAATTAAATCCAGCTAAGTTACGCACCCCTAACGCCGCCATTAACCGATATCGGCGCTCCATTTCAGCTACACACCAACGTAGTGCACTAGCGGCCTCTTTCATATCCGTAACCACCGGGGTTAATAAATGTGGGATGCCGTCGTAAACGGATAATTCTAACATTTTAGGGTCAATCATAATCAAACGTACATGCTCAGGTGTTGCTTTAAATAACAGGCTTAAGATCATTGCGTTAATACCCACGGATTTACCCGAACCGGTGGTACCTGCCACTAATAAATGCGGCATTTTTGCTAAGTCAACCACCATTGGGTGACCCGCAATATCAACTCCTAAAGCGATCGTTAAGGACGAGTGCGCTTGCTGATAAACATCGGCTGAGAGAACCTCGGATAAGCGCACCATTTCACGGCGCTCATTAGGTAACTCAAGACCCACCACTGTTTTTCCAGGAATTACCTCGACAATTCGTACACTGTTGACCGAGAGAGAACGCGCCAAATCTTTGGCAAGTGTGGTAAGCCTACTTACTTTAATTCCAGCGGCTAATTGCAATTCAAAACGCGTAATTACTGGCCCTGGATGAACCGCTACTACATCCGCTTGAATACCAAAGTCGAGCAAATGCTGTTCAACTTCACGCGAAACATTCTCTAAATCACTAGATGAATAATTGCTCGTATTTTTGACTGCCTCTTTATCTAAAAGTAATAACGAGGGCAAGCTCCCAGAAACCATTAGTTTAGCAGGTCGCTTTTCTCGAACTAAAGAAGCCGATTGCGGCTGGATACTCGGTTGCGATTCCGTATCACATCGGGAAGCAGGAAGGCGCTTTTCTATTTTTTCTTTAACAACTTTAGGGACCTTGGTGCTAAGAGGTGGCTTTTGCTTTTTGGAATTTAACCAATCGTTAACTAAAAACCAGCCTTTTGATAATTGATTTTTAGTCAAATGAAACAGCTCTCTCGTGTATAAAAGAGTGAACTTACCTACTATTTCCGTAGTTCGCACCCATGATAAACCCGTAAGCCAGGTTAAACCGATTAGTATTAACGCAATAATGACCAGACATGCACCGGTAATACTAAACGCATAATCCAAGTTTTTCGCAAAAAAGTTGCCGAGGATTCCTCCATTTAACAGCTTCGAATTAGTGAAGGAAAGATTTAACAGACTACAGCAACCTACCGTAAAAAAAAGAAATCCAAACGCTTTAACGGTCAATGCTCCTTTGTTTACACTTACGGCTTCTCGTTGTATTTTCAGCACCAGCCAACTGCTATAGGCTAGTACAATAGGCAAAATATAACTGCAATAACCAAATAGGTAAAATAATGCAGCAGCTGTATAAGCTCCTACTTGGCCGCCGGCATTATTAATTTTATGATGCGAAAAATGCGGCCATGCAGCAACCTTCGGTGAAAAAGTAACCAATGAACACAATACAAATAATGCGCACGCAACAACGACTATAAAAAAACTTTCACGAATGCGTTTTTTGACATAGTGCGGTAGTGCTTTGTTAAGCTTATTAGCGTTAGAAGCGGTTTCTTGTTTAGCCATAACTATTTTAAAATCACAATTTTTGTCATACCATCCCCCTCTAATCTATTTATGAGGAAGCAGCGATGACAGCGGTTAACAATCACCATAGCTTAATTATTCTAGGCTCTGGTCCAGCGGGTTACACAGCAGCAGTTTATGCAGCGCGTGCAAATCTTCATCCTATGCTTTTAACAGGAATGGCCCCTGGTGGTCAACTAACTACAACGACAGAAGTGGATAATTGGCCTGGCGACATTGAAGGTTTGCAAGGTCCTGTACTAATGGAGCGGATGCAAAAACATGCCTTACGATTTGACACTAAAATTATTTTTGATCATATTATTAAAGCCGATCTTAAACAACGCCCCTTTATCTTGCAAGGAGATACTGAAACTTACACCTGCGATGCTTTAATAATTGCAACCGGCGCCTCCGCGCGCTATTTAGGTTTGGAGTCTGAACAAAAATACCAAGGACGAGGAGTATCTGCTTGTGCCACCTGTGATGGTTTTTTCTATCGTAATAAAGATGTTTGTGTTGTCGGTGGCGGAAATACCGCGGTTGAAGAGGCTTTATATTTATCCAACATTGCGGCACATGTTACCTTGATTCATCGTCGCGAGGGTTTACGTGCTGAGCGCATATTACAAGATAAATTATTCGAAAAAGCTAAAAATGGAAACATTACTATTATTTGGCACCATACCTTGGAGGAGGTTCTGGGCGATGGTACCTTTGTTAACGGAGTAACCCTTCGAGATGTACGCGACAACAGCACTAAAAAAATTGACTTAGACGGGGTATTTATTGCTATTGGCCACGATCCCAATACGGGCTTATTTAAAAATCAACTGGATATGAACGCGGAAGGATATCTGCGTATCCGTTCGGGGTTAAATGGGGGAGCCACTACAACCTCTATAGAAGGTGTTTTTGCCTGTGGTGATGTGGCCGACAATGTTTATCGACAAGCAATTACCTCCGCTGGATTTGGTTGTATGGCCGCCTTAGACGCTGAAAAATTTTTAGATAATTAAAAATAGTAGAAAAATTCACGCATAGATTGCCATTTCTATTAATTTAGGGCAATATTTGCCCCTTATTTAAATATCTAATTTGAGAAAGCAATGGCTAAAGAAGATCACATCGAGATGTTAGGAACGGTAATTGATACTCTACCCAACACAATGTTTCGGGTAGAGTTGGAAAATGGGCATATAGTAACCGCTCATATATCCGGCAGAATGCGTAAAAACTACATTCGTATTTTGACAGGGGATAAAGTTAAAGTAGAACTCACGCCTTATGATTTGACCAAAGGCCGTATTACTTTTCGCGATAAAAATTAAAAACAGTATCTTTTATTTTTCGTTAAGGTTTCCGAAATTTTACCCAACACGAGCCATTTAAAAATTAGGCACTAAACGTATTTAGATGCCTAGTTATTTTAAAAAAAAGTGTCAGATTATTTTAGCAATAATAATAATTTTTCAAAAGAGACTTAGACCAGGTCTATTGCCCTCCCACGGTCATATTATCAATCCAAATGGACCCACAGCGCGTGGCTATATTAGTGTTAATATCATTGCCGACGGCGGCAATATTACTAAACATATCTTTAAGATTTCCAGCAATTGTAATTTCTTCAACAGGAAATTGCACCGCTCCATTTTCAACCCAAAAACCTGTGGCGCCCCGTGAATAATTACCCGTAAGCACGTTCACACCCTGACCCATTAATTCGGTGACGACCAAACCTTTCTTCATCGATTTAATCATAGTTTGCCAATCTTGTGCAGTTGCGTCTAAAGTCAAATTATGCACCCCACCACTGTTTGCGGTTGTAGTTAACCCCATTCGACGTGCGGGGTAGCTGCTTAAAACATACTGCTGAAGAATACCATCTTCAACAAAAATATTGTTGCGGGTTACGACCCCTTCTCCATCAAAAGGGGCGCTTCCTAGCGCTTGATGCAAATGTGGCTGCTCGTAAATAGTGAATTTTTTTGGAAAAATTTGCTTGCCTAAGTTATCGAGTAAAAAAGAGTTTTTACGGTATAAATTAGACCCGCTTATTGCGTTGATAAAACTTGATAAAATACCACTGGAAACACGAGGGGAGAAAATTATTGGTACCTTCTGTGTTTTTATTTTACGCGCTCCCAACCGTATCAAGGTATTTTTAGCCGCGTTGTGCGCTATAGTTTTCAAATCGTTTAGGCCACGCGCGTTGCGTGCGGTGCTGTATTCGTAATCACGCTGCAAAGCACTCCCCTCTTGAGCAATTAAAGCGCAACTGACGCTGTGCCGGGAGCCTCTCAATACCCCCTGACCACCGTAGGTGTTAGCAAAACCATGATAAAAATTATAAGTGGAGATATTCACCCCATCCGAATTGCTAATCCGTGCGTCATAGCCAAGCGCATCCCCTTCACAGCTTAAAGCCATTTTAATAGCGTCTGCTGGCTGCAAGTCCCAGGGGTGGTATAAATCCAAATCGGCAAAAACTGTAGTGGTTAACTCTTTATCAGCCAACCCAAAACACGAGTCCTCGGCACTAACTTTTGCAATTTCACAAGCGGCTTTAACCATTGCGTCTAAAGCCTGTCCCGATGTATCAGTACTGCTTGCCGAGCCTTTTCGATGACCAAAATAAACCGTAAGGCTAATACCTTTATCTTCGTTAAAAGAAACCGTATCAACTTCGCCCATGCGAACATCAACAGAGTAGCCCTCATCTTGTTCAACTGATACCATTGCATCGCTTGCGCCAAAAAGCTTTGTTCGCTGCAAAACATCTTGCAATAAAGCAGGTAAATCCGATGAACAATGTTGCGTGCTGGTGTTTTCTTTTTGAATTGGCATTTTAGTTCCATCATTAAATTATTTGCCTAAGGATACAATATAACTATGATGAGTCAAATTATTGCGGTAATTAAGAACGCTTGTTTACTCGCGTGTTTCATACTCCCCTTCCCAATGCATGCAACAAGCTGGCAGATTTTGGAAACAGGGCTTCTTTACCAAGAACTTAATTACCCTTATTTAACCCCTTGGTCTCATATTCATATCTTTAAAATAGATTTGAATCGTTTTGATTTATCCTCTTTACTTGCGCGTGAATTAAATCTTCCACGAGCCTCAATAAGCCAGTTTGCTCAATACAGCCAGGCATTAATAGCCCTTAACGGCGGTTTTTTTGATAGAAAAAATCATGCCCTCGGGCTTAGAATTAACCACAGTCAACAAACCAATCCATTAAAAAAAATAAGTTGGTGGGGTATTTTTTATATTAAAAATAGACGGGCTTTTCTCGTGGATGTTAACCATTTTTCTAACAAAGGTAATTATGAATTTGCCGTGCAAAGCGGGCCGCGTTTACTGGTTAATAACGCTATACCTGTTTTGAAAAAAGGACGAGCCGAACGAAGTGCGCTCGGTATTACCAAAGAAGGACAACTGATTATTTTGGTAACCGAAAGCATGCCTATCTCCACAATAGAATTAGCCAAAATCATGCAGTCCCCACCTCTCAATTGTAAAAATGCTTTAAATTTAGACGGGGGAAGTTCGAGCCAGCTTTTTGCTAAAATTAACAGCTTTTATCTCAATGTCGCCAATTTTGCCAAAGTTAGCGACGCTATTGTGGTTAAGAGAATTGTTTAGCACGCAAAACCAGCACTATTGCTTCAAATTTATCGTAAGTAAACTGATTGCGTGTTAAAATCTACGGTTTTAGCAAAATGTAGGTAAAGCATGGATAAAACGTATTCACCCGCTGCCATTGAAGAGAAATGGTACCAGAATTGGGAATCAAAGCACTTTTTTAAAGCCCAAGGCGAAGGCGACCCCTTCTGCATTATGCTGCCCCCACCCAATGTAACCGGTAATTTACATATGGGGCACGGTTTTCAAAATACCTTAATGGATATTTTAAGCCGATACCATCGCATGCGTGGTGATAAAACACTATGGCAACCAGGCACCGATCACGCAGGTATTTCTACGCAGCTCGTTGTAGAGCAGCGTCTCGAACGTGAGGGCATGTCACGAAAAAATATGACTCGTGATCAATTTTTGAAGCACGTATGGGCGTGGAAGGAACAATCCGGCTCAACAATTACCCAGCAAATGCGGCGTTTGGGTTCATCGGCTGATTGGGAGCGGGAGCGCTTTACCATGGACGATGGCCTATCGGCTGCCGTGCAAAAAGTATTTGTTCAGTTGTATGAAGAAGGCTTGATTTATCGAGGCACACGCTTGGTGAACTGGGATCCTAAATTGGGTACTGCTGTATCGGATCTTGAAGTTATTTCGGAAGAAGAAAACGGGTTTCTATGGCATATCAAATACCAAATTACCAACTCCAATGATTACTTAATTATTGCAACCACACGCCCTGAAACTTTATTAGGCGACACGGCGCTTGCGGTACACCCTGAAGACAGCCGTTATCAGCACTTGATTGGTAAAATGGTCGAGCTGCCACTGTGCAATCGTACTATTCCAATTATTGCCGATGCGTATGTAGACCCATCCTTTGGTAGCGGCTGTGTTAAAATAACACCGGCCCACGATTTTAACGATCACGAAATTGGCAAACGGCACAATCTTCCGTGTATAACTGTTTTAACTAAAAAAGCTACCATTAATAAAAATGCGCCCAGCGCTTATCAAGGGATGGATAGATTTGTAGCGCGCGAACAAATTATCAAAGATTTAACCGAACATAATCTTCTCGAAAAAGTGGTTCCGCATCTTTTAAAAGTTCCACGGGGTGAAAAGTCAAATACTATCATTGAACCGCTTTTAACCGATCAATGGTATGTTAAAACTAAGCCTTTAGCCGAGCCCGCAATTGCGGCCGTCAAACAAGGTGATATTCGCTTTATTCCAGAAAATTGGAGTAAAACCTACTTTCAATGGATGGAAAACATTGAGGATTGGTGCATCAGTCGACAGCTGTGGTGGGGGCATCGCATTCCAGCTTGGTACGATATTCAAGGGCAAATCTACGTAGGTTACAGTGAAAATGATGTTCGTTTTCGTTACAATCTTGATGCCTCCCTGTCTTTACAGCAGGATGACGATGTCTTAGACACCTGGTTTTCATCAGCCTTATGGCCCTTCACAACCTTGGGTTGGCCTGAGCGCAGCAGTGAGCTTGAAACATTCTATCCTACCTCCGTGCTTGTGACAGGATTTGACATCATTTTCTTCTGGGTTGCACGAATGATTATGATGGGGCTTAAATTTACAGGCCAGATTCCTTTTAGAAATGTCATCATTACCGGTTTAATTTGTGATAATGAAGGCAAAAAAATGTCCAAATCCAAGGGCAATGTACTCGACCCCCTGGATATTATTGACGGCATTGATAGCGAAAGCTTAGTACACAAACGAACCAAAGATTTATTACTTACAACGACTAAAGACAAAATTGCTAAAGCCACTCGCAAAGAATTTCCTAATGGTATAGAAGCCTACGGAACGGACGCACTGCGCTTTACCTACTGCGCGCTCGCCTCAACCGGTAGACAAATTAGGTTTGATTTACCCCGCGTCGAGGCCTACCGTAATTTTTGCAACAAAATTTGGAACGCCGCGCGTTATGTTCTTTTAAATACTGAAGATGTAAACAGCGACTTTGAAGATGGTGCCTTTCAATACAGTGCTGCCGATAAATGGATATTATCGCGGCTGCAAAAAACTATTATCAATGCCCATCATTTTATCGAAATTTACCGCTTTGATTTACTTGCCAGTCTTTTATACGAATTTATGTGGCATGAATACTGCGATTGGTATTTAGAGCTTTCTAAACCCGTTTTATACGCAGAAGATGCTATTGCACCGATGCTAAGAGGCACAAGACGTACACTCGTCCATGTTTTGGACCAAACGCTTAAACTCTTACACCCAATAATGCCTTTTATTACAGAAGAAATTTGGCAGCGCATTCGAAAACTTACGAGCCAGGTTAATGAAAGTATTATGCTAAGTCCATTTCCTCATGTGAATGAACAATTTATAGACGACAGCTTAGAAAAGGAAATGAAGTGGATTCAGGAAATTATTCAATCGGTACGCACTATTCGCAGTGAAATGGGCATTTCACCCGCTAAAAAAATTCCATTGATCATTAAAAATGCGGACCAACAAGCGGATGCTCTTTTAACGAAATACACAACGACCTTAGTGAGTATTTGTAAACTAGATAGCCTTAGCTATTTGACCGCTAATGATGACATGCCCCTTGCCGCCACCGCAGTCGTTAGAAATTTAGAGTTGCTCATTCCAATGGCCGGGATCATTGATAAAAACGCTGAGTTACAACGCTTGGTCAAAGAAATTGCAAAACTTGAGAAAGATATTTTGTTGGCGAAAACAAAGCTTGCGAATCCAAAATTTAGTGATAAAGCGCCTGCTGAAATTATTGAAAAAGAAAAAGAAAAATTAGCGCAGGCGCATTCAGCTAAAACGAAGCTTGAGGACCACTGCAACGTAATTCGCCAATTATAGGGCTGAGTAACAAACTCTTTTAATAAACACCTAATCGTTATTCACCACATTATACGCTGTTGCACGCGATTTAAAATGGTGAATATCGGTATAAGATACTCAAGCATCATCACGGTCATGCGGTATTACATACGATGAGGTCTATCCTATAAAATGTTAATGATTAACGCTTCTCGAATTCTTTCCAGTCAAATCCGCAGTTTAGCTCATCCATTTCTTCACGAAGACGTTTTTGCTCTAATTTATCCTCAAGAAGTTTTCGAACTAACTTTCTATGAGTCAAAGTTGCGGCATCTTCTTCAACCTGAAAATCAGAAAAGATAGAGCTGTCATCATAATTATGCAAAGTGCTCATATATCAACCCTCAATGTTAGCCTGATTTCAGTATAGTGCAATTATCTTAAGCAATTCTTAACTAAATTTTTGGTTTTCCGATTATACTTAGGCTCTTATTAGAATTGTCGCGAGGCTAAATGCTTAGTTATCAACATGGCTATCACGCTGGAAATTTTGCTGACGTGGTTAAACATTTCACTTTATGTCAATTAACAAGTTATTTGACCATCAAAGAAAAACCATTATTGTATTTGGAAACGCACAGTGGTAAAGGCAGGTACGATCTTTTAGACGGGCAAGCAACAAAAACCATGGAGCACAAGCAGGGCGTTTCTCTGCTTTGGGAACATAAAAACCATCTGCCGAGTGTTTTTGATAAATATATTGAAACTATAAGCCTCTCTAACAAAAACACAGCCCTGCGCTTTTATCCAGGATCACCGCAGTTTGCTATCCAACAATTACGCAGATGCGACCGATTAATTTTTTCAGAGCTGCACCCCCGAGAATTCGACTCATTGGCGACGCTGCCCAAGCTTGGCAAGAAGGTACGCTTTTCTAATGAGGATGGACTGGTTCAATTGAAGGCAGCCCTACCTCCTCTAGAAAAAAGAGGACTAATTTTTATCGATCCCTCGTATGAGATTAAAGAAAATTTTCGCACCATTCCACAAGCCCTTAGTGACGCTTACAAACTATTTTCAACCGGGACTTTTTGTGTATGGTACCCCATAATTGATAAACATATTCACGAACAATTTGTCCGACGTTTAACGACTATTAGCGCTAACTTTTTGCAAGCGGAGTTTTATCTCGAAACACGACCAAGTTTTGGTATGGTCGGGTGCGGAATGTGGGTTATTAACCCGCCGTTTACTTTATCGGATAATTTATCTACGGGACTGAAGTACTTGAAAACAATTTTTAATCCGGGCCAGTCAAGCTTTATTATAAAGACTGGTGAATAGTCTTCCACAATTAAACAGGAACCAGTCTATGACAATTATTGCGTTATCAGCGTTTACCGATAATTATATTTGGTTATTAATTAATGACAAAACGACTAATGTAATATGTGTTGACCCCGGTGAAAGCGCACCTGTTTTAGAGTATCTTACACACAATAATTTAACCCTAACTACTATTTTATTGACCCACCATCACTACGACCACTGTAACGGTGTTGCCGAGCTTAGCGTAAAATTTCCACAGGTTTCTGTGTTTGGGCCACGTGATGCACGCCTGTCTTCTGTTACCGCGCTTAATGGTGGTGAAACGATTGATTGTGAAAATTGGCAATTTGAAGTACTCACTACCCCCGGTCACACCAGCACGCATATTTGCTATTGGGAAAAAACACAAGCCATGCTGTTTTGTGGTGATACCTTATTTTCAGCAGGGTGCGGCCGAGTTTTTGATGGCACGATGCAACAGTTGTATTCTTCGCTGCAAAAATTAGCCCAATTACCGCCCCTAACTAAAGTGTATTGCGCTCATGAATACACCGAGGCCAATCTAAGGTTTGGACAATTTGTTGAACCTTCTAATCAAGTAATTAATAAGTATTTACAACATTTACAAAGCAATAAGTCAAAAATAACGCTGCCTTCCACTATAGAAAAAGAATTGCAAATTAACCCTTTTCTACGCCTAAACCAGGTGGAAGTAAGTAACTTCACCCGACAGTACGGCAGCAACTCCTTGGAACCATTTTCCATTTTCAGTATTTTGCGTAAGCAAAAAGATTGCTTCCAATAATTGTTTTATCACGACAATTCACTCGCAATTAGATTTGCTAAAATCACTAATTCTTGAAAACTAAATTTGCTTTTTCTGTTATAAAATAGACGCTAAAAGTCCTTATACGTATTTAACTGATCATTTTAAAAACAGAAATTTCCCGTTAGCTGTTTTTTAAGATACAATGACCTCCCTCTAAAAAATGCGGTAGGTAGTTCTATTGAAGTTTAAAACCATTCCTACAATACTGTTTATATGCTTGCAGACGTTCAGTTTGCTCGGTAAATGCCAACCCGCTCCAAATGTGTGGGATGTATTACGTCGTGAAATGCAAATTAATCATGCGGTTACACAACCTGAGGTTCAAACGCAAATTCGTTGGCTGGTGGCGCACCCAAGTTATCTGAAGCAGCTAGTGAAATCGGAACCCTACATTTATCATATTGTAACTGAAATTCGCAAACGTAATTTACCCGGCGAGCTCGCCTTACTACCTATGATAGAAAGTGCTTACAATCCTTTTGCCTACTCTGGGGTAGGCGCAGCCGGACTGTGGCAGTTGATGCCGCGCACCGGCGGTGATTTGGGATTAAAGCAAGATTGGTGGTTTGATGCGCGCCGTAGTATTAGACCTTCCACGGATGCGGCATTAAATTATCTGGCATATCTGCATCATTATTTTCATGGCGATTGGATACTAGCGATGGCCGCCTACGACTCTGGCGAAGGCACCGTTGCGCGGTCTATCAAAAATAGCGGACAAAATCCCCGTAAGGTTAATTTTTGGCAGCTAGGTCTTCCCCGTGAAACGCGTGCTTATGTTCCACGATTGCTAGCTCTTGCTGAAGTTATCAAGAATCCTAACTACTACCACGTACATTTACCTGATATTGCGCACACACCTTACTTTCAAGAGGTTAATATCGGCAGCCAAATCGACCTTAATAACGCCGCAAAACTTGCGGGTATTTCTTATAAAGATTTAATTCAACTAAATCCAGGATACAATCGCTGGGCAACCCCTCCTTACAAACCCTATAAACTACTCATCCCCACGGCTAAAGTTGCACGCTTTAATCACAACCTATCCCTACTGCCTGAGGAAAAACGAGTTAGCCTGACCCGCCATAAAGTTGGCCGCGGTGAAAATATTTACTCTATTGCCCGTTTGTACTTTACCACGCCAACACTAATACACCAGCTCAATCGCTTAAAGACCGATAAGCTTAAAACGGGTCAGAATATTTTAATTCCTAACGCTAAGCACGTGCCTGCTTTTGCAAAAAAAACAGTCTCACCCGTGGTAAATAAGCCAATTTCCTATCAGAATATTAAAGTGATTCATATTGTCCAAAAAGGCGAGACTGTCGCAACCTTAGAAAAAAAATACGCCACAACTGCGTCTAAAATACGGGTTTGGAACAAAATGGAGCCGGATAAGAACATTCAGAAGGGCGATCAGCTTGTCCTGTGGAAAACCATGATTAATCCCGGTACCTATATCGTCCTAAAAGGAGATAACCTTCAAAGTATTATTAAAAAAAACGACGCTTCACTCGATAATCTGTTGAAACTCAATCCTTCGCTTAAAAATAGTACCTTAAAACCAGGACAGCGGCTTTTAATTGGCTAAAAGAAGTGCTGATAGTTAATTTTGCTTATTTATGTTATACTTAAGGTATGTTTTTTGTTTAAAAAGTACTCATTTTAATGAAAATATTATTTAATTTTTTCCCAATCTTGCTTTTTTTTATCACGTACAAATTTTTTGGCATATACAACGCTACAGGGGTTGCGATGATCGCGTCCTCTATTCAGGTAGTGGTATTTCGTATCCGCCATCATCGTTATGAAAAAATGCATTTAATCAGTTTATTTTTGATTCTATTGTTGGGGGGCGCAACCCTATTCTTTCATAACCCTTGGTTCATAAAATGGAAGCCAACCGGCATATATTGGCTAACTGCTGTTTTTTTTCTTGGCTCGGGCTTGTTCTCACAGAAACCACTTATACAGAAATTTATGGAATCCAACCTTACTTTATCCAGTGGCGTGTGGAAGCGATTAAATTACGCTTGGGTTTTGTTCTTTATAGCAATGGGTGCAGCAAATCTTTATGTGGCTTATTATTTTAATACCGATACCTGGGTTAATTTCAAACTTTTTGGTACAACATCAGCCACCGTTGTTTTCGTTTTACTACAAGCTTTGTATTTGACACACCACACACTCGATAAGCCGCCTTCTCAAAATTCATCAAAAAATATCTGAATAAGGACAATAATATGCGCTTGTTATTAGTAGAAGACGATGAATTTTTAGGTGATGCTCTCAAAACGGGTTTAATTCAGTTCGGCTATATTGTTGACTGGCTTAAGGACGGTGTGGCAGCCCGCTCAGCAGTGAAGGTTGAACAGTTTGAGTTGATTATTCTTGATTTAGGCTTGCCTAAACTTTCAGGTCTAGGATTTTTACAAGCAATTCGCAATGAAAACAACACAACACCGGTTATAATTTTAACCGCCCGCGAATCTATACAAGATAGAATTAGAGGGCTGGATAGTGGCGCTGATGACTACATTGTAAAACCTTTCGATTTAAATGAGCTAGGTGCGCGGGTACGCGCTTTAACGCGACGATCACAAGGACGTGCAGAAACCCATATTCAATACCGTAATATTATTCTTGACCCAGCCGCCCACACTGTTTACGTTGACGACCAAATCGTTAACGTCCCTCGCCGTGAATTCTCTTTACTGCAAAAGTTATTAGAAAATTGTGGCCACGTGTTATCACGTGAGCAATTAATGCAAAGTATTTACGGCTGGGATGAAGATGTAGACAGTAATGCTTTGGAAGTGCATGTTCACAATTTACGAAAAAAATTAAACGCCAATTTTATTCGCACCATCCGTGGGATTGGTTATATGATTGAAAAACCTGAGGCTTATTAAACTCGTGAAATCATCAATTCGCAAATTTTTACTTATCAATCTGCTTCTTGCGATAACGATTACCACTACATTAACGGCTATTGGCAACTATTATCTTGATCAAAAAGATATCCAAGAACATTTAGACACTCTAATGGCGATATCAGCCCTGTCGTACCAGGCCCTACTTGGCGACGATGTTTATAAGCGGCAGTTACCTCAAATCCAAAACGCATTAGAGCTCATACCGCACAAAATTGAACATTACTACCAACGTCGATTCCTAAGCGATTTACCTCCTAAAAATTATTTTAATAAATTTAACTTTCAAGTATGGACGAACGGTGGAAAACTTTTACTGCATTCGTCTTCTGCCCCCAAAATACCGCTTACGTCCGACATTGATGGTTTCAGTGATAAGCTACTTAACAATCAAAAATGGCGTGTTTTCACAGCCTACAATGATAAATCCGGTACGCGCACAGCGCTGGCTGAACGTTACGACACCCGCAATGAATTAGGTCGTCGTATTGCGCAAGACGATC
The DNA here is from genome assembly GCA_963803545.1 of uncultured Gammaproteobacteria bacterium. Lineage (GTDB taxonomy): Bacteria > Pseudomonadota > Gammaproteobacteria > Legionellales > Legionellaceae > Legionella_C. The sequence continues at coordinate 283,652 of CAWDMX010000004.1, read as the reverse complement.
TCTACATCATGCTATTAACTTTTCCTCTTTCGGGTTTGCTGATATGGATAATTATTGGCCGAGGCTTGGACAGCCTGGATAGAGTAGCTCAAGAAGTTGCAAATCGCGCACCCACGCATCTGGATCCGGTTAACCTTAGAGAAGTACCTGAGGAGATTAAACCGGTGATTGATGAGTTAAACAAGTTATTTTTCCGCTTACAAGAGGGTTTTGAACGTGAAAAACGTTTTGCAGCCGATGCGGCTCATGAATTACGCACGCCACTAGCCGCCTTAAAAGCCCAAGCGCAGGTGGCCTTAAACAGTAATAACTTAGAAGATAAAAACGCTGCATTACAAAAGCTTATTGCGAGCGTTAATCGAAGCACCCACATAGTGCAACAACTTTTAACAATGAGTAAGCTGGTTCCTGAGGCCGCGAACATCAACGATAGTGACGAAGTTAATTTAGTTAAATTAACGCGAGAAATATTAGCAATGCTTGCTCCAAGTGCTGTTGAAAAAAATATTGAACTTGAGTTTGAACATGAACAAATTGCAACACACTTTACCGGTAACTCTACTGCAATAAGCATTTTAATTCGTAATTTAGTCGATAACGCAATTCGTTATTGCAACGAAGAAGAAGGCGTTGTTTTGGTTAAAGTTTATCAAACTATGGAAAACCTGGTTTTGGAAGTACGTGATAACGGCCCTGGTATTCCCATTGAGCTGCAAAGCCGTGTGTTTGAGCGATTTTTCCGGGTTCTGGGTAATAAAAGCACTGGCAGTGGTTTAGGGTTAGCTATAGTGCGACAAATTTGTGATCTGCATGGAGGCCGCGTGGAGCTAAACGCTCCTTCAGAGGGTACAGGACTTATTGTAAAAGTGTTTTTTTCTTTGCCCGAAACCCCTTAACGTCTTTTAAACCGCTCAAATCGTGCACCAATGATTGGTGCACTTTTTTCAATAGAGCGCTGATTGTGCTGTAAAATGCAGGTATCAAATTTTCCCGTTACACCTCTATTAAATCACTATTTAAACTGAGTTTAATTGCCAAAATGTTAATAGCTCTCCCGTAAGCAAGCATTCATTTTTCAAAAAATGCGCGGATGTATTTTATCAACACGCTTTGTAACTCATTAAAAAACCAATCATTTTGACTAATAAATAATTAAGCGCTTAATATTATTAATTTAATTTCTCATTTAATTGTTTATTTAATAATTCCTTAATGATCAATATTTATACTTTCTACACCTTTTAAAACATATTTGTAAATAATAGATATTGATACTATCAACCGTTATCGTAAATTCGCTACGCTGAAAGTTCGTGTTTCTACTTGTTCTATTTTGTAGTGACACAAGAAAAAACCGGATTACACGCGCACAAACTGAATACAGTTACTGCATAATTGCCTGAATTTATTATTAGCGCTTAACTCTAAATCGCTATTACTTACCATATTTGACTAAAGCAGGTTTTTTTATGACAGCAATTCGTTACTTTAATGGCGCCCTCGGCGACCCTAGTATTTTAATGGCTTTAGAATCGCATGAAACCAATGTGATGAAACTCGTGAACGGAACCTACAATCCACGGGATTTAGAAATGCTAAATGGTCATCCTAAGATTTTAAGCTACCGCTTAAACAAAGTTGAACGGCTATTACTTACCATCTACAGAGAAAAGAAAAACAACCTGTGGTATTTAATTGTTTTGGAGCTGTTACCCACTCACGACTACGCAAAAAGCCGATTTTTAAAACCCGGTGTTTTAAAAAAATTTTTAGAAAACAACGAACAGGATCTCCTGAAATCAATCAGTGATGCAGAAGAAATCCCTGACATGTTAAAGCTTGTGAACGATACGCATCTGCGCCAAGTCAATACGCGTGCTGCGAACTTTAGAGGTGTTTACCTCCATAACGATTCAATTGTTGCATTAAGCTCGGAGCAGGAAAAAGCCATTGCATCGTGTTTACCGAGTATTATTATTGGCCAACCCGGGTCTGGTAAAACTATTGTCACCACAATTATTACCGCTGAGCAAAAGGCACTGGAGTTGGTTGTGGGCAAAGAAGCCCCACCGCAAAAACTTCTCTATCTATCCCAATCTTGGTTATTGGCTCATGAACAACAAAAAAACTGGGAGGCTGCGCACCCGGACAACCCAATCGAGTTTGCCACCTACAATCAAATTATGCTGCAAGAAAACGATGCAGACGATGTAGTAATAGTAGATGCGAGCTATTTTTACGCTTGGTACAGTCAGTATAAACGAACACCGAGGCTTCAAGATACTAAAAAGAGAACAGCTCCCTCTCTTTGGGTAAGCCCCGAGCACGCGTACGAAGAATGCCGTATTTGTACGGGCTGTGATACTTTGGATGACTATAAAGCCTTAGGCAATCGTCAATCAACTATTCCTAAAGACAAGCGTGCGGTTTTTTATGCCCTTTATGAAGCTTACAAGCGTGAGTTGGGTCATAAGCAGATTGATCCTGCAATAAACTTCTTACCGTTGCCGATAGAAAAATACGATTTAGTTATTGTGGATGAAGCGCAGGATTTTTCTCCTGGTCAACTACGTGGCTTAGCTCTTTTGGCAAAAAAAGGCGCGATTGTTTTTTGTATGGACCCCCACCAAAAACTTTACGACCGACTATCTACACGCACTTTTTTAAGTCAACTACTTCAGAAGACATGGGGCCGTGTTGAGCACGTTGTTTTACCCCTCTCCCATCGCTGTCCTGAAAAAATTGCAAGCGTTGCTAATCATTTGGTGGAAGCTAAATACAGACTAACCGGTGGAAAGTCCGACACCTTCGAAAGCTCTAGTATTGTATCCAGTGCAACGCACAATGGCATGGGGAATGTTTTTGTTATTGATAAACACCAATTAATAGCTTGGGAGTGGCTGCAAAAACAAGCAGCGCAAGGCTTAGGGTTTGCAGTAATAACATCCGAACAGTTTTATAAAGAAGCCTGTAGTCTATTTCCATCTTATTGCGTATTTCTGCCTGAAGAAAGCAAGGGATTAGAATTCTTAACCGTTCTTCTCTATCGTCCTTTTTCCAGTGAAAAAATGAAAGTCGCGGTGAGAACGCTGCAATCAACCACTATCATCGCCGGTAGACGCCCCCAAAACCGAGCTAAAAAAGGGAGCGGTGACCCCGTTCATGCTACAGAATTAAATAGGTGGATTACCGCAACCACACGCGCCGAAGAAACGCTGGTGCTTTTCCAAGAGGCGGATTCTAGGAACAGTTTATTACAATTGATTAAAAGCGATGAGTTAAGCACTATTGGGGATGTACAGGAAGCGACCCCTTCCGATTGGCAAGCCTTGATAATGCGCTATGTGAATGCGGGACAACACGAGCGCGCCTATCAACTTTATGGGGCTGTTGTAAATAAAGATGGAACAGCAACACAATTTGAAGCATTCATAACAAAAAGAAATTCCCCATCCATTACTACAAATATAGTGTGCGCAAGCAATGCACAGCCTGCACCAACACCAAGTCATTCACCCATACTTTTGCCGCCATCGAGGAAGCCCACGAGAAAAAGTAAAGCCGATACTCGCGCTCAAAAAATTAATCCTGGCGTTGCAGGATATAAGCCTACTACTAAAGAACTGCAGCTCATTCGCTTAGCCCTCTACCCCAAAACCTACAATGCCGAATTCCTAGAAGGGGTACTAATTAAAATCTTAGAAAATACGGAAAATTTTATTGGCTGCTGGTTACATCCGTATTCAGATGCTGATAATAAAAAAACGCAATCCTTAACGTCCTATTTTCGAAACGGCAAGAAATACCCGCAGTTGATAAAAGCTCTGGCGAACTCGTCGCTTATTGCACTACAAAAAATTGAGCTCAACGTTCTTTGTAACCATATCAGTCTGAAACATAAAAAAAGCGTCATGAAACTATCCGCAATTATAACGAATATTATCGGTGAACATTTTATAGCTGAAAATTTCGATATGAAAAACTCTCTTAAAAATTTAGTTATTTTAAACGCATTTTCAAACTTTAAGACCGAACCATTAGCACAGCTTGTAGAGCTAGGCGTTTTAAATCCTATATTATTTAAAACATTTTTGCGTTTGATAGGTAATTTAGACGCGCCTAACAAAGGTGGAAACACCCTAGTTTTTGAGGCTGTTGAACGCAGCGATACCGAGCTACTGAAATTACTTCATAAATTTGGAGCTAATTTTTATTCTTATAATGCAGGGGGCTTTACTCCAGCGACTGTAGCCACTAACAATGAAGATATTAGGGTATTAAAAACACTTGCAGAACTAGGGATTGATTTAAATAAACAAGACATGAATGAGTTTACTCCAGCAATTTACGCAGCCCAAAGCGAAAGTCTAGAGCTGTTTAAAACACTTCTGGTGCTTGAGGTAGATCTTTTAAAATCAAATAATCATGGAGTCACGCCGGCCTATATGGCAGTCGCTTGTAATAATACACTGTTTTTAAAGAGACTATATGAAAGCGGTGTGGATTTTAATACGTTAACAATAAAAGGGTTACCTATATTATTTTTTGCAACTATAAATGGGAGCCTCCCCGTATTGAAACTATTGAGCCGCTTAAATGTAAAACTGGACGAGCGCTTACATGATGGAAGCACCGCCTTTAGTATAGCCGCTTATCGAGGTAATATTTCCATATTGAAAATTTTTGCGACCTGGGGCCTGGGCGAGCAGTATCACAATGATGAGGATGAGACAACCCACGGTTATGCAACAACAAAAGAAGAGACGAACGATTTATCAGAACCACTCTCTCCAACCCTAACAAGCTCACAATCTATTTTCTTTGGAAAAAATACAAGGCCTGCTGAAAGAACTCAATCCCTCAAGAGCGGTGTACCCAGTCTGTAACGAATTTCAATAAAAATTGCATACAACCTTAAGACGGCGGCACTGCGGTTGTGATGGGCGTGCTAGATAACGAGCTCGCTCATCCAGCACACACCCGGTAATTGCTGGGTAATACCAACAACCACGTCTTTATTTTTGGAAGAGTTATCTAAAATATTTTGCAACGATAGTTGAAGCTTAGGTGTTGCTAAATGAATATTCCACCGGCTATCCTTAACGTCCGTAGTTATAAACTGAGAAATAGACTGAGCAGCCCCACTCTCATCCCTCCATCCCGCTAAGGCACCCCTCAAGGCATCCTCTTCAGGAAGATTTATAGAGTACAGCGCCTGATTATTGATAAAACTACACAAGATATTATGCGCATTGTGACGGTCGTTTTGGGGCTTACTCACCCAAACCTGTTGAAACCAACTTTTTTTACTGGTCACAAATTGCTCTTTATCATTTTGATTTAGTTTAAAATGACCATTGAGTAATCCCGTTTGGTTAATTTGAAAAAGAACATCTTTTCTCAATGAATGCGCTATAGCCGGCAGCTTATTAGACGTGCCTAAATTATCAATTTTAAAATTAAACCCTTCTTTTTTCTTATTTTTTAAACCGATTATCCAAGAGTTTGTAATGCTGTTAAAACGTAAAAATAGCGATCCAATTTGCCAACGAGCCACATCGGAATTGTCAACTTCCACCTGATTTTCTTCATTAAACAGTAAGTTTTTGTTTTGCATATCAATTAAAACAGCCTGCGCTTTAATTGTTTTTTCAGTACGATTAAACCGAAAAAAATAACTGTAGTGTTCATCATTTTCATTAGACACAATACCTGAAAAGGTCCAGTCAAATTGTTTGGATTGTGCGGAATGTAAACTGTCCAAGTAGTTCAGTTCTAGGGAGCCAGGCAATTCATTAGCGTAGCTTTGAAAAGATAACGACAGTAAAACAACTATAATGCATAGAACAATAGGCTTCATTTAAAATACCTTAATAATACGGGATGACTTGTAAAAACATCCCAAAACCCGGGATCAATTTTTGCGGTAATTGGAAGAAAGTAACTGTTTTTAGGAGCAAAATCAAAACATTTAACCGCATCTTTCTCAGTCATAATCACGTACTTTTCGCGAAGCTTTTCAAAATCGCACGGGGTAAACCAATGATGGTCTGGGTAGCAGTAGGGACGATGCGTTATATTTAAATCAGTTAAGGTTTTAAAAAATCGTTCTGGGTTACCAATTCCCGCAATTGCCGCACAATTATGTGAGAGCGCCTCCAAAGAAACGGGCTTGCAATCCGGAAGCAAAGGCGCTATTTCACCAACGTGAAAGTGCATTGCGTATACATTTGCATGGTTTTCAATAAATGAAATCTTTTGTCGACAATCGGGCTGTCTAGATGTGTTCAATGTACTGTTATTAATTACAATAAAATCAACTTCCGCTAAACGATTTGGCGGTTCACGCAATGGGCCGGCCGGCAAGCACAACTGGTTACCCAAGCCGCGCATGCCATCCACCACCGCAATTTCAATGCTGCGCCCCATACGGTAATGCTGCAAACCGTCATCGCTAATAATAATTTGAACCTTGTGCTGCTCAATTAAACAGCGTACTGCCTGCGCTCTTTTTGGTGCAATAATCACTGGACAGCCGGATCGACGGGCTAGTAATAACGGTTCATCGCCTACTAAAGACACCGCGTCATCGATTTTAACGTGATAAGGATAGTGATTAATGGTGCTTCGGTAACCACGGGTCACAATACCAACCCGCAGATTACGACGCTTAAAAAATTGGGCCAGTTCAATTACAAGCGGTGTTTTACCTACTCCACCTACGCTAATATTTCCAACGACAATTATCGGAACTGAAAAATGTTGTTGCTCACGAAGCAAAAATTTTTTGCGGCAGAAAACAGCCAACCGATACACCCATGCAAAAGGCCATAAGAGCCACGCCCCTTTTTTTTTACCATACCAAAGTTGATTTAAAAATCTATCCATTAAGCTAAAGCCAACTCATCTACTTCGGCCCCTAACTGTTGCGCTCTATACAATTGCAAATAGTGTCCCTCTTTAGCAATTAATTGCTGGTGCGTACCCTGCTCTACAATTCGTCCTTGGTGCAACACAATAATTTTATGAGCCTTTTTAATGGTGGATAAGCGGTGCGCTATAACTAAGGTCGTTCTGTTTTTCATAACTTCAACTAAAGCGGCCTGAATAGAACGTTCGGACTCACTGTCTAAGGCGGACGTTGCCTCGTCTAAGATCAAAATAGGGGCGTTTTTAATAATTGCGCGCGCGATAGCTAACCGTTGACGCTGCCCTCCTGAAAAAAGTACGCCATTTTCACCAACTTTGGTGTCGTATCCTAAGGGAAGACGGGAAATAAATTCATCGGCAAAAGCAAGTTTTGCAGCAGCCACTATCTCCTCCCGAGTGGCGTTCTCATTTCCGTAAGCAATATTTTTAGCGAGAGTATCGTTAAATAAAGTAACATTCTGACTAACAATGGCCATTTGTTGACGCAAACCTTGTAAAGATAAATTCGCAATGGGTTCATTATCTAAGGTTATCTGCCCATCACTTAACTCATAAAATCGGGGTAACAAATTAGCAAGTGTGCTTTTCCCGCTACCGGAATGACCAACCAGCGCCACGGTTTGACCAGCCGCTATAGTAAAGCTTATATCTTGAAGCACTGGAGCGCCCTGCCGATAACAGTAATTAACCGCTTGAAAAGCTATCGCACCTGCTGCACGTTGTGGTGCCGCAAGGCCGGTTGTGCTTTCGGTTGGTTTATCCAGCAACGCAAAAACACTTTCCGCTCCAGCTAAGCCACGTTGAATCGACGCGTTTAAGGTCGTTAAGGTTTTAATTGGTTTTATTAGCTGAATCATAGCGGCTAATATGGCTAAAAAAGAACCCGGCGTAATGGTAATGGAGCTGGTTAACTTAATAGACGCCAACACAATTAAAGCAATCCCAATTGCAATCACAAATTGCACACCGGCCACATTGATTACTTTACTCGCCGCAACTTTCATATCGTTTAATCGCGATTGCTCGGTGGCTTTGTTAAACTTATGCGTTTCATAAGTTTCACCACCAAAAATACGCACTACTTTATATCCTTCGATAACCTCTGCTGCTATTTCGGTAACCTCACCCATGGTACGTTGGACGCGATGCGATATTTTTCGTACTCGTTTATTGGTAAGGTTAACAATTACACCAACAAAAGGGATCGTCAAAATAAACATAAGCGATAATTGCCAACAAATTACAAACATTACCGTTAATAAGCCCAAAACTAAACACAGATTTTGAATAAAATCGGTTAAGGCATCGGCGCTAACTTGAGCCACTTGTTCAACATCGTATAATATTTTAGAAAGCAATTGCCCAGATGTAGCTTCGTCATAATAATCTGCCGGAAGTTTTATTATGTGGGCGAAAACCGATTGCCGCAAAACTTTAACCACTGAGCGCGCAACCGAGGTCATACAGTAACTCGCGCCGGCACTTATCAAGCCGCGCAGTGTTATTCCTATCAAAATGATCAGGGGAATTTTTTTGATGAACTCCGCATCGATGGATATGAAGCTTTTATCGAGAAAGGGGCGCATTAAATAGGTAAAACCCGCATCTATCGCAGAATAAAAAACATTTGCTAAAATCCCGAGCAGTAAAATCGTCCAAAAAGGCTTAACATAGGTTAGTAGCCGCCAGTACAATTGGCGTGTTTTTCCAGCAGAATGATTTAACATAAAATAATAGTTACCCTGTAAATAAATAGGTCAAATTGTAACATACAATTTGCTTTTACCCGTGTAAAAATTGGTAGTGCCTGCAAAACAGTAACAACTTTGATATTTTGCAAACGAAAAGAAACAAACAAAAAAAATAAAATCTGCTGGTGTAACGCTGTTAATAGCGTAAGTTTCGTATCAAGTCGCCTACTAATTTTGGCCCTTCATAAATTAACCCCGTGTACACTTGTATAAGTTTTGCGCCATTATCCAATTTATCTTGTCCTGTAGCGTCACTGATAATACCACCAACACCAATTAAGCAAACCTTATCCCCAAGAATTTGTTTCAAAAATTTAAGCGTCGAGCTTGCCTGTGCCAAAAGTGGTGCACCACTTAAACCTCCCGTTGGCAGGGCTGTGGATGAAGCCGATAACGAAGGCCTTGCATTGGTTGTATTGGTCGCAATAATTCCTGAAATTTTATACTTAAGCACTATTTCTGCAATTTGTCGCAAGGTTGCCTCGCTTTCATCCGGTGAAATTTTCAGCACTAATGGAACCCAGCGCTGATAACGCTGCGCTAGTTTTTGTTGTTCGTATACGATGGCCGCTAATAATGCGTCCAGAAAATTTGCTTGTTGCAATTGCCGTAATTCCGGCGTGTTCGGTGAGGAGATATTGATAGTTATATAGGATGCGTAAGGGTAGACTTTTTGCAGACAATACACATAATCTTCGTGGGCACGATCGAGTGGTGTATCTTTATTTTTGCCAATATTAATCCCCAAGATACCGGTATAGTTGCTCTTTTTAATATTATGGATTAATACCGCAACCCCGTCGTTGTTAAAACCCATCTTATTAATAATGGCCTTATTTTTAGCTATTCGAAACAAGCGAGGTTTAGGATTTCCTGGTTGCGGTTTTGGGGTAATAGTACCCACTTCGATAAATGAAAATCCTAACTTACTTAAAGCGGTTAAATAGTCGCCGTTTTTATCAAGGCCTGCGGCGAGACCTACTGGATGCGGAAACTCGATTCCAAAGGCTTGAACTTTTTGCCTAGAGACGGGTGTTTTAAAAAAAAATTTCGGTAAGTAGGACAACAGCGCCAGCGTGAAAGTGTGCGCTTTTTCAGCGTCAAATAAAAACAGTAATGGGCGGATTAGACGGTACATTGCAACGCCCATACTCGCAGCATCGCGTTTGCGCTTAGGTGTAGGGTTGGGGCAACACTTTTAACTTCCACACCGTAATTTTTTTGTTGCAAACGTAATAAGGTTGGCCCGAGCAACGAGGAGGATTCTTCGTTCTCTTTCTTTAGAGGGTAAATACGCACCTCTTTTGCCACCCGAGCGAGCTCGGTTATGACTTGAAACGTAGACTCAAGGGTTAAAGGCGCGTTCGCACCAAATAAATAATTAGGGCAAAGCGCTAAATCAAAATTAAAATCTTCAAATTGAGAAAGCTCTAAATCTTTGCAGACGCGACCGCTGGCAACCATTTGCATGCATCCTACAGCCTTGTTAAACCCATACTCAAGAATGCATTCTGACAATTCAACTGCGGTAAGCGCAAACGCACGCTGATAGTCGCCTAAACGGCTCTGTTCCCATAACATGAGCGTACCCATCCCTGCCTCCGTTATTTATTAAATGTAAAGGGCCATAATAATAGCAATTTTTTTAAGTTTCGGGAATCGCCAAAATCAAGTTGCAACTTACATTCGATTGGGTATAGTTAGCAAGCTTTGATCAATGAATAGGGAAAATATGGCAACCAGCGTACCTTTCGAACTTGGTGAAACCTACGATATTTTACGTACCAGTGTTTATCAGTTCGCGCAGCAGGAAATTGCACCAATTGCAGAAAGTATTGATAAAGAAAATGCTTTCCCCAATTTTTTGTGGGCAAAAATGGGCGCCATGGGTCTTCTGGGTATGACGGTTGATGAGCAATTTGGTGGCGCCAATATGGGCTATCTTGCGCATGTTATTGCAATGGAAGAAATATCACGCGCGTCAGCCTCGGTTGGCTTGAGTTACGGCGCGCATTCAAACTTGTGCGTTAATCAAATTTATCTTAATGGAAATACCGCCCAAAAAACTAAATACCTTCCTGCCTTAATCGATGGGCGTCACGTGGGAGCCTTGGCAATGAGCGAGGCCAATTCCGGTTCAGATGTTATCAGTATGCAATTGTACGCAACCGATAAGGGCGACCATTTCTCCTTAACGGGCACAAAAATGTGGATTACTAACGGTCCTGATGCAGATACGCTGGTTGTGTATGCAAAAACGGATAAAAAATCCAACAGCAAAGGAATTACGGCTTTTATTGTAGAGAAAAATTTCACTGGATTTAGTACGGCACAAAAACTGGATAAACTTGGTATGCGCGGCTCCAATACCTGCGAGTTGGTGTTTAATGACTGCCGTGTTCCTAAAGAAAACATCTTAGGAATCGAGGGGCAAGGCGCTAAAGTTTTGATGAGTGGGTTGGATTATGAGCGCACCGTTTTAGCCGCAGGCCCTCTTGGAATTATGCAAGCCTGCTTAGACTTGGTTATTCCCTACACTCAAACACGAAAGCAATTTAAGCAAGCTATCGGTGAATTTCAATTTATTCAAGGAAAGCTTGCGGATATGTATACCGAACTAAGTGCCTGCCGCGCCTACTTATATAGTGTTGCTCGTGCCTGCGACAACCATTTAATCACCCGAAAGGATGCCGCCGGAGTTATTTTGTATTGTGCCGAGCGGGCAACGCAAATGGCTTTACAAGCAATTCAAATACTTGGTGGTAACGGCTATATTAATGAATACCCCGCTGGAAGATTGTTGCGCGATGCAAAGCTCTACGAAATTGGTGCAGGAACATCGGAAATACGTCGAATGTTAATTGGTCGAGAGATTTTTAAAGAAAACGTTTAGGAGCCTTATGAAAAATTCGGTCGTTATCGTTGGCGCAAAGCGTACCCCTATAGGCCGCATGCTTGGGATGCTTTCATCTTTTACAGCACCTGAATTGGGAGCTATTGCGCACCGTGCCGCTATCGCCCAAGCCGGAATAGACACCGCAGATATCAGCGAGGTTATTTCAGGCTGTGTGCTCTCGGCAGGAATTGGCCAAGCACCCGCGCGACAAGCAGCTATTCTAGCTGGTATTCCCCAGTCCGCTGGAGCCACTACCATTAATAAAATGTGCGGCTCTGGTATGAAGGCACTGATGTTCGCGCACGATTTGCTCAAAGCACAATCGGCCACAGTCATTGTTGCCGGTGGAATGGAAAGCATGAGTAACGCACCCTACTTGCTAGCGAAAGCCCGCAATGGCTATCGACTTGGCCATGACCAATTTATTGATCATATGTTTATGGACGGCTTAGAGGACGCTTATGATAAAGGAACGTTGATGGGATGTTTTGCGCAGCGTAGTGCTGAACATTATAAACTGTCCCGTCAACAACAAGATGCCTACGCTCAGCAATCGATGGAGCGCGCCTTGCACGCTTTAAAATGCAACGCGTTTGACCAAGAAATTGCCCCTGTTGTTTATTCGGATTTAGAAATTGTGGTTGATGAAATACCGAACGTTAAAAAAATAGCTAAAATACCCCAATTGAAACCCGCTTTTAGCGCCGACGGCACTGTAACGGCCGCAAATTCCAGCGCTATTGCCGATGGAGCCTCAAGCCTTGTTGTAATGACAGAAACAGAGGCCATCAAACAATCTTGCACGCCGCTGGCGCGAATTGTGGCGCATGCAACGCATGCGCATGCACCAGAATGGTTTACTACAGCACCAAGTTTTGCAATACGCAAAGTGTTGGCAAAGGCGAACTGGAGCATAGGCGACGTTGACTTGTACGAAATAAATGAGGCCTTTGCGGTTGTAGCTCTTTTAGCGATTAAAGAGCTGAAACTTCCGGAAAATAAAGTTAACATACACGGCGGCTCTTGCGCCCTTGGCCATCCCATAGGGGCTTCTGGAGCGCGTATTATTACTACATTGATTTACGCCCTACAAAAAAATGCGAAAAAACGGGGTATTGCCAGTGTGTGCATCGGTGGTGGCGAAGCTTGTGCCATTGCTATTGAATTACTATAAATTAATGCGAGAAAATTCATGTTAAGACCCATCGGTATTTATTTAGTTTTAAGCTGTATAGTTGTGCTTCTTGCACACTACCTTCATCTTTTTGTGTTAAAAATAGATTATTTTTACACACTTCTGGCGCATCAGCTCCAGCCATTTTTTAGCGCAACAGCGAACGGCAGATTGTTTTGTCGTATTTTTTTATTAGTAGTTATTCCTGTAATCATAGCCGCCGTTCCGGCTTTAATATATCGATTAATTAAGGGCAAAGACATGCCTTATTTTTTTGAGCTTACTTGGTGTATATGGTTAATAATCATGTTAAGTACCACTTTAATTCGCTAGGAAAGCTATGGCTCGCTTACTCACGACCATCAATGCAAACAGCAATGAATTTAAACAAAACGCTGTTTTCATGCTGAGTTTAATTGAAAAATTACAGCTCGTTTATCAACACATCCTTGCAGGCGGTAGTGATTTTGCAAAAAGCCGCCACCTTAGTCATGGCAAGCTGTTGCCGCGACAACGGCTTTCAGAGCTTATTGACCCCGGCAGTCCTTTTTTGGAGTTTTCGATGCTCGCAGGCTATAAAGTCTACGAGGACGATGTTCCGGCTGCCGGAATAATTACCGGAATTGGCCGTATAAAAGGTCTAGAGTGCGTAATTATCATTAATGACGCTACCGTCAAAGGGGGTACCTATTACCCGTTAACGGTAAAAAAACATCTACGAGCGCAGGAAATAGCCCGTGCCAATCATTTGCCCTGCGTGTATTTGGTAGATTCTGGCGGGGCTTTTCTTCCTTTGCAAGCAGAAGTATTCCCCGACCGCGAGCATTTTGGGCGTATATTTTACAATCAAGCAAACCTATCCGCTCTTAATATTCCGCAAATTGCGGTGGTCATGGGGTCCTGCACGGCTGGTGGTGCTTATGTGCCGGCCATGGCGGACCAGTCCATCATGGTAAAAAATCAGGCAACTATATTTTTAGGCGGCCCGCCGCTAGTCAAAGCAGCAACCGGCGAGGTAGTCACAGCTGAAGCATTGGGTGGAGCGGATATTCATTGTCGACAATCGGGAGTTGCCGATTATCTAGCAGAAAATGACAGTCATGCTCTGGAGATTGCGCGTAGTGTCGTGGGCTATTTGAACCGAACGAAACCGCAAACCGTACAGCGAATTGCAAGCCAAGAACCCCTTTATGATTGCGCTGAATTAAACGGCATTGTGCCGGTGCAGGCACGAAAGCCTTACGATTGTCGTGAAATTATTGCGCGTATTGTTGATGGTTCAGAATTTGATGAGTTTAAAGCGTTGTTTGGTACGACTATTGTCTGTGGTTTTGCTCACTTGTACGGTTATCCCGTTGGAATAATTGCTAATAATGGCATTTTATTTGCTGAAAGTGCGTTGAAAGCAACGCATTTTATTGAGTTATGCAATACCCGTAACATTCCTTTAATTTTTCTGCAAAATATTACGGGGTTTATGGTAGGTAGTAAATACGAAGCGGCCGGCATTGCTAAAGACGGTGCAAAAATGGTGCTGGCGGTGGCAAACGCCCTCGTTCCAAAATTCACGGTGATAGTTGGTGGAAGCTTTGGCGCGGGCAATTACGCCATGTGCGGACGCTCCTTCGATCCCCGTTTTTTATGGTCTTGGCCGAATGCTCGTATTTCAGTAATGGGTGGCGAGCAAGCGGCTAATGTACTTGCCGACGTGCATCGTGATAAGTATGAAAAACAAGGCGTCAACTGGTCTGCGGATGAGCAAGAGCAGTTTAAAAAAACTCTACAGCAGCAATTTGAAGACGAAGGAAACCCCTATTACGCTAGCGCGCGATTATGGGACGATGGGGTAATTCTTCCCGCAGACACACGTAAGGTATTAGGTCTTAGTTTATCCGCCGCGCTAAACGCTCCCATCACTAAAACAAACTACGGTATTTTTCGCATGTAAGGATAGCTATGGATTTTATTGTTTGTGATTACCACAATGAGGTTGCCGTTGTAAGCTTCAATCGCCAAGAGAAAATGAACGCGTTCAACGACCAAATGTTGCAGGAGCTTAACCGCTGCGTCGAAGCAATTAACGACAATCCTGCTATAAGAATCCTGCTGTTAAAGGCACGAGGAAAGCACTTTTCTGCGGGCGCTGATATCCATTGGATGCAAAAAATGCTGGCTTTTGATGAAGCGCAAAATCATGCGGACGCCATGATCCTTGCCACACTCATGCACAATCTTTACAACTGTAAAAAAATAACGATTGCCGTCGTGCAAGGCCGGGCAATGGGTGGCGGTGCGGGTCTTGTTGCCGCGTGCGATATTGCTATTGCCACAGACGAGGCTCAATTTTGTTTTTCCGAAGTCAAGTTGGGCTTAATTCCAGCCGTTATAAGTCCCTACGTCATTAAAGCCATTGGCGCTCGCCGAGCTAAACAGCTTTTTATTAGCGCTGAATTGTTCGATGCGCAGCAGGCCCTGCATTATAATTTGATCCAATTTTCGGTTCCAACCGATAGAATTGATGCTTTTGTCCAAAACTATCTCCGGCAGTTGCAAGCGCTCGCGCCTCAAGCCATGTTAGCGGCCAAAGCATTGGTTTTTCAGGTTGCCGACCGCAGCATTGATACGCGTCTTGTGAGCGAAACCGCCCAGTTAATCGCTCAAAAAAGAGTTTCAAAGGAAGGGCAACTAGGGTTGCATGCTTTTTTGAAAAAAGAAAAGCCATCCTGGTCATAATTTTTGGAATGTAGGACGGATATGTTTACTAAAATTTTAATTGCCAATCGCGGTGAAATTGCTTGTCGAATTATAAAAACCTGTAAAAAAATGGGTATTCAAACGGTTGCTATCTATTCAACAGTCGACGAAAACAGTCTGCATGTGCAGCGTGCTGACGAAGCTTTTTTTATAGGCGACAGCAACGCCAAAGACAGTTATTTAAACGGTGATTCCATAATCAACGTGGCGAAACAGTGCCAAGCGGAAGCCGTGCATCCAGGTTATGGATTTTTATCAGAAAACTACGATTTTGCGCAAAAATGCCACGACGCCGGTCTTGTATTTATTGGTCCCTCCTTATCGTCTCTCAAAGCAATGGCCTCTAAAAAGATTGCTAAACAATTATTAGAATCGAAAAACATTCCGTTAATTCCCGGTTACCACGGCAACTTACAGACCAACGAAAAATTACATCAGGAAGTGCTCAATATTGGTTTACCCGTTCTGATTAAGCCTGCGAATGGCGGCGGGGGTAAGGGCATGCGAGCAGTGCATCATCTTAAAGATATTACTAGCGCGCTTGAAGCCGCTCGCCGTGAGGCACTAGCAAGCTTTGCCGATGATACACTTATCATCGAGAAGTTATTGCTCAACCCACGTCATATTGAAGTGCAAATTATTGCGGATAATTTCGGCAATACTGTCCATCTTTTTGAACGCGACTGCTCGTTGCAACGTCGTCATCAAAAAATTATAGAAGAGGCACCGGCGGCGCATTTATCAGAGGATTTACGCCAACAAATTACCGCTACAGCGTGCAAGGTTGCTCAATCCATTCATTACACCAACGCCGGAACCGTTGAGTTTATCGTTGTTGACAAGCAGTTCTATTTCATGGAAATGAACACACGACTCCAGGTTGAGCACCCGGTTACTGAAATGATTACTGGTATAGATTTAGTATCCTGGCAAATATTGGTAGCCGCCAACTGCCCACTGCCTCGCGAGCAACACGCTATTAGTAAAACGGGGCACGCAATTGAGTGTCGTATTTATGCCGAAGATCCCGAAAATGATTTTTTACCCTCTATTGGCCGGGTACGCTATCTACACGAACCACAAGCGGATGGATTGCGTATTGATACGGGCGTGAGTGTGCACACCGACATAAGCCAATACTACGATCCGATGATTGCTAAGTTGATTGTATGGGGGGCTAGTCGCACCCAAGCACTAGCGCGTTTAGAACACGCTTTGCACCGTTATTATATTGATGGGGTAACTACGAACATTCCGTTTCTACAAACCATAATTGCAGGTGCGAATTTTAAAAACGCCGCTATTTCTACAAGCTTTTTAGACAGCAATCCCGTACGTGTCGCACCAATAAATACCCTGCCGAATACAATGCTTGCAATAAGTTACCTCTATGACACGCTTTACAAACAGGAAGCAGACCCCCTTTTTAAGGCGAGCTTCGCTTGGCAAATACAAGGTGCTTCCGCCTGGATATGGCAGTTTTTAGTGGGCGAACAATGTTTGAAAGCGTTAATTCTTCCCACAAGTAGCAACCGCTTTCAATTGACCATTAACGAGCAAAACTACAGCATCGCAATTTTAAAAGTGCCTAAACCAGGCTTTGCAATAGTTGTTGATGGTCAAAAATTAGAAGGTCATGTGGTTGAAAACGCAGCCGAACTCACCGTTTTTTCAACATTAGGTACGAGTCGGCTGCGTCTGTATTCGCACGAACGAAAGCAGTCGCATGAAACGGATTCCAATACCCAATTCAAAGCTCCTATGCCGGCCACCATTACCGCTATTTTAAAAGACCCCGGTTCGGTAGTTCAAAAAAATGAGCCGTTAATTATTCTTGAAGCTATGAAAATGGAGCATACAATATCGGCTCCAAGAGATGGTATCATTGATGAAATTTTTTATTCGGTGGGAGCGCAAGTCTTAGAGGGCACTCAACTGCTAAGCCTAGTAGAACCAACGGCGCATTAACACTATTTAGGAAGCGATATGACGATTACGCTTATCGAGGTTGGACCTCGTGATGGACTGCAAAATGAACCCTTATGGGTTCCAACCGCCCTAAAAATAGAATTAATAAATCAACTTGCTGTAAGTGGTTTACAGCGTATCGAAGTGACTAGTTTTGTATCCGCAAAAGCCATTCCACAACTTGCCGACAGTGTCGAGGTTTTTCACGCTATAAAAAAAATAGACAGCGTGCATTTTTCGGCTTTAGTTCCTAATGAACAAGGGATGCAACAAGCCCTCACTGCCGGGGTTAAAAATATCGCCATATTTACTGCTGCTAGTGAAACGTTTAATCAACGCAATATACAGTGCTCTATTGCTGAAAGCCTGGAGCGTTTTAAACCGGTAGTACAGCTTGCAAAACAGCACAAAATCACCATTCGTGCCTATGTTTCCTGTGTACTTGGTTGTCCCTATGAAGGTGAGATTTCACCTCAGGCGGTTAGTAACGTTGTTGAGCAACTACTGGCACTATCGGTTGATGAAATTTCTTTGGGAGACACCATCGGGGTGGGTACTGCAAAACAAACAAAAGTGTTGATTCAGTCAATAAAAACCATAATGCCGATAGGGCATGTCGCTATGCATTTTCACGATACCTATGGGCAGGCCATAGCAAATATAGTGGCGTCGCTTGAATGTGGAGTGCAGCAATTTGATAGCTCGGTTGCAGGTCTTGGTGGTTGTCCTTATGCACTGGGAGCAACGGGCAATGTTGCTACGGAAGATGTTTTGTATTTAATGCACGGCTTAGGTTTAAAAACGGGTGTCGATATTTACCAGGTTGTTGATGCCGGAGCAATGATTTGTAAGGCCTTAAACAGACGTAATCAATCAAAAGTAGCCAACGCTTTGTTAGCTCACCGAACGTAAAGGAATGCTGTATGTCGATAGTTTGGACCCCTGTTGCACCAGAAAAAACACGCATGTGGCACTTTATTCTTTTCGTGCGCGACAAAACTGGGCGAGCAATTGCCGACTACGCGCAATTGTATCAATGGTCTATTGACCACCCTGCAAAATTTTGGTCGCTTTTAGCTGATTTTTTTTCACTACAATTTACGACCAAAGCGCACAGCATTGTTGTCAATGATAGCGACATGATTAATACCCAATGGTTTTTAGGGGCACGTTTTAATTTTGCTGAGCAACTGCTGCAAAGACGCGACAACCACCCGGCAATTATCTCAGTCAATGAGATGGGAACTGATTCCACACTAACTTATGCGCAACTGTATGCTTTAGTTGCGCAATGCGCTGCGGGATTGAAACACGCAGGTGTAAGTCAGGGCGACCGAGTGGTGGCGGTAATGCCAAATACCGCGAATACCATTATCGCAATGCTTGCCACTCTTTCCATAGGCGCTATTTGGTCGTCCTGCTCTCCAGAATTTGGAATTGCGGCGCTCCTAGACCGCTTCAGTCAAATAAATCCATCGGTATTGTTTATTAGCGACGGCTATAAATACGCGGGTAAAACCTTTGATAATAGCGAAAAAATAGCCCTTCTTCAGACAAGCTTTCCGGAGTTGCTCGCGCTCGTTATTACACCGGTTATTGGTCGGAGCAATTTCATGGCTAAAAGCGTATTTTGGGATGATTTTCTGCGCGCAAGCAACCACTGTACATTTGTCCAAGCGCCCTTTTCCCAGCCTATCTATATAATGTTTTCATCAGGAACGACTGGTAAGCCCAAATGTATTGTCCATTCGGCCGGAGGCATTTTACTGCAACATCTTAAAGAACTAGGACTGCATACCAACTTAAGCGAACGCGACAACTTGTTTTTTTATACGACCTGTGGATGGATGATGTGGAACTGGATGGTTTCCGCATTAGCCTTAGGCAGCACGCTTACTTTGTATGAGGGTGCTGCCTTGTATCCGCACGCGTTACAACTTTTTGAAATTATTGACCAACACCAGGTAAGTGTTTTTGGCACCAGTGCGAAATTTATTTCCAGTATTGAAAAATCCTCTACTCATCCTTGTAAACACGTTCGCATGTCAGCACTTAAAACCATTTTATCAACCGGCTCCCCCCTACTTCCAAATAACTACGACTTTGTCTATCAATCGATAAAATCCTCCGTGCAACTTAGCTCAATTTCCGGTGGCACCGATATTCTCTCGTGTTTTGCCTTAGGAAACCCTTTATTACCCGTGCACCGAGGTGAACTGCAATGTATCGGCTTAGGGCTTGCGGTTAAAATTTACGATGAAACTGGAAATTCATTGCCGAATCAACAGGGGGAATTAGTATGCGACCAAGCTTTTCCGGCTATGCCCGTTGGATTTTGGAACGACCCCTTAAAAGAAGAATACCGCCGCAGTTATTTTTCCAAATATCCTAATACCTGGGCGCATGGGGATTACGCGCAGTATACCGACCATGGTGGGTTAATCATTCACGGCCGCTCCGATGCCGTTTTGAATGCAGGGGGAGTACGAATTGGTACTGCAGAAATCTACCGACAAATCGAAAAAATAGACTGCGTGCAAGAAAGCGTGGTCATTGGTCAAAAATGGCAAGACGATAGTCGGATAATCTTGTTTGTGAAGCTCAAGGGTACTCTAAATCTTGATGAGACAATCATCCATGACATAAAAAAAACACTTCGAGAAAATGCATCACCACGCCACGTTCCCGCGAAAATAATTCAAGTTTCGGCAATACCCCACACTTTTAATAACAAGCTTGTTGAGATAGCAGTGCGTCAAACGGTCGCGGGTGAAACAGTTGCCAATATACAATCCCTGGCTAACCCCGAGGCGTTAGAAGAATTTAAAAATAGACCTGAATTAGAAAGTTGATTTAAAACCGGGTATTAACCAGTTTTCTGCTTCATTATAAGCGCGCTGAAAAAATTAGAAGCAGAACGATGCCGTAGCAATTAGCAATAACAAATGTATTACAATGATTTATCATCCGATAAATTGGGATGTTTTCTTAATTGTTTTTGTCGTCCTTGACAAAGAAGAAGACTACTCTCTACACTTACTTTGTGGAGTTGTTATTCAATAATTCCCGTCATCGTTGTTTACTCATAAAAAAAGGAATTTTCATGAAAACTTTAAAATTATCCGGTGCAGCTTTAGCAATTGGTGCGGCAGCTATGTTATCTATGGCTCCAACTTTTGCAGCAGACGCAATTGACGCGCCATTGGTTCATTGCAAAGGCGTTAACTCCTGTAAAGCGCAAGGAAGTTGCAAAACAGCTAACAACACGTGCAAAGGGCAAAATTCATGCAAAGGTACCGGCGTTATGCAGATGACTAAAGAAGATTGCATGAAAGCGGGTGGCACAATGGATATGGATACTGATACTGATACTGATGCCGCTAAATCTACTGAAGAGTAGCATTTCTGCCAGGCGTATCCGCCTGGCTTTTCTTACCTTTTACTGAGTATTTTTAGTGCATACATCAACCAATGCGCCCTTCCTTGGATTTGGGCTTGGATTACGTCCCGAATATTACCAACAAACTTTAGATGAAAAACCACCTATTGATTGGTTCGAAATTACGAGCGAAAACTACCTAATTCCAGGCGGTAAACCCCTGTACTTTCTAGAAAAGTTTCGCGAAAATTATCCTTTAGTCATGCACGGTGTTTCCATGTCTATTGGGAGCAGCGATGCGCTCGATTGGGACTATCTTCAGCAATTAAAACAACTTGCAAATCGGATTGAGCCCGCATGGATTTCCGACCACCTGTGTTGGACAGGGGTTGGCGGGGTCAACATGCATGACTTATTACCTCTGCCCTACACACAGCAGGCAATTGACCATATGGTTAGCCGTATAATGAGCATACAAGAATTTTTAGGCCGCCCAATAGCGGTTGAAAACGTTTCAAGCTATCTTACCTACAAACAATCAACGATGCACGAATGGGAATTTGTCCGCGAAATAGTCACCCGCAGTGGCTGTTATTTATTACTCGATGTAAATAATATTTATGTTAGTGCGATAAATCATAACTTCTCCCCTGTCGATTATATTAAGGGCCTGCCACTCAATAAAGTTGTTCAAATACATTTAGCCGGACACAGTAATAATGGTAGCTATATAATAGATACCCATGATGCGCCCATCATTCCTGAAGTATGGCAAATTTATAAACAAGCTTGGAGCCGTTTTGGCGCGGTTTCTACCATGATTGAGCGCGATGATAATATGCCGGCTTTAGCGGAGCTTATAAACGAACTTAATTACGCACGAACTGTTGCACAAAATACGATTGAAACCGGGGCTCTTGCATGAATGAGCTTGTTAAAATTCAGCAAAATTTTCAGTCTTTTTTAATGGGCAATAGCCATGATATTATTGCCGACATTACCGAAACAAAGACTATTCCCATTGCCACCCGGCTCGCTATATACCAAGAAGCTTATGAGTTAAGGCTCATAGAATGTCTAGCCTATAATTATCCTGGATTACAGCAATTCATCGGCAGTCCACAATTTGCAGACGTAGGGCGTGCTTACTTAAAACGCTATCCTTCCTCTTTCCGATCAATACGCTGGTTTGGCCATAAACTTCCGCAATTTTTGCACGAAAAGTATTCGATTCAATGGGCTGAGATGGCTGATTTTGAGTGGAAAATGGCTTTATCTTTTGATGCTGAAAATTCAACGGTTTTAACCATTGAGCAATTAGCAGCAATTGAGAGCCAACAGTGGGCGAAAATGCAACTCCTAGTCCACCCCTGTGTGTACCACGCTGCCTTTAACTGGAATACCGTTGATACCTGGCATAAAGCGATGCAACAAGAAAGTGCTCCACCAAGACGTTTGGCGGCCACTGAGTACTATTTAATTTGGCGTAAGAATTACGCTCCTTCCTACGCGCCTTTAACCGCAATTGAGTATTGGCTATTTTCCGAATGCCTCAACCACGCACGCTTTGCAGAAATATGCGAAGGGTTGTGCCAGTGGTACGCCGAAGAGGAAGTTGCTTTACAGGCGGTAATTATTATAAAAAAGTGGATCCACGCTGGAGCATTCTGTCGTCTGCAACTTTAAAAAATTCAAGCCTTGTGTGCGCGCAAAAAAATTTTAACCATGCCTGCTGCAAAGACTGTATCCGTCGACGTTTAAGCGGGTGAAGCCGCCTAAGACAGTCCGGCCATCGCGTCGCATTTTTTCTCTACAAGCTTATTTTTCAAGCGAACATAATGCGGTAAGCCACGGTCGTAGCTTGGGTAACTCTCACCGTCTATTAGAGGCTGTAGGTACGCTCGACATGCATCGGTAATGCCCATTAAATCTTCACTAATGAACGCTGCTGGCATTTTTTTTTCTTGATTCGCAACGTCTTTTAAATCAACTTTATCAATAGACCATTTATAAGGGGAATCCTGTTCTCGTTTAATAATAGGCATTATTGCATTACAGCCCTGCACCGCAAACTCAACGGCCGCTTTCCCTAAAGCATAGGCTTGATCAACATCGGTTTGCGACGCTATGTGCCGGGCGGATCGCTGCAGATAATCAGCAACCGCCCAATGGTATTTATAGCCTAATTTGGACTTAATAAGCTGCGCTAAAATTGGGGCAACTCCGCCCAGTTGTGCATGACCAAACGCGTCGACTAAACCTGTATCACTTAAAAAATTTCCTTCTTTAGTGCGCAGCCCTTCCGAGGCAACAACCACACAATAGCCGTACTTTTGAACACAGTCCTGAACTTTTTTTAAAAATAACTGTGAATCAAAAGCAATTTCTGGAAATAAAATTATATGCGGTGGCTCTGATGTATTTTCAGCCGCTAAACCGCTTGCTGCAGCAATCCAACCAGCATGACGCCCCATTACTTCCAAAATAAACACTTTTGTGGAGGTTGCAGCCATCGAAGCTACATCAAATCCGGCCTCACGGGTAGAAATTGCTACATATTTTGCAACAGAACCAAAACCGGGGCAACAATCCGTAAAAGGAAGATCGTTATCGATAGTTTTCGGAATGCCAATACAGGTTATAGGATATCCACTGTTTTTAGTCATTGTTGCAATTTTATGCGCGGTATCTTGCGAGTCACCACCACCGTTGTAAAAAAAGTATCCAATATTATGCGCTTTAAACACGGCCAATATCCGCTCGTATTCCGGTCCGCGCTCTTTAAGCTTATAGCGGCAGGAGCCAAAAGCCCCGGAAGGTGTTTGCAGTAAAGCCGTGATGTCTGCGTCACTCTCCAAAGACGTATCAATTAAATTCTCGTGCAAAGCTCCAACGATTCCATTCAAGCCCGCATAAACTTTCCCAATACTTGCAGGGTAAGCACGCGCTGTTTGAATTACGGCACAAGCAGAAACATTAATTACAGCCGTTACCCCACCCGATTGCGCGTAAAAAGCATTTTTAATCATTATTTCTCCGTACTCTTTTTGTAATCGTTCAAAATAGCAACCACACGGTCGCGTATTGTGAATAGTCTTGACTAATTTTGACACCCACTCGCGCAGTACAATTGCTCGTATTCTTGGATGACCTCATCTATTGCGAGTAGCATTTCATTAAAAACAGAACTTATTTCCGATATATTGTTGGCCGATTTTGCGTGCGTTTCAATTGTAATAACCCAATGTTGCAACCGCGGCACACCACAAAAACAACAGGCTCCATTAAGTTTATGCGCTGCTTTTTCTAAGCCATCGGTGTCTTTTTTATGATAAAGACGAATAAAATCTTTTTTGTTGCTCCGCAATTCAATCACAAATTGCTCCAAAAAATCCTTAGCGAGCAGGTGATTGCCGTTTGCTTTTTCAACGCATAAGTTCCAATCAATAAAACCGCCATTTTTTTGGCTTAGAAGCTTTACTAAATTTAAAATTAATTCCTTTTCATCTATAGGCTTTTGCAAGAATAAATTGATTCCGTCGCGAAATAAGTTTTCCTGATCGATATCATCGATGTTAGCGCTAATCACAACTATCGGCGTATTTTTATTAAGCACCGATTTATCGCGAATCAGCTGCGCCGCCTCTAATCCATTTAATTTAGGCATTTGTAAATCTAGTAATAACAAATCATAGTGATGAATGCGACACGCTTTAACCGCCTCTTCACCATTGTTTACCATGACAATCGTGCTGTAATCGCTTAATAAGGAATTGAGCAACATCCGGTTTACCGGATTGTCTTCTGCTACCAAAATGGTTGGATGCAACTGGGATAGCTGCTTGCGTAACTTGCCTAGTTCGTCACTAACAAGAAGCGATTGCGAAGCTTCTTCCAAAATGGACTCAATAGTTAAATACAATTTTTGAACGCTTATCGGTTTAAATAAAAACGCCTTAGCCCCCAACGACTCGGGGTTATGAACCAGCCACTTAGAAACAATTACACACGGTATGACTTGTTGCCTAATTATTTTAGCAACCTGCTTTTCACAACCCTCATTAACATTAACTAAAGCAAGTTGGCACTCGGGGTTCTCTATAAACGCTTGCTCAAGTTGTGAAAACGAGTTTACGGCAACAGAGCTCGCACCCCAAAAACCAATTCCATTGCACATTGCTTCTAAATGCAGGGGATTGTCATCAAAACATATTACCTGCAAACGACTAAACCGGTGCGCTTGATTTTTTTCAACCTCATAGGCCAGTAATTTTTCCAAACGTAGAGTAACGGTAAACGTTGTGCCTTTATGCAACTCACTGCTCAAAGTAATTTTACCGTACATGGCTTCGGCTAATTTTTTGCAAATAACTAAACCTAAACCGGTACCGCCGAATCGTCGGGTTATAGTCGTGTCGGCTTGATTGAAGGCATTAAATAACTTGTTTTGATCCTCAACAGAAATACCTATTCCCGTGTCAATAACTGAAATACGCAGACAATAATTTTTTTCATTTTCCACCTCAATACTGGTGCGAATAGAAACATAGCCATTATCGGTAAACTTGATAGCATTACTAATTAAATTGGTCAGTATTTGCTTAATGCGCAGCGGATCGCCCAAAACCGTTTTAGGAACATTAACCTCGGTAGACGGTATCAAATCAATGCCTTTTTTATGCGCATTTGGAGCCGCAAGCATCAAAACCTCATCGATACACGCACGAATTTCAACAGGAATACAGTCCAACCGTAATTTACCCGCATCAATCTTTGAATAATCTAATATATCGTTGATTATGATTAATAAATCCTGGGCGGATGTTTTAATTGTTTTAACGTAATCCAGTTGTAAGGAGTCCAGTTTAGATTCCAACAGCACACTGGTAAATCCTATAACGCCGTTCATAGGAGTTCTAATTTCATGGCTCATATTGGCGATAAATTCGGATTTTTGCCGTCCTTTTTCATCACTTTTTTTCTTTTCCAAACTAAGTTCGACGTTTTTCTCCTCCAGCAACTCTAGGCTTTGCTGTAAGTCGCTGGTTGCCACTTCGATGTGATGGTTTAGGTCTTTAACTACCGATAGATATTCTTGCTGCATGTGGACGCAACCGCGCTCAATTTCACCAATTTCACCAGAACTCGTTGTTTTTATTTGCGTTTCGAACTCGTTGCTTTGTATTTGACGCAAACTCCGTCGCAAACGATTTAAGGGCAGATAAATACGTCTGGATAGGAAAAAATGTATTGTTAAACTTATTAACAAGCCGATTAAAGTAATAAATATAGTCACAATATACATTTGATAGCGTTTTATAAGCGTTGACTGGGTATTCACATCAATTGACAGCCAACCTAAAATATCATTGGTTGCGGGGTTCAAATGTTTATTGACCGTTTTGAAAGCACCACGCGAGTACAAGTTGAACTGTGGAAGAGTAATGGGCGCCATGAAATTAATTGTGGTTGAGTTTATTTGCTTACTTTCAATAAAATCACCGGTAAACGCCGGTGGAGTGAATAAAGAATGAATAGAATGCTTGCCACCGCGATAGGCCATAATAAGACCCCCTGCGTCGTAAAAAGCTAAAGCCATAATGTCCGGATTAACGGTCGACGCATTGATTAACCCTTGCAAAGTTCGGCGATCATTGCGCATCATGGCTAACTGCGCCGCAGGAAGCAGTTGCCGAATATAGGCTTGGCCTAGACGGGTAATTTGTTGTTTTAAGTCCTGGTCAAATTGATAGTTGTAAAAAAAAGCAAAAAATATAGCAATAACAAAAACAGGAATAAGTGTAATTAGTCGCAGTTGATACTTAATACCAAGTCCCTTCATACATGGCTCATTATTTTATTCCTACGATAATTGAATGGTAACTTATATTATCAAGAAGTTACCTAGGCGCCACTTCTAAAGTCGGCTATTATAGCGCAATTATTTTCATACTTACAACGGAGTAATTATGGTAGTTAAAACACGTTTTGCGCCAAGCCCAACTGGTTTCTTGCATGTCGGCGGTGTTCGTACCGCTTTGTACTCTTGGTTGTTTGCAAAACATCATCAGGGTGAATTTGTTTTGCGTATTGAAGATACGGATCAAGAACGCTCAACGGATGAGTCTGTACAAGTGATTTTGGAGGGAATGGATTGGTTAGGTCTGGCATCGGATAGTGGTCCTTTTTACCAAACACAACGCTACGAGCGTTACCTGCATATAGCGGACAAATTGTTGACCGAGAGCAAGGCCTATCGCTGCTCCTGCTCTAAAGAACGCTTAGAGGCGCTGCGCGAAGCGCAAATGCTTGCAAAAGAAAAACCGCGTTACGACGGTAAATGCCGAGATTTAAATCTTGCGCCCCTTGACGAACCCCATGTATTGCGCTTTAAAAATCCTCTACAAGGAAAAGTTGCGTTTACCGACGCGGTCTATGGAACCATTGAGGTGGATAATGCAGAACTTGATGACTTAATATTAGTACGCTCTGACGGCAATCCTACTTATAATTTTGCCGTAGTTGTTGACGACATGGACATGGAAATTACTCATGTTATTCGTGGGGACGATCACATCAACAACACCCCGCGTCAAATTAATTTATTTGAAGCATTAAATGCGCCAATCCCCATATTTGCTCATCTACCAATGATTTTGGGCGACGATGGTAAACGCTTATCAAAAAGACATGGCGCGGTTAGCGTTTTAGACTTTAAAAACCAAGGCATTTTACCCGAAGCACTACTCAATTATTTAGTCCGCCTAGGATGGTCGCATGGGGACCAAGAAATTTTCAGCCTCCCTGAAATGATTGGCCATTTCGATTTAACGCATATCAGCCGTGGAGTATCAAGCTTCAGCTACGATAAGCTCCATTGGCTGAATCAGCATTATTTAAAAGAAGAGCCACCGGAAAAAGTGGCCGCGCAGCTGCAGTGGCATTTAGATGAAAAGGGGATTAGCACCGAGCAAGGACCAAAACTCTCAGCCGTAGTGGAAGCCTTAGCAGAGCGTTGTAAAACTTTGGCTGAAATGGCAGATAAATGCGGGTATTTTTATCAAGACACTATCCGTTACGATGAGGACGCAATAAAAAAACATTTACGGCCCGTTATTTTATCCCCCCTTACAAGACTCTATGAGGCTTTGCAATCGTTAACCAACTGGTCGCGTGAAACCATTCACCAGACAATCATTGACGTAAGCTGCGAATGCGATATTGCTATGGGAAAAATTGGACAACCCTTGCGAGTAGCGGTTACAGGTACATCAATGTCCCCTTCAATTGATTGCACTTTAGCCTTAATTGGTAAAACCCGAACCTTACACCGCTTGCAACAGAGTCTTGAAATTATAAAAAATCGTATGTCGCATAACTAAAAACAGTGGGTTGAGTGATTTATAGATAATTATTAAAAATCTACTTGACAGTTTAAGGTCGCCTCATTAAACTGCGAATCTATTTGGGGTTATAGCTCAGCTGGGAGAGCGCTTGCATGGCATGCAAGAGGTCGGCGGTTCGATCCCGCCTAGCTCCACCACCGGTAACAGGTGGAATACTGTGTATGTCCCCATCGTCTAGAGGCCTAGGACACTGCCCTTTCACGGCGGCAACAGGGGTTCGAATCCCCTTGGGGACGCCATTTAGCGTCAGAAGTAGCAACAAAGATTGGATCTCTTTTTTTAAAGAGATTTAGTACTAGGTCCCCATCGTCTAGAGGCCTAGGACACTGCCCTTTCACGGCGGCAACAGGGGTTCGAATCCCCTTGGGGACGCCACCTTTTTAGGTGGTAGATTCAAAAATATTTCATATTTTCCTTATTTTGCAGGGCACTTATTCAGCACCCTTTTTAATAAATTGCACTCTAGGGATTAACTGTTTCTCCTGCATAGTTCGCCGTTAACTCATTAATTTCTCTTACCTCATTTCGCCCATGGCAGCCAAAGAATCGCGTTCTAGCCGTCCATTTGTGACATTCCGATAGCTCGGATTCATCGGCGCTGACGTCTTTACTACTCGAGTGTTCCGGAGCATCAATCGCATTCTTAAAGCTAAACGTTGCACTCAGATAACCGTGTGTGTTTTTCTTCCATTCTTCACTCCACACGCTGTCTTGGCCCACAATGTCTGCCGGCAATAAAGCGCGCTTAGACCCTGGTGAAAAATAAGAGATAACACGTGTTCCCCTGTATAGAGAGGCGTCGTAACCGTCAATATCCGCCGCTATCAAAGGGGGACGGCCAGGTTTATTGAGGGACTCCATTTCTTCGTCGGTTATAAACTGCTTGCTTCCTCCTAAAGTACCGACGAGTTGGTGGTTAATAATCCATGGCGTGTCCTCGTCATGGCTTCTCACGTAAATCTGCGCGTGACTGTAGTTGTGGGAATCCGCAGTAAAAATTGTACCAATTTTGTACTCTCTGCATAATTGCATGAGCCTATGCCATTCTTCAGGATGGCCCCGATAATCTTCTTCGGGATTTTTTCCCATTACAAAAGGCAATGGAGAAATTATTATTTTGTGTAAAGCCTGCGATGTTGTTAGAGAATCTTCCAACCACGCCCATTGTTGCTCACCTAACAGAAAACTATCCGCTGCGGCTTGCGCTTCCTGTGTCATGCGATTGTGCAGAATATAAATTTCATGCTGACCAATTCTTTTTTTAAAATACGGACCTTTTCGCCCATCCAAAGTACGTACAGGACCATAACCGTCGGACTCTTGTAAAAGAAACTTAGGTAGTAAAACATTGTTGTGAAAAGAGGTTTGCATATTGCGACGGATGCGAAGATCTTTATCCGTAATAGGCTCTCCACCGCCATTACCAAGAGTGTCGTGATCATCACTTGCGTTATAAAATCCATAACTAATTCGGCTTAAGTTTGTGCGAGCGGGATGAATGGCATCATTGAACAAATGGCCATCAAAAGCTTCAACAGACTCCGCTTGCCGCTCAAAAAAATTTCTACCACGGCGAAAAATATTTCGAAATGAAAAGAATATTTCGCCATTCATCATGTCACCTATGTGAATAAACAACTGATAGGGCTGTTTATCAACCGGAGCATCTGGTGAAGCATTAGGCTCTCCAGATGCTCCTATGTGGGCGTAAATTTTCTTGGTGTGGGCGTAATTATTTAAATCAAACAATCTGCCTACAAATCCTAATTGCTCAAAAAGTTCTTGATCCCCTCCTAGGGCAATTTTTAAGGGTCTGGCGTCTTGGCGCGCTGGCGGTGTGTTAATAATCAATTCGTTACGGGAAAGAGGAATAACGCGGTTTTTGTAAACCAGCTCGCATTTATAAGCCTTACTGCACTGCAACTCTGGAGATTCAAAATGGAGAATTTTTTGTTTTTTTCTACTATCGGCGTCTGAAAGAGGCCGATGAAAAACGGACACCTCTACAGAGTTAGAAGCATCGGTATTATGAGTAAAGCGCATTTGAAAATTACGAGAGTCGCGCTTGTGCGATAAGTGGACAGCAGCAGTTAAAAAAACACGATCATCAGCAATCGCTGGCTCAATGCTGTCTTGCGTGCGCGTATACGTCAACTCCCCCCATTGTAAATAAGTAACTTTCAGCGGTCCTGCCATACATATCTCCTGTAATTATTAATCTGCTTTGGACGGTGACTTAAACACGCTAATCTTCTATAGGTTTGGGTAAATAGATATCAAATCGTACTGTTTTTCCTGAAATACTTTGCTGACAAGGCAGTAATGCTCGCAGCTGCTGCGGCCATTTAACAACCACTTTTTGCCGCACGCGCGCGCGTGCTAAATTTATTAGTTGGTCGGCGTCCTCATCACAGCCAATTAAATTTTGTAACACTTGTAAATCTTTTTTCACCAACGCCGTTTTTTGACGCGGAGGATGCATGGGATCAATGTAAACTATATCCGGGTAATTTTCAGGCCTTAGTTGCTGGAAAAAATGAATTGCATTTTCTTTATGCAGCGATAAAAGTAACGGTTTGTGGCTCCCACTGGCACGCAACAGCGCATTTTCTAATAATACCTGCATAATTGGATTGCGTTCCAGCATCGTTACCTTCGCACCAAAGCTTGCAAGTATGGCGGCATCTCGACCCCAGCCCGCTGTGGCATCAATTATACTTAAGCCAGCTCGTGGATTGCAGGCACGAACTAAAGCTTGCTTTTTCCCCTCATCGCGTCTCTTTTGCCAAAATTTAGCTTCAAAATTAATGCTCATGGGTAAAAAAGGTTTAATAGTAAGTTCAACTTTTTCTGATGCAATAAGCAGTCGATTTTCGGCTTGATTATCAATAACCAAACCGAGTTCTTTCGCAAGTTTTTCAGCAGCCACCTCCTGACCTTCGTCAAAAGCAATGGCTAAATATTTCATCATAAATTACCAAATTGTTTATTGAAACTTCAGCTCGGAGATGTCCGCAACGCTTTGTAGTAAATTTTGCAAATGCCCGAGTATTGTTAGACGATTGGTTTGCAAAGCCTTATCCTCTACCATCACCATAACGTCGGTAAAAAAAGCGTCCAAAGGTTTGTTAAGAGCGGTAATTTCTGATAAAGCCTGAGCGTACTGTTTGGATGCCAGCAACCGTCGTTGTTCGTTTTCAATACGCTCTATCTGTTCAAATAACTTATGCTCAGCCGGCTCTGTTAACAGAGCCTCATTTATAAGACCGTCCGTAGGCTTATTTTTAGAAAGAATATTTGAAACTCTTTTGCTAATTTGCGCAAGAATCACTGCATCTTCCAACAAAGAGAAACGCTTCAAGGCTTGTATGCGTAAATCAAAATCTAATAAATCACTGCTTTGCTTATGTTTCACCGCCATTACCAGGTCCAGGGCTATCGACTGATTGGCGTAAAAAGCACTAAGTCGTTCGATAATGAAGGTATGCAGCTCTTTATGTATAGTATTTGCATTTGGCAGGATGGTCTGGTAACTAGCAGCACTTGCCGCAATAAGCTGATTTAAATCTATGGCGCGTTTACTGGCAATTATGAGTCGGACTACTGCCAAGGCGTTTCTTCTAAGTTTGAAAGGATCTTTATCGCCTTTTGGTTTTTCACCAATTGCAAAAATTCCAACGAGTGTATCTATGCGATCAACAAGTGATAACGCCAGACCCAAATCAGATTTTGGAAGTTTGTCTGCCGCAAATCGCGGTAAATACTGCTCTTCTATTGCCTTTGCTACAGCAGAGTGCTCCTTGGCGTGCAAGGCATAATAATAGCCCATTAGTCCTTGAAGCTCTGGAAATTCACCGACCATTCCCGTCATTAGGTCGCATTTACTTAAATCACAAGCTCTGGATACCTCGGTTGGTGGTAGTTGCAATGGGTCTTGCAAAACCTTAGTAATAACACTTTTAACCCGCTCTGTTTTATCAAATAAACTACCCAGTTTTTTTTGAAAAATGACTGTTTTTGTATTTTCTAAATTATTAATTAAGGAATTTTTTTTATCCTGCTCATAAAAGAAAGCTGCGTCGCTTAAACGAGCGCGCATAACTTTAGCATTACCCGCAATGACGCGTGCGCTATCACGACTATCAATGTTTGCAATTGTCACAAATTTCGCCACTAAGGCTCCATTTTTCGCCTGTAAAGCAAAACATTTTTGGTGATTTTGCATTGCGGCAATTAGTACCTCATGCGGTACCGATAAAAAAGTATCATCAAAGCTCACGGTTAAGGCGTGCGGCCATTCCACAATTGCGGTGACTTCTTCAAGAAGCTTTTCTGGCATAACTGCCTCAGCATTCTGCACAGTAGCGCAGTCTTGAACTTGTTGCTCAATAGTTTCTCGTCGTTTTGCAAAATCAACACGCACTTTTAATTGCTCAAGGGTTGTCGGATATTCATCGGCCACCTGTAAAGCGACTGCTTGCGGATGATGAAATCGATGTCCGTGAGTGAATCTATCGGCAACCAGGCCTAATATACGTGCCGGAACAACGTCTTTATCAAACAGCATAACCAGCCAATGCACTGGGCGTGCAAAAGAAATAGTACCATTACCCCAGCGCATGCTTTTAGCGATAGGGAGTTTTGCAACCGCTTTTTCAAAAATCTCAGGCAGCAGCTCAACCGTCTTTAGCCCAGGCTTTGTAGTGTGATAACAAACCCAAGACCCTTTATCAGTCGCTTCGATACTTAATTGTTCTGCCTTTATTGCCGAAGATTTTAAAAACCCTTGTAAAGCAGATGTAGGCTCTCGCCGCGTATCATAAGCCGCCGCCAGTGCGGGCCCACGCTTCGTAATTTTTTGGGTAAGCTGTTCGGCTGCAATACCCTCAACGAGCAATGCTAAGCGTCGAGGCGTTGCATAACGGTGAATTTTAGTAAACGCTATTTGCAGACTATTAAGACTGTCATGGACATGAGTCGCCAATGCTTCGCTTAGCAATTTAACCATGCCGGAGGGTAGCTCTTCGCATCCTAATTCAAATAAAAAATTACTCACTGTCATCAACCTTCATTGGAAAGCCTAAAGCTTCTCGGGTTTGGTAGTAGGCCGTTGCAACTGCGCGCGCTAACTGGCGTACTCGCAATATATAACGTTGGCGCTCGGTTACTGAAATGGCCTTGCGTGCGTCTAATAAATTAAACGCGTGCGAGGCTTTCATTACCATCTCATAAGCCGGCAAAGGCAAGCACAAAGCAATTAGTTTTTCTGCTTCCTGTTCGTAGTAATCAAAGTGCTGAAAAAGCATCGCTACATTTGCGTGTTCAAAATTATAGGCCGACATCTCAACCTCGTTTTGTTTAAAAACCATACCATACGTAATTACGCCGTTTGGTGTATTCGCCCATGGTAAATCAAAAATATTATCAACGTTGAGGAGAAACATGGCTAACCGCTCAAGCCCGTATGTAAGCTCTCCGGTTACAGGCTTGCACGCAAGGCCACCAACCTGCTGAAAATAGGTAAATTGGGAAATTTCCATACCATTTTGCCATACTTCCCAGCCCAACCCCCAGGCGCCTAAGGTTGGTGATTCCCAATTGTCTTCGACAAAACGTATATCGTCGCACAAAACATCAACACCCAGTGCCCGAAGTGAATCCAAATACCATTCTTGAATGGCTAATGGCGAGGGCTTTAAAATAACTTGCAGCTGATAGAAATGTTGAACTCGATTAGGATTTTCTGCGTAGCGACCATCACTTGGTCGGCGCGATGGCTGCACGTACGTGGCGTACCAGGGTTCTGGTCCAATAGCGCGTAAAAAAGTTGCCGGATGAAACGTTCCGGCCCCAACTTCCATATCCAATGGTTGCAGAATTACGCAACCTTTTTCCGCCCAAAATTGCTGTAATTTGAGAATTATATCTTGAAAAGTGGTGGGTGTTGTCATGACATCTCGTAGATTTTTTAAAGGCTATTGAAAAGCTAGTGGGCCCTTAGGCCCACTAGAAACAGCTGAAAATACCTTATTAAGAGTTTGCTTTTTTAATTAAATCTTGCAAAGTTTCTGCACTGGCAGCACCGGGAATAAATGCGGGGTTGCTGTCTTTTTTAAAATTGCCATTTGGGGTAGCTGCAACAATAAATGCCGGAGTGCCCATCAAGTGTAACTGCTCAGCAAGAGTACGATTCGCTTGCAAGGCATCGCTAACTTTTTTGCTTCCAATATCGGTTTTAAATTTAGTCATATCTAAACCAATTGATTGGGCCGCTTCGTTTATAAGCTCAGGGTTCAAGCGTTTGTCTTGCTTTAACAAGGCTTCGTGCATAGCTAAGTATTTCCCTTGCATGGCCGCGGCAAGTGCAGCCTTGGAAGCTAAGTCCGAACTTTCGCCAAAGATTGGAAATTCTTTATAAACCACCCGTAAATTGCTATTGTCTTTAACAAGTTGAGCAATTACCGGGGCCATTTTTTTGCAGTGGATACATTGGTAATCAAAAAACTCGACCAAGGTGGTGTTGCCTTTAGGATTGCCAATAACAGTCATCCCATCCGCAAATAAAGCAGGCGCGTTTTTCATAATTATTGAATGCGCTTGCGCTTGCATGTCGTTTTGTTGTTTTTGCTGTAAGGCTTGCGAAACTTCAAGCAGTACTTCTGGATTGGCCAGTAAATAATCATGCACTACTTTTTGTATTTCCGTTTTTTGCGCATCATTTAAAGTAGCAGTAGCAGCTGTACTCAACGTTGGCGCTGTCGCAAAACTCGCAACTAAAGCACTTGTGGCTAATAAACTTGTAAATTTCACGTGCATCCTCTCTTAGTTAGTGTAAACCTTGGAACCCTAGCATCAGCTGCTAGCAAATTCAAGTGGGTTTTAGGTTAAATTCGCGTAGGCAAGCACCAACCATTTAGCACCGTGCTCATTAAATTTGACTTGCACGCGGGTGTGTGCGCCACTACCCTCAACGGCTAAAATAATCCCTGAACCAAAGCTTGGGTGAGAGACCGCAGCGCCCAAGCTGTACCCAGCTGTAGCCTGGGTGGCAATTGGTGCGGATAATGGCGGTGCGGATTTAAAACGCCCACTTACCCGAATTTCATCGAGCAAATCCGAAGGCAATTCACGTAAAAAGCGGGAGGGACGATGGTATTCCTCTCGCCCGTATTGACGACGAACCTCAGCATGGGTTAGTAGCAGCTGTTTCTTAGCGCGGGTTATTCCCACATAACAGAGCCTGCGCTCTTCTTCCAAGCGACTTGAGTCTTCGATGGACTGCTTTCCTGGAAATAATCCCTCCTCCATACCCACTAAAAAAACATGCGGAAATTCCAGTCCTTTCGCTGCATGCAAGGTCATCAAATGAACATAAGAATCGTATTCTGCTGCCTGCATTTCCCCTGCCTCCATGGAAGCGTGGGCTAAAAAAGATACCAGCAACGGCAGTTCTTGTTCTTCATCTTGTTCGTAACGAAACTCCTTTGCTGCGTTTATTAATTCTTGTAAGTTGTCTAACTTAGATTCTGATTTATCGCCTTTAATTTTTGTGAAGTGCGCGTACAAACCACTAACGTTAATTATTAAACTGATAAGCGCATCCAAATCATCCGTGCTGCTGGTTTTTTTCAAATCATTTATTAAATCAATAAACTTCGACAAAGCACTACTGGCGCGCGTGGTGAGCTCATTTTGTTGCAAAAGATAGTGGGCGGCCTGCCATAGTGAGCAGTGCTGCACGCGAGCAACATCGCGCATCTCCTGTACTGTTTTTTCGCCAATTCCTCGCGTTGGAAAATTAATTACCCGTTCTAGGGCGGTGTCGTCGTCATGATTGGCAACCAGTCGCAGGTAGGCTAAGGTATCTTTAACTTCGGCCCGTTCAAAAAAACGCACCCCACCATAAATTCGATAAGCAATGCCAGCGCGCAATAACGCTTCCTCGATAACGCGCGACTGAGCGTTTGAGCGGTATAAAATAGCTATATCGTCTAAAGAGCCGCCCTTATCGATCATTAACTGAATGCGTTCACCGACAAAACGCGCCTCATCCAATTCATTAAAAGCGCTGTAGACCATTATTTTTTCCCCGGTTTCCCCGGCCGTCCAAAGATTTTTACCAAGCCGACTGCTGTTGTGTGCAATCAAATGATTGGCGGCTTTTAAAATGGTCTCGCTCGAGCGGTAGTTTTGCTCCAGTCTGATGATGGAAACACCGTTAAAATCATTTTCAAAATCCTGAATATTACCAACGCGTGCGCCTCTCCATCCGTAGATAGACTGGTCGTCATCCCCAACGGCCATTAAAGCGGTGTGCTGACCGGTTAGCAACCGAATCCAGGCGTATTGAATAGTATTGGTGTCTTGAAACTCATCAACAAGAATTGCACGAAAACGATTGCGGTAATGCTCCAGCAGCTCCTTATTGTCACGCAATGTTTCGTGTGTTCTTAATAATAATTCAGCAAAATCAATAACACCTGCCTGACGACAAGCCTGCTCATAGCCTTCGTAGATTTTAAGCAAGGTTTTAGAAGGTCCATAGGTAAGTGGCTGTATATGCTGGGGGCGTAAACCCTCATCTTTTTTACTATTAATGAAGCTTTGCGCTTGCCGAACCGGCCATTGATCCGTATCCAAATTTAATGAGGCAGTCACGCGCTTGATAATACGTGCTTGGTCGTCGCTGTCTAGAATGTGAAAGTTTTCATTTAAACCGGCCTCCTTAAAGTGGCGGCGTAAAAGCCTATGACAGATGCCATGGAAGGTTCCAACCCACATTCCAAGTACTGGTGCTGACAAAAGTCTCTGCAATCGCTCCCGCATTTCTGCTGCGGCTTTATTTGTAAACGTTACCGCTAAAATTTCCTGCGCTTGAATATTTTCGTGTTCAATGAGCCAGGCAATTCGGCTTACTAACACCTTGGTCTTACCACTACCCGCGCCTGCAAGGATTAACGTATTACCGATTGGTGAACAGACCGCTTCACGTTGCTTATCGTTTAAACCTGTCAATAGTGCTAAGTCGTTCATGCAAAGCCTTAATTAAAAATAAGTGCTGCATTATCGTAAATTTAACGCCTAAAGACAAAAGTTTCCTAAGTAAATATGCTGCGTTCGAATAATTCCGGTTTTCTTTATTGGGCTTCTGGGTATAGAATTTAAAGATAATTACTATTTTGAGACTGCGATGCAAATTCTTTTTCCAGCAATCAAGCCCTACCAAACGCATAATCTTGATGTTGATGATGTGCACCAGTTGTATATTGAGGAAACAGGAAATCCCAAAGGACAACCCGTTATTGTCTTGCATTCAGGACCTGGGGCTGGTAGTAACGAAAATTTACGCCGTTTTTTTGACCCCGAGCTCTACCGCATCGTTGTTTTTGATCAACGCGGCTGTGGAAAGTCAACGCCTCACGTTGGGCTTATTAATAACAGCACTGAGTTCTTAATTAAAGACATCAATACAATCTGTGCGTATTTAAATATTGAGCGTATGGTGCTATTTGGTGGTGGTTGGGGCAGCTTACTCGCTTTATTATACGCGCAAGCCTTTCCTCGACAGGTGCAAGCACTTCTGCTGTACAGTATTTTTCTAGGGCGCACAGAAGATATTGATTGGTTTTAC
Source organism: uncultured Gammaproteobacteria bacterium (assembly GCA_963803545.1). Lineage (GTDB taxonomy): Bacteria > Pseudomonadota > Gammaproteobacteria > Legionellales > Legionellaceae > Legionella_C. The sequence goes on along the minus strand of CAWDMX010000004.1, from coordinate 245,763 downwards.
CGCAACGGTGCTAGCAAAGTGTATCCGGATTACTGGGCGGATTTGCTAAGCACCATTCCACCGGAAAACCGGGACTCATTACGCGACTACTTCTACCAGTCTATGAATGGAGACAATGAGGTGGCGCGCATGTCTAGCGCGAAGCAGTGGGCACTTTGGCAAGCCAATTGCAGCAGTTTGCAGCCTCATGTCGCGTTGATTGAGCAGTACAGCGATCCGCATTTTGCTTTATCTTTAGCGACAATCGAAAGCCATTATTTGCATCACGATTTTTTTATTGAAGAAAATACAATTTTAACCAATATAGCGCGTATAAATAATATTCCAATGTATATAGTCCATGGTCGTTACAATTTAATATGCCCCCTATCCGCGGCATGGGAGCTGCATCAAGCGCACGCCAATTCGCAATTAAGTATCGTGCGCGATGCAGGTCACTCCGAACAAGAACTTGGAATGATTGATGCGATTATTCTTGCAAGCAACCTTATTGCCAGCCGTGTTCTGTGAAAGCTAAGTCTGATATTTGCCTTTAAAAACGCACGCATAAGAGCAAGAGTTTCCAAGAATAAAAAAGTGGTGTACCATAATTTTTTTATAATTCAATATTGTAGATACTTATGCGCTTAAATGCTGCTCTTACTGTTTTATCTAGTTTATTACTGCTTACCAATTGCGCGTCTAATGGCAGTAACCCTCAAGATCCTTACGAATCTGTAAATAGAAAAACCCATGCTTTTAATACTTTATTGGATAAGGTAATTTTAAAACCGGTTGCTAAAACGTACACAACTATAATTCCTAGTCCAATTCGCAGCGGCGTCACTAATTTTTTTAACAATATTTATTTGATCCCAACCGTTGCGAATGATTTGTTGCAAAACGATTGGCATCATGCGTCCGATGATGCGGGACGATTCGTCGTAAACTCCACATTTGGTTTGGCCGGGCTCGTTGACGTTGCCTCGCGTTCTAATCTTCCCTTGCACCACAACGACCTAGGGTTAACCTTTGCTAAATGGGGCGATAAAAAATCTCCTTATATCGTTATACCCTTTTTTGGTCCCAGCACCATTCGCGACGGAATGGGCACCTTACTTGAGTATCCCCTACTTACGCCCTACCCCTATGTCAACAACGGTGCTGTGTTAACCAGTTTATTTGCCATGCAATACATTGATATTCGCGCCCAATACTTGGATACGGATCATCTTATTGACGAAGCGCTGGATAAATATAGTTTTATTCGCGATGCCTACTTGCAACGTCGCCATTTTCAAATTTACGGCGAATCTTTGGTTGCTGGTGAAAATGCAACCGATTCACTGTACGTTGATGACGAAAAAGCGGTAGACTATGTTGATGATTCTGTGAGCCTTAAAAAACAATAAATGTTGCACATTGCCCTATACCAGCCTGAAATTCCTCCTAATACAGGAAATATTATTCGATTGTGCGCAAACAGCGGCGCACAATTGCATCTGATACATCCCTTAGGCTTTGCTCCAGACGATAAAAAATTACGCCGAGCCGGTCTGGACTATCACGAGTGGGCGCGTGTTTTGCATTATAAAAATGAAAATGAATTCGTTGAAAAAAATCAACACCGTCGTATCTTTTCCTGTACTACCAAAACGACCAATACGTATCATCAACTACGCTATCAAGACGAAGATATGTTCTTGTTTGGGCCTGAAACACGCGGTTTGCCCACAAGCCTTCGAGATAAGTTTGAATGCATCCGTATTCCAATGCTTGCAACCAGCCGTAGTTTAAACTTATCAAATTCAGTAGCTATTATTTTATACGAGGCCTGGCGTCAGCTTGATTTTAGCGAGATTGACTAAAAAATCGATATATTGGCCACTGATATCAATGGAGGTTTCCTTCATAATTTCGCGGGCGCACGTTGGGCTGGTGACATTGATTTCAGTAATGTAATCACCAATTACATCTATACCCACAAAATACAGTTCTTTTTCACGCAGAGAGGGCGCTATCTGTTCGCACAACCAACGATCGCGAGCGGTCAAACTTACCACTCGTCCTAAAGCTCCTGCCGCCAAATTACCGCGCAACTCTCCTGCTGCAGGAATACGAGCCAAGCCGTAATCAATTGGCTCTCCATTAATTAACAAAATTCTTTTATCACCACTGACACGGATAGCCGGGAGGTATTGTTGCGCCATCACCGACACCGTATTATTTTTCGTTAAAACCTCTAAAATAACACTAAGATTCAATCCCTGTTCGTTAACATGAAACACTTCGCTGCCACCCATGCCGGTGAGGGGTTTGAAGATAGTGTTTTTATTTTCCTGCCAAAAATTACGTAAGACGGCGCTGTTTCGACTCACTAAAGTGGGCGGACAACATTGTGGAAATTGCAGCGTGAAAAACTTTTCATTGGCGTCGCGCAAACTTTGCGGATTATTGGCAACGACTACTCCGGATTTTTCGGCAAGCTCTAAAGCATAGGTTAGATAGATGTATTCTAAATTGAAGGGGGGATCTTTACGCATTACAATAATATCAAAACTGCTCAATAAAATGCTTGATTGCGCCCCTGTAATCGCCCAATGAGAGCTCGAAATATCACCAATTTCTATCGGTGTAGCAAACACGCGTGAGCCTTCTGACTGACAAATCAAATCCTCGGGCGTAAAGTAGCTGCAATTGTGGCCTCTTTTACACGCGCTATTTATCATGGCAATCGTTGTATCTTTACGAGGATTTAGTGTTGAAATAGGATCGATTAAAAAGCCAATTTTCACCCGACGGCTCCGGAAATCGCGATTTCGCGAGCAGCCGCCAACGCCGCCAAACGAGCAATCACTGAGTAAATATAAAACCGATTAGGCGCATTACAGGCAGCGTACTTAAGTGGCTCAAAATACATCCCTGGAGCATTCAGATTTTCATCGTTACTGCGCCCGTGATGCACGCGATAAAAACCACCAACCACGTACTCTCCCATCATGTATACAACCGGCTCTGCAACCGAGCCATCTTCCATGCTCTCACAGGAATAGACCCCCTCTTGCAACAACACTTTCTCAACTTTTTGACTGCCTTTACTTGCGGCCATTTTTGTTCGCTGTTTGCGATTGAGTTTTTGTAAGCTGTCGCTGGTTTTTACCATCATAACACTCATGCCATAAGTGCCATTGTCGGCTTTAACCGCTAAGTAAGGAGTGTCGTTAATAGCGTATTCGGTGTATTTTTTCTGAGTTTCATTCAACAAAAATTCCGCCTTTTCCGCTAAAACATCCAATCCCGTTTGCGCCATAAAATCGATGTTCTCAACTGGGTAAAAATAAGGTTCGATAAACCAAGGGTCAAATTGCAACAGTTTTGCAAACTCGCTCACTACCTCAGAATACAGCTTAAAATGATTGGATTTTAAGCGAGACGACCAACCCAAATGTACGCTCGGCCAAATTGGTTGTTGAAGATTTTCTAAAATAGGAGGAATTCCACGCGATAAATCGTTGTTAAGTATAACCAAACATGGAATAAAATCGTGAAGACTAATGCGGTTATCGTCTCTAACTAAAGGTTCTAATAATATACTTTCATGTTGTGTTGGAACCGTTATGCTTTCGTTGGAGTCAATATTACCCAAACGCAACTCAAAACCAGCGTTTTCAAAAATAGAACATAAAACCTTTAAGTTTTCTCCATAAAAAGTATTGCGTGTATGGGTTTCTGGGAGCAACAAAATCTTTTTGCACTGCGGCATTTTTGCAGCAACTATCGCCTGAACTGCGTGAACGCACTGCGGCAGAAAATCTGGATTAAGATTATTAAACCCTGCCGGGAACAAATTAGTGTCAACAGGCGCTAGTTTATAACCTGCGTGTCGTAAATCAACAGAGGAAGTTATAGGGGGAGGCGTTAATTGCCATTGCTGGTGAAACCACGTTTCTATTGCTTTGACGTTCAGACCTAAGGTCTTTTCAAGACAAAAAATAGGGGAAATAGGAGTCATGGCTAGATTAGGAACGGAGTTTTCATGCATAAAAATAATTATTATGTAAAATTGCGACTTCAAACTATAACCGTATAATAGAGATAACACAATTAATCGCCTTCGATTTGTCTGAAATTAATACATTTTTAAATTGATAATTTTTTCTGCTAGTTTCGATTGAGTAACGCTCACCCTTGCATTTTAATGAAAAAAATTTTAGGGTACGAATAATTTACTTGAGAAATAGATGATAAATAAAATTTTAGAGCAATTTAGTAGCCAAATAATAACGGTACAGTATTTAATTTTAATTATTAATGCGCTGGTGCATCTGTTGTTTGCTGGAGCCGTAGCGCAAGATGCTGGAAAACTAAACAAACGTGGAATTAAAACCGCTTTGGTTGCTCCCTTCACATGGGCTTTTGCAACCTTAGTTGGCGGTCTGGTAACAGCCGCCGTGTATTGGTTTATTCATCACTCAACCTTAACCCGATCCCTTACCCGAGACACCTATAATGAACGTTAAAACTATTTCCGTTGACGAGTTAAAAAAAATGCTTACCAAAACGCCCACGTTGTGTTTAATTGATGTGCGTGAGCTCGATGAGTGGCAAGAAGTGCATATTCCCGAAGCGATACATATCCCAAAAAATGAGCTTGCAAGCAAAATAGTCTCGGTTTCGCCCAAGCTCGAGCAACCGGTTTATATACATTGCCGCAGCGGTGTTCGCTCAGCCGATGCCGCTATTCTTCTTTCACAACGAGGCTACCAGCAGGTTTATTCGATAACGGGCGGCATTATGGAATGGATAAAACAAGGCTATACAACAGACTCGTTGCATTAGCCGCAACCCTACACACCGGGCGCGGCTGCCGGTGTATTGCTATTGTAAACCGAGCTTGATTTTTCCGAGTTTTTAATTAGTTGTGCTGCAAGTATTAATTCACTTTTATGCTTTAAATCTAGGATAGAATCGATAACCTCTTTAAATATGAAGTTCTCAATTTTTTCAAATTTTGTTTTCTCACGAATGACTGAGTCTGATGAACTCTCATAAATAAACCTGAAAAACTTCCAAGCATCCTCGAGACAGGCAACCTTAGATGTATCATCCATTGGACCCAAAACATTTTTTATGGTGGTGTAATTTATTGAAGATTTGGGATTTGTATTGAAAAAAGCACTTAATCCACTTTGATACTCAATTTCAATTCGTGTTTTGACGTGCAGCATTAATCCTGCAAATACATTTGACTTAAACCCAGCACTTGCATTTTTTATCCCCAATTGCTGATACTGACTCTCGTTAAAACCGTTCAGAACGCTGGCAGCAGTTGCAAGCAACGTTAACTGCATTTTACGATTTGGATTTAAACGGGTATCCACTTCAATAGCTGGAATTAATGGCATTGCAGCGGTCAACTCTTCATACGGAGGCACCGTATAAGGCTTGAGGCTGATAATACTCACTAATAATTCTGTAGATTTGCTCGCTTTAGCAAAGCTATCAAACCACTTGGTCCTTTGTTCGGTCGATAATCGCCGAGCTGCTGCGATAAATTCATTATAATCCTCAGCAAAGGAATCTTTAGCGAGTCGAGTCTGCACTGTAAATGGGGCTTTATCAACTAAAGGACGATTATAATTTCCATTTTCATGGCAATAAAACTGATACAATTTACAGGCATTCTCAATGCTCTCTGTATTGGAGCTAATAGTACTTCGGGTCGTACAGCCGTCTAGTAAATTATACAACTTACTGGTTAAGTTACCCTCGTCGGCAATCATAGATTTTATTATTAGGATAAAGCCTATAAGCGTACTAGCCTTAAATTTTTGATTATAAACTTCAATATTATCCGATTCAGAAATAGGGATGAAATTCACATCTACGGATTTTTCTTGAAAGATGGCAAGCACCGTTAGCAGCAACTTAACTTGATAAATTCGTCTATGATTACGATTAACATCCAGATTTTTGACGTAGCTACTTTCAGTGATAATTTTTACAATTTTTTCATATTCAATGCCATCGTAAATCATGATTTTTCCTTAAATTTTCTTTAAATCAAGCTTGTTTGGTAGTCTAAACCAAATTGAAATATAGATCATGATTTATTATCGCTAAGGATTGACAAACAAAATTCCTGCTTGCGTTCTGTGTGTATTCTAAGGATAATTCCCCGCACATTCATTAGCATTAGAGAGTACGATGGACCAGCTAGGCCAATTTATAATTCACCACTGGGGACAATGGCTTACTTTATTAACGGTTCTTATACTGATTTTTATTACAGAAAGTCGCGAACAAAAAAATAAAGGCAAAAGTTTATCGCCACAGCAAGCCGTGATACATTTAAATGAAGAAAAAACAAAACTGATAGATTTGCGCGATCAGTTGAATTTTCGTAAAGGACACATCATCAATGCGGTTAATATGAGTGCCGACGATGCCGTTGTAAAAATGGAAAAATTTAAAAATAAAGATATTATATTCGTATGTGATAAAGGATTAATCTCCCAAAATCTCGCTAATAAACTACGAAAAAATGGTTTTGCTAATCCGATGGTTTTACAAGGCGGCATGAACGCATGGCAAAACGCGGATTTACCGTTAATTAAGGGAAAATAAAATGCCTAACGTACTGATGTACACGACTACATACTGCCCTTACTGCACCCGCGCGAAGGCTTTGCTTGATAGTAATAAAATTGCATATAAAGAAATATCTGTTGAAAACCAACCTGAGTTACGTGAGCAAATGGCCATTAAAAGTGGGCGTAATACAGTGCCCCAAATTTTTATTAACGACATTTCAGTCGGTGGGTGCGATGATTTATACGCTCTTCACAATAACGGGCAACTTGATAAACTTTTAAACAAAGAGGATTAATGATGGAAACAGCTAACACTATTGAAAACGATCAAAATGAAGCGCAATTTATGATTCAGCGTTTATACGTAAAAGACTGTTCCTACGAAGCACCTGGAGTGCCTCAGGTTTTTCAACAAAAATGGGAGCCTGAATTATCTTTGGATATTAATACAGTGCACTCACAATTGGATACTGGAGTATATGAAGTAGTTCTTACCGTCACTGCAACGGTAAAAAATAGTAATGCAGTGGCTTTTTTATCCGAAGTAAAACAGGCTGGAATTTTCACCATTAACGGCACGGTTCCAGAACAGCTTCAACATTTACTAGGAAGCTTTTGTCCTAATATATTATTCCCTTATGCACGCGAGGCAATTACCGCTCACGTAATACGTGGAAGTTTCCCCCAACTTATTTTAGCGCCAATAAATTTTGACGCCTTGTTTATGAAGCAACAAGAAGAATTACAAAAAAAAGCAACCCCCTCTACTGAAACAATTAACTAAGTAAAGTGCTATGATTGCCATCATTGGAGCCGGATCATGGGGTACTGCGGTCGCTATTCATCTGGCCCATTACGGCAATCCTGTGCTTTTATGGACCCATAGTTCCCAGCATGCTGAGGAAATGAATGCGAACCGGTGTAACCACCGCTATTTACCGGCAAACGCATTCCCGCCCTCACTAACGGCTACTGCGGATTTTAAAACCGGCGTGACAGACTGCGACACGATTATTATTGCCGTGCCCTCTCATGCGTTTTCCTCAATTTTAGATAATTTTCACACAGCACCATCCGAAGGTATTGCATGGCTTACCAAAGGTCTTGACCCAAATACCCATTCCTTACTGAACCATTTGGTGGAAAAAAAATGGGGCAATGAATACCCGTTCACTATTATTTCTGGGCCTTCTTTCGCAGCGGAGGTGGCCAACCTCTTACCCACGGCTTTAACAATTGCTGGTAATAGCCTGGTTTTACAAAAAAAATTACAACAATTTTTACACTATGGAAATTTACGTGTTTATTTAAGTAACGACTATATTGGCGTACAGCTGTGCGGGGCGGTTAAAAATGTTTTGGCTATTGCGTGTGGAATAAGCGATGGCTTAAATTATGGCGCGAACGCTAAGGCGGCGCTTATCACGCGCGGACTTGCGGAAATGAGCCGATTGGGTGTGGCACTTGGTGCTCGTCCTGAGACTTTTTTAGGCTTAGCCGGAGTCGGTGACTTAATTTTAACCTGCACCGATAATCAATCACGCAATCGTCGATTTGGACTGCTTGTAGGTCGTAATTGCAGTATCATGGATGCTGAGCATCAAATTGGCCAAGTGGTTGAAGGAAAATCCAATGCTTCGCAGGTATGCCGTTTAGCACTAGAGTTTGCCGTAGAGATGCCCATTTGCACTCAAGTTCACCATTTATTAGAAGGCCGTATAAACGCTAAAGATGCGGTTCATAATCTAATGCAGCGTCAAATGACGGATGAATAACAAATTTTTAAACACTCAGCTTTTTTGCCAACCGCGTCATTAGTACTTTTGAAAATAACAATAACTACTTATTGTTTGCAACACCTGCGCGTAAACGGTTTTAGTCAACTACACTATACCTAGCGCTTTCAAAAAGCATGTTTTATAGCCTGAGTACGTCTTAAAATAAGCCTTTTATATCGTACTCATCTTTTAATTAATTCCTTTCCAACCAGGCTCTAAAACCTAAAAATAAAAACACAGGTATAGCGCACTAATTAGGTTCCGTGCAAACTTCCAGCTTTTAAAAAAATTAAAACCTGATTCTTGCACGCAAGCCCTATCATAAATACAAATGGAACAGTGTAATTATAATAATCGCGACAGGGGAACGGACATGCCTAACGATTTCATTTCGACCAATCCTATACCAATGAACCACCAATCCGCCACTACACTAAATTTCGACTACCGGCTTTCTGATGGCAAAATTTACATTCGAAGTAGAACGCCGGAATCTCCTAAAGTATTTATAAATGGCGATGTACTAGCAGTCCACGATTTTGAGTGCGCGAGCAAGTGGCAGCTGCTTGATGGTGTCGGTGTTCCCTTTGATAAAGATGGACGCTCTTTGCTTCTTGCTAACGAACAGGTTGTAGCTATAGATGTCGCTAATGAAATTATTGTCGCCGTTACAACAACGGATACGAAAAATCCCGATAGCCGTGTTTATCTTTTTAAACCAACAGAAAAAAAACGACCGACCTACTGGTCTTCTAACCTGGGCGCTCCAGATTGCATATCTGAGGATATACTGATTCTTCCCAGTGATCTTTTATCTTGGACATTTAGTTGCAGCATTGCTGTGAACGACGATATACGTAACACTCGCTTTATGAACCCGCAAGAAATAGTTGATCACGGCTACGACGGTGCGAACAGACTTTTTCGTGCAGGATTTTGCGCAACTATCTATGTATTAAATAAAAACGGACAACTAATAAGCTATTGGGATACAGGCCTACCGCCCAGCTTTTCAAGGGGTTTTTTAGTGCCTGAGGGTACTCAAGGGCGATTTATTGTTGCCGCAGGTTCGGTGGTGTTTTTATTAGCGCTCGACTCTTCAGGAAACTGGTTGTTTTTTACCCGTAAATTGGATTACGAATACAACGGCGCAACTCCTGGTATAAAAGTAACTTTTGAAAACAAATACCACGCTCTTGAAACGGATTCCCACACCACTAGCGACGTATTTCCTTTAGGATATGGAGAACGGCAAATGCCTCTTGCGGGTTGGAACGCACATTGCGTAAATGAAATTCGTGATTGTATTAATGGCTGTATAGCCATTGTTGTAACCGGTCAAGGGGACGACGAACGCGAATTACGCATTGGCGGGTACGACGCTATTACCAATGAATGGGGATATTATTATAAAAAAATTACCGAATTGGATTGGCAATTTCATTCGGATCCCTCTATGGAGCCCATCAATGACTCAGAGATACAATTCACCCCCTATGATTCAAAACTACCACCCTTGAAATACAATTATGCAGGTACTCTTAGCTGCACCTCACTATTCTCGCACAGCTGCCCTGCTCTTTCGAAAGAGTCTCTAGCGCTGATAAGCTTAGAGCTTGAGGGAATGAGCCCCTGGTTAAGCGATTCCGATCCTTGTTATTTAAAAGTCACTTTTAAGGGCCGCTCTGAACGCTTGCGCCTCTATATAGTTGATGCATGGAATTTAGCCTATAACCATCGTAACGATCAGGATTTAATTGGATCCAGAGATGGTGAGCCCAAAGGATTAATTGGCACAATTATTTTCACAGATGAGCAGCTTATCCATGCGAGCGAGAAGAATTCGCCGTTGCGTATTTTTTTACCGTTTGATCGTAAAAGTAAGAAAATCCCCATTATTGTTAATGATGAACACGCCTTCCTAAAGTTTGATTCTATTAAGTGCTGCTTCTCACGATCGCTCACGCAAGAGGAAACAAAAAGATCGTTTTACATCCAAAAAGCGATGGATGAAGCCCTGCTACGGGCGCCTGAAAATTATCAGGAGTGTACAAGCCTTATTCAGGAAAATGAACGCTGTCTGCAGCTGCTAAAAACTATTTATTCGCATCGACGACTAAAAGTTAAACAAAATTTACTGATCGATTCAAACCTAAGTGCGCTGCAACCTATTGCCTCGCTCTTGTGTAAGGGCGTCTTAAAACCTCAGGATCCTACCTACCAACAGGCCATCAATGATATTAAACTGCTTTTCAAAATCCACAAAAGCACCCAGTCATACGCAAATTGTAAAGACAACAAGCAACCAGGGTTTACCACCGCTAAAATAATTTTAAGAGCACGAATTAACGCGCTAAAATTATTAACAAACCAGTTTGTCGCCTCAAACACTGAGGAGGCTCTCATCACCAATTTAAGCCTCTAATCGATACAGAAGACGGTCTTAGTGGATTGAACAATCAAGATACGCAAAAGTTATCTTTAAAGCCACAGGGATAAACGCCAACATTGATTTTTTCAGTAACAAAGCAACACCTGACTTCTGGAGGTGTTGCTTTAACTGTCTTTAGTGGGTTGTTGCATCGTGCGTGAGAAGAAGCTTAGCAACTATTGGTTCGTTCGCTGCTGGAAAAAGCCGCCGTGCCAATTCCGGTACCTCAACCCATTGCAAGTCAAGTTGTTTTTCACAGCTTACGGCAAATCCTGAATATTTTGTAACCCGGTACACCTGTAAACGCACCTTATAGTGCGGATAAGCGTGCTCGATTACGGTAAATAATTCGAATTGCTCAACCGTTAAATCCACTTCTTCTTTTATTTCACGTATTAATGCTGTTTCACAATTCTCATTCGCTTCAACCTTACCACCTGGAAACTCCCAACTACCCCCGTGTAAATCAGTTAAACAGCGTTGGGTAATCAGGATTTTACCATTGGTATCAAAAATTAAGGCGACGGCAACTTCTACGGTCAAACCAAACTTCCGTGACAACTTTTGTATTTTTTACCAGAACCGCATGGGCATAAAGCATTGCGCCCTACTTTTGCCTCGTTTCGTTGAAAGGGCACGACCGTAGACGAATCTACTGATTCTGACTGCGCATTTTCTTCACCCTCATGCCTGTAGTTAAGCGAAAAATTTTGCTCTAAACGACGTTGTTCTTCTACAGCATCAACATCCGACTCGTTTTGAATTTGTACGGAAAATAACAAACGCACAATATCGTACTTAACGCTATCAAGCATCGAGGTAAATAAGGTAAATGCTTCACGCTTATATTCTTGCTTTGGATCTTTTTGCGCATACCCACGCAGATGAATTCCTTGACGCAAATAATCCATTGCAGCAAGATGTTCGCGCCAGTGATTGTCCATTGTTTGTAAAATTACCGATTTTTCAAATTGGGCTAAAACTTCACGACCTGCTTTATCTTCCTTACCGCGGTAATGATTTTCAAAAGCGGCAAGAATTTTTTCTTTAATTTCTTCCAGCTGAATGGAATGATCCGCTTCTACCCAAGCACTCACGTTGATAGGAACCTGAAACTCTTCACTGATAACCTGAGTCAAACCCATAAGGTCCCACTGATCTTCGAGGCTGTTCGCTGGAATATAGGTGTCAATTAATGCTTCAACTACTTCGGTACTCATCGATTTCACCACGGCTTGCATATCATCCATCGACATTATAGATGCGCGTTGCGAGTAGATAACTTTCCGTTGATTATTGGCTACGTTATCGTATTCAAGTAATTGTTTGCGTACGTCAAAATGGTGTCCTTCTAATTTTCGTTGCGCATTTTCGATAGCTTTAGTAATTAAACTATGTTCAATTGGTTCACCAGGTTTCATACCCAATTTTCGCATCATATTAGCCACTCTTTCCGATGCAAAAATACGCATTAGGGTGTCGTCAAGTGAAAGATAAAAGCGACTGCTTCCCGCATCGCCCTGACGCCCCGCCCTACCGCGCAACTGATTATCAATGCGTCGAGACTCGTGGCGCTCCGAGCCAATTATGCGCAAACCACCCGTTGCAATTACGAGATCATGGCGGTCTTGCCATTCTTTTTTAGCGGCGTTTTTTTCATCGTCACTCGCATCAGCCGACATTGCAGCCAGCACACTGGCAAGACTTCCACCTAAAACAATATCAGTACCACGACCCGCCATATTTGTTGCAATGGTTACCATACCTGGACGTCCGGCTTCAGCAATAATATGCGCTTCTTTTTCATGGAATTTTGCATTTAATACCTGATGCGTAACCTTCGCTTTGGTTAGTAATTGGCTTAACAACTCCGAGGACTCAATAGACGCGGTTCCCACAAGGACCGGTTGTTGACGTACAACGCAGGCCTTAACGTCTTCGATAATAGCTGCGTATTTATCCTCTTGGGTCAGATATATTAAATCGGCCTCATCTTTTCGAGACATGATTTTATTAGTAGGAATAACCACCACTTCAAGATTGTAAATTTGTTGAAACTCATAGGCTTCCGTGTCTGCGGTACCGGTCATACCCGATAATTTGTTGTACAACCTAAAATAATTTTGAAAGGTTATAGAGGCGAGTGTTTGATTTTCATTTTGGATTGCTACCCCTTCCTTAGCCTCAATAGCTTGGTGCAAGCCTTCAGACCATCGACGACCTTGCATCGTACGTCCTGTGTGTTCGTCTACAATAACTACTTGGTTATCTTGAACAATATAATCAATGTCGCGATGAAACATCGTATGACCTTTCAAAGCTGCATTAATGTGATGCATGAGCATAATGTTGCTTGCGTGATACAGGCTATCGCCACTGGTTAACATACCGGCATTGGCTAAAAGCCCTTCTATTTTTAAATGGCCCGCCTCTGTTAAATGCGCCTGTTTTTGCTTTTCATCGATAGTATAATCGCCGTCGTCGTCCTCTGTAACCTGCATAACCAGTTGCGGGATGAGCTTATTCACTTGAATATACAACTCCGAACTTCCTTCTGCTGCTCCAGAAATAATTAAAGGAGTTCGTGCCTCATCAATTAAAATTGAATCCACCTCATCGACAATCGCAAAATTTAATCCACCTTGAACCTTATCTTCAAGATTAAAAGCCATATTATCGCGCAAATAATCAAACCCAAATTCATTATTAGTTCCGTAAACAATATCGGCTGCGTATTCGCTTTTTTTAATTTCAGGCAGCATATCCGGTAAAATTACGCCGATGGTCATCCCTAAAAAAGCAAATATTGGTTGCATCCACTGACTGTCACGCTTGGCTAAATAATCATTAACGGTAACAATATGTACGCCCTTACCACTTAAAGCATTCAGGTAGGCGGGCAAAGTTGAGCACAGGGTTTTCCCCTCACCAGTACGCATTTCAGCAATATTTCCTTCATGCAAAACCATTCCACCAATTAATTGCACATTGAAGTGACGCAAGCCTAAGGTTCTAATTGACGCCTCACGCACCACAGCAAAGGCTTCTGGCAGTAATGTATCTAAGGTTTCACCCTGCTGGATTCGGTTCTTAAATTCATTCGTTTTTGCTGCTAAATTTTCATCAGAAAGAGCTTGCATGGATGCTTCTAGGTCATTAATCGTTTCTACGATTTTTTCCATCCGTCGTAAAGTACGCTCATTGCGACTACCAAAGATTTTCTTGATTACTGTATTTAGCATGACCTTAATAACCCTCTTAAGCGATAGTGATAAAAACCCACTAATTTACTAGAATTTGCAACTAATTACTACGCGTGAATCAATTAGTTTTCGAGCGCGTAATATAATTGCTCTGCCGAATCTAGCAACGCGGTGGATTTATTTTGTTGAGCAGACATCAATTGTTGTTTCCAGATTTTCGCAAACGGTCTTTTGCAAGAAAAATTGAAAATTGGTTTTAGCAGTATGCTCAACGGTACTCCTTGTTGAAATTGGACGCGCACGTACTGTAGATACTGGTGAATAACCTCCGTTGCGCTCAAAACCTCCATTTCAGGATAAAAATATCGGTGCATAACCGATAGACTATACGGATCTTGACAAGCAAGTCGGCCAATCATTATTCCATCAACATAATTCATATGCTTTTGAACATCGACGAGGGTCGCAATATTGCCGTTTATAACAATTGGTACAAAAGGCAATTCATTTTTAATGCGGTAAACGTAGTCGTACTGCACCGGCGGTATGGTGCGGTTTTGTTTGGGGTTTAGACCATGCAACCACGCTTTGCGTGCGTGGACAATAATTTTATCGCACGCAGCTTGCTGTAAAACATGGGCAAAATTAGCAAAAAAATCGTAGCTGTCTGCTTTATCAATGCCTATACGTGTTTTAGCACTAACGGTAATAGCGACCGCGGCTTTTAAGGAGGCAATACACTCAGCAACAATATCCGGTTCCGCCATTAAGCACGCACCAAAGCGTCCGGCCTGCACGCGATCGCTTGGGCAACCCAGATTTAGATTTATTTCTTTAAAGCCTTTATCTTCGGCTAACCGTGCCGCGGCTACCAACGCGTTTTTGTTCGCGCCCCCAAGCTGTAAAGCAAGTGGCGACTCCATAGGGCTATACCCAAGCGCTCGATGGGGATTGTTTTCAATTGCTCCGCAGGTTTGCATTTCAGTATACAAGAGCGCTTGAGGGGCTATAAGACGAAGCAATACTCGAAAATGAGTATTGGTCCAATCAATCATCGGGGCAATAGCCAACGGGGAAAGTAAATGATTAATAATGCGTTCCTATTTGATGGGTAAACGTGCCTTAAGCCAGAACGCGCATTATACAGTAATCGTCGAAAAAACTCATGACCTCTTGTTAGAAATAGGTTAAATATTCGCCGAATCGAGTGCTTCTAGTGCGTCAACCATCAGCTGCAATCGAGAGCGACCTTGGTAGACATTGATATCAAGCTTATAAACCAGGTGTATTTTACTAGCACGGTGGTTTGGCCATTTGTTAAGATCCACATTAAAAGCAATAGCATCGATAGCCTCACCCCCCGAGCCGTGAGCCACGGTAAGCTTCAGATGTTTCTGACCAACGAGGCGCTGGTCTAAAAGCTCAAATACATTATCAAAACTTGGCTCGGGAAATTGCTGCCCCCAAGGGCCTGCTTGTTGTAAAAGAGTGGCGGTAGACAAGCTAATTTCCTCGCTAAGAAGCGACCCATCGGTAAGCAACAGCGCACGGCAATCGACAGGGTTCACCATGCGACTTACTTCCTTAGTAAACGCTTGTTGGAAACGTTTAAAATTTTCAGGAGGCATACTTAGGCCTGCAGCCATGGCGTGTCCGCCAAATTTTTTAATTAATTGTGGATGGTCTTTATCAATACTTGCCAAAACATCGCGAATGTTTAATCCGGAAACAGAACGTGCGGAACCTTTAATTTCTTCATCACTAACGCGTGCAAAAGCCACCACGGGACGATGGTATTTATCTTTTAAACGACCGGCTAAAATTCCTATTACTCCTTGGTGCCATAGAGGGTCCATAAGGCACAGCGCTTGTGGAAGCTGCTGGTTGTTTTCTAATTTTTTACTTAATTTTTCAATGGTTTGTAAGGCCTGCTCTTTCATTTCATTTTCAATTACTCGACGCTCTTGATTTAATTCGTCTAATTGTATAGCCAGTTGTCGGGCTTTATTACTGTCTGTACTTAACAGGCATTCAATCCCTAAGGACATGTCGTCCAAGCGCCCGGCGGCGTTGAGACGTGGCGCGACAGCAAAACCTAGATCACTTTCTTTTAATCGGTGGGCGTCACGCCCAGCAATTTCGATTAAAGCCTGAATTCCTGGACGGCATTTTCCTTGCCGTATGCGTTGCAGCCCTTGACTAACTAAAATTCGATTATTTTGATCCAATGCCACCACATCAGCAACGGTACCTAATGCAACCAAATCGAGCAATAGTCCCATATTGGGTTCCGTAATTTTTTGTTCTTCAAACCAATGTTGTTCAATTAAATGACGCCTTAATGCAATCATCACATAAAAAATAACCCCTACTCCAGCAATAGATTTACTGGAAAAATCATCCCCACTTTGATTAGGATTTACCACAGCAACTGCCGCAGGCAAGGTTTCTGCGGGTAAATGATGGTCGGTAATAATAACATCTATCCCGGCTTGATTTGCCGCATCAACACCATCGATGCTGGCTATGCCATTATCAACGGTGATGATTAAATCCGGTTTTTTTTGCTGAGCTACTCCAACAATTCCGGGTGTAAGCCCATAGCCAAACTCAAAACGATTGGGCACTAAATAATCAACGGATGCCGCACCCATCGCGCGTAAAGCCGTAATTGCGACAGCCGTTGAGGTGGCTCCATCGGCATCAAAATCACCAATAATCAAAATTCGCTGTTGTTGCCGAAGTGCTGTTTCAATGCGTAAACACGCCGGTTTAATAGCACTCAACTTGGTGAAGGGAATCAGCGTTTGCAACCGTTTATCAAGCTGACTCTCATCCGTAATACCGCGAGACTGATAAATACGCTGCAAAATTGGTGGCGTGTCACGCCAGACCGCTTGCACCTCAGGAATACGTCGTTGTTGAATTTCCATTAATTTTTCCACCATTTTTTCCACCATACTGCGTTAGGAGTTCGATAAGCAAGATCATTCCAATACCAATTAACGTTGTGCTTGTTTGCAAAAGAAATCGACTCCTCAGGGTTTTGCAGTAGCAACAGCGCATCTTTTTTCATTTTTTTACCGGTTAACTTCTGAAACAACTGCGGAAACCGTTTGCACAACTCCTTATCATCGGTAAAAGTTGGATTTTTAGGAGGCTCCCACCGTCCTGCACCGTAAAACCATAACCCATTAACCGTATCCTGCACCGAGCGGTTCGTATTGCCGGGATAAGTGTTCAACCACATCTGTATCTCGGTAAAATTTTTTTGCCAATATAAAGTGGTATCCATAGTACTTAGAGCCGGCATTAATGGCGCATTTAACAGAAAGTGCGGATAACTTGCTTGGAGGGGTGGTAAATTATCCACATTCATTAACCACGTAACCGCATCGTGGTAAAAAATTTTCACACCAATTTCGGCATAAAAAGAGGCTAAATCATTAAACAGGCTTAAAGATTCCGGCGCACGCAGCATGAGATCCCATCCTGATGCAACAATACTTGCGCAATTGTGACTGGCGTCCCAGTGAATAGGCGTTACAGCAATCCAATTTCCAGACAACTGGTGATATTGAGCTAAAAAATCGCCCAAGGGCAAATTTTGTGAGCTGTATCCTGTGCACAGTAAGTAATTAATTAGCCAATGGTTGCCGTTGGACAGCGCTATTGACTTTTTTGGGGGCGTCCCTTTGTGAGCGTTGATTACTATATGCATTGCAGAGGTAGTGATGCTAAACGAGCCGGTATGCTATACTGTTCGTCTTTATAAAGAAAGTCTTCGTAAAAAGCTATGTTAATTAATTTAGAAAGTGCTCAGCAATACAGCGTTAAATCCTACAGCTCGCAGCAGGTTACCATTGGCGACATCACGGTAACGAGCAATTTTTTTGTAAGCACCCATGGATTAGAGGTGGATTGGCCTTGTACCCATTGCAATGAATTGAATGCGCAAAATTGCCAAGACCTTATTCGCACCCATAAACCGGATGTAATTATTATTGGACAAGACAATTACGACTTTTCGTTTTTGCCTATTAGAGACTACGCGCATAAGCTAGGAATTGGTTTGGAAATTATGTCGATAGGGGCGGCGTGTCGCACCTATACCATTTTGCTAAGTGAGGAGCGTTCTGTTGCGTTAGGAGTTATTTTTAGTTGAACGCTTCATTGTATCAAACAAGCATTGCCTCGCCCGTAGGCTGTTTGAATGCGGTTGCTAGCGATGCTGGCTTGGTTGCCCTAGAATGGCCGCATCGCACCCTAAAATTCCTGGAAAACAGAGCCCTTAAGTCGCATGCAGACCACCCCATTCTTAAACAAACTCGTATTGAGTTAGAGGAATACTTTAGCCAAAACCGTCGTGAGTTTTCTATTCCTTTAGTTTTTTATGGTAGTGCATTCCAACAGCAAGTATGGCGGGCTCTCCGAGCCATTCCTTATGGTGAAACACGCAGTTATAAACATATTGCTGAGCACATTTCAAACCCCAAAGCCTGTCAAGCGGTAGGCTTAGCGCTTAATAAAAATCCAATTTCTATACTGGCTGCCTGTCATCGGGTGGTTGGTAGCTCGGGAAAATTAACCGGTTATGCTGGGGGTTTAGCGAATAAAAGCTATTTGCTTCGTTTAGAAACGTGCTCTATTCGCTAGAAACGAGTTTTTAAACGGGCAAGCGCTCCGAAATATCCATCGTTTTTACAGTGATAGTACGTTTTTTACCCTGATGGAGAATATCCATTTTAATAGGTGATCCAACCTGTATTTTTGAAAGGGTGTTATAAAAGGCATCAAAGTCGTCAACAGACCTGCCGTTAATACCTACAATTACATCTCCTACTACCAGCTTGCCAAATGCGTTGCGGTGCGTTTCTTGCAACCCGGCTTTAGCCGCGGGTGAGTTTTTCAAAACTTTACCTACTAAAACCCCTTTTTTGACCCCCAAACGCCGAGCCTCACCAGGCTGAATACGGTGCACACCAATTCCGGCCATCACTACATGCCCTTTGCTAATTAATTGCGGAATGATGCGTTGCAAATCATCCGCTGGTACGGCAAAACCGATGCCAGCAGAAGAACCGGTATTGGAGTAGATGGCCGTGTTTAAACCTATAAGCTGCCCACGACTGTCGAGTAGAGGACCGCCGGAGTTTCCTGGATTAATTGACGCATCGGTCTGAATCATTTGATAGATAGAAACCCCGCCGGCTCCCGGCACTTGACGACCAAGTGCCGAAATTACACCCGTAGTTAAACTGTGGTCCAGACCAAAAGGATTACCAATAGCTAAAACTTTTTGACCAACAACTAAATTGGCGGTAGGCGCTAAGATAAACGGCGCAAAATCTTGCAGCTGATGGATTATTTTTTTGTCAGTAACGGCCAACACCGCTAAATCTTTTCCTGGAGCAACCCCCACAATTTTTGCCGAAACCGTGCTATCACCAAAACTTATAGTCAGCTCTTCAGCTTTGTTGACGACGTGATAGTTCGTGACAATGTAGCCTTTTTTATTCCAAATTATTCCTGATCCCGCACCCGCAACAACATGTTTTTGCAGGCTTTTCCCATGTCCCATAGTCATTAATCGGTGAATGTAAACTACTTTAGGTGAAAATTTTTCAAATATTTCAACGTTATTACGCTCATTTGGCAACAACAGGTCCGACGTTGCGTTAATAATTGTGAAGGGAAAGAACAACAGCGCGAGCAGTAACTTTATTTTCATAGTCGATTCCAAGAGTACGAGTGGCCACATTATGCACAAGAATGGATAAAAAAGCAATGCATTAATCAATTTATGTACAGAAATATGGGTTGCACCTTCCGTAAACAAACCGCTCATGCAAACCCGTGTATGCAGTGATGACTGCTGTATGTTAGAATTGGAATTTCATCATCAAAAAACGATACTCGTACATTCTGTTATCCATCAAACTATAGAGGCTAGTTAATCTTTATGTCGACCTTCCTGCATTTATTAGAAAGTAATTTTTTAAAAAGTAATTTTTGGGTTTTGCATCTCTTTGGTGTGGTGCTCCTAACCGCCATCACCCACGCCCTTACCTCTCAACTCATCAACCGATTAACCAAGCGCGCTGAAAAAACAACGATCATTTACGACGAAGCGGTTTTAAAAGCATTTAACACCCCTATTGCCGTTTTAATTTGGCTCTTTGGGTTATCAATAGCCGCCTCTATTGTTTTATCGCAAAACGCAGAACTCACCATTTTCACCTATCTTCCGCAAATAAAGAAGCTAGGTACAACGCTTGCAATAAGCTGGGGACTGATTCGCTTTATTCACAATATTGAGGCTTTATACGTTGAGGACTGCATCAACAACACTAAAGAGGTAGATAAAACGTTAGTACACGCCGTAAGCCAGCTCTTTGTTATCTCGGTTTTATTGACCACAGCACTGGCGACGATGCAGCTTTTTGGCTTGCCAATATCCGGTCTACTCGCCTTCGGGGGTATTGGTGGTGCGGCTATTGCCTTTGCGTCCAAGGATATGCTGAGTAATTTTTTTGGGGGTCTTGTTATATACCTAGACCGCCCATTTAAAGTAGACGACTGGATTCGTTCCCCGGATAAAGAAATAGAGGGAACTGTTGAATTTATTGGCTGGCGTGTTACGCGTATACGAACTTTTGATAAACGACCCTTGTACGTTCCAAATGGCAATTTTTTAATAATCAGCGTTGAAAATCCATCAAGAATGCTCAATAGGCAGATTAAAACAAAGGTTGGTCTGCGGTATCAGGATGCGGACAAAATTGACGCAATCACCCATCAAGTAAAAAAAATGCTCAGCGAACATAATGATATTGATACCACTCAAACCTACTTTGTCAATTTGGTGGAGTTTGGCCCTTCTTCACTTAATTTTCTAGTGTACGCTTTCACCAAAACAACGCAGTGGATTAAATTTCAGAATGTACAGCATGATGTGTATTTAAAAATTTTACGAATTATTGCGGCCAATAATGCGGAGTGCGCGTTCCCTACACAAACATTATTTATGCAAACGGAGCAAGAGCGCGTTGCAATTTCCTAGCGTGGCGCACCAACAACCGCGTTCAACGGACAACCTTTTTCTGTTGAACTACGACCCTGTTCTATGAGCGCTCAACGATACAAGCTCCTTTGAAGCCGTGCTCTAACCTTCGCTAAACTTCGACCATTGCACTAGGGATAAAACCGAGTGCAATTTACCTCGACCAACTTCCCCTCATAAAGTTAACGAAGTGGCTCGGCTTTTCCCCGCGTGATTGTTCGACTCTAACGCAAACTCATTATTAATATCCTCTTCTGCCACCTTGACGGCTAATACCTCTTGTTGGCTCGTATCAAACGTACTTTCCCTCGAGCGCTGAAACAAAAAGGTTTTTAAAACTTGCAAGGGGTTTCGAATAATATTGCTGAATATTTCAGAAGATGAACGCATATTCATCGCTGCAAGCGTGCCACTAACATCGGCCTGTGAAGCATAAGCTTTTTCAATCAGCGTGCTGTGCTTGTCATACAGATCATCCAACCGGTGATTGTGCGCATTTTCCTCGCTCACTAAATCGTGTTGCAATCCAGTCTCACTCTGCCAGATGTGGCGGCGTTGCTGCTGCAAGCTGAGCAACTCTGCATCCAAGGAGTTTAAGTCCTTCTTGATTGCGTCCTGTAGGCTTGCCGGCTCGGCAATAGGTGGTAGGGCATCTTTTTCAGCCAACTCTAAAACCGGCTGGATGGCAAGATTCGCGTATTTTTGAATAATTTTTTCCTTGCACCTAAATACATGTGCAATACGCGCATCAAGATGCGCAACGTCCTCCGATTGTTGCTGCAAAATTTTGCAGCGAATATCACCGGAACAATTTCGTTGTTTCATTTGTTCACGCAGTTGAGTCAGCTCGCCCGCCTCCTGTCTAATCGCTCTTAGTTGTGCTTTGTCGTACAAATCCTTATCGCGACTCACTAACAGTTGATGGATAAATGCCGCTGCGATAGACGCCATGCCGAATATTGCCGTACAAATTATTAGGGTAGTAAAAATTTCCATAATCGTTCTCCTAATGCAAATGCTTTAACTGAGTGTGTATGCCTATAGAAAAATAGTCACAAAAGCACTTATAATTATTAACGCGTGGCCATAGTGATTTGTCATTACACATCCGCTGCATTTCTACTGCAAAAATTTGCTTGTAAAATTCCTGTAAAAAAGGCTTGACCGCGGATAAACTTGTAAAATTTTTAATAACTATTGTTGAGTTTTCACCCAGGCGTGACAAAGACATATTTTCTAAAATTTTAGATTGCTCCACATCCTCTTTTATAATAGATTTCTTGCATAACCATTTTTAAAGCTCAAAATTATAAATTCCTGCAATCAAATTAAATCTTAAACCAAATCGTTTTCGTCTATTTCGATAACGATCAGCGACGATTTTAAATCGTTTAATCATACCAATTACATTTTCATTCAAAACACGCTCACTCGATAATTCACGATTGTTCTTTTTATCCTCTTTGGTCAGTGGGGTCTTTTTCGTTTTTTTCTTGGGTAATGCTGAATTTTGATGTAACTTATGTATTCCTTGGTAGCCGGTGTCTGTAAGACTTCGAATCTCTGGGTGAATATGAACACCTGATTCCTTAAACAACCTAAAATCATGCCGCTTACCGTTAGTGAAATTTGTACAAATAACGGTTTTTTTCTTTTTATCTACAATAATTTGTGTCTTTAGCGTGTGTCTCTTCTTTTTCCCTGAATAAAAATGTTTTTGTTTTTTTTAGGTCGTTCAATGGGCGTTTCAGTCGCATCAATCAGTACAACGTCATATTCAACATCACTTTTTAACAAGGTTTTACGTCCAGGCAATGAGAATTTTCCATCTTTAATCAGCGTATCTTCAACCCAGCGTATATTACGATAACAAGCACTTTCACTAATCCCATAACTACGCGAAATATGAAAGTATGTTCTATATTCGCGCAAATACTCCAACGCCATGAGCAACCTATCTTCGATGCCTAATTTATTAGGCTTACCTCCGTGAGATTTTAATAGATTTCTTGCATAACCATTTTTAAAGCTCAAAATTATAAATTCCTGCAATCAAATTAAATCTTAAACCAAATCGTTTTCGTCTATTTCGATAACGATCAGCGACGATTTTAAATCGTTTAATCATACCAATTACATTTTCATTCAAAACACGCTCACTCGATAATTCACGATTGTTCTTTTTATCCTCTTTGGTCAGTGGGGTCTTTTTCGTTTTTTTCTTGGGTAATGCTGAATTTTGATGTAACTTATGTATTCCTTGGTAGCCGGTGTCTGTAAGACTTCGAATCTCTGGGTGAATATGAACACCTGATTCCTTAAACAACCTAAAATCATGCCGCTTACCGTTAGTGAAATTTGTACAAATAACGGTTTTTTT
The DNA here is from genome assembly GCA_963803545.1 of uncultured Gammaproteobacteria bacterium. GTDB lineage: Bacteria > Pseudomonadota > Gammaproteobacteria > Legionellales > Legionellaceae > Legionella_C. The sequence continues at coordinate 222,336 of CAWDMX010000004.1, read as the reverse complement.
CTTTTTATCTACAATAATTTGTGTCTTTAGCGTGTGTCTCTTCTTTTTCCCTGAATAAAAATGTTTTTGTTTTTTTTAGGTCGTTCAATGGGCGTTTCAGTCGCATCAATCAGTACAACGTCATATTCAACATCACTTTTTAACAAGGTTTTACGTCCAGGCAATGAGAATTTTCCATCTTTAATCAGCGTATCTTCAACCCAGCGTATATTACGATAACAAGCACTTTCACTAATCCCATAACTACGCGAAATATGAAAGTATGTTCTATATTCGCGCAAATACTCCAACGCCATGAGCAACCTATCTTCGATGCCTAATTTATTAGGCTTACCTCCGTGAGATTTTAATAGGGCTTCCGCTTCTCTCAAAATGCTTGTCATAACATCAAAAGTTGTACGTTTAACTCCTGTGAGCCTACGAAATCCTTCCGCGGGTTCCTCTTTTATTTGTTCGAACTTCATCAACTTCCTTGCCAAAAAATAAGAAGTTTAATTAAATGCTGAGGTTATGCAAGAGCTCTAATATAACCGCCGTGATTTTGTCAGAAGGTATTGAAACGGTTGGTGACCGTGTATTTAACGGTTGCTCAAGTCTCGCTTTGGTGACGCTTGGAGAGTCAGTCACAACGGTGGGTGATTTTGCATTTTACTATTGCTCAAGTCTTGCTTCGATGACACTCGGAAACTCCGTCACCACGGTTGGTGACCATGCATTTGACGGTTGCTCAAGTCTCGCTTCGATAACGCTCGGAGATTCCGTTGAAAAGATTGGTTACTGTGCATTTGGCGGTTGCTCAAGTATCGCTTCGATTGCGCTTGGAAACTCCGTTAAAACGGTTGGTGACTATGCATTTAAGAATTGCTCAAGTCTTGCTTCGATAACGCTCGGAGATTCCGTTGAAATGATTGGTTACGGTGCATTTTGGAATTGCTCAAGTCTCTCTTCAATTGTGCTTGGAGACTCCGTCACAACGGTTGGTGACTTTGCATTTGAAAGTTGCTCAAGTCTTGCTTCGATTGTGCTTGGAGACTCCGTTGAAACGGTTTGTGACTTTGCATTTGAAGGTTGCGTAGAATTACAAGTGATATATATCAAAACCCATGATGAGATTGTCTTTGCACGGATTAAAGAACTGTTACCGGAGAATCTACGTGATTTAGCTAAACCCTTTTTTAGTAAAGCGAAGTCAGCTCGTAGTGTTATCGAGCATGATGAAATACAAGGTGATTCGACGTCAGATGCTAGAGTTAACGTTGTTGCTCAGAGTGGTATGTTTGCTAAAAAAAACAACGATGAGCCAGGCAAAGAGGCTATTGTACCTCCGTCTTACCCACAGAACTAAGCTAAGATTGGCTCAAAAAGGCTTTAAACGGCTTCTACGGAGTTTTTTACGACAGGATCTAGGGGTTCTGTGCAGGAAGATACGAAATTTTCCATCACATCCCTACAACCCTTTGCCAGTATAGGTTTCAGCCGTTAAATTGATTTTTCACTAATGCCAAATAATTTCGTAAGCTATTGTAAAATAATTGAATTTCTATTATTGGGACTTAACGTACGAACGACATAAAAGTACCACGGTATTTTAAAGAACCCTAAGTAGTAAAAAGTACTTAAACAGTCTTTGTTTAGATACAAAATTATTTAATTATTAGGTGTCTAATTAATAGATGGTGCTGTTGAGAGATAAAGCTGATAAAATTGCAATCAAACAAGGCTTGCGTTTGAAATTTTTTAATTTTAATTGGATAAAAGTCATGAAAAAAATTATTACGAGGATTGGTTTACTACTCATTATTTCTCTACCTTCCTTCGCTCTCAATAGCCAGGATTATTTTACTAGTAAAATAATCAATCAAGGTCGGTTTGGGACTTTTCAGATTAAATACCCTAGAGTGAAAGGTTACCCAACCCAGTTATTGAAAAATGACATTCAATTATGGACCACTTATTCCAGCCTTACTATTGGCTACACGCCCGCGGTCGTTGCTATGTATAGAGTAGGCGTTACTCCAATCACCTCAGACTCACCAAAAGTGTCTAAAACCATTATTAATTAACTTTTTCAGGACGAAATTCAACAGGTATATCCTTACGAGAGTGCGCCAAAATTAGTCTACTCCTCAGCACCCAAAATAAAAAAGAATCCCGCATATTATCGTGTTAATACTCAAGCAACACGCAATAAACCGACTATAACTCACGCCATTTTAATTGTTAACTATCAAAAATACATAGTAGTTTTTTGGTTTCAGGCTAGTGATAAAGGCGTAAAAAATAACACTAAGTTCATCATTAACAACGCTAATCGTTATCAGGTATAGTCACTTGAATTTTAATTGATCTATTTGAAACGCATAATCAACAGCCTCTGACAGGGATGAAAATTGAGCAATAACTTTTTTGATTTTACTCTTGAGATTCGCCCAACATTTTTCAATGGGATTAAGGTCTGGCGAGTACGGTGGCAAAAAAAGTAGCTCACATCCTGCATTATTGATAAGTAGACGCGTTTCTTCTGATTTATGAAATGTTGCGTTGTCCATCACCAGAATGTGACCTTGGTTTAATGTGGGTAATAAAAAATTAGCCAACCAAAAATTAAACAATATTGTGTCACAGGTACCTGTGTAACATAACGGCGCAATCAGCCGACCCCCATTCAACCCAGCCACAAAGCTTTCCCTGGCATAGCGTCTACCAGAGATTTCACCAATCACTTTTTGTCCTTTTAAGGCCCACCCCTATTCTCAAGACATAAACTTATCAATTCCAGACTCATCAATGTATACCAGTTTTTCTGATGGGTATTGTGAAATAATTTCTACAAATTCTTGTCGTCTGGATTCATCTCTTTCAGCATAGAGCGAAGTTTTTTTTTGCGTGTGATTTTCAGACGACTCAATGCTTTTGATATCCCTGAAGCAGTGACATTGAAGTGCGCAGCAATTTCATTGAGGTAAGCATCAGGGTGGGCGGAAATGTAAGCCTTTAAAGCTGATGCATCCACTTTATAGGGAGATTTGATGCGTAGCTTGGGCTCTATTGTCCCTGCTTTGCTTAACCTGCTTCTCCAGCGTTGGATTGATGAACGACTGACACTAAATAATTTACATGCTGCCTTAATTGAGTTTCCTGAATCAATGAAGCGTAAAACGGATCCTCTTAAATCTGTTGAATATCCCATAAATATGACCGAAGTTAAAAACGTCAATTATATACAATTTATCGGTCATTTAAAATTCAATTAACTATATTTAATTTAACTTACAAAGCCTGGAAAGAGTTTATTGATTCTTTTAAAATTTTTCCGCAACACGGTTAAAGTGGTTGTAAGCTAGCACCTGTATTCGAGGTCAAGCTATGCTTATAGCATCACTAATAACGTGTTCCCAAGAATTTTTTCTCTAAGCAATACTACTTGGGAACATTTGAATCGTATTGCTGTAATTTACTAAATGAATAAAGTTAACTTTTTAAGAATAAATCTTGAATTAAAGATATAATTATTGTATAATTTGAATATTATTTGACCTTAATCAAAGTGCCGTTTGAAAACTATTCGTTTAAATATAATATTCATTTGCTTTTTAATAAGTGGTTGCACTTCCACTCACCAATATCCTATTCCTTCAGCACAAAATTCTGACGTAGCCTATATAAAAGATTCATCTGATTTAATGCCTTATTTAGGCAGTATATTGGTTAAGGGATTTTTGCTGCAACCTACCTACATAGCTTATGTGTATGCTATTGATGGCTTGCATACAAATTCTCACATAATAACTCCTGGACCTCACACCGTTTCAATCCAATGTATAATAGCCGCGGGTAGTGGCTGCGGCCAAACCGATATTCGTTTAATTGCCAAACCACATCACACCTATCGTGTTAAATTACCGCCGATAAGTGGTTATAATTTAGATTTAACTGTAGGTAAAAAAGCAACGATTATTGTAGAGAAGTAATTAACAACTTAATACAGCCAAATTAGATAGTAATACTTGAGCAAATATTATTTTGCTCGGTTTTGCGCAGAAAATTGGTAAATTTGCTAGAATTGCCCAATTTTTCAGGAGTTTTGGATGGTCAGCTTCAAATGAAAACATTTTAAACAGGACATCGTATTGATGCTGGGAAGATGGTACCTGGCTTACTCATTGAGCTATCGTGCTGTTGAGAAAGAAGGCAATACGGTTGATTTCATGCTGTCAGAAAAGCGTGACGAGCCAGCAGCGCGAGCATTTTTTGAGAAGATAATTAATTCCAGTGGCATTCCTGATAAAATCACCATGGGTAAAAGTGGTGCCAACAAAGCGGGCATTGACACGTTCAACCTGCATTTAGCATTACTGTTTATGCTTGGGGTATCTTTACCCAAATCACCGTTCGCCAGATCAAATATCTTAATAATAGTGTCGAGCACGGTCATCGGTTTGTAAAAAAAATAACCAAACCTATGAAAGGATTGAAAGCGTTTCATTTTGCAGAGGCGACATTAGCGGGGATTGAACTACACCACATGCTGCAAAACGAACAGCATAAAGAATCTGCCAATCAAACTATGTTTAAACAGTTCTTCGGACTCGCTGCATGAGTGCGCCCAACATAAGTACGACTTACACCTTTTGTAATGTTTGCGACAAAGCGTTAATATTTCCTTAATTATTATCATTTATTCTAGTGTATCAGCCAACAGAAGATTTTAATGTCAAATACACGCATCGAAATAAGTCAGCAAGTAGCTGATCTAAAGAAACATATAGAGAATTTATGTAATGTTAACAAAGAATCCCGTCTAAATTCTACAATAGAAAGGGAGATAAAATTAAATAGGAACGAAGCTTTTAGGCTTATAGATGCGTATGTACGTGTTGGAAAACCAGAAGAACTTACTAAGGATTTAGAAATATTATTATCTCTACTGAAAGAAAGCTCAACTGAAAATGTAACTGCATATATCAATCACCTGAAAGCAAAAAAACATAGTAATAGATATATGACGTTACATAACACCCTTCTGGTTTCAATTATTGCCATTACAACCCTATCTGTAGTTGCCGTGGTTCTTTCATTTATTATTGCAACGGGCGCCCCCATAGGAATGATCGTAGGTTTTAGTATATACGGAGCCTTTGGTGGCTTAGTGGTCGGAGGAATTGGCGCGGCTATAGCACATTTGGAAATGAATCCTGGTAAAGAAAAGTTCATAGCTTATCGACGCTTGCAAAGTAATATAAGCTCAATAGTAAGCGATTTAAAAGACGTCGCCGCCACCGCCCATCCAGCTGGACTATTTACTCCCAAAAGTTCACCAACAATCAAAGTCGATACGAATGCACCCGCAGTGGCTTTCCCTAAATCAATATAAAAGGCGTAAGCCGTACTTACTTTGGGCGCGCTCATGCAGCGGGTCCGAAGAACTGTTTAAATACAGTTTGATTGGCAGACTCTTTATGTTGTTCGTTTTGCAGCATGTGGTGTAGTTCAATCCCCGCTAATGTCGCCTCTGCAAAATGAAACGCTTCAAATCCTTTCATAGGTTTGGTGATTTTTTTCACAAACCTATGACCTTACTCGACACTATTAGTAAGATATTCAATCTGGCGAACGGTGATTTGGGTAAAAATATTCTCTACTTTTTTCTCACAATGAATAAATCATGAAAATACTAATTTTTTTAACGACAGTATTGCTCTGTATACTAATGCCAACACCCTATTCTGCGAGCTGTAGTATTTCTACCGCAGAACAACAACGGCTTTTAGCTATGTCCTATGGTAATCCCCCCATTTTTAACTGACGCTAAAAGTAGAAACTAAGCTACTAATTTCAGTTTTTGTCTGGGCGGTATACCTCCAATCGCCATGTTAGGCCGTTCGTTGTTATAAGACCACAACCATTTTGTGGCCATATTCTGAACTTCCTCGATCGTACTAAATAAATACTGGTTTAACCAATCATATCGTACGGTTCTGTTATAACGCTCAACATAGGCATTTTGTTGTGGGTTGCCTGGCTGAATAAACAATAGCGTTATTTTGTGTTTTTCAGCCCATTGTGTAAGCAAGTGACTGATATATTCAGGTCCATTATCACAACGTATCTGAAAAGGCTTACCACGCCACTCAATAACCTGATCAAGCGCCCTAATCACACGCTCAGCAGGCAAAGAGAAGTCAGCTTCAATGGTAAGGCCTTCTCGATTGAAGTCATCAATCACGTTAAATAAACGATAACTACGCCCGTTTTGTAACTGATCATGCATAAAATCCATTGACCAGCATTCGTTTATTGCTTGAGGAACCGTTAGCGCCTCTGGCTTTTCCCTAATTAACCGCTTTTTGGGTTTGATTCTTAAATTCAGCTCGAGCTCTCTATAAATACGATAAACACGCTTATGGTTCCATTTGTAACCTTTAACGTTACGCAAATATAAAAAACAAAGGCCAAAACCCCAATTGCGATTATTTTCAGTCAAATGCAACAACCAGTTTGCAATATGAGCATTTTCATCATTCAGCTTCAATTGGTAACGATAGCAAGTTTCACTGATGCTAAATAAACAACAGGCCATCCGTACGGAGATAAATTTTTCCTGCACGGCTTTCTGTGCAAGCTGCTTTCGACTGGATGGCTTAACTACTTTTTTTCAAGCACCTCGCGAAGAATCTCAGATTTTAGGCGCTCTTCAGCGTACATCTTCTTCAAACGAGCATTTTCAGACTCGAGCTCTTTTAGTCGGGTCATCATCGGCAAGTCCAGGCCACCATATTTTGCACGCCATTTATAAAACGTTGCTGAACTCATGCCATGTTCACGACAAAGTTCTGGAACAGGTACGCCTGCTTCACTTTGCTTGATGATCGACATAATTTGACTGTCACTAAATTTTGATTTTTTCATGCAGAATCTCCTGCGTAAAGGGTACGAGAAAATTCTACTTTTGGCATCAATTATTTTTAGGGACGATTACCCTATGATAGTTTTGATCAAGGTGAGAATGGCTGGCGACACTATGCCAAAATTGGCTGTTACCATGAAATGGGATTATTGATTGATAAATATCTTGATCAAAATGAAAGAGTACTTACAAATGGGCAGTCACGGGTTGCAACGTGGCATGCGGGTCAAATGTATGCGTTTAATAACGAATATGCTGTAGCGAATATGCGCTTTGATCATTCTCTCAATCCAAATGAGCCTGAAAATGCACCCATACTTTGGAATGATTATGTCTATGCTACGATTGCCTTTTTGAATACCGATAAGCTAAGACTGATGCAATATCGTGATAAAATTTCCAATGGCAAGGTTATAAATGGCACGGTACCAAATTTAGATGTTGTGGATAATTTAATTAAGTATTATGGGCAACCCTATTCTGTAGCATATCATCCAAATGGAGAATAACATTCAAGCGTATTGCTGTAGATACGTGATAGAGAATGCGATAGTTTTTTGTCAGACAAAGGCCGAATCGCTCTTTCGTATGTTGTAAAATAAGCCTGTCCTACGATCGTATTGTTGTTGCGACAAAGCTCTCGTGAGCGTTAGTCGGCCATTGCTTTTGATTCTCTCTAAATTTTACCGGTAGCGGCTTATGTATTGTTAAAGTCCCTGCATTTATTGTGTTAGAATGGACGCCATTTATTCTAATACTATAATTTTATGGATTTTTGTAAATTAGGCATCGCCGTAATTGAAAATGAAGGCCAAGCAGTGCTGCAATTAAAAAGTCGTATTGATGCGCGTTTTGATAAAGCCTGCACTTTGTTGCTAGAAACAAAGGGACGAATTGTTGTAACGGGAATGGGAAAATCCGGTCATATTGGTAAAAAAATTGCGGCAACCTTTGCAAGTACGGGGTCGCCTGCTTTTTTTATGCACCCAGCGGAAGCAAGCCATGGTGACCTAGGGATGATCACCCCGTTCGATACTGTTTTAGCAATATCCAACTCCGGCTCAACGCAAGAAATTCTAACGCTACTCCCTTTATTGAAGCGCTTAGGTGTTTCATTAATCAGTCTAACCGGAAACTGCCATTCTTTATTAGCCAAAAAATCCGACGTAAACTTAGATATTACTATTGAAAAAGAGGCCTGCCCTTTAGGGCTTGCCCCAACAACTAGCACAACGGTTAGCTTGGTTATGGGTGACGCATTGGCGGTGGCCTTACTCAACGCTCGTGGCTTTAAGCCTGAGGATTTTGCCCTGTCTCATCCTGGCGGTATTTTAGGCAGACGTCTGCTGCTGCATGTTGATGAACTTTTACACACCGGCCGTGACGTTCCTGTCGTCTGCGAAAACGTGACCGTGCGTGAGGCTTTGCTGGAAGTAAACGACAAAAAACTGGGTATGACGTGTGTGGTCAATAACGACGGGGTTTTAACTGGAATATTTACGGACGGTGATATTCGTCGTAGTTTATCAGAGCAACTTGATATAAACACCACCGTACTCAGCCAGGTAATGAATAAAGGGTGCAAAACTATTGAAAAGGGCATGCTTGCCGCTGAGGCTTTAGCAATTATGCAACAATTTTGTATAACAAGCTTAGTTATTACGGATGAGCGCATGCGACCAACTGCGGTATTGCATCTACACGATTTATTGCGAGCAAATGTTATCTAACCTCAATCTACTGATGGAAATTAAAATGAAGCCAATTATTGAAAAAGCTAAAAAAATTAAATGCGTAATATCCGATGTTGATGGAGTGCTTACTAACGGCTTATTGTTTCTAAATGATCACGGTTATGAAACCAAAGCTTTTAATGTTCAAGACGGCATGGGGTTGAAACTATTAATGGCCGCGGGCATTCACGTTGCGATTATCACGACCTCACGCAGCGATGTTATAGAACATAGAATGAAGCAGTTAGGCATTGAGCACTATTTTAAAAACTGTGTGGATAAAAGAGAAGCGTTTTCAACGTTGAAACAACGATTATCTATTGCAGATGATGAATACGCTTATATTGGTGATGATTTACCGGACATTGCTATTATAAAGCAAGTGGGTCTGGGTATCGCCGTTGAAAACGCGGTTAGCCATGTAAAAGAGGTTGCCGATTACATCACGCTTAAATCCGGAGGCAATGGGGGCGTGCGCGAGGTGTGCGACTTGATTTTAACCGCACAAGGAAAATTTGATGGTGCTTTACAACGCTATTTAGAATCATGAGCCTAAGCCAGCAAGCCGGTTGGTTTTTTTCCATATTATTAGCAATAGCCTGTTGCCGTGGCTATTTTACAAGCACGCATAAAACTCCGAGTCTTGATGAGGGAACCTTAGCTACTACCGCTGACTCCATTGTCTACAATTTACGAATTCGCCAATTTAATGACAGCGGCGCATTAATCAATTACTTGGAAAGCAGTGAAATGCACCACATTCCGCACAACGATACGGCTCGTTTTTCCAAACCTTATATTGTAATAAGCGAGCCTGGTAAGCCCGATTGGACTATTCGCGCATTATCGGCAATCTCGATTAATAAAGGGGAGCAAATCACCCTAATAGATAAGGTGCGCATGCATCAGAATGCAGGAGTGCACAGCCCAGAAAGCAGCTTTGAAACAGAAAAGCTTGATTATTTTCCGAGTAAAAAACAAGCAAGCACTACGCTGCCAATAACCTATAAACAACCGGGAGCCACTATTCATGCGGTAGGAATGGAGGCGTATTTGGATAGTAAACGTGTAGTATTATTAAGCAAAATTCGAGCTTTATATGACCCTAAAAAAAGCTAAGTTTGGATGTTTATTATTAATTTTTTCCCCCGCCCTGGCTTTTGCTTTGCCCAGTGACCGGCAACAAATAGCGCATTTGGCTGCCGATAGGGTCGATTTGAATCAATTAACTCATAGTGGTACCTACCATGGCAATGTGCAGTTTGAGCAAGGAACCACGCACCTTAGCGCGCACAAAGTAATGACTCAAGGGGACAAAAATAACAGACTTATTTACGCTCAAGCACAAGGGTTACCAACCGTACTGGTTCATTATTCAGAAAAAACATCCCCCAAAAAACCCCTATTGCACGCCTACGCTCAAGTCATACATTACTATCCTCAGCGTAATGTAATTAAATTAATTGGCCAAGCGCGTATTGTCCAAGGAAGCAACTCCTTTTCCGCGCCCACCATTATCTACGATACGGTTAAACAGCACGTTGTTTCTGAAAGCCAAGGAACTAAACGAACAAAAATTATTATTTACCCAGGTAAGAAATTATGAGTACTTTAGAAGCCCTCAATCTGCATAAAGCGTTCAAGAGTAAAAAAGTGGTTAACGATGTTAGCATTCGCATCAATCAAGGGGAGTGCGTGGGTTTACTTGGCCCAAACGGCGCGGGTAAAACCACCTGCTTTTACATGATTGTGGGTTTGCAAACCTGCGATAAGGGCTCTATCATCTTGGACCGCAAAAACGTGACACAGGCGCCTATGCACGTTCGCGCACGCCAAGGCATCGGCTATCTACCCCAGGAAGCCTCGGTGTTTCGTAAAATGTCCGTTGCCGATAATCTGTTGGCGGTATTGCAACTTCGTAAAGAGTTAAGCGATACGCAGCGCTTCAGAAAACTTGAAGAGCTGTTGGTGGAGTTTCACATTACCCATATTCGCACAAGCCTGGGGATGAGTCTTTCTGGAGGTGAGCGCCGACGGGTTGAAATTGCCAGAGCGTTAGCCATTGAACCTAAATATATATTATTAGACGAACCATTTGCCGGAGTCGACCCTATCTCGGTTCTGGATATAAAAAAAATAATTAGTCATTTATGCGCAAAAAATATTGGTGTTTTGATAACAGACCATAACGTTCGAGAAACCTTAGATATTTGCCAAAGAGCGTACATAGTCAATCAAGGAAGCTTGCTGTGCGCGGGAACACCCGCAGAAATATTGGACAATCAACAAGTGCGTGCTGTTTATTTAGGAGAAAATTTTTCTCTCTAAATTAGCCTAATGAACTCATACTAAAATTGCTGTTTGACAAGGATTATTATTTAAAAGGAATTTAATACGATGAACCGACTAACAGACCCTAGTGAAGCTACACATATTGAGGTTATCGACCCCACGCAATTAACAGTCGCGCAAAGCAATTTATTAAAAAATTATTTTGCACACAACCCATCGGAAAATCACTTAGAATCCGAGACGCTTTTTAACGTTATCGCCAATAAAAAAGCGCAGGCTTTTTCATTAACCCACCCTCTTGTTCGCTACACCTCGCTTAAAAAACAAGAAACAGTTACGGGAGTCTATTCCAGAAATCCTTTAGAGGCGGGGGCTAATGGCACGGTGTACGTTGTGCTAGGGGTGTTAAAAGAAAGCCTAAACCAAGACAAATCTCTGATTTTTGTGCCTAAAAACTGGCCAAAATCACGCGTCATTAAAATTTTCACCCCAGGAGCGCAACAGGGATTCACCCCTGAAGATATTACTACTATTTATCGAGAACCTTTACTAACCCCGCCATTTTTGGGAGCCACCTACCCGGTTAAACTGGGTGATGAATACGGGTTTTTAATGAAGCAGTTAAAAGGCATAGATTTGTTTAATTTATTAGAGATATCCTCGCGCAACCCGGGGGTCTATTGTTTGCGACATAAGCTTGCAATCATTGAAAACTTATTAAAAAACCTGTACGAGCAGTGCCATTTATTTGGTATAGTGCACGGCGACATTAAAACCGAAAATATAAAAATTGATGAGAAGTTTCGCAGCTCTATTTTTGATTTTGGCTCCGCCTACCTTTCATCACCCAATACTGTACTTGGTACCATTAATTTTATACCCAGCGAAGTATGGAACGGTAACACGCCCGATTTTAAGGCGGACGTTTATGCGCTAGCGCTAGTGTTTGGCCTTTTGTGGGGAGCGGACGACTTCTTAGAGCTTAAATCAAAAATGGACATTATTAGGTTTTCAAAAAATCCAACGTTTACGTTCAAAACGCTCGAAGCGCCGCATATCGAAAGCCAACTGCATGCTTTTTTAAAGGCGATGAGCGACCCCGACCCCAATAAGCGTTTAAGTTTGCTCGATGCGCAAGAGGCCTTTGCTAGTTTGCGGTTACCAGAATGGATAAATACCTCTATCAGAAATGGTGCGCTGCTTGATCACGGCGTTTTCATGAGTAAAATTTAGGCATAATATTTCACTAAAAAATTGTATACTCTCCATTTTTATAAATGGATTTTGTTAACAAATGTCTGATGTTATTGACAAGCTAAATCAATTTAATGACCCACGAGACTCTAAAAAAGTCATTCATCCTCTAGCCACTATTTTGTTTATTGCCGTTTGCGCCATTTTTTGCGGAGCGGAAGGCTGGGAAGATATTGTCTTATGGGCGGAAAGTCACCAAGATTGGCTGAGGAAGTATATTGACCTTAGCCATGGCCTTCCTAGCTACAGCACTTATCGACGCGCGTTTATTATCATTTCTCCGGCTTGTTGGAGTAGGTTAATACGCGATGTTGTTTGGTCATCTAACCCCGAGCGAAAAAAGGAAGATCAAGTGCCCATTGATGGGAAAACATTACGTGCCAGCAAGTGTGATGCGAAGGGAGTCAAAGCAATACAAATGGTTAGTGCCTGGAGCGTTGAAAATAGTATTATTTTAGGTGAGGTGAAAACGGATAGTAAATCAAATGAAATAACGGCTATTCCATTACTGCTTGAGCTGTTAGACCTGGAAGGAGCAACCGTTTCTTTAGATGCTATGGGCTGCAATGAAAAAATCATCTCTAAAATTTTAGAACAAGAAGCACATTATGTTATCGGGCTAAAGAAGAATCAGCCTAAATTATTTGAAGCTATTGAAAAATATTCTCAAAACCAAGGTAAATCAATGGATAATGTAGTGGATGATTATTTTGATGAATCTCATGGGCGCTGTGTTCGCCGGCGCTGTTTTGCCTTTGATGTTCCTCAAGATATCCAAAAATTAGGATTTACTCAAATGAAGACCATTATTGCTACTGAAACAATTAGCTCAAGTAAATATACAAAAGAGACAAGTACTGAATGGCGTTACTATTTAACTGATCATGACAAATTAAACTCCAAATTAGCAAGCTATGTGCGTGGTCACTGGGGCGTGGAAGCAATGCACTGGTGTTTAGATGTGCACTTAAATGATGACAAAGATAAAAAATACGAAGAAAATGCGGCTGAGAACTTTGCAAGAACAAAAAGGTTTTTATTCAATCTTGTAAAATCAAAGCCGCCTAAAGGAAAAAAAAGAAGTCTCCGATTAAATTTAAAGTTAGTTGGCTGGAATCTTGATTATTTAGCAAGATTAATTTTTAGCTGATGGTTTAGGATCAACTTCATGTAAGAAAAATGGTTGTTTTTTTTCTGCTCGCCTAAAATATGGGGCAAAAGTTTCTGTATTGTTGGTTTCATAGTTCAGGATAAATTTGGGTGGAAAGGGATTAGAATTTTATTTTATTTTCCTCATCACTAATGATCAATTATTACTCATGAAAACGCCGTGGATGAGAAGTGATATAAAAATAATTTAGTGAACTAACGTCTATAACCTAACCTTATTAAAAAAATTTAATAAATACTTAATGTTTTTTTGCTAATATTAAAGTACTAAAATATTAAAGAGAGTAGTTATGACTAAAAATAATACTAATGGTAATTTAATTAGAAATCGTAGCTTCATGACTAAAGAGCCTGAGTTCCAAGATAATATAGAATTCTGTTTGCGTGATATACGCAGAGATTTTTCACAAATAACAGTTAATGGCCGTCCATTAAGAGATGTTTTTAAAAAGTATTTAGATATATCGGATACATTAAGTATAAACACATTGCTTAAATTAGCTGAAGAATCTGGCTGCAAAGAAAAAAACTTAACTAGTTTATTGTTTAAACCCTATGACAAAGGCTTATTAAAAGAAAAATTAATTGACTTAATTATTCATAATCAATTAAAGAAAGAGCATATTCACAAATTATTCACAGAAGAATTACTATCATTTTCTCATCCTGAAAAAATGACTGAAAAATTATTACAAAATATAATTCGTGTTATGCATCAACACGGGTTAATGTACGCAGCTAAACGTTCGTTAAGTGATGCTATAGAAAGCAAAGATGAAAATTATTTTATGGGCAGCACTGTAACAAAACTAAATATTTTTATGAATAATGCAGGTATTTATATTGAAGAAAGCATTGATTTAATGAGCATTGACAAACCACCAACAGGTAAAAAAAATAACTCTGTTACTAATATTGATAATAGCAGCTTATTAAGATTACAAAGTCGTATTCATTTAAAGCCTAATATAAACACAGGAATTATTGATTATAAAAACACTGATTTAACTCTTCAATATAATAATTCATTAGCTAAGCGATTATGTGATAAAAGAAGTGTTTTTGAAAAATTCAAAGATGTTATTAAGTCTTTTTTTAGTAAAAACACAATTAAACCACTGGCTGCTTCTATTTTTTATAAAGAGCAACTAGTTAAAATAAATAATTCAAAGTCATCTATTGATGATGAAAACATAGAAAAGCCGCAAGCAGCAAGCCCAAATAACTCATGAAAGATAAATCTAGTGCACACGCATTTTTTTAAAAAAGTGATAGCACAGCTTAAAAAAGAGTCGGCGGAGCGATTAGAGATAATGAAGCACAAGCGTATCGCTATCTCGTTTTGGGTGTAATTTATTTTTTTATTAGTCGTTAAATAATCCGCTCAATACACGGCAAGGGAATAATCGGTATATTGCTGGCTAATTGAAAGAATAATGATCAAAAATAACTCAATATTAAGTGGTTAAATATTAGTCATGAAAAGCCCCTGGCTGCTTGATGAGGATAAAAGAAAAGCGGATTTTATTTTTCGAAGGTGCTTTCGAACCCTAGACTTAATTGCGAATACTTTAAAATACAAAGGCCGGGAATTGTTCTTTTTTTTATACACCAGCAAACAAAAAATAGAACACGCACGATTTAAACCCACAGAGCTAATTGAATTGGAGAAAAAAACTTTTCTTAGTCACGCCTGTATTGAATTGATAGCGTCTCTAACCGATGATCTAAACATACGCGATAAACAAGTGCTGGTTATTTATAATTTATTTGACAAGCCCGAAGAGCTACGCAAAGTCCGTGTTTTATTAGAAAAAATTGATAATTATTTTCGTTCCGCCTACCGCATGGTGTTAACGCAGCTATCCAATTACGACAATCATGGCTTGCAACAGTTGATTGAAACGCTGCAGTTACCCACAGAAAGGCTCGAACCATTCCTACCGCAAGCACAATATCGGCCAACTAAAAGCTTACGAACCACCTCGTTTTTTACTGTTGACACAACAGCGAATGCCCCAAGTCCGTCTCAAGACAGCCCCCTTCCTTAAGCGGTCGTAACGCAGGACTGCAATCGCTGTGCGGGCTTTAAATAAAAACGAACTAGCGACTGTTTTTATTTAATCTCTATGCTACAATAAAACCCAAACTTTATAGCTTAAACACTGATTATATATTTTTTTAATAGAATACAGTCGACAACAAACCAAAATTTTTTTCTATTATTTTAATGGACTACACACGCTGCAAAAATTATCCATTTAATTTTTAGTACCCAATTAAACACAAGTACATAACTAATTTTAAAGAGAAAAATATGTCCGAAGAGAAAAAAGAGCTCCTCAAGAAAGAGCAAATAAAGTCCATCGATTTTTTTAAAAATAATTTAATGGAATTTAGGGAGTCGGAAAAATTTTCACTGAAGCTCGGCAGTGCCATAGAAATACTACAGAGTTTAAATAGTGATAACTCGCTTCTAAAACAAGCTATACTCCATTTGCAAACCATGATAGACACAACAGGTTTATGGGATGCTATTATTCCCGAGTCTTTTACGAGCAACGATGATGCCTCTACCATTGATATAATTTTTAGCAACTTAAACTATTCCTTGATGGGTGCACGTGCGACTGCCCTATTATTTCAACAAAGAGTTGAGGCTATGTCTTGGATGACCAGTCATTGTCTAAAACTCAATGAATTACTAAATGAATTTTTTCCAGATAATAACGCTGAAAAAAATGAGCTTCTATCGCTGCTAATTCAGCCTTTACAGAGACTTATGCGTTGGAAATTATTTGCGGCTGAGTGGGTGGAGCGATATGAAAAAGCTGGCATTAACGAAGCCGCACTTTACAGCCTTTTTAGAAAGTTTGAGCGAATTGCAAAGACGTTTAATGGTATTGATAGGGCGAATGGTTTACTTGAGGACGCACAAAAATCTGGGAATTCCTACGCTAAGGGGCTTCTAAGGCAAACCGTAAATCTTAAAAAGAATCGGTGAACTTTTGAACCAAAGCAGTATGCTAGCGTCGCAAATTAGTCTAGAAAAAACACCAGTTTACTCTAGTGAAAAAGACGAACCAGAGATAGAGGAGATAGAAGAGATAAAGAAACAGGAAGGGGAAGAGGAAGAAATAATGACTAAGGAAGAACAACAAAATATAAAAGTAGAAGCAACACTTCTTTGTTCTCAATTGCTAGAAAGTGGATGCGATGCAGATGAATATGCTAAACAACTAACCCAAAATCAATTAGAGCCACCTATTCCCCCTGAGAACTTAGCCCCTAACTCTTTTGATTCCGTGCAATCATTCCGTGCTGGCTCTAGTTCTGGCTCAATAAAAACCCTACCTGCAATTCCTCAAAAAAAATCCAACAGGTTTGCTGTCGAACTGGTCTCATCGGCGCTTTTTCTACTGTTTGCAAGCCTCACAACACTAACAGCGGCGTTGATTGTTGGCTATTTTGGAATAGCCGTATCCCTTCCTGGGTTAATGGTGCTCAGTTTAGGCGCAAGTGTGCTTTTATCGGCTACGGTACTTTTTTCTCTGCGGGCTTTTGGCAGCAGCTTTAGTGGCCGCATATTGGCGTTGGTCGCCTCTACCATTGCCACAGCCGGACTGGGCGCTTTGCTAACCGCAACCTTGGCCTATTTTTTGCTCCCGGCACTTGCAATGGTCGTTGCGGCAAGCGTGGGCGCTGCTGTTTTTGGGAGTGTTTTTTTTGCACTCAACTCCCTTGGACAACTTAAAAACGCCAAACTATGGACGCGAATTGCCGGCGCATTTACAACCAGCGTGGCATTTATAGCCGCGGGAAGCACCATCGGCATGACCCTGGGATTCGTATTAGGCGGCTTTTTTCCCATCGTTGGAAACCTTTTGGGAGCAATTGCCGGGGCTGGGGCTGGCTTATTTTTAACAGCCGCCCCCACCGTCTTAGCCGCTTTAGAGCTCGCATTTTATAAATTATTTTCACAAAAGTCCTATCTTAGAAAAAACGCCAATCTCGGGTATTTTATCCTGAGCTTGGCGGTTATTGTTATTACCGTAATCAGCAGCGCCTTTTTTTTAAGCCTGCCGCTAGCAACAGTTGCAGTTGCGTTGACATTAGGCACCATTGCGGCCACCTTTGTAGCCAGCGTTTTGTTTGTGCATTTTAGTAATGATAAACCAACCTCCAATCGCGTTACCAACCTCGCAATAGGCGCTGCTGGCACGTTGCTATTTTCACTAATAGCAGGTTTCACCCTAGGCGTTACCGGCGCTCTTTTACTGTCGGGTATCGGTAGCGTCGTTGTTGCCGGTGTGGCGTTTAGCTCTATGGGCGCGATGACCGCTTTAGGAACGGGAAGCGGGGCCGCTGTCTCAGTGGTTCTTACAACCACGTCAGTAATGAGGACGCTCTTTAAAAGCGCGGGAAAAAATACAGAACAGACAGAAGCCCTTGCCGAGGCCACTACCGCTATCCGTAAGAAAAGATGCGGTTGTGGGTTTTTTAGTGATGCAATCGCCAAAAAATCGGACGACGTGAAGCCTGTTTCTGCTCCCGACTCGCCCAATCTTCCGCGTTAATTTTAATCGCATGCACGCTTTTATAGGCGTGCATTTGTTTTATTATTAAAAATTTAGCATACTATGTCTTTTTTTTGATAAGCCTATGACTACAAAAACAGTAACAGCTGCACTACTAAAGCAATTGGTGAGCCACGCGTCTGAAAACCACGAAGGCAACACCGCAGACTATATTCCTGAGTTGGCGCATGTTGATAAGGACTCTACGGCTATTGCTGTACACCAGCTTAACCAAAAACCCCTGGTATACAGTAACAAGCCCTTAATCCCCGTAACCTTACAAAGCACCGCAAAACTGGTTCCCTTAATTGGTTTGTTGGAGGAGTTAGGCGCGGAGAAAGTTTTTCAGTGGGTTAAGGTCGAGCCCTCTGGCGACGACTTTGCCTCCATTACACGACTGGAGCAATTTGGCCCAATGCCGTCCAACCCCATGTTAAATACCGGAGCTATTACACTGTGCTCGCATATACCCGGTAAAACCGCCGCCTCCCAATTTTCATGGCTAAATTATTGGATACAGCGCTTGTTTAACCACACTTTGGCCATTAATCCTGTAGTACTTGCTAGTGAAAAGCGCACCGGCGATCGCAACCGTTCTCTCGCGTATTTATTAAAAGGCCAAAAGAATTTACACACCGACCTGGATACCACATTAGAATTGTATTTTAGCCTATGCTCTTATGAAGCCTTAATTGACCAAGTGCTCTACCTTCCCACCCTATTGGCCAATGGGGGACGGGATTTAGAAACGGGTGCGCAACGAATCTCGGTTGAAACCTGTAAAATTACTTTAGCTATTATGGCGACCTGCGGCCTTTACGATGAAACCGGAACCCATATGGTTAACACAGGAATGCCTGCTAAGAGCGGTGTGTCCGGCTATACCGTTGCGGTGGTTCCAGGCAAGGCCGGTGTTGTCGTTTCAAGCCCGCGAGTGAATAAAAAGGGCAATAGCATTCGTGGTGAAATAATGCTTGAGCAGCTTTCAAGAACACTGAACTGGCACTTTGCCCTCCCTTAAAACCCCATTAAGACCATGGCGACACAAAGCGGTCTCAAACCCAAAATCCTTTGGGTTCCGGTTTTTTAAGTGCTTTTAATAACTCTATCTCAGCAAATTTTGGATAAACCTGATGAACAATGAACAACCCCCCATAAGTGTGAGCCAACTAAATCAGCAGGTTCGTATATGGCTTGAACAAGATATGGGTAAGGTTTGCGTTATTGGTGAGTTATCCAATTTAAGCAAGCCGGCTTCTGGTCATTATTACTTCAGTTTAAAGGACAAAGCCGCACAGATTCGCTGTGTGTATTTTCGCGGACATCACAACGCTTTAGCACACGCCTTTAAAGATGGCCAACAAGTAGTTGCCCAGGGAAAGCTCAGCCTTTACGAGGCTCGTGGAGACTACCAGCTTATCGTTCAAAGCGTGCAACAAGCGGGTTGGGGCGAATTGTATCAACAATTTGAACAACTCAAACAAAAGCTTTTAAAAGAGGGCCTATTTTGTCCCTCCCGAAAAAAACCTATTGGTCGCTTTCCCGTGAAAATTGCGATTATAACCTCAGGAAGCGGTGCCGCTTTGCACGATGTAGTAACGACTCTACAACGACGCTATCCTTTAGCCTCGTTAGAAATGTACAGCGTAGAAGTTCAAGGAAAAAATGCCTCCACTCAGATTATCAGCGCTATCAAACAGGCCAATTTGAACCAAACCGCGGATGTTATTGTACTGGCTCGGGGCGGTGGTAGCATCGAGGATTTATGGCCGTTCAACAACTACGAGCTGGCTTTAGCGATGGCCGCGAGCACCTTGCCGATTGTAACGGGAATTGGTCATGAAACCGACTTTACAATTGCGGACTTTGTTGCTGATTTGCGCGCCTCAACCCCAACAGCTGCGGCTGAGGCCATTACACCGCATCAGCTTGAGCTGCAAGAGCAGATAACCTCTTTTGTCCAGCGTTTGCATTCGGCCATTACACGCGTACACACCCATTACCAACTTCAGCTCTCGCACAGTGTGGCCCAGTTAAGCTCACCCGAACGCTTGGTTTCCAAACACTGGCAAACCATCGATTACTTGGAACGCCAACTCAACCAGGTACTGCGCCACTATTTTCGCCAAGCGCAACATCGGGTCACGGTTTATAAAGCCACCTTAAACGCTTTGCATCCTTCGGTGCGCTTGGCTGAAACACAAGCCCGCATACAGGCTGTATCGCAGCAATTAGCGCGCGCAATGCACCAGGTTGTGCAGCAAAAGCAGCATTATTTACAAAGTTGTGCTGGACGCCTGCACAGTATCAGCCCGCTTGCGACGCTCGCTCGAGGCTACGCGCTGGCCACGAAAAAAAATAACGCAATAATCACCAGCTCGAAACAGTTAACCATTGCCGATGCTATTAATTTACGATTAGCCAGCGGAGCCGTTGAATGCACCGTAACAAAGATCACTCAATAACAAAATCTTGTTGGGCTATTACGCTATTATCAGGCGCCTGTAGCTGCACGTGATAGGCGCCTTGAGGCCATCCCTTTGTTGGTTTTGAAAGCGTGTATTGAACAATCCACACATCCGATCCTTGCAACGATTTTTCAACCGTATACGAACGTTCATCAATTTTGAAGTTGGCGGGCGCGAGACCGTGGGTATCAACCGCAGTCCAGACCGCTTGATAGCGTTCGCCGGCTTTCACACCGGCGGATTGACAAATAAAATAGATAACGCGGGTTTTAGCGGTAAAATTATTTTTTTGTTCAATGATGTGTTTTTTAGGAGTTTTATCACTTAGACCGCATTCGAACGGGGGCACATTCGAAGCCGCATAGCCATTGCCAATTAAAAAAAGACCGCTGCATAAACCAATTTTTAAGCTATTCACCAAACCCTCCTTTGAGTGCATGTAATTAGAAATCCGTCGCAATAGGATTAACGTCAATATTGGGATCGATACCGCAATACTCTAATATTTTTAATAAATTATTACCCTTTCGGGTTAGTTTTCTTACGCAAAACGCATCCAAATACGTTCGTAAAACATAATAATATTTGGGTAAAGTAAGTATCGCTAAAATTTTTTCAGCTCTCTCCAGATGCGCCACTTCGTTATAATTACACGCTTGATATAAAACTCCCGCAAGAATTGCGGCAATGCTTGCTTTGCGAACATCAGAGGCAAGGTAAAAGCGGTGTATGCACTCATCCAATGCTCTATCCTTATCCCATTCAATCCAGTTGTAATATATAAAGTTCGATTTTTCACTATCAATGGAATCATTTTTTTTAAGCGTTTGAAGCGCGTAAGCAACTAAGATAATGGCCTCAACATTTGCCCAAGAGCAATTCCCGGTAGTTTGCGCGCTGATAGGCAGTGTTGCCACCGGCACTAAACCAAGTAGCTGATTAATCTGCTTATGGAAGTACGTGCGACTTTGTTTTTTAATTATAAATTGAAACAGAAATTCACTTGTTATCTCTTCGGGATGGTTTATTTGGTAAATGGTAATACAGGCTTCCTTTAAACTATTTTCACCTCGATCGATTTTGGCCCACCATTGACGATATTTTACAAAGCAAAAAGCATGACCGCGGCTTGCGACCGGCAAAACAAGCAATCTATTGTTCACAAACTGTTGTAAAATTGCTTTTTTTTGCAAAGTAGACTGGGAGCTGTGCTGAAGCTTTAGCATTTTACCACTAACGATTAGAGCGCTAATAATGGGATACAAACCCGAGAAATTTTTACGCAACTTTCGCGTTGAATAACTGCTGGTGAATCGCTTTAGTGAGTCGTGCAGCATCGCTACCGTAAACTCCAACATAAAGCCTTCGTAATCTAATTCAATAAATTGATTGTTGCCATTAACTATATCCACGTCGCCT
This sequence comes from uncultured Gammaproteobacteria bacterium, assembly GCA_963803545.1. Taxonomy (GTDB): domain Bacteria; phylum Pseudomonadota; class Gammaproteobacteria; order Legionellales; family Legionellaceae; genus Legionella_C. Next base: position 200,516 of record CAWDMX010000004.1, on the reverse strand, counting down.
TGCAGCTCGTAGCGATGGCCTATGAGCTTTGCCAATATGAAATCCATAGCAAAGTCGAGGTTTGCCCCAAACTGATACAGTAGTAGTTTTAACGAATTTTGATCGCGTAATACCGGGTACACCAAAATTGATAGGCCAGCGGTCGTGTAGGCGTTAGCATTTGCACCGTTTTCGAGCAATAAGCGCGCCATAGGTTCGTCGTTGTTATCCACCGCCCAATGCAGAGCGGTGCGCCCTGTTAGGTCAGCATGGTTTACGTCTACTTTGTATTTAATAAGCTGTTGCGCTATTTCCAATTGGCGCGTAATGGCGCACTCTACGAGCAAAGTAAACCCGTACTCATCAATATCCTCTAAGGAGTTGCCCTCTTTTAAATACCTATCAAAGTCCGGCATTATTCCATTTATAATGTCCAGGGCAATGGTCATTAAAATCCAGGCCTTGGTGCGCTGTTATTTTGTGGAGTATTTTGCGCTTCAAGTTTTTTCTGATGTTGCATGCGCAAAACATTCTCGTACTCCCGTTTTGCATCGGGATTGTCGGGAGGGTTAGGGCTTAAATGGGGATCGATGCCGTCAAAATATTGCGTATCAAACCGCTCATCTGGATGTTGAGCCAAGGAACTGGATGAGCTAGGACCGGCTTCAATATCCTCTCGACTGTTTCGCTCTATCACAGGTATGGAAAAATTTTGCCGATGACCATCCTGTTCCTTTTTACGTCTTTCCTTTCGACCATCAGCTCCGTCTTCGTATTTTTGATTGCTCATAGTTGGATTACCTTAATCTATCTACCAGTGAGATTAAATCGTCGTTACACTAAATAGGTTTTAGCCGTTTATAAAACCACAACTCTCACAATCAATGCGGTTTGTAGGATGCACGGCTATCAATAAACGGCTAGCTTTTAAGCTAGTATAAATTACAAATAGATTTTGTGCAAAATTTCAGCTATTTGAATGGCATTAGTCGCCGCACCTTTTCGAATGTTATCGGCAACAACCCATAAGTTTAGTCCATTAGTACACGATATATCTTCGCGAATGCGACCCACAAACACCTCATCTTTGCCAATTGCCATGAACGGAGTGGGGTATTTTTCCTTGGATGGTTCATCCATTACTATTACGCCTGGAGCTTTGCGTAACAACTGGCGCGCTTTTTCTGCTGTTAGTGGATTATGAAGCTCTAAATGCACCGCTTCGGAATGGCCATGCAAAACGGGTACGCGCACGGTTGTTGGATTCACCTCAATGCTTGGGTCTAGAATTTTTTTCGTTTCCCATACCATTTTCATTTCTTCACGAGTGTAGCCATTTTCTTCAAAGCTATCGATGTGGGGTATGACATTAAACGCTATCTGTTGCGGGTATACCTGACTTTTTACCGACTTCCCATTCAATAACAACCCCAGCTGCTCAATTAACTCACTGATAGCTTTTTTCCCCGTGCCAGAAACGGCTTGATACGTGGCCACATTAATGCGTTTGATACCAACCGCATCGTGAATAGGCTTCAAGGCAACGACAAGCTGTATCGTGGAGCAATTAGGATTTGCAATAATCCCACGTGTGCGATACCAGGCAATTTCTTGTGGGTTAACCTCTGGAACAATTAAGGGAATATCCGCATCGTAACGAAAACAGGACGAATTATCGATAACAATACAACCGGCAGCAACAGCCTTAGGCGCGTAGTGTTTTGCTGCATCGTTGCCTGCGGAAAACAAAGCAATATCCGCTTGACTAAAATCGAACTCGTCAACACTCTCAACAGCGATTACTTTATTATTAAAAAGAATCGTTTGCCCAACTGAGCGCTCGCTTGCTAAAGCATATAAACGTTCAACGGGGAAATTTCTTTCCTGTAAAATAGTGACGAAAGCCTCACCAACCGCTCCGGTTGCGCCAACAATTGCGATAGTACGTTTTTTTGACATAAATTAAATTCCTTAGCCTTTTTTAAAATTTAGTGCCTGCAGTTGCTCGGCTGTAAGTAAAAAGACTCCGTCGCCGCCGTTGTCAAACTCCAACCAAGTGAAGGGAATTTCTGGGTAGGTTTCTGCTAATAATTGGCAACTGTTACCAACTTCAACAACAAGAATTCCATTATCATTCAGAAAGTTTTTAGCATTTTCTAAAATATCCTCAACTATAGCTAAACCATTATTGGTGGTGCGTAACGCTATATCTGGTTCGTGACTGTATTCCGTGGGTAAGGATTCCATTTCATCATCACCAACGTAGGGAGGGTTGGATACAATAATATCGTATTTAATTGCCGGAACATCCCTAAAGCAGTCGGATAAGACAAGCAGTAACTCATCCTCTGGAATACGATGCTCTTCTCGATTAATTTCAGCAACCGCTAAAGCGTCGCTTGAAATATCAACAGCCGTGACAGACGCATTCGGAAAAGCGTAGTTGCACGCAATAGCAATGCAACCGCTTCCCGTGCACAAATCAAGTATTTGATCAACACTATCGGGTTCTACCCACGGTTGAAATTGTTTTTGTATTAATTCAGCTATAGGTGAGCGCGGGATTAATACCCGTTCATCAACGTAGAATGAAAGCCCGCAGAAAAACGCATTTTTTATAAGATACGCCACCGGTATTTTTTTATGAATACGCGAGTAAAGCCGGTCTAATATGGTATTTTTTTCGTCTTTGGTAAGTCTTGTATTTAGTAGACTGCTATCGCTGTCATAAGGGAGAAACAAGCTCCCTAAAACCAATGAAAATAATTCATCACTGAGTGTATCTGTACCATGACCTAAATAAACCTCGTGTTTTGCCGCTTCGGTTATACCAAACCGTATATAATCCAAAATTGTTTCGAAATGTTCGGTTTCTTTACGATAAACACTAATCACCCGGTTTTCCTTGTTTTAGATTTTAAAGCGGGGCATTATAGCTTTTTTCTCCAACTATAGTTAGTTGCTAGGCGCAGAAATATCCTTGATTGAGTAATTATGACGAAAGATAGTATGTCCTCAGAAGATAAAGAATTGTTTCGTCGAGCAATGCTTGATGTGAAGCCTTTAAATAAGTCTGTTAAAAATTGTAATCCGCCAACAGTTGGGCATGTCATTGCTGTTAAAAAATCTGCAACAGCTGATTATGAGTCAAAAAAAACCAAAAAAATTGAAACTCGAGCGCCTGCTATTGTTCATTTATCAAACTACAGTGCAGAGCCCGTTCAAGCCGAATCAATAGTATCGTTTTGTCGAGCAGGTTTTTCAAAAGAGCGGTTTAATGAACTTAAAAAGGGGCAAATAGCCTGGCAGGCTACCTTGGATTTGCACGGTTTTACCAGCGATAGCGCTGAAAAAAAATTTTTGGAATTTATGAATACAGCACTACGCTTACTTTACCGAAGCGTGGTAATTATTCATGGGAAAGGCAGTGTAAGCCGAGAAGCACCAATCCTTAAAAACTTGATAAACAATTGGCTTCGGCAAATTCCTGAGGTAATGGCGTTTCACAGCGCCCTGCCACAGCACGGTGGCAGCGGAGCGGTATATATTTTTTTGAAAAAAAATAAAAAATAGGTTTATTCTAAATTCATCATGGATACCGCGTGATACCCAGCATCCACGTGAATTACTTCCGCAGTAATACCTGAAGCAAGATCAGAACATAAGAAAGCCGCAGTATTTCCTACCTCGTCGGCCGTAACATTACGTTTAAGCGGTGTGGAGGCGGCGTAAGCTTGATGCATTTTCCGAAAATCCTTAATACCCGCCGCCGCTAAGGTTCTAATCGGGCCTGCTGAAATGGCATTCACTCGAATATTGCGCGAGCCTACGCTTGCGGCTAAATAACGAACCGCGGCTTCAAGACTGGCTTTGGCAATACCCATTACGTTATAATTGGGCACCGCTTTTTCAGCCCCGTAGTAACTCAAGGTCACTATAGAACCGTTTCTATTTTCCATTAGTGGTAATAAGGACTGCGCTAACGCGATTAAACTGTACGCGCTAATATCGTGAGCAATCTGGAAGCCTTCACGGCTGCTGCATTCTATAAAATCACCACTTATTTGATCAGCTGGAGCAAACGCTACCGAATGAATAAGTACGTCCAGGTGCCCCCATTGGGCAGTTAAATGCTCCGTCACCTTAGCAATTTCTAAATCGTGCGCTACATCACACGGAAATACGAGGGTCGAGTTGAATTGAGACGCCATATTTTCAACGCGCGTTTTTAATTTTTCACTTTGGTAAGTAAACGCTAACTCCGCACCTTGCTCATGGAAAGCTTTTGCAATTCCGTAAGCGATAGAACGCTCACTCGCAAGCCCGACAATTAATGCTTTTTTACCCGACAAAAAACCCATAAAAACACCTACCTCGATAATTTATTTTTTATGCGACGCTAAAAGTTCACGCATTTTAGCTTGAATCATATCAATTGCTATTCTATTTTCTCCGCCTCGAGGAACAATAATGTCCGCATACCGGCTAGAGGGCTCTATAAACTGCAAATACATGGGCCGTACTGTTGTTTCATACTGATGAACAACCGACTCAAAAGAGCGATGGCGCTCAACCACATCGCGTTTCAATCGGCGTGTCAAGCATACGTCCAATGGTGTAGACATAAAAATACGAATATCCATTACTTCACGCAATGCTTTATCACTAAATAATAATATTCCTTCTAAAACAATTATCGCGTGGCGGCCAATTTGGCGCGTTTCTGCTAAGCGAATGTGTTTAGAGTGAGAGTAGATGGGAATATTAACGGGTTCACCGCGCTGCAAACATCGTAGATGCTCGCACAGCAACGCGTGATCGAACGCATTGGGATGATCGTAATTTATCTTTTCACGCGCGGCTAAAGGGAGATGGCTGTTGTCTTTATAATAAGCATCTTCCGAAATAACTACAACTTGCTCCGAACCTAATTCGTTAACAATAGTATTGGCTAACAAACTTTTACCAGAGGCGGATGGCCCTGAGATACCTATAATTATGGATTGTTTATGCATGGGCTTATCTTTTTATAGATGTGGCGAAATAGTAATCTTTTCCGAACAAAAATTCAAACGAAACTAGCAAATACGAAAAAATAGGCGTACCTTCGGTCGCCGATTTTTAGGTGGTAATCCGCTGTGGCCACTAGCTGAGAAAATAGTGCTTTTTACGCTAAAAATAATACATCCTTTTCTAAATCGTAAGCCGCAACGGCCAAAACAGCAGTATTATGAGCGCTGTAAAAAAACCGACAGCGCTGCTTCCTGTACTTTAAACCACATACGGTATAATTTTATAAGGCACTAATTTGCAATAAATTTGCCAATAGCTGCCGTATTTTTTAGCGCAGCGCGCGTCGTCACGAAAAGCGCGGTCGACCAGTAAAATTGATAAAAAAACCACATAAAAATAGGGCGAAAAATTTTCAAAAAGCGCAGGAGCGGACCAAAAAAATGCAGCAGCAATTTCTGGTACGTAATGAAAATGGCGACTTATTCCCCACCAGCCTGAGCTTAAGAGTAAATTTTGTTTGCATTGTCCCGAGTCGGTATAGTAATTTGCAAGCATCGTTCGCGGTTTTTTACCCCAAATAGAGCAGTTTCCACCGGTTAGCCGTACTTTTTGCCGCTGTCTGTCCGCTAGATAATTAATAGTAATCGCCAGAGCGCCCGCAATGAATAAGAAAGCACCCACGGCAAACGACAGATTATGGGGATGGTTCACAAGATACATGGTGGGCGAGGTGTATACACAGGGAACCCAAACCAAACAGCCCCAGCAAATATAAAACCCCGCCCGATCGTGCATAATATCTAAAGATGCCAGATAACCGGTTTCCCAAATAAAAAATTTAGTAATGTAGATAAATTGCAACACCGTGGCAATAACTATTGCATTGCTTATACCCCCCCTGCTCTGTTGTGCTGCAACATAACATAATAACAACAGGCCCCAACTCATCATTCCTAACCGGCAGTTAATAAACATCTTTAAATTAATGGAGCCTAGTTGCGGATACAACTCCGTACCCCAATAATAATCAAAAATAAAATTACCCGTTACACCCGAATCCGATGAAGAAGGGAAAAAACGTCCTTTCAGATACAGCACTAAACACAATACCAAACTTAGGCAATTGAGCGCCCCAAAAATAGCACCGAGATTGTCGTAAATTAATACCGGGGAAAAGCTGTGAAAATAAAAGCCTCCCATCCCAAATAATCCAATCGTAACTGCAAAAGCAAGCAAACCATTGGCTTTGTAAATTGGAATATTACCCTTAGGGGATATAGGGCCATAAAAAATTTTCCCCGGAAGAAAGCGTACTAAAATCAGCTCAAAACTTACGAAAAAAAAAATTATTTTCCAAGCGGTTGTCGAACCAAAAAAAACAGGCTGCCAAATTTGATACAAGCTTGAAAAAAAACCTTGTTGAACAATTAACGTGCCCAGCTGAGACAGTGAGCCATTTAAATGGCTGTTGGTATACCATAGCAAAATGACTAATGGTGGACAGGCTGAAATCAGCAACAGCGGCCCCAGTATCGTGCGGAGAAATTTTTGCATAATTTAGAACCTGTACGATAGGTTAATAAACAGTGAGTATAGGAATGGAATATAATCTTCAGATGGGTTTAATTCTGACTCGCCATAACCTGCCGTATAATTGGCCCCTAACTCACCCATAATATGTTCTGAAAAAGACCAATTAAACCCCACGCCAAAAGTGGGGGTTGTTTTCCACTGCTTTTTTAGTGTGTCCACACGATGCACGCCCGCTACACCAAAACTTGAGTATGCTTTCAAATCCGTGCGTGGGAATCCCATCATTATTTTAGCCATTAAAGCCGTTGTTTCGGTTCGAGTGTTAAAAACCGTCTCGTCATCGTTGTCAAACGCAAATAAACTATCCGGGTCGAAGGTAATTGTTGCTTTTTGGTAATGACGATAATTGGCTTCTAAGGCAAAAAAATTAGTAAGCTCGTACCCGATTACAGCACCCCAAAGCCCCCCACCTTCTTTTACAAAAATGGGCGCTGAAATATTAAGGGCCGCGCCTTGATTTGCCTTACTCGGCACCAACCCTTCCCAGGTGGTTGAGCCATAACCACCCGTTAAACCAATGTAAAATGGATGCCCACCCGTCCCTTGAGCGCAAACAGCTGTGGATACCAGCGCTTGAGGAAAGATGAAAAGCACTATTAGTAGACGCACTAGCATTTTTTTTTATTCACACGCATGACCGTCACCGCTGCATACCAGTCCAGAGGGGGTTGTCCCACCTTTTAAATAGCAATTCCAATCGTCCATACACTCCTCTTTAGAAGTTTTCTTTTGATAACTACATGCACGCTCAAGTGTACCAAACATTGAAGTCATGCGACTGTAGAGGGGCCGCATTTGGTTGCAAAATGATTTTGGAAGAGTTGCAGAACAATTGCATGAAGCAGCTGTTTTAAAACTTGAACAAAAATTAGGAGCGTTCACGGGAGACGCATTTGGACAAACTTGGCCTAGCGCAAAAGCAGGTATAGCAAACAAAAAACACAGAGCAACTAAAATAGTTTTCATCATCGATCCTTGAAAGTTGTTTATAGTGAACAGTCCTTTGTAGTTTTTTTAGTAACTATTTAACTATACAAGTATTTGATATTTTTGCTAGTGTTTTTAAAATGGCTCCTTGTTTACTTCACTAACAATAGCTAACGCGTACCTGAAAAGTACTCATTAATTTTACAAAGTCTTAAGAGGGTATTCTGCGTAAACGCACTCAATTCAACGATTTCAAGGCAACTGGGCACGAATCAACAAGAGGCTTTACTGCCGCAGAAGACTTAGAAACAGCAGGCTCAAAAAATTGACCGTAAAAAGAATTTTCTGCAAGCCCCGAAGCATTGGCAAGTACTGGAACCACTATTAAAATTAGGCTTAAGGCCAGAACACTAACTGCGAGCGTCATCAGTGGTAGCGCAGAAAACGATACAGCCGCGGCCGTTATTACACCAAACTTTACAAGGGTTGCAATACTTGCTAGCACAAACAGCGCGACTCAGGTTATGTTAATCAATGCTAGATTATTTGCAACCGCGTATTTTATAGGCAACACCTGATTTACTGCCTTTTTAGACCAGGCCTGATTGGATAGTTTTATTTCGGCAAGGCTATCCTCATCTAGCCAATAAACCGGAACCGGTGAGTCGATAGGTTTTTGGGTTTTGTACGATTCAACGGCTACCTTATTAGAAACAACCAGCACCTCTCCAACCCATGAATGATTTGCACCGATGTTGGCGAAAAAATTTCGCAGCACGAGTTCTTTTGCGTTATCATAGCCGGCTACTTGAGCCTCAACCTCACAAAATGCTTTAGTAAACTCGCTGGTGCGTGTAATAGATACCTTCATTTCATTACACGCATCAACAAATGCTTGGCCTAAGCGCTGGTAATTGGCTTCACGCAGCGCTCTGTAGGCTTTCCGAAGCTCAACCCTGTACTTTCGTGCGTAATTATCGTTGTACCAATCGCAGTCGTTCTCGCTTTCCTCAAACTCACCAAAAGACTCGTTGATCAAACTATAAAGATCCGCACTATTTTTTTCGTGCAAAAAAAACGTGGTCAGGGCTTTTAGATCGGGACCCTTCACAGACCCCCACCCTATATCGCAAGGAGTTATTACGCCATGAACTCTAAAGCCTGAGCGTTCTAACTGTTGGACTAATTCTTTGCGGTCATTGACTAACTCGTGCGTCATAGTCATATCCGTCAAAAGAAATAGATCGCGCACATCTTTTTTCTTAAGCGTTCTTAAAAAATTGTAATTACTTGTTTTTTGACAAAACCCTTGCTCGCTTAAGGAAGGGCCAAAATTAGCTTTTTTTGTCTCTGTCCACAATAGTTCATCAATATCAAGCAGCGCTATGTTTTTTTGAGTATGCATACGTCTCTCTACAACGTCATGTGAGTACACTTTAGCGCTATTATCTTAAGAAAATATTAACTCAAAGTGGTTTTGTCGCGCACAAGCTTTTACTACTCAAGTTGACGCGGTTAAACGCCTGCTAATCCCTCCATTTTTAACGGGGGCCAAGTCCGGTTTAGTCTGGGGGTGCGTGCATCGGCCAATCTAGGCCACCACACGTTGCGCGCCATTTATAAACCGTCGCTGGACTCGGCCGTGTTCGCGGCAGCCTCGACGCTGTATTTTACTTTTTTTCATGCACAATCTACTGCGCATCGGATTTAAGAAAACCTGCTTGTAGCATTCGTTACTTTCAGAGAATTATAATGCATCCCGAAGAATAAGGTGCGTAAGAATAAATTTAAATAACGGCTTACAGACTAGAATAGCTTGGTATAATCGGCCATACTTTACGGATGTTAATTCGCTTGTAGTTTAAATTGATTGAAAAGAACCGTATTTTGGATGCGATTAATTATCATCAAAACTTAGTTCGGGACAATCCGCATAATTACCAATTACAACATGAATTAGCGCTTCTTTATGCGAAAAATGGTGACTTTGCACAGGCTTATTCACTTTTTGAAAAATTAATTACGGTTATTCCAAGTGCGGAATTACTCACCCATCTAGCAACTCTTTACAAAAAAGACCAGCAGTTAGAATTGGCCATTAGTTATTGTAAGCAAGCACTAACCCTAAACCCTGACTATCCTGAAGCCAATTTTCAACTGGCGTTACTTTATAGTGCATTTGATAGCAATAAAGCACTTCGCCATTATCATCAAGCGCTGCACACGCGTCCTGACTGGGCAATAGTACACCAAAGCCTGGGGCTTTTTTTCTTAGAAAAACAGCAGTTTTCAGCGGCCAAAACTCAATTTGAAAACGTTATTCGTTTATCTAATACTACGAATGGTTATTTCTATCTCGGCTTAATAGCGCTTGCGCAAAAGCAATTTTCACATGCAGAGGATGCTTTTAAGCGCGTTTTAGACGAAAACCCAAATCACGTAGAAGCACTTTGTAACCTTGGGGTTGTAGCACTACAGGGGAAGCGCGACCAGCGAGCGGTTGATTACTTTACGCAAGCGTTGGCGATTAATAACGACCATATTGAAGCACGAAACAATCTTGCCGCGTGTTTTATACACAACGATAGATTTGAAAATGCGCTAATGCATTACGATGTTTTGCTGCAAAAAGAACCCAGTAATTGCGAGTACTTATACAATTACGCAACCGCGCAGATGGCGTTGGGCCATCTCAATGACGCTATTGAAAAATTTGAGCGGGTTTTAGTTGTAGAACCAGAGCATTTTGCAGCCTTGAATAATTTAGCAGCAATATATATGCGTATGGAAGAGCGGGGTCGCGCAACAGAATTGCTGGCCAAAGCTGTTGCCGTAAACCCCCAAGATACAACCTGCAGCCATATGCTAAGAGCTCTATCTGGTGAGCAACATTCAGCGGCTACCTGCAACGATTACGCGCAAAATTTATTTAACAACTACGCCCTGTATTACGACCAGCATGTGACCAACTACTTGCATTACGCGCTGCCAAACCAAGTAATTAAAACCATCGACTCTTTAACTGTGAATCATTTTGACAAAGCTGTTGAATTGGGTTGCGGAACCGGTTTATCCGGCCAGGCGATACGTGATTATTGCGGCGATTTGCATGGGGTAGACATAGCCCACAAGATGATTGAACGTGCCCGCGAAAAAGGAATTTATAACCGTTTAACAGAGCAAGATGCTCTTACATTTCTACAACAATCCCCACATCGTTTTAATCTGATTTTAGCCGTTGATGTTCTACCCTACTTTGGTGCTTTGGAAGCGCTATTCCAAGCGGTTGAGCGAACACTTGAAATAGAAGGCTTTTTTATTTTCAGTACTGAAATTAGCGAGCAATACCCCTGGCATTTGCAAGAAAGCGTGCGCTTTAGCCACCATCAGGACTACCTTAGAGAGTTAGCGAGCGCATCCTCTTTAAACCTTGTTCGCATGCAACCCGTAACAGCGCGTCGACAAAACAATCGGCGTTTAATGGAAAACTTGTGCGTCGTGCAAAAAATAGCGGAACTTTGCTCGGCAATGTAAACGCGTATTTGCAGCCACTCTCGTTTTTATCCGTTACTGCGTGACTGGATGGGTATGTTATACTTACTGAAAAATAGTCCCCATGCGCGTCCCAACTACCGGTAATAAGGAGTAATAACCATGCTGTATAAATTATTTATTAATTATCTTCGTTTGCGACTCATACGTTTAATTGTCGCTCGTCTTGCGAGCAAAAAAAATGGCGCTCGAAAAAATATGAGTGTGCTGGCTTATGGTTTAGAATTTTTTGCAACCTACCTATTGGATGCAAAAAAAAGAAAGTAAATTTAAAGTGATTAATCCGTACTAAAAATTAAGCGTATTACCGAGATCTAAATGGTCGTATCCTCCAACACTATCAGGGGTTGTGCTTGAAATTGTTGTAAAGCTTGTAAAAACTGTTCCGCTCGTGCAGGCAAGCCTAGCTGTCGATATTCGTTTGCCTGCTCAAGCACCGATTTTTTGAATGTTTCACACTCTGTATTTTCACCAGTCAAGTTATCGATACTGAACTGGAAAGGGTAATCAACCGCTTGGGAGAATAGCATCTCTATAGCCTGTGGCTTAATCTCAACTTGTTGAAACAACTGCTGTTGACGCGCGTTGCGCCCATCTGGAACATACCAGTATCCGTAATCAATTTGCTGCCGCCGCCGCTCCCCGGCAATACACCAATGGGCAATTTCATGCAATGCGCTGCTGTAAAAACCGTTAGCGAATACAACCTGGTGGTAGGTCTGCTTTGCACTCATGGGTAAATAAATAGGTTCCTCTTCGCCTGCTATTAACACCGTGTGATAACAAGACTGAAAGCAACGGTTAAACAGGGTTATTAAATCGTAAAAATTGTGCATAAGGAAATAAAGCTTTAAGAGCAGTTGATGCGAGTAGTTTACTATGGAATACTGGTATTTGCAGCGTAATTTTGAACCAGGGAAGGCCGGGATGTATTTTTTTTATTCCAGCGGTATTTTTATATCGAATCTTTTGCATTCGCTCCTGCTTTTTTTTTCATTTATTGGTCACTTAGGAACCAGTACCATCAAGATTCTGTCGGGTAATTTACGCCTATCTGCACGCACAGTTTTTCGCATTCTATACCATTCTGGTGCTGTATTATTACTCCCTCTAACCTTTATAAGCGCCTTAGTGGGCGTATCATTAACGTTAAACACTTTTAAAATTTTGAGCCGTTTCCATTTGGAATCAAAAACATTGATCATTGCCCAAAGCTTACTAACTGTAGATATTTTACCCTTATTAATAGGGCTGGTTTTATGCATTCAATCCGCGCTTAATTTGATAAGTGCGCGTATTAAAATTAACCGCAAACAGTACACATCCGACCAAGTTATTTTAGAATACATCCTGCCAATTTTCATTGGTATTTTTTTTACAGGGGTTTTATTGTACTGCTACCTCCTCTTTACGATGCTTTCAAGTTTATTCATTACTTTTCACTATTACTTGAGCAATACAAGCCGAGAATTTTGGTTAAATGTGATGCATCAAGGAACTATTAAAGAGTTAAGCTTTTCATTTTTGAAAACTCTATATTACTGCTTACTTGTAAGCGTAAATGCCGGTTATTATTACTATCAAATAGCTATCAACCATGTCAACTTAAGACGCGGTGTCTCACGTATTTTAACTCGGGGTGCCTTCTGGTTGGTTGTTAGTAGCGTCGGGATAAAATTTATTAATTTTTAGGAAAAACAGATGCGTTATGAACGTTTTCACACACTGGTAGGGTTTTTTATAGTCGGCGCTTTTGTGCTTGCGACTGCCGCTTCGGTTTTTTTTTACAAACAGCATCTGCACGCTCAGGTACAAACTTTTGTAATGCAGTTTAAAGGCTCATTAAAAGGCTTAGTGGCCGGCTCTCCCGTCACCTACCGTGGTGTTAAAATTGGGCAAATTACACTTATTGAAATCACAGAAAATGAAGCTGGAAATAAAGTAGAAATTCCTGTTTATGTGGAATTTTTCGTCGAAAAAAATTTAAGCTTCACAAAAAATCCCGTGCAACTTTTAATTAATAGAGGTTATAAAGCCGCTATTTCTAAACCTAATTATTTAACAGGAGTTGCGGATATCGAACTTGTAAAATCCGACAACTCGACAAAAAATTACCGTCAAAGCTACTTCCGTAATTATCCTGTTTTCCCAACTCAACCCGCCCTTGATGATTTCATAAGTGTCGATACTGTTTTGAAAACAGCCGACACCATGTTTCAAGATATTAGTCGCCTTGTGCGCTCTAAAAATATTGATGACACGCTTAAAGCGGCACGCGTCATGGCGTCAAGTTTGCACAACCTCGCCGATACTCTAGATACCAACGTGCCCTTAAGTATTGCCTCTATTAACCGTAGTTTAAATAAGTTTTCAGACGCGGCTGAGTCCACCAAAGATTTAGCGGACTATTTAGCTCGTTACCCAGAATCATTGCTCCGAGGAAAAAAATGATACCCTATTTTAAACTTTTAGTTTTAATATTGGCCATTACAAGCGGAGTTGGCTGCCAGCGCAGTAAGGATGCTAATTTTTATATTCTGAACCCTCTTCAGAGTAAAATTAGCCCGCACCCAAGCTCTAAAATACAGGTAAGTCTTGATCACTCATGTTACGCACCACTACTTGCAGTTTGAATAAAAAGCATTAAAATTCTGCCCATAATTTAGGGAGGGAATAAAATGGATATGCTTGATATTTATAGTGATTATTTGATTTTCTAAAACAAATATGCGACAGCTACAGGGTTATCTGATTTGGTTGATGGAGCATTTGCTCATGACAAGGTCACACGATTTCTTCGCTTGAAAGATTATGATTCAAAATCACTGTGGGGTTATGTAAAAAAGCCGGTGAGAACTCAAGAGACATCGTGCGGTGTATTGATACTTGATGATTCCATTGAAGAGAAGCCATACACGGATGAGAATGAAATTAATTGCTGGCATTACTCCCACGCTAAAGGAACGGTTCTCAAAGGGATAAACATCCTGTCGTGCATGATTCGCTATGATGATTTCAGTGTACCAATAGGGTATGAGGTTATCAAAAAAGATATTACTTATTGTGATATAAAAACCCGGAAAACCAGAAGAAAGTCATCAATGACCAAAAACCAATTATTCCAACAGCTGATTACTCAGGCCATTACCAACAAAGTGATGTTTGATTATGTATTAGCGGATAATTGGTTTGGCTCGAAGGCCAATATGGTTCACATCCATAAAGACCTTCACAAATCGTTTATCATTGGGGTTAAGTCTAATCGTACATTAGCTTTATCTGAAAACGATGCCAAAAACGGACGGTATCTACAAGTAAAAACAATAGAGCTTGAAGAGAATGTAGCCCACACAGTCTGGCTTAAAGGCCTAGACTTCCCAGTGAGGCTCCTGAAAAAAGTATTCAAAAACGAAAACGGTTCAACAGGAATTCTCTATCTTGTTTCTAATGACATACACAGTAGTGCCGAACGTCTTTATGAAGTGTACCAGAAACGGTGGCGGATTGAAGAGTATCACAAATCAATAAAACAAAATGCAAGCCTTACAAAATTACCTACGCGCACCGTCAAAACTCAGTGCAATCATATTTATGCCTCTATAATTGCTTATTGCAAGCTGGAAATGTTGAAGATAAAAACTCAATTAAATCACTTTGCCATTAAGTATAAATTAATCGTAAGAGCGAACCAGATTGCATGGCAGGAGCTTAAAAATATGACCAGCTAATTTTCAGTGTGCGTAACATGAGTTGATCAGATAAACCTTCCAGCTTACTGCGAAAAACCTCAGATAGCCTTGTATAGTGGCCCGAACCAAATAGTTTTAGAAGAATACCACCGCTGGGTTGAATCATTGGATAAAAATGCGACTCGCGTTATCAAAACAAATTTAGCGCTCTTATTACCCCAAGCTGTAATTGAATCGGATTCCTGGGATTCGTCTTTTAGACCCGATGTTCATTTAAAAATAACTGTTTCTGAATTTAAAATTGATAATCAAGGACGCAGTACTTTGCGCGCCACCGCCTATGTGCTCACGAATGGTCGGGTGTTAAAAAAACAGTTTTTTACCTACCAAACTCATGTAAGCCCCGTCACTATCGATAATTTAGTGCGCAGCATGAGTCAAAACCTGAACGCTTTAACCGTAGATATAGCTCGGGTTTTAAGGCAAACCCGCGTGACGAAAGATAATGAAAAAAAACGAGCCTAATAATCACTATCCTCATAGCGCATACCACAAATTTTCCGAAATACGCGCTTACGAGTGGGCAAATTCTTGCAAATAAATAAGTTAAGTATGCCAGTGCGTGCCTTTATTGCGCCTAAAAATTTATTTACTAAAACGCGCTTTTATCATTAAGCCTTCAATGTCTTTTGGAGACAGTTCATGAAAGTTCCCTCGTGTTAAAAATCGCGGGAGAGTAATCGTCCCGTATCGAATTCGTATCAAGCGACTTACCTCAATACCTTGTGACTGCCAAAGGCGCCGTACTTCACGATTGCGCCCTTCGGTTAAGGTTACGTGATACCAGGTATTACTGCCTTCTCCGCCTTTGAACTCAATACGTTTGAATTTTGCTTCACCATCATCAAGTTGCACGCCTTTTAATAAATTTTTAATAAGATCTTCATGCACCTGGCCGCGCACACGTACGGCGTACTCGCGCTCCAAAGCAAATTTAGGATGCATTAGTTGATTCGCCAACTCGCCATTATTTGTAAACAACAATAATCCCGAAGTATTAATGTCCAAGCGCCCTACCTGAACCCATCTTCCTTGGCGAATAAAGGGTAGTTTATCAAAAACCGTTTTATCAAATTTCGGATCGTGCTTACTCGAAATTTCGCCAATAGGCTTATGGTAGACCAGTACTCGCGTTTTAATATTTTCCGAATCCATCACTTTAACAAGCTTCCCCCGGACAGCGAGCTTATCTTCTTTTCCTGCCGTTTCTCCAAGCTTTGCAATTCGTCCGTTAACGGTCACTAAACCCTCAGCAATCCATTGCTCAATTTCACGTCGTGACCCCAAACCAATCTGGCTTAAAATTTTTTGTATTCTGTCATTGCTCATTATCAGTACACTCTTGTAAAAATTTATAATCGCTTGCCGCAACATTATCGACGGCTAGCTCTGGTAAATCATCTAAATGGGTTAAATTAAAATAATCGAGAAAATCTTTTGTTGTAATATATTCCGCCGGTTTTCCTGGAACATCCCGTCGGCCTGAAACTTTTACCCAATTGCGTTCCAATAAAGTTTTTAAGATTGCAGTACTTACCGTCACACCACGAATGGATTCAATATCCGCTCGGGTAACCGGTTGACGATAAGCAATAATGGCCAATGTTTCTAAAAGCGCTCGTGAATACTTGTTTGGTTTTTCGCGCTGTAAACGGCAAATATAATCCTTATACACCGCACGTGTTTGCACACGGTACCCGCCGGCTCCGAGGTGTAATTCAATAGGCCGTTGCTGATAATCGTTTTTTAAATCCGCCAATACGCCTACAAGCTCCGACTTAGTAGGTATTGCTGGCGTCTCAAAAATTGCTTGCAATTGCTCAATCTTTAGTGGACAACTTGCGCTCAGCAAAACGGCTTCAAGAATATTTTTTAATTCCTCTAAATTCATGCGTGCACGACCTGAATAAACAGAGGGTCAAATGGTCGCCGTTGTTTAAGATGAATTATCGACTGCCGTGCTAGTTCAAGGACGGCTAAAAACGTTATTATTAAACCTGGGCGCCCCGGTGCTGTAGAAAGTAAATCGGTAAAGTATTGACTGTTATTGCAATCCAGTTGCTCCAATAACTGATCGATACGATCGTGCACCGATAAGGACGCTGGTTTTATAAAGTGCGCCTTTGAATGGCTGTTGCTTTCAAGAAGTTGTTGCATAGTACGGACTAGCTCTTGCAGCCCAATTTGCGGGCAGGATAGCAAATTTTCACACTCAGGCGCATTTACGTTTGTACAAAATGTATCCCGCTCGGCTCGGGGCAAAGCATCCAGTTGCAGGGCAATTTCTTTAAATTGTTCATACAAAAACAATTTTTTAACTAATTCATTGCGCGGATCCTGCTCCGCTTCTTCGACTTCACACGGTCGCGGTAACAGCATGCGCGATTTAATTTCTATAAGCATCGCGGCCATCATTAAATATTCGCCGGCCAGCTCCAATCGCTGCTCCAATTTTTGAATATAGGCAAGGTACTGGCTTGTAATTAACGCCATGGGGATATCGAGAATATCAATATTTTGACGGCGAATTAAATACAGCAGTAAGTCAAGAGGCCCTGTAAAACGCTCAAGCAATACTTCTAAGGCATCAGGCGGTATAAATAAATCGGTAGGGACTACTGCTGAGTAAGATGGCCCCGGCGACTCGGTTCGCTCCATTAATAATCAAGACCCATAGCCGCGCGAACTACTTTCAGCGTTTTATTCGCTTCATCGCGTGCTTGTTCACTGCCTTCTGCAATGATGCGTTTAACCACCCCCATATCTTGTTGGTATTCAGCTACTGCGGCTTTAATGGGTTTTAATTCGTTATTTATAGCATCAACAATTGGTCTTTTGCATTCAATGCAGCCAATTCCAGCACTGCGACAGCCGTTATCCACCCAATTTTTTACGTCCGATGGCGAATAGATTTTATGCAACTGCCATACGGGGCACTTTTCGGGGTTGCCAGGGTCTGTTCTACGAATACGCGCTGGATCGGTTGGCATCGTTAGTATTTTCTTCTCAACAGAAAGTGGGTCTTCGCGCAAAGTAATTGTATTGTGGTACGATTTAGACATTTTTTGTCCGTCTATTCCCGGCATTTTAGCGGTTTCGGTTAGCATAGCGTGGGGCTCTGTTAAAATAGTTTTCCCCGTCCCGTCTAAAAATCCATGAAGACGCTCTTTATCACCTATAGATAAATTATGCTGGGTACTCACTAAAGCCTGTGCTGTAGAAAGAGCCTCGTAACTGCCTTCTTGTTGAAATTTTTTACGCAACTCATTGTAAAAATGGCCGTTCTTCTTGCCCATTTTTTTTACAGCATCTTTAGCAAGAGTCTCAAAGTTTGCTTCTTTTCCATAAATAAAATTAAACCTTCTCGCAATTTCGCGGGTTAATTCAATATGAGAAACTTGGTCTTCTCCAACAGGCACCAAATCCGCTTGATACAACAACACATCAGCACTTTGTAAAACCGGGTAGCCTAAAAAACCATACGTCGATAAATCTTTTTCACGCAATTTTTCTTGCTGGTCTTTATAGGTAGGCACACGTTCAAGCCAACCAAGCGGCGTTATCATTGATAATAAAAGATGCAATTGTGCGTGCTCGGGAACCCACGATTGGATAAACATGGTTGCCAAGCCAGGATTTACCCCACAGGCTAACCAATCAATTACCATGTCCCAGACCATTTTTTCAATAACCCCGGGTTGCTCGTAGGTGGTCGTTAATCCATGCCAATCGGCAACAAACAAAAAACATTCAAATTTATCTTGCAGCTTCAACCAGTTTTTAATAACCCCGTGATAATGGCCTAAATGCAAGCTTCCGCTCGCGCGCATACCCGACACTATCCGTTTATTTACTTGTAATAAAGCCACTGTTAACCTCAAAAATAGTATATTTAGATAAAAGGCGTACTATCACCCTTACCTTCGCGAATTATGACTGGAAATTCACCGGTTAAATCAACCACCGTTGTTGGTTCATAACCGCAGTTTCCTCCATCAATAATTAAGTCAATTTTTTCCCCCAACAAATCTTTTATAGCTTCGGGTTGGCTGAGCGGCGATTGCGCTCCGGGAAGTATTAGGCTCGTACTCATTAAAGGACCATCCAAACACTCAAGCAAGGCTAAAGTGATGGTGCTTTCAGGTATACGCAAGCCCAAGGTTTTACGCTTTGGATGCAACATTAAACGCGGTACCTCACTGGTTGCGTTTAATATGAAGGTATAGGAACCGGGGGTAAATGCTTTTAATAATCGAAAAATGGCATTAGGCACTTTTGCGTAGGTTCCAAGCATTGATAAATCACGACAAACTAAAGTCATATTATGATTTTTATCCAACTGCCTCAATTTACGGATACGTTCTAAAGCGGTTTTGTTGCCTAATTGACAACCAAGAGCGTAGCCTGAATCCGTTGGATAGGCTATCAACCCGCCTTCATTTACAAGAGTTGCCGCTTGTCTTAATAATCGCGCCTGCGGATTATCAGGGTGAATTGCATAAAATTGGCTCATAAAATCCCCAAATCAATTACTCCATTGCTGCCAAACAGGTAGGCAATGCGCGGGTATTAATCGCTGCTTACCAAGCATAACTCGTGAAATACCATCGCCATGATAATCAGAACCCGTTGAGGCTGATAAATTATATCGTGCACACAAGCCCGCAACTTCCTGAATCTGGCTTTGAGTTATTTCACCCGAAACAACCTCTAATCCATCACCACCAACTTCTTTAAAGTGGGTAATTAATTCTTGTAATTTGGTACGCGTCAGCTGATATTTTAAGGGATGAGCAATCACAGCCTTCCCTCCAGCCTGGTGTATTACCGTCACTGCTTGCTCAATATCAATCCAGTTAGTAACCACATAACCCGGACGGCCACGACCCAATATTTGCCTAAAAGCCGCAGCTCGGTCGCTTACCCTTTTTTCATCGACCAATACTTGAGCAAAATGAGGTCGGCCAATACGATCGTGACCTGAAATAAGTCGTGCTTTAGCTAAAGCGTTCTCAATACCAAGCGCTTGTAAGCGTAGGGCTAACTGCTGCGAACGACTATGCCGACTCGCGGTTTGCAACGCAATGATTTTTTTTAACTCCGGATTGAGAGGATCCAATCCAAGTCCCAAAATATGAACGTCGTATTTTTTCCAGCGCGTACTTAATTCAATTCCAGGAATAAACCTAAGGTTTTCTGGAATATCAAGCTTTAACAGTTGATAAACGCCGTCTACCGTATCATGGTCGGTAAGTGCAAGCATTGTTACTTGAGCGTGCTCCGCTTTTTTCAAAAGGTCTGCAGGAGAAAGAGTCCCGTCGGAAAAAAAACTGTGGCAGTGTAAATCAATCATTGAATTTTATAGTCGCTTTGTATTTGAGTATTCAGTAGCAGAATTTGCTAATTATACTCTATTTCGACTTGCGAAAGCACTACATTATAAACTATGATTCAGACATCTTTTAAGAATATTAATACCATTGAGGCGTATTTTGCTTCGTCAAACCCGGCAATACCCCCTGCTGTGCACACAACAACTTGCCAATATCTGTGGCTTATATCATGAGAACATCGCGTTTATTGAAACCACTCTTAATGTACGCTTCCTATTTTTTGATTATACTATTGTTATAACAGGTGCATCCAATGACGCCGTTGAGACAGGAGCTTTGATAGTTGATACACTTTATTCGTTAGCCAAAGCCCCGATTTCATTAGCCAAAGTTAAAGAAATTATTTATGAAAAGGGAAGTATAAAAACTATGTCTGTTGTTAAATTGAGTCGAAAAACCATTGAAGCACGCAACGCCAAGCAGGCTTGCTATTTAGAAAGCTTAGTGGACCACGAAATAGTTTTTGCCGTAGGGCCTGCTGGTACGGGTAAAACCTATCTAGCGGTATCAAAGGCCATCGAAAGTTTCGAGCGTGGAGAAGTTCAACGGCTTGTATTTGTTCGCCCAGCAGTGGAGGCCGGAGAAAAATTGGGTTTTTTACCGGGAGACTTAGTTGAAAAAGTGCTCCCCTATCTACGCCCTATTTATGACGCACTGTATGAAATGATTGGTTTTAAAGAAACGCAAAAGCTTATCCAAAGCGATGTCATTGAGGTATTACCTTTAGCATTCATGCGGGGCAGAACATTAAACGAGGCTTTTATTATTCTTGATGAAGCCCAAAATACAACCGTTATGCAAATGAAAATGTTCTTGACCCGTATGGGGTTTGGCTCCAAGGTTGTCATAACAGGAGATATGACTCAGGTTGACTTACCCAAGGGTACGGTTTCAGGTTTGCAACACGCGGTGCACATTTTAAAGGATATTGAAGCCATTAGCATTCATCACTTTAGCAGCCAAGAAGTAGTTAGAAACCCACTTATTACCCGAATTGTGGACTGCTACGACCTTCCTGCTAAAAAAAAGGATTCCTAAGTAATGCATCAGATTGATATTCAAGTTGCCACCCAAGCACGACTGCCTTTCACCAAAATAAAAATTAAAAAATGGGCCAATATTGCTTTATCAGAAAAAAAATCAGCCTGTGAGGTAACCTTGCGTTTTGTTGAAATTGAAGAAATAAGAGCGTTAAACAACAGCTATCGAAAAAAGGACCAACCCACTAATGTGTTGGCTTTTCCTAGCGTGGCCTTACCCATTGCGGTGCTCGACGTTCCTTTTTTGGGTGATGTTTTAATATGTCCTGAGGTTTTAGCCCAGGAAGCGCTCTATCAACAGAAAACCTTAGAGGCGCATTGGGCGCATATCATCCTCCACGGATTGTTGCATTTGCTCGGTTATGACCATATTAATGAAGACGATGAAACAATTATGCAACATTTAGAGATTCGTTACTTAGCAAGCCTTGATATTGCTAACCCCTATCTAGAGGTACATTAAATGAGCAAAGAGGATGAACAAGGGTCTTGGTTTGCTCGTTTAAAGCAATTTCTGCAAGTCGAGCCACAAAATAATGAGCAGTTAATTAGTTTATTGAGGGATGCTCAAAGCCGAGCATTGATTGATTCAGAAACCTTAGGAATGATCGAAGGGGTTATTCAGTTTGCGCAAATGCGGGTGCGCGACATCATGCTCCCTAAAAAACAGATGATAACCATTGCCGAAGCGTCCGACTTAGCTCAAATTATAGAAATTGTTACCACATCAGGACACTCGCGCTTTCCTGTTACCGGCGATACCAAAGAAGATATTATTGGTATTTTACATGCGAAAGACTTGCTAAGTTACCAAGCCGATAAAAAAAACAACAATGTATCTATCCAGGATATTGTTCGTTCGGCAACGTTTGTTCCAGAAAGCAAACGCCTTGATTTACTCCTGGGTGAGTTCCGTAACAATCGCAACCATATGGCTTTAGTAGTTGATGAATACGGTGTTATCAGTGGTTTTGTCACCATTGAAGATATTATTGAGCAAATTATTGGTGATATTGAAGACGAATTTGATGTGGATGAAGAGGCTTATATCAAAACGCACGGTGACGCACATTACATTGTCAAAGCGCATACTCCAATTGAGGATTTTAACCACGAACTGCACGCTACTTTCAACGACGACGTCTACGATACGATTGGCGGTATTATCACGGCACGTTTTGGTTATCTGCCGAAGCGTGGTGAAGTTATAAGCATTGGCTCGCTTGAGTTTAAAATTATCAATGCTAACGCTCGTGGAATTAAATTATTGTCAGTGACCAGAACGTTAACAAATCCCGAGGAGATGTAACTTACTAAAAAGTAACGCGTTGTATTTGTGCGTGTTCGGTGACGTCTGTCGCCTACCCTGTAAGCTTTACAACGCGTACAAAGCGGCGCCGAACGCTTTATTATTTTAATTGCCGAGGCCAACTAGACGAGTAGGATACTCAAATAAGAACCAATAAGGATATTTTTGCTTATGAAATATTTACGCGTGATCACAAAAAAAAATTCAGTTATAAGCGGGCTCTTTTTTTTTCTGTTGTCGTTAACTCCCAATGTCTTAGCGCAGGACCTTTCAAATCAAGAACAACCTAAAAATTTTTCCAGCTCCAAAACTTCAGATATTGCGAACAAAATAGTGGTGAAACCTATTGCGCGCGATACAGAAATCAGCGAGCGTATTGAAAAAATACTCACGACAACAACCTGGTATGAAAACCCTAAGGCTCACGTAAAAGATGGCGTCGTTTTTTTAAAAGGAAGCACTAAAACAAAGGAGCATAAAGAGTGGGCGGAATCTTTGGCTCAAAACACACAGGACGTTGTTGCGGTTGTAAACCAGATTGCGGTTGTAAGCACGTCTCTTTGGGATATTCAAGCGCAAATGACCACCGGACTGTACCAGCAGTGGCGGAATTTAATCAGCAATGCTCCATTAATACTTGTAGCCCTTTTAATCATAATTTTTTCTTGGACAATCGCATTCATCACCAAAGTTTCATCACGCAACTACCTGAACTCTAAAAGTATTCACCCTCTATTATCACAAGTAATCGCGAAGGGATTGGCTATAATCTGTTACCTTTTGGGCGCTTATTTTATTTTAAAGCTATTGGGATTAACGACTATCGCCTTCACGCTTTTAGGTGGAACGGGTGTGGTGGGACTAATTTTAGGTATAGCCTTTAAAAATATTACCGAAAATTTTCTAGCAAGCGTTCTACTGAGCGTACAAAACCCTTTTGAAAACGATGACTTAATTGAAGTGGCTGGCGTAACCGGTTATGTGCAAGGATTAACCGTTAGAGCTACTCTACTAATGACGCAAAACGGCCATGAAGTGCAGGTTCCTAATGCGTTGGTTTATCAAAACATCATTCATAACTTTACAAGTAATCCCAATCGGCGTGAGTGTTTCTTTATTGAGATAAGCAGTACCGATTCCATTTCCAGCGCGCAGGAATTAGCGTTAAAAACGCTTATGAGTCATCCGGCCTTATTAAAAAAGCCGGAGCCTTTAGTTTTAGTTGATAGTATTACAGCCGGAAATGTAGTGCTGTGTGTTTATTTTTGGATCGATGGTGCTGCGTATAATTGGCAGAAAGTTAAATCCTCCGCTATTCGTTTGATAAAACGGACCTTCCAGGACGCTAATATCCTAATTCCGGGCAGTGAGATGAAAATAAGCTTTGAAAATGAGCCGCTTCCATCTCTGAACAATAGGAAAAAAGCATCCGAAAATACAACAAAGCCAGCCGTTAATGAGTCTCACAATTTAGCCACTGAGGCCGAAGGAAGCCTGGGTAGTGATAAACAAGATATTAAAAAACAAGCGCAACAATCGGAAAGGGTAGGCAACAAACAGAACCTGCTTATTGATAATAATTAGGACTCATAGAGTTACACCACTTATGACCGTTTGCCAACTGAGGAGGAATTAAGGTTTGTAGTAGGGCTACCGTTGCTGTTGCATCATAAGGGTGAACGATTAGACAGCTCGCAAAAGACGGTGCATAAGCTTTTCTTTTATGCCTGGCCACTGCCGAGAATTGATGCTAAACAATGCGGTGTCCGTTAATAGCCCGTCGTGAAGGATCATATGATTGCGCAAAATCCCTTCTTTTGTTGCACCTAATTTTTTTATAGCGTTATAAGAGTGACTATTGCGTGTGTCTGTGCCTATCTCAATTTTACAGAAACGCCAGCTTTCAAAGGCCTGCGCCAGCATCAATAATTTTGACTCAGGATTTACTTCGGTCCCCCAAACCTTAGGAATAAACCAACTGCATCCTAAAACAAGGCATTTACTTTGCAGCTGAACTTCGTAATACGACGTCGCACCAACGAGAGAATGGCACGCCTTACGGCGTACAGAGTACGTAATTTGTTCACCGGATTTCATTTTTGCAAGCCAACTATCAAAGTCGTGATCAAATGCTTTTAAAGTCGGCTTTTGGGGCATAAACGTCCATATTTCTTCGTACTTGGCCGCTGCGCGCAATTCTTCTCGGTGTTTTTCGGACAGAGGCTCTAATTGAACATACTGCCCCTCAAGTTTGCATAACTCACAGTGCGCGGGGTTAATAATCGTCATGATTCTATACTCTTATTTGCAATATTTTTATTACACTACTCTGCGTTGTTATTTTTATTAGGCGTTAGCCAATTTAAAACAAGTCCGTATAAAGGAACAAAGGCTAACAAACTAACAGCAACCTTAAAAAACATATCTACAAGAGCAATTTCAGGCCAGTTCTGGCTCAAAAATACGTTACTGCTCTGATAAAAAGCTATGAAAAAAAATAAAGCAGTGTCCATCAGATTGCCAACCGTTGTTGAAAGACTAGGTGCCACCCACCACGTTGCGTCCCTTCGATAACGCTGAAATACCTTTATATCCAAAAGTTGACCTGCTGCGTAAGCGGTAAAACTGGCAAGCGCTATTCTTAGCGGTACGGTATGGATCGTCGTAAAAAAATGCAGCCCTTCCGTATGAACCAACTCAATATAACAGGAAATAAAATAGGAACTTATAAGTCCTGGAACCATGCTAAAATAAATAATTTTTCGTGCGCGTTTGGCATTGGTAAGACGAACGGTAAGGTCTGTCAGAATAAATAGTATCGGATAGGTAAAAGCACCCCAAGTTGTGTAGTAGCCAAACAGTTTAAAGGGGTACTGCACCAATACATTACTGATAATTAGTAAAAAAATATGGCAGAACGAAAGTTGTATAACTGAACTTTTGTTAAAGCCCGCAGCAAACAAAAACTGTCTTTTGCACAAACGCATTTAAATAAACACCGCCCTATTGATGAGGGCGTGACTATAGCAAAAAATTAAACTTAACATAACAATTAAAGTGCAAATGTCCAAGCATACGATTACAGGATGCCATAAGCCCCCTATTTCTACAGATTTTTGAAATCCATTGTTGCAAAACAGCCTACCTAAAATCTTACTAAAAAAGCGGACAGTGGTTTGTTAAACTGTATGAGTTAGCGACGTGGTAAGCGGTTCAATAAGTTTTTCCATCAACTGCTAGTGACTATAGGCCAAAAAATGAACACCAATACACATGACAGAAGGCGCGTCGGTTAAAGCGCCGTAAGCCGACGCTCATTAAAACTAGAAGCGAGGTAAATTTTTGAACCGTTTTGTACGCTCCACCAACGTAACAATTGAAACCATAGCCACACACAATGCCAAATACGCACCTGCAAATATTGCATTACTTGATGGGAAAGCGCCCAAAAAAAGAACCACTACGGTAGCTAATCCGATATTTATAAAGCTCATTACCGCAGAAGCATTTGCTTTATCCGTTACGTATCCTAAAGCTAAAACGGACGCATTAGAAAAAATAAAAGACAATCCAAAATTAATAATAATAATTGGGAAAAATAAAGCCGGAAATACTGAGGCATCTGCTTGTAAGGCCACGAACATAATAATAACGCCCACACTAGTTATTACTAAGCCTATTTTTATCAATGCATCGAACGATGCATCTTTCGACAAAAGCTTTGCGTTGGTTAAAAATCCAGAAATAAGACCCACCGCAGGCAAGCAGTTAGCCATTCCATACTTAGCTTGGCTCATTTTAAAAAAATTGACTGCAATAAATGGTGCTTCTGCTGCAAAAAGATAAACAAAGCATGTAGCGCACCCCATTAACAAGCCACCCAGGATTAGCTCTTTATTCTTAAATTGTATGCGGTATACATGCAGCAAACGCGATGGATTTAAAGCGTTTCTTTCTGGATTTTTTAGTGTTTCAGGAATGTATCTAATGAGAATTAACAACGATAAACCGTAAAGAGAACCAACATAAAAACAGCTAGTCCAGCCCCAATACGCTGTTAAAAACCCACCAGCCACTACGCTTAAACCCGGTGTAATTGCAAATGCCAGCATGAGGTACGATAAAGTTTGACTGGCTTTTTTCGGTTCATAGCACTCATTAACGAGAGTAAATACCATATTCAAACCAACCCCTGAGCCCAAGGCAAGCGTAAATCGTGCGGCAATCAACAACCAAAACGTATGGATTTCACCCGAATAAACACATAGCATGCTGCTTATAACTTGCAAGCCAATTCCAAACGCTAACGCAGGCTTTCTACCATACCTATTGGCGAAAGGCCCATAAATAAGCTGCCCAAGGGCATAGCCCACTAAAAAGAAAGAAATGCTTAGCTTTCCTGCATCATTACCTACCCCAAAAAATTGCACTATATCCGGCAATGCCGGGGTAAACAAAACCGCATTTACCGATCCAAATGAAAGGGTGATTAGTAATATAAAAAATGGGAGCTTAACTGGCATAGTGAGTGACTCACGAACTTGAGCGGTTTTATTACTCTATCCTATAACCTACTACAAAACACTTTATATCCCTATAGACTTATAGACCTAAAATTCAACGCACCAACCTATTAAAGCCGTAGATCTTTAATTAAGCTATCAAATAAAACATTTTCAGACGGTCTAATTGTGTTGGCTTTATTTTCTAAAATTAGGCTTGTCAAAATTTCTTGTGTTAGCTCGCAATCCACAGTATTGGTCTCTACTGATTTAATAATATTAGTGTCTTTGGCAAAGTGCTTTTGTAATATGGAAAATAGTAATTCACGAAGCATATAAGGCGTAGATAAGCTAATTTTATTGTATATTAATAGTTTTATATCAAAACTGTCATCAGGTTGACTAAAAAAACTAATATTTATCGGTATTGACTTCCCAACGACCAAACCTCCATCAGGAACATCTGTTATATAGTGAATGTTCATATATGAAAATTTATCATTATTTTCAATCATAGCGCTAAAAGGGTCTACACCTCTGTATTCATTTTTATTAAGATCGGTGCCCGGATGAAAATTAAACATACCATACTTAGGAACAGCAAATATTTCTTCATGAAAAATTTGGCCAAAACCCGCGACAACAGCCAAAGATGGATTTATTTTATTGTACATTTTCATAAAAAAATCCGTTTTTACTTTACCCGTATATACAGGTATTTTGTGCATAAGGGCCAGTTTGAGGATATCGTCAACATGTTTTTTTTGCATCTCCGATGAGTAACTTTGCCATAATCTTTTACTCTGATTTATTTTTGCTCCTAAGGCAGTCGGATCATCGGTTACCACCAAAGCAATAGTTATTAAATTTTCTTCTAATAATCTTATCAACTGCTTCAGTGCTAAATAGCCATAAGAATAGGCGCAAAAAATAATAACGGGTAATTTTGATTGCGAGCTATCTCTAGCTTGTACAGGCACAATATGCACACCCCAATTATCAATAGACGATTTTTTTTCTAGTAAATAATTAGAGGATGACTTATCCAGCATCGTTATACGACAATCCGTACCATATAATGTTTTTCGGTAATTATTAATATTCTGCTCCATCTTATGGGTAGACCTGTATGTAAATATAGACCGGCAATTAAATAGTAGCAAGAACAGGCTTGAGCTCCGCTAATTAACAACGTAATTCCGAACACATAAATTCTTTAAAAAGAAAAAATCGCTTTAGAGTTGTGGATAAAGCAGTCCAAACAGCGCCTTTTGGCGAGAACGTTAGCGCGCACTACAACCCTAATAGCTCATTACCCTCATGTTAGGAACACTAACGCTTTTTGGTGGTCTTTCTGGGTGTGAGTGGTATCGGTCCTCGAGTCAAACCCTTGTCAGCCATCGCGCACTAATGAATTATCATACAATTTTCTGATGCGGTTTAAACCTAAGAAGAAAATACTGGCGTCTAACTGAATCAAAAGGGCTTTAATTGATCGAAACAAAAATTACCTACCAACAGCTTCTACTTGCACTAAAGCCCGTTTAAGTCGGCAACCAGTCTACGATCACACACAGGCAATGAAGGGTCAACGCCAGAGGAACCTTGCATTGACGTTCATTACATATAATTTTTTTTTCGCAATATTTCTTTAATTTTATTTGCTGCATCAAAGCAATTAAAGGTTACTAAGTTAACTTTTGACACCGTTTGTACCCCCATCAAGGCATTCGTTAAAAATACTTCATCGGCCATCATTAACTCATCCAGAGAAATAGTTTTTTCAGTGATGTTCAGATAGCTCGTCTCTTGAAGCAAAATAGTCCTTACAACCCCTGGTAATGCGCCGTCTTCAACAGGTGGCGTCACTATCTGATTTTTTTTCACCATATAAATATTGGCGATAGAACCATCCGCAACGTTTGATGCAGTATTCAATAAAATTGCGTCATCATATCCTTTTTGCATGGCCTCATGCCGTGCAAGTATATTATCCAAGTAGCTAATAGACTTAACGCGCGCAGCAGCGGAGTGCTCGTTTTTCCTTGTGTCGGCTATGAGTGCTGAATAGGGTCTTTCCACAGGAATTGCGCATTCGAATACGGTAATTAGTACGTTAGGACTTGGGGCGTGTGCCGGAAGAATTCCTCTTTCTGAGTTACCATGCGTTAAGGTAACCCGTGCACCGGCCCTCGTGTGTTGTAAATTATTTTTTATTATCAAATCTTGAATTATGAATTCAAGCTCTTCGCACGAAAAAGGTAGCGGAATGCCTAAAACAGGCGCGCTTTTTAGCAACCTTTTCCAATGATAATCCAACGCCGGAGGCATGCAATTTTTAACTAAAATGGTTTCAAAAAGTCCATGACCTAAAGTAAATCCACGGTCATTATGACTAATGCAGGCACTGCCCGCTGCAATTATTTTTTTATTAAAATAAATTAACGACACAAAACTTCAGCCTTAAAATAAAAATTTGCACCATCGTTTTCAGACATCTGAATATTCCTAATATTTAAACCCTTTAGAGCGTGGTGCAATCAACCATTTTGACCGCGGCTTATAGGCGTTTAAATTCTGATACTTGGGGTTTGAAAATGGTTCCATTAACACCCGCCACGGCATTGAAAAATACCCGTTACAACACCGCTATGCCACAATTTAGGACACGATTGTTGTACCAATGCCACGCATCACCCCTCATCTGAAGTAGGTTTTTTTCTTAAGAATTTGAGTTGACCTAACTTGGATTTCTGATCCAGCATTTTCTGCTTAGAACGCCTTGAGCGGCGTTTCTTTTGTCGCCCTAGCTTTTCTATTCTTTTCTGCTCTTTAGTTTTTTCGTCGCTAATAATTGCATGATATTTTTCACATAAGCGCATTCTTGCAACATAGCGGTTGTCTTCGCGACTTCGGGACTCCTGACATTTTATCTCAATGCCCGACGGAATGTGTTTCAAGTAGACAGTTGATGCGGTTTTATGCAACTTTTGTCCGCCTTTGCCACGGCCTATAATAAATTTTTCAATGAGACAGTCTTCATTGATACGAAGTTGTTCCATCCACTCGGCGAGCTTAGTCCATTTATCACGGTTAACCATTAAATAGGTTCAAATCGTTCACGGGATCCCGTCTTTAATATTGATAAGAACGCAATTATAGAAAGGAAAGCCACGCCTGTAAAGCTTGCATACTTATAGTTTAAGGCCCGCCTTAACCTATAAAAACCTAGTTTGCTATACCTTGTAAACAGTTAAAATTCATCGTGTTATTACAGCTGTTGAATAAGATACTCTGCAAAATCACAGAGCTTAGAAAAATTTATTCCTCTTTAAAAAGCTTGCCTAGATACGCATTGTTTCAATTATAAAAAATTGTTTTAATACTCGTTAAAAATGCGCTGAATCTCATTTCTGTTTTTAGTTTTTA
The DNA here is from genome assembly GCA_963803545.1 of uncultured Gammaproteobacteria bacterium. Taxonomy (GTDB): domain Bacteria; phylum Pseudomonadota; class Gammaproteobacteria; order Legionellales; family Legionellaceae; genus Legionella_C. Next base: position 170,030 of record CAWDMX010000004.1, on the reverse strand, counting down.
CTAAGGATAACGACAAGAGCAAAGCACATTTATGAGGCGATAAATCATTGCCCATTATGAATCCATACTTACTGTCGTATGATAAATCAACATTCGAATAGCTAGCACCTACCCGCGCGCACCGCACCACAACTTTGTTGTTCAAAATTGCTTTATGCATTATTTGAGTAACGCACTCTGATTGATACCCTTTTCCAAACCCCGCACTAATCACCCCTTCGGCGTCAGCAGGTATTATTGAATCTGCCGACAAACTGTTTATTCCTAAATGAGCGTATACGATACAAACTTGGCGAACGGTATTAATACTATCGAGATGAAAATCACTTTTGTAGGTATGCTTATTGACCGGAGAATACTTCATATAAAAGTCTTGCCCTACCATGTAACCGATAACGCCCTTATTTTCTAAAGTAAAATTATTGGTTAAACCCGAACATATTTTAGTGGCGTCTCTTGCAGATACTACATAGCTATTAAAAGTAACTAAAACACCTTGTCTACAAGCTTTATCCGAAGCGGCAAGATGAACAGCGTTGTATAAATTCATTGTTCCATCGAAATTCATGCTGTTTTGAGGAAAATGAGAGCCCGTAAATACAATAGGCTTTTCCGTGTGCACAACCAGTCCTGTAAAGTAGGCAATATCTTCCAAGGCATTTGTACCCATCGCCACAACGACCCCATTACATTTTTTGTGATGTATTGTATCCTGTATTTTTTTACAAAGATTTATCATTTCCTCGGTATCAAACTCATGGCTTATTTTTTGGGAATACCTATAAATTTCAACGGAAATGCCATCTCGAAGATGGAGTTCATCAATAATTTTCTCTATTGACAAGCATGGAGATTTGTAAAATTCTGGATTCAATTTTTCGGATGGGCTGCAAATTGTTCCGCCCAACTCAAAAATAAAAATGTGTTTATTCATATTAGCTACTACTTTAGCTTAAACCAACTTCATAGTGATACAAAGCATGTACCACTATGAGGCACCGTTAACTTAAACCAAATAAGCATTAGTTTCTGTTTTAAACGCAAAAACTTATAAGGCTACTACACTCTTAATTTTCTTAGCTTGTTGCACGTGAGCTTGCTCCAAATAAAGGGCTAAAAATATCAAGGACAATTGGTGGAAATACCATTTACGGTACAGATGACGTTTCCATTGTTAGTAATAGTTGCCTGACCCGTTACGGGAGCAATACTTGTAGTTCCGTTAGCATTTAGAGTTATCCTGGAATTTCCATACTGAATTGTATTTTGGGGACCTTGCCCTTGTACGCCGACGACTGGCACGCCATTACTTACTAATGAAGAAACTTGGACTGAAGAGCCGTACATACTAATTGGAGTATTTGAATCAATTCCAAAAATACCATTGGACTGACCTGAAGCATTCGCGGCAATGTTAATCTTAACATTGCCGAGGCTAAGTATCCCGTTGGTACTTCTAGAATTAATCGCTGCGATAAATTGTCCACTGTTATTAGCTTTTATATTAAACTGCGAGTTAATCAGGCGGTTATTGGAAGAGATGGTGTTTAAAGCCGCCACTTGAGTTGCTTGGTAATTATTAGCGTTCACTGAAACAATTGAATTGAGTACGGTTAAGTTGGCAGAATTGTTAATCGCGTTAAGCTGAACACTTGGATTGGTATTATCACTACCCGTTAAGGAAATCCGACTATTGGTTATCGTTGCCGTAAGCGCCATCAAATTAATTGCGGCTGAAGCTACTTGGGTATCACCATCCACATTAGTGTCAACCGTTACATTATCTAAATTCACCACCGTATTTAGACTATTCACGCCAAAAATGTTTTTTACGGCAATACCGTTGGTGTTTATAGAGCCTCCAACCATCATAAAGTTTCCAGAGTTAGCTAACGATACTCCACTAGAAACGAAATTAGGAGCGTTTGTAAGGCTCGTATTAATATCCGTATTAAGTAGTGAAATGGTAGCTGTATTGTTTTCACTAATTAAGCCACTCAAATCAGAGCTTATATTGTCTCTGCTGATTTCAATTAAAGAATTAATTATGCTGATGTTCCCTGCTGCACCGGTACTGACTCGAATAGCTGTTAAGTCCGTATTATTATTACCATTGACATGAATATTTCTTAGAATATTGTTACCGGGTAATGTTAGGGTATCGTTAATTAACGGTCTAGCAACACCGAATGCCGGGTCTAAAAATTGATTAGTTCTTCCCCGCATATTTTGACCGTTGTACAAAGAAAATCCACTATTAGCTATCGGGTTGTTATAAGTACCTGTATCAATGAAAAAATTGGAGTTTGGTGCAAGCGTATTGATGCCGTCTATTGCCGCTTGACTAAATTCGCTGCAGGGATTTTCAAAGGTACAATTATTAAAGCCAGCTGTTGCATTAAATGCAGTGCCGGCTGGGGCAAAGAACCATACATTATTTGTATTAAAAGTTCGGGTTAATCGTGTTGTAGTTTTAACAATAGGCAGCCCGTTACCCGTTTGCAAACTACCCAGGTTGCGTCGGAAGGGATCAAGCATGTGCGAGCGAGCATCATGACTAGGCGGTAGCGCGCCAAACGTAAACCGTAAAGTAGCTAAAAAGGCATTTTTTTGTACTTTGTCGTAAGCATCTTGGAGACGAAGAGTAAAACTGTTTGTTAGAGGTAGTTCAATACCCCCCTCGACGCCGTTAATAGTATCGCCGTTGTTAATATTAAAATGATATCCTCCAATAAACGGACGAAGATTACGATAAGACAATGTATAGCCCACCTCCCCATCTACCCCCGGGCCCGTCGAGTCACTAATATCAAATAAATATTCATTAAACGTATGCGATTGAAAGAAATAGGCGCGTGGAATCCCTATTTCCTCACCGCGAAAAACGCCCAATTGTTTACTCTTACTACTCATCGGCACATAACCATTGAGATGGCTATCCCAGTTGGACATGAAGAGCTCTAATCCCAAGTTACCAATTAAAAATGATTTATTATTAGTCGACCGATTGTAATCCACAAAGAAATAGCCACCCCATAAAGCATTGTTTTGAACTCCACGCATTCCTGTACCAAGGCTTGCAAACCAGCTGTCTTCACGACCGACGCGCCCCCCTCCATCCAGGTAGGCTATCGAGTCATTATTACCCAGTAAAGGAACCAACAGATCACTATTAAAAAAGCTTTGTTTCGTACTTAATACACCATCAGCTAGCGCTCGGGCATTATAAGGAAATCGCGAGTAACTTAATGACCGAATTGACTGAAACACACCTGCATTTTTGGGTGCTGGAACGACCGCGTTACCGGCGGCCTTTACTGTTGAATTTTTTGGCGCAATCGGTACTATCGATTTTTGAGTAACCATTGTATTGGACGTTGGGTGGGTACTAGCATTGTAAGTTTTGCGGATAAATGCTGACTGAGCGTATTTTTTTAAATTCGCCTGCGCCCGGTTTGCAGTTTTTAGCTGATTATACTGACCAAACTCTACCCTATAATAAGTCTCATTATTATGAAGTACGCTAACAATCTTTCCTTGTTGATGACTTTTCTTTTCAAGAAAACGTAAACTTTTTTGAGCATTTACTAAAACTTTATACGTTCCTACCTGAACAGAATATTTTGGGGATGCATGCGATACGACAGGCGCTAACGTTAATAAAAAAGAGGTAAGAGTAATACAATAGGCGCGCCTTTTTGGAACAGTCATATTTATCCCTAAGTAATTTTTTAAGAAAATATTGTATAGTACTTTGAGGCGGTGTCAAAGTGTTCTGGCCTCTCACGAATATTTTTTTCATAGGCCACAGGAGATGTCCTGGGCTAATGGCATTGCACACTTTTGTTACAGAAAATAGCTCCCACTAGTAGAAAAAGATTAAATTTTCGCAACATCCTTCTAATTCAAAGTATTAACAGTATTAATGTAATAATTACACAAACTATGAGCTTCTGATATTATTTCATCCTTACTGCTGGCATCACAGATTGCAACTAATTCTTTTTCAATGCTTGCCATTTTTTCTTCACTAAAACTGGTAGGTAAATTTTTTTCAACAAAAAAAACTAACGATAGAACTTTAATAATCTCTTGATCGATTATTTCATTATCCTGTTTATTCTTTTGAGCCAAAAGAATACTTACGTTAAAGTACAGGCTTAATCCATCAACTCCATAGAGGATACAAATTTTTTCAGCGACACTATTTGCTGTATCATAATCAGATTTTTTCATTGCATTATCGTATTTGTTAATTAAGCTCTCGATCGGCAAATTAGGGATTTCATGATTAGCCCTAAAAAATAACCCTGGTATTTTTGAAAAGCCTAAGTCTTTTTTTGTATCAGTCACTCATGTTACGCACACTGAAAATTATCTGGTCATATTTTTAAGCTCCTGCCATGCAATCTGGTTCGCTCTTACGATTAATTTATACTTAATGGCAAAGTGATTTAATTGAGTTTTTATCTTCAACATTTCCAGCTTGCAATAAGCAATTATAGAGGCATAAATATGATTGCACTGAGTTTTGACGGTGCGCGTAGGTGATTTTGTAAGGCTTGCATTTTGTTTTATTGATTTGTGATACTCTTCAATCCGCCACCGTTTCTGGTACACTTCATAAAGACGTTCGGCACTACTGTGTATGTCATTAGAAACAAGATAGAGAATTCCTGTTGAACCGTTTTCGTTTTTGAATACTTTTTTCAGGAGCCTCACTGGGAAGTCTAGGCCTTTAAGCCAGACTGTGTGGGCTACATTCTCTTCAAGCTCTATTGTTTTTACTTGTAGATACCGTCCGTTTTTGGCATCGTTTTCAGATAAAGCTAATGTACGATTAGACTTAACCCCAATGATAAACGATTTGTGAAGGTCTTTATGGATGTGAACCATATTGGCCTTCGAGCCAAACCAATTATCCGCTAATACATAATCAAACATCACTTTGTTGGTAATGGCCTGAGTAATCAGCTGTTGGAATAATTGGTTTTTGGTCATTGATGACTTTCTTCTGGTTTTCCGGGTTTTTATATTACAATAACTAATATCTTTTTTGATAACCTCATACCCTATTGGTACACTGAAATCATCATAGCGAATCATGCACGATAGGATGTTTATCCCTTTGAGAACCGTTCCCTTAGCGTGGGAGTAATGCCAGCAATTAATTTCATTCTCATCCGTGTATGGCTTCTCTTCAATGGAATCATCAAGTATCAATACACCGCACGATGTCTCTTGAGTTCTCACCGGCTTTTTTACATAAGCCCACAGTGATTTTAAATCATAATCTTTCAAGCGAAGAAATCGTGTGACCTTGTCATGAGCAAATGCTCCATCAACCAAATCAGATAACCCTGTAGCTGTCGCGTATTTGTTTTGGAAAATCAAATAATCACTATAAAGATCAAGCATATCCATTTTATTCCCTCCCTAAATTATGGGCAGAATTTCAATGCTTTTTATTCAAACTGCAAGTAGTGGTGCGTAACATGAGATCATCATTTAAATATTTGCTATAGTGCCAGCTAGAAAAAACAGCTAAATGGATGTCAATAGACCTTAGCTTGGGCAATTTTTTATGAACAACATCGCAAGGTTCTGTAATGACAACACCATGTATACTAATTAATCAGATCACTTATACTATTCCAAATTTAAAACCCTTGTTTCAAGACTTGTCGTTATCTCTTGCTGACAACAAAATAGGTGTGGTTGGTAAAAACGGAACAGGTAAATCTTCTTTATTAAAACTTGTTACTGGCGAATTAACACCAGATCAAGGTTCTATTAATACAAGGGGGACTCTCGCTTATTGCCCTCAAGACCTAAACTTCCTTGTTAATCATTCTATTGCGCAAGCTCTGGAGGCTGAGAACAAAATCAATGCTTTCTTTCGAATCTCTGAAGGTAGTATCGATGAAAATGACTATGCCATCCTGGGGGATGACTGGCATATTCAAGAAAAAATTCATCAGCAATTAAATTCTTTTGGTTTGTCTTATCTGAAACTGGATCAAAAAATTGCAAACCTGAGTGGTGGTGAAAGAACCCGGCTTATGCTTGCCAAAGCCTTTTTAGCATCCCCGGATTTTATCATTTTTGATGAACCCACTAATAACCTGGACAAGGTTTCACGCCAATTCTTATATCAGGCGATTTCTTCCTGGAACAAAGGACTCATCGTTGTAAGCCATGATAGAGAGTTATTAAATTTAATGGATCAAATTATTGAACTGACGTCGTTAGGTGTTGAATGCTATGGCGGTAACTATGACCATTATAGTGAACAAAAAAAATTCATCCAGGCGGCCATTGATCAGGACATTCTGGATGCCAGAAAATCGTTGGTCTTAACCAAACAATCTATCCAGTCCAGTTATGAAAAGCGTGAGCAAAAACAATCGAAAGGTAGGCAATTATTTTTAACAGGGAAAATTGATCGTATCACTGCGAATTCTAAAAAAGGCCGAAGTGAAAAAACAGAAGGTAAAAATGCAAGAAACGCAGACAGTATGGCTAAAAGTGCCGAAGAAAAATTATCTCAAGCAAAATCCAAAATGGAAATTACTTATGTTATTGATGTGTCTCTTCCCAAAACACAGATAGCAAAAGATAAAATTTTAATCAATCTGGAAGAGGTATCCTATTCCTTCGCAAACAGCAGTTCACCAATTATTGACCACTTCAATTGTAAAATAGTAGGTCCTGAGCGTATTAATTTATCCGGCGCTAATGGAAGTGGCAAAACAACCCTGGTGAAACTCATCCAGGGCGTCCTTCAACCCGAAAAAGGACTCATAGAACGAGGAACCGCTTATATCAGCTACCTTGATCAACATGCTGATGCACTTGATCTTGAAACATCTATCCTGGATAACTTTAAAAGACTGAATCCCCGTATGTCTGATAATGACGCAAGACACAATTTAGCCAAATTTCTCTTTAGAAACATAGCCTCATCAAAATTGGTAAAACATTTAAGTGGAGGAGAAAAGTTACGTGCCATGCTCGCTTGTATTTTGATGTCCGAACATCCACCCCAGTTACTGATTTTAGACGAACCGACCAACCATCTGGATTTTGATAGCCTTACCAGTATTGAAACCGCATTATCCCAATACAAGGGTGGATTGATTGTCATCTCCCACGATCAAGTCTTCCTGGAAAATATAGGTGTGACTAAAACTATCAGCAGCCCGTTTGTCTAGACCGCTAACATAAAAGAGTAATTTTCCGATTGATAAATCCAAATCGCCAGGTCATCAGGATTGCACCCACCATGAAGGCAATTAAGAAACCTGCATTCAGACCCACTACCCCATATCCCATAGTAAAACCAAGAAAATATGCGCCAGGTAATGCGGTAATCCCCCCATTTTTAACTGACGCTAAAAGTAGAAACTAAGCTACTAATTTCAGTTTTTGTCTGGGCGGTATACCTCCAATTGCCATGTTAGGCCGTTCGTTGTTATAAGACCACAACCATTTTGTGGCCATATTCTGAACTTCCTCGATCGTACTAAATAAATACTGGTTTAACCAATCATATCGTACGGTTCTGTTATAACGCTCAACATAGGCATTTTGTTGTGGGTTGCCTGGCTGAATAAACAATAGCGTTATTTTGTGTTTTTCAGCCCATTGTGTAAGCAAGTGACTGATATATTCAGGTCCATTATCACAACGTATCTGAAAAGGCTTACCACGCCACTCAATAACCTGATCAAGCGCCCTAATCACACGCTCAGCAGGCAAAGAGAAGTCAGCTTCAATGGTAAGGCCTTCTCGATTGAAGTCATCAATCACGTTAAATAAACGATAACTACGCCCGTTTTGTAACTGATCATGCATAAAATCCATTGACCAGCATTCGTTTATTGCTTGAGGAACCGTTAGCGCCTCTGGCTTTTCCCTAATTAACCGCTTTTTGGGTTTGATTCTTAAATTCAGCTCGAGCTCTCTATAAATACGATAAACACGCTTATGGTTCCATTTGTAACCTTTAACGTTACGCAAATATAAAAAACAAAGGCCAAAACCCCAATTGCGATTATTTTTAGTCAAACGCAACAACCAGTCTGCAATATGAGCATTTTCATCATTCAGCTTCAATTGGTAACGATAGCAAGTTTCACTAATGCTAAATAAACAACAGGCCATCCGTACGGAGATAAATTTTTCCTGCACGGCTTTCTGTGCAAGCTGCTTTCGACTGGATGGCTTAACTACTTTTTTTCAAGCACCTCGCGAAGAATCTCAGATTTTAGGCGCTCTTCAGCGTACATCTTCTTCAAACGGGCATTTTCAGACTCGAGCTCTTTTAGTCGGGTCATCATCGGCAAGTCCAGGCCACCATATTTTGCACGCCATTTATAAAACGTTGCTGAACTCATGCCATGTTCACGACAAAGTTCTGGAACAGGTACGCATGCTTCACTTTGCTTGATGATCGACATAATTTGACTGTCACTAAATTTTGATTTTTTCATGCAGAATCTCCTGCGTAAAGGGTACGAGAAAATTCTACTTTTGGCATCAATTATTTTTAGGGACGATTACCATGCTAATAACCAAAGCAAAGCGATATTCATCCACATAGGCATCCACACATCATGAAGACCGCGTAACGCACCGATCCCCACATTACGAATAGCATCCGCAATTTGGCTAAATGCCGTAATAAATAATACAATTGCCGCCAGATCAAATACACCTTGTTCCAAAATTGTATCAGTGAGATATATGCTGATGATTTGTTTAGGGAAAAAAATGTACAATCCTGCAATGAAAAGCATACATAAGGTGACAAATAACAAACTCAATTGAAATATAGCTTTTATCGACCCTTTTTCATTTCGCCCTACGGCCTGTCCTATTAACATGGCTGATGATTGAGCGCCTCCCATAGGAATCATTAATGCAAAAGTGCTGCATTGAATGATAATTTGCTGAATACTTAAAGCCGAGACCCCTAACCAACCCACCATAAGGTTAAGAAAGCTGAACGCCAACAATTCACCTGAAAATTGCAAGGTTACAGGCAAGCTCATCTTTAAAAGATTAACCATTTCTGATAGTTGAATTTTCTTGCCGAAATGGAACAATTCAAAGGATTTAAAATCCTTATGACAATATAAATACAAGACTATACAAAAAAATATTATCCAATTGACTATGGATGTTGCATAAGACCATCCACTAATCCCCAAACGCGGTAAACCAGCATACCCAAATGTTAGTGCCGTTCCCAAACAAAGAATACAGAAAAACGTTATGAAACCCAAAAAAATAACCAGATTGCCTTTTTTAATCGGAAAAAAAAGCTGGTTACAACCCGCAATTAGATACAAAGGAACTGTTCCCCATGCAGCGCCATACAAATATTTCTTTACAAGAGGCAGGATTTCATCCGGTTGCCCTAAATAAGACAAACTATTTGCTATAAGAACTAATAATCCAGAGGAAAGCAGCCCCAGACATAAGCCCATCAACCAGGCTTGGCGAATGAAGCGGCCTATCGAAGATGAATTTCCTTCTCCAGATGACCGACTTATTATAATACCAACCATTAGCAATGGAGACATACCAATGACCGTAAAAGTAGTTGATAGCGCTGTGGCCAAGGCTCCAGCTGCTACTTCCTGGCTACCTAACCTAGCTATAAAAATCATGCCAATTATGCCGGTAATTATATATAGAAGACGCACACTGACAATTTGTGTTGTCAACTGCGCTATGTCTTTGAATAGTATTGTTTTATTGGCAACCATATGCTAAAAAAGCTCCAAAGTTTTACGGGTTTTCATACTAACACGACTATAAACGGTTTTTTTAATGAATAATAAAAATAATGATCCAATCCAAACGATGTCTCAATGGCTGTTTGGATTTCAAATCACCCAGGCTATCCATGTAGCAACAAAGCTTGGTATAGCTGATTTACTTGACGAAGGCCCTTTATCTTGCGAAGAAATTGGACAAATAACAAAATGCAATATCGATGCGGTGTATCGATTATTACGAACCTTGGCCAGTATCAAAATATTTGAAGAATATCCTGGGAAAAAATTTGCTAACACAGCACTATCCAGTTTACTCAGTGAAAGACATGAATCCTCCATGAAATCCAAAGTATTTTTATATGGCGAAGAACCCTATCAAGCCTGGGGCAAGCTCTTTGATTCAGTGAAGTCAGGAGAGGAATCTTTTTCATCTTTATATAACAATAGTTTTTATTCTCATCTGTATCAAAATCCTGAAAGATTCGAGGTATTAAGTCGTTACCTGAAACAAACTGCAACACCCAGAGTCCAGGCTATATTAAACAGCTATGACTTCTCTAATACTAAAAAGCTTGTTGACGTTGGTGGCGGAAGTGGATGTATGCTGATGGAAATCATCAAGAAATATCCTCATATTCAGGGCATTTTGTTAGATTGTGAATCGGTTATTGCCGACACTGCAGCAACAGAAAACACGATTGAATTGGTCGCTGGCAACTTTCTTGAATCGGTTCCAGCAGATGCTGATACTTATTTATTATCCCACATCATTCATAGCTGGAATGATGTGCATGCTATTAAAATTTTGGACAATTGTCATAAGGCGATGTTAAAAGGAGGAAAATTAATATTAATAGAATCCCTTATCAACGCTGAAAATCAATTTGATATCGCCAAATGGATGGACTTAAACATGCTGGTTACTACAAACGGACGAGAGCGCACTGAAAATCAGTACGGTGATTTGCTTAATAAGGCAAACTTTAAATTAATCAGCTGCACTCCTATTCCTATGGGGTCTTATTTAATAGAAGCTCAACCAGTGTAAGTCGAAATAATTCAGGTCTTGCTAACGGTCAGCCTTTCCCATCGCTTGGTCAAAAGCGATAATCCTATAACAAAAGCCAACTCTGAATCTCCTTAAATCTGGATGGGTATATTTTTTAGAAATTTAACTTCAAATTGCATTAGATATAAACTGAGGAACGGCAAATGGGACAGCAACTCTTAATAGTAAAATTTTAAAGTAGATAGTTGGACTTGATTAAACACCAAGTCCTCTATTAGAACTTTCCAATTATAATTATAAAAATCAGTTGGTTATAGCCAAATTAAAATAATTTGATTATAATGAACTATTTATTATGACCTATTCAGTTGATTTTCGGAAACAAGTATTAAGGGTACGTGAAAAAGAAGGTTTAAGCGTAGAGGGAGTAGCGATTCGCTTTGGAGTTGGAAAGGCGAGTGTAATGAGATGGCTCATTGAATTAGAGCCTAAAAAAACACGGAATAAATCAGCCACTAAAATAGATATGGAGTTGCTAAAAAAGGACGTTGAAGAACACCCTGATAGTTATCAATACGAACGAGCAGAGCGTCTTGGTGCAAGCCAGAGCGGGATATATTGGGCACTAAAACGTTTGGGTGTCACGTATAAAAAAAACACTCATTCATCCAAAGACAGACGAAAAAAAGCGCTTATTGTTTCAAAATAAAATAAATACGTATCAATCCCATGACATGGATATTGTTTATTTAGATGAGAGCGGATTTGCTCATGATATGCCTCGTACTCATGGTTATGCATTAAAAGGCCAACGATGTTACGGCACACAAGACTGGGGGGCTCGTGGACGAACCAACGCCATAGGCGCTTTATTGGGTGAGCACTTGCTTACAGTCTCCCTTTTTCAGGGCAATATTAATACAGCTACCTTTGAGGCTTGGCTTGCTCAGGATTTGTTGCCCAAACTTAAGCGCCAGAGCATTATCGTTATGGATAATGCAGCGTTCCACAAATCCCTCTCAACCTATGAACTTATTGAACAAGCAGGACATTTGCTTGAGTATCTTCCACCTTATTCACCCGATTTAAATCCTATAGAACATAAGTGGGCACAAGCTAAAGCTATTCGTAGAACAACTCAATGCTCTCTCGATGACCTTTTTAATGCGCCAAAATTATAATCATTTTATTTGAGTTTGGCTATATGACTAAGTTGCATGCAGGATAATTGCCAATCATGAATCAAATTTTACGACATGTTTCGTCACACGGACTTGTTTTTTAGGGCACAAAAAGGGCGGAAAGCCTTGCTGTATATGGTGCGCTCGGAGGGACTCGAACCCCCGACACCTTGGTTCGAAGCCAAGTACTCTATCCAGCTGAGCTACGAGCGCTAATGTGTGGTGGGCCGTGTAAGAATCGAACTTACGACACAAAGGTTAAAAGCCTTCTGCTCTACCGACTGAGCTAACGGCCCATAGGATGAAAATGGGTTTTTTTTGGTGGGCCGTGTAAGAATCGAACTTACGACACAAAGGTTAAAAGCCTTCTGCTCTACCGACTGAGCTAACGGCCCCACACGTTAAGCACGCAATAATACAGAATAAGTGGGTCTAATTTCAAGTGTTTTAATTACTTTTTATTATTTTTTAGGCGAATATCTCTTATCGGCGGCTCTAAAGGAAAAATTATTACGTAATTTTAGAAAAACCCTTGAGTGTTGATGCTGTTTGTAGACGCGAGTATTTGAAACCCTTGTTCGTTTATAAGACAGACAATATTCTCTGTCGCCTTAGTTTCGGTGATTAATAAGATTACATCTGCACCAAGCGCGCCGCAGCCTTTAGCCGTTATTACGCCTGGAATGGTCCGAAAGTTGCGAATCAATTGCTGAGTATGTTCGCTGCTAAAACCTAGTTGTTGTAATTCTTTTTGATACGCATTAACCGCGTGTATCAATGCGCTGCTGTCTAGTTTTTCAAATGCCAATATTCCGACATCTACAAGTCCTGCTAAATTGCCGGTATCAACAGAAGGTAAGCTTTCTAAATGTTGGTGCGTCGCTAGTTTAACGCCGGTATGAACCAGAAGAAAGCTGATGTCGCTAAACTGCCAATGATAACTTTTATTGAGCTGCTGCTCTCTGTTTATATACACAAAACCTTCTTGGCTTTGAGCAAGAATATCGTATCCACTCGGTTTTAATCCAACTTCCTGCCAGGCGCAGCTATAAAACTGCGTAAGCATGTCTTCGCGGTTTGCAGGCGCATTTTCTAAATAACAATGCGCCAAGTAAGCACCGATGAATTGCGCGCTGGATGCGCCCATTCCTCCTTTGCCCAAATAGGGATCTTCCCAGTGTAAAAACCAGGGATGTTGTTGTTTTTTCCAATATTTACCTGCTGGCGAATCAGGATGAATGCTTGTAGGCTTCGAGTTTAATGATAATGTCATTGAAAAAAGAGGACGCGTTGTGACTAGTAGCGCCCCTTTACCATGTAAGGCGCAGTACTCCCCTAAAAAAAATGTCTTAGCGGGAATGTGCCACTTCACGCTTTTGCAGACCGTCGCATGGTTGTTAGTAACTCCACGGCATTACTAAGGCTCACGTGTTTATTGGAAGCCAAGAATGTTTGGAGCCCGGCTTTTAATGCCGCTGTTTCCGTATCTGTCGCACCAGCACTCATTAATAAATTATCGATATGAAGCTTCATGTGTCCTTTGATAATGCCGTCGGTACATAAGGCTTTTAAAGCGCCTAAATTTTGTACCAACCCGACTGCGGCAATTATGCGCGATAGATGATTCGCAGACTCAATGCCCATCATTTGTAGGCTTAATTTAGCGGTTGGATGAATAGCGGTAACCCCGCCAACCGTGCCAACGACGATCGGTGCCACAATTCGCCCTAGTAATTGTCTATTCGAATAACGCCATTGCGTTATCGCAGAATATTGGCCCGAGCGCGCCGCATAAGCATGAACTCCAGCCTCAACCGCACGCCAGTCGTTTCCTGTAGCTATAACCACAGGATCGATACCGTTCATTACCCCTTTATTATGGGTTGCAGCTCTGTAGGGGTCAGTTTCTGCAAAAAAAGAGGCCTCCTCTATTTTATGACCTAATTGCGCGTCTACGTCATTAATTCTTACTTCCGCAGTAGTTAACTTTTGGTCGTTTAAGTTTGATAAAATACACATACTCACCTTTTCACCCGTGAGCCGTTCCAAATGCGGTTTCAAAAACTCTAAAACTTGATTAATTATGTTGGCACCCATGGCATCGCAACTGTTCATGCTGAGGTGAATAACGGCCATTATCTTTCCATCTTCCCGCTTCAATAAACGCAGTGTTAGGTCTACTACCCCACCGCCGCGCTTGACCATATTGTAAGCAACCTTTTCGTTGGCAATATTTACTAAAAATTGTTTTTTTTCATTAAAAATCTTTTGTAAATGCGCGAAATCTTTTACTTCAGCAAATTGGATCTGGCCAATAATACAGTTCCCATCAACAGATGTGGTGATTGTCCCATGCTCTCGCACCCATTTAGCGGTTTTGGATAAAGCGGCAATTATTGACGTTTCCTCAACAGCTAAAGGAATTATATAATCCTGTCCATCTATACAAAAATTTGTAGCAACGCCTAAGGGTAATTGAAAATAACCGATAACATTTTCAATTAACTTATCGGCCAAAGTCATGCTTTGAATGCCACCGTTGTTTAAAAAATTAATATCTTCTTGCGTAAGCCCGCCCATAGCTAACAAGCGTTGAAATCGTTGGTTTCTATCCAGGCGAGAAAAACCATTGAAGAGCTCATGCGAATTATCTAGCAGCATTATTTTCCTTTAAATTAACAAGGTTAATACTTCCTGTGCAAAACATGGCGGCTTTTAATTCATATTCAAATGTTTCCATGATATGAATTACTTCCTCAGCACTTACTAAAGCTGCTTCTAATAAAACCTTAGCTAAGCCTACAGACTGAACACCTAAGGCAAGTAACTTTGCCGCATCCAACCCATTTCGCACCCCGCCTGACCCCCAGACCTCATAGTCAGGTTCACATGCAAAAGCGTTTTCCACACTCTGAACTGTATTAATACCCCAATTTTGGAAGGTAAGCGCTGCGCGTTGTTTTGTACGCGAACAGACCGCCCGCCCGCCTTCAATTCTTCCCCAATGGGTTCCACCTAAACCACTAACATCGACGGCGGATACACCAACATTTTTAAGACGTATTAAAGTATTCTTAGAAAATCCACAACCCGTTTCTTTGATAACAACGGGAAGCGTTAATGATTTGCAAAATGAAGAAAGTGCGGCCCATGCACCCTCAAATTGCGGGGTACCCTCTTGCTGTATTACTTCTTGAAGCGGATTGCAGTGAATAATCAAAGCTTCAGCATTTAAGGATTCAACTATCTCGATAATTTGTTGCAAGCGAGCGGTTATCAACTGACTAATACCGATATTGCTAAACAGGGAAACTTTTGCAAATTGTTTACGCAAGTCACTCCACTCAAACGCCGCCGACCTATCGGTTAACTCACGGCGTTGAGAGCCTACAGCCATAGCCCAGCCCGTATGAGCGCACGCCGCCATTAAATTACCATTAATCAATTTAGCATCCGCATGCCCCGCGGTCATTGAGCTTACAAAAAAAGGCGTGCCGATTTTTTTTCCAAAACGCATACTTTCAATGGAAATATCGGAAAAATTAAAATTGGGGATAGCCTCATGCGTTAAGTCAAACCCATCAAAAACATTGCATTCAAGCGCTTGATTAGAGGGTAATAAGGCAAGCCGTATATGGTCGTGCTTTCTTTGTTCAAACTGTTGATAATTATCAGTCATTGCAACTACACAAAAATAAATTGACGTATTTTATCATAATTATTAACTGTTTTATCAACTCGCTTATAAAAATGATTTATTTGCAGGACAATTAACTATTGCGTATTATCGTATTCCTACTTTCTACTTCAAGCACTTATGACACACTCGGCCGATGACGCAGCCTTGGTCTACGATAGTGAGCAGCAGCACTACGTTTGCCAAGGAAAATGGACCATAACAACGCTTGATGCTGTAAAAAATTTTACGATTGATAGTACAACGGATGTTAAAGAAACTGTTATTAACGGTAAGGACGTTAAACAATTTGATAGCGCTGGAGCACTTAGTCTAATCACTCTTAAAAATAAAATTGAAAAAAATACGACGGTGCAGTTTTGCGATTTCACCAAACAGCAGCAGGCAATGCTGAATTTAATTATTGAACAACAGCAAGAACTTAATTACGACCAACCAGAAAATTCTCAGGAAAATATTCTTTATAAGCTTGGTAAATCAACCATCGAAAAGCTGCAACAAGCCGATGGGTTTATAGTTCTCATTGGAAGCTTAGCCAGCAATTTAGTTGGAGCGCTAACCGACTGGCGGCGGTTTCGCATCCAAGGAATAATGTCAAATTTATATTCCGCAGGCATCCAGGCGCTTCCTATTGTGGCTTTACTCGCGTTTTTAATTGGGGTTGTTTTAGCCTATCAAATGGGCTTGCAACTGCAAACTTACGGAGCCAATAGTTTTATAGCGTATTTATCAGGCATGGCTATCTTTCGTGAATTTGCTCCCTTAATAACGGCTATCATTGTAGCTGGCCGTACAAGTTCTGCATTTACCGCACAACTGGGAAGTATGAAAATTAATGAGGAAATTGACGCTCTTGAAACGATGGGTTTATCGCCCGCAGAATTGCTTGTAGTTCCAAAAGTAATCGCGTTGCTCCTGATATTTCCTTTATTAATTTTCTGGGGAGACTTGTTTAGTGTAATTGGCGCCATGATGATGTCGAAATCCATGCTTGATATAAATTACCTTGACTTTCTAACCCGACTGCGTGATTCCGTTGGCCTACAACAATTTTGTTTAGGTTTATACAAAGCCCCAGCTTTTGCACTAATAATTTCTTTGGTAGGTTGCTATCAAGGATTTTTAGTTAAAGCAAACGCGGATAGCATTGGAAAACAAACAACAAAAAGTGTGGTGCAAGCTTTGTTTTTAATTATTATTGCCGACGCACTTTTCTCTATTGTATACAGCTGGATGGGGCTTTAATGAGCGAGCCTATTATCGAAATTAAAGGTCTGAAAAATTTTTTAGGCGACCAATGGGTTCATTCTGATGTTAATCTCAAAGTAGAGCCGGGCGAGATTTTAGCTATCATTGGTGGTAGTGGCAGCGGTAAAACAACTATTTTACGCAGTATTTTGATGTTGCTTAAACCAACCGCAGGCGATATATTTATTTTTGGAAAAAATATTGCGGAGCTCTCTTCCAATGAGGCGTTGCAAGTACGCCAACGTTGGGGCATGTTGTTCCAACACAGTGCTCTATTTTCAGCAATGACCGTTTTAGAAAACATAATGTTTCCAATACAGGAGTTTACCTCGCTTGATAAAGGGTTCATGCAGAGTCTGGCCATGCTAAAACTCTTGTTGGTCGGCCTCCCCAAGGATGCTGCGCATAAATATCCGTCGCAATTAAGTGGAGGGATGCAGCGTCGAGCTGCTGCCGCGCGTGCTATAGCAATGGATCCTGAGCTGCTGTTTTTGGATGAACCCACCACAGGCTTAGACCCCCATAGCGCACGATTATTTGATGACCTAATTGTTTTTTTACGTGACACGCTCAATTTAACTGTTGTGATGATAAGCCATGATATGGAATCGTTAAAGCGCACCGACAGAATTGCTTTTGTAGGTGAAGGGAAAATTCTTGCAGCGGAGCCTTTTAAAGAGTTAAAAAAAAATAAGCACCCTCTTATTCACGATTATTTTAGCAAAATTTAGGAGTACATGCGTTGGACGCGAAAACTAACTACACCTTAGTGGGACTAGCCGTTATTGTCCTTGCAACCGCCCTAATTGCTGCATGCTTATGGCTTTCAGTGGGATTTGGTCAAAAAAAATATTCGGTCTATGCGGTCTACATCCACGAAGCCGTTTCAGGATTAAGTGAGCAGTCGCCGGTTAAATTTAATGGGGTACAGGTTGGTAATGTGTTTAAAATAAAACTGAGCCATAACGACCCACAAGAAGTAATGCTGTTATTAAACATTGAGGAAGGAACCCCCATCACTACCAGCACATCGGCAACGCTTATTTCACAAGGCATTACTGGGACAAGCTTTGTAGGATTAGCAGCAAGCTCTTCTGATTTAACCCCTTTAAAAAAAATTCCCAATCAGCCTTATCCCATAATTCCTACAAAACCTTCTTTATTTCATCAACTTGACGCCGTAGTTAAAGACATTTCGGAAAATATTAATAACGTCAGCGTTCATCTGAAAGAAATTTTTGACGATGAGAACACGCTACTTTTAAAAAAATCGTTGATCAGTATCGAGTCTTTTACCAAGACCATTGCCCAAAATAGTGCTGTAATTGATAGCAGTCTGCACAATTCGGATGTTTTATTAAAAAATATGGCTTCCGTCAGCAAGGATTTACCAGGGGTTATTCGGGATCTGAAATTTAGCATGAATAAGCTCACTAAACAGATTGGGACTGCTGGAGACAATGTTACTGAAGCAATGGAGGCCGGTAAGGAAACCTTCACCAAAGTTTCTCAACAAGCACTTCCTTCTGCAATAAGTTTACTGAATCATTTGAATGCCATTGCTGCAAACTTGGAAAATGTGAGCACCCAACTACGCCAAAACCCGTCGGTTCTTATCCGTGGAACAACAACACCTAAACCAGGTCCAGGAGAGCAAAAATGACCATCTTACGTTACTTTTTAGGTAGCAGTTTTCTATTTAGCGCTCTACTGGGATGTTCTCCGGTCAAACCTTCTATTGAGAACCAGTACCAATTGGATTCATACAGCCAAAAACAATTAACCCGTAAAACTGCACCGTATACTTTGCTTGTTACAACGCCCGAGGCCGTGTCGGGGTTTCAAACGAACCAAATGATGTACGTTACCAAAAAATTTGAGTTAACAAATTTCGCCCACAGCGCATGGATAAGCCCGCCTGCGGATATGTTGTATCCATTAATGGTACAAAGCCTGCAACACTCCGGATATTTTCACGCCGTTGCTTCAGGAGTTAACAGCCAACTGACCGATTACCGTTTAGACACACAGCTTATTGACTTAAAACAAAATTTTCTAAAAAAACCCAGTTTCATAGATTTTAGTGCAAAGGTTGTTTTATCTCAGGTGTCTCACAGCGAGGTAATCGCTTCGCGTATTATCCATATTCGTATTCCCTGCACGAGCGACGCCCCCTACGGCGGGGTAATTGCAGCCAATCAAGCCGCTGAGCAATTTACAGCAAACGTAACCCAATTCGTTTTTACAACTATAACTCAGTATCAGAAAAAAAAATCCATGTAGATTTATCGCGGAAACAACGGTAAAATACGCGTCCTAGGCGTAATTTTTTGTATTGACAGGAGAGCACACAAATGAATTTTAAAAAGGTTCTTACATCTTTATTATTAGCTGCCAGTATTGCGGCAATCACATCCTGCGCCAAGCACCATGGCGGCAGTGCGGACGTTGCCGGATATGGTGATGATGGGGTTACTGCCAACGGTATGGGGGAATTTAGTCGCTTTGCAGGTCAAGAACCCGGTGAATCCTATACTGTTAACGCGCCGCATAATCAAAAATACCTATTTTCTTACGACGACAGTACTTTTGCACCTAAATACGTTGCCTCGCTGGATGCTCAATCTGCGTATTTAAAATCGCATCCTGGTGCGCGCATTTTATTAGCCGGCCACACCGATGAACGGGGCAGTCGTGAGTACAATGTGGCTTTAGGCGAGCGTCGAGCAACAACCGTGGCGGATTTAATGCGCATTGCCGGTGTTAAGCGCGATCAAATTCGTATTGTTAGTTATGGCAAAGAGCGTCCAGCAAATTTAGGACACGACGCAGCCTCCCATTTGCAAAATCGGCGTGTTGAGTTAACCTACGAGTCTACTCGATGAAACTTTTTTTAACTCAGCTTGCCCTTTTAATTCTCTTAGGATTGCTTTCTTTCCAATCAACAGCCGCAGCACCGGTTGTTGAGGAAAGCGATAATTACGCACTGGTTGATACTCCGTCGCGCGAAGAGCCGAATCTTTCGGTCAACCAAGCCGTTAATGACGAGGAAGAAATAGCACTTGCCCAAGAGGATGATAGCCCGAGTTCGGAAAATACCGCATCAATAAATACCTTAAAAAGTTTGCAACAAGATTTACAAGAGCTTCGTGGACAATTGGAAATTCAAAACCACCAGATAGCGGAATTAAAAAAACAACAAATAATTCCTTATAAAGATTTAGATACGCGATTAGGGAACGTCGCCGTAAGCCCTACGCCCCGTGCTCCTGACGATGAATTGCATCTGGATATGTCACAAAATACTACCTCAACCGCCCTAAAAAAACCGATTAGCTATCCCATTCCAGCAAACACTATGAAAAATAATCCTGCTGATGAGCAAATCAGTTATCTTGCGGCCTATGAACTTGTTAAAAACAAGCACTTTGATGAAGCCTTGCAAGCCATGCAAAATTTTGTAAGCTATTACCCACATGGAGGATACACGGCTAACGCGTATTATTGGTTGGGTGAGCTGTATATGGTAAAAAAATATTATCCCGAGGCCATCAAGCAATTTGAAACCGTATTGAATCAATTTCCTGCATCCAGTAAGTCCGCTCCCTCTTCACTTAAAATTGGCTACGCGCTTGCGGCCTCTGGTAAAGAATTTGAGGCGAAAAAGCGCTTGCAGCAAGTGGTTAAAAATTACCCCGACACACCAACCGCTCAACTTGCTTTTGCTAAATTAAACACTCTCAGCGCGAGTTAGCATGACTGGTAAAATCCGTATAAGTGAAATTTTTTATTCCCTGCAAGGTGAATCGGCCACTGTTGGTTTTCCAACCGTATTTGTTCGTTTAACCGGCTGTCCTCTTCGCTGCCAGTATTGCGATACCGCCTATGCCTTTAGCGGTGGAAATCTCCTGGAAATGAACGAGATAATTGCAAAAATTAAATCGTTCAATTGCAACTATGTTTGTGTTACCGGTGGTGAGCCACTTGCGCAACAGCTATGCATTAACTTACTGCAACAGTTATCCAGCGAAGGACTCGCCGTTTCCTTAGAGACAAGTGGCGCTCGGGATATCAGCCAAGTTGATAAAAAAGTCATGATTGTAATGGATATAAAAACCCCCGACTCTGGCGAAAGCGATAAAAATAGGTTGGAAAATTTACAGTATTTGAAGGCGTCCGATCAAATCAAGTTTGTATTATGCAGCCGTCGTGATTACGAATGGGCGTGTACGCTTATTCAAGAACAGCGATTAGACCAGATTTGTCAGTTGCTGTTCTCCCCCAGTTGGAACCAGTTAAATGCTACAACTTTAGCCGATTGGATAATTAGTGATAATTTGCCAGTTCGTTTCCAATTACAGCTGCACAAAATATTATGGGATGATGCGCCTGGTCGATAAATTCATTTTAATTACGTTATCAAAATAAACATTAATTACACCCTGAGTAGGATTTCATTATGATGTGGTTTGCTGAGGCTCCAGCTAATATTGCCCTAATAAAATATATGGGAAAAAAAGATGAAACAAAAAACATTCCCGACAATCCCTCTCTGTCCTATACTCTGCCTAAACTAGTCAGCTACGTTCAAGTTGAACCGTCTACAAGCGTGTACGATCGCTGGGAGCCCCTTACTCTTCCTGGTGCGCTCCCTTTTATGCTTTCGCAAAAAGGTCAGCAACGTTTTTTAAACCACGTGCGTCTTCTTAAAAATCATTTTGGTTTTCAGGGGTCGTTTATCATTCGGTCTTGCAATAATTTTCCTCACAGCAGTGGGCTTGCCAGCTCTGCTTCGAGTTTTGCGGCACTAACAAAATGCCTTATCCGTGCCATTAATGAAATTCAATCCCAACCTGAAACAAGCATTGATGAGCAAGCACAACTCAGTCGCTTGGGGTCAGGTTCCTCCTGTCGCTCTTTTTACGCGCCTTGGGTGCAATGGGAAGATGCCTCTGTAAAACCGATTGAACTGCCCTACAGCAATCTTATCCATCAAGTCATTCTTATTAGCCATGCCGAAAAAGAGATTTCCTCTTCCCGGGCCCATCAATACGCAAAAACCAGTCCGCTATACGCCCAGCGCTCGCTACGAGCTACGGCTAGTTTAAAATTATTAAAAGCCGCCCTTGAGAGCAAGCAATGGCACGACGCGTACCTCATCTGCTGGCGTGAATTTCAAGATATGCATCAGCTTTTCTCCTCAGCATCACCGTCTTTTAGTTACATCAATAATAACTCCCAACAACTGCTTTCAATTTTACAAGACGTATGGACCCATAAAAAAGACGGACCAATAGTTACAATGGACGCCGGTCCCAACATCCATTTATTGTATCGCGAAGACCAGCACGAATTGTCTCAACAGTTTAAGACCGACTATCTTGTGGGCAACTTTGATGTTTTGTAATTTTACAACGACCACTCATGGCAAGTGGATTTTAGCTGGGGAACACGCGGTTTTGCGTGGAAAAGGCGCCTTAGTTTTTCCCGTAAAAGAAAAGAATTTAATTCTTGATTATCAAAGCGGTGAAAAAGAACTTAGGGCACGCTACGACGGTGAGCACGGCGATACTATGCATGTATTATTTTGGAGCGTTCTAGAGCAAGGGCTTCAGCTGCTTAACTCTTCCCTAAACCGCATTAGTGGTCGTTTTCAATTAACCTCTAATTTACCGGTGGGAGTAGGTTTAGGGGCCTCCGCAGCCTTGTGTGTTGCTATGGCCCGCTGGTTTGCGGCACAAAATTTTTTACCAACGGAACGTGTAGCGGACTTTGCAAAAGAGCTTGAAAATCTATTCCACGGAAAAAGCAGCGGCTTGGATATTATCGGGGTGTCCTCGGGCACTGGAGTCTATTTCAATCAAGGGCACTGTGAGCCGATAGCACAACAGTGGTCTCCCCAATGGTATCTGTCTTCTTGTGGGCAGATTGGCATCACCTCGCAATGCATCCACCAAGTACAGGAGCTGTGGCAAAACGACCCCATAGGCGCTACAAATATTGATGAAACAATGGAGCGCGCGGTCATCGGCTGTCGAGAAGCCTTAGCAAACAAAACAAGCGATTCTTTGCTATTATTAACAGAAGCTATAAAACTCGCCTACGATTGTTTTTGTAAATGGGGATTAATGAGCAAAACCTTGTTGCATCATATTCAGTTACTAAAAGACGCCGGCGCAACAGCGGTTAAACCGACAGGTTCCGGCGGTGGTGGTTTTGTATTGAGTGTATGGAAAACCCCGCCGCCGGCGCATTTATTAGATAGATTAATTGCGGTATAAGGACAGGCAATGCCGGTTAACAACAAGCGCTTTTTATTAAATAGCATTCTGCTTATCCTTTTAGTATTGCAGATAAGCGTAATCTATATTTCTTATCAATGCATACAACAACTGAGTCGCTCGAACAGATTAGTTGCTCAATCGTTCGAGGTTATGAACTCTATAAACGTTTTACGGGCGTCTGTTTTAGAAATTCAAAATGCCCAACGCGGGTACGTGATTACCGGTGAGAGCAATCAATTCGTCGAATACAATCGCAGTATTAGCAGTCTCTTTCAAAAATTTTCTTTATTAAGCGATTTGGTTAGCGATAACCCACGTCAAGTGAGAAGGTGTGCTCAATTAATCCCCCTATTAAAAGAGCGCGTGTCCTTTTCAAACGACATTATCAATGTTTTTAAAAAACAAGGATTTATCCAAGCTCAAAACCTTATCAAAACCGATAAAGGCATTATTATCACCATGCGGGTACAAACGATAACGAACGAAATGATTACGGAAGAATTAATGCTGCTGCAGGGGCGTAATCACGTCTTAGCCGAAAAAACTGCATTAACTGAAAATTATTTAGTCGCCACCATAATAACCACCTTTTGTTTCCTAACGGGATTATTTATCTTAATTAACTTTCAACATTCCCGCCAAATACACGTTGAAAAAAAACGCAAAGAAGTTGAAAGTCAGCTTAAAGGGATTATTGAAGGAACGACCGATGCGATTGCCGCGATTGATAACGACTATAATTTTATTACTTTTAATAAAGCGTTTAAAAAGGACTTTCGCAACTTATTTGGAATTCAAATTTCTGTTGGCATGAATATTAAAGAGATTTTATCCGCACTTCCCGAGTTTGAAAAATTAGAGCATTTTCTTGATTTATGGAGACGAGCGCTGCAAGGTGAAGAATTTACCATTATTACGCAGCTTGGAATCAACGATAAAGCATATAGCTTTGAAGTTACCTCCAGCTTGATTCACAACAATCAACAAGAGATAATCGGTGCTTCACAAATATTGCGTAATGTAACCGAGCGTCTAGAGCAGGCAAAAAAATTAACGCATAGCAATCTCGATTTAGCCGAAGGAATGGCTGAAATTAAGAAAAAAAATCAGGCTATATCGTTATTAAACTCGCTCAGCAGTACCCTACAAACCTGCTTAACCGTTGAGGAAACTTTTAGCGCCATAACAACTTATTGTGTAAAAATTTTACCAAAAACGAATGGAATGCTCTATCTATCCCATCCCTCTGGTAATTATATGAACGCTGTAATGCAGTGGGGAGCGCCGCATGAACAGGAAGAAGTTATATCACCAACCCAATGCTGGGCATTAAGGCGCGGTCAGATTCATCGGTATTTTGATAGCGAGAACAGTATCTCCTGCAAGCATGTTCAAAATACTGAGAATATTAGCCCCTATTTGTGTCTGCCACTACAGGCGCAAAATGAAAGTATCGGTTTACTCTATGTTGAATTTAACGAAGTTGGTTCGCACAATAGCGACGATATTCAACGGTATTTTTCAGATTATGAGTTGATGATAAACACCATCGCCGAAACTATTGCCTTGTCTCTCGCGAATATTAAACTGCGCGACACACTTAAAATACGCTCTATTCGCGATTCATTAACCGGACTATTCAATCGAACGTACTTAGAAGAATCGTTTGGACGGGAATTATTGCGTGCGCAACGCCAAAACAATAAGCTTGCGGTAGTTATGATGGATTTGGATCATTTTAAAACCATCAATGACACTTTTGGTCACGAGGCCGGAGACCTGGTTTTAAAAGAAGTTGGTAAACTTTTGCTTGAAGAAACGCGAAACAGTGATATAGCCTGCCGTTATGGTGGTGAGGAAATTTTATTACTGTTTTTTGATATATCTAATGGTGAAGATGCCGTTAAACGGGTTGACACAATTCGCGAAAAAATAAGTCGTATCAAAGTGGTGCATCACGGAGAAATTGTTGCCCCTATTCGCGCATCGTTTGGAATTGCCCTGCTGCCCAATCATGGATTAGAGCCAACAGCCTTAGTTGAGGCAGCGGATACGGCTTTGTACCAGTCTAAGAAAAACGGACGCAATCTAGTGAGCCTTGCACCCGAGCCGGTTCGAAATTAATTTTATGTTTATTGCCTACTCTTAATATAAACTTAAGCTTCACAACCTATTATCACGCACATTAGTTATTTTTATTGATACTATTGATGCCTCTGAATTTTTTTTCTGAAGAAAATATCCGAAAGTGCCTCGAGCTTTTGAACCATTCACAATGCAATCTTAAATTTCGTTTGGATATAGCCGCGGGATGTTTGGATATAGATCTGAATTATTTGCAGGAAAGTATTCTTTCTGAGCAGCACAATCATTTATGCTACAAATACGCCGCTAGCTTTTTAGTGATATACACGGATGTACAGTCTGAGAATAAGTCATTAGCTTGTCAATTGGCAAAAGATGCTTATGAGCTGCTGAGTGAGAATTTTTTTAACTCAGAACATAATTTAAATAGTAAATTTAGTACAGGGGTAATCAATTTATTTCAACAAAGAAATAATTATGACGCCCTTTCAAATAAGTCTTTAATCGTTACCGGTGAAAAAAAAGCAGGAATTGAGCCAGGATTTACGGCGCTAAGCAGTAAAGACATTCTTTTAGATTTATTTGAATGGTGTAAAGCCGATACTGAAGAAATTCGTCGTATTATTGACTTATGCTCAGGTGATATTGAAATAATTGCGCATTATCTTGACCAAAATTGCAGAAGTAAATCCTCAGAGTATCTCGTTAAATCCGACTATCATTTAATTAGCAGCAATGGAAAAGTGTCATTAAAGCCTGAAGACGTTCAAAGAACGTCCACTGTACAAGCTTGTTATAAAATAAGCAACGTTGTCGGTGAACTTGCTACCGATTGTGCTGTTTGGCTTAAACAAGGCACTGCTGAAAATAAAAATATTAGCGCAGTAATCGAGGTATTCGGTGCAAACATCGCAAGCATATTTATGCAAGTACCCGATTACTATCTGAAACCGACCTATTATATTGGCCCTAACAAAATTCCAAAATTATTAATCCAATCGCGAATCCTAAGCGGAGCACAGGATCTCGGATTTACCCCACCCACACCAATTTTTGGTGAAAACTGTATTAATGGCCGAAGCGGCAATTATTACCGAGCAAGAGTTGTTGACCCTATTGGTTCTCTTGAATCGGTTACGGATTGCCGTGTTAAATATGAGGGGTTTTTCCTGAGCTTGTTACTCGGTGATTACGACAAGATTGGCTCCAAACTGCAAAACATGATGGTGTTAAAAACAAACACTAATTCACGAACGGGAGAGTCCCAATTTAAAATGGTCGGAATTGATTTTGGCCATGCTTTTAACCCTGATAAAAAAGAAATTCCCATTTTATACAACGATGGACGCGCGAATAATGTTCACTTAATGGTGCCTAATATCAGTGCGTTGACGGATCTTCCATTATCTGAACGTATCAAAGAGGTTTTTATAATTGCTAAAATTTTAGGAAAAGAAATCAATTTGAAAACCGTGGAACACTATTCTGATCCAGATTTTACGCAACAATTATCCAAGGTTAGCGCCAACGAAATTGAAAAAGTTATTTATGATTATATCCGTGCCTTTGAAATCCTTCAGGAGATGCAAAACTGTAGTTACGATAGATTATTGCGTTTTTTATACAATTTGATTGGCACAATTAGAAACGATATGGAGTTGATTTACAACGCCTTTGAAAGTCATTTACGATTACCTCCAGCGCTTGTTAATCTGTCTCAAAACCTGACTAAATTCACCGCTTGTTATTACGGTAAAGCAAGCCTGCGCGTAGGAAAAAGCCACGGCTTACAACACATACTAATAACCGATAATAATTTTTCTTTATGCTGGACAATAAAGCATGTACCCGATAAGCAAATTTACCGCTGTGTTTTGAAATGTACGGATACCAAACTTTTTAACAGGCTTCAAAATTTTAGTGCCGACAAAGCATTGCGTTTATCTTGCAAAGGTGAATCTATATATCTTGATTTTGCAAAAAAAGACACCAAGAAAGTATGCGCAATTTTTGCCGAATCAATTATCAAAAAAACCTTTTTAAACGACGATTATTTACAAATAACGAAGGCCAATAATTTTTTAAAATTGCACGATTTAACGCAGGCCTCTTGGTTTAATGAACAAAAGTTACGCTTGCAATTTCTTTTTGATGAAACAAAAATTACAGTAACAGTCGAGTGTTTTGAGGAAAATTTAAGCCACACTCCTGATTTTATTCAGTTTTTCCATGATAAATTTTTCAGCGCCTCATGCTTTTGTTTAAAAGGGACGAGCCGTATACAATTGGTTGCGCCAGCCGATGAGAGTGCCGAAATTTACCAAACTTTATTAGCAATCCAATGCAAGTGCGACTTTATTGTACAATTAAGGCGAATCCGCCCTTTGAATACCGAGGTCTTGTGCGTCGATGAAGAAATTAAATATCCGAAAGAGCCCTATCAAGAGGAGGCTTCTGCAAGCAATACCGATAGTGAAGCGGAGCAAGAGCTTTTTTGTCTTTTAAAAAGTTATGAGTCCTGCATCACAGCAAATTGCGACCCGAGTTTTCTAGGTATTTTACGTTTCTTTACGTCCTTTGATGCAACAACTTCCCAGGGTATGGTATCCATTTTAAAAAAACTACCCCACACCGATGTAGACCTCGATTATTTAAACACTCTTTTTGAAGAGAGACTGAAGCATCTCTCGAACAAAAGCACTAATACGACTATTTACAACTATTATTTACCCGAGCTGACGCTCATTAATCAAATCACACAGGTTATCGCGCTGCAAAAAGAGAGGAGTTCCTCAAACACGTTTGTTATCTAATTGCGAAACTACTGAGCAAACTGGTAGTAGGTTTCATTTTCTTTGACCATGCCTAATTCAAAGCGTGCTTGCTCTTCCAAAGCTTGATCACCTTGCTTAAGTTCAATTATATCCGCCTCTAAAGCATGGTTACGCGCGGCTAAACGCTCGTTTTCAATTTTTTTTAGCGCTAATTTATTTTCTAAATTGCGCCGCTGCAAAAGCCCCTCATCACCCCACCATAGCTTATATTGGAGACCAACCAAGATTACCAATAACATAGCTCCTATCATCTTCATTAATTAATCCTATAAGTTTAAAGCGCTCTGACCCGCATAATACAACATTGAATTTTCTTGTATGCGCAGCAATTGATTGTATTTAGCGGTTCTATCTGTTCGACAAAGTGAGCCTGTTTTTATTTGTCCGCAACCCGTTGCCACGGCTAGGTCTGCAATAAAACTGTCCTCTGTTTCTCCTGATCGATGCGACATAACGCAACGATAATTATGCTCAGCCGCTAACCGCATGGTATTACGAGTTTCGGTTAAAGTACCTATTTGATTCGGCTTAATTAGAATTGAATTTGCAATATGTTGCTCAATCCCTAATTGTAAAATTGCAGAATTGGTTACAAATAAATCATCACCAACTAATTGACAGCGCCCACCAAGCGCCTCTGTTAAATCACGCCAACCGTTCCAGTCACGCTCATCCAAGCCATCTTCAATGCTCACAATGGGGTAATGGTGTAGAAGATGACGGTAGTATTCAATAAGTTGTTGACTAGTAAATTGTCTGCTTTCTGAATGCAAATAATAAACCCCATCTTTATACAGTTCCGATGCAGCAACATCTAAAGCAAACACAATATCACGGCCTAATGAAAAACCGGCCGTATCAATTGCTTGCGTCAACATATCCAATGCTTGTTGGTTAGAAGATAAGTTGGGCGCAAATCCTCCTTCATCGCCCACAGCTGTATTTAATCCCTTCGTTTTCAGAAGTTTTTTAAGCACATGAAAAACTTCCGCTCCCATTTGCAATGCTTCGGTGAAATTGGCTGCGCCAATTGGCATAATCATAAACTCTTGAATATCAACATTGTTGTCAGCATGCGCGCCACCATTTAGGATATTCATCATAGGAACAGGCATGCACATTGCCTCACCTTGGTTTAGCGCCAGGTATAACGGCATTTTAGAGTACGCACTGTAAGCGCGTGCAGCCGCTAACGATACGGATAGTATGGCGTTAGCACCAAGTCGTGATTTGTTTGGAGTTCCATCCAAATTGCATAAACGGCTGTCTATATCCTCTTGGTTGCTAACATCCGCTCCCAACAGAGCGGCGGCAATTTCATGATTGATATTATTAACTGCTGAAATAACTCCTTTTCCTGCAAAGCGACCCGGATTATTGTCGCGCAATTCATGAGCTTCCCGGCTACCGGTCGAAGCCCCTGAAGGCACACTTGCGCGGCCAAGCTCGCCTGTCGTCAAAACCACGTCGGTTTCTATTGTAGGATTGCCTCGAGAGTCTAAAATTTCACGCGCTTTGATTGAAGAGATGTTCATAACAGTAACCATGTAGTAAGATTGGGAGAGAATAAGCGAAAGATATATAATCGTCAAAACAAATTAGGGCATCATCTATGGGAAGTATTTTTAATATGTTCGCTCCATCGCCAATTAGGCCTTTAGAGCAACACATGCGCAAAGCACATCAATGCGCAAAACAACTCTACCCATTTTTGGTTGCCGCTCTTGCAGAAGACTGGGAAAAAGCCGAAGAAATAAAAATTAAGATTATACAATTTGAGGAAAAGGCCGATAGTATTAAACGCGAAATGCGTTTAAACTTGCCCTCTGGTCTTTTTTTACCAGTAGCGCGGACGGATCTTTTGGAAACCTTAAGTGCCCAAGATAAAATTGCTAACAAAGCCGAAGACATCGCTTTATTAGTTACCGGTAGGAAAATGCGTATTCCTGCCCAATTAGCCGAGCTTATTTTACCTTTTTTAAATCGCTCAATTGATGCCTCCAACCAAGCTTGTAAGGCTATTAATGAATTGGATGAGTTATTGGAGAGTGGATTCCGAGGCAGTGAGGTTAATATTGTTGAGGAAATGATTATGACCTTGGATAAAATAGAGCAGGATTGCGACAAACAGCTGTCCGCTATACAAACCTGCATTATTCAATTGGAAAAGGAACTTCCTCCTATTGAAGTAGTTTTTCTATACAAGCTTGTACAATGGATTGGTGACTTAGCAGACCACGCCCAAACGGTGGGTGGACGTTTGCAAATACTAATTGCCAGGTGAATGTATTCGATGGATTATTCTAACTTTCTTTTGCTGTTTGCAATTGCTTTATGTTTATTTATGACGTGGGGCGTTGGAGCTAATGATTTAGCCAATGTTATGAGCACCACAATGGGCTCCAAAGCAGTTACGGTTAAACAAGCAATGATCATTGCGGTGATTTTCGAGTTTGCTGGCGCGTTTTTAGGTGGAAGTGGCGTCACAGAAACCATTCGCGACGGTATAATTGACAACAGCCAGTTAACACAACAACCATTAGTACTCATTGAGGGCATGCTTTCCGTACTTATCGCCTGTTCAATTTGGATGAATTTAGCAAGCTATTTAGGGCTTCCGGTTTCTATTACTAACGCTTTGGTTGGCTCGATTGTGGGTTTTGGAAGCATTGTTTTAGGGCCTAATGCGATTCATTGGAGTCAAGTTTCCCATATTGCAATCGGTTGGATTACCTCGCCACTCATTTCAGGAGTTACCGCTTATTTTTTATTTATCAGTATTCAACAAACTATTTTTGTCAAAAGCGATCCTTTAGAAAAAGCTAAACAGTATATTCCTGTTTATTTATTCCTCGTAGGTATGATGCTGTCTTTTATTACTGTTTTTAAAGGTTTACACCATTTTGAAATTAAGTTAAGTCTGCAACAAAATTTAGTAATCACCTTTGGTACCAGCATTATTATCACCGCTCTCGGATTATTTTTTATTGCCCGCATTCCAGAAGTTGCAACAATGCGTCGGCGCGAACGTTTTTTACACGTTGAAAAATACTTTGCTGTTTTAATGGCAATGACAGCCTGTGCCATGGTATTTGCCCATGGTTCCAATGATGTAGCGCTTGCGGTTGGGCCTCTGTCAATTATTTACAGTTTAATTACCACACCGGCGGCACCGTTGGGTGCCGAAAATTACCCCGTGTGGATAGTTTTATTAGGATGCGTCGGTGTGCTTACTGGATTACTCATGTATGGACGGAAAGTAATTCAGACTGTTGGAAGTTCCATTACCGCGTTAACACCAAGCCGCGCCTTTGCAGCTACGCTAGCCGCGGCCGCTACGGTTGTTGTTGCAACAAGCACCGGAATCCCGGTATCTGCTACACAAACCTTAGTGGGTGGAGTTCTGGGGGTGGGACTTGCTCGCGGTATTGGCGCATTGAATCTTACTGTAATTCGAAATATTTTTATGTCCTGGATTTTGACACTGCCAGCAGCCTCAGTACTGACTATTTTAACCTATAAAATAGTCCACATCCTTATTTAAAAACCTTCCCATATCGGTTCAATATCGGTTACTTGTGCAGCATTGTCGCGCAGTAATGCTATGCGTTGGTGCTTTAAAATTTCTTTCAGTTGCGAGTCGGTTTGGGTGTTTTGTTTATCAAAATCATGCAAAAAATAATCGCAAGAGCTAATATAAGCTTTATCAATATCGTGTTGGCTCACTTTAAATACCTTTTTTAGACCATAAAATTAATCATTTTAACTTTTTTTAAGTTAAGTTACTATGCACTTTCCAAAAAAAAGGACGGACTCATGACTATCAAAAAAGCTGAATTGCACGTGCATTTAGAAGGTACAATTCCACCCTACTTAGCTAAAAAAATTGCGCTTCGTAATCGGATAACCCTTCCTGATGGCCTAATAAGTGACGACAACACCAGCTATAATTACGATGATTTTTTAGATTTTTTAAAAGCCTATGACAGCGTTGCTGCGGTTATTAAACAGCCCATTGATTACTACGATATCACTTACGACTATTTGCGCGCTCGTGCTTTAAACGGTGCTATTTATGTAGAAATGATGTATTCCCCCGATCACGCCGAGCAGTCCAGTGGTATTTGTTCCCATAACCATTTGCAAGCAATACAACAGGCTATTGATGACGCAGAGAGGGATCACCAAATTTTAGGCCGAGTTATCATTACGGCTGTGCGTCATTTTGGAGCGGCAGCGGCTGAAAAAGTAGCCCGTCAAGCGCTCAAAGAAAAAGTCTCCTGTATTGTTGGATTTGGCTTGGGCGGAGACGAATACAACTTTCCACCTCGATTGTTTAAAAACGCCTACGCAATTGCCAATGCGGGAGGACTTTTAGGAACGGTACACGCTGGTGAGTTTGATTCGGCGAGTGGGATGCAGGAAGCGATGGATTGTTTGGCTATTAAACGTATCGGCCATGGGGTTATGGCAGTTCATTCGCCAGAAACCATGCAGCGCTTGATTGATTGTGATATTGCTTTAGAAGTCTGCCCATCAAGCAATATTGCCTTGGGATTGTTTCCGAGCTTAGCGCATCATCCGCTTAATAAATTGCAGGCAGCGGGAATTAAATTAAGCCTTAACTCCGACGATCCGCCCTTCTTCAAAACCAGTCTTGAAGAAGAATACAGTCGGGTTCAACAATTTTATAATTACAGCAACAAACAAATGCTGGCATTCACCACGATGGCAATTGATGCGGCCTTTGTTGACTCTAAAACCAAGCTCAAGTTGCATAAAATGAGTCAGGATTGCGCGACTTAAACTTACATGCTCCAGCAACTAGCCTGGGACGTGCCGGAGCTATCACTAGCCGTTTTTTGATTCGCTTGATCAACCCTAATTGAGGTACAGTTTGTGTCGGCTGTTTGTTTACCAATTGCTGAGGCAACCAAGGTGTAAGTGGTCGCACTCAAGTTGGTCAACGCTATACTGTAATAGGATTGGCTTGAGTTATGCGGAAAAGCCGGGAGGCTCGCACAAGCAGTATTGTAGGCGAAATTTTGCGCATAACAGCGCTCAAGTATTGCTTGATCTTGGGCAAGTGCGGCAATCGCATCGGGTCGATGCGAGCGTAATATGTAGTTTTTATACGATGGAAAAGCAATACCTACTAATAGTGCCACCACCGCTAAAGCTATCATCAGCTCAATTAGACTAAAACCCCGAGCCAACCGATACTTTGTCATTAAATTATTCATACCTATTCTACCTGCCCTAATTTATTTTTTTTAAAACACAGCTTATTCATAGCTCTTACTGTATTTGCCACCACGAACTCATTTTAGGATTGTTATTCGGGTTAATAACCGCATTATTTTGACCGCTTGCGTGGGTAAAGAGTTTTATCATGTTATTATTCCTATCTGGGCCTAAGATGGTCGGGGTACTGGCGTAGCCTGGTAGCAGCCCAACACCAACCGCATAAGCTCCATTGTATTTATCGGCTTCGTTTATCAGACCATCACCATTAATATCTAATTGCGGCCGATAAAAAGCACCTCCCGTTTGGTAATTTAATTCTAATAACATCGAACTAAACGTACCGTCACATACCGATGGGTTAGGAGGAGTAATAAGCGTTGTCAAAAAAGAACCACTAAGCAACTGCGGTTCGGTTACAACGCGCTGACCGCTAATAATTAAATCATCGTACCAACCAGCATTATTACCCCAGTTCACTGCGTAATTGGTATTTGTCAATATATCGCGAAGAAAGCCTGAGGTCGCAACGGTAATTAGACTTAAATATTGGGGTTGTAGGTTCGAGCGCGTGTAGGTAGTGCTCGAACCAATTTTATCCCAAACACCATACACCGTTTGCGTTTGCGTCGTGTTTAAATCAGCAACGGTAAGGAGCTGCCCGGTACCAAACATAGCAACCAATCCTTGCAATCGCGGGTATAAGGGATGCAATGATAACACCGGTTCTGTAGTGATAGATTGTATATTACCTGAACTATCACGGGCTCTGAAAAGCACGCGCGCGCTCCACTGAGCGGCATTGGAGCTTGAAACATCAATAGCCCACAAGTTGCCTTGCAAATCACCCGCGTATACATCGGTAATAGCTTGGCCTTGAACGCCATTTTTATTGCCCAAGGCGACCGTTGAAAGACCCTGGGGTAGGTTCGCATTGCAGGCACCAGAGACCGCCGCACATAAATCTATTTTGCGAATTAAAGCCCCGGTTTGGGCATTTAAAGCGTAGAAAACGGATTTATTGTTCGTGCTGTTATACCCGTTACCAAAAAAAACCGCAAAAGATTGTATTGAGGTACTACCCGGATTAATAGGACCAATTTGAGGGGAGCTGTAGGTTAAGCCTAGATCATTTTCCATATATTCCCACAATACTGCTGCCGCTAAATCCGATTCACTGGTCATGTTAGGATTGGTGATATCCAGAGCATAAATAGATTTACCGCCGCCGTTTTCTCCACCGACTAACAAGGTATGCCAAGAGCCATTGCTAAACTGCACATCCCCTGCCTGAGGCGAGCCATTCACGAAAAACAAGTGGTTCTGGTTATAGGACGTTGACGTTAAATTAGCAAGATTGCCAAAAACACCATTGGGGATAAAAGCAAACCGTTCCGCGCCCGTTTCGGCGCTAAAAGCATGCAACAATCCATCGTTAGCGCCTACATACAGCGTAGGTGAACGAGTGGCTTGATTGGCGATAAAACTGTTGTAGCTGGAATTATAATAGTAAGGGCCGTTGGGAGCACCTACATATAAAGTTTGACTGTCAACAATATCGCCTAAAATATGAGACCGATTTCGAAACAACCCACCCTGCCTTCTTTCCATTGCAGTATTACCGCGTAGATACTGCAGACGTAATGTACCGAATAGATCTGTAGGTTGCAATTGCAGTTTCTGAGCCGTACTCAAACTCGTCCAGGTGAAAGGTACACCCTGCCCCGCGCCGCTTTGTAGAGTCGGATTCCATGTAGCCATAACACGATTGTTGAGCCACCCTGTTCCGGAAACCCGACTGTCTAGTAAAGACTGAGCCGACCATAAATCGCTTCCCGTAGGCAGGCCTGAGCTTATATCCAATGAGGTCGCGACTAAATTTCCAGTCCAATCTTGATAGGGAGAATCACTGGAGGTAAAACTAGCCTGATACTCCACAGGCCCGGCTTGCAGCTGTTGCGAACTTACTGCTGCAGCTGTTGTAGATAATGAACTATTTTGTACCGATATTAAAATTGCCGTTAAATCATCCACCAAATCCTCTGGGCTTGTCGCAGGATAATAGGCAGTCGTACCACCGGCTACGGCCATAGCAGTAAGGGTTTTAGCCGCTTGACTATTAACACTTGGAGTAACCCCTGCCCCTAAGCCAATAATAAAAGTTTTGATGCCGGCTTGTTTTAAACTGGTTAAAACAGTAATCGCATCGGACAAAGCTACATCGTTGGTACTATTTAATGAACCATCCGCGTTAAAGCTAGCCGTCATGTTGTAACCAATAGCTGCAGCGCTCCCTAAGGGCGGCCATAAAGTTCCATTCAAGGCCTGCGTGGGGAGGCCGTCGGAAATAAGTACAATGTATTTTTTAGAAGGACACCCTCCGCTATCGGCTAATCCGGATAAATAACTTAAAGCACGCGTCAATAATCCTGCAATTGGTGATTGTCCTGCTGCAGCCTCAATCTCAGGTGTATTCTTTTGATTCGTTTCAGGATTCAAAAAAGGAGTAAACAGCGCCTTAGTATTATTCAATACCGTGGTGCTAGGATTAACACTTAAAGCGGTCATCGGGACAAGTATTGAACCGCTGGTGGCCGATTGAGCGCCACCGTAACCGAACCCTCGTTGAACATACATAACTTGCGGGGTAAATGGAACGTATCCTGCATTTGTGGGGCTGGTTGCAAAAGCACCAATGCTGGGCAAGGTATTGCGATAAGATAGGGAAATGGACGCGTTATTATAATTGGCGAGACTAAAGCTCGGGGGGTAGGGAGAAGACGGGTTTGGTCCATTGTACGTTATAAAAACCGCGGGGATATTAAAGTTTGTGTACAAAACATCGTTAATATCCGGGTCGTCACTTGATGCACTAATGCCCATAAACTGATTGCTGGATAAATTGATAGACCCATACTGACTGGCAAGCGAGGCGCAATTGCTGCGAACAGTGGATGTAGCAAAAAAATAATTAAAGCAGGGATTGGTTACGTAACGCCCGCCTAATATTGGGATATTGGTAAAGGTAAACGCTCCCGAGGGAGGTGACAAATAATACACCCAGGTATCATAGACCGTGGTATTTGTCGTATAGATTTCAAGCGCAAAATCAGTCGTTGCGAGATAGTTTTCAATGATTGCCTGCACCCCTGCTTTAGCAACATTCAAGCGACTGGCGCTGTTATCATACAGTATGTTATTTCTACTTACCGTGTAAGGCGCTAAACCCAAGAACGCGCCTTGTATCGGCGGTGTAAATCCTGAGGGAACCAGGTAAGTTGTTGGCGAACTTGAGTTGTATAAAGAGGCGCTCGAGCTCGGCAAAATACCCGAACCCGTCATTATTGCCCCACTTAATGTTCCATCCATCGACTCCGAGTTCCCTATAGCTATCAATACCTCGGGTCTATTTGGAATTACAACTGTTAAAGGCGTTTGTGAAATATTTAAGCTTGGAGCTGCATTGGTGAAAATAGACGGGGCTAGTAATGCTAGCAACCATCCCATCGTGCGTAGTTTCAGTCGTCGATTATCCACTCGTAATCCTTCTGTCATATTATTGAGGAACTAGTACAATACTTTGTAAAATAACCGGTGCAACAGGGCTATCCGTACGAGTACCGCGCGCTGTTATGCGGTACACAAAAGTAGGTTTTTTCATACTGCTTCCAGGTGGCGTGATGGCCGGCAACAGTTCAATTATATAAGCCGCCCGAACACTCGTATCTGTAAAAGTTGAAGGAATTGCTGCCGCCCAATTAATTGTGCTCCAGATTGGTGCAGTAGTAGGATTGAATAAAAATAAACCATTGCTATTTGCAGAAAAATTATTTGTTGTGTAACCGCCGGTT
The DNA here is from genome assembly GCA_963803545.1 of uncultured Gammaproteobacteria bacterium. Lineage (GTDB taxonomy): Bacteria > Pseudomonadota > Gammaproteobacteria > Legionellales > Legionellaceae > Legionella_C. The sequence goes on along the minus strand of CAWDMX010000004.1, from coordinate 132,809 downwards.
AATAGTGCTGTGCTTGCCTGACTAAGAGCGCCTTCGGTGGCGAAATAGGTATTCATCGCGTCACGCGTATTGCTTATTGATTTAGTGTTGACCGTCATAAACGAAAATTGGCGCACGGCAATTACCGATAAAATTAATAGCAAGATTAGCATAACCAATAGTGTTGAGCCTTTTTGCTGAGTGCGTGCAATTCTCATAATAGTGCGTTTCTCAAATAAACGGTTATCTCGTAGGGATGGCGTAAGCGGTTATCCCGAGGAAGAATGACGGTGTTACCAAGCATCGTGAAGGTATTGGGGTTGGTAGCACTTTGACTGCCTGAGCCAATTGGCCCGGCAATTAAAAAACTTAGGCGTATAGCATATACCTGGCTCCAGTTTGTAACACTTTGCGCACCGACATACTGTGTAATAGAGCCATTACTGCCAATTCCATAGACAACATGCATCATATCCACACCCGGAATCAAGGGTTCTACGATCCAGGTTGTGCCATCAAAAATTGCTTTTTTTAGCGCACTTTGTCCCCCGGTTCCTTGCCCAACAAAATAGGCTTCCTGCTGCATAGGAACATATTGCGATCCTACCGGGAAGGAAACGGTGAGTATTGAATCGGAATTTGACATTGCACCGCCGGTGGCATGCGTGATGGTGTTGCCACTGACTCCAGTAACTTTGAATATTGATGTTTTTAAACAGTCTGAAACAGCCGCATACTGTCCCGATCTTACCGTGGAGGCGTCTTGAATAATGAGAGAACTTGAGGTCGGACTGATTGTGGTGACACCAATAGGTGCTGTAGAGGGTACTGCGCTAAGGATAACAAGCACATCTGATCCGGCCTCAACATTGCCTACGAGTCCTGCATCAAGGCTGGGGGTCCAGCGACCTGCGGTTGTTTCATTAGCCGCATTAAATTGTATGAGATTACTGTTTGCGTTATACCCCATGACGAAAGCGGGCATAATGTTCAGATTGCTTAAAGGCAGTGCGCTGCCATTATTTAAATTAGACAAACTTTGAGCAACTGTTGCGCAACCCGTATAACCGGCTCCTCTAATTACCGGTGTGACCATCTCATTAATTATATTTTCTGCGGTTTGGGTTGCCGCTTGCCCCATGCTCGTGCGGTAGGTTTGCGTCTGAGTGAGATACACGCCTAAAAAAGTTGCAACAAGAAACAACCCAATACCAATCGCCACCATAAACTCAACAATTGATAATCCATGTGTTTTATAAATTTTCATAATGATGTCTTAATAGAATCAGTGAGTTGACCCGAGTTTCCACCCGCTTGGCCGTTAGCACCGAATAAAACTTGAGCTGGGCTGTCGTCTATCTGTATAGTAACGGTCACCACAGTATTGTTACCAACTGTTTGGGTCGTAATTGCCCCAGAACCTTTTGGCAAAAGGCCAATATCTTGAGTTAACCAATACCAAGTGTCGTAAGCGGCCAATTGCGTTGCTGTGCAGCTTGAGATATCGCAGTTAGCTGAGGGCTGGGGAGGCAGGTTGGGCGCGCCTGAGGAAATAGAGCTCACATTATAATTGCCGGCAATAACAGCTGCTTTGTTTGCCCGCATTTTATCAATAATATTATACATCGACTGCATATACTGCTGTTTGAGATAATTCGAACTACTGGTGCGATGCGCGTTTAGTAATAGAGATGCAATTCCAAGCATAGTAACCGCCATTATAACCATTGTTATCAACACTTCCAGCAACGCAAATCCGCGGTAATTTATGGACATGTTAACGCGCCTCCATCCCAGACGGCTTGCCCTGGAGTATGACCCAGCTGCACATAGCCCGATGTAAGGACTTGAACGGAGCGCCCAAACGCTGCTCCGCGACTGTCGCAAATTTTGAAATTAACAAGGCTCGTCGCAATTCCTTTTCCGCTAAAACTTAGACTGGTCGCGGTACTTGAAATTGTGGGACCCAAAGCACGACCTTGGAATGTTTGTAAAATGACCGACGCACCCGTTGCTGGCTGACTTACGACAATCCACCCCAAAGTCCAGTTTGATCCACAACTCGCAGATCCCAGCGCTGAGAAGGGGCAAACCAGTATGGTGCTGTTTAATATTAATGCGTTATTACGCGCAAAGACTAAAGCATTAACCAACCCGTCAACCGCTACGTTTTGTCGTGAGTTTAATAATATAGATTGAAAACTGGGGGCAGCAATAATGAGCAAAATAGCAAGAACAGCAAGCGTAACGAGTAGCTCTACTAGCGTAAAACCTAAATATTTAGTGCGCGAAAACCACGAGCTAATTCCTGAGTCCATTCCAGTGCGTATCCTAAGTTGGTAGATCCGTCCACACCACTATAATGCTAAATAAAGCCTAGCTCGTTTTTTTAAATTTATCAAAGCAACAAATTGCGTATCTATAACAATCGTGATAGCCGATTACTTTACCTGAGAATTTACGCAAATACTATCAAACGCATAGACTAAATTTTAAGCTTCCATAAATTGACGTAGTTTCTTTATTGCATTTTGCTCAAGCTGTCGAATGCGCTCTGCAGAAACGTCGTATTTATCAGCAAGTTCATGCAGGGTTGCTTTCTTATCCGCAAACCACCGTTGTTGTAAAATATCCTGGCTTCGCTCGTCCAGACGGTCAAAAGCGGCGTACAGATTCTCGCGATTAACATCACCACCGCGCTCTTTTTCAATCAAATAAGCCGGATCATTGTGTTCATCGAATAAATAATTCGCTGGTGCCTTAAAGTCATCGTCATCGGTAGTCGAGTTGACTGGATCAAACGCGGTATCCATTGAATTGAGCCGCCGCTCCATAGTTAATACTTCTTTAGTACTAACCCCTAAGTCACTTGCGACCGCATGCACCTCTTCGTTACTTAACCAGCCGAGTCTGCTTTTCATTTGACGCAAGTTAAAAAATAATTTTCGTTGCGCTTTAGTAGTCGCTATTTTAACAATGCGCCAGTTGCGCAGAACAAACTCATGAATTTCTGCTTTAATCCAATGCACCGCAAAAGACACCAGGCGTACTCCAACACTGGGATCAAAACGTTTTACCGCCTTCATCAACCCCATATTACCCTCTTGAATAAGATCATTAAGGGGTAAACCATAGCCAAGATACCCGCGAGCTACGCGCACTACATAGCGCAAATGCGCGAGCACTAAGCGTCGCGCGCTTTCAATATCCCCTTCGGACTGAAATCGTTGAGCGCACTCGTATTCCTCTTCGGGAGTTAGCATTGAAATTTGGTTAACTGAGTGAATATAGGCATCTAAACTGCCAATAGGAAAGGCTAAAGAAGCCAATTGCAATTGTCTGGTCATAAACTACCTCTTAAATCTTACAAATAAGCGAATGTTTAGATGTTTTGGAACTATATTATACACTACTTTAATGCCTCTACGGAAGCCAATTGTTTTTTTATAGAAAATTTAGCGCCAACCCAGCCTAAAATCATTGCAGCGATAAATATAGAATAGGCTTGAGAAATCGTCAATCCCAAAAGAGGATAATGCATATGGTAAACCGCTGCAAGCTGTTGTATTAATAAGGCTAGACTAAGTAAAAATATATTTATAAATAAAATAGCAAGGAGCGCCCCAAGGAGACCATACCATATCCCCGCATAGAGATAGGGGCGCGTTATAAAGGCATTGGTCGCGCCTAATAATTTTAAAACTTGTATTTCTTCGTATTTATTATGCACCGCAATGCGCAAGGTATTGCCGACTATCAGAATGACCGCAAAAGCTAGCAGTGCAATTAATACTTGTGCTGTATCTTTAAAGAAACTAAGAAACGCATGAAGATGGGTTACCCAGTCCATATCCAACTTAGCTTTATCAACGGTTGGTAACGCTTGTAACTTTTCAAACAAAATTTTGATTTTATCAGGGTTACTCATGGAATTTTCGGGTATAACCTCAATCAAGCTGGGCAATGGATTTTTAGATAAATAACGCATTATATCCTGCATACCTTCTTGTTCTTGCAGCTCTTGCAGGCCTTGTTCTGCTGTTCTAAGAGTAACGTTGCGCACACCGTCCATCGCCTCGACTTGCTGACGTGTTTTATCAGCCGTAGCGTCGGTAGAATCTATCAAATACAAGGATATAGGGTTCCCTTTACGAACCTGCTGAGTTATTTGGTGCAAATTATCACTGAATACCCAAAATAATGCTGGTAGCGTAAGCGCCATAGCAATCACACAGACCGTAACAATGGTGCTAAAAGGACGCCCACACAAACTGGTGAAGCTTGAAAAGGCTGCCTGCCCATGCAAAACACCCAAGTTTTTCACCCACGCTAGCATATCTTTCCTTCTCGAATTTGTACTATCCGGTGTTTCATGCGCGCAATTAGCGCTAAGTCATGCGTTGCCACAACAACACTTACGCCCGCTTGATTAAATTGAGTAAATAAGTTCATGGTTTCTAAGGAAAGCGCCGGGTCTAAATTGCCCGTTGGCTCATCGGCTATTAATAGTGAGGGCTTATTAACTACCGCGCGTGCGATACTCACACGCTGTTGCTCTCCACAAGATAAATGAATTGGTAGCATTTTTTCTTTAAACAATAAACCAACCAGGTCTAAGGCCGCGTGCACCCGCTTGACAATTATTCCTGAAGACGCACCGGTAAGGGTAAGTGGTAGGGCAACATTATCGAAAACAGTCCTATCACTTAATAGATTTGGGGATTGCAGAATAATTCCAATATTTCGGCGGAAGCGGGCAACATTATTTTTTTTAAGCTTATTAATTTCTACACCATTAATAATAATTTGCCCGGATGTAGGTAACTCAAGCTTTGCAATCAATTTTAAAAACGTTGTTTTACCCGCCCCAGAATGGCCGGTAACAAAAATTAACTCTCCTTTTGGCAAGGTAAAATTAACCTGGTTTAAAACCTCAAGCCCACCGGGGTAGCGCTTGGTTACCTGATGAAATTTAATCATTAAAAATAGCCTTTACAAAAGAGTCCGCTTCAAAGTCTTTTAAATCGTCAATTTTTTCGCCAAGTCCCAAGTACCGGAATGGTATAGAAAGCTCGTTTGCTATGGCAAATACAATTCCACCTTTCGCAGTGCCGTCTAATTTAGTCATCGTAATACCGGTCAAACCAACAGCTTGGTGGAATTCTCGAGCTTGATTAAGCGCATTTTGACCAATACTGGCGTCCAACACGAGCATAATTTCCTGTGGCATTTCAGGGTCAACCTTTTGCAAAACCCGCTTAATTTTTTTAAGTTCTTCCATAAGATTTGTTTGCGTGTGCAAGCGTCCTGCCGTATCTACTATTAAAACATCTACATTTCGAGCAATTGCCGCTTGCAGCGCGTCGTAGCTAACCGAGGCGCTGTCTGCTCCGGAATGCTGAGAGATAACCGGAATTTGATTGCGTTCGCCCCAAACCTTCAATTGCTCAACAGCCGCCGCCCGAAAGGTGTCGCCCGCACCAAGCATCACTTTTTTACCTTGTTGCTGAAATTGTTTGGCTAGTTTGCCAATGGTAGTCGTTTTACCCGCCCCATTAACACCAACCATGAGAAGAACAAACGGTTTTTTTGTGGTTGAATCTAATAACAACGGCGCTGAATTTTTATCCAAGATTGCGCTCAGTTTATTTTGCAAAGCACGAAACAGCGCATCACCATCGGTCAACTGATTGCGAGCGACCTCCTGGCTTAACTCATCCAACAATAATCGTGAGGTTTCAACTCCAATATCGGATTGAATTAATACCGTTTCCAAATCTTCTAGCACACCTGCATCAATAGTTTTCTTGCCTAGTAAAAGCCGACCAATACCGTTGCCTAACTGCAGTCGGGTTTTGGCAAGACTTTCTTTAATGCCAGAATAAAATCCTTTAGGAACAGGCGCATGCGCAGTAACGGATTCACTCGTATCGTTTACTAAATTATCTTCAACATCTTGTTTTCTTTTAAGCCATTTAATCATAAGTATACAAATCACCGGAAATGTGGAATTCTATCATCTTTTTTTGCATAGAGGTTAATTCATGCGTTTCGCGTTGATGATTATTTTTTCCATGCTTTCTTGTCAAGCATTATGTGCGGTAGAAAAATTTATTTTGCCTAATGGTTTGAAAATTTTAGTAAAAGAAGATCATCGCTCACCCGTAGCAGTGAGCATGATTTGGTATAATATTGGCTCGGCGGATGAACCTGGTGGAATAACTGGGGTTTCCCATGCTCTTGAACATATGATGTTTAAAGGAACCTCATCCCACCCACTAGGAGTGTTTTCAAAAACAATAGCCCGTATTGGCGGCCAGGAAAATGCTTTCACGAACACCGACTACACCGCTTATTATGAGAAAATTGCCAGTTCGCAGCTGCCTATAAGCCTAGAATTAGAAGCCGATCGTATGAAAAACCTCTTGCTTGATCCTAAGCAGTTTAAAAATGAGATTGAGGTCATTAAAGAAGAGCGACGCTTGAGAACCGATGATAACCCGCAAGCACTAGCCTACGAACGATTTCTAGCCACAGCGCACCTGGCCTCGCCCTATCATCATCCAGTTATAGGGTGGATGAGTGACTTAAACCAAATGACAATTACCGATGTTAAGGCGTGGTATAACAGTTTTTACGCCCCTAACAACGCAACTTTAGTCGTGGTCGGTGATGTGAAGGCCGATGAGGTGTATCGACTTGCTAAGCTTTATTTTGGAGCTATTACAAAAAAACCTACTTTTAATAGAAAAAATCAAACAGAACCACCCGAAGTTGGCGCTAAAAAAATTGAGGTGCACGCAGCCGCTCATGTTCCTATGCTGATTATGGGCTACGCGGTACCCAGTATTGTGACTACTAAAAACGCATGGACTCCCTACGCGCTTGAAATTATTGCGGGAATTTTAGATGCTGATGAAAGCAGTCGCTTTAATAAAAATATTGTTCATAAGCACCATATCGCTAGTAGTACAGATACCTTTTACAACCTCTACAGCCGATACTCCTCACAATTTGTAATTTCGGCCACTCCAGCCGTTCCCCATACCTTGGAACAGACGAAAAAAAGCATCGTGCACGAGATTTATCTATTGCAGCAAAAACCAGTCGATGCTGCTGAGTTAAAACGAGTCAAGAATCAACTTATTGCCCAAAAAACTTTTGAGCAAGACTCCATATTTGGTCAAGCTATGGAGCTAGGCCTGTTAGAAACACTGCAATTGGGCTGGGAACGATCAAATGAATATCGGGAAAGCATTAACGCGATAACCCCTGAACAAATCCAACAAACAGCGCGCCAATATTTTACCCAATCCGCACTTAGCGAAGCCCATTTATTACCTTTGTCTGAACATAAGGCTTAAATTATGAAAAAAATAATAACCGCAACTTTTTTACTACTGGTATCAAACCTCTTTGCAAGCACGGTGCCTATTGAGCGTTGGGTTACCTCTAATGGAGCCAACGTTGTCTTTTCAAAAGCGCCTCAAGTACCAATTTTGGAAGTTGATTTGGCGTTTTTTGCAGGATCCGCTTACGAAGATAAGAATTTTGGTCTAGCTGCTTTGACTACAAGCCTAATGAGTCAAGGTAGTAACCGTTTTAATACCAGCCAAATAGCCGAGCAGTTAGCCGATGTAGGCGCGCAGTATCATTACAGCACCACGAGAGATATGGCTTTATTCCAGTTGAAAACTTTAGCCGGTAAAAGTGAACGGCAACAAGCTCTTGCTACTTTCACATCAATTATTACCGAGCCATCGTTTAAACAAAGTAATCTTACGCACCAAAAAAAACAACAAATAATGTCTATTTTACAATCAAAAGAGTCGCCTGATGACGTTGCTAACACTGTATTTATGGACGCTTTATATAAAAACCATCCTTATGGCCATCCGGTAAAAGGAACTGAAAAAAACGTGAAAGCGCTTTCGATGAAAAACGTTAAACAATTTTATCGCAAAAATTTTGTTGCTAAAAATGCCGTACTCGTAATGGTGGGAGCTATTTCGTCTGAGCAAGCGCATCAAATAAGTGAGCAATTGCTTTCAGCATTACCTAGTGGCGACCGGCAACCCGCCCTTCAATTGGCGCAACATCTTGATAAAGCCGAAACTATCTCTATCAATTTTCCATCCTCACAAACTATGGTGCGACTTGGTCAAGTAGGAATTGATCATCAAGATGCGGACTATTTTCCGCTTTTGGTCGGGAACTATATTTTAGGTGGTGGGACCTTAGTATCCCGTCTAGCCATCGAAGTTCGGGAAAATCGTGGCCTTACCTACGGAGTGGTTAGCCAATTTCAACCCTTGCCTGGTAAAGGTCCGTTTGTGGTGAGTTTATCAACTAAAAATGAGCAAGCCCCTTCGGCTATTAAATTAACGCATTCTATAGTGGCTGATTTTATTGAAACAGGCCCGTCTAACGAAGAACTCGAGGCTGCAAAAAATTATATTATTGGCAGCTTTCCTCTCTCCTTAGAAAGCAATAGCAGCACCGCGGCGGTGTTAATGCGCAGTGCTTTTTATAATTTACCCGATGATTATCTGGAGACCTATAGTGCGAACGTTGCAGCCGTTAGCGCTACGGATATCAAGCAAGCCTTTGCAAAACTTTTAAAAAGTAAGAAATTATTGCTGGTTACTGTTGGTAAAAATGAACAATAGTATTCGCATAATTGGCGGTTTATACCGTGGGAAAAAAATCTCTTTCCCAACCATTCTTGGTTTAAGGCCAACGCCCGATCGTGTGCGAGAAACCCTATTTAATTGGCTGGCTCCTGTTGTTCGCAACGCCCGCTGTTTAGATGCTTTTGCCGGAAGCGGAGCCTTAGGTTTTGAAGCATTTTCGCGAGGAGCCGCGCAGGTAGATTTCTTTGAAAAAAATGCAGTTGCCTGTCGAAGTTTGCAGGAGATAATCCCGTCACTTAATACCAAAAAATTAAGCGTTAGCAACAGAGACGCGCTTGGGTATTTAGAAAAAAATACCCAATTATACGATATTATTTTTTTAGATCCACCTTTTGACCAAGTTGCACTATCCCAGTGCTTTTCCTGCATTGAGGCCAACGCTTCTTTAAGTAAAAATGGAATTATTTATACGGAGTCGGCGGCGCCGTTTACACCAGATGGGCTTCATTGGGAAACCTTTAAATCAAAAAAAGCAGGCTCGGTATTTTACGCCTTGCACCGAAGGGTTGGCTAATACACGGATACCTCTAACATTCTTTCTAATTGGAGGGTTTTAACGGTTATTTAATACTGTTATTAACTTCGGTTGCATCGGGTATATTACTTGACAAGGTTTCGGACACCTGTTTCAATCATTTAGTATCCAAACGTATAATAAGCGTAACTATGAATAAAAAAATAATACACCTGCTTCCACTATTTCTGCTGTTAATAAGTTGTAACCATACAACGTATATGAAGCCCCCTATTAACGAACCAAGTGATGATGCCACTATTAAATTAGCGGAAGCTGCTAACTCCGTTAGTAATTCTATGCTTGAGGTGGCTAAAATAGAAAAAGCGGTTGCTCGACCCGTTAAAGATTCTATTCTAAACATTCCCAACGCCTATAATTTACAAGCGCGCGCTTCTGTTGATTGGTCTGGCCCCATTGAAGAAGTTACCGAGCGCATTGCCAAATCAGGTCATTTCAGCTTACGTGTTCTTGGCAAAGTTCCAGCTCTTCCTGTATTAATTAGTTTAAACGTCAAAGATGAAAGTCTTGCTGAAATACTGCGAAACATTGACTATCAGGCCGGCCGCAAGGCTAATATACATGTGTATCCTAACTCTCAGGTTGTTGAATTACGCTATGCTAAAATTTACTCGTAAATTAGTAACACTTAGTTTTATATTTTTGGTTGGTTGTTACTCTTCCTACCACCCCTACCAAGGGGATACGTCAAGCCTGCAAGGTTTGCAAGCAATGTCTAATACCGCAACGGCTAAGAGTGGTAAAAAACAAAAAAATAATAAGTTTCGCGAAATGGCTTTGCAAGAAGTAGCGTTGAGTTTGGGTGCGCAAGCAGGGCTTGCTGCGCGTGCAACGGTAATTAACAAAGCACTCTCGCAACAGAGTCGAAACCTTGATGCTGTGTATGACTTTAACGCCTTAGTTTTGCAGCACAATATTTTACCGCCGGTTTTACTTGAGGGGCGCAACACCTTAAATATTGCCAATGATCAAACTATTCGTATTTCAGATAGAGCGTATAAATTATCCAAACAAGCAAAGTTCATTACAGCGGTTCCTAATTGGCGTCAATACCTATGGATGGATTATAAGAAGCCTGAAGAACCCAACCCTTATCTGTTACCTAAAACTAAAAATGAGCGCCGTATTTGGTGCGCCTACGTGAGTAAGGGTTGGAAAAATGGGGTTGAGCAAGCGAATGTAATTTTAGAAGAAAGTGTTGCTCGTTTAAAAGAAGATTTCAGCGGTATGATTTTGTACAGAAAACTATTAGCCATGAATATGGTGTCCTCACCGTATGTATCGCACACAGACTTAGGGGTGACCGGCGATGAGTCAGAAATGCATATCGACGATCGTGTATTACGAATTACAGCACTTCCTGTGTTGAATATTAATAGTAAAGAGTGGCGTGCGGCCGTTACTAAGGACGAAACAGCCTTAGAGCAGTTTAAAAACATGGAAAAAATGGCGCGAGACACTAAAGTAACTATTACTAGCAAAGCTTGGCAACCAACCATTGCTCCTGTCAATTAGTAAGGTATTTTAATGATAAATGTTAATTTGATGCCCGATGAACCAACGCGTTTTACTCCATTATTTATGGATAAAATGCTGCAGCATGCTGAAAATCTTAATGCCTCGGACATCACTATACAAACTGGATCCGCTATATTTGCCGAGGTTTATGGCAAGTTAATAAAAATAACGAACCGCAGTCTTTCTAATACCGAACTGGGTGATTTAATTAATTCTATTTATGGACCTAACGCAACCACGCAACTACTTTCCGGCAAAGATATAGATACCCATTACGAATTTAGGCCCAATAGAGGCATACGTTATCGCTATCGTGTTAATGGTACTGCTTGTCTGGTAGAGGGACATGATGCTATTCAACTTACTTTACGTACTATACCCACCACCCCTCCTAAGATTGAAACCATGGGATTGCCCGACAATATTTTAGAAGCGATTGCACCGCAAGAAGGGATTGTGTTTATTACCGGCTCTACCGGATCCGGTAAGTCTACGTTACTGGCCTCTATTATCCGTCATCTTATTGAAAACGAAAGTTCTAATCGTAAAGTCTTAACCTATGAGTCACCTATTGAGTTTGTTTATGATGAAATAGAGACCACCTCAGCAATAGTGAGTCAATCGGAAATACCGCGTCACCTTCCCGATTTCGCGGATGGCGTTCGCAATGCATTACGGCGCAAACCCCGGTTAATTATGGTTGGTGAGTGCCGTGACAGTGAAACCATTAGTGCGGCATTAGAAGCAGCTTTAACGGGCCACCCTGTTTACACGACCTTGCATACATCAGGCGTTGCCGAAACCATGCGCCGCTTAGTTACATCCTTTGCTGGAGAAGAGCGCATTGGACGCACTATAGATATACTAGAAACTATTCGGCTGTGCATCTGGCAAAAACTTGTACCTACCGTAGACGGTAAGCGAGTAGCATTGCGTGAGTATCTTATTTTTGACGAAGAGGCACGCGATATCCTATTAGAAGGCGACCCGAACGAGGTTACAACGACTACGCGTAAACTTGTTAGGCAGCGTGGACAGCTTATGACGGTGGACGCCCAAAATAAGTTTGAGCAAGGCATTATTAGTGAACGTGTTTATAAATTAATTATGGCTGGTACGAAAGACTATCAAAAGTAAGCGCGTGTTGTCTCATCTATTTTAATACTGCAGCGCTCACAGTTAATTTTTGAATCTCTTTGTATTTTTGTATACATTAATAAAAAGAGTAATGCCTACGCAGCACTTGGATAGAATAAAAAACACCTTAGCTTTTTACCGATTAATTTACATCACTAACCCGTATTTCATGCAGAGCACTTCACAAGCATTATTAGTCGCAACAACGGCTTTTATTGATAAACTTACTTATTAATAAATATTAGGATTAAAAAGAGTATGCCAATCAAAACCGTTTCGTTTAAAACCGATGGCTATGTCGTTGTAAAAAATGTTCTCAGCCGCGAGTTAACTGATTTTTTATCCGATTACGCACGATTTAGGGCGCGTAACAATCTTCGTGTTTTGAAAAATGATTCACTAGCCCACGTGCATCGAGAGTACGGCGATCCACTTATGGAAATGCTTTTAGAAAAACTTACAATTGCCGTTGAAAAAGCCACTGGAATTGCGCTATGGCCTACCCTTTCCTTTTATTATACCTATAAAAACGGCAACCAATTATTACCGCATAAAGACAGAGGCTCGTGTGAAATTGTTGCCGGTTTATGCATTGGTGCCGACGAGAAATTTATTGGTACAGAAGGCAGCTGGCCACTTTTTTTAAGCATAAATGGACATTCAATTCCGATACATCTTAATTATGGTGACATGGTAATTTTTAAAGGTCACAGCGTTGAGCATTGGCGAGAGCCTTTTAAGGGAAATTGGTTTGTTTCCGCTATTTTTGGGTACGTTGAAAAAGATGGGCCTTTTTCTTACCAGAAATATGATCAGCGAAAAGCACTAGGTGCGCCGCACGTTGGTATGTTTAATTGGTTATACGGTAGTTTTAAAAATACTTTGAAAAATAAAATCGCTGCTAACTTTAAAACTAAAGAGTAATTGTTGATTTAGTTTTTAGTGACCCTTTTTCAAAGTACGGAGTTTTGTTAATCTTTAGTTTTTTATTTTTTTCCTAAAAGTCCCTGATTGAACCACTCTCGAAAAGAGCACCCCAATTTTTTATTTTTAATTTGAAAATACCAAAAATGGTATCGGAAAGCCAATGTGCTTGTTATCAGCGTCACTGAAAGACCAACAACCGCTCCTTGATAGCTGCCGTATACCAATAAATATCCTGTGTATAAAATAAGAAGCACTGCCATACCGCTTAACAAAACACTGGTCAGATAAAGATTTTTCTGCTTAGCTAGTAAATTTTTTTCGCTTAAATTCAGGTTTAAGACCGCCTTATTGAAGGACTCGTGATCGTTTGGCTTCGCTTTCCTTTTTTGCGGAACAAACATTGTTTTTAAACTGCTGCCAACGTATTTAAAAAAGGTGTGCAGCCTATCGTAATCAAGCCAAAAGCGCACATTGAAAATGTTTTTAAAAATCTTAACTATCCGTAATTCTTTTTTCTTTTTAGTCATGCATAACCCCTAATAAAGATTACTAGGCGTCAGGTTTACTCGCATCCGACACGGAGGCACTCTGACCGCCCATACGTTTTTTAATTCCACTGTACGCAGCAGCGCCTTTAGTTGCTGCTTTTTCACTGGATTGACCCATAGCTTTCTGAACGTCTTCACCACTTTTTTCAACCTTTCCTTTTGCCTCATCCGTCCATTGCGAAGTATCTTGTCCATAACTTTCTTGCTGGCCGCCAATCCATCTTAATACTTTATCAGGCAGCAGAGTTATCATTGTAAAGGAGCGTTGTACAACAATCATAATAATGGCTACGTATAATATTACTGAGAAAAATGAACTGTACAATCCCGCCCAGCCTAAATAGCCCGTACTCATTTGGTTGCTAACATTTTGCGTTGTTGGATGCGTCAGATTTGTGGAAGCGCTGGCTATTTTGCTCGGGTCTCCTTGGATAAATAATAATACATTGCCAAAGCCTGCATTTATTATCCAGACGCTAACGTATGAAAGAATAATGCCGCTTATGTAACCAATAATCATCATTGATGGCCGTAAAAAAACATTCATCAATATCATAATTGCCTGCTCCCCTTTGCCTAAGGGGCCCTCGCCTTCCGGTTGACTGATGCCCAAAGCAATAATTGGCGCGGCCACCATAGCTTCGATAACCGCCATCAACCAGGCAATAGATGCGAACGTGAAAATCATATACGGAACAAAGGGGATGTAGTAAGCGCAGATCACCCCAATACCCATCATAACCGCAGACCAGGCTAGGATGAGTGGCCCCATTAAAGCCATAAAAACGCCGACTATCATATCAACAACCGGTACAGACATTAAAATTGCGCTTATTAGTGTGATATGAATCCACAGATTGTTACAAAAATTAATGAAGTAACCACCCATATTCGCTAAACCTACAATTGGATTAACGTTGGGTTGATTTACATAGTCTAAACCATGGTTAAAAATCATTAACATGCCAGCCATGGGGAAGAAGATAAATATTTGAGTAACAATGTTCATAAACATCGAAACCAAGCCCATTATCCAACCAAAGATTGAGGTTGCGATAATTCCGTAAATGACTACCCCGATAATTTTAGGTAAGCATATGCCCATAATCCGTCCATCGCCGCAACTAAAATCCAACGATGGCAAGTTAAACATAATGGAAGAAGGGGTTGCTGGAAATTTCACCTTAACCGTTGGAGGGATAAGACCAGGTTGATTAGGCAAATCTAAATTTGCAGAGTTACCAATATAACCATAAATCGTCGATGCATTTGCTCCTGATTGCATGGTAGGTGGACCCAATTGACTAAAATCCGGCAGGGTAAGTGGTGTCGATGACGAGCCTTGAAGCATTACTCCAATACGTGTAATTAAATCATTATTGTTATTTAACCATTGGCATAGTTTATAATAGTCACCACTAGGATTAGGACAGCCACTATTAGAAGTAAAGACTTTCGTTACCGTCTCCCAATTAAAATCACTACTGTCTAACCCAGAGTGCGTATCGGATAGCCCTGAACTTCCGTCACTTCCATCATTGGAACCGGTCGGCGTGCTTATTGCTGCAAGATTAAAGTAATAACTTCCAGCCATCATCCAACCGTTCATATTGGCTTGCTGAATAAAGGCTTTGACATTATTTGTTGTATCGGCCGTTTGCGTCTGATTTATTAAGTTTAAAGTAGGCTGCATGATCGCTGTATAATCGGTTATCGCGTTTCTAAATTCGGTGCCATTGAAAAGTAGGGGCGTCGTAGTTGATGGCTCAGGCCCCCAACTGGCGCATACAGGAGTATACTGCCCACCAGAACCGGCCGTTCCATCTCCCGAGCTTGCTGTACAAGGCTCACCTGAAGTTAAATAAGGCACACCATACTGTTTTACATTAGCAACTGGGGTAGCATCTTTATTAGCGGGAGGGATAATAAAAGTATTGTTGTTTACCGCAGGCATGGATACCGACAACAGGTCAAAATAAAGTTGCTGAACGGCAATGGCTCTGGATAATTTTGCCGTATCTTGCTCACTTGTAGATAGACCGGCCGGATTCGATAAACTTTTACCAGAATTTCCATTAGCGTCATTGGATTGCTGCACGCTGGTTTTCAAGTCGTTCCATTCAATTTTCCCACAAATACCGTTAAGGAAAGAATAAGGATTTGTACTTTCAAAATTAGGCATACTAACCGAGTAGGTAGCATCGGAATCCGTTGAAGGACTTGACGCGGCGTTCGTTTGAGCCTCAACGGGATTTACAGAATTTAAAAAGTTGGGTACTTTTTGAGTGCAAATTATATAGTAGGGATCTTTCGGGTCCATCGGATTCATGCATTTACCAGCTTCGCCGTTGTAACTTTGGTATATAGCTTGTTGCTCTTCTAAAATGGATTGCAGGCTATACATACAGGTTTGACCCGCAAGAATGATAGCAGCACCTTTACTTACGCTTCTATTGTCGCCTAGCAACACATCCATTGGATTCATTTGCGATTGAACAATAACGCCACCTCTATTAAGGTAGCTCAATGCCGCAGACCATACTTTATCAGCGGCGCCTACGCCTTGGACAATGACCCACATGACAAAAACTTGAATAACACAATAACCGCTTGCTTTAGGAATAAGTAAGCACAGGCCTAAGGTTCCACGCAATGGAACCCACATAGAGTTCCATTTTTGACCCAGCATCTGTCCTTCGTTTGCGGTGTTCATTGTTGAAACGATTAAGGTATACATGATAATAATACCGCCAAGCGCAAGCACCGCGGAATTAAAAACACCAAACATTTGCCCCATAATTTGGCTACCAGTGCCGTGCAAAACCCCATCCACAACTCCGAAAATATTGCCTAAAAAAAGTATGGACATGTCACCAGGTGGCGGAGTGAAGCTTAAGGAACTGTCAGCAGCAAATACAAAGTATGGGAAAAAAAATAAAAGCAAACTACCGACTAATCTTTTCATAATTACTCACTCATAGACTGGCGTGGTTTAGAACATTTTGGTACTGAAGCATTAAGACTGCAAAGTATAGACTTTTCTACTACTTACTATATTATACTATAAACAAGCATGAATATGTTTTTTTTATAACATTTATCAACCGAACGAGTCAAAATGCCGGATCTTAGCCACGAAGCATGTGCCCAGTATTGGTTTGAATACATCGACCCAATGATCTACCGCGTCATTACTTTCATGGAAGGGGTAGAAAATTGGACCCTAGATACCGATCCTATTTTTGAAGAGGCGATTACAGCCTTAGGTGAACAGCTAGACGACATTAGCAGCGTTGATATGAATTTACTGAACCATGAAGAAACGTTTATTCGTATAGTTGCCAATATTAAATCCGGTCGTGGGCTGCGTTTACTACAAACTATCGATGTAGAACACCCAGGTAGTGCTTCTAAAGTGCTTATGTACGCAGAAGAAAATACAGAGGGTTCTGAGGATCCTGCCGGTGTTTTTTTGAAAAGAAATATTACTTTTGAGCGACTTAGATTACTTTCGCGTGTGTTTTCTGAATACCGTTTGAAATTTGTGGTTCGCGCCTTAGAGGGAGAGGAATAAATGCAAAAATTAATCCGCTGTTTTTTTCACGGGATCATGCTATTAGCACCAACCGTTGTCCTTGCTGATGAAGTTCAGGGAGGAGCAGGGTTTAACGCTGCTCAAGCAACAGCTCAGAAACAGACGGAAGAAATCGCAAAAATTGCAGCTTATTTGCAAAACTTAGGGGAGTATTTTGGTTACGATATTACGGACTATTGTACGAGTGGTGGAGCCTGCTCTAATAGCGCATCAGGAACCTCAACTAGCCCTTCCCAGAGTAATTCCTCCTACAGCAATACCCTATTAAGTCCCAATGACACCCTGTCTTTGCAATTAAATTTTTACAACAGCTATATTGGTTCACTTTTAGGAGGAGGCGCAAGCGACTCTTTAAATTTCCAACCTATAGTTCCTGAAACGATGCAGTCATTTAATTACATCAATAATCTTGCCGGTAGCACCTTTAATTCGCCACCCTACGAGCCTTCCCCATTAATTGACCAACAAACCTATCAGACTAATCCAATCAGCCAATCAATTATCAATATTTTAGCAACTCCAAATTATTCTTACTGCTATGAAAATAACTCTACTAAATTAAATAGAAATTGCGTTTTTTTAACTAAAGAACGTGTAATGTATAACGTTATAGGAACGATACCAACGACCACCACCGCATTCACAACTGCTTACAACCAACAACTAATAAGTCAACTTAATAGTGAGACTTTACTAGCGCCCCTAATTTACTCGACAACTCCGACACAAACCGATAATGCTTCAACCACAGCTAACGCTGCCAGCACCGGTTTAACCGCACAAACACAAGCCCAAAAAGCCATGAATTTTATTCGTTACGCAACGGGAGCCGTAGTTCCTATTACTCTGCCCGATAAGGATGTTTACAATACTTTATTTGTGAACGCAACCAGTGGCTTAGCGGTTAATCAAGTTGCTCCCAGCGCAGCAATTATTAAATTTTTGATTAGTATTCGTGTCTATGCTGCTCAAAACTCAATTAGCTTAAACAATCTTTATTATATGTTTTCGCGGCGTATGCCTCAAACTTCGGTCCCGGCACAAGGAGGCCAAGGCCAAAGTTCAAGCGAGGCGCTTAATGAGTTTGTAATGGCGAGCTGGCGTTTGTTTAATCCTGCAAAAAACGATGGATCATTGAACTCGCAATGGCTGACTAAAATTAACGGGGCATCCAGCGCCACGGTGCAAAAAGAAATTGCTATTTTATTAGCCGAAATGAACTACCAACTTTATCTAACACGTCAATTAGAAGAGCGCTTACTTCTAACTCAATCGATAGCAAATATTCAGAACACCTTTATCTCTAGACCCGATGGCTCAGCTCTTAATCAAAATAATGCGTCTTCTGGCCCTTAACATGCAAACCAACCCTAGACTCTCAATCGTAAAAGTCTAGGGCGTCCCTTAGTTTTTGGAGTGTTTAATCGCAGCTTTAGCAACCTTAAAAATATCGGATGCCAATGATTTAGTCGTTGTTGACTTAACTGGTTGATAATTATGTTTAGTGAATTTTTCAACCTCCGAGGTGCTGGCTTTAATCACCTTTTCATCCATCGTTTTCACCATTTCTATTAGGTTATTAATACTATCCTCTTGGACTATCTGTACTGAAATGGGTGTCAAAAAGGAATCCGAATTTTTCTGAATTTTTGCATCAACATCAACACTATTTTCAATATTCGCAACCGTTAAATACACAGAGTCGGCTAATAAGTTAATTTTATTATTCAGTTGCTCACTGTTTGTTAAACTGTCATTAATAGAGTTGGGTATAAGATGCAAATCAATAAATTCATATTTAAATTGGTACCCATAACTGTTCATAAATGAGCCATTCGTTGTAGTAAACTGCCTCTCATTTGAATAAAATATTCCTGCGTTAGGAGAAACAGCACCGATCAGTAGGCTCAAATTATTCTGCGCTGTTCCAGATGTCGGAATACTTTCTGTTGGGTTCATCACCAATTGAACAGAAACCTCAGCGGTTGAACTTGTTTGTCCATCACTAACCGTATATGTAAATCCAGGAATACTGGTTATCGAAGAGTTGGGTGTAAAAGTGATTGATTGATCAGCGTTCAATTGCATCCTTCCATAATCAAATTGGTGAGAACCCCCAACTTGGACAGGAATGTTATTAATTTTTGTTATTCTAAGAACGTCACCATCCACATCATAATCATTAGCAAGTAGATACATTGTAATAGTTTCACCTTGATAAACCACACCAATATCATTATTGGCAACAGGCGAATCGTTTACCGGGGTTATTTGTATTGCTTGGGTAGCGGTTTCACGCGTTCCATTAGAAGTAATAGTGTAGCTATAAGTCGCCACCCCGTTAAAATTCGCATCGGGTTTAAAGGTAATATTGTTATCTGTACCAATCACTAGGACACCATGATCAATACGTATTTCCTGGCCAATTATTACGGGAGTGTTATTGATAGCACTAATATACGCGCCGGCATTAAAGGTATCGGCGTTTGTTCCGTTAGTTCCTAAAATAGGATTAAATGTAGTAATAGTATCTTCGGGAAGTGTAATTATATCAGGTACAATATCGGCAACTGGAATTACCGTAACTCCAATAACACCACTCTGGCTAAGGTTACCATCACTCGTAACTATTGTTACGTTGTCAAGACCGTTAAAGTCCCCTCCTGGTGTATAAATTAAACTTGTTAAAGCGTTATTAATCTGGGTAGCTGTACCAATCAATTGTAGGCTAGCCGTGCCGTTGTTGATTATAGTTCCACCAAAAATGGGTGATACTGATAAAGTTCCATGTGCAGAACTAATAGTCGTAGTTAAAATGTCCCCATCTGCATCCTCAACAGTTATCCCAGTAAGATTGAACGAACTATCCTCTAGCGTAGTTTGCATACCAGGTAGTACCTGGGTTGGCGCGTCGTTTATCGCATTTATGGTAATCACACGGGTGTCGGTGTCGCTTAGACTACCGCCGGCGCCGGTATTGCCGTTGTCGTTGGTGGTCATGGTTAAGGTTACCGCGCCGTTGGCGTTGGCCACCGGTACGTATGTTGGTGCGTTAAGGCTGCTCAAATAGCTGTTAATATCGGCAACGCTGCCACTTAAATTCAGAATGCTGCTGCCGCTACCGCTCACGGTGACGCCACCCGCATTAACCGCTGTAAGGCTGCCGCTGGCGACCTCAAGCGTCACGCTAACCGCGCCGGCGCCAGCGTCGATATCGCTCACACTTAAGCCCGTTAATTGAAGACTTACGTCCTCGTTGGTGCTGTAGGCTGCAGGCAGCGTATTAACCGGTGCGTCGTTTACCGGGGTCACCGTAATGCTATAATTTGCACTTGAACTTCCGCCTTGGCCGTCGCTGATAGTGTAGCTAAAGCCTGTGGTGCCATTGAAATTGGCCGTTGGCGTGAAGCTTATAGCACCCGTGGCACTAACGTTCACAACCCCACCGATAATGGTAATACTTTGGGCGCTACCCGCAACAATGGTGGTCCCCGCAATTTGGGTAACCACGAGAGGGTCGCCGTCTACATCCTGATCGTTGGCTAAAGGCAGAAGAGTGATAGTTGTATCTTCTGCACCAGAAATATTGTCGTCAACCGCAACCGGTGCGTCGTTTACCGCGTTGATGGTAATCACACGGGTGTCGGTGTCGCTTAGACTACCACCGGCACCGGTATTGCCGTTATCGTTGGTGGTCATGGTTAGGGTTACCGTGCCGTTGGCGTTGGCCACCGGTACGTATGTTGGTGCTGCGGTACTGGCAAGGTAGCTGTTTAAATTCGCTAAGCTTCCGCTAAGAACGAGTGCGTTCGTACCACTGCCGGAAACCGTCACCCCGGCACCCGCTATGGCCGTCAAGGTGCCGGAGGAAGCAGGAATGCTTAGGGTAATTGTCAAAGCGCCGGCACCAGCGTCGACATCGCTCACGCTCAAGCCCGTTAATTGAAGACTTACGTCCTCGTTGGTGCTGTAGGCTGCAGGTAGCGTATTAACCGGTGCGTCGTTTACCGCGTTGATGGTAATCACACGGGTGTCGGTGTCGCTTAGACTACCACCGGCGCCGGTATTGCCGTTGTCGTTGGTGGTCATGGTTAAGGTTACCGCGCCGTTGGCGTTGGCCACCGGTACGTATGTTGGTGCGTTAAGGCTGCTCAAATAGCTGTTAATATCGGCAACGCTGCCACTTAAATTCAGAATGCTGCTGCCGCTACCGCTCACGGTGACGCCACCCGCATTAACCGCTGTAAGGCTGCCGCTGGCGACCTCAAGCGTCACGCTAACCGCGCCGGCGCCAGCGTCGACATCGCTCACACTTAAGCCCGTTAATTGAAGACTTACGTCCTCGTTGGTGCTGTAGCCTGCAGGTAGCGTATTAACCGGTGCGTCGTTTACCGGGGTCACCGTAATGCTGTAATTTGCACTTGAACTTCCGCCTTGGCCGTCGCTGATAGTATAGCTAAAGCCTGTGGTGCCATTGAAATTGGCCGTTGGCGTGAAGCTTATAGCACCCGTGGCACTAACGTTCACAACCCCACCGATAATGGTAATACTTTGGGCGCTACCCGCAACAATGGTGGTCCCCGCAATTTGGGTAACCACGAGAGGGTCGCCGTCTACATCCTGATCGTTGGCTAAAGGCAGAAGAGTGATAGTTGTATCTTCTGCACCAGAAATATTGTCGTCAACCGCAACCGGTGCGTCGTTTACCGCGTTGATGGTAATCACACGGGTGTCGGTGTCGCTTAGACTACCACCGGCACCGGTATTGCCGTTGTCGTTGGTGGTCATGGTTAGGGTTACCGTGCCGTTGGCGTTGGCCACCGGTACGTATGTTGGTGCTGCGGTACTGGCAAGGTAGCTGTTTAAATTCGCTAAGCTTCCGCTAAGAACAAGTGCGTTCGTACCACTGCCGGAAACCGTCACCCCGGCACCCGCTATGGCCGTCAAGGTGCCGGAGGAAGCAGGAATGCTTAGGGTAATTGTCAAAGTGCCGGCGCCAGCGTCGATATCGCTCACACTTAAGCCCGTTAATTGAAGACTTACGTCCTCGTTGGTGCTGTAGGCTGCAGGCAGCGTATTAACCGGTGCGTCGTTTACCGCGTTGATGGTAATCACACGGGTGTCGGTGTCGCTTAGACTACCACCGGCGCCGGTATTGCCGTTGTCGTTGGTGGTCATGGTTAAGGTTACCGCGCCGTTGGCGTTGGCCACCGGTACGTATGTTGGTGCTGCGGTACTGGCAAGGTAGCTGTTTAAATTCGCTAAGCTTCCGCTAAGAACGAGTGCGTTCGTACCACTGCCGGAAACCGTCACCCCGGCACCCGCTATGGCCGTTAGGGTGCCGGAGGAGGCAGGAACGCTTAGGGTAATTGTTAAAGCGCCGGCACCAGCGTCGACATCGCTCACGCTTAAGCCCGTTAATTGAAGACTTACGTCCTCGTTGGTGCTGTAGGCTGCAGGTAGCGTATTAACCGGTGCATCGTTTACCGCGTTGATGGTAATCACACGGGTGTCGGTGTCGCTTAGACTACCACCGGCGCCGGTATTGCCGTTGTCGTTGGTGGTCATGGTTAGGGTTACCGTGCCGTTGGCGTTGGCCACCGGTACGTATGTTGGTGCTACGGTACTGGCAAGGTAGCTGTTTAAATTCGCTAAGCTTCCGCTAAGAACGAGTGCGTTCGTACCACTGCCGGAAACCGTCACCCCGGCACCCGCTATGGCCGTCAAGGTGCCGGAGGAAGCAGGAATGCTTAGGGTAATTGTCAAAGCGCCGGCGCCAGCATCGACATCGCTCACGCTTAAGCCCGTTAATTGAAGACTTACGTCCTCGTTGGTGCTGTAGGCTGCAGGTAGCGTATTAACCGGTGCGTCGTTTACCGCGTTGATGGTAATCACACGGGTGTCGGTGTCGCTTAGACTACCACCGGCGCCGGTATTGCCGTTGTCGTTGGTGGTCATGGTTAGGGTTACCGTGCCGTTGGCGTTGGCCACCGGTACGTATGTTGGTGCTGCGGTACTGGCAAGGTAGCTGTTTAAATTCGCTAAGCTTCCGCTAAGAACGAGTGCGTTCGTACCACTGCCGGAAACTGTCACCCCGGCACCCGCTATGGCCGTCAAGGTGCCGGAGGAAGCAGGAACGCTTAGGGTAATTGTCAAAGCGCCGGCGCCAGCATCGACATCGCTCACGCTTAAGCCCGTTAATTGAAGACTTACGTCCTCGTTGGTGCTGTAGGCTGCAGGTAGCGTATTAACCGGTGCGTCGTTTACCGCGTTGATGGTTATTACGCGGGTATCGGTGTCGCTTAGACTACCACCGGCACCGGTATTGCCGTTGTCGTTGGTGGTCATGGTTAGGGTTACCGTGCCGTTGGCGTTGACCACCGGTACGTATGTTGGTGCTGCGGTACTGGCAAGGTAGCTGTTTAAATTCGCTAAGCTTCCGCTAAGAACGAGTGCGTTCGTACCACTGCCGGAAACCGTCACCCCGGCACCCGCTATGGCCGTTAGGGTGCCGGAGGAGGCAGGAACGCTTAGGGTAATTGTTAAAGCGCCGGCACCAGCGTCGACATCGCTCACGCTTAAGCCCGTTAATTGAAGACTTACGTCCTCGTTGGTGCTGTAGGCTGCAGGTAGCGTATTAACCGGTGCATCGTTTACCGCGTTGATGGTAATCACACGGGTGTCGGTGTCGCTTAGACTACCACCGGCGCCGGTATTGCCGTTGTCGTTGGTGGTCATGGTTAGGGTTACCGTGCCGTTGGCGTTGGCCACCGGTACGTATGTTGGTGCTGCGGTACTGGCAAGGTAGCTGTTTAAATTCGCTAAGCTTCCGCTAAGAACGAGTGCGTTCGTACCACTGCCGGAAACCGTCACCCCGGCACCCGCTATGGCCGTTAGGGTGCCGGAGGAGGCAGGAACGCTTAGGGTAATTGTCAAAGCGCCGGCACCAGCGTCGACATCGCTCACGCTTAAGCCTGTTAATTGAAGACTTACGTCCTCGTTGGTGCTGTAGGCTGCAGGTAGCGTATTAACCGGTGCGTCGTTTACCGCGTTGATGGTTATTACGCGGGTATCGGTGTCGCTTAGACTACCACCGGCACCGGTATTGCCGTTGTCGTCGGTGGTCATGGTTAGGGTTACCGTGCCGTTGGCGTTGGCCACCGGTACGTATGTTGGTGCTGCGGTACTGGCAAGGTAGCTGTTTAAATTCGCTAAGCTTCCGCTAAGAACGAGTGCGTTCGTACCACTGCCGGAAACCGTCACCCCGGCACCCGCTATGGCCGTCAAGGTGCCGGAGGAAGCAGGAATGCTTAGGGTAATTGTCAAAGTGCCAGCGCCAGCGTCGACATCGCTCACGCTTAAGCCTGTTAATTGAAGACTTACGTCCTCGTTGGTGCTGTAGGCTGCAGGTAGCGTATTAACCGGTGCGTCGTTTACCGCGTTGATGGTAATCACACGGGTGTCGGTGTCGCTTAGACTACCGCCGGCACCGGTATTGCCGTTGTCGTTGGTGGTCATGGTTAGGGTTACCGCGCCGTTGGCGTTGGCCACCGGTACGTATGTTGGGGCTGCGGTACTGGCAAGGTAGCTGTTTAAATTCGCTAAGCTTCCGCTAAGAACGAGTGCGTTCGTACCACTGCCGGAAACCGTCACCCCGGAACCCGCTGTGGCCGTTAGGGTGCCGGAGGAAGCAGGAACGCTTAGGGTAATTGTCAAAGTGCCGGCGCCAGCGTCGACATCGCTCACGCTTAAGCCTGTTAATTGAAGACTTACGTCCTCGTTGGTGCTGTAGGCTGCAGGCAGCGTATTAACCGGTGCATCGTTTACCGCGTTGATGGTAATCACACGGGTGTCGGTGTCGCTTAGACTACCACCGGCACCGGTATTGCCGTTGTCGTTGGTGGTCATGGTTAAGGTTACCGCGCCGTTGGCGTTGGCCACCGGTACGTATGTTGGTGCTGCGGTACTGGCAAGGTAGCTGTTTAAATTCGCTAAGCTTCCGCTAAGAACGAGTACGTTCGTACCACTGCCGGAAACCGTCACCCCGGCACCCGCTATGGCCGTCAAGGTGCCGGAGGAAGCAGGAACGCTTAGGGTAATTGTCAAAGCGCCGGCGCCAGCGTCGACATCGCTCACGCTTAAGCCTGTTAATTGAAGACTTACGTCCTCGTTGGTGCTGTAGGCTGCAGGCAGCGTATTAACCGGTGCGTCGTTTACCGCGTTGATGGTAATCACACGGGTGTCGGTGTCGCTTAGACTGCCATCAGAACTAACCATAGTTAGGTTAACAACGCCATTGGCGTTGAGTACTGGTACGTAATTTGGTGCGGCAGTACTGGCAAGATAGTTGTTTATATTAACTAAAGTTCCACTAAGGACGATTGCATTGGTACCACTGCCGGAAACCGTTACACCGGAACCTGTGGTCGCGGTTAGTGCCCCTGAGGCCACAGGAACACTAAGAGTTACTGTTATCGTGCTTAATCCCGCATCAACATCGCTTACGCTTAAATTGGTGAGCTTAATACTGGTGTCTTCATTGGTGGTGTAGCCTGCAGGCAAGCTATTAACTGGCGCGTCGTTTTCTCCTATGACCGTAACGGTTAAAGTGCCTGTTGAAAAGCTAGTAGTATTGACGGTATCCCGGACAACATAGTTGACGGAGGTCGTAACCGTTTGACCTGCGGCAAGATAGTCAAATGAGGTACCCGGATTAAAGCTATAATCGCCATTAGAGGTAATGTTAAACGTTCCGCCATTGCTTCCTAAGGAATTTTGTGGAGTAACTACAAAAGGTCCGTACAAATCGTTATTGGTAACATTGCCGCTGACATTGGAATTTTCAAAAGTGCTGACCGTATCGTTAACCGCAACAGCAGGCGCATCAAGCGACACGGATAGCTCTATAGAATCACCAATATTGTAAGTGCCGTTTGGATTTATAGTTACGTTAAAAACTATACTGTTAGCGCCATTACTTCCTCCAAATGTACCCAACACTTTAACCGTACCAGCCGCAGTGCCACCGGCTGGGTCTAAACTGGATTCAGCATTAAAAGCAACCGTTTGATTTACGGTTCTGGTGATAGTGTTATTGGTCGTATTTACTCGAAAATGAGAAGGGCCGCTGTCTTTTTGTAAGCTCGCACCCGGTGTAACCAACGTTAAAAGATTGCTGGTACTTGTGCCGTTGGTAACGCCGCCCAATCTATCAATATGAATTAAGGGGTTGGTAACCTCTTTATCAAACTTAATAACGATTTGTCCTGTTTGGGAACTAGCCCAATCAGCCGTAATCGACGGGGTATTTTGAGCATTATTTGAAAAAGCATTGATATTGTTCAGCGTTTCATTGCCTTCATTGGTCCATACACTGGTAGCACTATTAACAAAGGTTACTGTAACTTTTACACCATCAATTGTGGTCGTAGCGCTTTGGTTAACAACATCTACTGTCCAAGGGGCACTAACATTGGAATAGGCCAAACTTCCGTACCAATCGCCTGCGTTAAGCGCCTGGGCATCAATAATTCCTACCTGTCGTTCTAAAACCCAATCGCCACCTAGACGTTGGTGGCCGGTGAGCGTTGTGGAGGCCGCAACATCGGCTCCTAAAACCGAGCTCAAGGTTTGGGTAAATAATTGCCCTGACTCGCCCTCACCAATATCGCACCCATACAACAACACATCGCCTTCAGCAGATAAAGACGCCCGCCAAATAGCCATATCTGCCGCGTAAGTGGTTGTTAAACTGGTTGCGTCCAAGGGGTTATCCGCTATTTCAATACCACCGGATTTACCATGCGATATTATATGAATGGCGTCCACATTGGTTTGCGTTTTTAATATATTTGAAATTTGGGCAATAGCATCGCTGCGCTGCATATCAATTTTATACACGTCGTAGTAAGGACCAATACTTTTTAAAATATCTTGATAATCGGCAATGTTGGAGTCGATAAAGATAATTTCTTTATCAAGGTGAAAGGGTGAAGGCTCGGTTGTAGTGACTTTTAAGGATTCAAATAGAGCTTGAGCGTTATTGTCTTTATCCGTTATCAGCGCTGTAGGCGCGCTTATTTGCTTAATGGTGTCCAAAACATTTCGAACCGGAGTAGCATCCGAGGTAGGATGGCTGTCAATTACCGCTTGGTCGGCCGCCGCAACTCCGTGGCTTGAATCAGTACTTGTCTGCGCGTCTGCTTCGGTTTTAATCGGCAAAGCGGTTAACGCGACCGCCGCAACACTGCCATCGTATAACAGTCGTGACTCAAGAACACAACGCAAATAATTCGTTCTACCAATATTAGAATTCTTCATAGCTCTCTCATTTTCAATTTAAGCATTACGGCTTAAGTAATTTGAAAATAGTAGGCTTAGTAAAGCTTACTACGACCACTTACAGCTTGTGTAGTCCAATAGCAGCTTCATCATGAAGAATTGGTACGTGTGCCTCCGTTCCTTTGAAATAATGACATCCTTCAAATTTCAAAGGGTACTGCGTAGATGACGCTCATTGAAGATTAAAACATAATCAATAAGCTTCAATTTTGATTATAGCAGAAGATTGAAACTGCGCTATAAATGCGCTTCTTTATTCCAAAGTTGCTTTAAATAGCGAGTAATGTAGTACAACTGCGAATGCGATTGATCGGTATAAATAATAATTGAGCCTCGGGTTACGTGCGTAATGAGTTGGGTGGTATCAAGGCGCAAGTTAATCCTATAAACCGATTTAATAGGGGAAAGGACGCTGTTGTCTGAAGAACCAACGGGAATTGCACCACCGTAATCCGCAACTAAATAGGTTGGCGTTTCAACACGTGCGCCCTCACTTGCCGTTATTTCATCCTCATCTCTTTTTTGTGGCGCTAAATTACGCATGTTTGAGTGCTCCATGGCAACCACTGTGACCGGCAGTTTATGGGTGTATGGCTCCTCAGAATAAAATATACCTCGGGCTCCCAACTTTAGTGCATCCAGCTCTTTTTCATTCACAAACGCCTCTACTTCTACCACTTTAGGGTCAATAATTTCTGCAAGCCATCGATTTTTATTAACGTACATGCCTTTCTTTAAATAGGGATCCAACTCAATAAGTACGCCATCAAAGTTGGCTTTAATAGTGAGCCTTTTTAATTGGGTAGAGTAACTCTGATAATTGGTTTCTGAACGCACCAAATTAGAATTAAATACGCTGCGCTCGGTTAGATATTTATCATTAATGGCTGCGGCGCGCAGTTGGCTGTTTATTTTTTGCATTTCTAGTTTAGCCGTTTCTTGCTTGTACACTAATTCATCGGACGCTAATTGGATAATAGTTTCATTTTTTTTAACCCGTGCGCCTTTACGCAAATAAATTTTCTGAACATAGGAGCCTTCGGGTGAAAAAAGTGCTTGGTGTTTGTAAGCAAGCGTTGCTGGAATGAGTATTGAATTTTGTAGGGGTAATAATAAATACAACAGTAAAATAACAAGCACACTCAAGGTACTGATGCTCCGAGGGTTTAAAGTCATCTGCTTACGCAATCCCCACCACGCTTTTATCTCATGAATAATGGGCATTAAAATAAAGAAAATTATTTCAATTATAAATAAAACTATCCCCAGCGCTTTAAAAAAATAATGATAAACGATAAACGCAATACCTAGAAAAACTACGAATCGGTACAAAATAGTTATCCATGCGTACACTATAAAAAAATATCTTTTAGCCTGCGGTAGATTTTCGTGCGCGGTATCAATCCCGAACAGTAATTTTCGTAATGCCCAGCGCGCCATTGCAAATGCTCGGGGTTGTAAGTTGGGTATATTTAATATATCCGAAAGAAAATAATAACCATCAAAACGAAAAAATGGACTGACGTTGATAACAACACTCAGTAACCAACTTACCGCAATCATGGAAAAAGCAACGGCTTTGATGGTGACGCTATCAACGGATATCCAGACAATTGCCGCGATTATGGCGCTGTAGGTTTCCATCCACATACCCGCGCTCACGATCCACAGCCTTTTCTTGTGATCCAGATGCCAACTTTCGGTCGTGTCGGTATAAAGCATAGGCCAAAATATGATGAACACAAACCCCATTGTTGGAACATGAAGATTGTAGTGTTTGCACATATAAGCATGACCGAACTCATGAAAAAATTTACTAAATCCTATAGCAAGCCATAGAGCAATTATTCCTTGCCAGGTAAAAACTTGGCTGTAGGTATGGGTAAATTCTTCCCAACGTGGGGCAATATTCAGGTAGGCGATTGCTAAAAGAATAAGCATAATGAAAAAAGTAACCCGGCTGAATAAAAACCGACCCACCGCAGAAGAACGTTTTAGTAACCGGTCTGGATGAAATAAAGGGATTCTAAAAAATAAATAATTTTTGACCAGCCAGTAAAACATGTTTTTTTCGGAGAAAGGCTTGTGCAGCGTTGCCATTTCTTGAATAAAACCGTAGCTTTCCTCACAGAGATAATTGCTGCGCAAAAAAAATGCAAAATTTTCTATGTCGCCCTCGGTGATTTTAAGGGTTGTTTCATGCGTAATTGTGTTTAAAAGCAGTTCTGAGTGGCCACATGACCAGCGACTTATAAGCTCATACTCCAGAAAACCCAACAAAAAAAACTGATTTCTTATTTTATCAAACAGCATCCAAGTTGGGAGTCCGCGGTCATCAAAACCGTTTTCCCGAATAACGAGATCCGGTCGCAAAACAGGTAAGGCTATTGATGGCATAATTTATAATCCAAAATATTGCCTAAAAACATGAATCGGTTTACGCAGCAGGTAAACAATAAAGGGTACATAGCGACTGTATAAGGTAGCTGTTCCCTCTAAGCCAATTCGTAGAGGTTTAGAGCCGGCGTCAAAACGTGCGGTAATACGATAGGCGAGAATTTTATTGGGTGAAAGTTTCGCATTATAGCTGATATTTTCAACCGTAATTGGTAAGGCGCTAATACTGCCACTGGGATAAAACTTCCCTGAGGATGGGATTTTTAAACTGATAAAGTCAGACACCGGTATCTCAATAGCAACTTGAGTATTATCCGGATTAGCTATTTTCAAAATACGCTCACCCGTTTGGACAGGTTGGCCTATCCAATCGTCCTTATTATCAAAAATTACAAGCCCCGCAACCGATGCTTTAACATCCGATTTTTCAAGCAACGACTGGTAATAGTCAATCCGCGTTTGATCAATTTTGGTTTGCGCTTCAAGAATTGGAATTTCAGCGCGGTTGGTTTCATTGTCTTCTGAATACCCCTGCTGAATGGATTTTCGAAGTTTCGCTTCCGTTAGCAGCAATTCCTTTCGCGCTAAAGTTACGTTGCCTGCTAATTCTGTTTTATCCAAGGTGAATAAAATTTGATTTACTCTAACCATCGACCCCGGAATAATATTCACTTTTTCAATAACGCCCTGAAAGGGGGCGGCAATTATAGTTGGACTCTTTGGAATAACAACGGCCGTACCTACCGTCGATAGGCGCACCGGCATCAATAATATTATCGTAATAATTCCGGCAACGGCTAATTTTACTTTGCGCGACTGCAAGCGTTTAAACCACGAGGTTGAGGATTTATCTTTGTTTAAAAATTGAAAAGTGTATTGGTAGGATTGAACAAGCCAGGTCATTACTTTTATGTCGAGTTCCAACCAGGGATCCTCACGAAAAAGCATAAGACCGGCACGAATAGCGTTGTTATTTTCAAACGGACACCACAGTACGTAACTTGAAAAATCGTCGTATTCATTAAAAAATTGCTGGGCAAATTCCTCCGGTTCAAGATTTGACAGTTTTTTTGCAGCATCACCGCGGCTCAAAAAATGGCGCAAAGCTTGCGTAATTTTTTGTACAAATGCAGTTTGCTTATCAACATCAATCAATCCGGAAATGGTCTGAATAGTGGCGTTTTCAAGTTTATCAATCTGCCAAAAAATAGCAAAATCGTATTTTTGTAGGCGATGCGTTTCGTTGGTTATAAAAAAACCAAACTCAGCGAAATTATTGATCTTGTGCAGCTCATTTTGCAGAACTAGTAAAATGGCTAAGTTTTTCTCAACCGTTTCTTGATTGGCGTCAACGGTCATTGCATTTTATACTTTTGTCTAAGGCCTTAGAGAAAATAGCCTCTCCGGTCATTCCAGGTAATAATCTTTTATTGGGTGTGCTTAGGTTGCCTCTAATTTTTACAGTACGACTCACCGCATCAACTTGAGCGTTGATATTATCCACTTGGGCTGGAAATTTTTGGTTTAATTCATAAACAAACACATCGAATTTACTACCAATAGTTAACCAGCTTAACCAACTAGAAGGAACCCGCATTACCAATTCAATTTTGTTGGGATTGATAACTTTTAGTAAAGGCTCACCAGGTTTCACGGTGTTAAAGGGCTGAACAAACTTTTCCACTAAACTTCCATCAAACGGAGCTTGAATCGAGCACTTGCTAACAATTGCGTTTAAGCGGTCAACTTCTGCTACTGATTTATCAAAATCGGACTTAGCTTTAACGGACTCAAACGCACTACTCGCACCGTAAGACTCTAGTTTTATTGTATTTTTAAGATTGGACTCCGTATTACGTTTGTCAGCAAGAGCCTTGTTCAATTCAGCTTCCTGAGTACGGCAATCAAATTTTAACAGCACGTCGCCTTTTTTGACACGCTCCCCTTCGCGAAAGGGTATAGATAGAATTGTGCCGCCAATATCACTGGCAATGCGTGCTTCTTCCAAAGCGTTAATAACGAGCTGTTGTTTAGCACAGTTTTCGGCTGCAAAACCCGTGCTTACGGTTACGCTTAATAAAAAAATTATTCCGTTACGTTTTAGCTGATTTAAACGTTTTATTATAGGTAACATTAATGTAGTCCTTAAAGTTTAAGCCGTATTGATAATTCATACTTTGCTGGAGAAGCTTGATTGTTTCGCCAAGCGGTAAATTAACAACGCCCGTTGGTAACACATCAAATCCTACAGAAATATACATTTCTCCTAGCGAAGTTGATAAATCAGCCAGTAATAAATCGCTGTCCATCTTCGATGTTAGCGACTGTAAGCCGGCAAGAATAACCTGTTGCTCGTTTTCAAAAGAGGCGCGCTGTCTTTTTTCCAACAACTGATACAAATTGCGCGCCGAACGATTTTGCTGATTTACTAAACTGTATTCTTCCTTTAAATTAATATATTTAGTAAAGGCGTATCGAGTCTCTGTTAGCGCCGTCATCGTTAAAGCCATACGCTTTAATTTTTCATAAGCTACTTGCATTTTTACCGACTTAATTGCGGTAGGTAATGAGGCAAGTTTTATTAAATTTAAGGACGCCTCAACCGAACGGCTCATCCATTCGTTGTTTAATAAAAACCGGTTGCTGTTATAATTGTAGCCGCCCCAATTCAAAATGCCAGTTGGTAGCGCTTCTAAAATTACTTGGTTAATACCGTATTTGGTTAACCGCTCCATGTAATCTTGGCCGCGTAACTCCGGTCTGTTAACCAACGTTAGCGAGTCCACTTTCTTAATGTCTACGGATGCGATGTTTTGAATGCGGGTAATAGCACTGGGTGGTGCGGCAATTGAAAAGTTATCATCCGGGGGTAAGTTGATTAGATGCCCTAAGTCTAATTTAGCTTTGGATAGCTTAAACTTTAGTTGATGAAATGCTTGCTCACTTTTCAACAAAACAAATTCATAACGCAATAGCCGTTCTTGTGGCAGTGCTTTATCGTTTCGCGCGGATTTTAATTGTTTTTTTGCACGAATAATTGTTCTTTCGTAACGCTTAACGTCTTGAGCTAGCTGCTGAGCGCTGTAGGCTCGCCAATAAGCAACGCGCACATCTTGTGCAAGCTGCTGCAGCTGTTTACGTGCTTCTTCCTGGGATATTAAAATGCGATCCGATTCTTGTTTGGCGCGAATATAGCTCAGGCCAAAATCGAGTAAATTCCAGGTAGCGTTTCCATAAGCCGAGCGTAAATTACGCGGTGTAGCGTTGGCGACGGTTGGTAAAATCTGTCCGGTTATGGGGTCTACTGAAAAAGTTGCTAAATCGTTATTTCGCGAATACAGGGAGCCACCCATATTTAATGCGGGCAGCATGGACAACTGCGCAAGCTCAAATTGCGAGGTCTTAAGTGCGGTGTCCGTGAGCTTAACTCGGTAATCTAAATTGTATTTTAAAGCCCGGGCTAGCGCTTCGCTGAACGTTAAGGCGTGCGTAAGCTTCGGTTGGGTATCAAAAACCGTATGCAAATCTTGCTTAGCTTGCGCGTAACGTTGCTCGACATTGATTGGGTTAGGCTTCATTAAACAGCCCGATGACAAAACACAAACTAATAAAACACTTGGTTTTATAACAGCTGCTCTGCGCTTTAACTTCATTGAAATCCTTTTACTTACGATGATATTCCTGTGGATGATAGTATATGAAAGCGCATTTACTCGTCAATCAAATATCGTGGTTAAAGGAGCTGCTTTCGCTTTTTTTAGACAGGCTTACAAGCCCGCTAAATAGCTGTCCATTCGTGCTATAACAGCGGCTAAGGGTATTAAATCCATAGCACCAGGATGGTGCACATGCGTACCCCATTCCACCATTTGGCTGTTATTACCTAGAAATTTTTCTACGGCCTCTGGGTAATGGTCTACGGCAAGATGACGATAACAGTAAGGACCGGATACTTGTGCGCTGGTTACAGCATGCAAAGCAATCACTGGGGTCCTCATCGCGCAGGCCATGTGTGATGGACCGGTATCTGGACAAATAACCAATTGCGCCCGGGCTATTAAAGCCAATAATTGTTTGGGTTTTGTTTTGCCTACAAGATTGACGCAGCACACTTTGGCTAAAACAGCTTGAGCCATTTCGGCGTCAGTAGCTCCCGGGCCTCCGGTAAGTATCACCTGCATATTCCATTTACTCTGCGCATGCTCAATCACTTTCACATAATTTTCAATAGACCAACTGCGTTCAACCTTACTCGCGGCAGCGTTCACAATTAAACAGCTTTGATTGCCCGGAATATACTGCTGCGCCCAAGCTGTATCTTCGCTGTCTACGTTCAAATCCCAACGGATGGGTGTTTTAACCAAACCCAGGCTATCGGCAAACTTTAAAAAAGCCTCTAAAGTGTGATCCTTTCCCGCTTGTATTTTTTCATTAATAAACCACTGGTGCCCGTCTTTTGCGCGCAGGCTGTCAAAGCCAATTTTGCGCGAGGCTTTTATCAAAGGAAATAATATATTAGCGCGAAAGCTCGAATGCGTGGCCAGTAAAATATCGTAGCGAAACGGCCGCATTTTATGATAAAACTGCCAGTAGTCCTTTATAGAATTAGGCTTGGTAATAACAATAAAATTAATTTTTTCCATCGTCGCGACTAAATCATAGGCCGGTCGGGATATTACCCAGCTGATGGTCGCATTCGGCCAGTTGTCTTGGATACGACGAACCAGAGGTACGGTCATTAACACATCGCCTAAAGCTGAAAGACGGACAATACAGATTTTCATTGCGTTACTATGTTGGATGTTGGCGTTATCTTTCAGCAAGCGATTGGATCTTTTTTTTTGCAAATTCTGAACCCATGAAACACAGGGCTTTAAAAAAATAGCCAGGCCACCACGAATTATTGATGGTTTTATTTTTTGTGTTCTCATATTAAATTAAAACAAATTCAGTGCCACAATAAGGGCATTTCTCTTGACCCGTTTTGTCGATGGGCAAATACACTTTTGGATGCGCGTTCCAAAGAGTCATTTCTTTGGTTGGGCAGGACAGCGGTAAATCATGCGCATGCACATGAATGATTTTTTTTGCGCACGAGGCTTTTAGCGGTTCATTTTTGATCATTAATTCACCCGGTTATACCAAATTTTTTAAAATTGAATTATCTATTATTTTAGCGATTTTTACTACGTTTGCCTGTATATTTTCCTCATCGCACACTATCCTTTCGCCCGCGTCCCAACCGCGTAGCCAGGTCAGCTGCCGTTTCGCTAGCTGCCTTGTTGCGGCCTGTCCTTGCTGTTGAAACTGCTCCTTATCAATAATACCCTTGAGGTACTCCATTGCTTGACGGTATCCGACACAACGAGCGGCCGGGCAATCAACCGGAAGCTGCCATTTTTCCACTAAGCATTCAACTTCGGCAACAAAGCCATCATTGAGCATCTGATTGAAACGCGTATTTATTTGTTGGTGCAGCCACAAGCGATTGGCCGGATATAATATGAGGTTAACAAAATTATTATCCAATGTACGCTTTTTAGATTGGACTAGAGCCGACAAGGGTTTACCTGTTATTGCAAACACCTCCAAAGCACGTTGAATACGCTGGGTATCGTGTGAATGAATTTTTGCAGCACTCTGCGGGTCTATCTGTTGAAGTCTTGCGTGCATCGCCTCCCATCCAAAGCTGTCAGCTTCGGCTGTAATCCGGTCGCGTACAACGCTGTTTGCACTAGGCAGTTCGGATAAGCCTTGCTGCAGCGCGTGGTAATACATCATTGTTCCGCCAACAAGCAGCGGTATTTTCCCCCGATCGGTAATTTCTTTAACTAAACACGCTACCTGCTTACAGAACTCTAAAGCTGAAAACGCCTGTGGAGGATCGATAATATCAATTAAAAAATGCGGGGCGTGCAGAAGTTCAGCCACGCTGGGTTTAGCCGTACCAATAGTCATATCGCGATAAATCATTGCGGAATCAACTGAAATAATCTCAATGGGAAATAAATCAACCAAACGGCATGCGAGTGCTGTTTTTCCAATTGCTGTTGGCCCCATGAGACAAAAAATTGGGCTTTTACGCATCACTAAGCTCTAAAAATTTTAAACAGTTATCTTCGTTTAGTACTTTCATGCAGTCTGTGAAATTAGTTTGCTTAATAAAATGCTCATGCTCTGCGCTGTATTCATTAAGCTGACTGGTGGTATAGGTTTGATTGTGAATAAGAAGTTCCAGTACGTCGGCAAAGCTTAGGTGCTCTGCCACGGCAATGTGGTGAAAAAAAGATTTTATATCCAACTCCGGAACTATTAACGGCAGTGTTGCAACTCGTAAATTTTTATCCCGCGTCTCAATTTCAAAACCCGCCCTATTCAGCGTCTCTAGGGTCTTGTTGTCTACGGTAATATCCTTGATTTCCACGGTGGTTAGTAAGGGCCGTCTTGCCAGCGGCAGCGACGCCTTGCTAATCTGTTGGCGCAGCCAATGCTTGTGTAAGTTAATACTGTCTATCAGGGTTTTTTCAGCATTATCGCCGTAAATCACATAGCGATAATTAAGTGTTATAAATATTTTTTTTTCATCCCCCTTTGTTTTTGAAGGAAGCGACGCGATGTAAGGTTCGCGCTCTTTTAGCTGCAAGTTAGGGCGATTATCCTGGAAGGCGTAGTGATTGCGAACGGGCGATTCGTCACGTGCTGCCAGCATTAATTTTATATTAGAGGCTATGAAATCATGGATAATACGCGGTTGCTGGAAACGCACCTCGTGCTTGGTGGGATGAACGTTAACATCAATTTCCAACGGATCAATTCGTAAAAAGACTACCCCACTTGGAAACCGACCCGGGTACAACAGCCCTTCATAAGCGCTCTTAACAGCGTTATTAAGCAACCTATCTCGAACCATGCGTGCATTAATATACACCCATAGGCGATCATTTTGACTGCGTTGCAGCGTTACATCACTCAGCCAGCCCTGGAGTTGCGTATTGGCGTGAGTAACGTCTACTCGAATAGAGTTTTCAATAAATTTTTTGCCAAATATTTTTGCAATCCTATTTTTTAAACTGCATGCGTCACCGGCTGCGGGCAACTGTAGTACCGTCTGTTGGTTATGAATTAGCACGAGATTAATATGAGGAGCGCTTAGAGCAAAGCGCCGGACAACGGCCTCAATTGCCATAAATTCCGAACGTTCGCTTTTAAGAAATTTTTTTCGCACAGGAGCATTATAAAAAATATCACGAACGTCAATCGTCGTTCCGGGCTTTCTGGGGCTGTCAGCGACGTCCATTGGCTGCGTATAACAGCGCAGGAGCGCGCCAACCTTTTGGCACGCGGTTCGAGAGCATATCGACATCCGGGAAACGGAAGCAATACTTGCTAAAGCTTCCCCACGAAACCCCATCGTCGTTATATACGACAAATCGTTCATTTCAAAAATTTTACTGGTCGCGTGCGCCGATATTGCCAACGGAAGGTCTTCGGCCACGATGCCACAACCATCATCGTCCACTTTAATACGATTTAAACCCCCGTATCCAATATCTACAACAATAGAATTGGCGTTGGCATCTAATGCGTTTTCTAATAACTCTTTAACCACAGACGCGGGACGCTCTATCACTTCACCGGCAGCAATTTGGTTCGCAAGTAAACTTGGTAATTGTCGAATACGCATTTTAAACTACGGCAGGAATTATTAGGTGCTGACCAATTAAAATCGTAGTCCCGTGAGCGTGATTTGCTCGCGCAATAACCGACACCGGTACACGATAGCGCGAAGCCAGTTTTTGATAGGTGTCCCCGGCTTTTACGATATGAATACGATTATTGGCTTGAGCCTCGATGGTTGTGCCATGGGGTGGGTATTCCCAAAAGTATCTTTTAAGCCCTGAAAAAATAGACCGTGCTAAACGCGATTGATACTTATAATTGCTCAGGCTTGCTTCCTCACGAGGATTAGAAATAAAGCCGGTTTCAATTAAAATAGAGGGAATATCTGGTGATTTTAATACCATAAATCGAGCTTGCTCCACTTTCACGTTGTGTAAACGCGTGATACGGCTCAGATTTTTTAATACATACTCGCCCATATGCAGGCTTGCGCCAACGGTAGCGGTTTGCGATAAATCAATTAAAACCGTACGGACAAGACCACTTTGGTCGTCCAAGTTTTTTAAATTTACCCCACCCAGTTCCGAATAGTTTTCTTTTTCAGCAAGCCAGCGCGCGGCTTCACTCGTAGCGCCTCGTTGCGATAAAGCAAATATTGAAGCACCGTTTGAGCTTTGACGAATAAAAGCATCCGCGTGGATTGAAACAAATACATCCGCGTTGTACTTTCGGGCAATCGTTAAGCGCTCCCTAAGACCTACGTAGTAATCGCCTTGGCGTGTTAAAACCGCACGCATGCCAGGCTCTTTATCGATAATGAGTTTTAACTGCTGTGCTATAGCTAAAGTGACGTTTTTTTCTAGGGTTTTACGGGGGCCTCTAGCTCCTGGGTCTTTACCACCATGCCCGGGGTCGAGCACCACAATTACTTTCCGAGGGAGCAGCTTTGTAGTAGTACCGAGGGCTTTTGCGTTCGAGCTGTTGGCGGGGACTTTCTTGGTCACAATCGTAAGCGGATTTGTTGCGCTTTCTAGGGCAAAAATAAAATTAGTTTTAGACGATTTTGATGGAAGAACAGGGCGCGGCAGCACCGCACTATTAACTTCTAAAACCAAACGCAGTGTTTGCGGATTCGGATGACCGGTTCGGATGTTTTTCACCAGGGGGTTATCCAGTTTAAATTTACTAATGGCAAAAGCGAGGGTTGTTTTTTCAAAATCAATAACAATCCTATCCGGATTGGTTAGCGTAAAAATACGATGGTGTACTGGAATATCTGTTTTGAAAAACAAAGAGGTTTTACCCGCTTTTTGGCGAATTTCCACTACCTGTAATTTTGCCGCAAAAAGCAACGAATACCCTAAGCTTAAAAAAATAGCTGCAAAAAAATACCGTACCCAATTTTTTTTATTTTGCATCATAGCTCACTGCTAAGACGGTTTACAATAAGATCTCCCTGTGCGCTAATCGCTTTTATATCTATCATTCGGGAGTCGCCGTTGGTGGTGATAGTAAATTCTACATCCGTTTTAATGATACCTTTTGAAATACGTTGTGGCCACTCTATACAGCACAAGGCCGGCTCATTAAAATAATCCCTAAATCCCGTATATTCTAGCTCTGCGTCATCGGCAATACGGTACAAATCAAAATGATGAATCAATCCCTTAGGGGTTTCATAGCTTTCAACCAGTGAGTAGGTCGGACTTTTAATTGCCTCGCGTACTCCAAGGCTTCGCAATAACGCGCGAATAAAAGTGGTTTTACCCGTTCCAATTTCGCCTATAAAGGTGAACAATGCCGGCAAAGAAAGCCCTAATGCTGTTCTTTGCGCCAGTTCTTGAGTAGCGCGTTCATCGGCCAAATGCAGCCGAAGTTGGCCAAATGTCGAATTTTTATAATTTTGGAACGCACTCATAGTAGACTGATAACTTTAGTCATCCTTAAGACTGTCTTTTCTAACCAAGGATAAAGCAGGTTTCCCTTTTCCTTTTTCAGTCGTGCTGGTTGCCGGAATTGCGTCGTCTAAATCTTCTCCAAACTCCATACCTCGGCCATTTTCTTTCGCATAGATTGCCAGAACCGCCCTTGGCACTACAAATATTTGGTTGGTGATACCACCAAAACGCGCAGTAAAAACAATGCGATCGTTTTCCAAGTGGAGGCCGCGACACGCTTCCGGGGAAATATTTAAAACAATACGCCCATTATTTACAAAGTCCTGCGGCACTTGAACACCGTCCACGTCCGCGTCCACTAAAATATAGGGTGTGAGCTTGTTATCAACCAACCAATCAAAGATAGCACGGATTAAATAGGGTTTATTAGAGGTCATGATTAAGCAGCCCTTTCCTTTTCTGTTTCCGTAAGACTGGCTTGAAAAGAATCGCGTTTAAATAGTCGTTGGATGTAAGCCTGCAATGCTTTTGCTTCATCAGGAATAACGACACCCAGTTGAGGTAAACGCCAAAGTAACGGTGCCAGCGCGCAATCCAGCAACGATAATTCTTCGCTAAGGAAATAAGGCTTGTCGGCAAAAACAGGCTCAAGCATTACTAAACTGTCCAGCAATTTTTTCCGAGACGACTCAACGTCGCAATTATTTTTGATTTGGTTAAACAGTTGATACCAGTCTTTTTCAATACGGTACATCATCTTACGCGTTTCAGCGCGTGAAACGGGGTAAACCGGTAGCAAAGGCGGATGAGGAAAACGCTCGTCTAAATATTCCATAATGATGCGCGCCTCGTACAACACCAATTCGCGGTCCACCAAAGTAGGAACGGTGCCGTAGGGATTAATTGCGAGCAAATCTTTATTAGCATCGGATTCTTTTGCGTAAAGAATTTCTACATTAACTCCTTTTTCAGCTAAAACAATGCGAACCTGATGACTGTAAACATCATCGCAATCGGAATACAAAGACATAATGGTACGTTTAGCAACAATTGCCATATTTAAACTCCCCCAGAGGATTTAGTAGCATCTTCAGAACTAACGCCTAAAACTAAGTCACTGAATTAAAAATACTTTTGAAAATTACGCTCAAATAAAAAGTACTAATGAGCACCAAAATAAACTATTTTACCACAGCTTTGAATTACTAGGGGGAATGAGGACGATATATTTTATTATTTTAAAGGATAAAACTTTCTAAGCTGATACATCAAAATACACCATATCAATAAAAAAGCTATAACCACAATCCCTATTCGGTATCGCTCAATCTGTTCAGGAGCTGCCGCGTACTGCAAAAACTCAGCAACATCCACTACCGCTTGATCAAACTCACCAGTACTAATTTGCCTGGACCAAGCGTCCATTACATTAGGCATCACCCCATTTTTAAGCACCCTGTTATTGCTGCCAAAAGCTTGTCGGGAATCTTTATAAAATCCATGCATATAAGCAACAACCCAATTTTTTCCATGCGTTTCGGCACTAAATGATAAATCCGGTGGCGGTTGGATAAACCATTTTTTTTGGTCCTCTGGTGCAATGGTGCTTGCCAGCGGTTCTGTTAGTTTTGCGGAGCTAAATTGAAGGGTTGATACCAACCGCGTGTCAACGCGACCCTCGACTGTAAGAAGATTTAATTTGTGGGCTATATCCTGATACGTGAGGTAGCGTAACGAATGACAGCCGGCGCAAAAATTGCTAAAAATTCGCGCCCCTCGCTGCAACTGAATGCGCTGACGCGCTTCAAATACTTGAAGATAAAACAGACCCAGCAGCGCCCCACTAACAACCGCGATTAGTACTACGCCGGTGCTTCCGAATTTTTTCAGAGCGTTACGCATTGGCAATACTTCGGGGAGGAATGAGCGCCTGTTCGTAGCGCGTGTACACGGGCATTAATAAAAAATACGCAAAATACAACACTATAAAAACGCGCGAACCGTGAAGCACTATAGGTGTAAGCTCTTGCTTGCCTAAATAACACAAACTTACAAATGCGATACAAAAGAGTGCTAAAAATGCTCTTGAAAGCGTGCCTTTGTAGCGCATCGACCGTACCGGACTGTTATCAAGCCAGGGCAGCAAAAAAAGAAGCAGTAATGCGCTAAAAGGCAGAAGCACCCCCATAAGCTTATCCGGAACAGCGCGTACCATCGCGTAGTAAGGAGCTAAATACCAATTAGGGCTTATGTTTTCAGGCGTAACCAAGGGGTTTGCGGCTTGTAAATTAACCGGTTCTAAAAAAATTCCGCCCAAGGTGGGTATAAAAAATACAACACTAAAAAACAGCAGCAAAAATACGACTAAACTAAAACAATCCTTAAGCGTGTAATAGGGATGAAAGGCAACCCTATCCACAGGTTTTCCATGCGTATCAAGCCGGTGAGAAATTTCAATCCCCTCCGGATTATTGGAACCAACCGTGCGTAAGGCGACCAGATGCAAATAGACAAAAAAACCAAACAAAAGCGGAATTGCAATACTGTGCAGTACATAAAAGCGCTGTAACAAAGTGTTTCCTAACCCCACGTCCCCACGAATCCAAAGCGTCAGGTGCTCACCAATTAGCGGTAGAGAGCTAAAAAGAGAAGTTACCACTTTCGCCCCCCAATAAGACAGCTGGCCCCAAGGCAACAGATATCCGCAAAAAGCCTCCACCATCAGCAAAACATACAAGAAAACTCCAATTATCCACAGCAATTCTCGGGGATTTTTATACGAGCCATACAATAAGCCGCGGAAAATATGGAGATATAAAATAATAAAGAAAAAAGAAGCGCCCGTGGTATGCAGGTAACGTATAAACCAACCATAATTAACATCGCGCATGATGGTCTGTACGGAGAAAAAAGCCTGCTGTACCGTTGGCGTGTAAAACATTGCGAGCCACAAGCCTGATAATAATTGATTCCCCAAAACAAACAGAGCTAAAAAACCAAAAACGTACCAAACATTTAAATTTTTAGGAACGTAATACTCGCTAAAATTTTTTTTAAAAAATGGGGTAATAGGTAAGCGAGCATCAAGCCAATTTAATAGCTTTTTCAATAAAGAAGTCCTTAATTATTCGCCAATCTCAATGGTTGCCGAGTTAATAAATCTGTAAGGCGGAATTTCCAAATTAATAGGCGCGGGTACGCCCTTAAAAACACGTCCAGCCATATCAAAGGTGGAGCCATGACAAGGGCAAAAAAAACCCG
Organism: uncultured Gammaproteobacteria bacterium; assembly: GCA_963803545.1. GTDB lineage: Bacteria > Pseudomonadota > Gammaproteobacteria > Legionellales > Legionellaceae > Legionella_C. The sequence continues at coordinate 90,360 of CAWDMX010000004.1, read as the reverse complement.
GTTGACCTTCTGGTATTTTATCATTAAGGTCCGATAAAACGTTTGGTGTACAGCCCAGGTGCGTACAAATACCCACTAAAACGAGATACTCGGGATTGAGTGAGCGATAGCGATTTTGGGCATAAGTTGGTTGCTGCGCCACGAGCGACAGGGGGTCGCGCAGCAACGCTTCATCGGCTGTAAGCTGTTTCAGCATATCGGCGCTGCGACGGACAACATAAATGGGTTTATTCTGCCACGGCGTTACCAAATATTCTCCGGGTTGCAACGCCGCCACATTAATACGTTTTCTCGCGTCCGCCAATGATTTTTTAGAGCTTGGAAACCAGGAGCTAATGAACGGTATAAAAAAACCCGCCACCCCAAGTCCGGCCACCGCTTTAGTAACGCTCGTCAAAAACGCTCTTTTTTCATGATCTATTTTTTCATGGTTCATACCGGCAATTTTTCCACGAATAGCGATTAATAAAAGTGAACACATTAATAAACCTCGTTAATGGTGGCGACTATTGATCACAATCCAGTCGTTTATCAAGTAATTTTATACGTTTTGCAACTTTTATTGATAATTTTTGTAAAAATCATTAAGTGGCCGCCGCAACTCTGTGTCCAGGTGTTACTTGCCCTCATTTTTAGTGCATTTTACTTAAACCTGACTCACCATTTTATTCAGACAGACTTGTATATTTAAAGAAACCAATTACAATAGCGCGCTTTAGCATGCGCTATCTCAGGAACTTGTTTCATGGTCGACAATCGCTACAAATCCGCGCGTAGAGCGACTTTAATTGGTGCGTTTGTAAATACCCTCCTCGGCCTAATAAAAGTATGCGCGGGCGTAATCTATCAATCACACGCTCTGTTTGCCGATGGCATTCATTCTTTTTCCGATTTAATTACCGACGCTACCGTATTATTTGCAGCAAAATTTGGCAGCCAAGACGCCGACATCTCGCATCCATACGGCCATCAGCGTATTGAAACAGCCGCAACAATGCTTCTTGCTTTACTGCTTATTCTTGCCGGTTTTGGCATTGGCTGGGATGCTTTAGAAAATTTAATGTACCATCATTCCGCATCAGCAATGTTGCAATCGGTTGTGGTTGCTGTTATTTCAATCGCCTGCAACGAAATGCTTTTTCACTACACCCATTATATTGGAACCACGATAAACTCATCCCTAATAATCGCTAATGCGTGGCATCACCGAAGCGATGCCGCCGCGTCGCTTGTGGTATTATTCGGCTTAATTGGCAGTATGATGGGCTATACTTTTTTTGACCCAATCGCCGCACTAGTGGTTGGCCTTTTAATTTGTAAAATGGGTATCACCTACGGTTGGAACTCCATCAAAGAATTGGTCGATACTGCGGTGGATTCTGAAACCCTTTCTATTATTCACTCCACAATAACAGCCGTTCAGGGCGTGTGTAAGATTCACCAATTACGAAGCCGCTTAATGGGCGGCGATATTCTTATTGATGTGCATATATTAGTTTCACCTCGCATTTCAGTCTCCGAAGGGCATTTTATCGCCCAACAAGTTCACGGTGCATTGCTCAAGCGCCTACCCCGTCTGCAAGATGTGGTTGTTCATGTTGACCCTGAGGATGACGAGCTCAATCAACCTTGCGTGAGTCTTTTGAATCGGTTGCAGTTAGAGGAGCACTTATTTCTACCTTGGCAGCAGGAGTGCACCCATTTAGAAAATTGGGTACTGCATTACCTTGATGGAAAAATTTACGTTGATTTGTTTTTTTCTGATACCGTCAACCCCCCGTCTTTTTTGCAGCAACGCGTTGCGGCTGATGTGCTTCATTTTCCAGAAATAAAAAAAGTGCGCTTTTTATCAACTTTTGCAATTATTCATGGGGAGATACAATCGGATGTCGGCTGAAATATTAAAAATTTGGTTTGCCCTGATAATTACGGTAATAACGTTATTAGCCGGCTGGTATCCCTTTAAAAAACGCGCCTCATTGGCGGGCCATCTTGATTTCCCAATTGGTGAAACCCTTGCAACCGGTGTTTTTTTAGGGGCGGCTTTACTGCATATGCTGCCAGAAGCGAACGCCTTATTTCGCCACATGGGCTATCACTACCCCTATGCTTTCATCACGAGTGGTGCTGTATTTCTCTTTTTTCTGTGGTTTGAACATTTGGGTAAGGAACTGTACCACCATCAAGAAACCAATCATCCTGCCTTCGCTATTTTAGCGTGGACTATGCTTTCCATCCATTCGCTAATGCTTGGCGCTGCATTAGGCCTAAACCATAACGGCCCGATGATTGTTATGCTATTTTTAGCAATTATTGTGCATAAGTGGGCGGAGAGCTTTGCTATTGCGGTGCAACTAACTAAAAGCACTCTAGCGCGCACCCACAGCATTTTATTTTTCTTATCGTTTGCCTGCATGACTCCCTTTGGAATTTTCCTGGGCTGGTCAACGGGTAAAAATTTCATGACCAATTCGTTGTTTGACCCTATTTTAATAGCCGCATCCGCGGGGACTTTTTTATACTTAGGCACGTTGCATGGGCTCGAGCGTTGCGTAATGGTACAACGCTGCTGTAACTTGCGCGATTTCAGCTATGTAATTATCGGCTTCTTATTAATGGCGTCTGTTGCTGCGTATTTATAAACCCTTGAGCTGTAGTTTAGTGTTTGTGGACTTTAGTTCGAGAGAACGCTAATGATACACATTAAGTACTCTTTGTGGTAAAATAATGGTCGTTTGGTTGCATAAACTAATGCATTGGAGGCCAATATGCCATTATTTTCACCACAAGATTTAGTGCCTTTAGCTAAAAAAAACTTAGGATTGAGACTCACTCCTAATACGAACGAAGCGAATGTTGGTGGGGCTGGTGATGTTATACCCTTATCTCATCTCGCTGGGGCAAATGACATTATAGAGTTCATAACTTTATCGCTGCTTCCCGAATTACCGCGAGAACGGATGGAATGTATCTATAACCAATATAAACAGGTTAATGCTTCCTCAACTGATTGTATGCCTCGTCTAATTCTACACTATGCAGCACAGCACAACATTGGCGATGCGAAAAACCGATTATCTTTTATAAAACAAAACGCTGTAAAAGATGGTTGTCTCACCTTGCAAGTCAAAGCAATTTCATCGGAGGCAATAACGCTACTTTCCTATTACAATACCTTTAACAAACAAGCGTGTCGCTACCTCGTTATAAATTTCGGGACATCCAAGTCCCCAAAATTCACTCGCCAACGCGACAAGTATGCCTGCGGCGCCCTGGCCGTCCTGGTCCTCCTTAATTATAATCCCCTTTACGGGGATCATAATTTGCGCTCCCCAATGACTGACGCCTTTTCGTATGCCTTATATTTTGCCTGCGGCAAAACATCCGGCTCTAAGGCTACCAGGGACTACAGGCCTCGGTCTGCGACCTTCCTTGGCCTGCAGCGGCGGTGTATCCTTTAGAGCGTGCTGTGAAAACCTTGCCTTATTTGGCTGAAGAGCTGGCGCATAATTTTAATGAAAAACTTGAGTTACGATTAGCCAAAAACTGGGACCTATACGCAACTAGTTTTGACATGGATTATTTGTTTCTAACCGATGACGCTCCTAACTCTCAAAGGTATAAAAGAGGATATGATTTTGGCAACTATCCACTGGGGAAAACAGGTTCCCTCACCTTTAATCGTTCAAATATTATAGATCAAATAATGTTTTTAGGCGGAAAAACCCGTACGCCTGAGCGTGAAAAAAAATTAGAAGAGCTCATTTTTAAACGTATTAAAATTATCTTAAATAACGAGCGAGCCGATTTATTGAGTCGGATTCAGCAAGCTATTAACACCCGACTAACTACAGACTCTAGTTTGCCTCCCTGTTTTACGAATGCTTGCAATGCAATGATGGAGTTGGTTTTGAGGTTGTACGAAAACGAACAGCTTTCGTTAGAAGAATCGATTAATGTACTGAAGATGACTAAAAATATTATTGATAACCCAGCAGAATATAAAAATTTTCTTACCGAAGCAAAAAACCATCAAATAGTTGCCGGAGGTCGGTTAGCCGCTTACATGATGTTAATTGTTGGATGGGCGGCTAAGATAGCGACAGTCAATCACCAGGGAGACGCATGGATTAGGCTTGCAACGGAAAAACTCGATTATCTTGCATCAGTTGAAGAATGCGCTGATGCGAGTGCTCTTTATTCGAAACGCATATAAAATCCAGGTTTAAGAGCACTAATGAACAATATAGGATTGGATTTATTGCTCAATTTAAACCTTGCAAGCAAGCCTAGATTAAGGCGCTCTTCAAAATATATCCAAAGCTGCAACATGATTAACGCCCAATTTTGCATGCGCTGCAGCTCGTCGCGAGGGTTCTGTCGCAAAAATAGTACTATCCTAAGCCCGACTTGTTTTAGGCGAATTTATGTCGTCAGCCCGTGGAACTGTTCAAAAATATCTTGATTAGCCTATTGATCATGCTGTTTTTTTTAGCAGGTGATGCAATTCAATGCCGACGAACGTTGCGTGCGCTTAGTGAAATGCCTTGAAGCCCTCTATAGGTTTGGTTGCTTTTGCAATGAATTGATAGTCTTGTTCGACGATGTTATTGAGGTATCTGATTTATCTCACAGGAGCTGAACGAAGAGTCCGCCTAACGTACACCGCAGCGCTAAGTGTACATTAATTGTATTAATTCCAACTTTGCTAGCACCATTTTATCCATTGTTACCTTCTGGAGGTCGTCATTAGAACCAATAGTTTATTTTTTAAAAATGCCCGTGCAGCAGGCGCGTCCCGTTTTTCTGAAAGCAGAAAATCAAGCGATTAATGGTGGAATGATCGACCTTAAGGCCACGCTCCAACGCCAGTTTTTCAACATCGCGCTCGCTCAATGAGTAAGCCCGCTACCATCGGAGAACCATTAAAAATCATGTCTTTCTTAAAACGACGCCCCTTGAAAAGGAGCGTATCATTGCCACCCGTACTCTTAACGGCAACACTTTTAACTTTCTCTCTGATTTTTTGCGCCAGCACTATTGCGCGGCAATTATTGATAATGACGATAATAAAACGTTTATTACAAAAAGGATTGGTGATAGCTCACGTCAATCGCTTAAAGCCTATGTAGAAGAGCAGCGAGCTCTGCCCTGGTACCAGCACGCTTGGCAGCGCTTAACCCAACCCTACGGTCGAGTAGAAACTTATTACTGCGCTACGTGTATTGCCGAGACCGCCTCTCAAAAACCAACGAACTTTTTTTCCATCAATAAAATACTCACTGAAGCCAAGTTACAGTTGAGCTTTTTTTCAGGACTGTATTTTTCGATTGCTAGAGCGCTACAAACGTTACCAGAATAAAAGAGGCCTAGTCCTGAGCCATCGACTAAACAGCAACACAACCCCTATGAGCAGGAATCAAGCGTACCTTCCGAGTCAAAAAAACAAAACCCTGCACCGAATCCTTTTAGACAACCACGGTTGTATCTAACCCCTTCTTTATTAACGGCATGCGACCAACTACGCATAGACACAACTCAGCCAATAACCTGGACTATTGTTCAAAAAGATTATAAAGCTCGTGTTTTAGAAACCCATCCTGGCAAAAATACGGATGGGGACGCAACTGCCTTCATTGAAGTTATGAATTCCTACGACCTTTTAAACAATTATAAAACGAAGTTGATTGCTCAGGAGCACTATTCAGGCACTAATCCTGGCGAAGAGAACGAGGGCTTGGATGAAGAAACAGCAAATCTTTATGCTCGCTGTCGTGAAGGACTAGACCAAATTGCCGCTAACATGGCTAAAGACGAAATTCAAAGAGTTGCTGGCCGAGCTGAAAGAGAACTGTGTACAAGCAAGCAAGATGCTAAATTACAGAAATAGATGCTAAAATTTTAAGTCTAATTTAAGACAAAGAAAAAAAAGAAAATCCTAAAAAAAAAGACCCAAAGGGTAAGTATTTTATTTCTGATTCTGATGAAGAAAAAAAACAAGGTATTACCAATTACAATAAAGCACAAAGCGCACCATCATTTTTACAAACATCTCCAGATGTTTGTATGCCCTCTAAATACGACTCTCATCCAATCCACGAAACCGCATCGTGCACATAATAACCGTCGCTACAGACCCAAGCCTGCAGCCGGTGGTACCCTTAGGGCTGGATGTGTTTCCGAAGGAAAAATATAAGGTGTACTAGTGTCATTCCCTATGAAAAAGAGGCAACTGTCCAATCAAGTCTGTCAGTTTAGATTTGAGCTAAATTTTTCTCCGCCCAAATCGATTTACCATCAATTAACGTGTCCTGAGGAGTTCGTCCACAGCACATCTTTCCTTGATGAGTGCGCGCATTATTATAATAATGAATCCATTCGTCCAGATCTTTTTGTAGCTCTTCCAGCGAGGAATACAGTTTTTTCCTAAATGTTATCTGATAAAACTCATTTAAAATGGTTTTGTGAAATCGCTCGCAAATCCCATTTGTTTGAGGTGACATCGCTTTTGTCTTAGTATGGTCAATGTCATTAATCGCTAAATAGAGCTGATAATCATGTTGTTCGACTCGCCCACAATACGCTGTACCTCTATCCGTTAATATACGCAACATAGGTAGTTTATGCTCTTCGAAGAAAGGTAAAACCTTATCGTTAAGGATATCTGCTGCAGTAATCGGGGTTTTAGTTGTATAGAGTTTAGCGCAAGCCACTTTGCTGTAAGTATCAACAAATGTTTGTTGGTAAATGCGTCCAACGCCTTTCAGATTCCCTACGTAAAAGCTATCTTGTGAACCAAGGTAACCAGGGTGTGCCGTTTCTATTTCCCCACAGGCCTCATCATCATGTTTTTTCTTCTCAAGAGCTGCAACTTGAGCATCATTGAGAATAATCCCATCATGAGCAATTTTATCCTCAAGGGCTTTTAATCGCTTTTTAAAATTTTCCAGATTATTGCGTACCCAAATTGAGCGAACACCACTACCTGAAACGAATACACCTAACTTTCTTAGCTCATTACTTGTTCGATGCTGGCCATGGGCTGGTTGTTCAATCGTATAATTCAATACCGCTTGCTCAGTAACTTCATCAACACGATTCTTTATATTTGGTGCTCGGCGAGACTTGTTGATTAGGGCATCAACCCCTCCTTCCTCAACTAGCTCTTGATACCGATAGAATGTGTCGCGGGAGACGCCCATCACCTTGCAGGCTCTAGACACATTTCCTAATTCTTCCGCTAAATTTAATAATCCCGCTTTATGTTTAATAATTGGGTTGTTGGTATGTAACATAGAGAGTTTCCTTTTGTTTTGATTTTAAGATTCAGAACCTTTATCAAAACGGGTAACTCTCTTTCAGTCAAGAGCTAATGTCAGATCAAGTTGCGACTAATACAGATTATCAATTTTTCTTTAAACAACCCTCATCTAGGCCAAGTGCAGGTAGCTGCCCAACTTAATGCCAACAATGGCACTCACCTAAGTGCAAGCGGCATTCGGCATGTGTGGGTTAGGGAACGTATGAACACTGTGGCGATGCGTATTCAACGTTCACAGTCGCTAAAAATACAGCATAGAAACAGCAATTTCTTGATATGAAAATACAGTGCTGGTATTCTCCTCCGACAAAGTCGCTCGGTAATTAATCCGACAGTTTCCCTTGGTAATGACACTAATACAAATCATCAATGATAGCCACTACCCAAATGATATGATTTTTGAACCATCAACACCAAAAACACGACGGTTTCGCCAGAAAGGTAGTGGCATAGCTTCTTCTCGCTAGGCTAATTTTTACTGTATCAAAATCCAAGCATGATTTCTCAATCAATACCCGTAAGGAGCTTCAGAAATCTTGCATCCTTACTCCAAGTTTTAAGCCAGAAAAGGACATGTCCATTCAAAATTTTTTAAAGCTTTGCTTACTTGAAGTAAAATCATCTAGTTCCACACCAGTAGGTTCTTTCTTATCTAGTTTCTCACCAGTAGGTTCTTTCTTAAAAAAAGTCCTATCTCTGCTCCTATTCGGAGTTGCTTCATCTGTTGGTTCGGTGGGGAATTTTTCACGAAAACCATTTGTTTCACGAAAACCATTTGTTTTACCAAAACCATTTGTTTCACGAAAACCATTTGTTTCACCAAAACCATTTGTTTCACCAAAACCATTTGTTTCACCAAAACCATTTGTTTTACCAGGTATTTCTGGCAATAACTTTTCAGAGAAAAAATGAGTAAAAGCGCCTACAGCCCAGGTGCTAACCGTTGTGATAATAAGTATCGGGATGACTGCAAAAAATGGAGGAAAAATAACTCCCAGAATTAACATTGTAAGATTCGCTAAAAACATACCTGCCATCATCAACCTAGTCTTTCTAGCTTCTTCACGACCACCAAATGCAAGCCAATCCTCATGCGCTCCAATTATTGCTCCACCTTCTCCCCCGCTTCTCGCCCTATTTTCAAGTTCGTTTTCAAAGAATGCTTGCAGTAATGTCACAATACAGAAAACACTACTACCTAAAAGACCAGCAAACGATGTACACATGAGAACTACTGGAATTGAAGCAACAACTGTTATTGCTGCTGCTAAAACTAACATTAAGGCAACTAGAGACAGGCTCGCTGTTAGTGAAATTTTAATTTGTTTACGATATTTTACGTACCAATTTTTGTCTTCGGTACTCGAAATAAATTCTTGATTTGTCATGTTACGTCTCCTAAAAGAAGGTAATATCACTCATTTTTACATCTATAAGTCAATCTGCTTTATTAAAATACTAAAAATAATTGTACTCAAAAACCTCGTAGCTAGTTTCTTAGGTTCTAATGTAATGAACCATCCCACCCACGCGTTGGCAAATTAAAATTACCATCTTAGTATTCGAATTTGATAGATTTGAAAGTGGATGGGAGATCCAATAATGAGTGTTAGCGTACTAGGGATAGATATAGCCAAGAATACTTTTCAGTTACATGGTGTAGATAGTTCAGGAAGGCGGAGATTAAAACAACTAATTGAGCGAGACAAATTATCGGCTTATGTTGCTAATTTACCAAGAAAAAATGTACGTATCCGAAGACTTTTACAACGTCCTAGTAGCGCTGGTTCGCGAGCACCCAAGCGTTCTTTAGCTGACGAAAGCGCCTCAGGTCCAGTTTTCACAAAACCCTTAAGGGTAATTGACGGCAATCCTAAAATATCGCCTTCGTTTAAAGATATGGATTATACCCAAGTTGCGCACGATGAGGTGGTAGAGCTTAAAAAATTACACGTAACTAAAATTAAATAAAACAAATGCAAGCCAACAAACTTTGATTTGGAACAGGAAGTAAGGGTATTAACAGCGGTTCAAAAAAATACAGCAACGCTGCGTTTAAGAAATAGGACTGAATTTACACAGATGCTGGAAGCGAGCAAAGCTGAGGCTGAAGCAAAATTTAACAAAAAAACGCAGAATCATCAGAGCTTAGAAAAGAATTAAATGATTTAAGAGAGCGTCCATTTAATTGTGTCAGCTCGTAATTTATCGTAATCCCAAATTTAATCGACCATCGAAAAACATGGGAGTGTTTAAATAACTGTGTCTTACGATCGTACTATTTTTGCGACAGACCCGTTCGGTGGGAATGATCGGAACGTTTTCCTCACCCCACCCCTCATAATCTCTTACCACTATCGATAAATAAATGATTGCCTTACGGCGTTTCGCTGTTCTTTTATTGCTTTGGCTTAATGCTCGCTGGCGCCTCAACAGCCACCAATTCAGGAGAAAGTCCGGGTGAAGAATCACTACGACTAGCTCGATTAACTAATGGTTGAGCAAAAAATCGTGAGCGACTATTTATGCTTTTATCTTCAATAGCGTCTTTTTCTTCACTTGATGCAAGCAAGTTGATTTGGGAGGTATTAATAACCGGACTGGCTAATAATATTTTTACACCACAATACATTTTGAAGACAAGACAAACCATATCCCTATGGTTTGGATCTCTAAATTTTTTTTCACTCAATAGTTGAATAACCTGCTCATCATTTTTATTTAAAAAAGGATCGGAAAAATCTGTTCCATTAAATTGAACATCTAGCTTTAGTGATTCATTAACCGTTAAAAACATATTATTAACCTTACAAAGAATATTACGAAGGTTAACCGGATTTCCGCTAGAATCGTTTCGAAAAATTTTAGCCGGCTCATAAAATTCTGGTATTGAACTTTCCGTTTTAATACAAAACCCTCTATCCACTGCAAAAAAGCCATAAGAGATTTGTTCAAATATAATTGCATCTTTAAAGTCTTGATAAGTATCCTCATCGAACAAGCATAAAACTTTATCTATCTCATTATGCAATGTTTTGTTCGTTGATCCTTCATGATAAAAAAAAGGACTGTAGGCAATACACATTTTTTCAATCTTTCCAACGCTTTTAAATTCATCGACAATATTTTCATTGTTGGTTTGAGATGATTTATGAACAAGAACAATACCTTTTTCACCTTTAACAGCAAAAATTATACAAGTTTCAATAGAATCGGTATAAAGCCCAACAAATTTTTCATCAGTAATATCATTTAGAATTCTACCCGATCCATCTTGTGTAATACGTATAAACATAGTGACTTTTCCTCATCAAAAAAAAGCGGATATTATGAGATATTTGCACGAATAGCCACCATAGATTAACGTCAGTGTGAGTTATTATTTTTTGTAAAAGAAGCCATATCTAGATCAAAAAAAGTGTGTTAATGATGCAGCCATGCGTGCATGGCTGTTCTCAAAATGTCTCTTTAAACCACAAATGTTAAATTTTATCCTCAAAAAAATTCTTTACACTATCAAACCAGCTGCTAAATCGCGGCGAGTGCGTTTTTTTACTGCTGTCTAAAGATGTTTGCAGCTCAGACAGCAATTCTTTTTGTTCGCGGGATAGGTTCACCGGGGTTTCAATGACCACGCGACAGAGCAAGTCCCCTTGACCATGGCCACGTACCGATTTCATACCTTTGCCTCGTAAACGCATCACCTTACCGGTTTGGGTTTCAGCGGGTATCTTAAGATTAACTCGTCCCTCCAGGGTTGGCACATCAATCATTCCGCCTAGGGCGGCCGTAATAAAGCTGATTGGCACCTCGCAGTGCAGGTTGCTGTCTTGACGCTCGAAAATAGCGTGTTTTTTTACGTTTACTTGCACGTACAAATCACCCACACCACCACCCATAACACCGGCCTCGCCCTCACCCGATAAACGCACCCGATCGCCGTTGTCTACGCCGGCTGGAATTTTAACCGTAAGCTTTTTACTTTCACGGACACGACCCTGACCGTGGCAGTTGTCGCAGGGATTCGTTATTACTTTTCCTTCGCCATGACAGGAAGGACAGGTTTGCTGTATTGAAAAAAATCCTTGTTGAATACGCACCTGACCCATACCGTCGCAGGTCTCGCATTTGCGCGGCGTCGAGCCTTTTTTAGCACAGCTTCCTTCACAAACACCGCAGGTAACATGGCGCGGCACTGTAATTTCAACGTGTTTGCCCTGTGCGGCTTCTTCAAGAGTCATTTGCACGTTCATTTGCAAATCGGCGCCGCGCTGCCCTTGCGCCTGTTGGCCGCCACGACCTCCGGTAAAAATGTTCTCAAAAATATCTTCAAAAACATCACCAAACCCACCAAAACCGCTACCACCACCGCCCCCCATTGAGGCATCAACACCGGCGTGGCCGTATTGATTGTAGGCAGCGCGCTTTTGCTTATCCGATAGAATTGCGTACGCTTTTTGTATTTCTTTAAACTTTTCTTCTGCAGCACTGTCATCAGGATTTCTATCAGGATGGTGCTTCATTGCCAGTTTTCGATAGGCTTTTTTGATTTCTGCATCGTCAGCGTTGCGACTGACACCTAAAAGTTGGTAATAATCCTGCTGTTCCATAACTACTCTCAAAAAAATTAAAAAAACTAGAATAAACAAAAAAGGGCAGAGGCCCTTTTTTAGACAATTAGACATTCATGCACTGAGGCCAAACGTAAAGCATCAGTGCAATTTTTGCAAAAAACCCAATTATTTTTTACCCTCATCAACTTCTTCAAACTCAGCATCGACCACACTGTCCGCGCCGGTATCCGTGCTCTTCGTGTCATTGCCGGATGCATCAGCAGAAGCACCACCGGTGGCTGCAGATTCCTCAGCTGATTTTTTTGCGTAAACACGCTCAGCCATTTTCCCGGAGGCGTCAGAAAGCTGTTTAATTTTATCTTCCAGCATGGCTTTATCGGTGCTTTTAACCGCGTCTTTTAACTCAGCGATTGCGGCTTCAATGCTTTTCTTTTCCTCTTCCTCTAAGTCCGCACCTAAATCAGCAATTGATTTTTCACTGCTATGAATCAAACTGTCCGCTTGGTTGCGCAAATCCGCCATTTCTTTGAATTTTTTATCTTCTTCTGCATGCGACTGGGCGTCTTTAACCATTGCAGCAACTTCATCATCGCTTAGCCCTGTTGACGCTTTAATGACGATGGACTGCGCCTTACCGGTTGCTTTGTCTTTAGCCGATACGTTTAATATGCCGTTAGCATCAATATCAAAAGTAACTTCAATTTGGGGAACGCCACGTGGTGCGGCTGGAATGTCTTGTAAATCAAAACGTCCAAGCGATTTATTTCCAGAAGCTTGCTCACGCTCACCCTGTAAAACATGAACCGTTACCGCCGTTTGTCGATCATCCGCGGTTGAGAAAACCTGATTGGCTTTAGTCGGAATAGTAGTATTTTTATCGATTAATTTGGTCATTACTCCACCTAAGGTTTCAATGCCTAAGGATAAAGGAGTCACGTCTAACAATAAAATATCTTTCACTTCACCAGAAAGTACCGCCGCTTGAATGGCTGCGCCAACCGCTACCGCCTCATCAGGATTTACGTCTTTTCTGGGCTCTTTACCGAATAAGTCTTCTACTGTTTTTTGTACAAGCGGCATGCGTGTTTGACCGCCTACCAAAATAACATCATTAATTTTGCTGATATCAAGACCTGCGTCTTTTAACGCAACTTTACAAGGCTCAATAGTGCGCTGCACAAGTTTCTCAACTAAAGATTCCAACTTAGCACGGGTTAGTTTGATGTTTAAATGTTTAGGACCTGAAGCATCAGCGGTAATGTAGGGTAAATTGACATCGGTTTGTTGCGCCGATGACAACTCAATTTTTGCCTTTTCAGCCGCTTCTTTAAGGCGTTGTAACGCAAGTGCGTCGTTGTGCAAATCAATACCGCTGTCTTTTTTAAATTCCGCGGCTAAATATTCGATTAGGGCCAAATCAAAATCTTCACCACCTAAGAATGTATCACCGTTTGTAGCTAATACTTCAAATTGATGTTCCCCGTCTACCTCAGCAATCTCAATAATTGAGATATCAAAAGTACCGCCGCCTAAATCGTATACCGCAATAACCGAATCTCCACGTTTTTTATCCATTCCGTAGGCTAAGGCTGCTGCCGTTGGTTCGTTGATAATCCGCTTGACTTCAAGACCGGCAATACGCCCAGCATCTTTAGTGGCTTGGCGCTGCGAATCGTTGAAATAAGCAGGAACGGTAATTACCGCTTCGGTGATGGGCTCGCCGTAATAGTCTTCAGCTGTTTTTTTCATTTTGCGCAAAACTTCAGCAGAAATCTGAGGTGGCGCGTACTCTTTACCGTTCACACGCACGCGCGCGTCGCCGTTGTCGGCTTTGCAAATTTCGTAAGGAACCATAGAAATGTCTTTTTGAACTTCTTTTTCATCGTAACGACGACCAATTAACCGCTTCACACCAAATAAAGTATTTTTAGGATTTGTAACCGCTTGACGCTTAGCCGACTGACCCACTAAAACCTCACCGTCATCACTATAAGCCACGATAGAGGGGGTTGTGCGTAGGCCTTCCGCGTTTTCAATAACGCGAGGTTTGTCGCCGTCCATCATAGCGACGCACGAATTGGTAGTACCTAAATCGATTCCAATAATTTTAGCCATTTATCTTCGCTCCAAATTGAGTTAGTTGTTTAATGTTTGCTATATGGGGTCGTAATTACTCTTTTCAAGTAAAAATAAAATTTAAACTGATTTTGCAACAATTACACGAGCTGCACGAATAACACGTCCGTTGAGTTTATAGCCTTTCTGAAAAACGACTGCAATCGTATTATCAGCAACATCGGGAAACGCCTGCATAGCCATTGCTTCGTGCTCTTCGGGGTTAAAAGCCTCGCCTAGCGGATCTATTGCTTCAACGCCCTGCTTTTGTAGGGAGTCGTTGAATAATTTTAAGGTAAGGGTGAGCCCTTCTTTCATGCTGGACTGATCGTCTTTTTCCACTAATTGCAGGGCTTGCTCTAAACTATCCGCCATAGGCAGGAGCGAGACGACAAACTTCTCAATACCGTAGAGATGGGCTTTTTGAATTTCTCTGTCTGCGCGCTGCGATACATTTTTCAGCTCAGCCGCACTGCGCAAGGCCTTATCCAAATTGTCTTGCGCTTGTTGTTTTGCGTCACTCAGCTCTTGTTCAAGCGCAATAATATCAGGGGTTACAGAATTATTTGGCGTTGGTTCTACCTCCGCCTCGCTTGGCAATTCCGTGTCAAACTCAGCCTTCTCAAACTCGTCTTTTATTTTTCCCCAATCTTTTTCGTGATTACTCATATACCAAACTCCAAAATTTAGTTTTCAGATAAGTGGGGTCTAAAAATGTACTTTCAAGGGTTTAGGATAAATATTATTCGCATCCGATTGCCACGCAGGTCTGTTGCGACAACTGGTCATTTATTGCATACTACAGCTCGTATTTTAGTTAAGGGTAGCGGTTATGCAGGATTGGTCTTTAACTTCCTGGCAGAAGTTTTCCTACAGCCAGGCGGCCAATTATTCCGACGAGCAACAACTGCACCGTGTTGTTGATACATTAAGCAACCTGCCACCTCTTGTTACTTCCAATGAAATTAACCGCTTAAAAAACTCCATTGCCTTAGCCGGACAAGGTAAAGCGTTTCTTTTACAAGGCGGTGATTGCGCTGAATCTTTTAACGATTGCTCGGCGAAGGTCATCAGCAACAAATTAAAAATTTTGTTGCAAATGAGCTTGGTTTTACTCTATGGCTTACGCAAACCGATTATTCGCGTGGGACGAATTGCCGGCCAGTACGCAAAACCGCGCTCCAGCGATTTTGAAACCATTGGAAACCTCACCCTGCCAAGTTACCGAGGAGATTTAATCAACTCCCCCGCTTTCGACGCTAAATCCCGAGCCTCAAATCCACAGCTCCTGTTGCAAGGTTTCAGCTCTGCGGCTATCAGCCTTAATTATATTCGCGCTCTTTTAAACAGCGGTTTTGCCGATTTGCATTACCCGCACCGCTGGGATTTAGGTTTTGTAAAAAACCTACCGCAAGCACAGCACTACCGCAATATTGCTGCATCAATTAGCGGTTCTTTGGATTTTTTAGATACAATTGATGGGGTTCGTAACAGCAGTATTGATACGGTTGATTTTTATACCTCGCATGAGGCGCTTCATTTGTATTACGAACAAGCACTTACCCGGCAACTCAAAGACGGTTGGTACAATCAATCCACACACTTCCCCTGGATTGGAATGCGAACCGCCTATCTTGACAGTGCGCACGTAGAATACATGCGCGGCATAAAAAATCCTATTGGCGTTAAAATTGGGCCGGATGCAACGAAGGAATGGTTGGTAGATTTACTGAAAATTTTGAACCCCAATCGTGAACCGGGACGAATTGTGTTAATTTCACGCTTAGGTGCCTCACGCATTGACGAGCGTTTGCCGCCGTTGATTGCCGCGGTACAGGCCTGCAAAATACCTGTAACTTGGTCCTGCGATCCCATGCATGGAAACACTGAAACTACGAGTTCCGGCATTAAAACAAGACAGTTTGGTACTATTTTAGCGGAGCTAAAGCAGGCGTTGACCATTCATCACGCGCTCAACAGCCATTTAGGCGGCGTTCATTTCGAGTTAACGGGCGACGATGTAACCGAATGTATTGGTGGCGCGGGTGGCTTAGATGAACAGGATTTGCAGCGCGCCTATAAAAGCCTGGTAGACCCGCGTTTAAACTACGAACAGTCTCTCGAGATGGCGCTGCACTTCGGCGAATTGTACGCGCGGTTTAATCACGGTGATAGATAGGACTAAACTCCCGCACCGCTTCTACTAAAACGGCTACATTATCCGGCGCAACATCCGGTGTTATGCCATGGCCTAAATTGAAAATGTGGCCGCTACCCGCCCCGTATTGGCTCAATATTTTTTTGACTTCTGCACGAATAGTTGGCGCATCGCTTAAAAGCAAAGCGGGTTCAAAATTGCCTTGTAACGCAACCCGCCCCCCCACTTCCTGCCGCGCCACGCCAATATCCACGGTCCAATCCAGGCCTAAGCCATCGCATCCGCTGTCCGCCATTTTTGACAACCATCGTCCACCTCCTTTGGTAAATAATAAAACAGGAGTTGTTGGGTGTCGTTTTTTTAAAGACTGAACAATATTCGTCATATACGACAAGGAGTAAGCTTCATAGGTTCCTGTTTCAAGTAAGCCACCCCAGGTATCAAAAATCATCAGCACGTTGGCACCAGCGCACACCTGTGCGGACAAATAATCGGTTACTGCTCGTTGCAATTTATCCAACAGAAGATGAGCCGCTTCCGGAGTGCGATGAATCAAATCAAAAAACCCTTGAAAGCTCGGACTACTGCGACCTTCAACCATATAACAAGCCAAAGTCCATGGGCTGCCGGAAAAACCAATGAGGGGCAGATGCGCCGGCATCTCTTTACGTATTAACCGCACCGCATCCATGACGTACGCCAGAGAGTCTGCGGCATCGAGTTCCGGCAACGCCTCTATAGCGGCCGGCGTTTGAACTGGATTTTGAAAACGCGGCCCCTCTCCTTCAGCAAAAGATAAGCCCAAGCCCATCGCGTCGGGGATGGTAAGGATGTCTGAAAACAAAATTGCCGCGTCTAAATCAAAGCGGCGCAGCGGTTGCAAAGTAACCTCGCACGCGCGCGCGGTGTCTCGGCACAGGCTCATAAAATCACCCGCTTGCGCACGTGTTTGCCGATATTCCGGCAGATAACGCCCGGCTTGACGCATTAACCACACGGGCGTGCGTGACACCGGCTCTTTGCGCAGGCTGCGCATTAATAGGGAATCGTCGTAAGAATTCATGCTGTACCTCGTTGGTTGTATTGCTCAGCATCATATAGAAATACTTCGCTCACTGCATCCAGATTCATTTATTGTTTACGCATTGAATCGGCCTTTAATTTTTATAACAAAACTCTATGGTCAAAATTATTACTTTCTAAACTTAATATTACCTTAATCTGTTTGAATTACTATTACCGTTCTAGTTCATTAAATCGGGATATTATGGGCGCACTTACTGCAGAAAAAAAATCCGTTGCTCAAGCTTTGTTGATTCAATTTATCTACGACCTTTGCGCTGAAACCTTAAACAAGGCCGGTTATAAATACGAGGTTTACGCGTTTATCCTGCATATTGCTGTGCGCAGACAACTTATTCTAAATAATGACGACTGGCTGAATACCTGTTGGTATCGGAAGGGCGAGGGCGAGCTCTCTCAGTGTTCTGAGGAAAAACGGCTTTTAGCTTTTTTAAATACAATTAATGACGAAAAAAAAGAATGGATTAAAAATGTTGCTGAGGCTATTGTTGATGAGGTGCAGTCGTCAGCCAATGACGCGTGGGCCGTGCGCCTGCTTAAAACCGGTTTTTTAAATTGTTTAGAAAAAACCAAAACCATTAATAGCCAGGCTATTTTAGTGTTAGCAAGCCCGCAGTCAGCAGACCTGAGTGCGTCTTGCGTTTTAAGTGATGATCAGGACGCGCTAACCAATACGCTTATTGATTTACTCCAACACCACAACAAACTTATTGACGCGTTATTTTCCCTACCCGTTGTATTGGAAAAGCTCATTAAAGACTACTGTAAGGGCGCCGGATACAACTACGAGCCCCATCGAAACGTTGAAGCGCTGCTGCAGGTTATTTCAACGCTTGAACGCACGAGCGAGAAATCTTCTAAATTGAAAGAGGCGTTAACCGCTGTTTTTAACAAAATAATCTTATACGCCGCTCCGAATATTCCTGTCGACCGCAACACCTTAAATACCTTCATTGACAACTTGCTTCCCTATATCAATCAGCTGATTGCCCATCACCAGTCCGTTGAGCGAAAAAAACCAGCTTTTTTTACGGATGATACAAAAAAAAGTCGCACCCAACTGCTTGCGTTGCTCGGGGTAGAGGTTCCTACTCTTTATGAACTTGTGCAAACAGGGCTGTACGAGCCTATCGAGCAAAGCCATGCTTTTTTCAACAAGCTGTCCGACGTGAGCGTTAATGCCGCTTACGCCTTTAACATAGAGTGCCCCGCGCTATCTGCCGCGGACAGCGCGCCTCAAAACAATCTTCAAAACCCGGTTGACCGCAGTCTTTTTTATATTCAAACAATCCAGAAACTGAATGATTTACCCTGGGATTTAAGAGGACTGGATTGCAGTCAATTGCCTGCGTGGATGACGGCAACAATTAACTGTTATACCGCACTAAAAGAAAAAGCCGATTACGTTGAACAAACGGTTAGCGCGCTCACCAATACGGCTTACAACGGCTTAGGATTTTTTTACAACACCGCTGTTTCATTCATCCCCGAATCGTTGACCGAATATTTTAGCTCCCCTAGTACGATTCGAAGCCTTGTGCTTACCATCAAGAACTCCAAGGCGCAGAACGCTGAGCGTGCGCTTGCGCATCTTGCTTTTCGCCGGGTAGTAGAAAGTGCAGGCCTGCCTGAAAATACCGAAACAAAATTTTACGCAGCGTTCATGTCGGATGCGCTGGCTGAAACACCCCAAGACTACCAACAATATCAAGCGGATTCGAAGTGTTTACAGCCCAGCCAATCACTTAATAGCTCTATTGCGGAACTCAATAGTCCGCATTTTAAAGAAAAAAAGCCGCAGCAAAAAAAGTTTCATGTTTTGCACATGATTGTTCGCTTGCAAGAACTTGAGCAAACTTTTCAGGAGTGCATGAGCGCTGAAGACTCAATACAAACCCGTGCAATACTCAGCGAGCTTGATTCATCGCTTACCTTATTAAAGAAGCATGAAACTGCTGAAACCTCAAAATACTTTAAGGACCATTTTTTTGACCATGCAGCGCGCAGAATACTGCGAATATACGGGCAACAAACCTTTACCCCGCTACTGGAAACGCTCTTGGACGGGGACGACTACTTGATAGACCGACCCTTGGTTGAAAAAATATACACCAAATTACGTTCCGATGTTGATTTAAGCCCTGAGAACATTGTTTTTTTAGCAGCGAAACCCCCCGAAAAAACTATTTTCACAGAAATCACGGACTTAACAGAGCATCTATCACCACCCGTCCAAAATCACGTAACTTCTATTACCAAAACGCCTAAGGCTTTACAAATAGAGCGTACCGAACAACGCTTGCAAGCGACGCTATTACTACTCCCATCCTTGGAAAGAGGATTGCAAGCTGAACATGAAAAATGCCGTCTATTGCAGCGTTTTGCAAAAAAACCATCCAACTTAGATGAGTTGTGCGAAAAAAAAATGCGTTATATAAGCGCCTTAGCTGAGTTTGTTGCCGATTTACAGCAAAATATTGCCACCAATTCGTTGCTTTATGCAAAGAATTTAATTAGCTTTTCGAACGGTCAAGCCGCTGTGAATTTGGGACAACAGTTGAGTAAAATCTCAGTTGCGTCTATGGCAACCAATGTAATGCGTTTCATGTGGTACGTCTGTCCGGACGACGGGTCCGATACTAGCTTGCTGCACAATTTGTTAGAGTACGGTTTATCAGAAAACTTCACAAAAATTACACGCGCAAGAAAGGAATTTCTTGAGGCGCTAAACCGCAACCCATTCCCTGCTTTAACACCCTTGTTGGACGACCCTCTTAACGTTAATAGGGTCGTAAGCTCTGCTAACGATTGCATCGGTCGAATAATAACCGATGTTTTTGGAATTAATGAAACCTCTGCGGTTGCCTGGATAACGCGCTTATGCAGCGATTACTCGAAAAGTTTATTTGAAAAAATTAATTGCGCCTTAGTTTTTCAAATACTCCCCTACCCTTTTCTAGGCAATATGGTGGTTGAGCTGTTAAAAAGCGAGAGCTTTCACGACGAACTAAAGCGACGCCTGCCTGGGATTTTTAACGGGTACCGTACTCGTGTTAACCGCCAAGCAAAAGAGTGCACCGAGGTTATTACAAACTACCTGTACCCTCTTTTAGGCGTTATGATTGAACGCAAAATCCAAGAACAGGCTTACGAGTATACAAAATACAACCCCGAAGACCGCGCCGGGGATAGCGCTCTTGAAAAGCTGGAACTATCCAATCAGAGCGACGCTTTCTCGCTGTTTTATCTGCAGTACGCCGCCGTAAAACAAAACAACCCTGATTTAGACAGCCGCGCTTTTGTAGCGCATTTGTTTGCTGATTTTATAGCCAAAAACCTTGAAGATAAAGCGGCAATAACAGAGGGAATTTGCGCCCGTTTCCAAACGATTGAGCGCACCATTGTCGGGGCGGTTGCAAACGAGCAAGAGTCGCTGCTCTTGCTCGTGCAAGGCTTAGATTTCACAGACGTCAGCAGCCTGCCTCTAATTCGCCTGGCGCTAATCAATCGCATGGTATTGGCGCGCTTTAGGGCCTCAAGCGCCCTTAGTGATCCGCACCAGGCCCAAATCCTGCAGATAGAAGCCATTAACGCACTACAGAAAATTTTTCAGAAATTACCGGGGTTAGTGACGTTAGAACCTGGAGTGGTACAAGAGCCTGCTGGTGAAAGTTTGCGGTCGTTGCAATCGCGTACCTCGGCTCTAAAACCTGCTTTTGCACAAGCGAAGGCCGTTTTTTCAGCAAGCTTGAACAAGGCTATAGAAAACGCAGAAAGCGCTTTGGACGCTCAAAGGCGTGATCTTACTGAGCGAGACATCCCCGAACTCTTTGGTAAAACCACGCTTGAGGTGGCGTATGAAAAAAACAAAAAGGTTCCCATTAAAATAGTAGTTGCCGTAATTAAGACGGGTTACGAATTGATTAGTCTCGTCTTGGCCTGGATGTCGCTTCCTCTCGTGTTCAGCACTTTTACTAGCTTTTTACCCAGCTTAATTGCCTACAGTGGTGTCGCAAGTTTCGGTGGTATCGGGGTGTTTGCACTCATAGCTTTAGTGCGCTTTGCGGTAGAAATATACGCCCACAAGGGGGCGTTTAAAAATATCGCAGGCCAAGAGTCGTCTTCTCTTAAAAAATTTCTTCTGTATACGCTGTTGCTTGCGCAATGTTTTCTAATGGCTGTAGTCAAAACGTTTATCAGTGACTACGTATTCGATAAGTTAGCCTATTATTTTGCTAAAAGCCCTATAGAACGGGCAATTAGCCTATTCAGAACCCATCCTGAACAGCAGCGGATTGCAGCGGAGCGCACTAAATTAGAGGCGATTAGTACACATTTAGCGACGTTAACAACGTTAATGACGCAGGGGAAAGAGGAGTATTTCCTTGTTACGCCACAATTTCTTGACGCGCTTGATGCCGTAGAAAAGGACCTTGAGGCCTCTGTAACTGCGTTTAAAGCCACTCTAATCACTACAGCTTCAAACGATGTGCGTCGTGGTGATAAGGCGTATATTGAGTCTATTAACGCCATACTTCGAAACGTCAAAGCGATTACACCCCTTGTTGGTTCTTTAAAAGTTGCCTACGAAATGGAGGTGTTCAATAACGCCCAGGCTCAACAAAGTCCGGTTAATGAAAAAGCACTACAAGACGAAATGGCTGAATTTTTGCTGGTTGAAAACCCGCAAAGCGCGCGTGAAGACGCCAACAAGCTCCCGGTCGAGGTTGATGGTTTTATAAAACAACAAAAGTCCACTCTTGAAAATCTCCAGGCGAAAAGTGCATCCGGGTTTTTTGAAAGGTGTTTGCAAGTTTTTGGCTATTTTTGGCCACACCGGCAAGACCGTGAGGCGGAAAGTGCGCTCACTGTAAGTGCGTTATTCGACGATTTTATGGTGCTAGAACCGGAAAAAGACGACGACAAAAAAGCGAAATCGTCCCGCAACTCTCAATTTTTCCAACCAGCTACCAATCTACGAGCTGACAGTTCCGACCGTCCCCTGTCGCAATCACCATAGACGCCCGTATATTCACGCGTTAGCCCGGGCGTGCTATTCTTAGCCGAATTTAATTGGAGAGAGTATGCGTACCTTAGAAATTGTGGGCCTGCGTGTGGATACTAAAATTGGTGTTTATGAATGGGAGCAGCGCATTACGCAGCGCTTACTAATAGATATAACTATTGATTATGATTTTTCAAACTGCGCGGACGCTCTCGAGTCAAGCTTAGACTACGAACAGGTATGCAAAACAGTCACGGACTATGTTCAGTCGACCTGTTTTAAGCTTATTGAGACGGTTGCTAATAATCTTATTGCCCTCCTCGAATCGCAGTTCACCATTACGGGCATCACGCTTTGCGTGAGCAAACCGCAGGCCATAAAAAACGCGACGAATATACGCGTTTGCGCGACGCAGCGCTTTCTGCCTAAGCCCCTATTGTGACAGCTGCGCTCATTAAACCCCCAGGCGCGAACTGATTGAGGCGCGTGGTTCAGACGCCGCTACTTTTCGAGAAGTGTTTGCTTGGTAGTGCGGCGTTGCTGCCGGAGGAAAGCGGGACGCCTTCGGACTGTTTCCTGAGATTATTTTTGGCGCCGGCACCACCCCGGGTCTTGGCAGTTCCTGGGCTTTAAATCGGTAGGCGTTCGCCAAAACAACAAGCCCAACGCCAACCATCAGCCCCGCACCAATGGCCGGGTTCATCGCCACACCCATGCCCGCGACCAGCACAAAGGGCAAAATCATTGTTAACGCATTGAGCCCAATACTTAAAAGTAAGTTTTGCCTAATGTTGCTCATGGTGTGCTTGGCTACTGTAAATAAATTGCGTACCGGCCACAACGACCCGTGCGATAAGTCTACTATAGCCTGCGCTTCTTGCTGCGCTTTCTCTCCACCGTCGCGCCGTACAGCAATTGCGTAATCCGCCGCTTTCATAGCGAAACAATCGTTGTCGCCATCACCAATCATCGCAACCGTCTTAGCTTTTTTTTGTAATTTACGGATGATATCAATTTTGCCCTCTGCACCGCAGTCTGCAAAAACATGAGTCGGATCCAGTCCTAATTTGGATGCGTAGGCTTGGGCTACCGCGACGGAGCTTCCCGTGCACACATACACGGCTTTGTTGTCCTTAATTAAGGCCTCAATCACTTGGTGCGCATCGGCACGTAGACAGTCAGCAATAACAATTTTACCGACGAGCTTATTTTCACAGGCTACATATACCGTATTGTTAATATTGGGTGCTGTAATTGGGCATTTAATATTCAAGCTTTGCATAAAGCTTGAATTGCCAACCCTCCATTTTTTTCCATCAACCTCCGCCGCAATGCCACCATGGTGGCCCACCTTCTCAAAATTAATAACCGGTTTCGGTAATTGACGACTGTTTTCAATTCCACAGATGACGGATGCAAACGGGTGTGAACTTTGCGACTCCATTGCTTGAACAACGGCTAGCATTTCTGGATTCAAGGTGCACGAAACAATTGCGGGCTTGCCCGAGGTCAGAGTACCGTTTAAATCAAACACCGCGGCATCGCAATTTATATCCCGGTGCAGCGCTTGGGTATCCGTAACCTCAACCTTGTTATCGCGCAATTTCTGCAAGCCTATTTTGAAACCTAATGGCATAACTAAGCCTATAACGCACGGACAGGCGACCAACAGCACGGTAATGCCGCATTGAATGGCTAAGGTTGGTGGGAAAAACAAACTCATTAGGGCGGTGCTTACAAACGCTGCGTAAAAAACCAAAGGAATATAATGATTGAGTACTGTATTGATTTTGTCCGCAAGCAGCGCCTGGGGAGGCGGCAAAACTTTAATGCCCCCCAATACTAAATCGCGCTTAGCAAGTGCGGATTTCTTGACGGTGGTGCTAACCTGCACAATCAACTCCGAGCCAGTGTAAACTTGATATCCCGCCGCAATCTCTGTTCCTTTTTTAACAAACGAGGGCGCTAGTGCACCATTTTCAGCCGTGGTATTAAGCCAAACATCGTTTTGAGTAACGCCATCAAACGCAATGATAGCACCCGCACTGAGTTGAACATACTCACCGACCGCAACCTTGGAGGCAAGGCTCGTTTGAAAAGTGACCGCATCCGTACTGCGCAATACGGTTGCCGGCGTCATTTGCACAAAGGTTTTATTAACGCGAATTTTATCCTTCATTGTTTCTTCAATGGCGTACCCAATTTGCCGAAAACCGTAAACAAACAATCCAAGCTCAAACATCATGGGCAAGCTTGATATAAATAAAGCCGCAACAGATACCCCTAAAGCGCTGAGTACGCTCACCGAAAAAAGCGCGTCCATAGTAAGGGGAGCCCCGGCGAGAATATCTTTGGTAGTGCGGACAAAGCTTGGCAAACTAATGAGCAAGGTTACCAAAGTGCTAAAACCGGCCACAGCGAACAAAACGGGTAAAGCGGGGGTCAGCATGGTGATGATCAAAACCGCTGCAGCAAGCACCAGGGCTAGGGTGCCGCGCAGCGCACTCCAATATTTATGGGCAGGCGCATAATGCATTTTTTTGCAACGAACCGCTCCATCCAGACTGTTCAGATATTTTAATGCCTCATTTTCGGAGATAGCGTCGTTTTTGAACGAAATAGTTATAATTTTAAATACCGGATCGTAGGAGGCCTCCACGCCTTGCGGGTCCGCTTTTATTTTTTCCCATATGCGATGGTGAAAACAGTTGGCCACACATTGTAAACCCTCAACTTTAAATTGATACGCTGCCATTAAATGCTCACATTAACCTTGAATTTTTCGAATCATGCCCTTGAGTTTATCACTTTGCAGCAACGTGCTTTGCGCTTTTTCAGCGGCAACCTGGGACGAGTACGGGCCTAAAACAACACGATACCAGGAGCTGCCATTATGGGTAAATGCGCTGATGCTGGTGTCAAAACCCCGTAACAACAACGACGCTTTAAGGGATTGCGCATCCGAATTTTTGCTAAAGGACGCCACCTGAATAATGTATTTGTCGTTATGCGCCGCCGAGGCTTTAGTTTTAGTTTCAACCGCTTTTAGTGCTGAAGGGATAGACGATTGAACGGTAACGTTGGTACGTACTGCGTGATTGGTTATCCCCGTAGATGGCTGCTTGCTGTAAACCACTTTGCTGCCCCGCTCCCCCTTATTGTCCTTGGATAATAAGGTATAAAATTCAAATTTGGGCTTTGGAGACTCTCGGTGTTTGCGCGCGTCAACCGGCTTTTTTTCAGCCGTTGACGTGCGTTTGCTCAGCCACTGGCTTAGTTCCGTAAAACTAAAAACCGTTGCTGTAAGATAGCCTATTAAAAACGCCGCTAAAACGAGCAACAATTGCCTGGAAAAGCGAGCGCCCGAATTTGCTTGTTTTTTTTGATTAAAATTTCTAGCCATTACATGCTCTCAGGCGCAAAAACACCCAATAAATGTAAGCCATTTTTCAAAACCTGAGCCACTGCGGCCAACAAACACAAGCGCGCACTGCGTAAAGATAGATTCTCACAAAGCAGTTGAACCGCGTTGTAGTAGCTGTGTAAGCTTTGAGCAAGCTCCCGCAAGTAATAAGCAAGCTGATGCGGCTCGTGCATCTGAGCTGCAGCAAGAATTACCTCAGGATAGCGCGCTAACACGGTAAGAAGCGCCTTCTCATGAGGCGAAGACAACAAGCCTACCGCGGCCAAGCCCTCTTCTTTCTTCCACAGTAAATTTCGCTCTTGCAACTGCCGTAAGACGCTGTGAATGCGCGCGTGAGCGTATTGGATGTAGTAAACCGGGTTGTCGCTGGATTGCGATACGGCCAAATCCAAATCAAAATCCATATGCTGCTCTGGTTTTCGCATCACATAAAAAAATCGAGCCGCATCGTTACCAACCTCTTGGCGCAGCTCGCGCAAGGTTACAAACGAGCCGCTTCGAGTCGACATTTGCACCCGTTCGCCAGAGCGAAATAGTAAGGCAAATTGCACCAACAGAATGCTTAGGGCTTTTTCATCGTGCCCTAAAGCGCTAACGGCTGAGCGAATACGGGTTAGGTATCCGTGGTGGTCGGCGCCAAAAATATCAATGACCCTATCAAATCCACGCGCGTACTTATTCCAATGGTAGGCAACATCGGAGGCAAAATAGGTGGGTTGACCGTTAGAGCGCACAATAACACGGTCTTTTTCGTCGCCAAAGTCGGTGGATTTAAACCACAACGCGTCTTTTTCAACAAAGGTATGGTTGGACGACTGCAGCGCGGCCACGCCTTTTTCAATGGAGCCGTCGTCCGCCAAAGATTGCTCAGAAAACCAATTATCGTAATGCACACCAAATTCATGCAGATCATTTTTTATATCGTCTAGGACAAAGTGCAAAGCCGCTTGATGAAATAAAGCAAAGCCGTCCCGCCCCAATACCTGCTGTGCCCGTTCAATTAAGGCATCGATATAACGTTCCTTATCCCCACCCTCGGGCTCATCGAGGGGTAAATCCTTACTTACATCCGACCATTTTTTGCTAAAATTAGCGCTGTTTTTTTCTAAAAATTCAGCTGCCATGGTCGTCACGTAATCACCGCGGTAGGCATTAGCCGGAAACACCACGGTTTCACCGGTTAAACTTAGATAGCGCAACCACAGGCTTACAGCCAAAATATTCATTTGCCGGCCGGCGTCGTTAACGTAATATTCGCGCGTAACCTTAAAACCTGAAACCGCCAAAATATTGGCGAGAGAGGCCCCAAAAGCGGCGCTCCTGCCATGGCCTACATGAAGCGGACCTGTCGGATTGGCCGAAACATACTCAATAATAATTTTTTGGCCTTGACCAAAATTGCTGTGGCCGTAAGCCTCTTGCTGTTTTAATATTTGCTCAACAACTTGCAACGAGGCGTCTTTTTTTAGATAAAAATTAATAAACCCCGGCCCGGCTATAGCCACTTTTTCAATAGATGGATGGGGTTCAAGAACGGCAACAATTGCCTCGGCAATTTTACGGGGAGCCTTACGACACGGTTTGGCAAGGATGAGCGCCACGTTACATGAAAAATCTCCGTGTAACGAGTCTTTAGTACGCTCAATTTTAAGCTCAACTTCCGTATCCTTAGGGATTACAGTTTGGTTTTTTAGCAGCGCAACAGCGTCGTCGATTAATCGTGTAATGGATTCTTTCATGGGTTTTGATCATTGAATAAAAAGAGCGTATTATGCGCTTTTTAATAAAAGATGGCAAAGAAAATAGTCGAAAGTTGTGGAAATTTCCACCTCCACTATGTTCCCTCTGTTGGTAGTTTTTCATAAACTTTTTTGATATATCCATCTTGAGACAACAGAATGGCCAGCGGCCGAGTCTTGTCAAAATGAGCAAAAATTATCATCATCATCACCGTAATCGGTACGGACAAAAACATGCCCAGCACGCCCCAAATCATTCCCCATAATGCTAAGGCAAACAATATAACCAGCGGGCTTAAATTTAAAGACTTGCTTAAATAGCGCGGCTCCAGCACATTGCCCACCAAAAATTGAATCGTCACAATTACCGAGGTCACGACCACAAAAGGCACCCAGCTCTGGAATTGAATGAGAGCCAACAGAGCGGGGAATGCGGTTGCGATAATGGCACCAATATTGGGAATATAGTTTAAGAAAAAAATTAGCAAAGCCCAAAATGCCGCGAAATCCAAACCTACGTACTTCATGATTATCCAGGACGAAAATGCCGTCCCTACACTGAGCAGTGTTTTAATCCCTAAATACCGTTGGGTGTCGTTCACAATGTGATTAATGATGTTGTTTACTAAGTCACGATGGCTTGTAATTGGAAACAATGCCTTTATTTTTTGGCGAAAATAATGCTGCTCAACAAATAAGAACACGACGTATAAGGTTATCAGAATTGCTGAGCTCGTAATCGTTGTGAAAACGGCGTAAATATTGACAACCACGTCTTGCATATTCATATCTTTCAAAATCAAATCCATCTTTGTTAAAATTTTAATATGAAAGTAATTATCGATGTTATTCAGTATTACCAATAAATTTTCTTGATAACGCTTCGATGCGGTAACGACCTCGCTAACGTTATTCGTTAAAATTTCAATGAGGATCCATACTGAGAGAAAAACAATGGTCAATGCCAACACCATGCTCGCCCAAGGTGGCATTTTGTTACTCAGGTAGGGAATTCTTTTTACTGAGACATTAATTGTGTTCAGCAAATGCCAAATAAAGACCGCAATCACAATTGGAATCAATAAACTTCTGCCAGCAATCAATGTGTATCCTATAATCCACACCAAAATCGCGCCTGCGGTAAAACTAACCATGCGATTCATTTGAAAACTCCTTCTAGTATTCGGATTTGTTATCATCGATTGACATTAGCAAAACGCGCCATAAAATGACGGGTTGTGATTTTAATGAAATTTCCGTTAAGCATCCAACTACGCCCTTAAAATTTAATGGAGTATATCATATCGTGCTGTACCAATCTTGTGAAATACTTCCGGGTGTTGGACCTGTTTTATTAAAAAAATTACTAAAGTGCGGCATTAAAACCAACGCCGATTTGCTTTTACATCTTCCTTATCGCTATCAAGACAGAACCCGCATTACCCCTATTAAACACACCCGCGATCGCGAGTACGCGGTAATTAGCGGCACGATTGTTAAAACGGAAGTTACCCATGGCACGAAACGGATGTTGCATTGCTATGTTGAAGATAAAACCGGGGTGGTTCGTCTGCGGTTTTTTCATTTTAATGCGGACCAAATTACAAAGCTTAGCCCCAATACATGGCTGCGCGCTTTTGGCGAAATTCGAGTGTTTGCAAACCAAATAGAAATTATTCATCCAGAATATACGCTCTTAGACCATGAAAATACCGTAACTATGGAGGAAAATTTAACCCCTATTTACGCCCTTACCGAAGGCCTTACTCAAAATCGTCTTCGTCAAATAATAAAACTTGCCTTAAATCGATTTAAACCACTTTTACGAGAAATGGAGTGGCTCAGTCAATCCGCTTTGCACCAGTTAAATTTTCCAGTTTTTGCCGACGCCTTAGCCTTGTTGCACAACCCCCCCCCGTCGTTGGCTCTTGCAACACTTGAGGGGGGGCAGCATCCGGCCTATCAACGACTTGCGTTTGATGAGCTGCTAGCGCAGCGATTAAGCATGCAGTTTGCACGCGAGCACTTGTCAACCCACCAAGCCGCTGCGATGCCGTTCAATGACGCGTTGTTGCAGCGCTATTTAGCACAATTACCCTTCCCTCTAACGCAGGCCCAGCAGCGGGTTAGTCACGAAATTAGCCGTGACCTGCAAAAAACGAAACCGATGCTGCGTTTGGTTCAGGGTGATGTAGGTTGTGGAAAAACCGTCGTCGCGACCATTGCCGCATTACAAGCTATTAATGCGGGATTTCAAGTGGCGTTTATGGCCCCAACTGATTTATTAACCGAACAACACTTTATCAATATGCAGCGTTGGCTTGCGCCGTTACACCTTGTTTGTTGCCGGTTAAGTGGGCAAATGAAAGCTAAAGAAAAACGAGAGACGCTTCGGCTTTTAGCGGCCAATGAGTGCCATCTAATTATTGGTACTCATGCGCTGTTTCAAGCGGGCGTGACCTTCCACAACCTAGGCCTGAGTATTATTGATGAGCAACACCGTTTTGGGGTGGAGCAACGGATTCAATTGCAACAAAAATCGTCCGCAATGCACAGCGCTCACCAATTGCTCATGACCGCAACACCCATTCCTCGAAGCCTCGCAATGACCCAATTTGCGCATTTAGATCTATCCACTATAGATCAACTGCCTCCAGGGCGTACACCTGTAAACACGGTGGTTTTGGCGCAAGCTAAACGGGAGCCTATTATTGAACGATTAAAGCAGTCCTTAGCCGAAGGGTGTCAGGTGTATTGGGTCTGCCCTTTGATTGAAGAATCAGAAAAGCTTGAGTGCGCGGCGGCAACCCTCACCGCCGAAACATTGCAGGCGCTTCTGAGTAACTATCGCGTAGGTTTGATTCATGGACGGATGAAAAGCCGGGAAAAAGAAGAGACAATGCTTGCCTTTAAACAAAAGGACATAAACCTCTTAGTGGCAACGACCGTGATTGAGGTTGGCGTGGATGTGCCAAATGCGAGTGTGATGATTGTTGAAAACGCCGAACGCTTAGGATTGTCGCAACTGCATCAGCTGCGCGGTCGCGTGGGTCGTGGCAGCGCTCAGTCGCATTGCTTATTACTGTATCAAACACCATTATCCTCTATGGCACGAGAGCGCTTGCAGGTCATGCGAGCAACAAGCGATGGCTTTGTTATTGCTGAAAAAGATTTACAACTGCGCGGTTCTGGTGAAATTTTAGGAACCAAACAAACCGGTTACCGTCCCTTTAAAATTGCCGATTTACAACGAGACCAGCATTTACTGCCTCTTATTACGACCCATGCCAAGCAGCTTTATGAGAACGATAAAAACCGAGCCAAAGAAATAACCGTTCGTTGGCTTGGGGATTACGAGCATTACTTAAAGGGCTAACGCCTGAGACCTATGGCGTAGGCCTTGAATTTGGTCAGGCCAAATTTAGCAATGGTTCGACGTTAAAGGCGCGCGTTTAGCAGGCTCCTAAAAATTTAGATACCGTTTGTATGCGCCGTCGCAAAATCAGCGTTTTAAGTGCGCCTATACCAGCGTGGCATTAACAAACACTTTTCTATCACTTTTTAACGCCATTCTAAGTCGTTTTTTAACTTTTAAGCGAGGCCATATCAATTACAAATCGGTACTTAACATCCGCTTTAACGGTTCTGTCAAAAGCTAAATTAATATCCTGAATGGTTATTTGTTCAACATCACAAGCAATACCGTGCTTACCACAAAAATCAAGCATTTCTTGCGTCTCTGGAATGCCCCCTATTAGCGAACCCGCCATTTTTCGCCGGCGTACGATAAAAGGCGCCCCATGCATCTGCGTTAACGATTCTAACGCGCCCACAATAACCATCGTTGCGTCGCGTTTTAGCAACGCCATATAAGGGTTGATATTATGCCCAACAGGAATCGTGTTAAGCAAAAAATCAAAGCTGTTTTGCGCTGCGCTCATAGCGTTGGTATCCGTTGAAACTAAGACTTCTTTAGCGCCTAACTTGCGGGCGTCGCTGGATTTTTCTGGAGAACTTGTGAGTACGACTACGTCTGCGCCCATGGCGCTAGCAAATTTTACGCCCATATGACCCAGGCCACCTAAACCAATAATTCCAACTTTTTGTCCTGCGCCCACCCGCCAATATTTCAAAGGAGAATAGGTCGTAATACCGGCGCACAGCAGCGGTGCGGCACGGGCTATATCAAGAGTGGGGGGGATTCGAAGCACAAATTGCTCATCAACAACAATCACCGTGGAGTAGCCACCAAAAGTGGTTTTATAGTCCGTTCCGCCAATAGTATCTCGACCATTATAGGTGCCGGTAAATCCTTTATCGCAGTACTGTTGTAAGCCCTCGGCACAGGAGTTGCAGTGCTGACAGCTATCAACCATACAACCAACACCTACAATATCGCCCCGTTTATAATTACGAACCGCATCTCCAGCATCCACTACCCGGCCGATAATTTCATGGCCGGGCACTAAGGGGTACTGCGACCCCGCCCACTCATTACGAGCGCAATGAATATCAGAGTGGCACACACCACAATAAAGAATATCAATAACCACATCGTGAGCACGGGGCGTTCGGCGCTCAAAATTAAAGGGCTCTAAGAGAGTGTTGCTTGAATAAGCCGCATACCCATTGGCTTTAATTGTCATAATAATTCCTTTTATAAATATTGGGGTTCTGCAGTACAAAAACGTTGATTGTATTGATTGTTACGAATTAGGCGACCGTAACTCTATTAACTACAGTCGACGATAGCCGAACATTACAAAAAATTTAGATTGCAATTATTGAGCGGTGATTCACCGAAGGAGCGCAGGTCTTTTAAAAACAAAACCCAGCGTTTTATTTTTTCAAAAGACCTGCGCCCGCGGACTTGTATTGGTGAAGATGCAACAGATTTTCAAGAACACTTGATAAGCTTTTTACCTTTCATATAAGGTTGTAAAACATCAGGCACGCGAATATTCCCTTCTGCATCTTGATAATTCTCCATTATAGCAACCAACGTACGTCCTACCGCTAGCCCCGATCCATTGAGTGTGTGTACGGGCTCAATGGAGTCCGAAGCATCATTACGGTAGCGAGCGTGTAATCGTCGAGCTTGGAAAGCTTCCATATTGGAGCACGATGAAATTTCTCGATAGGTGTTTTGGCTGGGCAGCCAAACCTCAATATCATAGGTTTTTGCAGCACTACTGCCCATATCACCCGTGCAAAGCGTAATTACACGGTAGGCTAGGTTTAATTTTTTTAAAATTGTTTCCGCATCGCAGGTAAGCTTTTCTAAGGCGTCGTAGGACTGTTCTGGAGTCGTTATCCACACCAACTCAACCTTTTCAAACTGATGCTGCCTAATAATCCCTTTTGTATCACGCCCATAAGAACCGGCTTCACTGCGAAAACAAGGCGAGTGGCAAACGTAGCGAATGGGTAATTGTGCCGCAGTCATTATAGTATCGCGAACGGTATTGGTTACGGGAATTTCAGCGGTTGAAGTCAGATACAAGGGCTGCTCACCGGAAATTTTAAACAGATCCTCTTCAAATTTAGGCAATTGTCCCGTGCCGTATAGGCTGTCGGCGTTGACGATATAGGGAACGTAAATTTCAGTATAGCCATTTTCCTCGCTGTGTGTGTCTAACATAAACTGAATTAGTGCGCGATGCATTTGCACCAGGTCGCGCTTCATAACCACAAAACGACTGCCTGCAATCTTAACGGCCGTTGCAAAATCAAGTTGTCCGAGAGCTTCACCAAGTTCGTCGTGCGATTTTACCGCGAAATTAAAGCTGGGAACCTGGCCCCAGGTTCGTACCTCCACATTGTCTGCCTCGTTTTTGCCAATTGGCACCGACGAATGGGGAATATTGGGTAAACTTAATAACAGGTTTTCTAACTCGTCCAATACCAGGGTTAAAGACTCTTTTTGTTGGACAAGCGTTGCGTTAATCGTATCAACCGCGTCTTTTAAAGGACCAATATCTTCACCGCGTGCTTTTGCAAGACCTATAGCTTTGGAGCTGATATTACGCTTATTTTGTAAATCTTGAGTCGAAACTTGCAATTTTTTCCGCTTTTCCTCTAAAGAAAGAAAATACGTCACATCAAATTCGAACCCTCTTTTCAATAAGTGTTCCGCAATTAGTTTAGGCGAATCACGTAATAACTGTGCGTGCAACATCAATAAAGCCTCGTACAATGAAAATCTAAGAAAGCGATTTATAGCCGTAACATCAAGGCTTGTTCAAGCTAACAACGTGATGTTTCCAGATGCAATCGAAATAACGCGTTAGCTTTGCACGTTTCAACGTACAATTTAGCGAACAATTCCCCGAGTCGAGCTTTTAAGTGCCGCAATGATGGGTGTTATTTCAACACATTCGTCCAACATCTGCTCTAAGGCTTCCAGCGCTTGCTGAACAGTGAAACCTTTTCGAAAGATTATTTTATAAGCACGTCGAAGCGTATCAATCGCTTCTGAAGAAAAGCCGCGGCGGCGTAAACCTACGGTGTTAATGCCACAGGCCGAGGTAGTATGCCCGGCGATCATAACGTAAGGTAAAACATCTTTTGTTACATACGTGGCGCGCGCAATAAAAGCATAGGCTCCTACTAAACAAAATTGATGAATAGCGGCGTAGGCTCCGATTATGGCGTAATCTTCTAAAACTACGTGACCCGATAAAGCAGAATAATTAACCATGATGATATGATTGCCAACCATACAGTCATGACCAATATGCGCATAGGCCATCAGAAAATTATGGTTGCCAACCTTGGTTAACCCACCGCCTTTAACCGTTCCGCGAGAAATCATGCAATATTCACGAATAATATTATTATCACCAATTTCAAGGCGGGTAGGTTCGCCTTTATATGTAATGTCTTGCGGCTCATCACCAACGGACGCAAATTGAAAAATTTTATTATTTTTACCAATGGTTGTTGGTCCCTGTATTACGACATGAGGACCAATCCAAGTTCCCTCACCAATCTCAACATCCGCGCCGATATAGCTACCTGGTCCAATTGACACTCCCGCCGCAATTTTTGCGGAAGAATGGATAATTGCGCTTTCATCTATCACTTTTTAACTTCCTTTGCTGCGCTCATTAAATCTGCGGAACATGCTAATTTTTCTCCAACAAACACCTCGCCATGGAGAAGCCAAAAATCACCTTTACGTCCCGTAAGTTTAACATCCAAAAGCAGTTGATCGCCCGGAACCACCACTTGCTTAAATCGCGCATTATTGATGCCTGCGAAAAAATAATTAAACTCATATCCTTCTTTTGGCGTCCGTGAAAGATTGGATAAAATTGCGCTTGCTTGAGCAAGTGCTTCAAGCATCATGACGCCCGGCATAATCGGTTTATTTGGGAAATGGCCTTGGAAAAAAGGCTCGTTAATTGTTACATTCTTAGTCGCGGTAATATAATCCAGTACTTTATAATCCGAAACTTTATCAACTAAGATAAAGGGATATCGATGAGGTATTAATTCTAATATCCTTATTATATCTATTGCTTGACTCATAAAAGTTCTCTATTGATTTTAAATTCAAATAATTTCTTAAGAATGCAAAGTTATTGACAACTACAATTTTGGTGCTGTAAAAACGTACTTCACTTTCTACAGCACACTGTGCGACAACTATTTCTCGAGGCTATCCATTACTGAACTTGTGATATCTAAACTTGCAGCACTAAAAGGAGCTGCGTCTTTTTGCAACACAAGACTGTAATGATCTTTTTCCGCAATTGTAGCAATTTTTTGACGTATTTTTGCGTACAAAGCTTCCATAGCCTCATTATGAGCCGTGCTTAACTCTTGCTGATACTGCTGACCTTCGTGCTCAAATTTTTGCTGCGTGGCTACTATCTTTTTTTCAAGGTCTTTCTTTTGCGATTGACTAAAAATTGAACTGTCGCGCTTAAATTTTTCCATGTCTTTTTTTAGTCCACCTTCCAAGGCAACCAATTGATCCCGACGTGGTTTGAATTGTTGTTCAAGTTTTTTCTGAATAGACTTCATTTGCGTTGAAGTTTGCATAATTTTTTGTAAGTCGACAACCGCGATTTTTGTGTCGGCATGAACGACGTTAATGACAAAAGCCGAAAAAATAAGCCCCATTACCAAAGCACGAATTTGCATTTTCACTAATCTCCTATTTTTAAAGACAACGATGCTAACACACTTAATTGTGTGTGACGATATTATTAAGAACCTTTACTTAAAATCCCGTTGATAAGGTAAATTGGAAATACTGACTGTCATCACCGGGTTCTTCATTTAAAGGTTTGGCAATACTAAATGCTAAGGGCCCAAAAGGAGAGCGCCATTCAAAGGATACCCCTGCAGAATAGCGCAGCGGACCGGAGTCGGTTCCCTGTAACGTATCGGGAATATTGTAGGCGTAAACATTTCCTAGGTCGCCAAAAATAGAGGTTCGCAAGTTATCACGGCTCAATGGATAAGGAAGAATAAGCCCGACACTAGCATTAGCCAAGAAATTGCCTCCTAAAGCGTTATTTGCTGCATCCTTTGGCCCCAACGAGTAGCTTCCGTACCCACGAACCTGACCACCAGGTTGCGCAATTCCGCCGGCGTAATAGTTTTCAAAAAAGGGTAAACTATCGCCACTAAAACCGTTACCGTAAGCAACATTTCCCAGAACGGACAGGATAAATCCTTTGAATAAGGGTTGATAGGCGTGGGCGGCGTATGAGGCTTTATAATAGGTCAATGATGCGGAGTTCGCCGGTAAAGCAACCAGCGCTGTAATCTGTTGATTGATACCGCTGGTGGGGTACGGCAGCTGATCGTAACTGTTACGGTTGAATCCCGCAGTAAGGCGTATTTCATCAAAATGTGGCCCATAAAGATTTACAAAGTTACGTACCTGTTGCACCGTTCCCGCCGATTTAATATTTAAGTCTTGATAACCAAAACCTGCTTGTAGACTACTGTTATCACCAAGGCGAAAATTATAATTGACATCACCACCAATTCTATCAGCAGAATAGTTAGCAATGTCCAATTTTTCTGGATCAAAGGTTTGATAGTAAAGGTTAATTCCACGACCTACGCCATTTTTTGTATAAAAAGGATTGTAGTAATTAAAAGCGTATTCCTGCCCCCAACGACTGGTATTGAAACTGATACCGGCTGAACGGCCTGTACCCATAAAATTATGTTGGTTAAAGGCCGCGTGTATTTGAGGCCCATTCGTCCCATAACCCATGGAGGCCGACGCCTCAGCGGATGGCGCCTCTTCAACCTGAATATCTAAATCCACTTGGTTGTTGGTTCCAGGAACGGGGATAGTGTTCACATTAATATTTTTTAAATAGCCCAACAGGCGTAATTGACGCTCGGATTCTTTAATATTATGCAGGGATAACAAACCACCCTCATTCTGACTAATAACATTGCGCAAGGCGTAATCGGCGGTTTTAGTATTTCCTTTGAAATTAATACGCCGTACGTACACATGACGTCCTGGGTCTACTACAAAATTAATAAATACGGTTTTATTTTTCTCATCCAATTGCGGTTCGGCATTAATTGCCGGAAAACCAAACCCCTTATCGCCTAAGGCTAACCCTAGCGCCGATATACTTTCCGTGACTTTTTTTCGCGAAAAAATCTGACCGGATTTAACGGAAATTAATGAACTAATCTTTTCTTTCGTGAGTACGGTGCTGCCCGTAACGGTATAACCTGAAAATTTATACTGCGGTCCTTCATTGATATGAATGTTTATAAAGACATCTTTTTTATCGGGGGAAAGCATAACTTGTGAGGATACAATAGCAAATTTTAAGTAACCCCTATCCAGGTAAAAAGCACGCAAGGCCTCGAGAGAACCATCCATTTCAGCCTTGGAATACTGATCTTTCTTTGTAAAATAGGTAAATAAACCACTGGTTGCTAATGACATTTCTGGCATTAATTCATTGCTTGAGAAATCATGATTACCAATGAACTTAATTTCTCGTATGCGTGACACACGCCCTTCAGATATGGTAAGCGTTATTGCAACCCTATTGTCTGTTAAGTTTGTTAGTTGGCTTTCAATTTGTGCGTTGTATTTACCGCGAGCCGTGTACGCTTGCTTTAGCTCTTTTTGCACGCGCTCTAACGAAGAGCGTTGAAAAACCTGACCTTTAACTAAGCCCATTTGTTTTAGCAGCTCATTCATTTTATCGGTCGGTATTTCTTTATTACCCACGACCGAAATTTTCCCTATAGTTCCACGCTCAACTACGTTTACAACTAAGGTGCTGCCTTGCTCGTCAAGAGATACCGTTTGGAAAAAACCCGTTTCATAGAGGGTTCGAATTATTTCACCCGTGGTGTCCCCGTCTACTTCTTCACCAATTTGTACTGGTAAATAGTTAAGCACGGTACCTAAACTTACCCGTTTTAGCCCGTTCACCTTAATTTTTTGCACAACAAAGCTGTACGCGGGGATGGTGGGCATTGCGTAGGCAAAAACACCAATACACAAACTACATACAATTTTACTAATTTTTTTCATTATTATTTTACGCCTAAAAGCTTTTAAAAAAATGTACATGCGGATTCGAAATTTGGTGACCGTTTTATAGTAAGTTGCTAAGCGTGTCAAGAAATCAGCAGTTCCGTTTGAATTGATTTATCAATTTGTGCGCCACCCTGCAAGCCAACTCAAATGTTAAAATGGTTGAAAAATTGATGAATTACAATTAGTTAGCCAAAAACCCCAGGGTATAAGTCGGTGCAGCATAGTAAATAATAGAACGGTGCCGCTGCAATCAAGCTGTCCATTCTATCCAACAGCCCCCCATGGCCTGGAATAAGGGTTCCTGTGTCCTTAATATCCACCCGTCTTTTTAGCATACTGATAAATAAGTCACCAACTATGGTAACTATCACTAAAAAGAAGGTGATGAATATTCGTTGTTGAGGGTAGGCCGCGTCCATATAAACATACCCTATAACAGCTACAACACCCGCCAATACCATGCCTCCGGCAAGGCCTTCCCAGGTTTTCCCTGGACTTACTTTGGGAATAAGTTTGTGGCGCCCTAATTTTTTTCCCGCAAGGTATGCGCCGATATCCGCAGCCCATACCACGAAAAACAAATAAACAAGTTGTGCTTTCCCGCTACTAAGATAAACAGCTGCCATGCTTTGCGCAAAGAGTGGCAGCAAAAACAGTCCTAATAAAGCTACTACGCCTTTTTTACCCCAAAAATCAGTTAGTTTTGGATAGCTTACAATACACATGAAAATAATAAACCAGGTCACAATACCTGCATACAACCACCACTTAAAGTGGTAGTGAATGAAGTAGCTCGTCACTACCAACAGCAGCATAAACCCTATTTTTAATATTGTTTTTTGGAGTGGGATAAGTTTTAACCATTCCCAACCGCACAATAGGCTAATGACGCTAATAGAACTAATTAAAACCCAATAGTTGGCGTAGTACAGACATATTAAGACTAAAGGCGTCAAAATTAACGTCGTCAATAATCGCTGTTTAAACATGGCTGGCCTCATTTAATTGGTGGGAAGTTTTTCCATATCGACGCTCGCGCTGTTTAAAGCAAAGCAATGCTTTTTCAAACTCGTAGGCGGTGAAATCGGGCCAATGTACATCGGTGAAATAAAGTTCCGTGTAGGCGAGTTGCCATAAAAAATAATTGCTAATGCGCTTTTCTCCGCTTGTGCGTATAAACAAATCGGGGTCCGGTAGCGTTGCTGTGCTGAGGAGGCTTGCAAATAAAGATTCGTCGATATCGTCAAGGTTTGTAGCCCCTTTAACCACTGAGTTAGCAATTTTTTTAACAGCTTGAACGATATCCCATCTTCCACCGTAATTTATAACCACATTTACGGTCAGTCGGCGGTTATTAGCCGTTAATTGTTCGGCCGTTGTCATCTGTTGCTGCAGCAGATCAGACAGCTGTGCACGCGAGCCGGTAAAACGCAAAGCAATACCATTGCAGACTAACTCGTCAATTTGCTTACCGAGGGCTTGTAAAAAAAGGCTCATTAAAAACTCGACTTCTTCTTGTGGTCGATTCCAATTTTCACTACTGAAGGCGAACAAACTTAGCACCGCTACTTTATGCGTCAAACAACAGTTAATTATTGTCTTAACCGACTCAACCCCGGCGCGGTGGCCTTCGTAGCGAATAGCGCCTTTTTTTTCTGCCCAGCGGCCGTTACCATCCATTATGATGGCAATATGTTCAGGTATTTGCTTCATTGGCTAAAAATAATTTTGTTTTTTACGATGTGCGATAGTCTATCGTGTTTGACTAAAAATATTAAGTATTAAAATTTATCTTTAACTAACAACGCATTATTTTTATCCAACATACCGAGTAAACCGCCCTATTTTTCATGCGACTTTTAAATTAAACAGCGCCTGTTCAAGCGACAGGTTACACGAGTGGCGTCCGCGTTTACAACGCTGTGTTGTTGTTCAAACACAGTTACGGTTATACTGGGCGCCAATTATTCTTACGCTAAGTTTGATGTGAAAAAAAAACCCTTGGTTTTACTGATTCTCGATGGCTGGGGCCATCAGGAAAATACGCGCCATAATGCCATTGCCGCCGCACACACCCCCCAATGGGATCAGTGGTGGCGTACACAACCGCACATGCTGCTCGATGCCTCGGGTTCAGCCGTTGGACTACCAAACGGGCAAATGGGTAACTCTGAGGTTGGCCACATGCACATCGGCGCGGGCCGCGCACTTTACCAAGATTTCACCCGCATTAATCTAGCCATTCAAAATGCTGATTTTTTCTCCATACCCTTGCTAACGAACACTATTGCTGCGCTAAAGAAAAACGGCAAAAACTTACATGTTATGGGATTGCTTTCTACCGGAGGCGTTCACAGCCACGCCAGCCACCTTTACGCTATTTTGCAGTTATGCTCGCAACTCAATTTTAGCTCGGTTTTTTTACATTTATTTTTAGACGGCCGGGATAGACCGCCACAAAATGCCCTGAATGATTTACAAGCCTTACAAGAAGTTTTAGACCGCTATCCCGTAGCTACAATCGCGTCAATAAGTGGACGCTATTTTGCCATGGATCGAGACAATCGTTGGGATCGCATTGCCTTGGTGTATCACCAACTAACCCACCCAATAGATACCTTTCAATACACCCATGCGGCGCAGGCGGTTAGTCATTATTACGCAGTCGATATTTACGATGAATTTATTCCACCCACCTCTTTTCCAGACCACCAAGCAATTAATGACGGCGACAGCCTGTTTTTCTTCAATTTTCGCGCAGACCGTGCACGCCAATTAACGCATGCTTTTTTGGAGAGTAATTTTACTGGATTTAATCGAGAGGACGTCCCCAAACTAAATAGTTTTATAAGTATGACGCGCTACAGCGAGAGCCTCCCCACTCAATCGGTGTTTCCACCAGTTACCGTTGACCGGTGTTTAGGTGAGGTACTAGCGGAGCATAAGCTTACGCAGTTACGGATAGCCGAAACAGAAAAGTACGCCCATGTCACTTTTTTCTTTAACGGTGGAAGCGAACAGGTGTTCTCCAATGAAGAGCGCATTTTAATTCCTTCGCCCAATGTAGCAACCTACGACCTACAGCCTGAAATGAACGCAGAACTACTAACGACAGCACTAGTAAACGCTATAGAAAGCAGTACCTACGATGTAATAATCTGTAATTACGCTAACGCCGACATGGTTGGCCATACGGGTAATTTTCCGGCCTGCGTTGCCGCCATTGAATGTTTAGACCGCTGCATGCAAAAAGTGGGACAGGCCGTCGTTAACAACAACGGGGTTTTATTAATAACCGCCGATCACGGCAATGCGGAAACGATGTTTAATGACGCTATCAATCAACCTCACACCGCGCACACCTGCGAATCCGTACCGCTATTGTTAATCGGTGACGGCTGGAATTTTAGCCAAGAATGCGGCTCTCTGCGTGATATAGCCCCGACCATGCTACGCATATTAGACATTTCGGCTCCACAAGAAATGACCGGCACGGTGTTAGTGTCTAAGCGCACCCATGCTGTATAGGTCTTTAGGTGCGCTAATCCTTATTTGTCTCAGTACAACGGCAACAGGCGCCCAAAACGCGTCTATTAATCAAACAAAATCACAGCTTAAACAGTTGAACACTAAAATTAGCGCCCTGAAAAAAACACTGGCTAAAGCGCACAATAATCACAGTCTTTTGCATCAAGAGCTCGCCAAAACCGAAAAAAAAATTGGTGAAGGGGTATCAAAACTGCATTCAATTCACCATAGTATTGCTCTAAATCACCATAAAATTAATGCGTTAGAGCAGAGTATTACAGACTTAAACAAGCAATTAACGGCCGAGCAGACAATTTTGGCAAAACAGGTGCGTGCGTGTTATGAAATGGGGGAGTATCAACCCTTAAAATGGCTGCTAAACCAAGACAGCCTTCAATCATCCAACCGCCTACTAACGTTTTATCAATATCTAGTACAATCCAGACAGGCCATTATTGCTCAAATTGCGGCTACCAAGAGCGCTCTCATTAAAACCCAAAATAAAATTTCCCAAAAAATTAGTTTACAAAATACTTTGCAAACCCGTTTGCATCACCAGCAAAAAAATCTTGAACGCAATAAGAAAAAGAGTACTGAAATCATTAGCGCCTTAGATACGCGCATTCAAACAAGCCATCAGCGATTAAAAAACTATGAAATTAATAAGAAAAACTTAGGCCAACTGCTTTTTTCACTGGTAAGTCAAGCCGACGCCTACAATAATAAGCCTTTTGCCTCCGCCCGCCACAAACTTACAACGCCCGTTGCAATAGCTCGAAATGCAATTACGTCACTAAATCAGGGGTTAGTTTTTCAAGCTCCTGAAGGTACTGCCGTACGCGCTATTTACAGTGGCAAAGTTGTTTTTTCAGACTGGTTAAACGGTTACGGTTTGTTGCTCATTATTGACCATGGCCAGGGTTTTATGAGCCTTTACGCCCACAATCAAACCCTTTTAAAAACCAAAGGCGTGATGGTTACTCCCGGAGAAAACATCGCCGCAGTTGGCCATAGTGGCGGAAGTAAAAACAACAATTTATATTTTGAATTGCGCCAACATGGTAAAGTTGTGCCCGCATCAAGCTGGC
Organism: uncultured Gammaproteobacteria bacterium; assembly: GCA_963803545.1. Taxonomy (GTDB): domain Bacteria; phylum Pseudomonadota; class Gammaproteobacteria; order Legionellales; family Legionellaceae; genus Legionella_C. The sequence goes on along the minus strand of CAWDMX010000004.1, from coordinate 47,779 downwards.
TTTTTTAGGCAGATGATAATGCCTGCCGTAATGGCATTTATTTTGCATTAAACTCAGTAGTTATAAAGTTTTAATTGTGTAACTTGATTGAAGGTCTTGATTGCGTGTTGTTCATGGTTTGAATGCATTACATCAATTTAAGTTATTTTAGAGACAATAAGTGAAAATAATAAGGGTAAATGAGCCGCCTCGCTGCGCGCCATTTTCTCCAAGGAGAGAAAGCTATGTGGAAACAACGGATGAATACGGGTATTTTGGCCGCACTGTTAAGTTATAATTTTATCCCTTCCGCTTACGCTATGGAGGGAAACACTAAAAGAGCCAAACAAAGTATTCCAATGGAAGATGTCCAGCGTTTTTCTAATGCTATTGCTGAAATTAAAAAATACTATGTCAAACCCGTTGATGATAAAGAGTTATTCGACAACGCAATACGTGGCATGCTTAGTGGACTGGATCCGCATTCAGCCTATTTGGATGAGGATGAATACAAAGAGCTGCAAACCTCAACCAGTGGTGAATTTGGCGGTTTAGGTTTAGAAGTAACTATGGAAGAAGGTATTGTTAAAGTGGTGACGCCATTAGTTGATACACCAGCCTTTAAAGCCGGTGTTAAATCGGGTGATTATATCATTAAAATTGGTAGTCACTCGGTGCAAGGACTAAGCCTTAAGGATGCGGTTGAATCAATGCGTGGGAAGCAAGGTTCAACAATAGACCTGACTGTTTTGCGTAAAGGGACCAGTAAGCCCCTCATCTTTTCATTAGTCCGAGAACGAATTTTAATCAAAAGTGTGCGCAGCAAATTGCTCGATAATAAATACGGCTACATTCGTCTCACTCAGTTTCAAGCCATGACCGACCAAGACATGGAAAAAGCAATTATTCAACTGAAACAACAGGTTGGCGGTAATTTGCAGGGCTTAATTTTAGATTTACGCAATAATCCTGGAGGATTGCTTGATTCAGCTATTCAAATATCCGATGCCTTTATCGATACCAATAAGCACGGAAAGCAAGATACCATTGTTTACACCCAAGGTCGCCTACCCGGCTCCAAGTTTATAGCTCTTGCTAATCCTGGTGATATTTTAAACAACGCGCCAATGGTAGTTCTCATCAATAATGGCTCAGCTTCAGCTTCTGAAATTGTAGCCGGCGCCTTAAAAGATAATAAGCGCGCGTTAATATTAGGAACGCAAAGTTTTGGTAAAGGCTCGGTACAAACAGTATTACCTCTCGATGATAAAAGAGGCATCAAATTAACTACTGCGCTTTATTACACACCCGCTGGAGTTTCTATCCAGGCTAAAGGGATTACTCCTGATATAATTATTGAAGAAATGCAAATCCCTGTGGAAAAAGAGAAAACAGCGGCTTTTGATTTTAGTGAAGCGAATTTGAGCGGACACCTATTAAATAAAGATACCGCCGAAGAGAAAGCAATTTCTAATGCTAAAAGTGATAACGATTTATTGCATGAAGATTATCAACTGTACGCGGCGTTAACTATATTAAAAGGATTGGTTGTTGCAAAAAATGATCGTTAATTACTAGCGCATCGGTGTAAACACTCGCTGCTGTTTGCACCCGTTGTAATTAGATATGTTTCGCTTTATTGAGAAAATTCGCGCTCAAACTGCTGCAGTTTGAGCTCCAAATCTCGTTCAAGGCGCGCTTTTTCATTTGAAGCAACAAACTGGATACACGTCGTACTACGCAAATCAATACAAGGTTTTTGAGGCTTTCCACCACGCCACAAACTTTTACCCGGTAGAAAACTATAGCTTAGAGCGTTACGATTAATTTTTTTGATTGTCGGATAATCTAGCTTGTGTACCATTACGGCTTTTACGTATTCTGATGTTAAATCCGTGCGTAATATTCCTTCGTCATCGGTTGATAAAACAACCGGCACCCTGTGTTGCAAATAAAAATTCAAGGGATGCGCGGAGCCTTTCACTCCTAATAACAGCTCGTTGCTCGTTAAATTAATCTCTACTGCAACCTTGTTTTTAGCCATGTAGGCCAGCGTTTTCTCCGCATTTTTTTCAGTAGCAATCGATACCCCGTGACCAATTCGCTGAGCATGACCTACAGAAAGTGCCGAGCTTATATGAAAACTGAGATCGTTGGGTGCCACTAAGTTGTTGGTTAATTCGCCCGCGTGTAAAGCAATATGCACCGCCGGAAACGTTTTGTGCATGTATTCAAAAATTTTCATTTGCCTGTGGTAGTCTCGCAAGGAGTAATGCCCTGCTTCCGGTGCTACTAAATTAACGCCTATAAGCGAAACAGAGTTGGCCGCAGCCGAAAATCCTAACAAAGCCTGAGTGAATACCTTTTCTAACGGTTGTTCACGAATCACGTAGTAGATAAATTTAACATCAACCGTACAAACTGCACGCCTGGAGCCTGGTTTGCAATTCATTTGTTGGCGTGTTTTTCGTAATAAATCATCACTCGTATTTTTTATAAAATCAACTTCCTGATTGAACGCTGGATTACTGAGTAATTTTTGCTTGTAACGCTCAAAATTTTCGAGATCCTTGGGCAATCCGGCCATACTAAGGGCTTGCGAGTCCGGAGAAATCATTATTTCCATATAATGCACGTTCTGAGCGGCCGCCCTCTTGATAACATCGGCTAGAAGCTTAACTCGATTTTCAGAAATGATAAGACCAAACTTAAAAAAACTAGCGAAAAAGTGATCATTAGCGGACTCACCTCTCGTAGGAATAAAATTTTGAAAAGACCACGATCGTAAGGTCTGGTTATAAGACTCAGCATCGTTCTCTAAAGACGCCATAGAAATGCCTGAACACTTCTTATTTTCAGCGCGAACCTGGTAGCCTGGAATCTGTAAGCAATAGTTTTTTGTAGACGCCACCTCTAACATCGCTTCTGGGTAGGCACCTCCGGCAAGATGATAGTGTAACTCGCCACCTTTGGGCATTTTTTTAAAAAATACGTATAAGGCATTAGGGTCGGATTTAATTTTGTTAAATGTTTCTACAATTGTGGCCTGGCTTATCGACACCAGCCCCACACTAAGGGCTAAGACTATACACTTTTTACCTATTTTTTTGCAGTACACACTCATTGCGAAGCGCTCACTAAAATTATCGGACACTAGACAAAAGGGTCTTCCAAAACAATTGTCGAGTTGCGTTCCGGACCGGTTGATAGCATGGTCACCGGTATTTTTAGTAAAGCTTCAATACGCTGTATATAGGCTCGTGCGTTTGCAGGTAGGTTGTTCAGGTCGGTCACGTCCGCCGTTGATTCCTGCCAACCAGGGAAATCCTCATACACCGGTTCTAAACCCATATAGTCCGCTGCAATTTGCGGTGGTCGGGTCAAGAGCGTTCCTTCTTGAGTGCGATAAGCTACAGCAATGCGAATAGTCTCCAATCCGTCTAAAACATCCAATTTAGTCAAACATAAACCCGTGATGCTGTTGAGTTCAATAGAGCGTCTTAAAAGAACGGCATCAAACCATCCGCAGCGGCGTGGACGCCCGGTAACTGAACCAAACTCGAAACCTTGCTCGGCTAACCGGGTACCTATTGCGTCGTGCAATTCCGTCGGGAAAGGACCGCCACCAACCCGTGTAGTGTAGGCTTTGGTGACCCCTAAAACGTAATCAAGATAGCAAGGACCAAAACCTGCGCCATTAACCACACTGCCAACGCAGGTATTTGATGAGGTAACGTAAGGATAGGTACCGTGATCAATATCCAAATAAACACCCTGAGCGCCTTCAAATAAAATAGAATCACCCCGTTCGCGATGCTCGTGCAAACAGGTTGTAACATCCAACAATAATGGGCGCAACTGCTCAGACCAAGAGTGCGCATCCGCCATAACTTCGTCGAAGCTGACCTCCGCCTGCTCGTAGTAATTTTTTAAAATAAAATTGTGGTAGTCCAGCAAATTTTTTAGCTTTTCCGCAAAACGTTCTGGATTCAATAAGTCACTTACCTTCAGTGCGCGACGAGCAACTTTATCTTCATACGCCGGGCCAATGCCGCGCCCCGTTGTACCTATCGCACTGCCGCCCCGATGATTCTCACGTGCTTTATCCAAGGCCACATGACAGGCAAGAATAAGCGGGCAAGACTGGCTAATACGCAATCGACTGCGCACGTCAATTCCTTTAGCCTCTAGTTCTTCAATTTCAGAAAACAGCGCAGTTGGAGATAACACTACTCCATTACCTATGTAACACTGCACGTGGGAACGCAAAATTCCGGAGGGAATTAACCGTAAAACGGTTTTTTCACCGTTAATTTTTAAGGTATGCCCGGCGTTATGACCGCCTTGGTAGCGAACCACAACATTAACTTTAGCGGTAAGTAAATCAACTATTTTACCTTTGCCTTCATCACCCCACTGAGTGCCTACTATTACAACATTTTTACCCATAAATAACCTTTACCTGGCCTATTTTATTTAATGTGCGCGGCGTAAATCTAGGTCAAGAGGCCTAATTTACAAAATCAAAAAGTATAATCATTTTTTCTTCGAAAAACCATCATTTTTTGACAATGAGTGTTTAAAATAATCAAAAAATGAGCTGCTCTGATCCAATATTAATAAATCTTGTTTGCTGTTAAAGCTTTCTTCGTAGGCTTTTAAACTACGATAAAACATGAAGAAATCTTTATTATGACCAAACGCATCCGCGTAAATCGCCGCAGCCTCGCCTTCACCTTTCGCGCGCAACGTCTGGCCGATACTTTGAGCCTCTGCAAGCAAAACCGTTACTTTCCCATCGGCCGTCGCTTGAATAAATTCGGCTTCAGCAAGACCATCGGCACGGTGGCGATTAGCAATCTTCTGCATATCGGCACGCATACGCTGATACACAGCATTGGTTGTGCTTGGCGGCAGCTCAATGCCCTTAATACGTACATCCACTACATGAACGCCTAACCCACTCGCTTGCTGCTCAGCGTTATCGCGAAGCAATCCCATTAAATCGTCGCGTCCGCCAGAAATAAGCTCCGCAATAGCGCGTTTACCAAATTGCGCGCGTAAGGAGGTGTTTAGTTGCTGCTCTAATAGGGTTTCAGCCTTTATTTTATTGCCACTGGTGGATTTAAAATATTGCGCTAAGTCATCAATACGCCATTTCACATAATAATCAACAATTACGTCTTTTTTTTCATTAGTAACAATCCGGGACGATTTAATATCCAACGTCTGTAATCTTGTATCAAATAAGCGAACGCTTTCAATAAAGGGCGTTTTTACGTGCAACCCTGGAAGCACGATTCGTGCCTTTTCTGTTGCTTTGTCTTGAACTAAGCGCCCCAGACGTAAAATAATTCCTTGTTCACCCTCGTTAACTGTAAATATACTGCCCATCAAAATTAACAGCATAAAAAGTACTGAAAGACCCAATGCTATTTTCATCGCTCGCATTATTCATTTCTCCCAAGACGATTTGTTTGTCGAGCCCCTTCCGGCTCTGATGCACCATTGCCGTCACTACTAGTGTCGTGTATTTTTGCACCCATCATCTGCGCCCGTAAGGCGTCTGTTTTTTTAGAAGCGGATGCTTGCATTTTTTCTAAAGGCAAATAGAGCATGTTCGATGTCTTACTATCAACAATAACTTTAGTACTGTTGCTTAGCACTTTTTGCATACTGTCCAAGTACATTCTTTCAGCCGTAACATCTGGGGCGCGCATGTATTGAGTTAATAAAGCATTAAATCCTGCAATATCCCCTTTGGCGCGCAGTACAATTTGCTGAGCGTAAGCTTTGGCTTCGGCAAGCACCCTTTTTGCGTTACCTTGCGCAATAGGCACAACACGAGCCTTATAGGCGTAGGCTTGTTCTTTGAAGCGCTTTTCGTCTTCTTGCGCTTTGATAGCATCATCAAAAGCATCCTGTACGTTTTCGGGTGCTCGTGCTGGTTGAGGCGAAACATTCACAATAATAATACCGGTTTTATACGCGTTTAAAATCTTAACCAAGGAATCTTGAACGTTTATACCCCATGCCTCGCGACCTGCTGTAATAATTTGGTCCAGAGTTGTATTGCCTACAACCTGACGTAAAGCGCTTGACGTTGCCTGTTGCAAGCTTCCCTCTGGATCCGTCACATTAAACAAGTAATCCTGTAAATCCCCAATACGATATTGAACCGCAACGGAAACAGACACAAGATTTTCGTCTTTGGTAAGCATTTGTGCGGAATAGGAATAATCGGAAACCCTATCCATATTTATAACTGTTTTACTGTCGACAAATCGCGGTATCCAGTGAGGACCCGGGCCAACTGTTTCACTGTATTTTCCAAAGCGTAAAATAACCGCTTGCTCGGCAGGGTCCACTATAAAAATTCCTGCCAAAGCCCAAATGGTAAAAAATATTACCAGCATTACCGAGGCTAATAGACTTACACTTTGGGTCGGGGTCGGTGGTTCGGTTGTAAGCTTACTTCCGCCAAAGGCTTTTTTGATTTTAGCGTGTATTCGTTTAAACGCTTCTTCTAAGTCCGGCGGCTGTTCCTTGCCGCTCCACGGATCTTTGCCTTTATCTGGCTCATTCCACCCCATTCAATTCTCCCAGCCTGCAATTTTTGAAAGCTAGAATTCTATGGTGTCTTACGCGTTTAAGCAAGGATAAAAGTCTGACCGGAGCGCCGGTTATACTTTTATAAACATAAGATCCCATACACCGTGCCCTAAACGCTCACCTCTTTGTTCAAATTTAGTGCTTGGCCTGTGCGCCGGTCGGGGGAAAAAATGGTTACCCTCAGCCTTATTCAGCAATTGGGGTTCATTTTCAAGCACTAAAAGCATATGTTCTGCGTAATCTTGCCAATCCGTTGCGCAATGGACAAATCCCCCGGTGCGAATTTTTGCACTGAGCAGAGCAACTAATTCTGTTTGAATCAACCGCCGCTTATTATGCCTTTTTTTATGCCACGGGTCGGGGAAAAAAACTTGCACTCCATCAATACTATTATCGAGCAGTTGATCTTTAAATACGTCTACCGCATCCCCCATAACAACACGGACATTCGTTATATTTCGTTCTTGTAAATCAGCAACCAAGCTGCCTACTCCGGCTTGATGCACTTCAATTCCAATAAAATTGCATTCGGGAGCTGCTTCGGCCATTGCCAATAAAGAGCTGCCCATGCCAAAACCAATTTCAACAACGGTTTTTGCTTGTCGATTGAAAATTTCTGTTAAATTCCAGGGGGTTTTATTTATAGGTAGCTGAAAATTTTTAAGCCACTCGTCTAAAGCCAACTGCTGACGATTGCTTATACGGCCGGCGCGGACTACATAGCTTTTAATGGTTCGATGTATCATACTTTTTGCTTCTAATTAAAAATTAGCGATTATAACTTAGTAATGAAATCTTGCATATTAAACTCTTTTTTGATATAAAGTCGCTCTTAATATTGTAACGAGATTTTAAGAACTAATTTCAGCACAAGTGGAGTAATACAACATGTCAAGAGTATGCCAAGTTACTGGCAAGCGTCCTATGAGTGGTAATAATGTTTCGCATGCTAATAACAAAACGCGACGCCGTTTTTTACCAAACATTCAGAATTTACGTTTTTGGGTAGAGGCTGAAAATCGCTATGTCCGTCTAAAAGTAAGTATGCATGGTTTGCGTACTATTAATAAAAAGGGTATTGAAGTTGTTTTAGCTGAGCTTAGAGCGAAAGGCGAAAAAGTATAATTTAAAGAGGACTCATCATGGCAGCTGTCAGTATCATTATTAAAATGGAATCAACCGCTGGTACCGGTTATTTCATTACTGTACGAAAAAATCCACGTACGCATCCTGAAAAATGGGAATTTAGAAAATACGACCCCATTGTTCGCAAGTATGTAATTTTTAAAGAAAAGAAAGTCAAATAGTCTTCTCTATCGTTTGTAACTACCCTTAATATCTTCGACGATAATTGTGTAGTTACAGATCCAACTTTATTTTATAAGTTTTTTTATCGCTCAAAATAGTTCAATCCTCTTTCTTTTGCGGGTTGCTAACCTCAAGAATATTTTCCTCTGCTTAAAAATTAAAAAATTGGCAACCATCGTGTTACTGGATAATCTTACTAAATCAGTTAAACTTATTTATAGATGAAGTAAAAAAGGAATTGAATGAAGCCGTCATTACAACTTACTATCAGCCAGAATTTAACGCTTACACCACAATTGCAGCAAGCGATAAAAATGCTTCAACTCTCAACGATTGAACTGCAACAAGAAATTCAGCAAATAACGGAATCAAATCCTTTATTAGAATCCACTCCGCATGAAGAAAAAGAAACCACAAAAGAAGCATCACGCGTTGATGAGTTTGCCGATTTTCAATGGTCGCAACTCTATAACTCTACTTACACGCGCAATTCTTTTAATGAAAACGATAGCAATTTTGATAACTTAAATCATACTACGGTAACCCTGCAGGATCATCTTCGCTGGCAGTTGGATTTAACGCGTATGGCCGATGTGGACCGAATTATTGCAACGACACTTATAGACGCCATTAATGAAGACGGATTTTTAACCCAAAGTATTACCGAATTTCATAAAATACTTAGCAGCGCACAATATCCCGTAGAAGTTGATGATATTAATGCCGTGCGCCACCGAATTCAGCAATTTGATCCCGTAGGATGCGCCGCGATAAATCTATCGGAGGTCCTTTTGGCGCAACTGGAACAAATGCCCCCATCGAACGATACCCAATTGGCGAAAGTAATCGTTTGCGATCATATTGAACTTTTAGGGCAACATAACTACCGGATGCTGCAAAAAGTTCTGCAAGTAAAAGTTGACGATTTGCACCAGGCTATTACAATAATCCAAGCCTTGCATCCTAAGCCTGGCAATCTCATACAAGCGGACTCTATTGAGTTTGTAATTCCAGATATAATAGTTAAGAAAGTCGAACCCCATTGGCGGGTTGAGTTAAATACGTATGCTCTACCAAAACTCTCAATTAATCAGCATTACGCATCTATGATTCATCGAGCAAATGATAGCCCAGATAATGTGTTTCTTAAAACCAACTTGCAAGAAGCACGTTGGTTTCTTAAAAGTATCCAAAGTCGGCAAGAAACGCTGTTAAGAGTGGCTCGATGTATCGTTGAATATCAGACTGATTTTTTTGAAAAAGGCGTTGAAGCAATGAAGCCCCTTATTCTTCGCGATATTGCGGAGATGACCAATTTGCACGAATCGACGATTTCGCGAGTCACGACCCAAAAATTTATGTATACTCCTAGAGGTGTTTTTGAGTTAAAATATTTTTTCTCAAGTCATGTAGCCACTATAAATGGTGGGGAGTGTTCCTCTACGGCTATTAGGGCAATTATAAAAAAACTTATCCTGGCTGAAAATAGAAGCAAGCCATTAAGCGATAGCAAAATTGCCCAGTTAATTGCAGAACAACATATTCAAATTGCTCGTAGAACGGTAGCAAAATATCGTGAATCTATGGGGATTGCCCCCTCTAATGAGCGTAAAACTATTCGTAGTTAGATTTAATCAAGGAGAAATTTTATGCAAATCAATTTTACCGGTCACCATGTAGACGTTACCCCTGCTCTGAAAAAATTTTCAGAAGAAAAGTTTCAAAAACTATTCGAGCATTATCCTGGGATAATTAGTTTTAATGTTACCTTCACCGTTGAAAAACTAATGAAGGTAGTGGAAGTTACTATTTTCGTCGCCAAAGGGGAGCTTCACGGCCACGCAGAATCAGAAGATATGTATGCAGCTATAGATGATGTGCGTGAAAAATTAGATAAACAACTGAAAAAACACAAAGAAAAACAGCTTAACCATCAAGATTAATTTACCATTTCTACTATGCGGTAGGTGTTTGTATTAATCTTCACCAATTGAAGATTAATACAAACTGATTATTCAATAAGAGATACCGAGTGAAAGTTATTAACACTGCCTAAAAAAAATATCTTTTCAGTTTGGTATTTCTAAAGTTTTTTGGAAGGTTAGCATGATAAAATCAACGGTTACCATTATAAATAAATTGGGTTTGCATGCGCGCGCTTCTGCCAAATTAGTAGCTCTTGCGGCGCGTTATCAAAGCCATATTGATGTCGTTAAAAACAATCAAACTATTAACGGCAAAAGCATAATGGGCGTTATGATGCTCGCTGCCAATCAAGGTTCAGAGCTGGTGCTTGAAATAGACGGCCCAGATGAAAAAGAAATGACCGAAGCAATACTTAACTTAATTAATAACCGCTTTGACGAAGCCGAATAAAACCACTCTTTTTTTTATTTTGCAACGCGACGTCTGATTATCAAACCTGCTATTGTTAATATCACTCCCGACAAACCATACACTGAAAACCCGATGAATAAAACGGCTGAGGGATTTGCCGCAACCGCTACAAATACAATGACAGTGAGTAAAAGATATAAAAAAGGAACTTTACCCTTAAAATCAATTTCTTTAAAACTGTAGTAGCGGATATTGCTCACCATGAGTGCCGCTGTGATCGTTGCCGCTGCGGCGGTCACTATTGCTAACCACAACTGCTGCATATGATGTTGATGGCAAAACCACACTAAGGAGCATACTAAAGCGGCCGCCGGAGGACAGGCTAAACCCTGGAAAAAGCGTTTATCGGCCGTTTCCACCTGCACGTTAAAGCGGGCTAAACGCAAAGCAACAGCGGCCGTGTACGTAAAGGCAATCAACCAACCTAACTTGCCTAAACTTTGCAAGCTCCAGCAATACAGTAGCAGCGATGGTGCAACCCCAAAAGTCACCATATCCGAAAGACTGTCGTACTGAGCGCCGAAATCCGTCTGGGTGTTTGTTAATCGGGCAATTCTGCCATCCAATCCATCCGCAATCATGCCTATAAAAATAGCAATAGCAGCAAGTTCGTATTGATCCTTAAAAGAGGCCACAATCGAGTAAAAAGCGGAAAACAGTCCGGCTGTAGTAAAAAGATTCGGCAGCAAATATATACCCGATGGGTTTTCTTTTGAATTCACAATCACTCCAATTACTAACGGTATTTATTCTAAATTGTTCGCATAATAGCATAATCTATTAAGCATTGTATCGTTGTTTTACCAACAAGGATGCTATACTTGCCAGACGTATAGGTAAGCAAATACAGAATAGTCTTATGTCAAAGCCGCCATCTAAAAAAATTATTATTGAAGGGGTTACTACTCAGGGAAAAACATTTCGTCCGAGTGACTGGGCCGAACGCATGAGTGGGGCAATGGCAAGTTTTAAAGATAGCCGAATTTCCTATTCCCCTTTATTACAACCAAGTGTTAATAACGAAGGCTATAAGTGTATTTTATTAGATCCTCAGTTAAAAAAAACAAGCCCAGAAATTTATCAAAATATAATGGAATTTGCACAAAAGAATAATTTAAAAATATGCAAAGACGAAGCAGATGAGGAAAATAAATAATACGTTCTCTAACCTAGAGTTAAAGCGGTAAGTTTTTCTGAAGCCATGTTTACATAATGGACTGTACTTTCAAAATTTATTGCAAAAATTCCTGCAAATAAATACATAAATCCTTTCTTACCCACCTTTTCATGCTCACTAGACAGCATCACTAGATAGCAACCCAGTAAAAACCAAATTATGCCAACGGTTGTAATGAGAATATAAATAGCATGATAAATACTGAACGTAGTAAAAGATGAAAATTGCAGAATATTTCCCGACCCAAATACTGAGTTCGCAAGCACACGGATCATAGAGGGAAAAAACAAAAGTAATGTTGCTCCAAAAAAATAGCCAAACACCGCAAAGGGTTTTTGATGCCCACCTTTTTCAGATGCTTTGCGAAGCTTTTGCAAGGCTGCAACAAAAAGAACAATACCCAACATATAACCAACCGCGCTAATTAGTTTTTGCACGGGTAAAAGCGATACAGCAAGATTGTTAAACATTGCAATTAAATCTATGTTCATGGTTTAATTATACCGGTTAAAAAGGGTTAATTGTTTAGCTGACAAATTTTTTTTGCTGCTTGCTCTTTTGCTTACTCAAAATCTAATCTGGTTGTATCTATTATGCAAATGAATTTATTTCCAATGACTTTAGTTGATGCTTTTATGCTCTCCCCACGGGTCAAACATTTTATTTTTAAGACGGAGCATCAACCAGCATTTACTTATCTGCCTGGTCAATTTATTACTATCCATTTCGAACATGAGAACAAAGTTATTAAGCGCAGTTACAGTATCGCTAATATACCTTTGCAAAACAACTGTATTGAATTCGCTGCGGGCTATGCTGAAAATGGTCCGGGTAGTGAATTGCTGTTTAATCTAAAACCCGGTGACATTATCAATGCTAATGGTCCATTTGGACGGCTCATTTTGAAAGAACCTCCACCAAAGCGTTTTATTCTTGCAGCTACAAGTACCGGTGTAACCCCCTACCGTGCAATGCTTGCGACGCTTAAAAATTTAATGATGCAGCACCCGGATCTGCGCGTGTTAATTTTGCTGGGCGTGCAGCGTCCTGAGGAAATTTTGTATCCAGAAGATTTCATAGAGCTTACTAAACAGTTTCCCGAGCGTGCTCAATTTCGCAGCCAATTAAGCCGAACGGACTCTATTGATTTACAAGCAAATCAATACAAAGGTTATGTCCAGCATGCTTTTGACGATATTAATCTCAACTGCGATGAAGACGTGGTTTATTTGTGTGGCAATCCAGGCATGGTAGACGCGTCTTTTCAACTGCTTAAAGACCGTGGTTTTACGATGCAGCAAATTGTGCGTGAAAAATATATTTCTGCCGGAACCACTAAAGCCTAGGTACAGAACAATTTAATCAAGGTTGCATTCTTAAACATTATTTATTTGGAGTAGTTATGTTTGAACAAGAGCTTTTTGACACCATGGACTTGTTATTGCAAGATGGCAAAGGTTTTTTAGCCGCGGATGAAAGTAATGGGACAATCGGTAAGCGTTTTGCAACTATCAATGTTGAAAACACCGAAGAAAATCGTCGTAACTATCGGTTACTACTCGCAACAACCCCCGAGCTAAACCAATATATCAATGGCGTTATTTTATTCGAAGAAACGTTTACTCAGACCGATGAAAAAGGAACTCCTATTGCGGATATTTTTGCAGAAAAAGGGATTGTACCTGGTATAAAGGTTGATAAAGGTTTAATCGAATTACCCAACAGCAATGGGGAAAAAATAACCCAGGGCTTAGATGGTTTGGAAGAGCGTTTGCTCCATTTCAAAAAATTAGGCGCACGCTTTGCTAAATGGCGCAACGTGTATTCCATTAGCAGCCTAACCCCTACTCTTGCAGCCGTAAAGGCTGGGGCGGAAGTTTTGGCACGCTATGCAGCTATCTGCCAAGCGGTTGGAATTGTACCTATTGTTGAGCCCGAAATTTTAATGGACGGCGAACACTCCATTGATGAGTGCGCGGACGCCGCAGAAGTAATTTTGCATGAAGTATTCAATTCATTGTTCACTCACCAAGTTAAACTTGAATGCATCATTCTTAAACCCAGTATGGTTACCTGCGGTAATAAGGCCGCACCGTTTAGTTCTCCAGAGGATATTGCAGACTACACCATTAGTATTTTCAGAAACACTGTACCGGCCGCCGTTCCTACAATTAATTTTTTATCAGGGGGCCAATCACCGGATGAGGCAACCCGTAATTTAAATGCTATTAATTTACACGACGACCAACCATGGTTGTTAAGTTTTTCCTACGGTCGCGCTTTGCAAGAGGAATGCTTAAAAACGTGGGCAGGAAATCCCGAATCCGTTGCAAAAGCACAGGCTGTTTTACTGGAGCGGGCCAAACTTAATAGCCTAGCGTGTTTTGGTGAGCTTCCACAATCCTAACAATTATAGGACGTTCGCGCTTAGACTGTAACGGTTGCCAACGTTTAGGGTGAACCACGAAAACGCTACCTTTTTAAGGTTTTATAAGTGACGTACCCGCAATCGGCTACTGTACAACACCACGGCCTTTAATGATGGAGCGTGCTGTTGTACAAATCGCAATACGGCTAATTTTATCAAAATGGTTGCGTGGTTTATTCTACGTTGAAGTTAGCGTGCAAAGGTAGATGATCGGATAAGGTGCGCCATGGTTTTCCTTGCAAACATTGCGCTTGCTGTACGGTTAGGCCACGATAATAGATTCTATCCACACACAATGTTGGTTGAATTGCCGGAAAAGTACGTGCCGGATGCCCGTTAATTTGTTGAAAAGAGTCCAAAATACCCAATTCCTCCTGTAATGGAGCGGATAAATCCAATCGCCAATCGTTAAAATCACCCGCCATCAACAGCGGTTCATCTAATGGAATTAATTCTTTGATCTGCTTAATAATACGCTGGCATTGAACCGCTCGTTCTGCTTTAAATAAACCAAGATGCACGCATAATAAATGCAGTGTTTGCCCACTCTCTAATTGGCACTGAGCATAAAGCATACTCCGTGATGCTCGGTTTTGTTTGGATAAGTTAATGTTTTCATATTGTTGAAAAGGGTATTTACTAAGAATTGCGTTGCCATGATGCCCTGCATTGTATACTGCATTTTTTGCATACAGGTAAAAAGGCCAATCATCTTGGGCAAGATAAGCAAATTGGGGTTGATTTGGCCATGAAGAAATACGCCGAGCACGCCCCAGGTGCAAGCCTTGTACTTCTTGTAGAAACACAAAATCAGGATTGATATTGGATAAGGCATGACGCATCTGCGGTAACAAAAACCGGAACTGACCTACACTAAAACCTTTATGAATATTGTAGGTAATCAGTGATAGTAGAGGTTTATTATCCGTATTTAACAATAGTATGTCCTGATAAGTATATTCACGAATAATACCATTAGAACACTCAAATTTATAGCTTGTTGGAAGGGATCGCCCCCCATAGACTTTTTACAAAAAGGTATGGAATTTCCAACAGCCCCCCTACCAGATTTTTCCATAATGGTGGTAGCCAATAAATTGAATACCCTTGAAATTACAACGGGATAGCGGCACGCTTGTTGGCTTTGTCGCAAAAATATTTTTTGTCAACAGAGGGATTTATTTTGGGCGAGTTTATGCTGCTAGTCCGTAGAACTGTTCAAAAATGAATTGATTTTCCGCTTGGGTATGCTGTTTTTTTCTGAGCATGTGATGCAATTCAATGCCGGCTAACGTCGCATGCGCTGAGCTAAATGCCTTGAAGCCCTTCATTGGCTTGGTGATTTTCTTAATGAATCGATGGTCTTGTTCCACGATGTTATTGAGATATTTGATTTGTCTCAGCGTGAGCTGAACGAAGAGTCCACCTAACATAAACAGCAGCGCTAATTGTAAATTAAGGGTATTAATTCCAGCTTTGTTAGCACCACTTTTATCTATTGTTAGCTTGTTGGGCAAGCCATTATATCCAATGGCTTTCTCAAAAAATGCACATGCCACAGACTCATCTCTTTTTTCTGAAAGCATGAAATCAACCGTCTTACCTGCCTTATCAACGGCTCGATACAAGTAAACCCATTGGCCTTTCACCTTGATATAGGTCTCATCCATTCTCCATGAAATCCCAACAGGGCGCTTATAGCGCTTACGAAATGTCTCTTCCAATTGGGGAGCATACTCAACAACCCAGCGATTAATCGTAGAATGATCCACTTTAAGACCACGCTCCAGAGCCAGCTCTTCAACATCGCGTTAACTTAAGGAATAGACTAGATAGCATCTGACCAGCATTAAAAGAATGTTTTTCTTAAAATGACGCCATATGAAACTAATCATATTAGTACGCCCTTGGTATTGAAGGTACCGATTGTAAACCAACCCTTATTTTTTTGCGACAAAGCTATGTTAACCCATCTACAGATATTATTATGTATAAGTATCCGGATTTAATAAAGACCAAAAACTCACCTTTCTCGGGTGTTGGGATTTTAACTGATTAAGAAAATCAGTATGGGTCGAGTACCCCTTCCAATTAGAAATATTTTTTGCAAAATCGGAGGCCAATTTTAAATCACTTGCTGCATATTTGTATGACTTAGACCGTGCTGCTGATAATATGTCGTCAACAAGTTTTCTTCTTAATAAGGTTGCAATTAAGCTTTTACCTTGTTTATTTAGTTCTGTCGATAATTTTCGGTAAACCGAATAATCACTGCCATCAACTTCTTCTTCTCGGGTAAAATACAATTGCTCAATAGCATCAAACTCTTGTAAGTCTTGTAAGAACTTGAATGCACTGGCAAGGTGTGGGCTGTCTTTTGCTAATTGTAAAGCTTCTTTAGCTGCATATTCTTTTTCACTTTCATCAGCCAGCTTCAGATACTCAAAATATTTTTCAACTGCCAGGCTCTTTTTGAAATTATTCCAAATAACCGTTTTTGCCTTCTGGGCATCACCTTCAAGCATATAGGCTTCAATAAGTAATTTGTCGCGAGTGTAGGAATCAAAACTATTATCATTTATTTTATTCAGCCAAGAGATGGCTTCCTCACTTCTAAATGCCCCATTCAATCGTTTAGCAATTTTGCAGATGTCCTTATCATTAACTTTATCTAGGTTGACTAGATCAATATAACGATCAACATCTTGTCTCTTATCAGCAATTTTTTTATGTATGCTAATAACTCGATGGTTATGCATATAGGCGTCAAAATCCCAACTAGGATGATCACGATTAAATTCTGGTGTGGTATCTAGGGACTTTATGTCTGGTAATGCCGTTTCTAGTGCCCTGACCACAGGCTCTGTTAAACACAGCTTCAAGCAATCGACAATTGCCCCTCGATTGCCATAATCATCATTAAAATAAATGGACAAAATGTAATCGGCAATTTCTTTTGGTGGCTCATCTGAAAAGCTGAAAGCCTTGTCCAGTATTTCGAATACATCATAGTAAAAGCTTCCCAGACAGCCATTGGAGTCATCTATTCGTTCAAAGAGTTTTTCATCAATTTCAATAAACCGTTTACAAATTTTAATGGCTAGATCAGGTGCTTGTTTCGCAAGAAAGTTATCAACTTTAGATAAAATCGAAT
Source organism: uncultured Gammaproteobacteria bacterium (assembly GCA_963803545.1). Lineage (GTDB taxonomy): Bacteria > Pseudomonadota > Gammaproteobacteria > Legionellales > Legionellaceae > Legionella_C. The sequence goes on along the minus strand of CAWDMX010000004.1, from coordinate 30,724 downwards.
CCAACTGTGCTGTAAACGCTCCCGCCTCATAATAGGAAATAAAACGTTTACCGTTTTTAATGCTGATGACGTCTTTGTTTAAGGCTTTATACATTTCCTTGGGATCATGGGCTGCCATAAAGGTTGTTACAAGTTTTTTTGTTTCCCTATTATCATTGGCAACATTAACGATAATCTCAATAAGCGCTTCTTTGCTCAAGTTATTTAATTTTTCATGGGCAGCTTTCGACATAGGTTTCTCATGAGGCACAAAATTTAGGGCTATTTTATAGTAGCAACAAAGGTCATGGAAGGAATAGGTTGATATTTGTTCAGTGAAAATTTTATCTGATGATTGCAATGTTAATAACTAATAACTGTTTTGCCTACCTTTGATAGAGGATGGATGAGACCTATATCAAGGTAAAAGGCCAATGGGTTTACTTGTATCGAGCCGCTGATAAGGCAGGTAAGACGGTTGATTTCATGCTTTCAGAAAAAAGGATGAGCCTGCGGCATGTGCATTTTTTGAGAAAACCATCGGATATAATGGCTTACCCAACAAGCTAACAATAGATAAAAGTGGTGCTAACAAAGCTGGAATTAATACCCTTAATTTACAATTAGCGCTGCTGTTTATGTTAAGTGGACTCTTCGTTCAGCTCACGCTGAGACAAATCAAATATCTCAATAACATCGTGGAACAAGACCATCGATTCATTAAAAAAATAACCAAGCCAATGAAGGGCTTTAAGGCATTTAATTCAGCGCATGCAACGTTAGCCGGCATTGAATTGCATCACATGCTTAGAAAAAAACAGCATACCCAATCGGAAAATCAATCCATTTTTGAACAGTTCTACGGACTAGCAGCATAAACTCGCCCAAAATAAATTTCTCTGTTGACAAAAATATTTTTGCGACAAAGCCTGATGAGGTGATGAAGAAAATGCCCCCTTAATAACTTTCTTCATTTGCCGAAATCTTCTTTCAACGTGATTTGACTCCAAAACCCACCTAAAATTTGATAAACGTAACTTTCAGAAGTTGTTTATTTTTAGAGTTAAGTTCATCCGTACGTTCGCTTTATTCGAAAACAACGCCAAAAACGAAAACACAGCCACGGATACCTTTGATCTAATTTCTAATAATACGCACTGCTCTAGGGCGCGTTGCAATAAAGTCTACCTAAACCGACAAATAATAGAAGCGTTTAATCTGTTAATTGAACAAAATGATGGCCGGAAAAAATTTATTTATCAAGAAAGTAAAAGCTGTATGCAATCACCCCTACGTCGCAGTGATTGTTTGCTGTAAACTACAGGGGCTTAAATTTAAAACAGAATCAACCCCCTTTGCTACCAAGTATCCGTTGGTTGTTTAAGCCAACCGGATCGAGATACAAAGGGTCTGCTAACAAGCACCGTGCGTCGGGTGGCTTGTTAGAATAACCCCTCGTACCCCCTCATTTAGGGGCGTTTTACCCAGTTAAGCTTGATTGCAAATACTGTAATCAACTGCAACAATTTTCAAAGCGTCTTTGATTCCATCGGTCGCATAGCCTAAATCGGTAGCTGCTCTTAAAACACCGCAACTGCCTTCATTGAAGGTGGTGTTTGGAGTCCAATAATCCATATTTGCTTTAACCATAACATCGAAGGCCTTACGGGTAGTCCATTCAGGCGAGCTTGCGATTAGATAAAACAGTCTGTTGTATACTCCGCTGGAATAATGAACATCCATACCGTTGTAGTATCCATCCGTGCTGTCTAGTGACGCACCGTCCTTACTTGGGGAGTCCATATACCGTAAGGCTTCGTAGCCGCTGTCTTCTTTAGTAATTTCCGCACCGACTAACCAATCATTAGTCCCCGTTGAATAGTAAATGGCCGCTTGCGCCGCCATATCTGAAAAAGATTCATTCATACCCCCGGATTGACCGTAATATTCTAAGTTTGAGTGCTGTTCGGTAAAGCCGTGACTCACCTCATGCGCACCAATCCCTAAAGAAACAAGGGGATAAAACATATCGTCGCCATCGCCAAATGTCATTTGATCCCCATCCCAGTAGGCATTTTCAAATTTCACCCCGTAATGAACGCGCATTACCAACTTCATAGGCGAGCCATCCTCCTTTGTTAGCACCTGGGTATTATACCAATCCTCGTAGAGATGCTTAATAACATAACCGACGTACAAGGCGTCATTGCTTGGAGAATACGCGCCATTTTTCTTGTCAAAACCATTTTGAAAATAACCCGTCCAATAGGTGTTATACGGCGTTTTTTTGCTCTGAAAACAAGGAAACTTCATGGCTTTATTCGTCGATAGCTGCAAGTGCAGCATATCCACAACTTTCACCTCTGAGTTTTCCATGTAACAAAGATCAAGCAATTCATGATGCGAGATATCTAATAACGGAAAATTTTTACCATACACAATCTCACCTGATTTAAAATTTCCGCCATAACCCATTCCTTTAACCGGTTTGTGAGCGGTTTTAATATCATTCCACTCTTTATAAGGCTTATAAGTAGTAGCATCCACAATTGCTGTAGGTTTTGCAGGGATAGCGAGCTCGCTGTTCACTATAAAACTTATTTTATAAGCCCAATGAGCTGTATTATTGTCGTCTATATAGATTACCGGGGTAATTTTTTCATTGGAAATGGATTTTTGATCGTACTTTTCTTTCATCTTATGCAAAGCAATAGCGCCGTTTTTAACAAAATTAGCATTAGGGATGCCCAAATCTTTATCCAGCTGTTCGAATAATATGCCCGTCATAGTAACGCTGTTTGAAGACGCGAGTAACGATTGAGTGGGAGCCGCACTGTGCATAATGGCGTACCCTCCCTCAACAACGAAATTTTGATATTTTTGTTGCATCCGAATATGGCTTACGGAATTAACATCGACATGTTCTTGCAAAAATTGAAGGCTATTAGCAGCATCATTACTTTTTGGTTGATGGCCGGGGATGCTTAGATGAAATTCTTTTTGTAATTTTTGAATAGTAAGATTGTGTAAAAAAACAGGCTCAGCAGCTTTTGCTGTTCCAGAAACGGTTAATACGAGCGCCGCGGCTATGGGTGTCAAGTATAAAGGTGAATGCATATTATTACTCCGTTAAAATACACTCGCAAAAGCGCGATAATTATTTGTTATCCAACTTAATTTATAAAAGTACGCTACTAACTTATTCACTTAAGAAACAAAATAATTTAAAGAACAAGTCACAACTTCCGATGTTATGAACAAGTAAGGCTGGACAACTTTTAACCTTTTGCAACACGATGAAAACACGAAAAGCTAGATTTTTTACACGATTACAAAGGTATTTTTTACCTTATCATACATCTTAAGACTTTTAAATATTGTTTTAATCGGTACAATATAAAACCTTGTTGTCCCGGCCCTGATTTTTGATGAGCACCATAACTTCTAATCTAGACTTTATTAAAGACTTACTGCAGCAGGGTCAAATTGCGGCCATCCCAACAGAGACCGTTTATGGTTTGGCCGCTAATGCGCTCGATGAAGCAGCCATCCTTAAAATTTATCACCTTAAAAACCGACCCACTAATCATCCTTTGATTATGCATGTCGGAGTCGATTGGAATTTATTAAACTGGGTAAAAGAGATACCGCAATACGCTCATCGGCTGATTGAAAAATTTTGGCCCGGCCCTTTAACACTTGTTTTGAATAAGCGTGATGGTGTAATAGCCGACCAAGTCACAGGCGGACAATCAACTATTGCCATACGTTGCCCCAATCATCCCTTAACTCAATCGCTCTTAGAGCAGTTGCAATTTCCACTCGTTGCGCCGTCGGCGAATGCTTTTGGAAAGATTAGCCCAACCACCGCTAAACACGTTCAATCCAGTTTTCAAAACACAAACCTCTGTATTCTAGACGGCGGTCGATGCACGGTTGGTATTGAGTCCACTATTGTTGATGCAACCGACCCCATGCATTATCAAATATTACGTGAGGGTGTAATTTCCGCCCAATCCATTGAGCAGCTACTTCCAAACCAACGCCGATACAAGTCATCCTCTATCCGTGTTTCCGGTAATTTAAAAACCCATTATCAACCTCAAAAACCGTTGTATTACTTTATTGATACTGCAAGTATCCGAAAATATTGTTTGAACAATTTAAACGGCTACCTTCTTTCTTTCGAAAAACTAACGATTCCGTGCACCGCTAACTATATTTTACCTAAAAATCCAGAGCAGCTTGCCTACGAGCTTTATTATCAACTCCGTGAAGCGGATGATTCGCTGGCCGAATTTATAGCCTTTGAGTTACCACCCGATAACGCAGACTGGGCCGGAGTACGAGAGCGTTTATTGAAGGCCGGGTACCTAAAATAGAACCCCTTAGGCTGATTTTTGCTCCGATAATTAATAGACTTCTGAAAAAAATTAGTGCAAAATTCACAATAATTTTTTTATACAAACAGATTAATGAAGAAAATCCTTGTTATTCACGGCCCTAATCTCAGTACCCTTGGAACGCGTGAACCTAATTTATACGGTATTACAACCCTTGACGAGATAAATACGAAGCTCAGGTCTCAAGCCGCAGCAGCGGGCGCCACACTCACTGCGTTTCAAAGCAACTCTGAAAGCGAGTTAATTACTGCTATTGAAAATGCAGTCTTACAACAAACGCAGTACTTACTGATTAATTTTGCAGCTTTTACCCACACCAGCATTGCCTTACGTGATGCTTTACTCGCGGCCGCAATTCCTTTTATCGAAATACATTTGTCAAATATTTATAAGCGAGAGCCTTTTCGTCATCAGTCTTATTTTTCGGATATTGCCGAAGGCGTTATCTGTGGTCTTGGCGTTACTAGTTATCAGCTAGGATTACAAGCAATTTTAACAACCTAACTATACAATCGGTTTGTTGCGAAGATTTGAAAGTCAATCCGAGTGCAGCATTCATGATTAGTATAAAAGCATAGTGAGTAAATTTTATGGTCATTGACATTAGTAAGATAAAAAAATTAATTCAGTTAATTGAAGAAACCAGCATTGCAGAAATTGAGCTTAAAGAAGGTGAGGAATCGGTCCGACTGAGCCGCCAAGGTAGTTTTACAAGCGTTCCGCCTCAAGCACCTGCTCCTACCCCCTCTTATATTCCGACACCTATATCCGCAGCCCCTACACTGACTAATGAGTCGAATGATAAAAGCAGCTTGCCAGCCGGCCATGTTGTTTGCTCGCCGATGGTGGGAACGATGTACGACTCGCCCTCTCCAGATGCCGAACCTTTTGTACGCGTTGGCCAGGATGTTAAGGTAGGCGATACTCTATGTATAATCGAAGCCATGAAAATGTTTAATGAGATTGAGGCGGATAAAAGCGGTAAAATTATTGCCGTTCAGGTTAGCAATGGCGACCCGGTTGAGTTTGATCAGCCTTTATTTGTTATTGAGTAAGGACTGATGATGCTCAATAAAATTGTAATTGCGAATCGTGGAGAAATTGCTCTACGAATTTTACGAGCGTGTAAAGAGCTCAATATACAAACGGTCGCTCTTTATTCCAAACCCGATGCGAGTCTTTTGCATGTTCGACTGGCTGATGAAGCCGTGTGCATTGGTCCTGCAAGCTCACAGCTCAGTTACTTAAATATGCACGCCATTCTTGCTGCCGCAGAAATTACCGATGCGGACGCTATCCATCCGGGGTACGGTTTTTTATCTGAAAACGCGGACTTTGCCGATATTGTTGAAAAAAGTGGCTTAACTTTTATTGGCCCACGCGGTGACACCATTCGATTGATGGGCGATAAAGTCTCCGCAATTAAGGCTATGAAAGAAGCCGGTGTGCCCTGCGTTCCTGGATCCGATGGCCCTTTAGGCGACAGTGATGAAGTGAATTTAGAGTTGGGTCGCAAAATTGGGTACCCGGTCATTATTAAAGCCGCAGGCGGCGGCGGTGGACGGGGAATGCGTGTTGTTCACAACGAGCATCACTTATTAACCGCGATAAATTTAACCCGAAGTGAGGCCAAAGCGGCCTTTAACAACCCTATTGTTTATATGGAAAAATTCCTTGAAAATCCTCGCCATATTGAATTTCAAGTATTAGGCGATGGAAAAGGGCAAGCAATCCATTTAGGTGAACGCGACTGTTCAATGCAACGGCGCCACCAAAAAGTTGTTGAAGAAGCGCCGGCACCGGGAATTAGTAACGACTTACGTCGGGAAATTGGAGAGCGTGTCGTAAAGGCCTGCCAGCAATTTAACTACCGAGGAGCGGGTACTTTTGAATTTTTATACCAAGATGGCTGTTTTTATTTTATTGAAATGAACACGCGCATCCAAGTTGAGCACCCCGTAACCGAGATGATAACCGGTGTTGACTTGATTAAAGAGCAAATCCGTATTGCCAGCAATCAACCCTTTACCCTACGCCAAGAAGATATCCATTTACGCGGGCATGCCATTGAATGCCGAATAAATGCTGAGGACGCAAAAACCTTTTTGCCGTGTCCAGGAACGATTCGCCTGCTGCATCAACCTGGCGGGCCTGGCATTCGCTTTGATACCCATATCTACAGCAGCTACACCGTTCCACCTTATTACGACTCCATGATTGGCAAGTTGATAAGCTATGGTAAAACGCGTGAAGAAGCACTAGCGCGTATGCGTAACGCACTGGATGAAATTATAATTGATGGTATTAAAACAAACATTGAATTACATCACCGTATTATTCGCGATGAGTTATTCATCCAGGGCGGTACAAATATTCATTATTTAGAAAAAATGCTCAAGGAATAAATGGTGTGGTATCAACTGCAAATTGAACAATGCACTAATGACGAGGTCGAAGACTTATCGGAGGCTCTAGAGGAACAGGGTGCGTTATCGGTTACCTTAACCGATAAGCACGACGATCCTATTTTGGAGCCGGCGCCTGGCTGTACGCCATTGTGGCCTGTGGTAGTGATTAATGCTTTATTTGACGAGGAAAAATTAGCCCTCTCCGCTCTAAACAACGTTGCCCCACGTTATGCTGAAAAAAAATTCAGTATAAACGCCTTTGCCGATAAAGATTGGCAGCGCGTGTGGATGAATGATTTTAAACCCCAATGTTTTGGCACGCGCTTATGGATTTGCCCATCCTGGATAACCCCTCCTGAGACGGACGCCGTAAATTTAATACTTGACCCCGGTTTAGCGTTTGGAACGGGCACACACCCCACTACAAAACTATGTTTAAACTGGCTTGACGCCGCAACACTTGATTGCAAAAAAGTCATCGATTATGGTTGTGGTTCTGGAATTCTAGCCTTAGCCGCGTTAAAGCTTGGCGCGAAGCACGTTACCGCACTCGATATTGACCCACAAGCACTCCAAGCTACCGAGAATAACGCGCGCAGCAACCATTTGTACACGCCCAAGCTGAGCATTGGTTTTCCAGAAGACTGCAGGAACGTTGCTGATATTCTTATTGCTAATATCTTATTGACACCCTTAATCAGTTTGCGCGATAGTTTTTTTGATTTACTGAACTCGGGTGGCAGTTTGATAGTTTCAGGTTTATTAAGCAGTCAAACTGACCAATTGATTGAAGCTTATCAGGGTGTTTTTGAGCTTCATCATTCGTTCCAAGAAGAAGAGTGGTCATTACTAGTTTTTCAACGTTCATGACCTTTTACTTATCCTAAAAGACCTAGTGACTTGACCGCGTCGCGTTCTTTTATTAGCTCGTTTAGGGTGGTATCAAACTTTTCCTGACTATAACTGTTCAATTTAATATCGGTGATGATGGATAATTTGCCATTCTCACGCCGGCAAGGAAAAGAGAATATTAAATCGCGCACTCCATATTCCCCTTGGGCATAACAGCACATTGAAAATAAATCATCGTTTTTAGTATCGGTTACTAATTGATGAACGCCGGTAACTATCGCATTTGCTGCCGAAGCCGCCGAGGAGGCGCCGCGTGCTTCCAAAATTTTAGCACCTCGTTGCTGCACTGTAGTCACAAACGCCTCTTCCAACCAGGTTTTATCCAGTAAAGATGCCGCTGATTTATTATTAATTTCGGCGTGGTAAAAATCAGGATATTGGGTTGCTGAATGGTTACCCCAAATAATCATTTTGCTAATTGCAGAAACATCGACATTGGCCTTTTTAGCCAACTGCGCGCGCGCGCGCAACTCATCCAATCGGGTCATCGCAAAAAATCGGTCATTTGGGACATCATGCGCATTGTGCATTGCAATAAGACAATTGGTATTGCAGGGGTTGCCCACCACAAATACTTGAACATCATCCGCGGCGTAATTATTAATAGCCTGTCCTTGCTGGGTAAAAATTTTGCCGTTAATTTGCAGCAAATCCGATCGTTCCATTCCTTGCTTGCGAGGAACTGAACCTACCAATAGAGCCCAATTTACACCATCCATCGCTTCTTTAAGCTCTGAGGTGCAAACAATTTTGTCAAGAAGAGGAAACGCGCAATCTTCAAGCTCCATAGCAACACCATGCAAAGCCTGCAATGCTCCTTCCAGTTCTAGTAATCGTAGCTCTACTTTCGTATTCGGCCCAAACATTTGGCCTGAGGCAATACGAAATAACAACGCATAACCAATTTGGCCTGCGGCTCCTGTGATTGCTACCTTAACCTTATTATTCATTCTTATTTCCTAAAGATTTTTATAAAAGGAGTAACATGATACTATTACCCTCTTTTATGCGCCAGTCTGTAAAATGAATTCTACGTCTTTATATATCCATATTCCTTGGTGTATTCGCAAATGCCCCTATTGTGATTTTAATTCCCATAAATCCCCCAAAGAAATTCCCGAGCGTGACTATATCAACGCTTTGGTAAACGATTTTATAAGTGATTTGCAATTTTTACCCTCTCGTGAAATTAGTTCAATTTTTATTGGCGGAGGAACGCCTAGTTTGTTTTCAGCCACCGCTTACGCGGAGTTGTTTGACCGCCTGCAACAACTGGTATTGTTTAAACCAAACATCGAGATTACTCTCGAAGCAAATCCTGGCACCGTTGAGCAAGAACGATTTAATGCCTATCGGCAACTTGGTATTAACCGACTTTCGCTGGGTATACAAAGCTTTAATCCTCAACACTTAAAAAAACTCGGCCGTATCCATGACGACAAGCAGGCTCACAACGCAATTCAGAGTGCAAGAAAAGCCGGTTTTGATAATATTAACATCGATATAATGCATGGTCTTCCTGAACAATCGGTTGCCGAAGGACTTACGGATTTGGCTTTAGCACTAAGTTATAAACCGGAGCACCTGTCCTGGTATCAGCTAACGCTTGAACCTAATACTGTTTTTTATAAGCAGCAGCCTACACTACCCCCTGAACCAGTTATGGAAGAATTAGAGCAGTCTGGATTTAAATTACTTGAACAGGAAGGTTTGCATCGCTATGAAATTTCAGCTTTTAGCAAAATAAACTTACAGTCCCAACACAATCTTAATTATTGGCGTTTTGGTGACTATTACGGAATAGGCGCCGGGGCGCACAGCAAGCTTAGTTTTGAAAATAAGGTTGTACGGATTAATAAACAACGCCAACCAAACGACTATCTGCATAATGAGAAAAAATTTATCGCCGCAACAAGCACACTTGCGCATTCGGATTTACTCTTCGAGTTTATGCTTAATACAACCCGTTTAGAACACGAAATTCCCTACACGCTTTTTAATGAAACTACAGGGCTTCCAATTTCCTCACTAATGGTTAAGCTGGAACAAGCCCAAGCAAAGAACCTGATAACACTTGGGCGTACAAGCTGGCGGGTAACCGCTCTAGGAAGACGTTTTACCGATAATTTACAAGCAATATTCCTACCGTAAAAATTAATACCCCAGCCCCTTCCCATCAGTACCTGTTTCACTGATAATGATTATTTACTCATCCCTTCTTAGGATAAATCATGGTCGGTATATTATTGTTTATATTGGTTGTTACTATTGGATATCTAAGTGGCTCTGTTTGTTCAGCCGTGATTGTTAGTCGAATTTTTGCGCTGCCCGATCCCCGGACAAGCGGCTCTAACAACCCAGGTGCCACCAATGTTTTGCGGCTTGCGGGAAAAAAATACGCTATTATTGTTTTAGTTGCGGATCTGTTAAAAGGATTAATCCCCTTGTTGTTGGCCCAATTTTTAGGGGCCAACAGCACGGCGTTAGGCTTCACCTGTCTTGCTGCCGTTTTGGGCCATATTTATCCTATATTTTTTAATTTTCAAGGAGGAAAAGGGGTTGCAACGGCTCTTGGCGCACTACTGGGACTGCACTTTGTTTTAGGGGTAATAGTGATTGCTGTGTGGCTTTTAGTGGCTAATTTTTCTCGCTATTCCTCGCTTGCCTCGATTATATCGCTGGCTATAGCACCAATTATTGCAATTAAAAACCCTGGTATTCACACGTTTCCGCCTTTACTACTCATGGCTTTCTTCGTTATCTATCAACACCGTAATAATATAAATCGATTAATCGATGGCGAAGAGCCTAAAATTATTTTAAAAAATCACAGCCTAAGTGATATTACCAACACTATAGTTCGGGATAACTCCCAGGCGATTGACCCGGATGCAACACCTATTCCTGCAACTAAAACAAAAGCCGCTCCCAAAAAAGTGTCGCCCGCTGCTGTAAAAAAAACACGTAAACCCGCAACTAAAGCTTCGCCTGAAACTACTGCAAAATCGGTTAAAAAGTCTGTATCAAAAAAACCCAAACCATGAAGCTTTCGCTAACCGCTCAATGGCCAACGCGCCTTTACATGAATAGCTAAACTTGCGTCTTGCTCTTTCTGGAGCAAGTGCATGCAACCAGCAAAAGCCACCATCGCTCCATTGTCAGTACAGTATTCCATTTTGGGAAAGTAAACGTGCCCACCAAGTTTTATCATTAAATGTTGTAAGGCTAAACGCAGTGAGTAATTCGCACCAACACCTCCAGCAACAACAAGCTGCTTAATTGCCGTATCAGAAACCGCGCGAGTGCATTTTATCACTAAGGTCTCTATCACCGCCTTTTGGAAAGCATACGCTATGGCAGAGCGACTGGCGCTGTCTTGTAGACTTTTTCGCCAGGCGGTTGCTGCGTGCGTTTTAAGCCCACTAAAACTAAAGTCTAAACCCGGCCTGTCCGTCATTGGTCGCGGAAAAGCCGCTATTTTTGGCAACTCATGTTCACGAAAACTATCCGCCATTGCCGCCAATTCACTACCGCCAGGGTAGGCAATACCCATGAGTTTAGCCGTTTTATCAAACGCCTCACCAACAGCATCATCTAGGGTATCACCAATTATTTGGTACTGGCCTAAAGCTTTTGCCAAAATTAGTTGAGTGTGGCCTCCTGACACTAACAATACCAAAAAAGGAAACGGTAAATCGGGTGTTTCAAGTTTTGCCGCTAGTAAGTGCGCTTCTAAATGATGCACAGCAAGAGCGGGTATATTTAAAGAAAAAGCCAAGCTTTTCGCAAAGGATGCTCCGGTCAGTAATGCTCCTACCAAACCCGGACCCGCCGTGTAGGCAACCGCCTCTATTGCTGCTATCGATATATTGGCAACACTTAAAGCGTTTTCAAGCAAGGGAATTAAATATTTACTGTGATCGCGGGAGGCAAGTTCGGGAACCACGCCTCCAAAACTTTGGTGCAATGCAATTTGAGAATGCAAAGCATGAGCTATTAAGCCACGAGTGCTGCAATAAATGGCAACACCCGTCTCATCACACGAGGTCTCAATTCCTAATACCAGCATGGTAACCTTAATAATTTAGACTTTAATTAAAACGGTAGTGTGCATTAGTTACTCTATTAATTCTAGTAAATCCTTATTGTTATGAAATAATAACTTGACGCCCAGTTTAACTGGCACTAAAATTGCGAGCTTACTAATTTTTAATATCTTCAGAGGAATAGTTAATGCCGAGTGTACGTTTGAAAGAAAACGAAAATCCTGAATACGCATTACGCCGTTTTAAACGTGCATGTGAAAAAGCTGGTGTGTTGACCGAATTACGACGCCGTGAGTTTTATGAAAAACCCACAGCTGAGCGCAAGCGTAAAAAAGCTGCTGCCATTAAACGTCACGCTAAAAAAATATCCCGTGATATTTCTACAAAGCGACCCGCTAGACGTCGACGTTAGTATTGTATGATAAAAGATCAAATAGTCAGTGATGTAAAACAAGCCATGCGTGCCAAAGATTCCTTGAAACTTGGCACTTTGCGCTTAATTACTGCAGCCATAAAACAAGTTGAAGTTGATGAACGAGTAACGGTTGACGACGCTCGGTTGTTAGTAATATTGGATAAAATGTGTCGACAGCGAAAAGAATCCATTGCTCAATTTGAAACAGCTAACCGTACCGATTTAATTCAACAAGAATTATTCGAATTAGATATCATTAAAAATTATTTACCTACACCTTTAACCAGCACTGAGGTTTCCGATTACATCGAACAAACCTTTACGGCTGTAAGCGCTACCAAAATGAGTGACATGGGTAAAGTGATGGAACAATTAAAGCCTTTATTACAAGGGCGTACGGATATGTCTAAGGTTAGCATGTTAGTCAAGGCGAAACTGAGCGCACTATAGTGTCGGGCTTAATTCCGCAAGCCTGTATTGATGAAGTTCTACATCGTATTAATATCGTTGAATTAATTGATGGTTACGTGCCCTTAAAAAAGCGCGGCCTCAATTACACCGCCTGTTGCCCCTTTCATAATGAAAAAACACCTTCGTTCAATGTCAATGAAAAAAAGCAGTTTTATCATTGCTTTGGCTGCGGCGCTAGTGGAAATGCTATTAGTTTTATTATCAGTTACCTCAACCAAGGATTTGTTGCAGCCGTAGAAACATTAGCGGCGCGAGCGGGCGTGTCTATTCCTCGCGATGGAAAATCACAGCATACTGATAAAACCGTGAGCTTATATAAGCTGTTGGAAGAGGTCTGTACTTTTTACCAAAAAAATCTAAAGCAAAGCGCAAAAGCCATCCACTATTTGCAACAACGGGGGGTTAGCGGTGAGATTGCCAAACGATTTCAACTGGGGTTTGCTCTTCCCGATTGGAACAATTTGGAGAATCAATTCAGCAAAAACACCGACGAACTAATTACTACTGGCATGTTAATAAAAAAAGACAACCACCAGACCTACGACCGTTATCGTCAACGTTTAATGTTTCCTATACACGACCGATTAGGACGTATCATTGGTTTTGGTGGTCGTTCTATCGATGCTGCACAAAATCCTAAATATCTTAATTCTCCTGAAACAATTATTTTCCAAAAAAATCGCGAGCTCTATGGGTTGCATCAAATTTTACAACAAGAAAAAACGCCGGACTCCATTATTATTGTTGAGGGCTATCTGGACGTAATTGCCCTGGCTCAACACGGAATAAACAACGCCGTTGCAGCACTCGGAACAGCTACAAGTACCTATCATATTCAGCTATTGAGCAAGCATTGCAAAGTACTTTATTTTTGTTTTGATGGCGATGCCGCTGGCCGCAAAGCCGGTTGGCGAGCCTTGGAGCATTGTCTGCCTCATCTTGAAAACGGCCTAGATCCGCATTTTGTTTTCTTACCCGAAGGCAACGACCCAGACAGCCTAATTCGCCAAGAATCCCCAACGGATTTTCTTAGTCGAATTAATAAGGCTACCAAATTGAGCGATTATTTTTTTGAAACAATAACAAAAAATATAGATTTGCAATCGGCTGCTGGAAAAAGTCAATTGATAACAAGCGCAAAGCCCTTTTTTCAGCTCATTCCTTTAGGAGCCGATCGCGAACTGATCTTAGATGAATTATCGCGCCTAACCCGCATTGAAAATCATCGCCTTTTGCAATTGCTCCAAACCGCCGAAACAGATTCTGCCTCTACCCTTCAAACCATTACGCGCTCTCCGGTGCGTCAAGCCGTAGCCTTATTGCTTCAGCATCCAGAGCTTTATACCAATTGCGCTGAGAAAATCTCTATTGCGTCTCTTGACGGGGAGGGACAGGAGGTTTTGCAGCAATTGCTGCAGCAAGTCGCGTCCAATCCTACGGCAAATACCGCAGCTTTAATTGAAAATTGGCGCGATAACGAGATGTTTCCTTTTCTCAGTAAACTAGCCAGTTGGGAACATTTAGTTCCTGAGAGCGCACTGAGCTCAGAATTTATTGAAATAATAAATTTTCTGCAAAAACAAAACTTAGAGTCTAAGATTAACTTGTATCTTACTAAGTCAAGAAAGATAGGATTAACCCTAGTCGAGCAAAAGCAGCTACAGGATTTAGTTATTCGGCGCCACCATTCAATTGCTGATAAAAATTAACTCATTTTCTACTAGCATGTTTAGTGCATCCAGGGTTATAATTTAAAACTTTTTAGCTTCATTATTATAAGTATTCTATGGCAAATAAACCAAGCTCTACTAAATCCAGCGATAAATTTTTATTAAATAAGCTTAATGATAAGCAAATTCCTTTAAGTGAACAGGAAATGCATCGCCTACAATTAGCTAGCATCATCAAATTAGGCACCGAACAAAAATATTTATACGAAGATCAAATCAACGATGCCTACCCTGATCTCGTCGATAGCGCGCATTACGACGCTATAAAGAATATGTTAGAAACAACTATGAACATCATGGTTTTCGCAGAGCCCCCTAGTAGCGATGAAATTGCATTATTAGGTAACACAGAAGATACCCCCGAAGATATTGAAGAAGCGGCCTCCATTCTTGCGTCTGTTGATAAGGAATCAGGGCGAACTACCGATCCGGTGCGCATATATATGCGTGAAATGGGAACAGTAGAACTGCTGACGCGTGAAGGCGAAATTCGCATAGCAAAACGTATTGAAGAAGGGATTTACCAGGTAGTTATTACTCTTGCCCATTATCCTGAAACCGTGCAGATGATTCTCGAGGATTACGACAAAGTACTCGTTGAGGAAATGCGGTTAAACGAGGTTATTAATGGCTTTTCCGACGGAGACGAAGAAGAAGCACCGCCTACCAATCTAGGCTCATTGCTCGATGAGAATCAGTCTTCTTCAATTGAAGAAGTATCCGACTTAGATGATGACGAAGATAATGAAGGCGATGGAAGCATTGAAGTTGATGAAGGCCCCAATCCTGAAACTGCTAAAATTTATTTTGATGACTTACGTGAAAACTTTACCAAGGCCAAAGATTCTATAATACGGCTGGGTCGAACGCATACGGAAACGGAATTGTTGTTGGAAACAATGGCTGTGTCATTTTTAAAATTAAAATTAACCTCTCGGCAAGTAGAACGATTAACACGTTATTTTAGAAACGTCCGTAGCGACGTTCGGGAATACGAACGCAATCTAATGCGCCTGTGTATTGAAAAAGCACGAATACCCCGTAAATTATTTATCGAAACGTTTCCAGGTCAAGAAATAAACACCGCTTGGGCTAATGAATTGCTAGCCAACCACAGTAAAAAGCTCAGCGTTACCCACGTTGAAGAAAATCTTGATGAAATTAAAACCTTACAAGCTAAAATTGGGGCTATCGTAGGTGAATGTGGTTTAACCGTTAGTGAAATTAAAGAAGTTATTAAAAAAATTGCTAGCGGTGAGAACAAAGCTCGACGCGCTAAAAAAGAAATGGTTGAAGCCAATTTACGTTTAGTGATTTCAATAGCAAAAAAATATACTAATAGAGGTTTACAATTCTTGGACTTAATCCAGGAAGGAAATATTGGTCTGATGAAAGCGGTTGACAAATTTGAGTATCGTCGTGGTTATAAATTTTCCACCTACGCCACCTGGTGGATTCGTCAAGCTATTACTCGCTCAATAGCCGATCAAGCACGAACCATACGTATTCCTGTCCATATGATTGAAACCATAAACAAACTCAATCGTATATCCCGTCAAATTTTGCAAGAAACTGGACGGGAAGCGATACCTGAAGAATTGGCTGCAAAAATGGACTTAAGCGAAGATAAAATTCGCAAAGTATTAAAAATAGCAAAAGAACCTATTTCAATGGAAACCCCTGTTGGTGACGACGATGATTCGCATTTAGGTGACTTTATTGAAGACAGTAATATTGTTTCCCCAACAGAAACCGCCATCAAAGCGGCATTGCACGAAGCAACCTTAGAAATACTGGAAACGTTAACACCGCGCGAAGCAAAAGTATTACGTATGCGTTTTGGTATTGAAATGAATACAGACCATACGCTTGAGGAAGTAGGGAAGCAATTTGATGTAACACGTGAGCGAATACGACAAATTGAAGCAAAGGCGCTACGAAAACTACGCCACCCTTCTCGCTCAGAAAAATTACGCAGCTTTTTAGAAGGAGATGAAAACTAGATAAAACGAAACTCTTTCTATAAATGCTATAGAAGGAGAGTCATTCGGATAATTTTTAAAATTATCCAAATTTATCTGGTTTTATACTTCATTATTAATTACAATAAACCCGTTTCGGGCCCATAGCTCAGTTGGTTAGAGCAGCGGACTCATAATCCGTTGGTCCTAGGTTCGAGTCCTAGTGGGCCCACCATATAAATCAATAACTTACGTTGATTTTCCCAAGTTTAAAAAAGTCCTTGCGTGACTTTTGCGTGACCTAGATCACGTATTTATAAAGTTACTTGCTGATTCCCTTGAGTATCTTGACTTGCCGGTCTACTCTTTGGGTTTCGCAATAATGTTAATATCACACCGCTTTTTTGATTCTCACAAACCATGTTTGCAGCTTGATATAAACTTTGTAACTCAGCTGAAGAATAGTGAGTTGTGATCCTTCCCGAACGATGGCCAAGTAAATCCTGCCTGTCTTCAAAACTTACCCCAGCAGCTCGTAAACGTCTGCCAAAGGTATGCTTCAAATCATGCACTCTTACCTCTGCCAATTTCGCCTTTTCTCTAGCTTGCCGCCAACCAGTCGATAACGGAAGTGTAATAATAATTTTAATTTATTGTAATTTGACGAATAATTTGCTGGGCTTCAAAGCCCAGCCTTGCTTGCTATCTTAACTTTGGTGTCCACTATATAGCGCTAGACCTGTTGGAACATTAAAACCTGAGCCTGTGGCTGCACAATCATTCAAGGTTCCATCGCTGGGATTAACACTACACTTTATAACCTTGTCGTTGTCATAGTTGGTGACATAAATGTTGCTGCCATTTTTATTGATAAGTACGCTTGTCGGTCCTGAAAAATCAGAGCCGGTTGTGGTGCAACCACTTAATGCGCCTGTACCTGCATCTACGCTGCATAAAGACACGGAATTTGCCGGTTTATTAGAAACATAGGCCCTTGTACCGGCTGGGTTCAAGGCTATTCCAGTTGGATTTGAGAATCCGGATCCTGTCGCGCTACAAGATCCCAATGATCCATTGATTGGGCTTACTGCACACTTTGTTATGTTACTAATATTCCAATTACCGATATAAGCAAACGTTCCAGCAGAATTTAAGACGATGTCTTGCGGCCCATTTATGTTAGTAGCTCCACTATCTACGCATGCGCTAAACTGACCCGAAGATGCATTAACACTGCATTGAACTACAGAGCTAGCAGAAAAATTTGAGATATATGCAATGGTGTCCGATGCATTTAACGTGGTGCTGCTCGGGTAATTCAGACCGGTAGCACCGCTATCAGTGCAAGAGCTTAATGCTCCCGATGTCGAGTTAACATTGCATCGTAGGACTTTATTTGTGGGGGCTTCAGTAAGATACGTAAATGTCTCGGCATGGTTAAATACAACACCCGGGATCTGCTGTAAACCCGTACCAGCTGGTGTGCAAGCACTAAGTGCACCCGAGTTTGTATCCACGCTACATTGTAATAGGTCAATAGAATCCCAATTTCCAACATAAGCAAAGCGCTCTACAGTTGGGGTTCCATTGTCAATCGTAATGGTTGTCGACGATGCGCTGCTTGTTTCAAATAGACAAAAACCATTCGTAAGCATTGTACACTCCACACCAATTCCGCCCAATGTATACCCTGTAGTGTTGATTTTAATTCCGGCAAATGGATAGAGATGATTATTAATCGTAGGTGTGATGCTCAAACTAAGCCCGGTCACCGTATAGTTTTGGCAACTTAAATTAGCTTTTGCATTAAGACATAAGGTTATCGCGATATTGGCCGGTGCGCCTGTTGCGATAACATTGAATAAATTGCCCGTTCCTGCGGAAACTTTAGATTGTGCAATCATTAATATGAGTGCTGTATTTAACAAGATAAATCTTATTTTCATGATGCATTCCTTTTCTAGTTTGTTTTTTTAAAACCGTAGGCCGCAGAGCAGTGCGTTGGCGTAAATTGAGCCTGTGTTTAATGGGTTGCTAATTTGGTCTGTAGCCGAGGTTAGGTGCCCTTCGCCTAAGTAGAAAAAGCGATAACCACACGTTAGTGGAATTTTTCCATTGGGGTTGAATGTGAAGCCAATACCCGCTGTGGCACTTAGCGCCGTTTGTGTGTGACTATTAAACGCTTTGTCAGGAATCGTGATGCCGCCATCGAGTGAAGTTTCATTAAAGCCACTGACTCGCATCACATTAGGCCCAATGCCTGCTTCTAGCGTTAAGGCGTGTTGGGCGGATTGAATAGGAATGGTTGCTTTAATGGTGGCGTAAATTGGTAAGTGGGTCACGTGGTAGGAGTACGCGAGATTCGTGAATTGACTTTCTTGAATCACCTGCCCTGATACCGTAGTTTCTGTGAGAAAATACGCGTTGAGACCATAGCGCCATGTTGTTTGTCCTTTGGTCGCGGCATCCCAATCCATACCAAGCCCCACTAGCGCGTGGGTGCTTTGGTGGTTTTTTAAGGTGAAGTCATCACCAATCAATGTTTGAATATTAATGTGCTGTGCGTCGCCAGGCTGGCTTTGATAGCCGCCTAATTCCACCAGCGGGTGGCCTTGTTTGAACCATGAAAGTGGCACGGATGTGGCGAGCGCGGGGGTTGTGTTTAACAGAATTAGTAGTAATGGGGTTATGAGGATTGTCTTTTTTTGCTGCTGTTTTTTAGTCATCATTCGTCCTGTAGTTGGGTAGCATTATCCTTAATGCTTTAGATTATCATGGTTAGGTGAAGAAAAATATTTAATTCTTGGGGGTGTGGGTGTGGGTTTGGCATCATACCGCATCAGGCTGTTTATTCCGAATAGCCCTGGTGAGTGTAACGCTATCCTAAGCTCCATCCCCCATAAATCCATTAAATACATGCTGTATTTTATCGAGTAAATCCACCGCAGTTGTGGGAGCTCCTTTAGAATTATCCGTGATCTCATAAGCCACTATTTGATGCCTTTCATCAATGACCCTATGAAACTCACGCCAGGTACGGTGGGCGTTTACACCATGCTTGTCTTGAAGCCACTCGTCCTTTCCATACACCTTCAGTCCTGTTGAATCAATAATAATTTGACCGGCTGGTTTAAGTGTTTGCGCCAGTGCGCGCAACTTAAAACTGATGCGGCGCTTAGAGAGCGTTGAGTAATCTGGAATATCTAGCTCTAATCCCATCAATCGAACTAACGAGCGAGCGAATTCTTCTTTTTGGCGCAGTGGCAACAATAAACAAGACGTGAAAATAAACAGGTTTCAATAGCTAAATTAGAATATCCTTGTGGATGACCCTTCTTGACTGTGCGATCTAGGATCCAAGATTTAAAGGCATTATTGGTAAACCATAGTGTAATCTCACCGCGCTTTATCAACGAATCACTATAGTCAGACCAATTCGTTACTTTGCAGGTCGATTTTTTGATTATGGCGATGTTTATCGTTATGGATATTCGGCGCGTCGATACTCAGAATGAGAAATTTGCAGCAAATAATAGCCGTAGCTACCTGCTTGGTAAAATTATCAGAATATTATATTAATCAATTTATTCAAAAGCGCCTTTATCGTATGATCTTTTATTTTTTCTTCGGAAAAACAACTAGCCTTAAAGCTACCACGGACTACAGGCCCCGGTCTGCGACCTTCCTTGGCCTGCAGCGAGTGTCTCTATAGCAAGCCCGAGCATTGTCCTCGGTATTGGCACTACTTTAACTCAGGCTGCTTACCCCTTGACTACTGGTCGGTGATATCCGAGCTAGGAGTTGGAGTAACGGTTCCATTATCCAAGGTTGTAGGTGTAACTGTATCGGAATCTGATACAGAAGGAGTTGTGATATCCGTATTCGTTGTTGAAGGGACCGTCGTATCGTCGGGAACGGTAGGTGTTGTAGTAGTGTTGGGTGTGTTAACAGAATTTATATCACCTTGCGTTGACGCTCCTGAATCAGTACCCATATTTGGATGAACTTCGGTTCCTGAATTAACTCCGGAATCAAGTCCTGTACCATCCGTATTCATTGTAGCATGAGCTAGTGAAACCGCGGTTGCTGCTAAAACTATGCTAATTATCCGTTTCATACGTGTCTCCTGTTGATAAATAAACAATCTGTTTTTATTTAGTTGTTACAACCTAATTTAAGTATATCCACTTTTAGCAAAAAATCCACAAGAGCCACTATTAAAAATTTATTTAGCAATTATCTAAACATTAATTTATAGTAGCAATCTTTTACCTAATGAGCCTGCTTTGCGTCTTTTACTTGCCACTTCTAATCAGCACAAAATTGCGGAAATAGGCTCTATTTTTGCATTATTTTCGCGCATTCAAGTTACAGCCTTGCCTGAAAACTCAATCAGGCCGCCAGAGGAGCCTTTTGCTAGTTTTTCAGAAAATGCGTGCCATAAAGCTCGGTATTATGGTCGCATTTTAAAACAAACCACTTTTTCCGAAGACGCGGGAATGTGCGTATCTGCATTAAATAATTTCCCAGGTGTCAAAACTAAAGATTTTGTGCAAGAACAAGCCGGCCTCAAAAATGCCTTCGCTTTTCTTGAAAAGAAACTTGCACAAAAAGCTAATTATCAAGCTTATTTTGTATGCGCAGCGGCTTTATACAGTCCAGAAACCGATAGTATTATAACTGCTGAAGCGCGTGTTACAGGCCGGTTGCAATTTCCTGCGCGTGGCAACGATGGGTTCGGTTTTGATCCTATATTTGTTCCTGATGGACACAACCAAACCTTCGCTGAACTGAGTACAGGCGTGAAAAACACCATCAGCCATCGCTACAGAGCCATTAAAAAAATTATAGCGCAATTGCATCGGTAATCGTCCCTAAAAATAATTGATGCCAAAAGTAGAATTTTCTCGTACCCTTTACGCAGGAGATTCTGCATGAAAAAATCAAAATTTAGTGACAGTCAAATTATGTCGATCATCAAGCAAAGTGAAGCATGCGTACCTGTTCCAGAACTTTGTCGTGAACATGGCATGAGTTCAGCAACGTTTTATAAATGGCGTGCAAAATATGGTGGCCTGGACTTGCCGATGATGACCCGACTAAAAGAGCTCGAGTCTGAAAATGCCCGTTTGAAGAAGATGTACGCTGAAGAGCGCCTAAAATCTGAGATTCTTCGCGAGGTGCTTGAAAAAAAGTAGTTAAGCCATCCAGTCGAAAGCAGCTTGCACAGAAAGCCGTGCAGGAAAAATTTATCTCCGTACGGATGGCCTGTTGTTTATTTAGCATTAGTGAAACTTGCTATCGTTACCAATTGAAGCTGAATGATGAAAATGCTCATATTGCAGACTGGTTGTTGCGTTTGACTAAAAATAATCGCAATTGGGGTTTTGGCCTTTGTTTTTTATATTTGCGTAACGTTAAAGGTTACAAATGGAACCATAAGCGTGTTTATCGTATTTATAGAGAGCTCGAGCTGAATTTAAGAATCAAACCCAAAAAGCGGTTAATTAGGGAAAAGCCAGAGGCGCTAACGGTTCCTCAAGCAATAAACGAATGCTGGTCAATGGATTTTATGCATGATCAGTTACAAAACGGGCGTAGTTATCGTTTATTTAACGTGATTGATGACTTCAATCGAGAAGGCCTTACCATTGAAGCTGACTTCTCTTTGCCTGCTGAGCGTGTGATTAGGGCGCTTGATCAGGTTATTGAGTGGCGTGGTAAGCCTTTTCAGATACGTTGTGATAATGGACCTGAATATATCAGTCACTTGCTTACACAATGGGCTGAAAAACACAAAATAACGCTATTGTTTATTCAGCCAGGCAACCCACAACAAAATGCCTATGTTGAGCGTTATAACAGAACCGTACGATATGATTGGTTAAACCAGTATTTATTTAGTACGATCGAGGAAGTTCAGAATATGGCCACAAAATGGTTGTGGTCTTATAACAACGAACGGCCTAACATGGCAATTGGAGGTATACCGCCCAGACAAAAACTGAAATTAGTAGCTTAGTTTCTACTTTTAGCGTCAGTTAAAAATGGGGGGATTACCCTCCAACCAAAGGAACTGACCTTGTTCGTTAACCTCTAAAAAAATATATTCTCCCTCTGTATTCACAATTAAATCAATACATCCGAATTCCAGATCCATTTTTTTCATAAATTTGATTAACTTGGCTTCAATATTTTTTGGCAGAAAATACAATTCAACCTGCATCTTGGTGCTTGATATTGCGCGCCAGTCAACTTTGCCATCGTCATGAATTTGTGAGTCAAGCTTTACCGCAACTATAAATCCACCAAAATAGGTCACTCGCAGTTCGTAGTTTTTCTTCACTTCTTTTTGGTATATTCCCGGTGCATTTTGCAAAAGCTTATTACTTGGTAATTCTAAAAAATCAACTCTATTTGTGTAAGATATCTTGATACGCTCGTTTTCAAACCAAAAGTTAGTACACATAGGTTTATAAATTACGCCCTCTTGTTCGTAATTTAACAAAAAATAGCGAATTTCAATAGGATCGTTTGAACATAAAGTTTCGGGTATATTCAACCCACAATTTTTTGCTACGGTAAGCTGATATATTTTCGAATTAGCACGACTAGCGGCGTACTTTTTGTTAATCCATTTTGCATTTGAGCCGATAGTATTCGCAATAGACTCAAAAAAAAGATTATTTTCACGTTTTACAAATTGCAAATCATCCGGATGAACGGCATCATTTGGAATATAGGGCTTACGAGCCCGACGCCACCATACAACATCGTATTCATGATCCGTATGACTTTCATATCGGTCCCAACTCTTCCATTGATACGACTCATTGTCTATAAGAATCGAATTTTTTAACTTAGTAGGTTGATCAGCACTGAAGAAAAGACGTACAGAATGCCCTTTCTCTTCCAATGCGAGCTTAACAATTATCGCGTGAATATCATCCGCTTCTGTAGCAATTAAATACTTCATGGTAAATACATCCATTAAAAAACTTATTGTTTAACTAGCAGTTTTAAGAACCACTAGTTAACCCCTACTTACCAATCCGCATGCAAATCCGCAAATGTATCCCATGAACCATTAGTAGCAGACCCTTTAAATGTAGGACCAGTGGTCATCAAGGTTTCACTCTGCCCCCCACTAACCGCATCCGCTTCCTCAATACTAATTTCCTTTGCAAGAGTGTATGCTAAAACCCGTTGATTATTATCCATTGCTATCTCCGTTTATTGAACTTACTGTTAGATATTAACAAGCTTTATAATGCAGCAGCTTGTTAAGTGCGGCCATTAAAACACCGAACAATTTATTTTAAAACTATCATTTTAATAATTAAATATAGGATGCTAAAATACTGATTCAAAATCACTTTTGGTCAATATAAATACATTTAATGGAAGAATAAGCATGTGTCCCTCTATCAAGAAAATATCTTGGAATGAAATCAAGGATAAAATAAAGAATGTTAATGTTGAGTTCTACCAGATTGTAGAAAATATAAGCCCTAACTGTAAGTTCCCTTTATTTATACTCCAGTTTCCATACGGAGATGTAATTGGCGATAAAATAAGTCAGTTCATACCTGATAACAATGGATCCTATAAGCGACTTAGTGATCCAACCTTACCTCCTGATATAATGAAAAATTTAGGGTATGGAAGATTTAACTCACCTTTGGGAATGGTTTTAAGAAAAAATTTAGAATGGTTTATTGATTTACCACATAAAAAAATTACAATGCCAAAATTTTTACACGCACCAGGAGACTTTTTCAGTTTTACTCAAACGTTATCTGTGAAAAATTCAAGCAATCACTCACCTAATGGTGTTTTAACTGTTATGTCCGGTGTACGAAGTACTTTTTTGCTACCAAGCATTGGTTCTGAAGCAAAATTCAATAAATTATCTAGGGCACTAAATATTGATATTAACCAACCAGTTGATCTTTACGATCATGCAAAATTTTTTAGTGAAATTTTAAACTGCCCATCTATATCAAGTTCTTGGCGCTCTACAATAATATATTTTTCAGAATCTTGGATTGAAAAAATTCAGAATGATCCGCTCTGGAATGAATTAAAATTATATTATTTCAAATTAGCATGGCAAAGAGCGCAATTTCCAGCAAATCAGTCCTATTATAATACTGCGTACTCTCTATTGTTGGAGAAAGTTAATTTAAAACCAAATCCATATTTATTTGACACTGTTAAGCACTTAATTGAAATAATGGTTGGCCAAGCACCTGGTTTTTCGCCAACAGAAAACGAAGAATCTTTACCATTAAAAGCATTGCAAAATATAATCGTGTACTCATATGGATTAAAAAATTATTTCCCGACAATAATAAGTCCGATTAACTTTAATTGTGACATCGCAAACAAAATGCCAATTTATTATTCTCTTCAGTTTCCTACACCTAATAGCTTTTCACCAAAATCTAGAAATAATAGCAGCACAATGGAAGATATGTGGGAAATTTCAAGAAATTTTTCTAAATTGCGTAAAGAGTTCAATAAGGATAATAATTTTTTTTCAGGAACAATTATCCAACATGCTATGCTAAATTGCAGTATAGAGTTTTATCACAATACTAAAGGATTGAATGTTGAGCACAGCGATAAATTAGTATCGGAAGATTGCCGTTTTATAAAAATTTCTAACGAAAATTACTTAGAAAATATGAAGTGTTCATTGGATGCAAAATTTTTCAGAGGATGTATAAAAATTTTTTCTAAAAACATTTAAACTGATACTGAAATAATTACAAAATTTTCACTAATATGAGCAAATGACAGTTGCGTCTGGGAAAAAAGCTTTGTTTGACAAAGAGGCTCTAATGCTTAATTGGTCAACCGTGTTAAGATTTATCTTACTAACATCTGCTAACTGTAAAACAAGTTTATCTACTTTTTTTTTATTGAAAGCCGATGTAACGGATAAATCATCAAAAATTTTCGTAATTTTCATTTTACTTCACTTCTGTAGTTAAGTTTGTCAGTATACACGACTTTAAATTATTATTAACGTTTTTAATTTTTCTTAGCTCTCAACTTCCATTATCATTACAAAAATTGAAGTCATCATCTGCCAAGTAACGATAATTTGAATATCTATAAATCAATTAGTTACTCCCAAACCATACCCAATTCTTTAAAATTTGACTTACTAATTTGAGGCTTTGTTTCTGCGGGAATATACACTGTTGATATTGTGGAGATTGTTACTTGATTAAGTCTTTCCAGAGGTATCTCTATAATTACTGGTTGGAGGTGAGGATAAATAGAGGCTTCATAAATAAAACAACATTGTTTGGGCCCATAGAAATTAATAAGTTTATTACATAGAATATTTAAAGACTTAACGTTCGATAATGACTTAGTGTTACCCAAAACACCTACTAATCCAATCTGCCAAATAATAAGATGATTAAATTTACATAGTAAATTATTGTATAGAAGTAAGTCAGTCGCATCCACCGCATGAAATCCCTGGGATGGATTAATCTTTAAATCAGCAAACAGACAATCTAGCGATGAAACTGCAGGCAAAATCATGAAGTCAATGAGCATATTCCTCAAAATTTCTGTTAGATTACTTATTGAATCACATAAGAAAATTGGATGCCCGTACATGACCACACATAAATGTTCAAACATATCTAACGAAGCTATAATTTTTTTTGATATCTCTGCATACGCATCTGATCTCAAACTATGACTAAAATAAATATCTTCTAGAGATTCATATTTGTTGGAATTAACTTGTATCCACTGCTCAATTATTGGCTCGTTTAAAAGATATAAGACTAAATTAGCTTCTTTTATCGTACATTCAGTTTCTCTTGTGAGATGAGAGAGCGACTTAATACCTGAACCAACAATAATTAGTTTTTTTTTCATTATCAAAATATCGCATGATTTTACAATTAGATATTAATTATATCAATTTTCCAAAATAAATACTCTCCGCTATTAAATATAAATTATGCGAACAAGCTCTAAATAAAAACTAAAAACATAAAAAAAATTCAAATACAGATAAATTATTGTCTATTTACAACTTCGATAATACATCCTTAAATCTTTATCGAATAGCAAATAAAAGGTAATTAGCAATGCTATTATACCTAAAGCTCCACAAAGTATCCATACTGTTTTAGGACCGATTATATCGTAAATTACCTCTCCCACATAGGGCCCTATCATATTACTTGCAGCAAAGGTTGCGCGCCATAGTCCTATGGCTTTGCCTTTACTTGCTGCGTTGAGCGATTGGTAACATAGTAATTGGGATAACGGTACAAATATTATTTCTCCTAGGGAGTACAGTACAACCGATAACATAAAGACACTTAAATATTGGGGCAAAGTTAATACTAACATTCCCGTACACAATATAATTGCGCCTAAACCCATTAAAGTTATTTTGTTAAGTTTCTGTACAGTACTAAAAATTGCCGGCTGAAAAAAAACGATTATTAATGGATTTAGGATAAAAATTAAACTTGCGACGGTAGTTGACGTGAAACAACGATTTACAAATAATGGATAAGCTATTTTGTGTTGACTTATCACCAGTCCTACTACAAACACGGTAGATAAAGTGGCGTAAAATAATTTATTGGATAGGCTCGTACTCTCTTGCGCATTTGCTGTAACCAAAGATTGCGCTTTGAATGGATAAGCTGGATTAATTTTATATTGGTATAAAGCAGCAATGAACAATAATACCGCCATGGCAATAAAAATATAGTAAAAATCATGATGGGCGTACGTGGTCAGAAGCGTTGCTGATATCACTAACCCCAAATTAGAAAATACAGACTTTAAATTTAGCAATTTCAACCGTAATTGTTCGCTATGTTCCGCCATTTTTAAAATTAATACGCTACTGGATGCATTAAAACTAGTACCGGCAATCCCCATTAAAAATAATATAATCATCAGCTGATCAGCTGTTTTAAATAACGCAAGCAAGAAAAAGCAGAGGCTTGAGAGAAGCAAACTTAGTACATTAGTAAGGCTTGGAGAAATCTTATCGATCATTTTTCCGCCAAACCATCCGCCTATAATTGTACCAAAACCAAAACTTGATAAAATTTGTCCGATAACAATTACGGAAAAATTAAGATAGGTTTTGAAATATAAGGCGATAAAAAAACCCAATCCAGCTCCTAACGCATCAATAAGCGTTAAAAGTAATAAAACCCAACTCAAACTGGGAATGTTTCGGTAATTATTTAAATAACGAACAAACACCTACAAACTCCTTTTAAACAAAATATATATTTTTATTCCTGCTGCAACCCACAAACCATCCAAACTCCACTTTCAATGCGCGGTCTTAAGTGCCAAATTTCACTTAAAGGCTGCATCGGAGTGTTGCCTTCCTTAATGTTTCCAGTAAAGCGTACCGAAACAGTTTGGTGATTGGCAATTGTCAGCGCATCTAGTATTTCCACTTCTAATGCCACAATTTCTGTTGTATTGGTAGTAGGCTCTTCTTGCAATTGCATAGAAATTTCTGCGTATACTTCAGGTGAGGTGTACAAGCGGAGATCCGCGTAATTTTTTTCCTGAACAGCCGCTTGCAAGCGTATAAACAAAACTTTGACTTCCCGTAAAAACTCATCTCCTTTAAAATTTGCAATATTCGGGATGCTGGAGACCAATGCAGGCGCTTGCTTATCTGATGATTTAGCCTGAGCAAAAGACTGATTACTAGACTGCGATTTATTACGCCACACTCTAATTATAAATACTATAATCCCAGCAATTATTAGCCAGGAAAGCAACCCATTAGTTAAACCATTGCCCATAAATAATGTTGCTAATAAGCCGCCTAAAACCAGGCCAGCAAGTACCCCTCCCCATCGACCCGAGCTTACACTTTTAGTAACAGGTTTTGCGCCGTAATTTTTATAGCTAGCAGCCGAACGTTGGACCCCAAAACTTCTACCTCCACCAAAACGCTTAGCGCAAAGCTCACTCGTATAAGAAAATAAAATTAGTATTGTTAGTATCATACATAGAAAAATGCGCATTAGAATTCTCTGGCTATCAAAGCACGCTATTATAGCTATTACTAAAAAAAATACGAGAATTGAAGCGGTTATATTCGAAAATTTTCCAACCGCTGCGTATTTTCCAAACTAAGTTATAATTAGGAGTATTATCTGAATTAACAGGGCTTTAAATGAAGGAATCAATTTTTAAGCGCTTAGGACGGCTTATTTACAACCATAAGGTTGTTGTGCTTGTGATATGGTTGATTATAATTGCGGGGTGTATTCCTTTCCTACCTACTATAACAACACCTTTCAAGACTACCGGTTTTGTTGATAATAGTTCAGCCACCGCGAAAGCTGATAGTTTTCTTAGTAATAATTTAGATTATTATCGCAATCGCGTGTTGATAATGTATACCAGTAAAAATTTATTAGCGACGAACCCTGCCTTTATTCATAAAATAAAGAAATCAATAGCTCCTCTAAGGGAATTAAATCTACCCTTTTTAGTGGAATATCCTTCACTTATGAACCAACAAATATCCTTAGACCGTCATACGGCTTATGCACTAGTTCTCTTTAAAGACAACACAGCACTTACCCCGAGCCAACTGCAAGACGTGCAAAAACTAATAGCTAAACCTAGTGATATGACGATGCTCATCGGTAGCGAAGCGTTATTTCTTGAGGGTATAAGCAAGCAGACACAAAAAGACTTATATAAAGCGGATATGATTGCAGCACCAATAGCCATAATCACTTTAATTTTAGTTTTTGGTTCTGTTGTCGCGGCATCCATTCCTATTGCCTTAGGCGCCGGTTGTGCACTTACTATACTGACACTGCTTTATTTTATTGGCCATTTTTGTACTCTTTCAATATTTACTCTTAATATCGCATTGTTATTAGGGCTTTGTCTTAGTTTAGATTACTCACTGTTTATTATTACCCGTTTTCGTGAGGAATTGAGCTCCCATTCAGCGCAAGAGGCTTTAGCTATCACCATGCATACAGCCGGCCGAGCAGTTTTTTTTAGTGGCCTTGCTGTTTTTATTAGTTTAAGCGCGCTACTCATTTTTCCAATCACCATTCTTTACTCGATTGGCATTGGAGGACTTACCGCCGTGTTTGTGGCTTTAGTAAGTTCGCTGTGGATACTTCCAGCGTTTCTCGCATTGCTTCAAGAAAACTCATTTAGAATCCCCATAAAAATCAGGAGCTTTTCAAAAAATCAGCGCTTTAATTATTGGAAATGGTTGTCTTCTACCGTTTTAAAAAGTCCTGTTAGTTTTTTTATTTTTATTTTGAGTCTTTTAGTGTTTCTTGGAATTCCATTTTTAAAAGTAAACTTTGGACTGTCCGATTATCGAATTTTACCTAAAGACGCTGAAAGCCGGCAATTTTTTGACAGCTATGCGGCTAAATACAACAGCAACACTCTAAATCCAATTCTACTGGTTGTTTCTAGTAAAGACTCCATTTTAACTAGCAAAAATATCACTGCACTGTATACATTAACCAAACAACTTCAAGAAGACGCGGCTATTGCCGCTGTATCGGGTCTAATCAACCCGAAAATTATGAGCAACAAAGAGTATCATGCTCTACTCAAGCCACCCATTTCAAATAAAAATATCAAGCAAGCATTGGCGTTAACTACCACATCCAATTTTACAGTTCTATCTGTTACAAGTAAGTATCCTAGTAACTCTAAATTGACCAGAGAGCTCATTTCCAACCTTAAAAAACATACGCTAGGCCCTGGTTTGCGTATGCAAGTTACCGGAGTGCCTGTTACCAATGCGGATGTTTTAAGCAGTATTAACAGCCTTTATATGTATGCACTAATTTGGATTGGTATTCTTACGTATCTAATATTATTATTTCTATTGCGCTCAGTTTTATTGCCTTTAAAAGCCATTGTAATGAATATTATGAGTTTATGTGCGAGTTATGGAGTTCTGGTATTTATTTTTCAAGAGGGACACTTCCATAATCTGCTCAACTTTGAGCCTCAGGGCCTATTAGATATTAGTCTGCTAATAATTATTTTTTGTGCATTATTCGGTTTTTCAATGGATTACGAGGTATTTCTATTATCCAGAATTAAAGAATCGTATTTAAAAACTAAAGACAATAGTCAAAGTATTATCTTTGGCATTGTTCATAGCAGTAAATTGATAACAAGTGCTGCATTGATTGTCATTCTTTTATGCGGATCATTTCTGGTAGCCGATGTTCTTATGGTAAAAGAATTTGGCTTAGGCATAGCGGTTGCGATTTTTGTAGACGCGTTTTTAGTACGTAGTATTCTCGTGCCTTCGACAATGGCCTTACTTAAGAGCTGGAATTGGTATCTACCTCGTTGGCTTGATTCCTTGT